>NZ_AMQY01000013.1 GCF_000334215.1 Vreelandella jeotgali Hwa | reverse complement strand
AACGTATCTCAAACGGATTCCATGCCTGCTGAAAACAGCAGCGCACCGAATCCTGACGAGTCGCTTGCCTTGATATTGGGTGATTTGTCACCCACACCGGCAAGCGCCCACATGAATTACCTGATCAACTTGTTAAAGAGCGTCTCGCGGGCCGTGTCGGCTGCGAGGAGGGCGTATTCTACACCCCTTGATGTTCCTGTCAACGGCGATGAAAAAATAAAATCAAACCAAGACATCGCGTAACCGACTGACAGGCAAGGCCTTTTCGGGCCCTGAACCGCCGGCAACGCGGGGCGTCGCCGGCAGCGGATGCGTACTATAAGGGCTGTGGATTCTGCTGGCAAGAGGTTTCTTTATTTTTTGCACAGCTCAGGCTGGAGGCTATGTCTATAACAGCAGCCCCAGCGCCGAGCACACGCAGAGCGTCAGCGAAATAGTCTGTAGCCAGCGACGGTTGAGGCGCGCCGCGATGCGATTAGCCAGCGCATTGCCCAGCAGTACGGCCGGCAGGAGTGTAAGCGCAGCGCCAAAGTGCCAAATACCCACCTGCCCTGCCAGCGCCAGGGTGATAATGGTCAAGCTGGACGTCACGATAAAGAAGGCAGCCAGATTGCCGCGCACACGGTCAGGGGGCAATCCGTGCATCAGCAGCACCATGGGCGGCCCACCAATGGACGCCACGGTACCAAAGATGCCCGACAGCACGCCCGCCAGAAACAGCGTGAGGCGATTCATCGGCAGCCGCAGGCGGAAAAGCGTCACGCCCACGGCAAAAAGCACGATCGCTGCAATCAGCTTCTCCATGATGAACATCGGCGCTGCGAGCAACAGCCACACCCCCAGGCCGTTGCCGGGAAGCCGTCCGACCAGCGCCATGCCGATGGATCCGATACTGACCTCATGCCAATAGTGGCGCACCATCATCAGCGATACGGTCAACCCGAACAGCACCAGCACAACGGGCACCAGCCGGGGTTCCAGCATCAACAGCAACGGCGCGCTGACCACGGCCAGGCCAAAGCCCGTGGCGCGCTGAACAAACGCCCCCGCCGTAAGCACTGCAGCCGCCCCCAGCCAGACCTCGGGCGCCATATCCAGCCATGCCAGAATATTAAACACGGCTATCGGTTTCTGCCTGCGACTCCGAAAGGGTGTCGGGCACCGGGGTCGGCGTGAGCCAACGCACGCCGATATTGCCCACCACCGAGGCCAGCAACATCATCAGCACCATGGGCCACATATTTTCAATTTCAAAATAGCCCACCATCATCCCGGAAAAGGCACCGCTGCTGAATTGGATACCGCCCAGCAGGGCCGTTGCCGTGGCGCTGATATGGCCAAAATGATCCAGCAGGGAAGAAATCGAGTTGGGCGTAATCAGGCCGATCATGCCGGTGAAGCACATGACCAGTGCCACAACGACAGGCAGGCTGTTCAGCCCCAGCGCGGTAATCAGCACCAGCAGGCTGGCAGCCGTAAACTGCACCGCAAGGCCCAGGCGCAGGTTTTGCTGTGGAGTGCGCGTTTTCAGCAGATAGATATTCACCCGGTTGGACGAGGCAATAATAATCACGTTGGCGCCAAACACGAAGGGATACAGCGCCGGAGACAGGGAGAAATACTCCATATAGACATACGGCGAGGCGGTCACGAAGGCGAACAGACCGGCAAAGGTTGTCGCCACTGCGCAGATATAGCCCATGCCCTCGCGGTGACGCAGAATGCTGGCATAGTTGCTCAACACCTGGCGTGGCGATGCCGACGGCAACGTCATGTCGCGTGTTTCGGGCAGTTTGGTGCCCAACAGCCAGAGCAGAAACAGCGCATAGCCAGCCAGAAAGACAAAAATCAGCCACCAGTCCACTGCATGCAACAGGGCACTGCCGACACTCGGCGCCACCAATGGCGCCAGCATCATGATCATCGCCATGGTCGACATGACCCGGGCCGCTTCCCGGCCCTGAAAGCAGTCGCGCACAATCGCCGCCGAATTCACCACACAGGCACCGCCGCCCAGCGCCTGTATAAAGCGAATGAACAAAAGCGAGCTGAGGCTATCCACCTGGGTAAGCGCCAGGCTGGCCAGAGCAAAAACGGTAAGCCCCCCGGTCAGCACGGGCTTGCGTCCCAGACGGTCGGACAGCGGCCCGAAACACAGCTGTCCCAGGGCAAAGCCCAGCAGGAAAATACTGATGGACAGCTCGGTGTGGTGAATACTGGCCTGAATGGTATCGGCCAGCGCCTCCATGGCCGGCAGGTAGGCATCAATGGCAAACGGCGCCAGAGCCGTATTGGCGGCTACCAGTAGCGCCACGCGGCGAGGGTTGAGTTCCATGCGGCTCCCCAGACAAATGAAGTAGTAGCGGCTTGCGGACCTAACCGCCCGGGCCCTGCCACAAGGCCGCTTATCATAGACGATTTGCTGCCCGCTGGCAGCGCTGTTAGTAGCCGGCCTGCCTTGCTAGAGTAACGCCACGATGACAAAGGAGCACGATATGGCCGTAAGCCTGCTATCCCAACTCAAGCAAATGACCACCGTCGTGGCCGATACGGGCGATCTTGATGCCATTCGGCGCTTTCAGCCGCAGGATGCCACCACCAACCCGTCGCTGATCCTGCAGGTAGCGCAGCAGGAGCAGCAGCGTGAACGCATGGCCGGTATTGCTCGGGACAGTCACGACCTCAACGACGCCGTTGATCGCGTGGCCGTCGATATTGGCAGTGAAATCAGCGCACTGGTACCCGGCTATGTATCCACCGAGGTCAGCGCCCGGCTGTCGTTTGACCGCGACGCCACCGTTGCTCGTGCCCACTCGCTGATCGAGCGCTACCAGCAGGCGGGCGTCGACCCCGGGCGCATCCTGATCAAGATCGCCGCCACCTGGGAAGGCATTCAGGCAGCCGCACAGCTGGAACGCGACGGCATCCAGACCAATCTGACGCTGCTGTTCGGCACAGCTCAGGCGCAGGCCTCGGCGGATGCCGGCGCTACCCTGGTGTCGCCGTTTGTCGGGCGGATTCTCGATTGGCACAGGGCCAGGCAGCCCGACGCGGATTTCAGCGGCGCCAATGATCCCGGGGTTATATCGGTCAAGGGCATTCACGATGATTTCAAGGCCCACGGCTACACCACCATCGTGATGGGCGCCAGCTTTCGCAACGCCGGCGAAATCAAGGCATTGGCCGGCTGCGACCGCTTGACGATTTCGCCGGGACTGCTGGATACGCTGGACAACGAGACCGGCACGCTGACCCGCCAGCTGGACAACGCCCCGGCCAGCCAACAAGCCGACGCCCGCGCACCGCTGCACGAGGCGGCGTTTCGCTGGCAGCTCAATGAAGACGCCATGGCGGGTGAAAAACTGGCGGAAGGCATTCGCAAGTTCATGGCCGACCAGCGGCGGCTGGAAGCGCTGCTCGAGGACCTGAGCCGAAAACACTGAACCCGCTGCCCCTTCCCGGCAGGCGCAATATACACCGAAACGCCAACCGGGCTCGGTGACAGTAAGCCGGCTTAACGCTCGGGGCTGCTGTCCTGAGCCTCCAGCATACTCACCAGCGGCTGAAACTCTTCGCGATTATGCTCGTTCATGTGCATCAGAATGCGGTGAGCTTCGAGAATACGATCGCGCAGGCCGCTTTCATCGGCGAGCACTTCGGGAAGATCCTCGGCGCTATCGGCAATGCCCGGACGCAGCGGCTCGCCCAGCAGAGTAAAGAAGCGGGAAAAGCCCATCACGTCGAGCATCTGCCGCACGTCGGGGTTATCCACAATAATAGTAGGCGGCTGCTCCAGGCGGTTTTTCACCGCCATGGCCACCTTGGCCAAAAAGCCCAGCGCCGTCGAATCCACGTTGGTCGCCTCGCGCAGGTCGATCATCACCGCGCAGAGCCCCGGCGTCTCGGCCAGCCGCTGCGCCTGAATATCCAGAGTGGCGCACAGCGTCAGACGCACGTCGCCGCTCAGCTTGAGGACAAATACCCCGGAATCAAATGCCGCCTTGATGCGACCTTCCTCAATCAGCATGGCCAAATCCGCTCACCATCATGATGGTTAAATCATCGGGCAGCGCCTGTCGATCGTCGCTCGTCTCGTCCGGCACCCGCGTCAGGTCAACCGAGGGGCTGGCACGGGTGAGACGGTCGCGCAGCTGCTCGAGTGTGGTGCTGTCACGCAATAACTGCTCAAGCTCCCCGAGGCGCGCCTCAAGCGTATCCCCTGGGAGGCATTCGAGCACGCCGTCCGAACAGAGCCACAGCATGAAGTCGGGCGGCAGCGAACGGCTCAATACCGGATAGGCGGTGTCGGGGAACAGCCCCACCGGCATGCCTTCGCCGGCCAGGCGCTCCACCTCGGTGCCGAACGTAAGTACCGGCATGGGCATCTGAGCGCCCAGCGAATAGTGCAGCGTCCGCGTATCGTGGTCAATCACGCCCACAAACAGCGTCGCGTACTTGCCGATGTCGGTATCCTGCAACTCCCGATTCAGCTCTGCAAGCCATTCCGCCGGCAGGTTCTCGGGGTGCTCGCCGTTCCAGAGTTGCAGCCAGCGGGTGAACAGATACTTCAGCAATACCGTGACAAAGGCCGACGAGGCCCCGTGGCCGGAGACGTCGGCAAAGTAGAACGCGCTGTAGCGATGGCTGTAACGCTGATAGCCCAGAAAGTCGCCGGATAAATACAGCGACGGCGCCAGCCAGTAATCAAAACGCACGCCGTTGAGCGTCCGCGGATGCACCGGCAGCAGGCGCCGCTGGATATGGCCCCCGCTTTGCTGATCCATCCGCAGCAGCCCCAGCTGGGTTTCCAGCGCGTCGTTCTGCTCCGCCAGCCAGGCACAGCGCTGCCGGCACGCCTGGAGCGTTTCGGATTCCCCGACATCCCGCTGGTTATCGTGCTTCATCACAAGCCTCAATCAGCGGCGCTGTCGTCGCTGAAGTCCGCGTCATCAAACTCGAAGTCATCATCGGCGAAGGGATCATCGCCGGTTTCGCCGTCGTTGATTCTGAACGCCCGGTTTTGCAGGTAGGCATCGCGCATGAAACGGTAGCGATCCCCCTGAACCAGGTCTTCCTGCTCCAGCAGACCGGCCCGCTTATCAATCAAATTCAGCGCGCCCAGACCAATCCGGGTCTTGTCATCGTCGACGTAGGTCACCGGATACGTCGCCATGTTGGCCGGCAGACCGGAGGCATCACGCAGTGTACTCGGGCCGAAAAACGGCAGCACCAGATAGCGTGAATCCTGCCATCCCCAGGCGGCAAACGTCTGACCGAAATCTTCCTGTTGCCGGCGGATATCCATCTTCGTGGCCACATCAAAGAGCCCGCCAACGCCGACCGTGGTGTTGATCAGCAAACGCGACGTCGAGCGGCTGGCGTTTTCCACCTTGCCCTGCAAGAGGCTGTTCAGCACGGTGCGCACTTCGCCCAGGTTAGCAAAGAAATGGCCGACGCTGTCCTCTACCGGCTCCGGCGTAATCGTATGGTAGCCGCTGGCCACCGGGCGCAGCGCATAGCGGTCGAGCACATCGTTGAACGCAAACACCTTGCGGTTGAACCCTTCCCAGGGATCTTCGGGCTGAGGCTCAGTATCGACCGACTGGCCGGCACAGCCGCTCAGCACCGCGGCAACGGTCAACGTCAGCGGCAGCGTCGCCGCCCGTTGCAGACCCGGCGCCAGGCGCCATTGAAAATTATTGAACATGGCTATCTCTTCAGGAATGACAATAAAGCGGGGCTAGGCTTTTTGCAGCACGACGCTACCCGCGCTGTAGCCGGCACCGAACGAGCAGATAACGCCAATATCGCCAAGCTTCAGCTTTTCACGATGCAGGTGAAAGGCAATAATGGACCCCGCCGAGCTGGTGTTGGCGTAGCGGTCGAGAATCACCGGCGCCTGTTCCAGCGTCGGCGCCTGCCCCAGCACCTTGCGGGCAATCAGGTCATTCATGTGCTGATTGGCCTGATGCAGCCAGAGCCGGGTGATATCGCCGCTTTCCAGCTCCAGCGATGCCAGATGACGGCGAATAAGGTCAGCCACCAGCGGACACACTTCCTTGAACACGCGTCGCCCTTCCTGCACAAACAGCTTGTCCAGCGCATTCGGGTCGGCATCGGTCACGCGATTCAGGAATCCGGCATTGTTGCGAATGGCGTTGGAAAACTGCGTGACCAGCCGCGTACCCAGAATAGCGTAGCGCTCTTCGGCGCGGGCAACGGCGTCATGTTCCAGCACCAGGGCCGTGCAGGCATCGCCGAAAATGAAGTGGCTATCGCGGTCGCGGAAATTCAGGTGCGCCGAGCAGATTTCCGGGTTGACCACCAGCGCCCGCTTGACGCTGCCCGCCGCGATGGCATTGGCCGCGGTTTCCACGGCAAAGGTGGCCGAGCTGCAGGCCACGTTCATGTCGAAACCGTAGCCAGCGGTGCCCAGCGCCTGCTGCAGCTCCACGGCCACGGCCGGGTAGGCGCGTTCGAGATTGGAGCAGGCAACGATCACCAGCTCGATGTCCTCGGCAGCGACATCGGCACTGTCCAGCGCCTGACGCGCCGCTGACAGCGCCATGCTGCACTGGATCGAGGGCTCGTCGTTACTCCGCTCGGGCAGATGCGGGCGCATACGTTCAGGATCAAGGATGCCCTCGGCGTCCAGCACGTAACGACTCCTGATACCCGACGCCTTTTCGATAAAAGCGCAGCTGGAGTATGCCAGCGGATCGCGCTCACCGGCATCAATGGCCTCGGCATGGCGGGCATTCTCCGCATCCACCCAAGCATTGAACGCCGTGACCAGGGCGTTATTGTCCACAGCATGCTCGGGGGTGTACAGCCCGGTGCCGGATATTACCACCTCTGTCATACCAGTCTCCTTGTCGGCGGCACCCCGCCCTGCTCGAGAGTCTACGGCCGTGTCGGCACCGCCCGCTTTGCGATGCGTGATGGCCTATACGCGGGTGATGTCCTGCCAGTGTTTTTCCAGTCGCTTCACCGACACCGGCATGGCCGTCCCCAGTTGCTGGGCGAACAGTGAAACACGCAATTCCTGCAGCCACCAGCCAAAGGTGACCAGCTCCGGCGACTCTACCTGCCCCCGGCGCTCACTCTCACGCCGGGCATCCAGGCGCGCCTCCAGCGCCTGAATCTCGCCCATCAGCATCTGATCGCGGCTGCGTTCGCGCGGGGCTTTTTCCAGGCGAATCAGCGCCGCCTGCATATAGCGCGGATAGCACGTCAGCCATTCGCCGGCATCGCAGAGAAAGCCCGGATAGACCAGCCGCTGCATCTGCGCCTTGATGTCACTGTAGACCAGCGCCAGAGCAAAGTTGAGTTTGCCCTTGAGCACCTTGCTCACTTCAAGATGCTCCTGGAGCGCGGCGTGGGCCTGCTGCAGCAGCGCCTCGGCCCGGGGGATCAGCTGCTCGCCGGTGTCGCCCAGGCGCTGTTCGAGCGCTTTAGCAGAGCGCGGCAGCGGGTCGACGGCGACAACCCGGGTAAAGGCGGCTTCTACCAGGTCGTCGATAAACGCCTGCTTGCTGCCCACCCTGGCAAACAGCAGTGCGCAGGTTTCCACGTCCTTGAGCCGGCGAATCTGCTTGACCCACTCCGGTCGTTCGGCCATGGCCAGCTGCGCAATGCCTTCGCGGTGGGCCGCTTCTGCCTTGGCCGGATGATCGTAAAGCGTGACGTTGAAGTCTCTGCCGTCCCGAGTCAGCGCCGGGTAGGCCTCCACGCGAATACCCGCCTGTTCGGTCACACGGGATTCGGGCAGCGCCGTCTCCGGCAGGCCGTCGACGCTCGGGGCGTCGTTGACCTGAGCGGCCAGCGCACGCGCGCCCTGGCTGGCGGCGTCTTCAAAGCGCTTCTCCAGCGCGCGAACGTCGCGCCCCTGGCCCAGAGTCTGACCGTCGTGGCCCACCACGCGCACATTCATGAGCCAATGCGCTTCCAACTGTTCAAGGCGCCAATCGTCGGCGCTTATCCGGGTGCCGGTGCGCCGGCGGACAAACTCGCCCAGCGCTTCGGTCAGCGGGCGGTCATCGGCCACCAGGGTTTCCAGCGCGGCGTCGACCCAGTCGGGAATCGGCACTACCTGCCGACGCAGGCTCTTGGGCAGCGATTTCATCAGCGCGATGCACTTGCCGCGCAGCAGCCCGGGGACCAGCCATTCCAGCGCGTGCACCGGCAGCTGGGGCAGCATGGCGGCGGGGACGGTCAGCGTCACGCCGTCGTCGTCGGCGCCCGGGGCAAAGTGATAGCTGACCGGGTAGCTCACCCCGCCCAGCGTCAGATGATCCGGGTACTGCCCGCGAGTGACCTCTTCGGCGTCGCGCGCCTTCAGCGCCTCCAGGTCGAACTTGAGCAGGTCCGGCGTCTCGCGCTCGGCCTTTTTGCGCCAGCTTTCAAAGCCCTTGCCGTTGACGATATCCGCCGGAATCCGCTGGTCGTAAAACGTAAACAGCGTCTCTTCATCGACCAGAATATCCCGGCGGCGGGCGCGGTCCTCCAGATCTTCCACTTCATCGATCAGCGCGCGGTTGTGGGCAAAAAACTCGCCCCGGGTGCGAAACTCGCCCTCTACCAGCGCCCGGCGGATAAACAGTTCACGCGATTCCTGCGGGGCGATGGCGCCAAAATTGACCCGCCGGCCGCTGACAATCGGCAGGCCGAACAGCGTTACCTGCTCTTTGGCGATCACCTGGGCGCGTTTCATCTCCCAGTGCGGGTCGCTGTAGCTGCGCTTGACCAGGTGGCGGGCTTCGGGCTCGATCCACGCCGGATCGATTTTGGCCACGGTACGGGCAAACAGCCGCGAGGTTTCCACCAGCTCGAAGGCCATGACCCATTTGGGGGTCTTTTTGGCCAGCCCCGAGCCCGGGTGGATCACGAATTTGCGGTTGCGCGCGCCGAGGTAGTCGCGGTCTTCGGTCAGCAGCCCCAGGTTGGATAAAAGCCCCGAGAGCAGCGCCTGATGCAGCTTGCCCGAGGTCTTGCGCCTTGCCTGGCGGGCCTCTTCTTCACTTTGCGCCGGGTCGCCGGGCGTCGGCGGCGGCACCTCGATATACATGTTGCGCAGCAGCTGGCGCAGCTGGCGGAAGGTATCGTGCCATTCGCGTACGCGCAGATAGTTGATGTAGTGGTCGCGGCACCAGCGCCGGAGCTGATTGCCGGACAGCGCTTCCCGGGCGTTTTCAATGCCGTGCCAGAGATTGACCAGGGCGACAAAGTCCGACTCCGGCGAATGCCAGCGATGGTGCGCCTGATCCGCGGCCTGGCGTTTGTCCGCAGGGCGCGCGCGGGGATCCTGGATCGACAGCGCCGACACCACAATCAGCACGTCGCGCAGGCTGCCGCGATCGGCGCCGGCCAGCACCATACGCGCCAGGCGCGGGTCGATGGGCAGCCGCGAAATCTGCCGGCCCAGCTTCGTCAGGTCGTTCTTATCGCTGACCGCGCCCAGCTCATACAGCAGCCGAAAGCCGTCCTTGATAAAGCGCGGGTCCGGCGGATCGACAAACGGGAACGCCTCGATGCTGCCCAGCTTCAGCGAGAGCATGGACAGAATCACCGAGGCCAGATTGGTACGGCGAATTTCCGGGTCGGTAAACTCGGGCCGGGAGAGAAAATCCTCTTCGTCGTACAGGCGAATACACACGCCTTCGGCGATCCGCCCGCAGCGGCCCTTGCGCTGGTTGGCGCTGGCCTGACTGACCGGCTCAACGGGCAGGCGCTGAATCTTGGCACGGTAGCTATAGCGGCTGATACGTACCAGCCCCGGGTCGATCACGTAACGGATCCCCGGAACGGTGAGCGAGGTTTCCGCCACGTTGGTCGCCAGCACGATACGCCGCCCCCGGTGCGAGGCAAACACCCGATTCTGCTCGGCGTTGGACAGCCGCGCGTACAGCGGCAGCACTTCGGTGCCGCGCAGGTCGGCCCGGCGCAGAGTATCGGCGGCCTCACGAATCTCGCGCTCGCCGGGGAGAAATACCAGCACGTCCCGAGGGCCGTGCTGCCAGCCCTTCTCGCGCTCGATCCCCTCGATCTCTTCCACCGCCTGAAGAATACCTTCCTGGAGGGTACGGTCGTCTTCGTCGTCGCCGTCGCGGACCAGCGGCCGATAGTGCACATCCACCGGATAGGTACGCCCGGTGACCTCGACCACCGGCGCCGGGCGATCCGGCGTGCCGAAGTGCGCCGAAAAGCGCTCCACGTCGATGGTCGCCGAGGTGATGATGACCTTGAGATCCGGACGTTTGGGCAGCAGCCGCTTGAGATAGCCCAGCAGAAAATCGATGTTCAGGCTGCGCTCGTGGGCCTCGTCGATGATGATGGTGTCGTAGCGCAGCAGCAGCGGATCGTTGCGGGTTTCGGCCAGCAGAATACCGTCGGTCATCAGCTTGACCAGGGTGGTATCCCGGCTCTGGTCGGTAAAGCGCACCTGGTAGCCGACCTGATCGCCCAGCGGCGTATCCAGCTCCTCGGCCAGGCGGGTGGCCACGCTTCGCGCCGCCAGCCGCCGAGGCTGGGTATGGCCCACCAGCCCGCGCCGACCGCGCCCCAGCTCCAGGCAGAGCTTGGGCAGCTGGGTGGTTTTGCCCGAGCCGGTCTCCCCCGCCACGATCACTACCTGATGCTCGTCCAGCGCCTTGAGAATATCCTCGCGGCGCTCGACCACCGGGAGTTCCGGCGGGTAATCGAGGCTTACGCGCTGCGCACGACGCGCCTGGCTAACCGGCGCGGCGCGCTCCACGTCGCGGGTGAGTTCATTCAGGCCGCGATCCACGGGCTTGCCGTCGCGCAGCCGCCGCTCCAGCCCCGCCAGTCGGCGCTGGATACGTTCGGCGTCGCGCAGCATGAGTTCGGGCACGGCCTGCTTCAGCGCCTTCAGACGCTGGGCATCGCTGGCATCGGCGCTGTGGCGCAGTCTGTCGTTGAGCGGCATCTCGATGAAAGAGTCCGGGGTATCGGTCACGGTCGGCTCGGTTTATCAGCGGCCGGAAAGCACGGGCGACGCGGTGTCGCTGGCGGCCTTCCGGTACAAAAAACGGCCCGCTCGGTTGAGCGGGCCGGGCATTGTAACGCTTCCGGGCAGCCAGCGCCTAACCTTGCGGTCAGGACGTTTTATCGGCACGGCGCCTGGCCACCGACTCACCGGCCACGCCAAAATCCTGGACGTCCACGTCGGAAAGCAGAATGCGCACGCTTTCCGGCGTGCAGTCGATGGATTCGACGCAGGCGTCGGTGACGTTGTTGATCAGCGCCTCTTTCTGCTCGGCGGTGCGACCTTCAATCAGCTGGATGTTCACAATGGGCATGGTGGGCTCCGTATCGGCAAGCGGGATGGCGTATCACGCTAATGGAAA
Source organism: Vreelandella jeotgali Hwa (assembly GCF_000334215.1). Lineage (GTDB taxonomy): Bacteria > Pseudomonadota > Gammaproteobacteria > Pseudomonadales > Halomonadaceae > Vreelandella > Vreelandella jeotgali. The sequence continues at coordinate 85,444 of NZ_AMQY01000013.1, read as the reverse complement.
TATTTTTCACAAAAATGTGAACGCCATGATTCCAACTTGCCGCCGGGGTGTCAAAGCCCATCGCGCCCGGGGCTTTACGCACCGGCACTGTCGCCATCGCGCAGCTGACGGCGCAGCACCTTGCCCACGTTGCTTTTGGGCAGCTCATCGCGGAACTCGATATGCCTGGGCACCTTGTAGCCGGCCAGCGACTTTTTACACCAGCGCTTCAGGGTACTGGCATCCAGGGTTGCGTTTTTGGCGACCACGTAGAGCCTGATGGCTTCGCCGCTGTCGTCGTCGGGCACCCCCACAGCGGCGGATTCCATGACGTCGGGATGGGCCGCCACCACGTCCTCGATTTCGTTGGGGTAAACGTTAAAGCCCGAGACCAGGATCATGTCCTTTTTGCGATCCACAATGCGGACATAGCCATCGTCCTGCAGCACGCCGATATCGCCGGTGGCAAACCAGCCGTCGGTTATCGCACGCTGCGTTGCCTCGTCGGACTGCCAATAGCCGCTCATCACCTGGGGGCCTTTCACGCAGAGCTCGCCGGGGTCGCCCCAGGGCTGATCCCGGCCATCGGCATCGACCATCTTGACCGCCGTGCCGCCAACCGGTTTGCCGATGCTTCCCAGCTGAATGGCATCGCTGGGATTGAACGTCACGATGGGCGAGGTTTCGGTCAGCCCGTAGCCTTCGGCAATGGGGCAGCCGGTCACTTCATGCCAGCGCTGGGCTGTCGGGGTGGTCAACGCCATGCCGCCGGAGATGGTCAGGTGCAGCGCCGAAAAATCCAGCTGCCTGAAATCCTCCCGCTGGCACAGCGCGTTGAACAGCGTATTGAGCCCGACAAACCCGGTGAAAGCCCGTTTTTTCAGCTCCTTGACGAAGGCATCCAGGTCCCGCGGGTTGGGAATCAGCACCGAATGGTTGCCGGTATCCACCAGAAACAGGCAGTTCACGGTAAACGTATAGATGTGGTAGACGGGCAAGGGCGCGATGACCGTCTCTGTTCCTTCGCCGATATTGCCGCCGATGGCCTGGCGCGCCTGCACCATGTTGGCGACCAGATTGCGGTGCGTGAGCATCGCGCCCTTGGGCTTGCCGGTGGTGCCGCCGGTGTACTGCAGCGCGGCGAGATCGTCCAGGCAGCGCGATACGTCGCCGTTGGCCAGGGTGCTGCCCTTTTTCAGCGCCTGGCGAAACGGCATCGATTGGGGCAGCGAATACGTCGGCACCATCTTTTTGACATGCTTGACGGCGGCATTGACGACCCAGCGCCGGGGCGCATCGTGCAGGTCGGCCAGCTCGGTGACCAGCACCCGGCGAATCGCGGTTTTATCCAGCACCGCCTCCAGCTTGGCGGCCATGTTGGCGAGAATCACAATGGCGCTGGCCCCGGAGTCCGCGAACTGATGCGCCATCTCGCGCTCGGTATACAGCGGGTTGGTATTGACCACCACCATGCCGGCGCGCAACGCGCCAAACACCGCCACGGGAAATTGCAGGACGTTGGGCAGCTGGATGGCAACGCGGTCACCGGGCTCAAGATCGGTTTCGTGGGTCAACCAGGCCGCAAAATTCCCCGACAGACGATCCAGATCATTGAAATCCAGGGTTTTCCCCATGCAGCTGAAGGCCGGATTGCGACCAAAGCGTTCGACGGCCTTGTGCAACACATCCGTAATCGACCCGTACTGCTCAAGCCCGTCCAGTGCCGGCCCCTGGAGCACCCTGTCGGTGTCCGGCGTGGAGGAAGAGGCATGTTCGCTCATCGGCAATCTCCGCTATCCGTGTCGATGTGGCAACCGACGTTGTTGTTGTCCGCGTTACGGCTATCGATTCACCATATACAACCCGCTGGAAGCTGTAAAACGACCGATTGAAACTTTTGTTTCACTTGCGACGTTTGTCTGGATTGTCCCGGTGTTATTGCTCTGGCGTTGCCGGGCTTTCTGCTTCCGCCAGGTAGCGCGCCTGGATCCTGCCGTCCTTCCACACCAGCAGTTCACCGGGCGCCATTCGCTGCCAGTTTTCGTTGTGCGTCAGCGGCTCGGTGGCAATCACCGAGACGATATCATCCGGCGTGGTGTGCTCGACAAAGTTGACCGTCATGTCGGCATCCGAGAGTTCGGCCTCGCCAAAGGGCGCGCAGCGGGTAATATGCGCCAGCTGCGTCGAGCAGTAGGTATACAGGTAGTCGCCGTCCGAAAGCATCAGGTTGAAAACGCCCAGACCGCGCAGCCGCTCGCAAAGCTCGTGAAGGTATTGCCACAGCCGCTCGGTATGCTCGGGAGGATGGGGAAAGGCGCGGCGTATCTCGCCCAGCAGGAAACAGCAGGCGTGTTCGCTGTCGGTGCTCCCCACCGGGGTGTAGCTGCCCAGCGGTAGATCTTCCCAGCCGGATAGCTGGCCGTTGTGCGCATAGCACCAGGGACGCCCCCACATTTCCCGGGTGAACGGGTGCGTATTGGCGAGCGTGACATCGCCGACGTTGGCCTGGCGAATATGGCTGATGACCACCCGGGACCTGATCGGGTAGTCGCAGATCAGGCGGGCAATGGGCGAATCCACCGACGGGTGCGGATCGCGAAACTCGCGGTAGCCGCCCTCTTCGTAAAAAGCGATACCCCAGCCGTCGCGGTGCGGGCCGGTACCGCCGCCGCGATGCAAAAATCCGGCAAAGCTGAAGCAGATGTCGGTCGGTACGTTAGCGCTCATGCCCAGCAGTTCACACATTACGGCATCCTTTCACAACGAACAGGGCTCCACAGCGAAGGGGCTTCATGGCCGCTTTTACAGCAGCGGCCATGCGCGCTTCAGCCGATCACCGGCTCGCGACGAGTGCGCGATTCAGCGGGCTCTGCCCCGGTATGCGAAGTGTTATCGGCAGACGCTGCCTCGGCGTCGCGCTGCCGGCGCGGACGATGCAGCCACCAGATGGCGATACCCACCAGCGCGCCCAGGGTGATACCGCTCAGCAGCCACATCAGGCCGCCGCCCAGCGCCGCCGAATCCTTTTCCAGAAATCCCACGGCAGCGACCATGGCCGACGGCGCCCAGCCGTGATATACCCCGCCTTCCTCGACCAGCGGCAGGGCAAACGTCGCGGGCATCCACATGGCGCCGCCGATTGCCCAGGTCAGTGGAAGACGCAACAGGCGCGGTAAAAAGGCCAGCGCCAGATAAACCGCTCCCAGCACCAGGATCGACACCCCGTAATAAACCAGCCAAAGCAGTGACATTGAGTCGGCAAACAGCATAATACTCCTCGTATGGATGTTCTCATCCGCGCTACATTTTTCGTTATGGTACCCGTCAATTGAACACAGCACAGCATGACCCTAACGGGCTTTCACCGGTGTCGCACTATCGCCGCTCCGACGATCCCGGCTGGCACTGGCTCGAAAACAGCGACAGCGCCGATACCCACGCCTTTTTGCACGCTGCCAACGCCGAGCATGGCGCCTGGTTTGCCCCGCTGGCGCCGCTGGCCGACGCGCTTTACCAGGGCCATCTTGCCCGGCGCGAGCTGGCGTCCACCAGCCCCGAGACCCGGCTCGACCACTATACGTTTTACAGCACCATCGATGCCGAGGCCGACTATCCGCGCTGGTGGCGCTATCCCAACGGCAAACCCGACGCGCGGGAATGCTTTTTCGACCTGCCCGATCGGGCCGCCGGCCGTGATTTTTTCGAGATCGGCGACATGGCACTCACCCCCGACGAACAGTGGCTCGCCTGGACCGAAGACACCCGGGGCGACGAGCGCTTTGCCCTCTGGCTGAAAGCCCTGCCCGACGGCGAGCCTCGGCCGCTGCTCGACGACATCGGCCCGGCGCTGTGCTGGGCGGAAGATCAGACCGCGCAGAGCGCAACGCTGCTGTTTACCCGCTTTGACCCCACCCAGCGCCCGGATAGCGTCTGGCGCCTGTCGGTCGCCCTCGATGAGACGGCCGAAGACGGCGCCGCGCAGCTTGTTTGGCGGGAAGACGACGCCGAATTCTGGGTGGGCATGGACAAAACGCGCTCCCGGCGCTGGCTGGTGCTGGAAAGCGCGTCCAAGGACACCAGCGAAACCCGAATTGTGCCGGCGGCCGCCCCGGATACCGCGCCGATCTGCCTCCATCCTCGGCAAGCCGGCGTCGAGGCCAGCCTCGACCACCGCCCGGGCTTTTTCTACTGCCTGCACAACCGCGCCGGCGCGCAGTTTCAACTCGACGTTATCGACGAAGACCAGGCGCTTGCCGAAGCGAGGCAAAGCAAGGCGCGGATAGGCTGGCAGCCGCTGGTCCCCCATCGGGACAACGCCACCCTGGAAGGCGTGGACGCCTTTGCCTGGGGGCTGGTGCTGGCCGAACGCGACCACGACCAGGCTCAGGTGACGCTCCGCCGGCTGATATTGAACAACGCCCACGACACTCTCGGCAACGATATTCTCGCGCTGCCGGAAACGCCCTGCTCACAGCTGCTGGAAGACGCCCCGCACTTTGACGCCCAAACGCTCACCCTGCGCGAGGAATCCTTTACCCGCCCGCCGCGCTGGGTCGAGCTGGATCTCGCAAGCGGCGAGCGCCGGGTGATCAAGTCGCTGCCGCTGTACGGCGACCTGAAGCCGGACGATCTCATAAGCCTGCGCATCTGGGCACAAAGCGCCGACGGCGAAAGCGTGCCGGTATCGATTGTCATGCGCGCCGATCTCGCCGACCGCCCGCTGCCCACCCTGCTGTACGGCTACGGCGCCTACGGCGACCCCCAGGATCCCTGGTTTTCCATCGCTCGGTTGGAGCTTCTGCAGCGCGGCGTCGCCTTTGCCGTGGCCCATGTGCGCGGCGGCGGCGAGCGCGGCGAGCCCTGGTATTTGCACGGCAAGATGGCGCACAAGGAAAACAGCTTTGCGGACTTTCTCGCCGCGCGCAATGCCCTGGTGGAACAGGGCTTCAGCCGGCCCGAGGGCATCGTCGCCTACGGCGCCAGCGCCGGCGGCATGCTGGTGGGCACCTGCGTCAACCGCGCGCCGCAGGCGTTTTGCGCGGCGGTGCTGGATGTGCCCTTTGTCGACGTGCTGCGCACCATGCAAACCCCCGAGCTACCGCTCACCACCGCCGAGTACAGCGAATGGGGCAATCCCGAGGGTGCCGACGTCGCGGCGCGCATCGGTGGCTACTCGCCGGTAGATAACGTCAAGTCGCAGCCCTACCCGGCGCTGTGGATCGAGGGCAGCTGGTTTGATACCCGCGTTACCTACTGGGAGCCGGCCAAGTTCTATGCACAGGTCCGGCAGCACCAGCAGGGAACGTCGCCGGTGCTGCTGTATACCGATATGCAAAGCGGCCACGGCGGCGCCTCGGGCCGATTCAAGGCCTGGCGCGATGCCGCGCGGCAGGATGCGTTTATTCTCTGGGCGCTGGGGCTCGCCACAAAGCAGGCGTGACAACCCCCGGCCACCGCCTACATCGGCAGCACGGCGATAATGTGCTCTTCCAGGCGGTGTTCGGGCACGTCGTCCTGAGACACGGCAACGCCGCGCACGCTGACGCCCTTGCGGTGCACGCGCTCGGCGTCGTTGCTCAGCAGCGGGTGCCAGCCGGCGAGTTTGCGGCCTTCGGCCACGCGACGGTAGCCGCAGGTGTGCGGCAGCCAGGTAAACTCCCGGACCAGCGCGGGCGTTAGTTGAGTGCAGTCGGGCACGCTGTCAAAACGGTTGGGATAGTCGCTGCACTGGCAGCTGTGGGTATCCAGCAGCCGACAGGCGACGTTGAGTACGGCCAGCTCCCCGGTGTCATCATCGTGGAGCTTGAGCAGGCAACACTGGCCGCAGCCGTCGCACAGCGCTTCCCATTCGGCGTCGTTGAGCTCTTCGAGATCAAAGCGCTCCCAGAAGCGTTCGCGCATCGGCATGGTCACCTCAGTAAACGGCCTGGGTGGGCGTCCGGTACAGATCGAGCAGGTAGTCGTCCCTGGCCGGCGGCATCTGAAAATAATAGCCCTGGTCGGCAATCGCGGCCAGCACATCCGCAGCGCTGGCCCGCGCCAGCGGCTTGTCGGCGGTCAACAGCAGGGTAAATACCGGTACCGGCTTGCCGAAGGGCTCCAGCAGCGCGTCGGGCACGTCTTCCAGCCCCCGACGCTTGTCCACATAGAGGTACATCTCGTCCTTGCGCGAACTCTTGAACACCTCGCAGATAATACGATCGGGAGCGACGGGATGGGCAGCGGTCATGACGCCTCCTTGAGTGTTTGCGTCAGCGATTCGTTCAGGCATTCACCGCGCCAGCCATCGGGCAGTTCAGGCTCCCGGCCGGCCAGCGCCTGCATGACAACGGCTTCGATATCCCGCCGGCGCATGAGCATTTCCGGCGCCATGTTCAGCGCCTCGGCGCGTTCGCTGACGGTCTTTTTCAACGCCTTGAACAGCGGCTTGAACGGCGGCCGCGCGGGGTCCGGCCAGGCCGGTGGCAGCGCCGCTGAATCGCAATCCCGCGCAGACTGCACCATGTCGAGCAGGGTATCGCCCTCTTTTTTCACCAGCGAGGGCCTGACGCCTTCCACATCGGCCAGCTCGGGGCGATTGTCGGGCATGGCAGCGGCCACTTCAAACAGTACCCTGTCGCTGACCAGCCAGTTGCGCGGCAGGTCACGCCGGCGAATTTCGCCTTCGCGCCAGGCGGTCATGCGCCGGTAGGCCTCGATCTGGCGCGGCGCCAACCGCCACAGCTGGCGCTGGCGGGTAAACCAGAGGGCATCCTGGCCGGGGTGACGCCCGGCCTGGTCGACCAGCGTTTGACACTGCGCCAACGCCCAGGCCATGCGCCCGCTCTCCTCCAGCGCCGCCGCCTGATGCTGCCAGACTTCCAGCAGGCAGATCACATCCAACGCGGCGTAGTCGCACTGCGACGCGCTCAACGGCCGCTTGAGCCAGTCGGAGCGGGTTTCTTCCTTGGGCAGGTCTTCATTCAGCCAGTGCGCGACCAGTTTCTGGTAACCCATCCCGGGCACGTCTCCCAGAAAGCCCTGAGCCACCTGGGTATCCATCATCGGAGCGGGCACCACGCCGGCCCAGCACTGAAACACCTCCAGGTCTTCGCTGCAGGCGTGGATCAACTTGAGCGCTTCCCCCTGCAAAAGCGCACAAAACGCCGGGGTGCACGCCACCGCCAGCGGATCGACCAGAAAGGTCTCGCCCTGGCCGGCAAACTGAATCAGCGCGGGAATCGGGTAGAAGGTTTTTTCGCGGAAAAATTCGGTATCCAGCGCGATGACCTCGGCGCCCTCGAGCCGGGTGCAGGCGGCATCCAGCGCTTCAGGCGTGGCAATCCACTGATACGTTGGGGAGTCAATCAAGGACAAAAGCAGGGTTCCCGAAAAGGCGCACACGCCATGCGTGCGGCGGGGTTGTTGACGACGATTGATGAGCGACGATGGATTCGCGAATGACCGGCAAAAGCTGGCCGGTAAAACGGATTGGCCAATGCCGGGCGCCTATTCGCTGGCAAACGGCAAACGGCCGTTGAAGGCCCGGCTGAGCGTACCGCCGTCGACGTATTCGAGCTCGCCGCCCATGGGCACGCCATAGGCCAGACGGGAAAACGTGACGCCGTAGGTGACCAGCTGGGTGGCGATGTAGTGCGCGGTGGCTTCGCCTTCGACGGTGGGATTGGTGGCCAGCACGATTTCACGCACGTTGCCTTCGGCAACACGCTGCTCGAGCTGTTCCAGACCGATCGACTCGGGGCCGATACCGTCAATGGGTGACAGGTGGCCGTGGAGCACGAAGTAGCGTCCGCCGAAACCGCCGGCTTCCTCGATCGCCAGCTGATCCGCCGGAGACTCCACGACACACAGCAGGCTGTCATCGCGCCGGGCGCTTTCGCACAGCGCGCACAGCGACGCTTCGGTGAGCGTCCGGCACCGCTGACAGTACCCCACGGTCTCGACCGCTTCGGCAAGCGTAGCCGACAGCCGCTTACCGCCTTCGCGCTCGCGTTCCAGCACGTGCATGGCCATGCGCTGAGCGGTTTTCGGCCCCACGCCGGGCAGCACCCGGAACGCGTCCATCAGCTGTTCGACAAGCGGGGAAAAGCGCATCGCTTAAAACGGCATCTTGAAGCCGGGCGGCAAATCCATACCGGCCGTGGCGCCTTCCATCATTTCCTTGGACGTGGCTTCGATCTTGCGCACAGCGTCGTTGACCGCGGCAGCCAGCAGGTCTTCCAGCAGCTCCTTGTCCTCTTCCATCACGCTCGGATCAATGCTGACGTTGCTGACATCGTGGCGGCCGTTCATGGTGACCTGCACCATGCCCGCGCCGGCTTCGCCCTGGACTTCGGCATTGGCGACGTCTTCCTGGGCACGCTGCATTTTTTCCTGCATTTCCTGGGCCTGTTTCATCATATTGCCCATTCCGCCTTTCATCATGGCGATGCCTCCCGGTGTTATATAGATAGGTTGAACGTCTTGTGCGAACGGCGCATGCAACCTCGGTCGAAAGCGTCGCATGCGTTGGCAGTCAGTCGGCGCGCCCGGCGGGCATGACACCGTTTTCGATAAAGGTGGCGCCAAAGGCCTGCTGTAGCTGTTGGATATGGGGATCACGATTGAGCGTATCAAGCGCCTGGGTCCGACGTTCCTGATTCAGCCGACCCTCGCGATACTGCGGTGTTTCCAGCGACGGATCCAGCGGCTCGGCGGTAAAAAATACGCGCCGCTCGATGCCCTGGGCAGCAAGCGCTTTGGCAATCCGGGTTTCGTGTATTTCTGCCTGCATGGCGGCCTGGTCAGGGTCCAGCCTGAGTTCGAGCGTCGTGCCGTCGTCGTGCTTCAGCTGGCAGTGCGCCGCCAGGTTGCGCGTCAGCCCGCCCAGCCCCAGCGCAGCGAAGCCGTCGAGCCAGCCGGCGTGATCCAGACGTCCGGGCGTGGCACTGTCGGGCACCGCGCTGTCGGAGGCCTCGTTGTCGGGCACCACGGCGTTGTCCGCCGGCGAAGGCGCTTCGGGCTCGAGGGCCGTCTCGGGCTCCGGCTCCGGGGCGATGTCAGGCGTGGGCTCCGGAACCGGCTCAGGCTTTGGGTCGGGCGGCGCCGCTGTCGGCTCAGCCGCCGGCGTTGCGTCGGCGTGCCAGGGCGGCGAGCTGGGTGGCGCTTCTTCCGGCGGCGGTGCCGGTTCGGCTGACGGAGCTGGCGATGTGGCGGCCGCAGGCGCCGAATCCGCCGCCGGGCGCTCGGGCTGCAGAGGCAGCGGCGTGGCCGGCGGTTTGGGTACGCCCTGGGGACGAAACGCCAGCATGCGCAGCAGCGTCATTTCCAGCGCGCTGCGCAGGTCCGGGGCATGCGCCATGTCGCCGCGTCCCTGAATGCCGATCTGGTAATACAGCTGAACGTCCTCAGCGGTAAAGCGCGCGGCCAGCGCCAGCACGTCATCGCGGTCGCCGTGACTGTTATCCACGGCGTCCGGCACCATCTGCGCCACGGCCAGGCGGTGCAAAATGGCGGTTATATCGTCCAGCACGGCGGCAAAATCGGGCCCCTGTTCCGCCAGGCCGGCGACTTCGCGCAGCAGGCGAGCCACGTCAATATCGGCCAGCGCTTCCACCAGCGCCAGCACATGGCGATGGTCCAGCGTACCCAGCATAGCCGCCACATCGGCGTGCTGTACCGTCCCCTGGCCAAAGGCAATGGCCTGGTCGGTCAGGCTCATGGCATCGCGCATGGAACCCTCGGCCGCCTTGCCCAGCAGCCATAGCGCGCTTTCCTCGAAGCTGATGCCTTCTTCGCCGAGCACATGGGTCAGGTGTTCGACAATGCGTTCAGGCGGCAGATGCTTGAGCGTAAACTGCAGGCAGCGCGACAGCACCGTGGGCGGCAGTTTGTGCGGGTCGGTCGTGGCCAGCAGGAATTTGACGTGGGGCGGGGGCTCTTCCAGCGTTTTCAACAGGGCATTGAAACTGCTGGTAGAGAGCATGTGTACCTCGTCCACCAGGTACACCTTGTAGCGCCCCTGGGTCGGGGCATACTGGACGTTATCCAGCAGTTCGCGGGTATCTTCCACCTTGGTCCGCGACGCCGCATCGACCTCGATCAGATCGACAAAGCGGCCTTCGTCAATCGCCCGGCAGCTATCGCATTCGCCGCAGGGCACGGACGTCACGCCGTCGTCGCCCTGACCGCCCGCCGTGCAGTTGAGGCATTTGGCCAGAATCCGCGCCAGGGTGGTCTTGCCCACGCCGCGGGTGCCGGTAAACAGATAGGCATGATGCAGACGCCCCTGATCCAGGGCGTTGACCAGCGCACGCTGTACGTGCGTCTGCCCCACGAGTTGATGGAATGTGCGTGGCCGCCAGCGACGGGCCAGAACCTGATAGCTCATGGGGCAGAATATCCTCGGGCGGGCGAAACAACCTGTAAAGGCGCCATTCTAGCGGCTACCGTCCTGCCCGCCAACACTGGCACCGGCACCGTTTCGCCCACCGGCGTTCGGCAGTCCCGCGGGGTCGATCAGGCGTCACCGCCCTCTTCTTCGGCATTGGCGCGCTCGGCAGCGCCCTTGACCAGCTTTTCCAGCTCGCCGCTTTCGTGCATGTCCACGACGATATCGCAGCCGCCGACCAGCTCACCTTCTACCCACAGCTGGGGGAATGTCGGCCAGTTGCCCACCTTGGGCAGCTCGGCGCGGACGTCGGGGTTATCCAGCACGTTGACGAAGGCAAAGCGCTCGCCGCAGTTCATCAGCGCCTGCACGGTTTGCGCGGAAAAGCCGCACTGGGGCAGCTGGGGCGTGCCTTTCATGTAAATCAGGATGTTGTTTTCGCTGATCTGCTGCTGGATGTTTTCCACGGTAGTGCTCATGAGGCCTCCTTGGGTGCGCCGGCGCCGGGCTTTTGCCCCGCCGACTTCAAAACGATGCGGTCGCCGGATACGGCTCGACCCGGCCAATACCCGACCATGCTACCAGGCCTTGTCGCCTGGCGCCATTCTGCCAGAGGCACTGCGCGTTGCGCATCCCCCGTCGCGCTGCCAGGATAGGTGTTTTGCACGGAGAGCCATCATGGCGACACGCCATTTTCTGACCCTGCTGGACCTGTCCCCGGACGAGCTGCACTACCTCATCCAGCGGGCCATCAGCATCAAGACCCACCTGCAGGCCCAGGGGCCGAACTACACGCCGCTGCCCAACCGTACCCTGGCGATGATTTTCGAGAAATCCTCGACGCGCACCCGGGTCTCGTTTGAAACCGCGATGACGCACCTTGGCGGCCATGCGCTGTTCCTCTCCCCGCGCGACACGCAGCTGGGCCGCGGCGAGCCCGTGGGTGATACCGCCCGGGTGCTGGCCGAAATGGTCGATGCCGTGATGATTCGCACCTTCTCCCACGCGAACCTCGAAATCTATGCCGACGCCAGCGACGTGCCGGTGATCAACGCCCTCACCGATGACTACCACCCTTGCCAGCTGCTCGCCGATGTCATGACCTGGACCGAGCGTCGCGGCCGCATACAGGGACGCACTGCCGTCTGGGTCGGCGACGGCAACAATATGTGCCATTCCTGGATCAACGCCGCCCGCCAGTTCGGCTTCAACCTGCGCGTGTGCTGCCCCGAGGGCTACGAGCCGCGCGCCGATATCGTCGCGGCGGCGGGCGACAGCGTGAGCATCCTCCACGACCCGCAGCAGGCCGCCGACGGGGCCGACCTGATCACCACCGACGTCTGGGCCTCAATGGGTCAGGAAGGCGAGCAGGCACGGCGCGAAGCCGACTTTGCCGGCTTTCAGGTCACCGAAGCCCTGATGGATCATGCCCGGGACGACGCGCTCTTCCTCCACTGCCTGCCCGCTCATCGCGGCGAAGAAATCAGCACCACGCTGCTCGACGACCCGCGCGCCGTGGTCTGGCAGGAAGCCGGCAACCGCCTGCACGCCCAGAAGGCGCTGATCGAGTTCCTGCTGCTGGGCAGGACCAGCTGATACGACTCTTTCGCGCTACCCGGCCAGCGGCCTCCAAGCGACATTCGGTAGCGCACAAAAAAACCGCCCGATGGTGAATGACCATCGGGCGGTTTTTTGAATCTGGTGGAGCCTAGCGGGCTCGAACCGCTGACCTCAACACTGCCAGTGTTGCGCTCTCCCAGCTGAGCTAAGGCCCCTTGCTGCGTCGTGCAGTGAGGCGAATACTAAAGCGGAAATTGAGCCGCGTCAAGTGATGGCCAAAACATGCCCGGCGCCTGATGAGTCCCGGCCCGTGCTTGTGGCACTATTTTCCCGTTGCCTCCCGAATAACGGCCAGGCACTGCCGAACGCGGCTATCGCGGTTTCTCCGCTGCCGGGCCGATCTGCGGGGTAACGTCATAAAAACAAGCTTTTCAAAGCACCTTAACTCACGCCATCCGGTTGCCGCTCCGGCAGCCAGGGAGTCGCCCTGTGATCAACGTCCTCGTTGTCGATGACCACCACCTGGTCAGAACCAGCATCGCCTACCTAATCAACCAGGAGAGCGATATCACCGTTGCCGATGAAGCTCGCGACGGTGAAAGCGCCGAAGCCCTGTGCCGGGAGCAGTCGCCCGATGTCGTCCTCATGGACCTCCGTATGCCCGGTATCGGCGGGCTGGAAGCCACCAGGCGAATTCATCGCCGAATGCCCGATATCAAGCTGCTGGTCCTGACCGCCCATATTGAACCCAGCATTGCGCGCCATGTTTTCGATGCCGGCGCCGCCGGCTTTGTGACCAAGACCACAGCACCCGAGGAAATGGTGGCGGCCATTCGCCATGTGTTTCACGGCCGGCGCTATGTGGGCAATAACATGGCCCAGCACCTGGCCATCGACACGCTATCGGACGACACCAACCTGTTTGACCGCCTCTCCCAGCGTGAGCTGCAAATTGCCCTGATGGTGGTCAACTGCCAGCGGGTTCGGGACATTGCGACCCATCTGCACCTCAGCCCGAAAACGGTCAATACCTACCGCTACCGGCTGTTCGACAAACTCGGCATCAGTTCCGACGTGGAGCTGACCCACCTGGCGCTGCACCACGGCCTGGTAGACGGCTTTGAAACCATCGCCGGCTGAACCGCAGAGCCCCGGGGATAGCGCAACCGGCCGAATGAACCACAGGCACGGCCGCCACGAATCGCCATAAAGCCGCAAGGCGGATGAACAAAGGCCAGATGAAACAGCAGCCGTAAAACAGGAGTCTGGTAGACTAGAGGCATTTAATGCCGCTGCCAGACCCTTTACGCCATGACCTTTGATTCCAAGCAATTCTTGAGCACCGTCAGCGCCTCGCCCGGGGTATATCGCATGCTGGATACTCAGGGCAATACCCTCTATGTGGGCAAGGCGAAGCGGCTGCACAACCGCCTGGCGAGCTATTTTCGCGGCACCCTGAACGCCAAGACCCAGGCCATGGTCAGCCGCATTGCCGACATTCAGCTCACGGTCACCCGCAGCGATATCGAGGCTCTGCTGCTGGAGCAGACGCTGATAAAATCGCTGCGCCCGCCGTACAACATCCTGCTGCGGGACGACAAGTCGTACCCGTTCATTTTTGTTACCGACCGCCACCCCTTTCCCGCGCTGGAGTACAAACGCGTACGCCAGCGCAAGGACGACGGCCGCTACCTGGGCCCCTACCCCGGCAGCGGCGCGGTCCGCGAAAGCCTGGCGCTGATGCAGAAAATTTTCCGCATCCGCAGCTGTGAAGACAGTGTGTTCGCTCACCGCTCGCGTCCCTGCCTGCAATACCAGATCGAACGCTGCAGCGCCCCCTGCGTCGGCTATATCAGCGAAGCCGACTACCAGCGCGACCTGGAGCACGCCATCATGTGCCTGGAGGGCAAAAGCGAAAGCGTCACCCAGGCCCTGACGGAAGCCATGGAGCAGGCCAGCGCCGCGCTGGACTTTGAAGAGGCGGCGCGTTTGCGGGACCAGATCCAGCAGCTGAGAAGCCTGCAACAGCAGCAGTTTGTCGATACCCAGGGCGGCGATGCCGACATTTTTGCCCTTGCCCAGCGACCCGGCGGGCTCAGCGTGGCGATTCTCGGCGTGCGCGACGGACGCCTGCTGGGCGCGCGCCACCACACCCCGACCAACGATCTGGACCTGGACCCCGGGGCGCTGCTGGCCAACGTGGTCAGCCAGTACTATTTTGTCCAGCCCCACGACATCCCCGACGAAGTCATTACCTCCCATGCGCTGGATGACGGCTCGCTACTGCAGGACGCCCTGGCGCAGCACGCCGGCAAACGGATTCGCCTGGCCCATCAGGTCCGCGGCCACCGCGCCCAGTGGCAAAGCCTGGCGGTCACCAACGCCGAACAGCACCTCAACGCCACCCTGGCGAGCCGGCAGCAGATGGACGAGCGCTTTGCCGCGCTGCAAAAAGCCCTGGGGCTCGAGCAACAACCCGAGCGGCTTGAATGTTTCGATATCAGCCACAGCCACGGCGAGGCCACGGTCGCCTCCTGCGTGGTCTTTGACCCCGACGGCCCGCGCAAAAAGGATTATCGCCGCTTCAACATCCAGGATATCGCCGCCGGCGACGACTATGCCGCCATGCAGCAGGCGCTGACTCGCCGCCTGAAGCGCATCACGGCCGACGCCGGCATCGCCCCGGACATCCTGATCGTGGACGGCGGCAAGGGGCAGCTCAACATGGCACGCGAGGTGCTGGAAACGCTCAACATCACCTCCATTACGCTGCTGGGCGTGGCCAAGGGCTCCACCCGCAAGGCCGGGCTGGAAACCCTGTTTCTGGACACCCCCGAGCACCCGCTGGAGCTGGACTCGACCTCCCCGGCGCTGCACCTGGTGCAGCATATTCGCGATGAATCCCACCGCTTTGCCATCGCCGGCCACCGCGCGGCCCGGGACAAGACACGGCGCACCTCAACGCTACAGGAGGTGCCCGGCATCGGCCCCAAGCGTCGCCGCGAACTGCTGCGTTTTTTCGGCGGCCTGCAAGGCGTCAAAAAAGCCAACCGTGGCGACCTGGCGCGCGTTCCCGGCATCAACGACGCGCTGGCCGACGCGATCTACCAGTCGCTGCACGGATAAAGGCTCGGCGAACGTGGATGCCACCTGCCAATAGGGATAGAATACCCGCTGGTTGCACAACTCCCGTCGTTTTTCTGGTTTTCCGGCAAGGGCCGCACTCCGCCATGAACATACCCAATATCCTCACGCTCGCCAGAATCCTTCTGATACCGCTGCTGGTGGTGCTGTTTTATCTGCCGTTTGAGTGGAGCCTGCCCGTCGCCGCCGGTTTTTTTGGCCTCGCGGCGAGCACCGACTGGCTGGACGGCTATCTGGCCCGGCGCTGGAATCAGTCCACCCCCTTCGGCGCTTTTCTTGATCCGGTTGCCGATAAGCTCATGGTGGCCGTGGCGCTGGCCCTGCTTATCGAGCGTTTTGATACCTGGCTGCTGACCCTGCCGGCGCTGGTCATTATCGGCCGTGAAATCGTGATTTCAGCGCTGCGCGAATGGATGGCCGAAATGGGCAAGCGCGGCGCCGTGGCGGTTTCCTGGGTGGGCAAGCTGAAAACTACGCTACAAATGGTCGCCATCCTGGTGCTGCTGGCCTATCCGGCCGGCCACTGGGTTGCCCACCTCGGCATCGCCACGCTCTACGGTGCCGCCATACTCACCCTCTGGTCCATGACGGCCTACCTGAAAGCCGCCTGGCCGCACCTGAGCCGCTCCATGTAATCAACGGAAAATACGCGGAAAAAAGCCGCCAACGGGATCATCCGATCAACCAGGAGTTGACACCCGTGACTGGCTGCGTATAATTCGCCCTCGAGTCGAGCGGGAATAGCTCAGCGGTAGAGCATCGCCTTGCCAAGGCGAGGGTCGGGAGTTCGAATCTCCTTTCCCGCTCCAACGACTTCAGGCTGGATGGCAGAGTGGTGATGCAGCGGACTGCAACTCCGTTAACGCCGGTTCGATTCCGACTCCAGCCTCCATTTCAATATGCCTCTTCAGCATAACTCTTCAATATCATTCCCCCTGTATTGATTTCCCCGCCCGGATGGTGGAATTGGTAGACACTAGCGACTTAAAATCGCTTGCCTGATGGCGTGCCGGTTCAAGTCCGGCTCCGGGCACCATTTGCGGCGCGTTTTACGCTTCAGTCTGCCTGAAGGAAGGCCCATGAGCGCATCCTGTTCGACACCCAACGTCTCGGGAACCGCCCTGCCGGAAACGCTGCATACCGATGTCGTGATTATTGGCGGCGGCGCTGCCGGTTTAACCCTGGCACTACACCTTGCCGGGCCGTTTCACGTCACCCTGATATGCCCCGCCGGCCACGAACGCAGCGGTGCAAGCCGCTGGGCACAGGGCGGCATTGCCGCGGTGCTGGCACCCGGCGATAGCGTGGCGGCCCACGTTCAGGACACGCTGACCGCCGGCGACGGCCTCTGCGACAGGGCGGCCGTGCACTTTACCGTGGCCAACAGCCCGGCCGCCATTGCCTGGCTGCTTGACTGCGGCGTTGCCTTCACCCCGGATACCGCGCGCGATGCGCCCTACCCCTACCACCTGACTCGTGAAGGCGGCCACAGCGCCCGGCGCATCATCCATGCCGACGATGCCACCGGCCGCGCCGTGGTCGAAACCCTGAGCCGCCATGTGGCCGATCATGCGCAGATTCGCACGCTGACGCGGCTGACCGTCACTGACCTGCTTCAGGCCGACGACGGCGCCTGCTACGGCGCCGTAGGCGTGGATGACAGCGGCGGCCGGCAGCGCATCCTGGCCCGCCACACCGTACTCGCCACCGGCGGCGCCAGCGGGCTTTATGCGCATACCACAACGCCGGCCCCCGCCAGCGGCGAGGGCATGATGATGGCTGCAGCGCTCGGCGCCACCCTGGCCAACCTGGAATTCCAGCAGTTTCACCCCACCTGCCTGTACGACCCCGACGGCCCGGCGTTTCTGATCAGCGAAGCGGTACGCGGGGAAGGCGGACGACTGTTCAATGATGCCGGCGAGCGCTTCATGCCGGCGGTTGATTCGCGCGCGGAGCTGGCGCCCCGCGACGTGGTCGCGCGCGCCATTGATGCCGAAATTCAGCATGGCACCAGCGGCCACGTCTGGCTGGATGTGCGCCACCTGGGGACGGAAGCCATCCACCGGCACTTTCCCACGATTGTGGCCCACTGCGCCGAGCGCGGCCTGGACATGACCCGCCGGCCGATTCCCGTCGTGCCTGCCGCCCACTACAGCTGCGGCGGCATCATGACCGATCTGCACGGGGCCACGGCGGTTCCCGGCCTCTACGCCGTGGGCGAGACCGCCTGTACCGGGCTGCACGGCGCAAACCGCATGGCCAGCAACTCTCTGCTGGAATGTCTGGTGTTCGCCCGCAGCTGCGCCCGGCATATTCGCGAAGCACCGGTAGCCGACGCGACCGCCACTGGGGCTCACGCCTCCAGCGACGAGCCTGGCGACCCGGCCGAGGAGATACCGGCCGCTCATCAACCGCTCGATACGCGAGCGCTGGCGGACCTGCGCCATGCCATGCGTACCGCCATGAGCCGCGATGTCTCGATTGTGCGCAACCGCCGGGGACTGGACCGGGCCGCCGAGGCTCTGGACGATATCCTGGTCGGCCTGCTGGAACTCGACGCCACGCTGAGCCATCCACAAAGCCGACAGCTCTGGCACGCCCTGCGCCTGGCGCAGCTGACGGTCAAGGCAGCCGCGCAACGCCATGAATCCCGGGGGCTGCACTTCAGCACCGACTGGCCCGGGCAGGCAGCGGCTCCGCTACCGTCAAGGCTGTCGATCGATGACTTGCCGACCGGCACGCTGGTTTCGCATCAGCGCCCGGGGCGATGAAAAAGCCGGCGCAGACGACGACGCGACTCCGCCGGTGCGCTATCCGGCCACAGCCACAGACGCCTGCCGCCCAGGGTGAGCCCCATCAGCCAGGGGCCCAGATAGTCACAGCGCAGCGCGACCCGGTGCTCGGGCAAGGCGGTGCCCGCCGTCAGGCCGCCGGACGTCGGCGTAAAGCGCCCCTGGATCTCTGACCTTGACCCCGAAGTTTCCGCTATATGAACTTCCAGCGTGCCACGCACTCGGCGGACACGCTCGCGCCACAGCCAGGCACCGCCGGCCCCCAGGCCGGCCATGGCAGCCGGCGTCCCCAGGCAGGCCCCGATAATAACCACGCCGGCGCTGCACAGCAGCGCGTGGCTGATGAAAGGCACCTCAGAGGGCGCGAGAGGCACGACTATCGATGCTTTCGGCATGATGGACAATCATTTTGACAATGCGACGACGCGCTTCATCCTCGGGCCACTCGCGGCGCATCATCCAGGCAAACAGATCCTGATCCTCTTCGTCGATCAGCTGCCGGAAGGCGGCCTGGTCGTCGGCCTCCAGGCTATCGTAGCGCTGTTCCAGAAACGGAATCAGCAACAGATCCAGTTCCCACATGCCACGGCGGGAATGCCAGTAAAGCCGCTTGCGCTGGATCGCATCCAGTGAGGTATCGTCGCTCAACGTCAGCCTCTTTGGGTTAATGGAAGGAAGCTTCAGTATAACGCAGTGATCGAGTCGCGCCAGCGCTCCGTCTGATCTATCCTGTCGGGATATGGCATCATCGCCCAGGGCCCTGTTTTCCATCGCTTGTTTCTCCATCGGGAGCTGCCCGTCGGCGTTTCCCGATCAATTGTTTTCGCGGCCGGGGCAACGTAGGCTGAGCGTCATGCGTCTCGGTCGCTACCGCGCAACAGACGCCGCGATGCTTTATCATGCCTTTCGTTACCCCGGCGTTCCTGTCGACCGTTCGCATGGAGCCAGATAATGACCAGATCAGAGCTGATCGAACAAATTGCCGAGCGCAAGCCGGAGCTATCCGTCAAGGAAGTGGAAACCGCCGTTCGCTTGATTCTCGACGACGTGACCGACACGCTGTCCGGCGGCAGTCGCGTGGAAATACGCGGTTTTGGCAGCTTCTCGCTGCACTATCGCGAGCCGCGCACCGGCCGCAACCCCAAGACCGGCGATCCGGTGGAGCTCGACGGCAAGTACGTGCCCCACTTCAAACCCGGCAAGGAGCTGCGCGAGCAGGTGGATGACTTCCGGCTCAAGGGCTACTGAGAACGATTCGGGACTCTACTTCAGTCTCTGACCCCGCTTTAGTCTCTGGCCCCACTCCAGTCTCTGACACCGCTCTGTCTCTGCGGCATCCTGCGCCGCGGCCGCAGCGCTTGGCACCGCAACGAGCGGCACCGCCGCTGCCGTGCGACTATCTGCGGGATGACGTCGGGTCGGGAGTCAGACACAATGGCACGCTTGATACGCTATCAATCAGGACACTCACATGCGTTGGATTAAAGGGCTATTACTCGCCGCGATTCTACTGGTGGTACTGCTGGTCGGCATTCTTTTCGCCGTCAACAATCAGCAGACCATTGCACTGAACCTTATCTGGGTCGAGCTACCCGCCGTATCGCTCTCGGTCTGGATGCTGGGCATGCTCACCTGCGGCGTGATCATCGGCATGCTCGCCATGCTCGGCGTGTATATACGCCTCAAGGCGCGGCTGGCGCGCACCCGGCGGCGCAACAAGCAACAGCGCAAGGAACTCGACCGCCTGCGTACCCGGGAGTTCAAGGAACTCGCCTAGATGCTCGATGTCGTGCTGCTGGGCGTGCTGGTGACGGCGATTGCCATCGGCTTCGGGCTGGGCTATCGCCAGGCGCTGCGCCGTCCGGACCCGGCGCCGCCGGCGGCGTCGCCAACGCTTTCCCGTGATTACTTCATCGGGCTGAACTATCTGCTGAACGAACAGCCCGACGAGGCGATCAACACCTTTATTCAGGCGCTGGACGTCAACAGCGACACCGTGGATACCCACATCGCCCTGGGCAAGCTGTTCCGCACTCGCGGCGAGGCGGACAAGGCCGTCAACATCCACCAGAACCTGCTGGCCCGCCCGGCTCTGAGCGTGGTACAGAACGAACAGGTACAGCTGGAGCTGGCGCGAAACTTCATGGCGCTGGGCGTTCACGACCGTGCCCGCCGGCTGCTGTACCAGATAGAGGAACAAAGCCAGCAGGAAAGTCACCGCGTAGCGGCCATCCGGCTGCTGGTCGACCTGTTCGAACGCGAGCAGGACTGGCAGGCGGCCCTCGACGTTACCTGGCCGCTGCTGTCGCAGCAGACGGACATGAAACGTCCCGCCGCCCACTGGCAATGCGAGCTCGCCCGGCAGGACAGGGACGAGGCCAGCCGCCCCCTGGCGCAGCGCCGGCTGAAAAAGGCCCTGCAGCTGGACCCGCAATGCGTACGCGCCAGCCTGATGCTCGCCGACCTGGCGCTGGATAACGGCCGCTACGCGACGGCCATTGCCCGGCTTGGCCATATTGCCGACCAGGAAGCCGCCTATATTCCCACCATGCTCCCGGCGTTACAGCATGCTTACCTGTGCAACCACGACGACGCCGGCTACGAACGCCACCTGCTGACCCTGCTCGATATTGCACACTATACCAGCGTCATCGTGAATCTGGGCGAGCTGGCGCATCAGCGCGACGGCGTCGATACGGCCATCGCGCTGACCGGCGAACGTTTGGGCATCTCGCCCAGCCTGGGCGGGCTGGACTATCTGCTCGACCTCTACATTGAAAGCCAGCGTTTGAGCGGCCGGGAAACACCCGACTCGCGGCTGCGACTGCTCAAACACCACACCCGCGCCCTGCTCGACGACCGCCCGCGCTACCGCTGCGAGCACTGTGGCTTCAGCGGCGCAACCCTCGTCTGGCAATGCCCCAGTTGCCGCCACTGGGGCAGCGTCAAACCGATTATCGGCGTGGAAGGCGAATAGCGCGAGTCAGCGACCGGCCAGCTCGGCTTCTATCGCGCCCAGCGCCGCCATGGGGTCATCCGCGCGGGTCACCGGACGCCCCACCACCAGATGCGTACTCCCGGCCTGCACCGCAGCCGATGGCGTCATGATGCGCTGCTGGTCGTTGGCGGCGGCAAATGCCGGGCGTATCCCCGGCGTCACCTTGAGAAAGGCCTCTCCGCAGCTCTCTGCCAGCGCTTCGGCTTCCCGGGCCGAGCACACCACACCGCTCATGCCGCTGTCGCGGGCCAGCCGAGCCAGCCGCTGAACCTGCTCCTCAACGCCCCCGCCGACGCCGACCTCGGTGAGATCGGCGGCCTCCATGCTGGTCAGCACCGTGACCGCAATCAGGTGAGTCGTCAGGCGATGAGCCGCCAGACGTTCGGCGGCGGCTTCCATCATCGAGCGACCGCCGCCGGCGTGGACGTTGACCATCCACACGCCCTGCTCTGCGGCCGCCTGCACGGCGCCGGCGACGGTGGCGGGAATATCGTGGAATTTCATGTCCAGAAACACCTCGAACCCGCGCCCGTGCAGCGCCTCAAGCACCGCCGGGCCGCTACGGGTAAACAGCTCCTTGCCGACTTTCAAGCGACAGCGCGCGGGATCCAGCCGGTCGGCCATGCACAGCGCAGCATCCAGCGAAGGGTAGTCCAGAGCAATAATCAACGGGGATGGCGCGGTCATGTACGGCTCCTCGGGGGATCAGGATCGGGAAAGGGGATTTTGGGAACAGTGGATTCGGGAAAGCTCGTCAGAGTAAGCGTGGCCTTACACGAAAACAATCGATAGCTCACACGCCACGGCAGGTTTTATCGCACGGCAAACCGCTGCCAATGCGCCAGGCTGAAACGGTAGCGCGCGACGCGCGTTGATTTCCACAGCCAGACAGGATGTCCACCATGACACTGAAAACCCTTGCGGCCGCCCTGCTTTTCACCCTGAGTCTGGGCCTCTCGACCGGCGTCACGGCGCAGCAGGTCGCGCCCATCAACGTCAACACCGCCGATGCCGAATTGCTGGCAGAGCTGCCGGGGATCGGCCCCAGCCGTGCCGAAGCCCTGATCGAGGAACGCGAAGCCAACGGCACGTTCGAGGATGCCGATGAACTGACGCGGATCAGCGGCATCGGCGAGGTGACGGTGGGCAAGATCCGCGACGAAATCGAATTTTAAGCCATAGCACGTTTCGCCGCTCGACATACGCTGAATCGCCGCTTATATCACCCACTGATCCATGAAACGGTAGACCGGCATGTCATCGGACACGCCGGTTTGCCGACGCCCGGCCAGACCGTCGCAGCAGTCGAGAATCGTGGTTGCCTGCTGCGGCGCAAAGCGCGTCGCCAGGTTACGCTTGAACTTCTCGACCAGCTGGGGCATACCCTCGTCGCGCCGGCGGCGATGGCCGATGGGATATTCCACCTCGATCCGGTCGGTATGGCTGCCGTCGGTGAAAAACACCTGGACGGCGTTGGCGATGGAACGCTTGTCAGGGTCCAGGTAGTCGGCGGAGTAGCGCGGCTCTTCCACAACCTGCATCAGTTCACGCAGCCGATCGATGTCGGGATGCGCCGCGTGGAAAGCATCTTCATAGTGCTCGGCGGTCAACGCCCCGAACATCAGCGGCACTGCCACCATATACTGGAGGCAGTGATCGCGGTCGGCCGGGTTCGCCAGCGACCCGGTCTTGGCAATAATCCGGATGGCCGACTCATGCGTTGTCAGCTCGATGCGCTGAATATCGTCCAGCCGACCGGCCACCGCCGGGTGTAGCGTCATGGCCGCTTCACAAGCTGTCTGGGCGTGGAACTCAGCGGGGAAGGCAATCTTGAACAGCACGTTCTCCATGACGTAGCTGCCCAGCTCACGCTGGAAGCTCAGATGGCGCTCGCTTTCCGGCTTGAGGGCCAGATCGCGGTTGGCATGGCTGAACAGCACATCGTAAAACCCCCATTGCGGCGCACTCAGCGCGCCGGGAATGCCCATCTCGCCACGCATGGCCATGTCCGCCAGACGCACGGCCCGGGCGGTAGCGTCGCCCGCTGCCCAGCTCTTT
Organism: Vreelandella jeotgali Hwa; assembly: GCF_000334215.1. Lineage (GTDB taxonomy): Bacteria > Pseudomonadota > Gammaproteobacteria > Pseudomonadales > Halomonadaceae > Vreelandella > Vreelandella jeotgali. Next base: position 62,544 of record NZ_AMQY01000013.1, on the reverse strand, counting down.
CGCGACCCGGCGTTGGGCGCGTGGCGGTAGGTGCGCAGGCTCTGGCCGTCGACAACGGCGTGCGACAGCGCCGACAGCAGCTGCTCGCGGTTTGCCCCCATGAGCCACGCCGATACCGCCGTTGAGGCAATTTTCACCAGCACCACGTGATCCAGCCCCACGCGGTTGAAGCTGTTATCCAGCGCCAGAACGCCCTGGATTTCGTGTGCCATGATCATCGCCCGCAGGACGGTTTTCATGGTCAACGGCGCTTCGCCGCGAGCAGCCCGCTTCTGCGACAGATGGTCGGCCACGGCCAGAATGGCCCCCAGGTTATCGGACGGGTGCCCCCACTCTGCCGCCAGCCAGGTATCGTTATAGTCCAGCCAGCGAATGGCCGCGCCAATATCAAAGGCTGCCCCGGCGGGCTCCAGGCAAAACGACGTCCCCGGCACACGCGCGCCGCAGGGGACCTGTGTGCCGGGCACGGCCGGCCCCAGGTGCTTGGTACACTCGGGGAAGCGCAGCGCCAACAGCCCGCAGCCCAGGGTATCCATCAGGCAATAGCGGGCGGTTTCCCAGGCTTCGGCCGACGGCTCCGGGGCCGCCAGCACGTAGTCGGCTATACGCTGAAGTTCGTGGTCATACTCGGGACGCTGATTGTCATCGGACAAGGTCGACATGCCAACCTCCTTTCGCCTGTAGGGAGGGGAGGGGCCGGGCTAGCGCCCGTCAGCCCCGCGGTACGCGCACGGCGCCTTCCATCAGCACCCTGGCGCTGCGGCTCATGACCGCCTGTTCAATGTGCCAGCGTTCGTTGACAAGGTGCGCGCTGGCTCCCACCTTGAGCGTGCCGGACGGGTGGCCGAAAGTCACCGCCTCGCGCTCGCCGCCGCCGGCCGCCTGGTTGACCAGCGTACCCTTGATGGCCGCCGCTGCGCCAATCGCCACGGCGGCGGTGCCCATCATGGCGTGGTGCAGCTTGCCCATGGAGACCGCCCGCACCAGCAGATCAATATCACCGGCGCTGACGGCCTTGCCGCTGGAAGCCGTATAGCCCGCCGGCGGCGCCACGAACGCTACCTTGGGCGTATGCTGACGCTGCGCCGCCGCATCGGGCGTGTCGGCCAGCCCCATCGCCAGCGACCCCTGAATACGCACCCGTTCCAGAGCGTCCAGCGCCGCCGCGCTGTTGTTGATGTCATCCTGGCACTCGGTGCCGGTATAGCCCATGGCGTCGGCATTGATGAAGACCGTGGGAATCCCGGCGTTGATCAGCGTGGCATCCAGCTGCCCCACTGTCGGCACCTCCAGGCGATCCACCGCGTTGCCGGTGGGAAACACCTCGCCATCCACCGGGTCCCTGAACGCTACCGGAATCTCGGCTGCCGGGAAGGTCACGCCGTCGAGCATGAAGTCGCCGGTTTCCTGCACCTCGCCGTCGACAACGGGCACCCGGACCACCAGGGTCTTCTGAATATTGACCTGCCAGACGCGCACCTCGACCGTGCCGGTGCCTCCCGGCGGCAAGCGGTCGGCGTCGACCAGGCCGTTGGCCACGGCAAAGGGCCCAACCGCAGCCGACAGGTTGCCGCAGTTACCGCTCCAGTCGATGAACGGCTGATCAATCGAGACCTGGCCGAAAAGGTAGTCGACATCGTGCTCCGCCGACGCCGAGGGCCCGACGATTACCGTCTTGCTGGTGCTTGACGTTGCCCCGCCCATGCCGTCGGTATGTTTGCCGTACGGATCCGGGCTGCCGATGACCCGCAGCAGCAGCGCGTCGCGGGCATCGCCCGGCGTCTGCGCCGCTTCCGGCAGGTCCGAGAGCTTGAAAAACACGCCCTTGCTGGTGCCGCCGCGCATGTAGGTGGCGGAAATGGATTGCTGGGTCATGTCAGGCCTCCTCACCGGCCATGAAATCCTGGGCGAAGCGCTGTAGCACACCGCCGGCCGTGTAGGTGGTCAACTCGTCGGCGGTATCCAGACGACAGCGTACGGGCACACGCTCGGCGTCCCCGCCGGTGCGGTGGATAACCAGCGTCAGCTCGCCGGCAGCCTCGGGCGTGCCTTCGACATCAAACACCTCGGTGCCGTCCAGCGCCAGCGTATGACGCGTGGTGCCCGGCTGGAACTGCAGCGGCATAACGCCCATACCGATCAGGTTGGTGCGGTGAATACGCTCGAAGCCTTCGGCCACGATGGCCTCGACGCCGGCCAGCGCCACGCCCTTGGCGGCCCAGTCCCGGGAGCTGCCCTGGCCATAATCCGCCCCGGCGATGACGATCAGCGGCTGGCGGCGCTCCATGTAGGTTTCAATGGCTTCCCACATCCGCGTTACATTGCCTTCGGGCTCCACCCGCGCCAGCGACCCCTGAACCACCTCGCCGGCCTCGTCCCGCGCCATTTCATTGAACAGCTTGGGGTTGGCCAGCGTGGCTCGCTGGGCGGTGAGGTGATCCCCCCGGTGGGTGGCATAGGAATTGAAGTCTTCTTCGGGCAGACCCATCCGGGCCAGGTATTCACCCGCGGCGCTATCGGGCAGGATGGCGTTCGACGGCGACAGGTGATCGGTAGTGATGTTGTCCGGCAGAATCGCCAGCGGACGCATGTTCCTGAGCTCGCGCACGGCGGACATCCTGCCCTCCCAGTACGGCGGCCGGCGGATGTAGGTGCTTTGCGGACGCCAGTCGTACAGCGGGCTGATCCGCGCTTCAGCGCTCTTGTCCACGTCGAACATGGGAATGTAGGTCGCGCGGAACTGCTCGGGCTTGACCGACGTCTTGACCAGGGCGTCGATCTCGGCATCATCGGGCCAGATGTCCTTGAGCGTTATCGGGTTGCCGTCGGCATCCGTGCCCAGCGCATCCTTTTCGATATCGAAACGGATGGTGCCGGCGATGGCATAGGCCACCACCAGCGGCGGCGAAGCCAGAAACGCCTGCTTGGCATGCGGATGGATACGCCCGTCAAAGTTGCGGTTACCCGACAGCACCGCCGTGGAATACAGGTCGCGGTCGATGATTTCCTGCTGAATGTCGGGGTCCAGCGCGCCGGACATGCCGTTGCAGGTCGTGCAGGCATAGGCCACCACGCCAAAGCCCAGCGTTTCCAGCTCGTCCATCAGCCCGGCGTCTTCAAGATACATCCTGACGGTTTTGGAACCCGGCGCCAGCGATGACTTGACCCAGGGCTTGCGAATCAGCCCCAGACGGTTGGCGTTGCGGGCAATCAGCCCCGCCGCCACCATGTTGCGCGGGTTGGACGTATTGGTGCAGCTGGTAATCGCCGCGATGATCACCGCGCCGTCGGGCATTTTGCCCGCCTTCTCTTCTGCCCGGGCCTCATCCAGCCCCACGGCCACGCCGCGCTCGGCCAGCTCGGCCGTGGGCAGCTGGGCATGCGGCCGGGACGGCCCGGCCAGGGTGCGGGTCACGCTGGACAGGTCAAATTCCAGCACCCGCTCGTATTCGGCGCTGGCCAGGTCACTGGCCCAGAGGCCGGTGTGCCGCGCGTAACGCTCCACCAGCGCCACCTGATCCTCTTCACGGCCGGTCAGGGTCAGGTAATCAATGGTTTGGCTATCGATGTAAAACATCGCCGCAGACGCGCCGTATTCAGGCGTCATATTGGAAATGGTGGCGCGGTCGCCCACGGTAAGGCTCTCCGCCCCTTCGCCGAAAAACTCCAGATAGGCGCCAACGACTCGGGAGCTGCGCAGGAATTCGGTGATGGCCAGCACCATATCGGTACTGGTAATCCCCGGCATGAGCTGCCCCGTCAGTTTGACCCCGACGATATCCGGCAGGCGCATCATCGACGGCCGCCCGAGCATGACACTTTCCGCTTCCAGGCCGCCCACCCCGACGGAGATAACCCCCAGCGCGTCAACCATGGGCGTATGGCTATCGGTGCCCACGCAGGTATCGGGAAAGGCCACGCCGTGCTGCTGCTGTACCACCGGTGACATCTTTTCCAGATTGATCTGGTGCATGATGCCGTTGCCCGGCGGGATCACGTCCACGTTTTCAAACGCCAGCCGCGTCCAGTCGATGAAGTGAAAGCGGTCGTCGTTGCGCCGATCTTCCACGGCCCGGTTCCGCTCGAACGCATCTTCCTCATACCCGGCATGCTCGACGGCCAGCGAATGGTCGACAATCAGCTGGGTCGGCACCACCGGATTGACGCTCGACGGATCGCCCCCCTGTTCGGCAATGGTATCGCGCAGACCGGCCAGGTCCACCAGCGCCGTCTGGCCGAGGATGTCGTGGCACACCACCCGGGCGGGGTACCAGGGAAAGTCCTGATCGCTGCGCCGTTCGATCAGCTGGGTCAGCGAGTCGGTCAGCGTTTCCGGTGCGCTGCGGCGCACCAGCTGTTCGGCAAGAATGCGCGAGGTATACGGCAGCGTCGCGTAGGCACCCGGCTTGATGGCGTCAACGGCCTCGCGGGCATCAAAGTAGGCCAGCCCGGTACCGGGCAGGGTATGGCGATATGGGGTAGTCATGGCGGGCTCACGGCAGAAAACGAATGGGGGCTTTTGCGGCAGCGCGGCACTGCCGCAAAAGGGTCGAAAAGCGGCCGGATCGCGCCGGCCGCCGGCACAGGGCCATCAGTCACGCTGCTCGATCGGCACCCATTCGCTGTGCTCCGGGCCGGTATAGTCGGCGCTGGGGCGAATGATGCGATTGTTGGCGCGCTGTTCGAAGACGTGAGCGCACCAGCCGGTAACACGCGACATGACAAAAATCGGGGTGAACAGCTTGGTGGGGATATCCATGAAGTGATAGGCGCTGGCATGGAAGAAATCGGCGTTGCAAAACAGCTTTTTCTCGCGCCACATGACCTCTTCGCAGCGCAGCGACACCGGGTACAGCACGGTATCGTCGACATCGTCGGCGAGCTTTTCGGCCCACTGCTTGATAATCTCGTTGCGCGGGTCGGAATCGCGGTAGATCGCGTGGCCGAAGCCCATGATCTTTTCCTTGCGCTCCAGCATCCCGAGCATGCCGCGTTCGGCGTCGTCCGGCGAGGCGAAATCCTCGATCATGGCCATGGCCGCTTCGTTGGCGCCGCCGTGCAGCGGGCCGCGCAGCGTGCCGATAGCACCGGTAACGCAGGAATGCAGGTCGGAAAGCGTCGAAGCGCAAACCCGCGCGGTGAAGGTGGAAGCGTTGAACTCGTGCTCGGCATACAGAATCAGCGAGACGTTCATGGCATCGGCGTGCAGCCGGTTGGGCGCTTCGCCGCGCAGCAGGTGGAGGAAATGCGCGCCGGTCGAGTCGTCGTCGGTCTGCGGCTCGATGCGCACACCGTCGTGGCTGAAGCGATACCAGTAGCCGATGATGGACGGCAGCGCGGCAACGAAGCGGTCGGCCACGTCCTGCTGGGCGCCGAAGTCCGGCTCGGTTTCCAGGTTGCCGAGCATCGAGGCGCCGGTACGCATCACGTCCATGGGGTGAGCGTCGGCGGGAATCTGTTCGAGCACGGTTTTCAGCGCGTCGGGCAGCCCCCGCAGGCTTTTCAGCCGGGTGATATAGGCATCGTACTCGGCGCGGTTGGGCAGCTTGCCTTTCAGCAGCAGGTAAGCGACCTCTTCGAAGGTGGCGTTGTTGGCCAGCGTCTTGATGTCAAAACCGCGATAGGTCAGCCCCGAGCCGGTCTTGCCCACGGTACAAAGGGATGTTTCACCGGCGCTCTGGCCGCGCAGGCCGGCACCGCCAACTTTTTGTTCTGCCATGATATTACTCCTGTCATGCAATGTTGTATTTGCTGCAATGTAGTCAAAACGGTTTCTTGAAAATGGCTGAGTCAAAACGGCTTATCGAAAACCATTGCCTGGAAAACCATTTCGTAAAGCGCCATTCTGTAAAAAGCTGTCCAGTGAAAAACGCTGCAGCGAGAACGGTATTGCCCCGCCGGCCCGGATATTCAGGCGTTGTCGTCCTGACCGGCAAACAGCGTATCGAGCTTCTGCTCGAAGTCGTGATAGTTGAGGAAGTCGTAAAGCTCCTCGCGGGTCTGCATGCTGTCCACCACGTCCTGCTGATGGCCGTTATCCCTGATGCTCTGATAGACATTGAGCGCGGCGGCGTTCATGGCGCGGAACGCCGACAGCGGATACAGCACCATCTCGCAGCCCGCCTCGCCCAGCTCGCTCTGGGTAAACAGCGGCGTGGCGCCAAATTCGGTAATGTTGGCCAGAATCGGCGCGTCCACGCGCTCGCTGAAGGCGCGGTAATCTTCCAGGGTATGCACCGCTTCGGCGAAGATCGCATCCGCACCGGCCTCGATGCAGGCATGGGCGCGCTCGATGGCGGCGTCAAGCCCGTCCTTCTGGAAAGCATCGGTGCGTGCAATCAGGAAAAAGTCCGGATCAATACGCGCATCGGCGGCCGCCTTGATGCGGTCGACCATTTCGGCCTGGCTCACAATCGCCTTGTTGGGACGGTGGCCGCAACGCTTCTGCGCGACCTGGTCCTCCAGGTGCACGGCAGCGACGCCGGCGCGCTGCATTTCCCTGACGCTGCGGGCAATGTTGAAAGCCCCGCCCCAGCCGGTATCGATATCCACCAGCAGCGGCAGATCGGTGGCGCCGCAGATGCGGTGGGCGTCCTCGACCACGTCGTTCATGGTGGTCATGCCCAGATCCGGCAGGCCGAAGGAGGCGTTGGCCACGCCGCCGCCGGATAAATAGATCGCCTGGTGGCCCACGCGCTCGGCCATCAGCGCGGTATAGGCGTTGACGGTCCCCAGAATCGGTAGCGGACGGTTGGCGTTGAGCGCTGCGCGGAACCGCGCGCCGGGTGTCAGTGCTGTCATGAGCTTATCCTCGGTTGGTCGACGAAGCATCCTGCAGAGTTGTTGCATAGCGCTCGGCTACGTTGGCCCGGGAAGCGCTGACGTGACGACGCATCAACAGCTCGGCCAGCTCGGCATCGCCGGCTTCGATGGCATCGACAATGCGGTGATGTTCGACAAAGGCTTTTTGCGGGCGCGCGCCGCTGGCGCTGAACTGGGTGCGATATACGCGCACCAGGTAATAAAGGTCGTCGCACAGCAGGTTGACCAGCATCTGATTGTGGCTGCCCTGCACAATGCGGTAGTGAAAATCGAGATCCCCTTCCCGCTGGTAGTATGCCTCGCCGCGCTGCAGATCATCCTGGCTTTCGTGCACGGCCAGTACCTGGCGCAGCCCGGCAATTTCGTCCGCCGTCATGTGCGACGCGGCGAGCCGTGCAGCCATGCTTTCCAGCGCTTCGCGCACGTCGAACAGCTCCAGCAGCTCGGGCATGGAAAGTTTGACCACCCGCGCGCCCACATGGGGCACGCGCCCGATCAGCCGGTGGCCCTCCAGCCGACGCATGGCCTCGCGCAGCGGTCCGCGCGAAATACCGTAGGTCGCCGCGAGCCCGGGCTCGGTAATTCTGCTGCCCGGCTCCAGCTCGCCGCGCACAATGGCGTCCTGCAGCTGATCGAACACGCGCTCGGCAAGCGTGCGTTTTTCCGGCACCGTGCCGGCGTCGGCACCGCCAGGCGAAACGGAGGCCGGTGCGGGCGAGCCGGAGGGCAAGGCGGTGTGCTGGGCGCTGTCTCGGGAAGCTGGCATCGTTATATTGTCAACAATTAGGCAATAAGGGAACTTTAGCGCCCGGCTTTTTGACCGTCAAGCGCGTAAAGCGCGCGCTTCATTCCCCTTTGGTGGCACTCTGCCAACACCAGGGGCCAACATTGTCAACAAATCGCCGGATAAAACAGGCGTCGTATCAACAGAAGCGCAATAACGGGACAGGAGCGAGATGGGAATACGGGAATACAGGGATACGGGGATATGGAAATATGCAGGATCGGGGCGAGAGCCGATCAAGATGGCGAGGGGCGTATAAATGCCAAACAAAACGATATTGGGGCGCCAGGCGCTGTCTTTGCTAGCCTTTGCGGCCTACCCGCCACGGCAAGAGGAATGGACATGGCGCTACCCGACCTGGACAGCATCAACCGCGATCTCGGCCAGCAGCCTCAGGCGCTGGTGGAGTGGGCGCTGAATCAGGGCGACCAGCCCGTTTGCACTACCAACTTCCGCCCCTTTGAGGCGGTCATCCTGCATCTGGTCACCCGGGTCAAACCGGATATCCCCGTGCTGTGGATGGACAGCGGCTACAATACGCCGGCGACCTACCGCTTTGCCGATGAGCTGATTCGGCGGCTCGACCTCAACATCACCGGCTACGTGCCTCGGCGTACCCGGGCGCACCGCGAAGCTCTGGACGGTCAGGCGCCGGGCATTGACGACCCCCACCACGCCGCCTTTACCCGAGAGGTCAAGCTCGAACCGTTCGAGCGCGCGCTGAGCGAAATGCGCCCCGACGTCTGGTTCACCGCCCTGCGCGCCGAGGACACCGCCGAACGTGCGGGCATGCAGCCGGTCACCCCGGGCAATGAAGGCCTGCTGAAGATCGCGCCGCTGCTGCACTGGAGCGCCAGGCAGATGCACGATTACCTGGTCGAACACGACCTGCCCAACAACTTCGACTATTTCGACCCGACCAAGGGAGAGGAAAAGCGCGAGTGCGGCCTTCACCTGGCGCACTGAGTCGCTGAAAGCCCGGCTCGCGCTAAACCGCCGGGGCTAATATTCGGGCAGCCGAATCGAATCGAACAGCGATTTTTCATGGCGCGGCCCGGCCGTCAGCGCCGCGTCGACCAGATCACGGGTCAGATGCGGCGCAAAGCGGGTCAGAAAATCGTACATATAGCCGCGCATGAAGGTGCCGCGACGAATGCCGATCCGGGTGGTCGAGCTGGCAAAAAGGTGGTCGGCCTTGAGAGCCACCAGGTCATCGTCGAGGGTTTCATCCACCGCCATGTCGGCGACGATGCCGACGCCCATGCCCAGCCGAACATAGGTCTTGATCACGTCGGCGTCCGCTGCGGTCAGCACCACATTGGGTACCAGGCCCTGGGCATTGAAGGCATCGTCCAGCTGAGAGCGTCCGGTAAAGCCGAAAACGTAGGTCACCAGGGCGTGTTCGGCGAGCTCCTCCAGCGTCAACGGCGCGTCCCGGTGCGCCAGCGGATGATCCCGGGGTACCAGCACGCAGCGGTTCCAGCGGTAGCAGGGGAGCAACACCAGGTCGGTGAACAGCTCCAGCGACTCGGTGGCAATGGCAAAATCGGCCTGCCCTTCGCTGACCATTTGCGCAATCTGCCGGGGGGTGCCCTGCTGCATGTGCAGCGCTACATCCGGGTACTGGTGGGTAAACTCGGTAATCACCGGCGGCAGCGCATAGCGCGCCTGGGTATGAGTAGTGGCAATGGCCATGCTGCCGCAACGCTCGTCGCTGTGCTCCTGAGCCACGCCCTTGATATTGTCCGTCAGCCGCAACACCTGGCCGGCCAGATCAATAATGGACTCGCCAGCCGGCGTCACACGCGTCAGGTGTTTACCGCTGCGGGCAAAGATCTCGACACCCAGCTCGTCTTCCAACAGGCGTATCTGCTTGGAAATCCCCGGCTGCGAGGTAAAAAGGCTTTGCGCCGTGGCGGATACGTTCAGGTTGTGTCGCTTGACTTCGCGGATATAGCGTAGCTGCTGTAACTTCATGGCCCGGCCTTTTTCCCGGCGGCAGCCCTCTGGCGCGGCTGTCGCCTGATAAAATCTTTAAAGCAGAATAAAAAACATATTTATAATACTTTTAAAGCATATATAATGCCAGCGATTTCGCTTGCCGGCGCAGCCGTCTGACGCTCGATACGCCGGAGCCGACTCGCGCAAATTTGCCAGCCCCGGCCTTGCCCGCTAACATTTGTCGGCTTGGCGCGGTGAAAAAAGCGCTTTCAATACGCCTGGAGCCGTTGCTTCAGACGCGGTAACGACACACCCAAAGCAACGCCAACGGGAGAACCCCCATGTCCAATGTTGATGTCACCAACGCCAATTTCGAACAGGAAGTCCTTAACGCCGAACACCCGGTACTGCTGAAGTTCTGGGCCCCCTGGTGCGGCCCCTGCAAGGTGATGGCACCGGTGGTTGACGAGATCGCCGACGAGCGCGACGACAGCATCAAGGTCGTTAGCGTCAACGTGGACGACGCGCCGGAAATCGCCGCCGAGCAGGGCGTGCGCGGCGTGCCCACGGTCATGCTGTTCAAGTCCGGCACCAAGGTGGCCTCGCTGGTCGGCGCCCAGTCCAAGTCGCAGCTCGGCCAGTTCCTCGACCAGAACGCCTGATCGCCCAACGATCGGCAACGGGTCCGACGCATGGCCGCGCCAGCGGCCATGCGTCAGCGGTAGGCGTCAAGCCGGTCTTCGCTGATCTGCTGCCATCGCCCCTACCGACATCCCCTCTAACTCCATTCCCCCTGGCGCCATCACCCCTGGCTCCATGACCCCTATCGTCATCTGCTGCCTGCAGCCGTTTCCGTCAATGACGCCATCCATGCCATTCAAGGCTGGCGTTTCGACGGCGGTTGCCTCGCCTGACGCAGGCGCCGACTCTTTTCTTCCCCTTGAATATGCGCCCCCGGCCCCAGCAGGTGCGCCATCCAGCGGGTTTGCGGATGGCTGTCCAGGGCGATTTTCAGCGTCATGGTCAGCAGAACCGACAGCAGCATGCCGACGACGCCGAAAATCCAGCCCCATACCACCAGCGATAAAAACGCCACCAGCGTGGACAGCCCCAGCGCCCGCCCCATCAGCCGCGGCTCCAGGAGGTTGCCAAGCACGAAATTGACCCCCAGATAGACCAGCGAGAGCAGAAACGCTTCCCACAGCCCGCCGTCCTGGCTCACCAGCAACAGCAGCACCGGCGGCACCGCCGCAATCGCCGAGCCGATATTGGGAATAAAATTCAGTGCAAACGCCAGCACCGCCCACAGCAGGGCAAACTTGACGCCCACCAGCAGGCAGGCCAGCCAGATAAGGATGCCGGTCATCAGGCTGATGATCGTCTTGACCGCCAGATAGCGCTTGAGCGTAACGCTGAACTCGGCAAAACGCTGGAGGCTCGGCGCCGGATTGGCCAACGCCAGCGACACCTTGTTACGAAAATTCAGCGTCTCGAACATCATGAAGACCACCAGCAGCGATACCACCATGCTCTGCATGAAGAAGTTGCCCACTTCGCCCAGCAGGCTGGACACCCAGGACGTATCGCCCGCCCCGCCGAACAGCGCCTTGATTTCTTCGGGATCAATAGCGAGTCCCAGAGACGACAGCCGGTTCAGAATCTGCCAGTAGGCCTGACGCAGCCGGGTTTCGATATCCGGCAGCGCCTCGACAAAGGTGCTGAAGCTGTTGGCGACCAGAAAGCCCAGCAGCGTCACCAGCCCCATGAGCACCAACAGCGTGAGCAGTACGGCCAGGCGCATGGGCAGCCCTCGGCTGTGCAACCAGTTGATCGGCTCGGTACACACCACGGCGATGAAAAACGCCAGCAGCAGCGGAACCAGCAGGCCGGCGCCCAGTTTCATGCCGCCGATAATCACCACCAGCGCGGCAAGCGCCAGGGTGGCATTCAGCGGTATACTGCGGTAGCTCTGATCGGATTCGTTGAGCATATCGGGCGTCTCTGATGATTGGCATGCGCATGATCGCGTGATTTGGGGCGCCGTACAAACTCATGCCGCGCTACGCTTGCATGTCGCAGACTCGGGCCGCGACACACCCGCGCCCCGCCGCCGGCATGCCGAAACCTATGGGGCAAAACCCGCAATGATTGTGCAAGTCGAACTTTACGCGGCTTCCGGGTGCCTCAGACGTTACTGCTTGCCTGAAAACCGACGCAAACAACGAGTCCGAGCAACCGCCGCTTTACGGCATGCTCAACCACCCGGGAGGATTCATTTATGAATAACCTGGCAGTCACACCACGCCGCCGGCATCGCCCGCTGATTCAACGGGCCCTGCCGCCTACGCTGATGTGCGCCACGCTGGCGCTGACCACGCTTGCCGTCGCCTCGCCGGCCAGCGCCGATCCGGATGCCGGTCTTCAGGTGCAGGCGCAGTCCAGCATACAGGTCGCACCCGACCAGGCCACCATCCGCGCCCGTCTGTGGGAAGAAACGCCCGCCTTCGATCCGACCGCAAAGCCGCAGCGCCAGCAACAGCAGGAAGCCCGCCAGCAAGCGCGCAATACCCTGGAACAGCGCGCGGCAGAACTGCTTGACACCCTGGGAGACGACCTCCCGGACGAAGCGGTTAACGCCGGCTCGCTGCGTGTCTTTCCCCGGCGCGAACAGGAGGTCTCGACTCGTGACAATAGCGAGGAAAGCCACAAAACCCTGACGCGCACGCGAGTAGAGCGCCCGGTTACCGTGGAACTGAACGACCTTGATCGGCTGGAAAAGGTGCTCGACGCGCTGATGGCGGCCAACGTCAACCGTCTTGACGGCGTCAGCCTGGACCTCAAGGACCGCCAGGCGGCAACCGATGACGCCCTCGCCCAGGCACTGGAAAAAGCCCGCCACAAGGCCGGCCTGATGGCGGAAACGCTGGATGTGAAGCTGGGCCGCGTACAGCGCATCGAGGAAACCCGCTCGCCCGGCTTTACGCCGCGCATGATGAGCGTGAGGGCCGATGCGCAACGCCAGTCGACCTCGTCGACTCGGGAGGCGGACTATCGCCCCGGCACTATCGACATCAATGCCGGGGTCAACGTCGAGTGGAGGTTAAAAGCTGCGCCCGACGATTAAAGCGCGATCGACGCCGCGCCGCCCATGTAGCCACGCAGCGGCTCGGGAATGGTCACCGAGCCGTCGGCCTGCTGGTGGTTTTCCAGCACCGCCAGCAGGCAGCGCCCGACCGCCAGGCCGGAGCCGTTGAGCGTATGCACCAGCTGCGGCTTTTTTGCCTCCGGCTTGCGGTAGCGGGCCTGCATCCGCCGCGCCTGAAAATCCTCGCAGTTGGACACCGAGGAAATCTCGCGGTAGGTCTCCTGGCTGGGCAGCCAGACTTCCAGATCATAGGTCTTCGCCGCGCTGGCGCCCATATCACCGGTGCATAGCGTGACCACGCGATACGGCAGATCCAGCGCCTGAAGCAGCGCCTCGGCATGGCCGCGCATGTCTTCCAGAGCCGCGTAGCTGTGCTCCGGCTCGACAATCTGCACCATTTCCACCTTGTCGAACTGGTGCTGACGGATCATGCCCCGGGTATCCTTGCCGTGAGAGCCCGCCTCGCTGCGGAAGCACGGCGTGTGCGCGGTGAGTTTCATGGGCAGCGCATCGGCCTCGACGATTTCGTCGCGGACGAAGTTGGTCAGCGGCACTTCACCGGTGGGAATCAGGTGAAACTCGCGCTCGTCGTCCAGGCGGAACAGGTCCTCGCCGAACTTGGGCAGCTGGCCGGTGCCCCTCAACGAGTCACGGTTGACGATGTAGGGCACGTAGCATTCTTCGTAGCCGTGCGCGAGCGTCTGGGTATCCAGCATGAACTGCGCCAGCGCCCGGTGCAGCCGTGCTACCGGGCCGCGCATAACGGCAAAGCGCGCGCCGGTAAGCTTGACCGCCAGGTCAAAATCGAGATAGCCCGACTTCCGGCCCAGATCGACGTGATCCAGAACGTCAAAATCAAAGTCGCGGGGCGTGCCGACGCGATGTAGCTCGACGTTGTCGTCTTCGCTCTCCCCCTCGGGGACGCTGTCGTGGGGCAGGTTGGGAATCCCGCTGACCGCATCGTCCCACTCGGCCTGCGCATCCATCAGCGCCTGCTTGGCCGCATCCAGCCGGTCGCCCAGATCGCTCACCTCGTCCAGCAGCGGCTGAATGTCCTCGCCGTTGGCCTTGGCCTTGCCGATCGCCTTTGAGCGGGTATTGCGCTCGCCCTGCAACTCCTCGGTGCGGGTTTGCAGCTCGCGGCGGCGGGACTCCAACGCAGTAAGTCCGTCAACGTCCAGACTGAAGCCACGGCGGGCCAGCTGTTGTGCCACCGCTTCCAGATCACCGCGCAGCAGTTTCGGGTCGAGCATGTAATATCCTCCGGGCTGAGAGTAAAGACACGCGACGCAGCACGCCCGTGACAAAGGCCATTATTGTAGGCAAAAGCCCGCCGTGGAGCTATGGTTGGTCATCGATACCCGTCACTGATATCCATCGATTCAAGCCATCACAGCGAGCCGCCATGACCCGCACTTCGTCTTCCACGCCTTTCATCCGCGTGTTCAACGCGCTGGACGACCTACACCGCGACGATCCCAAAACCGTCGAGATCCACGACACAACCGAACCCGCCGAGCTGGTCTACGCCCGGCGCATGACCGCCTGGCTTGCCCAGCTGGAAAGCGCGCCGTCCGAACCGTTGCGCCTGGCCGTGCGCGCCCAGCATCTGGAGCGCTGGCAGGTGCCCCGGGCCGACTACCCCGACGGCCGCACGGGCTATTTGACCTGGCGCCGCGACCAGGGCAAACGCGCCGGCGAGACCGCCGCCCGGCTCATGGTTGAGGCCGGCTACAGCGAAGACGACGCCGAGCGCACCGCCAGCATCATCAACAAAAAGGGGCTCAAGCGCGACGCCGAGGTACAGACGCTGGAAGACTGCGCCTGCCTGGCGTTTCTGGAAAACTACTTCGCCGACTTTTCCCGCACCATCGAGCGCGAGCGCATGATCCGCATCGTGCAGAAAACCTGGCGCAAGATGTCGCCCCGGGCGCACGAACTGGCGCTCGAACTGCCCATGTCGGAAGCGTCGAGCGCCATCGTCAGCGAAGCACTGGACGATACGGCGGATTGAGCGCCGGCTCCGGGCGCGTGTGCAGCGCCCTGGCGGCTGCGTTAAACTCTGTGTCTGTCACCCTCGTCCACCTTTTTTGTCCATCTTACTCATCTTCGTCCACTTTTCAGCGGCCCGGTCCGGCGGGCGATAACGGCGTACTCTCAACATGATTGCATCCCTGACTCGGCATACGGTTCCCCTTGAGCACGTCAGCGCCGACTACGTGCGCTTTCTGGAGGCGCTCAAGGCCAGCGGTTTCGACGGCGATATCGCCCCCGACTACGCCAACCGCACCGTGCTCGCCACGGACAACTCCATCTATCAGCGCCTGCCCCAGGCAGTGCTTTACCCTCGCCACGCCGAGGACCTTGACCGCATCGCCAAGCTCGCCGGTGAAATGCCCCACCGCAACATTGCGCTGGCGCCGCGAGGCGGGGGCACCGGCACCAACGGCCAGTCGTTGACCGACGGGCTGGTGGTGGATGTCTCCCGGCACATGAACGACATCCTCGAGATCGACGCGGAAAACCGCCAGGTACGGGTTCAGGCCGGCGTGGTCAAGGACCAACTCAACGCCGCGCTCAAGCCCTACGGGCTGTTTTTTGCCCCGGACCTGTCCACCTCCAACCGCGCTACCGTCGGCGGGATGATTTCCACCGACGCCAGCGGCCAGGGCAGCTGCGAATATGGCAAGACCCGGGATCACGTGCTCGAGCTCGACACCGTACTGCTGGGCGGCAAGCGTCTGACCAGCCGCGCCCTTGAGCCGGATGCAGAACGCGAACAAAGCGCCCGGGATGGCAGGATCGGCGATATTCACCGCACCGCCGCCGACATCATCGACCGCAAGGGCGAACTGATCGCCGAGAAGTTCCCGCCGCTCAACCGCTGCCTGACCGGCTACGACCTGGCCCACCTGCGCGATGCGGAACAGCGCCTGGATATCAACAGCCTGCTGTGCGGCTCGGAAGGCTCGCTGGGGCTGCTGAACGAGGCGGTGCTCAACGTCCTGCCCATTCCCGGGCATTCAACGCTGGTCAACGTGCGCTACGCCGGCTTCATGGAGGCGCTCGGGGATGCCACGGCGCTGATGGCAAGCGATGCCGCGCCCACTTCGATTGAAACCATCGACGACAGCGTGCTGCTGCTGGCCATGCAGGATGTCGTCTGGAACGGCGCGGCCGAGTTCTTCCCCGACGGCGACACGCCCATTCGCGGCATCAACCTGGTGGAGTTCAACGATGACGATCCGGACAGACTCGCCGAGCGCGTGGCGGCCTTTACCCGCCACCTGGCCGACGATGCCAGCGTCTCGCGGCTAGGCTACACCCTGGCCCAGGGCCGCAACGCGATTCAGCGGGTCTACGCCATGCGCAAGCGCGCGGTGGGCCTGCTGGGCAACGCCGGGGGCGAAAAGCGCCCGATTCCGTTTGTTGAAGATACCGCCGTGCCGCCGGAACACCTGGCCGACTACATCGCCGACTTTCGCGCCGTGCTCGACCGTCACGCGCTTGAATACGGCATGTTCGGCCACGTCGACGCCGGTGTGCTTCACGTACGCCCGGCCATCGACATGAAAGATCCCGACCAGGCGCGGCTGATCCGTGAGATTTCCGACGAAGTCGCCGAACTGACCCACCGCTACCACGGCCTGCTGTGGGGCGAACACGGCAAGGGCATCCGCTCGGAGTACACGCCCAAATTCTTCGGTGAGCTGTACCCCAGCCTGCAGCGGGTCAAGGCCGCCTTCGACCCGCACAACCAGCTCAACCCGGGCAAGATCGCCTCGCCGCGTCACGAAGGCGGGCTCATCGCCCGGGAAAGCGACCCGGCGCTGCTGGCCATCGACGGCGTGACTACCCGCGGCGAGCTCGACCGCACCATTGACGAGCGCGCCTGGCAGTCCTATAACGCGGCGGTGTACTGCAACGGCAACGGTGCCTGCTACAACCACGACGTCGACGACCCCATGTGCCCGTCCTGGAAGGCGACCCGCCAGCGCATCCACTCGCCCAAGGGCCGCGCCAGCCTGATACGCGAATGGCTACGGTTGCAAAACGCCGCCGGCGTCGACGTGGTGGAAGAATCGCGCAGGAAAAAAACCGAGGGCGTTTGGGGCTTTATCGCCCACCTGCCGCTGCGCGCCTACAACACCCTGAGCCGCCGCGGCCGCGACGACTATTCCCACCAGGTCTACGAGGCCATGGCCGGCTGCCTGGCGTGCAAGTCCTGCGCCAGCCAGTGCCCGGTGAAGGTCAACGTGCCGCAGTTTCGCTCGCAGTTTCTCGAGGTCTACCACGGCCGCTACCTGCGCCCGCCGCGTGACTATCTGATCGGCACCACCGAATTCATGCTGCCGACGCTTGCCAACGTCGCGCCGCTGTACAACGGCCTGATCACCAGCCGCCTGGTGGACGCCCTGATGCGCCGCGGGGTGGGCATGAGCGATTCGCCGACGATTTCCCGCGCCAGCCTGAAAAAACAGCTCAAGGCCTGGGGCGTCAGCCCCGCCACCCCCACCGCGCTTGGCCTGCTTACCGAACAGCAGCGCGCGAAAAGCGTCATTATCGTCCAGGACGCCTTCACCACCCACTTTGAAGCGCAAATGGTCATGGACGTCATCGAGCTCTTGTCCCGGCTTGATATGCGTGTATTCGTCATGCCCTACGCCGCCAACGGCAAATCGCTCAACGTCCAGGGCTTTTTGGGCGCGTTCAACCGCACGGCGGAAAAACAGGCGCGGCGCCTGCGCACCCTGGCGGGCTTCGGCGTGCCGCTGGTGGGCATCGACCCGGCGATGACGCTGTGCTATCGGCAGGAATACGTTAAAGCGCTGGGGGACGACGCCGTGCCGCCGGTGCAACTGCTGCAGGAATGGCTTGTCGAGCGGCTGCACACCCTGCCGGCCGCGCCGCTTAACGGCGTTGCCGGCGGCTACCGCCTGCTTTCCCACTGCACCGAAAAGACCAGCGAGCCCCGAGCGCCCGAAGCCTGGCAGCAGGTGTTCGCCGCCTTCGGCCTGGAGCTTGAAACGCTCGCCAGCGGCTGCTGCGGCATGTCGGGCACCTACGGGCACGAAACCCGCAACGTCGAAACGTCGAAAACCGTCTACGCCCAATCCTGGCAGCCCATGGTCGAAGCCGAAGAAAGCCCCGGCCGCCTTCTGGCCACCGGCTACTCCTGCCGCAGTCAGGCCAGCCGCTTCTCAAACGCCACCCTGCCCCATCCGCTACAGGCCCTGCTTACAGCAATGAAGCGCAGCGGTTGAGCAGCACAGAGATACCTTTCAGCCACAACAACCAACCCAGAGGAAAGCTTTACAATAGGATAAAAGCTATATAGATTTAAACCTATAGCAAGGAGGCTATAATGTGGTTGATACAGCAGACGGAGAGATTCGAAAACTGGTATCACGCGCTGAAAGCGGCTGACCGCGAGAATGTTCTGACCGCTATTTTCCTGCTGCATGAACTGGGACCCATGCTCACACGGCCATACGCGGATACGCTCAATGGCTCACGGCATCGCAATATGAAAGAGTTACGCATTCAAAGCCAGGGCCGTCCGATCAGGGCTTTCTATGCATTTGACCCCCATCGTAACGGCATTTTGCTTTGTGCAGGCGATAAAGGGGGTAATGACAAACATTTCTACGACGTGATGATCCCTATTGCGGATCAGGAATATGCAGCCCACCTGAAAAACCTGATATGAGGTAAGCATCATGGCACGCAATCTGGACGACTTGTTGGCGAGTGAACAGCCGGAAGTCATCGCTGCGGCACGAGAAAAAGCTGACGAAGTACTGCTGGATCTACGCCTTGCCGAACTGCGCCAGCTGGTTGATATGACGCAGGCACAAATGGCTGATGCCATGGGTGTCAGGCAACCAACCGTAGCGGGACTGGAAAAAAACGGTCAGAACCTGCGCCTAAGCTCACTTAAACGCTATGTTGAAACCATTGGCGGACGTATACGACTGGATATCGAAATGCCGGATGGCAGCCACCACGGCTTCCCGGTATAAAAGCGCACGCCAATATATCTCTGACGAGCGTCTGCTGTCTTTATGGCATGCACCTATTATTATCAATCAGCACTGCCATAAAAAACATTAGCGGAAAAACATTCCTTCCAGCGCCTTGCCGGGGTCTTCCTCGCGCATAAAAGCCTCACCCACCAGAAAGCCGTTAACGCGATGGTCGCGCATTTTGGCGACGTCTTCCGGCGTATGGATGCCGGATTCGGTGATTACCGTGACGCCTTCGGGCACTTTTTCGAGCAGTGCCAGCGTGGTGTCGAGCGTGGTCTCGAAGGTATGCAGGTTGCGGTTGTTGATGCCGACAAGCTCAAGATCGAGTTCAAGGGCACGCTCCAGCTCCTCGGCGTCGTGGACTTCCACCAGCACGTCCATGCCCAGCGCGTGCGCCCGGCGGTTGAGGTCAGCCAGTTGCTCATCGCTCAGCGCGGCGACGATAAGCAGGATGCAGTCGGCGCCGATGGCCCGGGATTCGGTGACCTGATAGCCGTGGGTGATGAAGTCCTTGCGGATCACCGGCAGCGCGCAGGCGTCCCGAGCGGCGATCAGGTAGTCCTCGTGGCCCTGGAAGAAATCCGCATCGGTGAGTACTGACAGGCAGGCTGCGCCGCCTTCCGCGTAGCTTTTGGCAATCCCGGCCGGGGCAAAATCCTCGCGGATCACCCCTTTCGACGGCGAGGCCTTCTTGATCTCGGCGATCACCGCCGCGTCTCCCGCCGCCATGCGGGCGTTCAGCGCCCTGATAAAGCCGCGCGGCGCGGGCTGCTGTTCCGCCAGCGCCACAAGGTCGGCCTCCGGAACGGCCTGACGGCGCTCGCTGACTTCTCTGTCCTTGCACGCCAGAATGCGGGGTAACACGGTGGGTGTGGCCTGGTCGCTCATGGTCTCATCTCACTGGGATTGGGGTTTGAACTGAGTCGTAAAGCGCGACAGCTCGTGCATTTTTTCCAGCGGTAGTCTGTCGAGCTGGGCATTGCGCGCCAGACGTACGCCTTCCTTCAGGGAGTCCGCCACGCCGGCGCAGTAAAGCGCGGCACCGGCGTTGAGCGAGACGATATCCGCCGGCGCGCCTTCGCCGCTCAGGGCCATTTTGACCAGCCGTAGACTATCTTCCACGCCGTCGGCCTGAAGCGCTTCAAGGCTTTGGCGTTCAATGCCCAGCTCTTCCGGGGTAATGCGATACCGGGTAATCTCGCCGTCTTTCAGCTCGGCCACCAGGGTGGGAGCGGCGAGAGAGATTTCATCCAGCCCGTCGTCGGAGTGCACCACCATCACATGATGGCTGCCGAGCTTTTGCAACACCTCGGCCAGCAGCGGCACGAGTTCAGGGTCGTAGACGCCCAGCAACTGATTGGGCGCGCCGGCGGGGTTGGTCAGCGGGCCGAGGATATTGAACAGCGTGCGCACGCCCATTTCCCGGCGCGGGCCTACCGCGTGGCGCATGGCCGGGTGGTGATTGGGGGCAAACATGAACCCCACGTTCACATGCTCGATACAGCGCGCGACCTGGCCGGCGTCGAGATTGAGAAAAATCCCCGCCACGTCGAACAGGTCCGCACTGCCCGACGACGACGACACGCTGCGCCCGCCGTGCTTGGCCACGCGCGCCCCGGCGGCGGCGGCCACAAAGCTGGAAGCGGTGGAGACGTTGAACAGGTTGGCACCGTCGCCGCCGGTACCCACGATATCCACCACGCTCTTGTCGATATCCGGCGTGACGCGATTCATCAAATCGCGCATTACCTGCGCCGCGGCACTTATCTCGGTAGCGGATTCGCCTTTCATGGCCAATCCCATGAGCAGCGCGCCGACCTGGGCATCGCCGGCATCGCCGACCATGATGCCGCGCATCAGCTCGTGCATCTGATCGTATGACAGATCTTCGTGGCGCATCAGCGCATTAATCGCGTCTCGCATCTGCATGAAAACGTGGGCCTCGTGCTCGTGATGCGCCGGTTCAAGCGCGTTGCAAAAAATTGGCCAGCAGCTCGTGTCCCTGGCAGGTCAGAATCGATTCGGGATGAAACTGCACCCCTTCAACGTCCAGCTCGCGGTGGCGAAATCCCATGACCACGCCGGGAGTCACGTCGTCCTCCGGCGTGCGCGCGGTGACTTCCAGACAGTCGGGCAGGCTGTCGCGGTCAACCACCAGCGAATGATAGCGGCTGACGGCCAGCGGGTTGTCCAGCCCGGCAAACACGCCGCGCCCCGAATGCCTGATGGACGAGGTCTTGCCGTGCATGACCTCGGGAGCGCGCACCACGCGGCCACCATACGCCTGGCCGATGGCCTGATGTCCCAGACACACGCCGAGAATCGGCAGCTTGCCGGCAAAATGACGGATCGCCTCCAGCGAGATGCCCGCTTCGTCGGGCGTGCAGGGCCCGGGAGAAATCACCAGATGGGTCGGTGACAGCGCCTCGATACCGGCAAAATCAATGGCGTCATTGCGCCGGGTCAGCACCTCGGCACCCAGCTCGCCCAGGTACTGGACGATGTTATAGGTAAAGCTGTCGTAGTTATCGATCATGACAACCGTCGGCGCGTCAGCCATCAAAAACCTGCCTTGTGTGGGCTTTGTAGGGACCTTTTGTGAGCAGTAGCGGGCATGCATCACTCACTGTCAGGGCTTTGCCAACGAGTGTAACGCAACCCGCCTGCAAGGTGTACGTGCCAGCGTTTACCCACATATCATCCGGATTGGGTCGACCTGCCCCCCGTCTTCCCCGAACATGGCCAACGACTATAGCCCCGGCCAGCCGCCTGGTTGCCCTTGAATCATGGACCCGATCAATGCTTGAGTAGGGGCACAAACGATAAACGGGTAACGAAATGGCAGGGTCGCGTCGGCAGCCGTCAACTATCGGCAACGGCAGCGTATCGGCAACGACGCTCACCGCCATACACCGGATACTCTCGGCCACAACGGCCGTATGCACCGCCGCCAACGCCGACCGGCCCAACGGCCTCGGTTGACCGCTGGCGACCTCTTTTCTTCAAGTCCAGGGTTCCCTTATTTTTGGGCCAACGCCTGTCGAGCATGGCACCTGAACCCGGCCTTGAAGCGCTGCCTTTTAAAAATTCGTCCTTTAACCATGACGGGGATTTCTTATGCCACTTGACGGTGCCAATGAGCTGATCGCCGAACACTGGGCCACCGGGCTTTTTATACTGGCCGTTATCCTGCTTTGCGGGTTCATGCTCGGCGCTTCTGCCCTGCTGGGCGGGCGTAGCCAGGGACGCAGCAAACCGATTCCGTTTGAAAGCGGCATCGTCGGCGCGGGCAGCGCCCGCCAGCGCTTTTCCATCCAGTTTTATCTGGTCGCGATGCTGTTCGTGATCTTTGATATTGAAGCCGTTTTCCTCTTTGCCTGGGCCATTTCGGTGCGTGACGCCGGCTGGGCCGGTTTTTGGGGAGCGGCCACTTTCATCTTCATTCTGCTGGCCGGGCTGGTTTACGACTATCGTTCGGGCGCCCTCGACTGGGCTCCCGGCGGCAGCGAGCGAATGCACCGGGGCAGCGCCCGGCGCGGCTGAACGGCGGCCGACTCGCGCCTACAGCACAACGCCAGCGTTCCAATCCGCTAGCACCCTGAGATTTCAGGCGGGAGGCATGACATGGCATACACCCTGACCCGGGCCGACGATGCAGCGGCGCAGCAGAGCGATCGCTACCCGCTGGGCGAGCGTCAGCGCGTCGACGACCCGATGAAGCAGCAGGTACACCGCAGCGTGTTCACCGGCAAGCTCGAAGAGGTGCTGAACTCGGCGGTGAACTGGGGGCGCAAGAACTCGCTGTGGCCGTATAACTTCGGACTTTCCTGCTGTTACGTGGAAATGACCACGGCGTTTACCGCGCCCCACGACATTTCCCGCTTCGGCGCCGAGGTTATCCGTGCCTCTCCGCGCCAGGCCGATTTCATGGTCGTCGCCGGCACCTGCTTCGTGAAGATGGCGCCGGTGATTCAACAGCTTTACGACCAGATGCTCGAGCCAAAATGGGTGATTTCCATGGGCTCCTGCGCCAACTCCGGCGGGATGTACGATATTTACTCGGTGGTTCAGGGCGTGGATAAATTCCTGCCCGTGGACGTTTACGTGCCCGGCTGCCCGCCCCGCCCGGAAGCCTTTTTACAGGGGCTGCAGCTGCTTCAGGATTCCATCCAGGAAGAGCGCCGGCCGCTTTCCTGGGTTGTCGGCGACCAGGGCGTCTACCGCGCTGAAATGCCCTCGCAGCGGGAAAAACACCGCGATCAGCGGATTCAGGCCACCGAGCTGCGCACCCCGGACAGCGTTTAGCGCCCGACTCCGAGCGGCGCCGCCTCTTACCAGGGCACCGTCTTTCACCAGGGGAGACCCAGCATGACCGTGAGCACAGAGCCATGAGCACCGATGCCACCGCCGCGATTGTCCACACGCTACGCGAACGCTTCGGCGACAAGCTTTACTGCGAGCAGCCCACGCTGACCGGCATGCCGGTGCTCTGGGTACGCCGCGAGGCTATCGTTGAAGTGCTCGCCGACCTGCGCCGGCTCTCCGAGCCGTTCGAGATGCTCTACGACCTGACGGCCGTGGACGAGCGCATGCGCAGCCACCGCGACGGGCTGCCCGCGGCGGACTTTTCCGTGGTCTACCAGCTGCTCTCGGTCAGCGGCAATCGCGATATTATGCTCAAGGTGGCGCTGGACGAACGCGACCTCTCGCTGCCCACGGTGATTTCGGTCTACCCCAACGCCAACTGGTATGAGCGCGAAGTCTGGGACATGTTCGGCATCGACTTTGCCGGCCACCCCAACCTGCGCCGTATTCTCATGCCGCCGACCTGGAACGGTCACCCGCTGCGCAAGGACCATCACGCCCGGGCCACCGAGTTCGACCCCTACACTCTGACCGTGGAAGGCCAGGACAAGGAGCAGGACGCGCTGCGTTTCGTGCCCGAAGACTGGGGCATGCAGCGCGAGCGCGACGGCGCCGAGTTCATGTTTCTGAACCTGGGCCCCAACCACCCGTCCGCTCACGGCGCGTTTCGCGTGGTGCTGCAACTCGACGGCGAAGAAGTCATCGACTGCGTGCCGGATATCGGTTACCACCACCGCGGCGCGGAGAAAATGGGCGAGCGCCAATCCTGGCACAGCTTTATTCCCTACACCGACCGCATCGACTACACCGGCGGGGTGATGAATAACCTGCCCTACGTGCTGGCGGTGGAAAAGCTTGCCGGCATTCAAGTCACCGACCGCGCCGCCACGGTGCGGGTGATGATGGCGGAGCTGTTCCGCATTACCAGCCACCTGCTGTTTCTGGGCACCTACCTGCAGGACCTGGGCGCGATGTCCCCGGTGTTTTTCACCTTTACCGACCGCCAGAAGGCCTACCACGTCATCGAAGCGATCACCGGCTTTCGCATGCACCCGGCGTGGTTTCGCATCGGCGGGCTGATGCAGGACCTGCCCCAGGGCTGGGACCGCATCATGCAGGAATTTGTTAACTGGATGCCCGCGCGGCTGAAAGAGTACGAGCGCACCATGATGGAAAATTCGCTGGTGCGCGACCGGACCCGCCATATCGCCGCCTTTGATACGCAAAACGCCTTCGACTGGGGCATCACCGGCCCCAACCTGCGCGCCACCGGCTGCGATTTCGACCTGCGCAAAAAGCGCCCCTACTCCGGCTACGAGAATTTCGATTTCGAGGTGCCGCTGGGCAGCAACGGCGACGCCTTCGACCGCGGCCAGCTGCGCATCGAGGAAATGCGCCAGAGCCTGCGCATTATTCAGCAGTGCATCGATCACATGCCCGCCGGCGACTTCAAGGCCGACCACCCGCTGACCACGCCGCCGCCCCGGGAGCGCATGCTCGAACACATCGAGACGCTGATCACGCACTTTTTGCAGGTGTCCTGGGGGCCCGTACTCCCGGCCAACGAGTCGCTGCAGATGGTCGAGGCGACCAAGGGTATCAACAGCTACTATTTGACCAGCGACGGCAGCACCATGAGCTACCGCACGCGTATTCGCACGCCGAGCTTCCCCAACCTGCAGCAGATTCCGGCGCTGATGCGCGGCGGCTTTGTGCCGGATCTGGTCGCGCATCTGGGCAGCATTGATTTCGTCATGGCCGATGTGGACCGTTAACCAGGGGAGTGTGAGCAATGACTGACCGCCTTTACGACGCCGCCGGCACCACAGCCCCCATTGCCACCGACGGTGACGGCTTTGTGCTGCACGACGACGATCGCCGTGCCATCCTCGACGAACGCGACCACTACGAACAGCCCCAGGCGGCGTGTATCGAAGCGCTGAAAATCGTCCAGAAACGTCACAGCTGGGTGCCCGACGCCGCCATTGCCGCGATTGCCGAGGCGCTGGGCGTCGGCGTTGGCGCGGTGGAAGGCGTGGCCACGTTTTACAACCTGATTTTCCGCCAGCCGGTGGGCCGCCACGTGATTCTCGTCTGCGACAGCAGCTCGTGCTTTCTTACCGGCTTTGAGGAGCTTGGCGAAGCGCTGAGCCAGCGGCTGGGCATCGGCTTTGGCGAGACCACCAAGGACAACCGCTTTACCCTGCTGCCCACCTGCTGTCTGGGCGCCTGCGATCGCGGCCCGGCGATGATGATCGGCGACGATACCTTTGGCCCTATCGCGCCGGATGATCTCAGCGAGCTTCTGGAGGCGTACCCATGATGACGTCGATTCCCTCGAATTCGCGCCTGCGCTACAAAAGCCAGCTGCGCCAGCCGGCCAGCGAGCGCCTTGAACATACCCACCCGCTGACCTGGCGGCTCAACGACGACGGCTCGCGCGTGGGGCTTGACGAGTACCGACAGAAAAACGGCTACGTCGGCGCGCAGAACGCCCTGGAGCAGGCGCCGGACGACATTATTCAGGCGATGAAAACCGCCAACGTCCGCGGCCGCGGCGGCGGCGGCTTCTCCGCCGGCGTGAAATGGAGCCTGACCCAGGTCGGCGACAACCTGCCCCGGGGCTATATGGTGTGCAACGCCGATGAAATGGAGCCGGGCACCTTCAAGGATCGCCTGCTCATGGAGCAGCAGCCGCACCTGCTGATCGAAGGCATGATCATCTCCGCCCGCGCCAACCGCTCGAAGTACGGCTATATCTTTCTGCGCGGCGAATACGTCGACGCGGCGCGCTCGCTGTCGCTGGCCATCGAGGAAGCCCGTGAGGCCGGACTGCTGGGTGACGACGTCGCCGGCAGCGGCTTTGATTTCGATATTTCGCTGCACACCGGCGCCGGGCGCTACATCTGCGGTGAAGAAACCGCGCTGATCAACTCGTTGGAGGGCAAGCGCGCCAACCCTCGGGCCAAACCGCCGTTTCCCGGCCAGTCCGGCGCCTGGGGCAAGCCCACCGTGGTCAACAACGTCGAAACCCTGTGCAACGCCCCGGCGGTGCTCCAGCACGGCGCCGAATGGTATCAGGAGCTGTCCGGCAACCTGAGCAACGACGGCGGCACCAAGCTTTACGGCGTTTCCGGGCTGGTGGCGTGCCCCGGCCTCTGGGAGCTGCCCATCGGCACCACGGGCTGGGACATTCTCGAACGCGCCGGCGGCATGCGCGAAGGTCACACCCTGAAAACCTGGCTGCCCGGCGGCGGCAGTACCGGCTTTCTGCTCCCCGAGCATCTGGAGCTGCCGCTGGATTTCGATACCGTTGGCCAGTACGGCAGTCGCCTGGGTACCGGCCTTTTGACCGTGGTCAGCCAGCGCCAGAGCCTGGTCGCCCTGCTACGCAACCTGGAGCAGTTCTTCGCCCGGGAGTCCTGCGGCTGGTGCACGCCCTGCCGGGACGGCCTGCCCTGGGCGGCGAAAATACTCCAGACCCTCGAACACGGCGAAGGCCGCCCCGGCGATATCGAGCTGTTGCAGGAACACGCCGCCAACATCGGCCCGGGGCTGACGTTCTGCGCTCACGCGCCGGGGGCCGCGATGCCGCTGGAATCCGCCATTCGCCATTTCCGCGCCGACTTTGCGGCGGGCATTGTCGAGGAAGACGCCAAAGGGGGTAGCGCCGTGGCCGATGGCTCGGATACAGCGGCGGCAAAGGAAGAGGTGAGCTGATGGCAACGATTCATGTGGACGGCAACGCCTACGACGTCGACGGCAGCGACAACCTGCTGCACGCCTGCCTGTCGCTGGGGCTGGATATTCCGTACTTCTGCTGGCACCCGGCCATGGGCAGCGTGGGCGCCTGCCGCCAGTGCGCGGTCAAACAGTACAAGGATGAAAACGACACCCAGGGCAAAATCGTCATGTCGTGCATGACGCCGGCCGCCGACAATAGCTGGATCGCCATCGACGACGACGATGCCAAAGCCTTCCGCGCCCGGGTGGTGGAATGGCTGATGACCTACCACCCCCACGACTGCCCGGTGTGCGCCGAAGGCGGCCACTGCCACCTTCAGGACATGACGGTGATGACCGGCCACAGCCAGCGGCGCTACCGCTTTACCAAGCGCACCCACCGCAACCAGTACCTGGGGCCCTTTGTCGCCCACGAGATGAACCGCTGCATCAACTGCTATCGCTGCGTGCGCTTTTACAACGACTATGCCGGCGGCACCGATCTCGGCGTGTTCGGCATGCACAACAACCTGTATTTCGGCCGCCACGAGGAAGGCGTCCTCGAAAGTCCCTTTGCCGGCAACCTCACTGAGGTATGCCCCACCGGCGTGTTCACCGATAAAACCCACACCCGCCACTACACCCGCAAATGGGACCTGCAGTACGCCCCCAGCGTTTGCCATCAATGCGCGGTGGGCTGCAATACCAGCCCCGGCGAGCGCTACGGCAGCGTGCGGCGTATTGAAAACCGCTACCACGGCGAGGTCAACGGCTACTTTCTCTGCGACCGCGGGCGCTTCGGCTACGACTACATCAACCGCGACGATCGCCCGCGCCGGCCCGAGTGGCACGACGCCGGCGTCAAGACGCTGGACGTTGACCCGGCGCTGGATCGCGGCGCCGACCTGCTGCGCCGGGCCGATCGCGTCATCGGCATCGGCTCGCCCCGCGCCAGCCTGGAAAGCAATCATCAGCTGAAAACCCTGGTGGGGGAAAACAACTTCTCCACCGGCATCGCCGCCGCCGAACAGGCCTGCCTGGCGCGCATGGCCGGCATCGACGCCGCCGGCGCGCTTGCCACTCCAACGCCGCGCGAGATGGAAAGCCACGACGCGGTGCTGGTGCTGGGCGAGGATCTGCACCACAGCGCCGCCCGCCTGGGCCTCAACGTGCGTCAGGCGGTGCTGGGGCGCCGCGAGGAGCTGGCCGAAGAGCGCGGCATCCCGCTCTGGAACGCCGAAGCGGTAAAAACCCTGGCCCAGGACAGCTATCATCCGCTGTATATCGCCTATCCCTCGGCCACCGAGCTCGACGGTATCAGCGCCGCCTCAATGCGGCTGGCGCCCGACAATATCGCCCGGCTGGGCTTTGCCATCGCCCACGAGATTGATGCTGAAGCCCCAGCCGTTGACGGACTCGATGCGGCTACTCAAGCGCACGCCAAAGAGATCGCCCGGGCGCTGCTCGCCGCCGAGCGTCCGCTGGTCATCAGCGGCGGCTCGCTGGAATCCACCGCGATTCTCGACGCCACCGACAGCGTTGTTCGAGCCCTGGCGCGCCGGGAAAAGAACGGCGGCCTGCTCATGGTTCGCCGTGAGGCCAACAGCACCGGGCTTGCGCTCATGGACGGCAAGCCGCTGGAACGCGCCCTGGAGCAGGTATCGCTCGGCCACGCCGATGCGCTGGTGGTGCTGGAAAACGACCTCTACGAGCGGTTGCCGCAAGCCAGGGTAGACGAGACCCTCGACGCCGCTGACGGACTGATCGTGATCGACCATCAGCGCACTCAAACCTGGCAGCGCGCCAACCTGGGCCTGCCGGCGGCAAGCTTTGCCGAAACCGACGGCACCCTGGTCAACCTGGAAGGCCGCGCCCAGCGCTTTTACCAGGTCTATGATCCGCGCCACCTGCGCCCGGAATGCCGCCTTCACGCCGGCTGGCGCTGGCTGGACGCGTTGCGCGCGAGTCTTGGGCGCAGCGCCGGCGAACCGCTCACCTTTGCAAAAGCGGTGGCCGACTGCGCCGAATCGCACCCGGCGCTGGCGGGTATGGAAAGCGCCGGCGACCACGCCGAGCTGCCCGGCACGCTCAAGCTGGCGCGTTCCCCCCACCGCTACAGCGGGCGCACGTCGATGCGCGCCGATATCTCCGTCAGCGAGCCGCGCATGCCCCAGGACCCGGAAACGCCCTTTGAGTTTTCCATGGAGGGCTACAGCGGCTTTGACCGCCCGCGCCGGAACGTGCCCTTTGCCTGGGCGCCGGGGTGGAACTCGCCCCAGGCGTGGAACAAGTTTACCGACAGCGTCGGCGGCCACCTGAGCGGCGGCGATCCGGGCATTTGTGTGGCCGGCACCGTGAAGGCGGCAAGCAGCGGCTACCCCGCCGCCAACAGGATTCCCGCCGCCTTTGCCCACCAGGGCGACCGCTTTCAGCTGTGGGTGCTGCCGCGGCTGTTCGGCGGCGAGGCAACCTCTGCCCGCGCCGACGCGATCGCGGAACGCGCGCAAACGCCCTGCCTGCGCCTGAGCGCAGCCGACGCCCGAGCGCTCGACGCCGAAGACGGCGAGACGCTGACGCTGACTGCCGGCGAATCGCGCCTGCCACTGGCCCTGCACATCGAGGCGGACCTGCCCGACGGGCTGGTCACGCTGCCCGCCGGGGTAATGCCGGGGGCGCCGAACGGCCACTGGGTCACTCTGGATAAAGCCCCCGGCAAAACCCCGGGCAAGGAGGACGGCTGATGGACTGGGCAATGCTGGATAATCTGCGCCCGGCGTGGCTGAACCCGACGCTGCTGGCGACCGTGATCGCCATGCTCGAGGCCGTGGCGATTCTGCTGGTCGCGGTGCTGGTCAGCGCGGTAATGACCGTGGTGGAGCGGCGAATGCTGGGTCTGTGGCAGGACCGCTACGGGCCCAACCGCGTCGGGCCCTTCGGTTCGCTGCAGCTGATCGCCGACATGCTCAAGATCTTCTTCAAGGAAGACTGGATTCCGCCCTTTGCCGACCGCACGATTTTCCTGCTGGCGCCGGGCATTGCCATGGCCTCGCTGCTGCTGTCGTTCGTGATTATTCCCATCACGCCGACGCTGGGCGTGGCGGACTGGAACATCGGCCTGCTGTTCTTCCTCGCCATGGGCGGCATCAACGTCTATTCGGTGCTGCTCGGCGGCTGGTCCAGCGCCAACAAGTATGCGCTGATCGGCTCCATGCGCTCATCGGCCCAGACCATTTCCTACGAAGTGTTCATGGGCCTTTCGCTCATGGGCGTCGTCGCCACGGCCGGCTCGTTCAACCTGCGCGAGATCGTCGAGGCTCAGGCAGGCCTGTGGTTTGTCATCCCGCAGTTTCTGGGCTTTTGCACCTTTTTGATCGCCGGCTTTGCCACCACCCACCGCCACCCGTTCGACCAGCCCGAGGCCGAACAGGAGCTGGCCGACGGCTACCATATCGAATATTCCAGCATGAAGTTCGGCATGTTCTTCATCGGCGAATACGTCGGCATGCTGCTGATCTCGGCGCTGACCGTGACGCTGTTCTTCGGCGGCTGGCACGGGCCGCTGCTGCCGCCCTTCGTCTGGTTTGCGTTAAAAACCGGCGTATTTTTGCTGCTGTTTATTCTGGCTCGGGCAGCGCTGCCCCGGCCACGCTACGACCGTGTGATGACCTTCGGCTGGATAGTCTGTTTGCCGCTTACGCTGCTCAACCTGCTGGTGACCGGCGCGATCATTCTGCTCGCCAACCCGGCATAGCCGGCGCACCAACGAGCCGCAAAGCGTCAACGGAAGGAGAACGCCATGTATAAAAAGCTCTTGCAAGGCACCGCGTCCCAGCTAAGCACCCTGGGAAGGATCTTCATGCACGCGTTTCGCAAGCGCGAGACGCTCAGCTACCCCGAAGAAAAGCCCTATCTGGCGCCGCGTTACCGCGGACGCATCGTGCTCACCCGGGATCCCGACGGCGAGGAGCGCTGCGTGGCCTGCAACCTCTGCGCCGTGGCCTGCCCGGTGGACTGCATTGCGCTGCAAAAGGGCGAACAGGACGACGGCCGCTGGTATCCGGAATTTTTCCGCATCAATTTCTCGCGCTGTATTTTCTGCGGCATGTGCGAAGAGGCCTGCCCTACCTCGGCGATCCAGCTCACGCCGGACTTCGAGATGGCGGAATATAACCGCCAGGAGCTGGTTTACGAGAAGGACGACCTGCTGATCAACGGCCCCGGCAAGGACCACAACTATCACTTTTACAAAGTGGCGGGCATGGCCATCGGCGGCAAGGACAAGGGTCAGGCTCAGGACGAGGCCGAACCCATCAAGGTCACCACGCTTTTGCCCTGACGGCACGGGTATCAAGGCACAGGTATCAAGGGGAGACATCATGGAGCTTGCGTTTTATCTCAGCGCGTTGATGGCGGTACTGGCAACGCTGGGGGTGATGACCAATCCCAATCCGGTGCATGCCGTGCTCTACCTGGTGGTATCGCTGCTTGCCGTGGCGCTGGTGTTCTTCGCGCTGGGCGCGCCCTTTGCCGGCGCCCTCGAGATCATCGTCTACGCCGGCGCCATCATGGTGCTGTTCGTGTTCGTAGTGATGATGCTCAATCTCGGCCAGGCGACGGTGGATCAGGAACGCCAGTGGCTGCAGCCGCGTACCTGGCTGGGACCTTCGGTGCTGGCCACCGTGCTATTGCTGACGCTGGTCAGCCTGCTGTGGCGCGGTGACATTCAGGCCGTGATCGAAGGCGGCGGCCTGACCGCCAGGGGCGTGGGGACGCTGCTTTACGGCCCCTGGCTGCTGCTGGTGGAGCTCGGCGCGCTGCTGCTGCTCGCCGCGCTGGTCACGGCGTCCCACGTCGGGCGCATCGGCAAGGTCGCCGCACCCTCACCCGCGCCGCGCGATCTGCCGACCGGCGCGTCAACGCCGGCCAACGGCCAGGCGCATCAGCCATCGACCAACGGCGTAGCCGGGGAGGACGTATGAACGGCGTGCCCATGGAACACGGCCTGGTACTTGCCGCCGTGCTGTTTGCCCTGGGGCTTGGCGGGCTCATGTTCCGGCGCAACATGATCTTTGTGCTGATGAGCCTGGAAGTCATGCTCAACGCCGCGGGGCTGGCGTTTATCGTCGCCGGCACCGGCTGGCAGCAGCCGGAGGGCCAGGCCATGTTCCTGCTGGTGATTACCCTGGCCGCCGCCGAAGCCAGCGTCGGCCTGGCGCTGCTGATTCAGCTGTATCACCGCTTCAGGACCCTCAACCTCGACGTGGCCAGCAGGATGCGCGGATGATGGAACATGCAACGACACTCTCAATAGCACAGCCGACAACGCTTTTGCCGCTGACGTTTCTGCTGCCGCTGGTGGGCACGCTGATCCTGGCCTTTTCCCGGGGGCAGCTAAGCTACCGCGCCAGTGCGACGGTGGGCACGGCAAGCATCGGCCTGGCCGCGCTTACCACGGCGGCTCTTGCGCTGGGCTTTGCCGCGGCCGGCCCGCAGCAGCTAACGCTCTGGACCTGGATTGCCGTGGGCGATTTTACCCCCGGTATCAGTCTGGCGCTGGACGGCCTTTCGCTGACCATGCTCGGGGTGATCACCGGCGTGGGCTTTTTCATCCACCTGTTTGCCGCCTGGTACATGCGCGGTGAAGACGGCATCACGCGCTTTTACACCTACATGAACCTTTTTGTGTTCAGTATGGTGCTGCTGGTGCTGGGCGACAACCTGCTGCTGCTGTTCCTCGGCTGGGAAGGCGTGGGCCTGTGCAGCTACCTGCTGATCGGCTACTACTACACCCACAGCGCCAACGGCTGGGCGGGCTTCAAGGCGTTTGTTATTACGCGTATCGGCGACGTATTTCTCGCCCTGGGCATGTTTCTGCTCTTCACCCGGCTGGGCACGTTGAACATCGCCGAGATTCTGGAGCTGGCGCCGCAGGCCTGGCAGGCGGGCGATACCACCGTCGAGCTGGCCGCCTTTCTGCTGCTCGGCGGGGCCATGGGCAAATCGGCGCAGCTGCCGCTTCACACCTGGCTGGCCGATGCCATGGCCGGCCCCACGCCGGTCTCGGCGCTGATCCACGCCGCCACCATGGTCACCGCCGGGGTCTACCTGATCGCGCGCATGCACGGCATTTTCGAGCTGGCGCCCACCGCGCTTTACGTCACCGGCGTGATCGGCGCGCTGACGCTTTTGATGGCCGGCTTTGCCGCGCTTGCGCAAACCGATATCAAGCGCGTGCTGGCCTACTCCACCATGAGCCAGATCGGCTATATGTTTCTGGCGCTGGGCGTGGGTGCGTACGACACGGCGATTTTCCACCTGATGACCCACGCGTTTTTCAAGGCGCTGCTGTTTCTCTCCGCCGGGGCCGTCATTATCAGCTGCCACCACGAGCAGGATATGCGCCGCCTCGGCGGGCTGTGGCGCAAGCTGCCGCTGCCCTACGCGGGCTTTATGGTGGGCGGTGCCGCGCTCGCTGCGCTACCGCTGATTTCCGCCGGCTTTTACAGCAAGGATGAAATCCTCTGGCAGGCATTGGCCGCCGACCAGCAGGGGCTGCTGATTGCCGGGCTGGTGGGCGCGCTGCTGACCTCGCTGTACACCCTGCGGCTGATTATCGGCACCTTCCACGGCACGGCTAAAAGCGACAACGCCCGCCACGCCGAGACCGGTCGCGGCCTGGCCCACGGCCTGCCGCTGGTGGTGCTGGCGGGTCTGTCGACGTTTGTCGGCGCCTGGATTACCCCACCGCTTGCCGAGGTACTCCCGGCCGGCCCGGGTGACGCCACGCACGTCGGCCACAGCAGCCTGGAGCTGCTTGCCGCGGCCACGGCGCTGGGCGGCATGGCGCTGGGGGTCTGGCTGTTCGGCCTGCGCCGCGGCTGGCTGCGCTTGGCCAACCGGGGCCCGGGCGCCGGGCTCTGGCACCTGTGGCATCACGCCTGGGGCTTTGACCTGGTGTTTGACTGGACGCTGGTGCGTCCTTACCGGCTAACCGTCTGGCTGCTGAAAAGCGACCTCTTCGACGGCCTTTTCCGCCTGTTGGCCCGGCTGGTGCGGCTGCTGCACCTGGGGCTTTCGCGTACCCAGTCCGGACGCGTTCGCGGCTATGCCATCACCATGGTGGCCGGGGTGGCGCTGATTCTGTTGAGCCTGGCACTGGTCATCCAGGGCACCTGAAAGGAATAGACGCTTATGATACTGGTATGGCTTATTGTCATCCCGTTTGTCGGGGGCCTTTTATGCTGGCAGGCAGAGCGGCTGGGCGGCCGGGCCACGCGCCTGATCGCGCTGGCGACCATGCTGTGCGAGCTGCTGATTGCCTTCGGGCTATGGCTACAGCTGGATTTTGCCCTGCCCGCCTCCGGCGGCACCCAGTGGGCGGTGGAATACCGGGTGCCCTGGATTGAGCGCTTTGGCATCGACTTTCACCTGGCGCTGGACGGCCTCTCGCTGATACTGATTGCGCTGACCGGCTTTCTCGGCGTGCTCGCGGTGCTGTGTTCCTGGCGCGAGATTGTCCGGCGTATCGGGTTTTTCCACCTCAACCTGCTGTGGATTCTCGGCGGCGTGGTCGGCGTCTTTCTCGCCATGGATCTGTTCCTGTTTTTCTTCTTCTGGGAGCTGATGCTGGTGCCGATGTACTTTCTTATCGCGCTTTGGGGTCACAGCGGCTCCAAAGGCAGCACCCGCATCGGCGCGGCGATCAAATTCTTCATCTATACCCAGGCCAGCGGACTCTTGATGCTGGTGGCGATTCTGGGGCTGGTATTTGCCCACCACGGCAACACCGGCGAGTATTCCTTCAGCTACGCCGTGCTCAAGGAGACCACGCTGTCGCCCACGCTGGCGTTCTGGCTGATGCTCGGGTTTTTTGTCGCCTTTGCCGTCAAGCTGCCGGTCATCCCGCTGCACGGCTGGCTGCCCAACGCCCACGCCCAGGCGCCCACCGCGGGCAGCGTGGATCTGGCGGGTATTCTGCTCAAGACGGCGGCCTACGGCATGCTGCGTTTTGCCCTGCCGCTGTTCCCCGAGGCCTCCCAGGCGTTTGCTCCCTTTGCCATGGCGCTGGGGCTGGTGGGGATTTTCTACGGCGCGGTGCTGGCCTGCGGGCAGCAGGACATCAAGCGCTTTGTGGCCTATACCAGCATCGCCCACATGGGCTTTGTGCTCATCGGCATCTACGCCGGTACCGAGCTGGCGCTTCAGGGCGTAGTGGTACTGATGGTCGCCCACGCCTTCTCGGCGGCGGGGCTGTTTATTCTCAGCGGCCAGCTCTACGAGCGGCTGCATACCCGCCAAATCAACGAGATGGGCGGCCTCTGGGGGCGTCTGGGCAGTATGCCGGGCATTTATCTGTTTTTGATTGCCGCCTCGCTGGGCATGCCCACCACGGCCAACTTTGTCGGCGAATTCATGGTGCTGTTCGGCACGTTCGCCATCGCGCCCTGGGTCGTGGCGCTGGCCAGCGTGGGTCTGGTACTGGCGGCGGTGTATTCGCTGATGCTGATGCAGCGGGTGCACTACGGCCCGCCGCAAAGCGATACGCCGCTGAAGGGTCTGGACACCCGCGAGTTCTGCATGCTGCTGGGCCTGGTGGCGCTGATCCTGTGGGTCGGCCTCTATCCCCAGCCGCTGCTGGATACCAGCAGTGCCGCCATGCAGGATATCCACCGGCTGTTTGACGCCCAAAGCTCACCGTTGCCGGAGGCTCGATAATGCCGTTGCCCAAGCTTGCTGTTGCTTATCTTCCGCTGATTCTGGTTGGCGCCACGGCCATTACCCTGATGCTGGGCATCGCCTGGCGGCGGCAACATCACGTCACCGTCGCCGTGAGCGTCATGGGCCTGGGCCTGGCGCTGGCCGCCCAGATCATGGCCTGGCGCGTCGTGCCGCTGACCACGCCGCTGCTGGCCTTCGACGGCCCGGCCATGCTCGGCGGCATTCTGGTACTGGCATCGACGCTTGCCTGCGCCGTGCTGGCCCACGCCTATTTCGAGACGTTTCAGAACGCCCGCGAAGAGTTTTACCTGCTGCTGCTGTGCTCGGCGGCCGGCGGGCTGGTGCTGGTCGCCAGCCGACATCTGGCCAGCCTGTTTCTGGGCCTGGAGCTGCTGTCCATGCCGCTTTACGGCATGCTGGCCTACGCCTTTCACGAGCGCCGCTCGCTGGAAGCTGGCATCAAGTACCTGATTCTGTCGGCGGCGGCGAGCGCGTTTCTGCTCTTCGGCATGGCGCTGCTTTACGCTCAGACCGGCGAGCTTGAGCTCAGCGCGCTCATGGCATCGATGGTTCGCGGCTCCGGCGCCTGGGGCCTGGCCGGCGCCGGGCTGATGCTGGCGGGTCTGGGATTCAAGCTTTCGGTGGTGCCCTTTCACCTCTGGACGCCGGACGTCTACGAGGGCGGCCCGGGACCGGCCGCGACGTTTCTCGCCACGGCCAGCAAGGTGGCGGTGTTTATTCTCATGCTGCGGCTGGTGTTGAGCGCGCCGGCTTTTCAGGGCGAGTGGCTGCACGCCGTTCTCTGGGTGCTGGCGCTTGCCAGCATGCTGGTGGGCAACCTGCTGGCGCTGACCCAGTCCAACCTCAAACGGCTGCTGGGCTATTCCTCCATTGCCCATTTCGGCTACATGCTGCTGGTGCTGGTCGTGGCCGACGGCCTGGCCGCGGAAACCGGCGGGGTGTATCTGATCACCTATGTGCCGGCGACGCTGGCCGCGTTCGGCGTGGTGATTCTGGTGTCCAGCGCCACCGAAGGCCGGGATGCCGGCGCGCTGCACTACTATCGCGGGCTGTTCTGGCGCCGCCCCTATCTCACCGCGGTGATGACCATCGCCATGCTCTCGCTTGCGGGCATTCCGGCCACCGCCGGCTTTATCGGCAAGTTCTATTTGATCGCGCTGGGCGTGGAAGCCCATCAATGGTGGCTGGTGGTGGGCATCATCGCCGGCAGCGCCATCAGCCTGTACTACTATCTTCGCGTGATCGTCACGCTGTTCCTGGCCGAGCCGGGCATGTACCGCCGCGATGCCTCGCCCGACTGGGCCGCGCGCGCCGCCGGGCTGGTGGTTCTCGGCGCCGCCGTGCTGGTGATTATGCTGGGCCTGTATCCCGCCCCGATGATCGCACTGGCCCACGCTGCCGGCGGCGTGATAGCGCCGTAACAGGCGTGCGGGCTCATCTCTTCCGCCAACAGAACGAATCACTATCCGGATAAAAAAGCGGGCCTTGCACATCGCAAGGCCCGCTTTGTGGCTAAAAGAACTGTGGCTGAAAGAACTATTGTCTTTCATCTCAATCATTCGGGGGTGAGCCGTCAACAGGTCGGCGAGGGGGGGGGCGCTATGAATCCCTCCCTGGACGCTATCTACGCCATCCCTGGCGTAGCCCCCCTCTTCGACCTGTTAACGGCTCCCCGGGCTTAGAAGGTTTCCCAATCGTCTTCTTCCGCATCGCTGCCCAGCCGATGATCACCGGGGCGGCTACCTTCCGAACGCGAAGCCGACGGTGCCGCAGCTTTGGGCCGGGAAGACGGTAACGATGCTGCCGGCGCGCGCTGGCCGGCATCCGACATGAATTCCGCCGAGCGGATTTCAAAGGCCCGGGCGTTACGCGTCAGCGCGCGCGCTTCATCGTTCAGCGCCTGCGATGAGTTATCCAGCCCGGAGAGTTCGCTGGACGATGACTGAATGGCATCGTCGATCTGGGAGATGGCCTGGGAGACCTGGGTCACGCCTTCCGACTGCTCCTTGGCGGCCTGGCTGATTTCATCAATCAGGTCATTGATCTGCGCCGAGGCGGTTTTTATCTCGTTCATGACGGTATGGGTCGACTCGGTATCCCGGACGCCCTTGGCAACGGCTTCCTGGGCGCGGGTGATCATGCTTTTGACTTCGCTCGCGGTGTCGGCGCTGCGCTGGGCGAGGTTGCGTACTTCCTGGGCTACCACGGCAAAGCCACGGCCGTGCTCGCCGGCACGGGCGGCCTCTACCGAGGCGTTGAGCGCGAGGATGTTGGTCTGGAACGCGACTTCGTCGATTTGCTGTACCAGCGCTTCCATCGCCGCCGTCTGGGTATGGATGTCGCCCATCGACGTGGACAGCGCCTGCATGTCCTGACCGGCGCTCTGCACCTTGTCGGCGTTATCGGACGAGGCGGTAGCCGCCGAGCGCGCGTTGTCGGCGTTCTGGTGCACGGTGGTGGAAATTTCATCCATCGCCGCCGCGGTTTGCTGCACGGCACTGGCCTGCTGCTCGAACTGTGCGGCAATGGTCTGGCTGCTGCGGGCGATACCATCGGCCGCCGGGGTCACCGTATCGACACCCCGGCGCACCTGGTAAATCAGCCCTTCCAGCGCCAGCGACATCAGCTCGATGG
Organism: Vreelandella jeotgali Hwa; assembly: GCF_000334215.1. Lineage (GTDB taxonomy): Bacteria > Pseudomonadota > Gammaproteobacteria > Pseudomonadales > Halomonadaceae > Vreelandella > Vreelandella jeotgali. The sequence continues at coordinate 24,362 of NZ_AMQY01000013.1, read as the reverse complement.
CGTCGAGCACGCGGCCGATTTCGGTATGCTGCTGATGCGGGGGATGCGCCTTGAGATTCCCCGCTGCCACCTGCATGGCAAACATCAGCGCCTTGCGCATGGGGCGGCGAATATCGCGGATAAGCTTGACGCAGGTGGCCAGAAATATCACCAGACTGATCAGCCCGCCGATCCACAGCCAGGTCGCCACGCTATGCTGAAAACGCTCGCTCTGGTTGGCCGCCTCGACGGCTTCCTGCTGATAAAGCTCCGACATTTCGCTTAGCTTGCGGCTGAACACCCCGGCATCCTCGGAGAGAAAGGCGCCGAATACCTCGCGGGCGGATTCCTGGTCACCGCCGTCCAGCAGGTAGCGCATGGCCGGGTAGATGCCGTCTTCGTAGTGCCCCTGCAGCAGCGCATCGAGCTCGTCGGTATCAATGCCCAGTTCGGGGTTCATGGCATCCAGGAACGTCTGCCAGTGGCCCAGCATTTCGTCTTCAAAGCCTTCCAGCCGCGCCTTGAAGCGCTGCGGGTCCTCGATGTGATCGAGGTCGGCCATGGCCTGGTTGATTTCCCGCCGGCCGCTGATCGAGGCGCCTTCGATGGCGTTGAGGTTGGCAATCGCCGAAATACTTTCCCCGGTTTTGCTGATCGCCTGCTGGGCGTTACTCGACAGCAGGCTGCCCACGCCGATGGCGCCGGCAATCATGATGACGGCCAGCGTCCCCAGCACGCTGGTCTTGAACGTCAGGCTGGCAGGGTTCAGCCGCTGCAGCCAGCCCGTCCAGCGGGAAGGGGCCGGGGTATCCGACGAGATCGGCTTGCAGACCAGCGCCGCACCCGAAAGCGTAGCGTTGTCGTACAGCGGCGTGGCCGTGACGCGGCATGCCACGCGCCCCCCGCGCGCGGTGGCCAGCCACAGCTGATCGGCCCAGACGCGTTCCTTGTCGAGAAAGGACTTGAGCGTGGCAAGCCGGGTATCAAGCCCCGTCTGCTGCGCCAGCAGCTGTTCCCACGGCTGGCCTTCGCGGTCCTCACTGCGGTGGCCGGTCAGGTGCTCAAAACCGCTGTTGATATACTCGATGTCGCCCTTCAGCGACATGCGGACAATGCCTACGGTAGAGGTTGTATCAGTCTGCAAAACGCGCTTCCTGTTACCCGATTGCATGGCAAAAATGGCATGCGTCAAGCTGCATGGCGAAAAAACAGGCCCCACCGCAGAAGACGGTGGCGCCCGGATGCCCTATCGTACCCCGAGCGGCAGGCCAATGTTATGCCCTGCATCAGCATAAAGCGCCCCGAGGCGGTCTATTCCTCGTCCAGCCCGCGCTCGGCCATGGCCACGGCACGGATCAGCGCCCGCCCCTTGTTGAGAGTTTCCTGCCATTCCATCTCGGGGTCGGAGTCGGCGACGATGCCGGCACCGGCCTGGACGTGCACCTGGCCGTCCTTGATCACCGCGGTGCGGATGGCAATGGCGGTGTCCATGTTGCCGTGCCAGGACAGATAGCCCACCGCGCCGGAATAGATGCCGCGCTTGACCGGCTCGACCTCGTCGATGATTTCCAGCGCGCGCACCTTGGACGCACCCGAGACGGTGCCGGCGGGAAAGGTGGCGCGCAGGGCGTCCATCGCCGAAAGCCCGGGTTTCAGCCGGCCGACGACGTTGGACACGATGTGCATGACGTGGGAGTAGTATTCCACTGCCATCCGGTCGGTCACCGTAACGCTGCCGGTCTGGCTGATACGCCCGACGTCGTTACGCCCCAGGTCAATCAGCATCGAATGTTCGGCCAGCTCCTTGGGATCGGCCAGCAACTCTTCCTCCAGCGCCCGATCCTCGGCCTCGGTGCGGCCGCGCTTGCGGGTGCCGGCAATCGGCCGCACGGTAACTTCGTCGTCTTCGGTGCGGGTGAGGATTTCCGGCGAGGAGCCCACGACCTGGTGATCGCCCAGGTTCAGGTAATACATGTACGGCGACGGATTCAGACCGCGCAGCGCGCGATAGAGGTCCAGCGGCGCGGCGCGATACGGCGCCGACATGCGCTGGGACGGCACGCACTGCATGACGTCGCCGGCCAGCACGTACTCCTTGATATCGCTGACCGCCTGCTTGAACCCCTCTCGTGTGAAGCCGGAGACAAAATCGCTCTCCTGGAGGTCCGGGTTGCGGTCGGCTGGCCGCTCGGGGCGCACACAGGCGTCGCGCAGCCGGCTTTCCAGGTGCTTGAGACGCTGCTGCGCCTCTTCCAGCACGGCCGTGGTGCCGGGTTCAACGTGGGTCAGCAGCGTCAGCCGGCCGGCCAGGTTGTCAAACACCACCAGGTCGTCGCACACCATCAGCAGAATATCCGGAACGCCGATGGGGTCGGGCTTGTCGCTGTCCGCCAGCCGCGGCTCGATATAGCGGATGGTTTCATAGCCGAAATACCCTACCAGGCCGCCGTCAAAACGCGGACGGTGGTCGAGCTTGGGCACCTTGAAGCGTGCCTGGAAGGCTTCGATCCACGCCAGCGGATCGTCTACCTCGGTCACTCCCAGCGTCTGACCGTCACGGAGATGGCGAACGCTATGCCCGCTGACCTCGATACGCTCTCGGCAAGGCAGACCGATAATCGAATAGCGCCCCCACTTTTCGCCCCCCTGCACCGACTCAAACAGGAACGTCCAGGGCTCGTTGGCCAGCTTGAGATATGTCGACAGCGGCGTGTCCAGATCCGCCAGCACCTCACGGGCAACGGGGATACGGTTATAGCCGGCGTCAGCCAGCTCGGCAAAATGCTCGGGGGTCATCGTCTGACAGTCCTCGTGGCATGAGAGGTGAAACAAGGGGTGGAATGAGGCGCAGAAGGCGGCGCGGAAGTTGGCGATAGCAGCTCGGCCAGCGAATCCAGCAGCGCGTCCGGCTCGCTCCGGGCAATCGGCTCGCCGTGATTATAGCCGTAGGTCAGCCCGGCGGTGGCAAAACCTGCCGCCCGCCCGGCGCCCATGTCGTGGCGGGAGTCGCCGACCATCACGCAGGCCCCCGGGGGCACGCCAAACGTCGCCGCAGCATGGGTCAGCGGCAGCGGGTCGGGTTTCTTGCGCGCCAGGCTATCGCCGCCCAGGCAGAGGGCAAAAGCCTCCTCGAGCCCAAAATGCGCCAGCAGCGGAGCAATAAAGCGCTCGGGCTTGTTGGTAATCAGCACCCGTACAAAACCCGCCTGCCCCAGCGCCGAGAGCGTCTCGGTAACCCCGGGATAGAGCTGCGTCAGGCGGTACGGTGCGGCGCCGTAATGCGCCATGAACGCCGCCTGAGAGCGGGTCTTGAGCGTCTCATTCAGCTCATCAACGGGCTGCTCCAGCGCCCAGGCCAGGCCGCGCTCCACCAGCTTGGGCACACCGTTACCGACCCAGCCGGCAACAGCCTGCCGCGTGGGCCGCGCCAGACCTTCTGCGGCCAGCGTTTGCTCCAGCGCGGCCGCGAGGTCAGGCACCGAATCCACCAGGGTGCCGTCCAGGTCGAACGCCACCAGCCGCTTGTTATCGAGTAGGGAATGCACGGTTATTGCCTCATGGGTCATCGTGCCCGATCGACGCCAGGGCGTCGCGCATCCGGGCGATAACCGAGTCGTAGGCGTGGGGATCGTCGGCGCTGGCTGCCTTGAAGATCGCCGAGCCGGCAACGAAGGTGTCCGCGCCGGCGGCGGCCACCTCGGCGATGTTGTCGACCCTGACGCCGCCGTCCACCTCCAGACGGATGTCCTGGCCTGACGCATCCAGTTTGGCCCGGGTATCGCGCAGCTTGCCAAGCGTTTGCGGAATGAACGCCTGGCCGCCAAAGCCGGGATTGACGCTCATCAACAGCACCATGTCCAGCTTGTCCATGACGTAGTCGAGACAACTCAGCGGCGTGGCCGGATTCAGCACCAGCCCGGCCTGGCAGCCGCCGTCGCGGATCAGCTGCAGCGAGCGGTCGATATGTTCGGACGCCTCGGGGTGAAAGGTAATAATACTGGCGCCGGCATCGATAAAGTCCTGAATCAGCTGGTCCACCGGCTTGACCATCAGATGCACGTCAATAGGCGCCGTTACGCCGTGCTGGCGCAGCGCCTTGCACACCGCGGGGCCGATGGTGAGGTTGGGCACATAGTGGTTGTCCATGACGTCGAAGTGGACGATATCCGCGCCGGACGCCAGGACGTTGTCGACTTCCTCTCCCAGGCGGGCAAAGTCGGCGGAGAGAATCGACGGCGCAATACGCAACGAACGCGAAGTCGCGGATAAACAGGAAGTCTCGGGGGCAGATGCAGTCATGGTCATGGGCTTTTGCGGCTGGAGAAAACGGGACAGTGGACGGTGATACCGACAGAAGACCGGCACACGGGGCTACATGGTAACAGAGCCGGTCGCCGGGGCGGGAATGCGCCCTGCCGGCAGCGCAAGCGGCACACATATATTCTAAAAAAGAATATAAAACATAATTGTAATTCCCCAAAGTGCGGTTTAATCTTGGCTCCCAACGCTATCCCCTGCTGTTAACTGGAGCTTTTGCATGACCCCTGTACGCACCGCCAAGACGCTTAAACGCAGTTTGCTCGCCCTGGCCGTTGCCGCCAGCGCTTCGGGCGTAGCCAACGCCGCCGACCGCGAGCTGTTGAATTCGTCCTACGATATCGCCCGCGAGCTGTTTGCCGAGATCAACCCCAAGTTCGAGACCTGGTGGGAAAACAACCACGATGAAACCGTGGAAGTCAGCCAGTCCCACGACGGCTCTTCCGCCCAGGCCCGGGCGATCATGCAGGGGCTGGAGGCCGACGTGGTGACCTTCAACCAGGTGACCGACGTTCAGGTACTCGCCGACGCCGGCCTGGTCGATGAAGACTGGAAAAACGAATTCGACAACAACGCCTCGCCCTACTATTCCACCACCGCGTTTCTGGTGCGCAAGGGCAACCCCAAAAACATCGAAAGCTGGGCGGACCTGGCCGACGACGACGTGGAAATCGTCTTTCCCAACCCCAAGACCTCGGGCAACGGCCGCTACACCTATCTGGCCGCCTGGGGCGCGGCGGATCAGCGCCTGGACGGCGACGAGGACAGGATTCGCGACTACATGAAGACCCTGCTGGGCAACGTCGAAGTCTTTGACACCGGCGGCCGCGGCGCTACCACGAGCTTCATCGAGCGCGAAATCGGCGACGTTCTGATCAGCTTCGAGTCCGAAGTCAACAACATTCGCGGCGAGTACGGCAGCGACGACTACGAAGTCGTGGTACCGCCGGTGAGCATTCTCGCCGAGTTCCCCGTCGCGGTGGTGGATGAAAACGCCGAGAAAAACGACAACGCCGACCTGGCTCAGGGCTATCTGGACTACCTCTACCGCGAAGACACCCAGCGCCTGCTGGCGGGCTTCAACTACCGCGTCAACAACGAAGATGTGGTAGCAGAGTTTGCCGATCGGTTCCCCGAAACCGAGCTGCTGGAAGTCGACGACGTCTTCGGCGGCTGGGATCAGGCCATGGAAAAGCACTTTGAAAGCGGCGGTCTGATCGACCAGCTGCAGCGCCGGTAAGCCAACGCCATGAGTTCATCCGCCATCGGCTTCCCCCGGCGATCGTCCGGCAGCGCCCGCGTGCTGCCGGGCTTCGGCCTGTCCATGGGCATCAGCGTGCTGTTCATCTCGCTGGTGCTGCTGTTGCCCCTGACCGGGCTGTTCGGTCAGCTGGCCAACCTGTCCCCGGGCGAATACTGGACCGTTATCAGCGACCCCCGCGTGGTAGCCAGCTATCTGACCACCCTGGGCGCGGCCGGGGCGGCGGCGCTGGTGAATGCCGCCTTCGGCCTGCTGCTCGCCTGGGTGCTGGTGCGCTACGACTTTCCCGGCAAGCGCCTGGTGGATGCGCTGATGGACCTGCCCTTCGCGCTGCCCACCGCGGTGGCCGGCATTACTCTGGCCACCCTCTACGCCAAAAGCGGCTGGGCAGGCAGCGTGCTCGAACCGCTGGGCTTCAAGGTGGCTTATACCTGGGTAGGCATCGCGCTGGCCATGGCGTTCACCAGCATTCCCTTTGTGGTGCGCACGGTGCAGCCGGTGCTGGAAGATATGCCCGCTGAGGTCGACGAGGCCGCCATGTCGCTGGGCGCCGGCGACGGCGCCGCCTTTCGCCGGGTTATCATGCCGCATCTCTGGCCGGCGCTGGTCACCGGCACCGGGCTGGCGTTCGTGCGCTCGCTGGGCGAGTTCGGCGCGGTGATCTTCATCGCCGGCAACGCGCCGTATGAAACCGAGATCACCGCGCTGATGATTTTCGTCAAGCTGCAGGAATACGACTACGCCGGCGCCTCGGCGATTGCTTCGGTGCTGCTGTTTATCTCGCTGGCGCTGCTGCTGGCGATCAATATCTGGCAGGGCCGCTTTGTCCGCCGTCTGCACGGAGGAAACGGCTAATGCAACGCATCGGTGACTCTCCCGGCGTGCGCCGGCTGCTGATCGGCGCGGCGCTGGTACTCACGGCGCTCTTCCTGCTGCTGCCGCTGGTGGCTATTTTTGCCCAGGCGTTCGCCAAGGGTGTGAGCGTGTTCTGGGAGAACGTCAGCGACGCCTATACGCTGCATGCCATCTGGCTGACGCTGGGCATTGCCGCGCTGACGATTCCCATCTGCCTGGTGTTCGGCGTAGCGCTGGCCTGGCTGATTACCCGCTTTGCGTTTCCCGGCCGGCGCCTGCTGCAAACGCTGATCGACATCCCCTTCGCCATCTCGCCGGTGGTGGCCGGGCTGATTTATCTGCTGCTCTACGGGCGCAACGGCTGGGTGGGCACCTGGCTGGACGCCCAGGACATTCAGCTGATGTTTGCCTGGCCGGGGATTCTGATGGTGACGGTGTTTGTCACCTGCCCGTTTATCGCCCGGGAGCTGATCCCGCTGATGCAATCGCAGGGCAGCCGCGAGGAAGAAGCCGCGGTCACCCTGGGCGCCGGCGGTTTTACCACCTTTCGCCGGGTCACTCTGCCCAATATCCGCTGGGCGCTGCTGTACGGCGTGATTCTGACCAACGCCCGGGCGGTAGGGGAATTCGGCGCGGTATCGGTAGTCTCCGGCGCCATTCGCGGCAAGACCAACACCCTGCCGCTCAACGTGCAGCAGCTCTATCAGGACTACAACACGGTCGGCGCCTTTTCGAGTGCCGCGCTGCTGGCACTGATCGCCCTTTTAACCCTGGCGGCCAAGGCCGGCCTGGAATGGCGCGCATCGCGCCGGGAGACGCATCCATGAGCATTCGACTGGAACATATCGGTAAACACTTCGCCGGCACCCGGGCGCTGGAACCGGTCAACCTGGATATTCACGAAGGCGAGCTGGTCGGCCTGCTGGGCCCGTCGGGCTCGGGCAAGACTACCCTGCTGCGGATTATTGCCGGGCTGGAAAATCCCGACCGCAGCGACTCGCCCACGCCGGCGCGCCTGCTGTTCGGCCAGCGCGACGTGACTCACGTACACGTCCGCGACCGGCGCATCGGTTTCGTTTTCCAGGACTATGCGCTGTTCCGCCACATGAGCGTATTCAATAACGTCGCCTTCGGTCTGAGCGTCATGCCCCGGCGCAGCCGCCCGTCGCGCGGCGAGATCCGCGCGCGGGTGCTGCGCCTGCTGGAAATGGTCAAGCTCGAACATCTGGCCGACCGCTATCCCGCCCAGCTATCCGGCGGCCAGCAGCAGCGGGTGTCGCTGGCGCGGGCGCTGGCCGTGGAGCCCGACGTGCTGCTCCTCGACGAGCCGTTCGGCGCGCTGGACGCCAAGGTGCGCCAGGACCTGCGCCGCTGGCTGCGCCATCTCCACGAAGAGCTCAACTTCACCAGCGTCTTCGTCACCCACGACCAGGAAGAAGCGCTGGAGCTTTCCGACCGCGTGGTGGTCATGAGCGACGGCAAAATCGAGCAGATCGACACCCCGGAACGCCTCTACCGCGCGCCGCAAAACCGCTTCGTGTTCGAGTTTCTGGGCGATGTGAATCATCTTGAAGGCGACGTGCAGAACGGCATACTCACCTGCGGCGATGCCCGCCTGGCCGTTGACCTGCCCGACGGCCGCGAGGAACTGCTGCTGCGCCCCCACGAGGTACGCCTGGCCGAACAGCCCGAAACCGCAAGCCATCTGCCGGTCACCGTGACCGCCGTCTCCCCGGTGGGCGCCGAGGTGCGCGTCGAGCTCGAGGCCGACTGGCTGCCCGGCCCCTGGCTGGCGACCGTGCGCCACGCCGATTTCGAGCGGCTCAACCTGCATCGCGGCCGCCGCCTGTTTGCCCATCCGCGTCACTGGCACCGCTTTGCCGACAGCGCGCCCGCCGCACCGGCGACCGGACGTGCTGCCTGATACGGGTACTGGAACGCACAGAGGCTTCGTGCTTGAATCGGGGCTCGACGTTTACCCCCTATTCAAGCAAAAACAGCCAACGGGAGATCGCCATGCAGCGACGCCTTTTTCTGCCCGCTACCGCGCTATTGCTGGCGGTGGTATGGCTGGCCGGCTGCGCCAGCCCCCAGCATCTTACGCTCACGCCCCAGCGCAGCGCGCCGGTGGCGCAGGTGGGCAGTGGTGAAAAGGTGGCGGTCTTCGCTCAGGACGGGCGCGACACCGACGTCATCGGCCACCGCAGCGGCGGCGGTATGTCCACCTCGCAGATTACCGTCAGCAGCCATGTGCTGATCCCGCAGCTGCAGCGCGAAGCCGAACGCGCGGTGCGCGACATGGGCTTTACCCCGGTCAATGACGAAGCCGAAGGCCGCCCGACGCTGATTCTGGAACTTGCCAACCTCAGCTACGCGCAGGCCGACGGCGCCAACCCGGGGATCGACGAGGCCCGGCTCGAAGGGGTGCTGAAAACCATCGCCCAAAACGGCGGCGCTACCTACACCGGCACCTATACTTCGCGGCGACATCAGGACTACGCGTTCAAACCCGGCAGCGGCAAAAACACCCGGATGCTCAACCAGCTGCTGGGCAAGGCGTTGGATCGCGCTTTCAACGACGGCGAGATGAGCGCGCTGCTGGCCCGCTAAGCCGCCGGGCCGCGACGCTCCAGCCCCCAGACGCTCTCGATAAAGCCGCGCTCGTCGGGCGGGCTCTGTTGCAGATACGTCAGGCGGAAGTTGGGCGAGAAGAGTTCCTCGACTTCGTCGGGGGATACACTGTAGGGCGGGCCGGCGCTTTCATTGCGGCGGGTCATGCTGATCAGCAGCCCCCGAGCGCCGGGGGGCACCAGCTGCGCCAGGTGGAAGGCATAGCGCTGTCGGGTAGGAGGCGGCAGCGCAATCAGCGAGGCGCGGTCGTAAAACGCCTCGACTTCGACGACCTGGCGAATGTGCAGGTGAAAAAAATCGCCCTGCCACAGCTCGATACTGCCCTGACGCGCAATATCAAAGCCGGTCTGGCGGTAGCGCAGAACATCCTGGCGGCGCTCGGCCATGAACTGCTCGATAGCTTCGGGGGCAAACTCGACCCCCAGCACCGGATGCCCGACATCCGCCAGCCAGCGCATGTCCATGCTCTTGCCACACAGCGGCACCAGAACCTTGCCGGCCGGCGGCACCTGCAGCGTCGGCCAGTAGTGCTCCAGTGCCGGGTGCGGCGTCGTGCGGTGAAAACCGATGCGCCCCTCGCGCCAGCGCTGGATCCACGGATTGGTCATGGTCGGTGTCCCGTGACGATGGGTGATGGAAAGCCCTGGCTCTCAAACAAAGCCAGAGTTCTCAAACAAAGCCAGAGTTCTCAAACAAAGCCAGAGTTCTCAAACAAAGCCAGAGTTCTCAAACAAAGCCAGAGCTCTCAAACAGGGCTACTGAAACAGGGCTACTGAAACCAGCGGTCGCGCTTTTTACGCCGCCGCGGCAGATGCGGCACGATCAGCCCCACCAGCAGGCCGGCACCGGCCACGCCGCCGCCGTAGGTGAAGTAGCGCATCAGCAAGTCTTCTTCCTGGGTATCAAGCCGCGCGTTCAGCTCCCGGGACTGCTTGCGCAGCGTCTCGGCATCGCTTTCCAGCTCGTCGTTGCGCGTTTCGAGCTCGTCGATGCGCTCGGCGCGGTTCTTCAGGTTCTGTTTCATGGTCGCCACCCGCTCTTCCCAGGTGGCGTTGATATTATCGAGCTCGTCGGTCAGCTCGGCCACCCGGGCTTCCAGCTGCGGGAGTTTTTCCCGGGCGCTGGGCGTATCCTCGAGTTCTTCGCTGAGTATCCAGACGGTATCCCCGGACTCGCTCTTGACCCGGGTATAGTTGCCCTTGCTTGACAGCGACTGGACTTTTTCACCCGCCGTCAGGGTGCCGACAATCCGATAGCCATCGGTGGGGCCGCTGCGCACATAGGTCGTCAGATCCTCGGTCACCCAGGCATCTCCGGACTCCGCCAGGGCCTGGCCACTACCCAGCCCGATCAGCAGCCCCAGCAGCGCAGCCCGGCAGGGAAAACGAAACGTCGTTGCTTGCATGTCACTTATCCTGATGAAAACGCCGGGCGCCTAGATTACCGAATTAACCGCCGCGACGCAGCTATTTGTGGCCCCGGCCCTGCGGTGGCCGGCGCCGTTACCCCGCGGGCCGACACCGCCACACCATCGCGAAGGCGGCCGCATAAAAGCTCGCAAGCCTAACACAGCCATACGCCCACCCCGGTGCCCGCCTCCGTGAGCGATCCGCTTTGGCGGGCATCTGACTGGCCGGCGCGGCTATTTTGGCGCAAAATTACCGCCGTCGACGCCCGTTACCACGGCTTTCAGCGCCAGGGGGCACGCCAGCCGGGCCGCGCTGCGTTTCACGACAACGTTTCAACAAAACTGCACGTTTCAACCGCCCTGTGCCCCCTGATAGTCCTCTATCAAGGCCCTATTCAGCCTCCATTTCCTTTCCGTTTCTGTTTTATAGCCGGAGTCCGCCCGATGCCACGTCTTGATCAGCTTGTTGTCGCCCGTCAGCTTGCCGCCTCGCGGACTCGCGCCCAGCGGCTGATCCGCAACGGCCGCGTGCGGCGCACCGACACCGGCAAGGTGCTGCTCAGGCCCGGCGAAAAGCTCGCCGACGCAACCCCGCTGGCCGTGGAGGATGATCCCGAGGAGCGTTACGTTTCCCGCGCGGGGCTCAAGCTGGAAGCGATATGCACGACGCTTGATAAACGCCTCGACGGCCGGGCCGTGCTCGATATCGGGCAGTCCACCGGCGGGTTCAGCGACTGCGCGCTACGCCTGGGCGCCCGCCACGTTATCGGTATCGAGGTGGGCCACGGGCAGCTGGCCGACGCGCTGCGCGACGACCGCCGAGTTACCTGCCTGGAAGGCATCAATGCGCGCCGCATGACCGAATCCAAGCGTCTGGCGGAACAGGTCGAGCGGCACGCCCCGACACTGGCGGTCATGGATGTCGCCTTTATTTCACAGACACTGATTCTGCCCGACATTGCCGCCTTGCTGCCGGCGGGCAGCGAGCTGATCTCGCTGGTCAAACCGCAGTTTGAACTGGATGCCGACGCGCTCGACAAGCGCGGCATCGTGCGCGACCCGAGCTACCAGAGCGCGGTGCGTACCCGGCTGGAAAACGCCTGCCAACGTAGCGGTTTTGCTATCCGCCACTGGCAGCCAAGCCCGATTACCGGCGGCGACGGCAACCGCGAATGGCTACTGCACGCGCTGCGGCAGGATGATTGAGCGCGAATTGACTTCCCCGCGCGGCGTGATAAAACAGCGTCGGCGCTTTGTTGCCTGAGCCAGCGCCGCTTAACTTCAACCGGCACCGAGTGCCCCCGGCCGCTGCCGACCGACGATGATATGACCATGACGACCCGCTATGTACTGCCTGTCTGCCTGATGCTGCTGTCTGCCGCGCACGCCGGCACCGCCGCCGCACAGCCGGCTGATCCGGCGGCGCTGGAGTCGCGCATCAACGCGATCCACCGCGAGATGGCCGAGCTTGGACGGGAGCTGGCCCGGCTGGAAAAGCAGCGCCGGCCGCATTTTGCCGCCTCGGTCTATCCGGCCGCGCTGACGCCAACACCGCCCGAGCAAAAAGCCCGCCAGGATAACCGGGAGCGCCGAGAGCTGGAAGACGCCTCCGAGCACAACCCCTTCGCCATGACCGCGCATCGCACCAACTACCTGCTGCCAGTCAGCTACAACGGCAACCCGGATCGCGCGCGCTTTGGCGATATCGATGCCGACGGCGAACCCGACAATACCGAGGTCAAGCTCCAGTTCAGCATCAAGTTTGCGCTGGCCCAGGGGCTGCTGGACGGCCACGGCGATCTGTATTTCGGCTATACCCAGCGCAGCTGGTGGCAGGCCTACAACACCGATTCCTCGTCGCCCTTTCGGGAAACCAACTACGAGCCGGAAGTGTTTATCGACTTTGCCAATGACAGCAACCTGTTCGGCTGGATCAATACCCGCAACCGGCTTTCGCTCAACCACCAGTCCAACGGCCGCTCGGCGCCGCTGTCGCGCAGCTGGAACCGCCTCTACCTGGAAAGCACCCTGCAGCGCGGCGACTGGGCGCTGACCCTTCAGCCCTACTGGCGGCTTCCCGAGTCCGACGGCGAGGACGACAATCCCGATATTCACCGCTATATGGGCTACGCCAATGTCCGTCTGGCCAGGCGCTTTGACCACGACCAGGAGTTTTCCATCCAGCTGCGGGGCAACCCGGACACCGGCTATTCGGGCACCCGTCTGGACTACAGCTGGCCGGCGTTCAACGGCGTGCGCGGCTACGTGCAGTATTACAACGGCTACGGCGAAAGCCTGATCGATTACGATCACCGGGTGCAGCGACTCAGCCTGGGATTCAGCCTGAACCCGCTTTTTACGCCCACGGGCCTGCTGCGCTAGGCAGTCGGTGGCCGACGGCGCTGCCTTTCGTGGTGGGGCGGCATAGCTGCTATGCTGGTGGCCGCAAGCCATACGCGGTTATTCACGTCTCAAGAGGAGGCCATCATGCCCCGTACATCATCCGATTCGAGTTCCCGGACCGAGCAGCTGCAGGACGACCTGCGCCACCTGAGCGATACCGTGGAAGAACTGGTGGACGCCACCGCCAAGGACGCCAGCTCGGAAATGCAGGACCTGCACAAGCGTGCCGAGAAGCGTCTCAAGGATACCCGCGAACGCCTGGAAGCCAGAGGCGAGCAGCTTTACACCGACACGCGCGAATCGCTGACCCAGCAGGCTGACTGCTGCGACCGTTACGTGCGCGACAACCCCTGGACCAGCATCGGCATCGGCGCTGCCGCTGGCGTGGTTGTGGGTATGCTGCTCGGGCGGCGCTAATGGCCGCCGGCCCCGGACAGGGTGTTTTTCATGCCCTCAGGCGCGTTGCCGGGACGCTGCTGGCCAACGGCGAAACGCGCCTGCGCCTGGCGGTGCTGGAGCTGGAGGAAGAACGCGCCCGGCTGCTCACGCTGGTGCTTCTTGCCGGTGCCAGCCTGCTGCTGTTCCTGCTCGGCGTGGCCACGCTGACGGCGCTGGTCATTGCCCTGTTCTGGGACAGCTACCGGCTGGTAGCCATCGGCGCCAGCGCCGGCGTTCTGCTGCTGGCAAGCGTTACGCTCGCGCTGATCGCGGTTCGCCAGGCCAGGCGCCACACCCTGCTGAAAGATACCCTGGGCCAGCTGGCGACCGACCGCGAGCTGCTGGAGCAGAAACGCGATGAGCGATAACGCCGGAAGCCAGCTGTCGCGTGCGGCGCGCAAGCGCGAGCTGCTGGCTCAGCTCGAGCAGCAGCGTCTTGAGCTTATGGTAGAGGGTATGCGCCTCGAGCGCCGCACGACGACCCTGGATCGCGGCTGGCGCCAGCTGGTCCGCTACAAAACTCCGCTGCTGATCGCCGGCGGCGGCGCGGCCTGGCAGCTACTGCGCCGCCCGCGCACCGCGCTTCAGCTGGGCCGAGGGGCGCTGGCCGGCTACGCGCTGTACCGCCGGCTACGGCGTTAGCCGGGGTTAACAGGCCTGCCCGCAGGCCACGCCCGACGCCCAGGCCCACTGAAAATTGAAACCGCCCAGCTCGCCGGTCACATCCAGCACCTCGCCGACAAAACGCAGCTGGGGCATCCCGTTGACGCTGAAATCCCGCGATGAAATCGCCCGGGTATCGATCCCGCCCAGCGTTACTTCCGCCGTGCGCCAGCCTTCGGTGCCCGTGGGCGTGATGCGCCACGCATTCAACCGCTCGGCCCAGGCGGCCAGGGCGGCGTTGGAATACTCCGCCAGCGGCATCGTTGTCCCGGCCTCGCCGTACCACTCCAGCAGCGCCTGCGCCAGACGCCGAGGGAAGCGCTCCCCCAGCCAGGTCGACAGCTGGCGTTTGGGCGTGTTGTGGCGCGCCTGGCGCAGCGCGGCCTCGGCGTCTTCACCGGGCAGCAGGTTTATCTGCAGTGCCGCCCCCGGCTGCCAGACGCTGGAGATCTGCAGTATCGCCGGGCCGGAGAGGCCGCGATGGGTAAACAGCATGGGCTCGCTGAAGCGCTGTCCGTTACAGTTCACGCTGACGTCCAGACTCACACCGGAGAGCGCGGCCGCCCGGGCCTTCCACGGCTCGCCCAGGGTAAAAGGCACCAGCGCCGGCGCCGTCGGCAGCACCGCCAGGCCAAACTCGCGGGCGAGGTCGTAGCCGAACCCCGTCGCGCCCATGGTGGGAATCGACAGCCCGCCGGTCGCCACCACCACGCTGCCCGCGTCGATGCTGCCCAGCGAGGTCATAAGGCGCATGCCCTCGCCCTGACGCGCCACGCGCTCGACCCGGGTTGCGAGCTGCACGTCGACCCCGGCCCACTCGCATTCGGTCAGCAACACCCGCACAATATCCCTGGCCGAGGTGGCGCAAAACAGCTGCCCCGGGGTTTTTTCCACATATTCGACGCCGTGGCGTTCGACCAGCTCGACAAATTCGCCGGGCGGGTAGCGTTTCAGCGCGGAAATGCAGAAAGACGGATTCCGCGAGTAAAAGTGCTGCGGCGTGGTGGCCAGATGGGTAAAGTTGCAGCGCCCGCCGCCGGACATGAGTATCTTTTTGCCGGCCTTTTTCGCATGGTCCAGCAGCAGCACGCGGCGGCCGGCGTAGCCCGCCTGGGCGGCACACATCAGCCCGGCCGCGCCCGCGCCGATCACCACCACATCATAGGTTTTCACAAGGCAGCTCCGGTATGCACAAAGCGGCCAGTTTAACAGCCTCAGGGCTTTTCGCCGCCCTGCCCATGATCCGCCGGCGGGCGCGGCTGAGCGTTCTGCTGCTCGCGCTTGCCGCCGCGCCCGCGCTGGCGCAGGACCGCGCGCCGGCCCCGCAGGTGATCGGCGCCCGGGTGACCCAGCAGCTCTGGTCGGATGCGATCCGCGCGCCGGGCACGCTCAAGGCCGACGAGAGCGTGACGCTTTCGGCCACGGTCACCGACGTGATCACCGCCATTGACTTTGACGACGGCGACGACGTCGAGGCCGGTCAGCGTCTTTTCCAGCTCGATGACGAGGAAGAGCGCGCCCGGCTGCGCGCCGCCCGGGCCACCGCCAGCAAGGCCGAAAACGCCCTGCGCCGCACCGCTCAGCTGCAGGAGCGCAACCTCTCTCCCCGCGCCGACGTGGAAGACAACCGCGCGCAGCTGGATGAAGCCAACGCCGAGGCCGCCGCGTTACAGGCACGGCTGACCAACTACCGCATCCGCGCGCCGTTTTCCGGGCGCATGGGGCTGCGCAATCTCAGCGTGGGCACTCTGGTCACGCCGGGAGATACGCTGGCGACGCTGGACAAGCTGGACGTCATGCGCCTGGACGTCAGCCTGCCCGCCGTGCGTCTGACGCACATCGCCCCGGGCAGCTCGCTGCGTGCCACCACGGCCGCCTTCCCCGAGCGCACCTTTACCGGCAAGGTCGCCAGCATTGATACCCGCGTTGATCCCGTCTCGCGCAGCGTCACCGTTCGCGCTCGGCTGGATAACCCCGGCAAGCGCCTGCGCCCGGGCATGCTGATGCAGGTCGAGCTCGACGCGGCCAGCCGCCAGGCGCTGGTCATCCCCGAAGCCGCCATCGTGTCGGAAAGTCGTCGCCATCATGTCTGGCGGCTGGATGAAGACGCCGACAACCGCGTGGAACGCCGCCGAGTCGAGCTCGGCACCCGGCGCGATGGCAACGTGGAAGTCCTCGACGGCCTGTCACGCGGCGACCTGGTCGTCGTCCACGGCATCGAAAGCGTGCGCGATGGCCAGACGCCGGAGCTGCTGGGGATTCTCGATGACGACACCGACGTGCAGAGCATTCTGCGCCAGGGTCGGGACGCACAGGACCAGAAAGAAAAAGGTCAGGGCGAAGAAGGCGAACAGGAACGAGGCGAATAAATGCGGCTTTCCGATATCTCCGTCGAGCGGCCGGTCCTCGCCACGGTCATCGCCGCGCTGATCGTTACCTTCGGGGTGCTGTCGCTGGACCGCCTGGCGCTGCAGGAATACCCCTCCATCGACCCGCCGATTGTCAGCATTGATACCCGCTACCCCGGCGCCTCGGCGAGCATCGTGGAAACGCGCATTACCCAGGATCTGGAAGAGCGCATCGCCGGCGTAGAGGGTATCGAAACCCTGTCGTCGTCGAGCAGCGACGGGCGCTCCAGCATCAGCGTCGAATTCAGCCTGGAGCGGGATATCGATTCGGCCGCCAACGACATCCGCGACCGGATTTCCGGGGCGTTGAACAACCTGCCCGACGAAGCCGATCCGCCGGAAGTGCAAAAAGCCGACGCCAACTCGGACACCGTGCTCTGGATGGGCCTCACCGGCGACGATTACACCACCGCCGAACTGACCGACTACGCCGATCGCTATCTCAAGGACCCGCTGGCGGTGCTGCCGGGCGTCTCCCGGGTGCAGGTGGGCGGCGGGCGCGAGTACGCCATGCGCGTCTGGCTCGACGCCGATGCCCTGGCCGCCCGGCAGCTCACGGTCAACGCCGTGGAAGATACCCTGCGTGAGGAAAACGTCGAACTGCCCGGCGGCGCCATCGAGTCGAAAGAACGCCAGTTCATCGTGCGCCTGCCGCGCAGCTTCAACACGCCGGCGGATTTTCGCGCCCTGGTGCTGGAAGAGACCGACACCGGCGAGCTGATCCGCCTGGGCGACGTGGCCCGGGTCGAGGTTGGCGCGGTGGAAGACCGCACCATTTTCCGCAGCAACGGCGACCCGATGGTGGGGCTGGGGCTGAAAAAGCAGTCCACCGCCAACGTGCTGGATATTGCCAACGCCGCGCGGGATACGCTGGCCTCGCTGCAGGACACCCTGCCCGACGGCATGACCCTCAACGTCAACTTTGACCGCTCGGTGTTTATTGCCGGCGCCATTCGTGAAGTCGCCATCACGCTGTTTATCTCCATCGCGCTGGTGGTGGCGGTGATTTTCCTGTTTCTGGGCAACCTGCGCACCACCCTGGTGCCGGCGGTCACCGTGCCGGTGGCGCTGATCGGCAGCTTTGGCGCGCTGCTGGTCATGGGCTTTACCCTCAACCTGCTGACCCTGCTGGCGCTGGTACTCGCCATCGGCCTGGTGGTGGACGACGCCATCGTGGTGCTGGAAAACATCCACCGGCGCATGCAGGAATACGGCGAAACGCCGCTGGTGGCCGCCTGGCGCGGCGCACGCCAGATCGCCTTTGCGGTCATCGCCACCACCCTGGTGCTGGTGGCCGTGTTTGTTCCCCTGGGCTTTTTGCAGGGCGATATCGGCCGGCTGTTTTCCGAGTTTGCCCTGACGCTGGCCGCCGCGGTGGTGATCTCCAGCGTTCTGGCGCTGTCGCTTTCGCCCATGATGGCCTCGAAGGTGTTGCACCCCGGCATGCACGACGGTCGCCTGGCGCAGGGCGTCCACCGCGCGCTGGGCGCCGCCCGCCACGCCTATCGCCGCTGTCTCGGGGTCGCTCTGCGCCTGCGGTTCATGGTGGTAGCGCTTTTCGTATTGCTGCTGGGGGCCAGCGCCTGGCTGGCGCAAACGCTGCCCCGGGAATATACCCCCGACGAGGATCGCGGCAGCTTTTATATCATTGTCAGCGGCCCGCCCGGCGCGACGTTTGACTACATGCTCGACTACATGAACGAGATCGAAACGCGGCTGATGCCGCTGACCGACCAGGGCGATATTCAGCGCCTGCAGCTACGCGCGCCCATGGGCTGGGGCAACATCGAAAACTTCAACAGCGGCTTTGTTATCGTCAACCTGGCCGACTGGGGCGAGCGCCGGGGCATCCAGCCAATCATGCAGGACGTGCGCGACCGGCTCGGCGGACTGCCCGGCGTGCGCGCCTTTCCGGTGATGAGCCAGGGCTTCGGCGGCAGCGCAGGCAAGCCCGTGCAGTACGTGCTCGGCGGCAGCAGCTACGCCGAGATTGCCCGCTGGCGCGATACGCTGATCGACTACGTGCGCGACGATAATCCCCGCCTGGTGGGGCTGGACAGCGACTACAAGGAAACCCAGCCCCAGCTGAAGGTAAGCATCGACTACGACCGCGCGGCGGCGCTGGGGGTCACGGTCAGCGACATCGGCAGCACGCTGCAGACCCTGCTGGGCGGGCGCCGCGTCACGCGCTACGTCAACAACGGCGAGGAATACGACGTTATTGTCGAGGGCGAACGCGACGCGCGCTCCAACCCGCAAAGCCTGGAAAGCCTCCAGGTGCGCTCGGCGCGCAGCGGCGATCTGATTCCGCTGGCCAACCTCGTCAGCTTCGACAACGCCGCCGGGCCGGGCTCGCTTAGCCGCTATAATCGCCTGCGCTCCATCACCCTGGAAGCCAACCTGGCCGAGGGGTACTCGCTGGGGGAAGCGCTGGATTATCTCGACCGTACCGTGGCCGAACAGCTGCCCGACGCGGTGCAAACCGACGTCAAGGGCGCCTCCCGGGATTTCCGCGAAGCCGGCGGCGCGACGATCTTCCTGCTGGGCATGGGGGTACTGGTAGTATTTCTGGTGCTTGCCGCCCAGTTTGAAAGCTTTATTCATCCGCTGGTGATCATGCTCAGCGTGCCGCTGGCGATCGTCGGCGCGCTGCTGGCGCTCTACGCCACCGGGCAAACGCTGAATATCTACAGTCAGGTGGGGCTGGTGATGCTGGTGGGGCTGGCGACCAAGAACGGCATTCTGATTGTCGAGTTCATCAACCAGCTGCGCGACCAGGGCGCGGATTTTCGCGACGCGCTGGTCGAGGCCTCGGTCACCCGCTTGCGGCCCATTCTGATGACCGCTGTCACTACCGTCGCCGGGGCGGTGCCGCTGGTGCTGTCCAGCGGCCCGGGGGCCAACTCGCGGCTGGTGATCGGCACGGTGATTATCGCCGGCGTCAGCGCGGCCACGTTGTTCACCCTCTTCGTGGTGCCCGTGGCCTACGATCTGCTGGCACGTCGCAGCGGTTCCCCCGGCGCCGTCAGGCAGCGCCTTGACGCCGAGCTGGCAGACCAGGCGCCGGAACCCGACAGCAGACGCGAACAGGGCGAATAGCTAGTCGCTCTGGCACTCGCCCTGATAGTTGCCGTCGATATGCGTTTTCATGGTCATCCTGCCCACGGGCGACTGGGTATCAATCATGACATCCCCCTTGATCGTGTCGCCCATGAACTGCATGGCGCCGTCGATGTCGGCCTGGCCCCCATCGGCGGTGCAGGTCATGCGGTAGTCCAGACCGTCGGCGCGAATGTCCTGATTCAGCAGCTCGCAGCCTTCCTGCTCCTCCACAAAGCCGAAATCCGCGCTTTCGATGTCGTCTTCGCTAATGCATTGGCGCTCGCGGTCCTTGCGCTCGGGGACATCCACATCGCCTTCGACGGTAGTGACGCTGACAAACGTCCACTGGCCGGGCTGAATGTCGGGGGTTGCTGCCTGTGCAGCCAGCGGTAGTGCCAGCGTGGCCGCAGCGGCGAGTGTGAGAATATGTCGCATTGTTTTGCTCCAACGATAAACGGAAAAAAGCCGTGGACGGGAAAGCGGAACAGCCCATGACGGCAACAGCGTCTCGCATCATGATTCGTCGTGGCTGACATACCGCATGGTACCCGACTGCGGTTGCCAGTGTCCGCCCGACGACAACCGGCGATGCGTTTGTTTTAATATGGCTGCCCGAGCCCGGGTTTTGGCGCCAGCCGACGGAGGCCTTATGCACAGCGATACAGCGCTGATGGAATACGACTTTCACTGCCCCTACTGCGGCAGCCCGCTGACGTTCGACATTGACCCGTCGCAGGGCAGCTATACCACCTGGGAAGACTGCCACCAGTGCTGCGCGCCGATTCAGGTTGTCGTGGACGTCTCGCCCTTCAGCGGCGAGCTGGAAAGCGTACGCACCGGCAGCGACGACGATGTCCTCTGAGTCCAGTCGTGACATCCCCTGCAAGCTGATCTATTCCGGATATCGGGCATAAATAGCCTTGCACTATTATTAATAATGCCTTTTCTCAATTTTATTAATCGAGCGCGCGGGGTTAAAGTAGCCTCACGTTATCGAGACATCCCCACCAACAGGAGACAGCGTAATGTCCTTGATCAATACCGAAGTCAAACCGTTTAACGCCACCGCCTACCACAACGGCGACTTTCTCGACGTCACCGACGCAAGCCTCAAGGGCCAGTGGTCGATCTTCTTCTTCTATCCGGCCGACTTCACCTTTGTCTGCCCCACCGAGCTGGGTGACCTGGCCGACCGCTACGACGAATTCAAGAAGCTGGGCGTGGAAATCTACAGCGTTTCCACCGACACCCACTTCACGCACAAGGCGTGGCACGACAGCTCCGAAACCATTGGCAAGCTGCAGTATCCGATGATCGCCGACCCGACGCACACCGTCTCGCGCAACTTTGAAGTGCTGATCGAGGAAGACGGCGTTGCCGAGCGCGGCACCTTCGTCGTCGATCCGGACGGCAAGATCCAGATTGTCGAGCTCAACGCCGGCAACATCGGCCGCAACGCTGAAGAGCTGCTGCGCAAGGTCAAGGCCGCACAGTACGTTCGCGCCAACCCCAACGAAGTATGCCCGGCGAAGTGGGAAGAAGGCGAAGAGACTCTGTCGCCGTCGCTGGACCTGGTCGGCAAGATCTAAACCGGCCGGCATCCCTGGCACCCGGGGGCTCCCGGGTGCCCTGCCCCGCCAACGCGACTCCCCCCTGATACGGGGCGGGCTGACCCCTGTGCCTTCGTGACGCGTATGCCCTTGATACGCCCCGGCATACGCCACGCCGACCCGGCTGCCAACGCGGGCCCAGAGGCCAGCCCGGATAACCCGACGTATCCGTACCTGTTTTAATACACCGTCAACGACTGCGAGGAAGCGATCGACATGCTGGACACCAACATGAAGCAGCAGCTACAGGCCTATCTGGAAAAAGTGACTCAGCCGATCGAGCTAAAAGCCTCCCTCGGTGACGGCGACAAGTCACGGGAACTGGCCGAACTGCTGGAAGAGATCAGCGGCCTGAGCGATAAAATCACCCTGGCCACCGACGGTACAGCCAAGCGCCAACCGTCGTTTGCCATCAATCGCCCCGGCGAGGATACCGGCGTGGTATTTGCCGGCATTCCCCTCGGCCACGAGTTTACCTCGCTGGTCCTCGCGCTTTTGCAGGTCGGCGGGCATCCGCCCAGGGCCTCGGAAGAAACCCTGGAACAGATCAGGGCGCTGGACGGCGAGATGGTGTTTGAAACCTACTTCTCGCTGTCGTGCCAGAACTGCCCGGACGTGGTCCAGGCGCTCAACCTGATGGCGATCAACAACCCCGGAATTCGCCACGAAGCGATCGACGGCGCCGTCTACAAGGCCGAGGTCGACGAGCTGGAGATCATGTCGGTGCCCAGCGTCTATCTCAACGGCGAGCCGTTCGACCAGGGCCGCATGAGCCTGGAACAGATTCTCGGCAAGGTCGACACCGGCGCAGCCGAGCGCGAAGCCGCGAAGCTCAACGACAAGGCCGCGTTCGACACCCTGATGATCGGCGGCGGCCCGGCGGGCGCATCGGCAGCTATCTATGCGGCGCGCAAGGGCATCAGCACCGGCCTCATCGCCGAACGCTTCGGCGGCCAGGTGGTGGATACCCTGGGTATCGAGAACTTTATTTCGGTGACCAAAACCGAGGGGCCCAAGCTGGTCACCGCGATGGAAGAACACGTCAAGGATTACGACGTGGACATCATGAACCTGCAGCGCGCGGTGAAGCTGACCCCGGCCGAGAACGAAGGCGGGCTACACGAAGTCACCTTCGAATCCGGCGCCACGCTCCAGAGCAAGACCCTGGTGCTGGGCACCGGCGCCCGCTGGCGAGAAATGAACGTACCCGGCGAGGCCGAGTACCGCAACAAGGGCGTGGCCTACTGCCCCCACTGCGACGGCCCGCTGTTCAAGGGCAAGCACGTCGCGGTGATCGGCGGCGGCAACTCCGGCGTGGAAGCGGCCATCGACCTGGCCGGCATCGTTGGCCACGTCACGCTGTTCGAGTTCATGGATGAAATGCGCGCCGACGCCGTGCTGCAGAAAAAGCTCAAGAGCATGGACAACGTGGACATCATCCTCAACGCCCAGACCACCGAAGTCACCGGCGACGGCAGCCGCGCCAACGGCCTGACCTACAAGGATCGCACCACCGACGAGGACCACCACGTCGCGCTTGAGGGCATTTTCGTACAAATTGGCCTGGTGCCCAACACCGAATGGCTGAAGGACTCGCCGGTAGAGCTCAGCCCCCACGGCGAAATCATCACCAACGACAAGGGCATGACCTCGGTACCGGGTATCTTCGCCGCCGGCGACGTCACCACGGTGCCCTACAAGCAGATCATCATCGCCATGGGCGAAGGCGCCAACGCCGCGCTGGGCGCGTTCGACTTTATTATCCGTAACTGATTGCGCTGCGCCGCCGGCCCCCCGGCGGCGCCTCCCCCGACGTCATGGCCCTGTCCGGAGCTACTGACGTTTTCCCGCCTTCCACGGCGGGTTTTTTATGCCCAACCGGCCGGGTTAGCCAACACAAAACGGTGCTGATAGGCGACAGGCCCTGCCGCCAGGGTCATGGCTTCCCCGCCATATCCATGCGTTTTTGCCCTGTTTCGCGTAATCTGGCGATAGAAGCAGCCAGTGATGGCGCAGGACGAATCCACGCGCAAGTCGAGGATTCTCCACCTGCAAGCAACATGAGGGGTCATTATGACCACCAGAGGTGAAGTTGGCCGAAATGCCCTTATCGTCAACAGAAGAACTGATTGACAATGCAATACAGGAAGCGTTTTCCAGAGATTTCACAAAACACACAGTTGTCGAAAAAGTCGACAGATACATGGATCTCTGCAACCGGCTCAAGCCCCGGCCCGGCAAGTCCAGTGTGGTACAAACTCAGCAGGTCCAAACGGTTGTTCAAAGGATGGTCTTCCGATGGTTTATCAGCGTCCCTGGAAATCCTTTCACCAGCAGTTGGATATATTATTACAGCGCGGTATACAAGTCAGCGATGAAGCTGCCGCGCTGGAGCATCTGGAGCGCGTCGGTTATTACCGATTAAGCGCGTATTGGTATCCGTTTCGCGTGTTCAAGACGATCGGTCATGATAAACATCATCGACCAGTCAACCAGGCCACGGATCAATTCGTGCCTGGTACTGAATTCAACGATGCCATACGGCTTTACCTTTTTGATAAGAAGCTACGCCTGCACCTTACCGACGCGCTGGAGCGCGTGGAAGTCGCTCTGCGCGTAGACATTGCTTATGTTCTAGGCGAACAGGATACTTTCGCACACCTGAAACGGGAAACATTCCATAAGTCTTTTGCGCGCAAGCCTGTAGGTAAAGAGCGTAAAGAAGCTTTCGTAAGCTGGCAGGGGCATGCCAAGCGAATGGAAGACCGCTCCAAAGAGGACTTCGTCAAACATTACCGGCAGAAGCACAGCTTCCGATTGCCGATCTGGGTGGCCGTCGAAACCTGGGATTTCGGCACCCTTTCACACCTTTTCGCGATGATGAAAGTCCCGGATCAAAAGCGTATTGCCCATAAATACGGCGTACATGATTGGCAAATTTTCCAAAGCTGGTTGCGATCGCTGAACTATCTGCGCAACCTTTGCGCTCACCACAGTCGGCTCTGGAACCGCAATATCATCGACCAACCCAAACTACCCCAAAAAGGCAGCATAATCTGGTGCGACGCTTTTCACGATCAGCCACAGCTGATCGCTCGCCCCTTCCTGCTGCTGAGCATCTTAAGGCACATGACCAGGGCTATTTGCCCGAATACCCATTGGCACAGGCGCTTACAGGAACACTTGGTGAACTTTCCTGCTCAGCATGCTGAATGCTCGCTGTCTCTGGCAGATATGGGAGCGCCAAGGGACTGGGAAGGCTGGTGGAGTGAATAACAGGTAGGATC
>NZ_AMQY01000012.1 GCF_000334215.1 Vreelandella jeotgali Hwa | reverse complement strand
TAACAGTATACACAAAAACCCCCGCGTAAGCTCGTAAAAGCCAAGAGGCGGGGGCCGTGTTGCCATTAACAATAGAGCACAGCCATGAAAAGGTCA
The DNA here is from genome assembly GCF_000334215.1 of Vreelandella jeotgali Hwa. GTDB lineage: Bacteria > Pseudomonadota > Gammaproteobacteria > Pseudomonadales > Halomonadaceae > Vreelandella > Vreelandella jeotgali. The sequence goes on along the minus strand of NZ_AMQY01000012.1, from coordinate 46,245 downwards.
AATTTGCCCTTTCCAACCCAGACCTTCAAAACATAAGGCTCGCGGCTCAGCTCAATACAGCAGGAGCGCTTTGCAGCTCCTTACCTGTGCCCTTGATCAGATCGCCCCCGACACACCGGGCAGTCGGGATCTCTGGGGAGTTTGAAGTGGCGCCACTCACCGCTCAGGGCGTCGAAGGCGGCGAGGCCGCGATGTACGCGGCCCGCGCCGCTGAGCAGTTTGAAAGTTTCCACCGCCTGGAAGGTGCCGACCAGGCCGACCAGCGGGGCCATGACGCCGTTTTCCGCGCAGCTCATGGCTTCGTCGTCGCTGTTGTCGGGCGGGTAGAGGCAGGCGTAGCAGGGGCATTCCGAGTCGCGAGGGTCGAATACCGCGACCTGGCCGGAAAAGCGGATGGCAGCGCCCGAGACCAGCGGCACGCCGGTGGCCTGGCTGGCGGCGTTGATCGCGTAGCGGCTGGAAAAGCGGTCGGTGCAGTCGAGCACCACATCGGCGGTGGCGACCACGCTTTCCAGCGCTTCGCCCAGCAGATGATCGCCGATCGCCGTGACCTCGCAGCCGGGGTTGATGGCAGTAAAGCTGTCGCTGGCCGATTCGGCCTTGTTGCGGTCGATATCCGCCTGGCCGTGGGCGATCTGACGCTGCAGGTTGGACAGCTCGACGTCGTCGGCGTCGACCAGGGTGATGCGCCCGACGCCGGCGGCGGCCAGGTAAAGCCCGGCCGGTGAGCCCAGCCCGCCCGCGCCAATAATCACCGCATGGGCGTCGAGCAGGCGCTGCTGGCCGCCGATATCCACTTCGGGCAGCATGATCTGGCGGCTGTAACGCAGTAGCGCCTGGTCATCCATCATGGGTCACTTCTCCTCCAGATCAGCAATCTCGGGCAGGTGCAGGCTGCAGGTTTCCTTGACTTCTTCCATCACCACATAGCTTTTGGATTCCTTGACGCCGGGCAGCGTCAGCACCACGTCGCCCAGCAGCTGGCGATAGGCCGACATCTCGGGAATCCGGCATTTGAGGATATAGTCAAACTGGCCGGAGACCAGGTGGCACTCCTGAATTTGCGGCAGCTGCTCCACCGCGCGACGAAACTCGTCAAACACGGCGGGAGTCTGGGTTTCCAGGCTGATTTCCACAAACACCAGCAGGTCGGCGCGCAGCGCGCAGGGGTCGAGCATGGCCTGATAGCCGCGAATGACCTCGGCGCGCTCCAGCCGCTTGACGCGCTCCAGGCAGGGCGTGGTGGACAACCCGACCTCGGCGGCCAGGTCGACGTAGGAGATGCGGGCGTTTTCCTGCAGGCAGCGCAGGATCTTGAGGTCGATACGGTCCAGCGTCTTGTTTTTGGCTTTCATGGCGGGATTCCATAGCGTCAACGGTGGAAAGGAACGATCAGTCGCCGGGCTGCCGGCCCAGTGTCACGCGCTCGTGGCCGCCCAGATCGCGCAGGCTGGCCACCCGGGCATAGCCGGCCTGGTCGAGCATATCGCGTACCGCACGGGCCTGGGTATGGCCGTGTTCCAGCGCCAGCCAGCCGCCGGGGGTCAGATAGCCTCCGGCGCGGTCGACCAGGTGACGCAGATCGGCCAGGCCGGCCTCGGCGGCCACCAGCGCCGAGCGCGGCTCAAAGCGCACATCGCCCTGGCGCAGGTGCGGATCGGCGGCATCGATGTACGGCGGATTGGCGACGATCAAATCAAACGCCAGCAACGGGTCATCTGCCAGGGCCGAAAACCAGTCGCCGTGAACGAAACTGACATTGCCGATCTCCAGCCGGGCGGCGTTGTCCCGGGCCAAGGCGACGGCCTCCGGACCGATATCCACGCCGTCGACCTGCCAGCCGGGGCGTTCGCCGGCAAACGCCAGCGCGATCGCTCCGGTGCCGGTGCCCATGTCCAGCAGCCGGCCGCTGGCTGCTGTTGCACGCTCAAGCGCCGCCTCGACCAGAGTTTCGGTATCCGGCCGGGGAATCAACGTCTCCGGCGAGGTAGCAAGCGCAAGCCCGTGAAATTCACGCTCGCCGGTCAAATACGCCACCGGCATCCCCTGCGCCCGGGCGGCAATCAGCGCGTCAAAACGCGCCTGCTGCCAGCGCGCTTCGGCGCTATCGACTGCCGTGCGGTCGCCCCGAGTACGATCTCCCCAAGTGCGATCACCCCAGGTATATAGCCAGGTACGGTCGCGGCCGGTGACGTGCATCCACAGCACTTCGGCGTCCAGGCGCGGGCTGGGCGAGCCGGCAGCTTGCAGACGCAGCGCGGCGTGGCGCACCAGCTGATCCAGCGTCATGGGCGGCTTCCGGTGGTCATGCGCTGTCCTGAAGCGCGGCCAGCTGGTCGGCCTGATATTCGTGGATCAGCGGGTCGATAACGTCGTCCAGCTGCTCGCCGCCGATCACGTCGCCCAATTTGTACAGCGTCAGATTGATACGATGGTCGGTCACCCGCCCCTGGGGGAAGTTGTAGGTCCGAATACGGTCGCTGCGATCCCCCGTGCCGACCAGCGAGCGGCGCTCATCGGCCTGCTGCTGGCGCTGCTCGTCCTCGGCGTTCTGCTTGAGCCGGGCGGCCAGGTGCGACATGGCCCTGGCGCGGTTCTTGTGCTGGCTACGTTCTTCCTGGCACTCTACCACGACGCCAGTGGGCAGGTGCGTAATGCGAATGGCGGAATCGGTGGTGTTGACGTGCTGGCCGCCGGCGCCGCTGGCGCGGAAGGTATCCACGCGCATGTCGGCCGTCTGGAGGTCGATATCGCCGACGTCCTCGACCTCGGGCATCACCGCGACGGTACAGGCCGAGGTGTGAATGCGCCCCTGCGATTCGGTAGCCGGCACTCGCTGTACGCGGTGCGCGCCGGACTCGAACTTGAGCCGCGCATACACGCTGTCGCCCTTGATACGTGCAATGATTTCCTTGTAGCCGCCCATTTCACCGTGGTTGGCGCTCACCACCTCGACCCGCCAGCCGCGGGACTCGGCATAGCGCGAATACATGCGGAAGAGATCGCCGGCAAACAGCGCCGCCTCGTCGCCGCCGGTGCCGGCGCGGACTTCGAGAAAGACGTTGCTGTCGTCATCGGGGTCCCGGGGAACCAGCAGGCGCTTGAGGTCCTCTTCCAGCGTTTCCAGCCGTTCACGGCCGTCGCTGATTTCCATCTCCGCGAGTTCGCGCATTTCCGCATCGCTATCCTGGCGCATGGGCTCGGCGGCCTCGATGTCGCCTTCAATGCCGCGATAACGCTGCCAGGCGGCCACCAGCTCTTCCAGCTCGGCGTATTCTCTTGAATAGTCACGGAAGCGGCGCTGATCACTGATCACGTCGGGGTCGGCCAGCAGCATGGCCAGCTCCTCGAAGCGTTCCACAAAGCCGTCCAGACGTTGGCGCAGCGTGTCTTTCATACGGGCTTTTCATCCTGTTGGCAGGGCGCATCCGCAGCGCGGGACGCGGCCGTCGTTTCCTGGGTTTCGAACGCGGGCCTGGGCGGCATCAGCAGGCGCGGGACCGCGTCAAGCAGACCATGCTCCTCATTCGAGGCGGCATCGCGGATGGCCTGGGTGGGCTGATGCATCAGCCGGTTGCTCAGCTGGTACGCCAGACGCTCGATGATTCTGGCCGGGTCTTCTCCTCGTGCCAGACGCGCCAGCGCCTGATCCCGGGACAGGTCGCGCAGCGCCTCGCCATGCTGGCGGTAGGCCTGAATCAGCTGGCCGCCGCTGCGAATGCGCCGTTCATGCAGCCAGCTGCTGACGCCGTGTTCAATGATCGATTCGGCCTGGTCGGCGGCCATCTGGCGGTGGCGGCGGTTTTCCTGGATAACCACGTCGAGGTCATCCACGGTGTACAGAAACACGTCGGCCAGGTCGCCGACTTCGGGTTCGATATCCCGTGGCACGGCGATATCCACCATGAATACCGGGCCGTGACGACGGCTTTTCAGCGCGCGCTCCATCATGCCCTTGCCCAGAATCGGCAGCGGTGACGCGGTGGACGAAATCACGATATCGGCGTTTTCGAGCGCGTCGGGAATATCCGGCAGGGCGATGGCCTCGCCGCCCAGCGCCGCCGAGACCGTCTCGGCGCGCTCGCGGGTGCGGTTGGCGACTGTCAGCTGGCGCACACCGGCTTCGTGCAAGTGCCGTGCGACCAGCTCGATGGTCTCGCCCGCGCCGATGAGCAGCGCCCGGGCGCGGCTGAAATCGTCGAAGATGCGGCTGGCCATGCTTACCGCTGCGTAGGCCACCGACACCGGATTCTTGCCGATGCCGGTTTGCGTGCGTACCTGCTTGGCCACGGCAAAGGTGTGCTGGAACAAACGATCCAGCTCGCCGCCCAGGCCGTTGGCGTCGCGCGCCTGCTGGTAGGCCTCCTTGAGCTGCCCGAGGATCTGGGGCTCGCCCAGTACCATCGAGTCCAGCCCCACGGCAACGCGCATCAGGTGGCGAGCGGCGTCGTTATCCAGGTAGTGGTAGGCACAGCGCGTCAGGTCGTCGATATCCAGCTGATGAAAGCGCCCCAGCCAATCGAGCACGACCTGTTCGCCGGCGGCATCGGTAACGCAGTAAAGCTCAGTACGATTACAGGTTGACAGCACCGCCGCTTCTTCAATCTGCGGCAGCTCGTGGAGCTCTTCAAGCGCCTGCGATAGCTGTGTCGGCGTAAAGGCCACCTGCTCGCGCACGGCAACCGTGGCGGTACGATGATTTATTCCCAGGGCAAGAAGCGTCATGCGTTATGCGTCTTCGCTAGTGTATCGGTCATCCGGTTTGACGCCCGACAGGGCGATGCCAGTCAAGTTAATCCGGTATTCTATCACAGCCGCATCGGCTCTGACCCACACCGCTTTGGTGCAGCAGGACTATCGCCTTTATCACTCGGGCTGAACCGTCATCACCCGGGTTGAGCCTTCAACCGGTCGGCGAACTGCAGCGCAGGCGTTGAGCGGATCAAGGCGCTGAGCGGATAAAAGCCCCTTTGCCATCATCCGGCAAACGGCTATGCTGAGCCCCCTGCCAACGGATCGAGGGCTGCATGCCACTTCGCGCGACGTTACCTTTATCGGCCCTTGTGCCATCTGCCATTCGGCGGCTGCCGTCGGTGCCCGGGCGCCCGGCGGTGCTGGCGACGCTGGCGGCGGCTGCCCTGGCGGGTGGCTGCCAGGCGGTGCCGCCCGATGCGACCGGCGATCACTCTTTGCTGTCCTCGGCTCCGCCCGTCACTCGCGGGCTCGACGCCGACGGCCTGAGCACGCTGTTGACCGCCGAGCTGGCCGGTCAGCGCGAGCGCTATCGCGAGGCCACCCGGGGCTACCTCAAGGCGGCCGAACGCTACCCGGACCCCGAGCTGGCAAAGCGTGCCACCTTCGCCGCCCGCTTTGGCGATTCTCCCGACCTGCTCAAGACGGCGGCCACCCGTTGGCAGGCGCTGGCCCCCGACAGCGCTACCCCCAACCGGCTACTTTCCGCCCTGGCAGTCCAGCGGGGCGACTGGCCGGAAAGCCTCGACCGGCGTCTGACGCTGGCTGCCCGGGGAGAAAGCGCCGGCCTGACCAAACTCGCCGAGCAGGCGATTGCCCAGGGCGCTGCGCCGGCCCCGCTGTTGCAGCGCCTGGACGACGCCCTGGCCGACGATAACAACCTACCCGCCGCCGGCCGGGCCGATGCCCACCTGGCCGCCGCGCAGCTGGAAAAAGCCGCGGATCATACGGCCAGTGCCCGGCGTCACCTGAACCGCGCAGAGTCGCTGGTGCCGACGTCCCCGGCGCTATGGCGCACCCGAGCGCACCTGGCGCTGGAACAGGGCGATAATCGCGCGGCACGCCGGGCCGCCCGCCAGGGCATGCAGCATGCCCCCGACGACGCCCGCTTCAACCTGTTGCTGGCACAGGCCGAGATCCGCCTCGACAACCTTGACGCCGCGGTGGCGCAGACGGATGCCCTGCTGGAGCGTCACGACGGCGGCAGCGAACTCCGCCTGGCACTCGCCCGGCTGTATCTGCAGGAAGGTGAGCCCGGCGCCGCCCGAGAGTTACTGCGCCCACTGGCAAGCAATGACGACCTTTCCGCCACCGGCTACTTCCTGCTGGGCAGCGCCGACAAGGCCCTCGGCAACGTCGATAGCGCCCTTTTATACTTCCGCCAGGTCGAGGAAGGCGACGAATTTCTGCCGGCCCGCGCCGGGGCCGCCTGGATGCTGGTCGACGCCAACCGCCTGGCCGATGCCCGCACGTTTCTCAAGGCTCAGCGTCAGCGCTTCAGCGGGCACTACAACGCCCTGCTGATGCTGGAGGCCGAGCTGCTCGACGACCGGGGCCGGCATGCCGACGCCGATGCGCTGCTGGCCCGGGGGCTGGAAAAGACCCCGGACACCGCCGGGCTGCGTTACCGGCGGGCCATGCGCGCCTGGCGGGCCGATGATCTGGCCGGCATGGAGCATGACCTTCAGCGCGTACTCGAAGACGACCCCGACAACGTCATGGCGCTCAACGCCCTGGGCTACACGCTGGCCGACGAGGAAGTGCCCGGCCGCCTGGACGATGCCCGGGAGCTGGTCGAGCGCGCCCACGAGCTCACACCGGACAATCCGGCAATACAGGACAGCCTGGGCTGGGTCTATTTTCGTCAGGGGCAGCCGCAAAAAGCCCTGCCGCCGCTGGAGCGCGCCCACGACAGCATGCCGGACCAGGAAGTGACCGCTCACCTGGCCGAGGTGCTGCACGCTCTGGACAAGACCGCGCGTGCCCGCCGGCTGGTACGCGCGGCCCTGGCCGGCGCCGATGAACACCCGGCGATCGACGCGCTGCTCGAGCGCCACCCGGAACTGTCACCCGACGACCGCGAATAGAAAGCATTCAGAACAGAAAGTACCGAGAATAGAAAGTACCGAGAATAGACAGCAGCGACAATAAAGGATGCCGGCTGCCCAAAAGCTTACGCCGTCATCCATTCACGACACCGCACAGCCAAGATCACCATCAACACTAAATACCGTATTGAGTCCTGGAACCCATCATGCAACGACTTGCTTCCCCACGCCCGGGGCTGAAAATGCTCTTTCTTTCCGGCCTGGCCTCGCTGGCGCTGCTCGCCGGCTGTGCCAGCCAAACTCCAATGGACAGCGACGGTCGCCAGCGCGGCGACTGGGACGATCAGCAAACCACGCTCGAGGATCTGCAACGCTGGTCGCTGGTGGGCAAGGCTTCATTGCGCACCAGCGACGAACGCCATAGCGCCAACCTCGACTGGAACCAGTTTCCCCACTATTTCCGTATGCTGGTCAGCGGGCCCTTTGGCAGCGGCCGCACCGTTCTCAAGGGGCGCGAGGGGCGTTTCTCACTAACCAACGGCGACGGCCGCTTTGAGGCCGAAACCCCCGAGGCGCTGATGAACGATCAGCTGGGCTGGTCGCTGCCGGTGCGCGACCTGCCCTCCTGGGTACGCGGCCTGCCCGGCGAAGACGACAGCTACCGTCTGGAAACCGATGCCTTCGGCTTCCCTGCCCACCTGGCGCAAAACGGCTGGACGATCGATTACCGCGACTGGGTCAACGTCAGCCGTAAAGCAAAAGCCGGTCGTGAAGAAGACACTCTATGGCTGCCGCGCAAGTTAACGCTGACTTACGACGACATGCGGGTGATTCTGGTGGTCAATCGCTGGCAGCCCGATCCCGACGCCCCGCAGACCGGCGATTGATCCCATGACCGACTCCCGGCTTCCCGCGACCCTGAAGCTGCCCGCACCGGCCAAGCTGAACCGAATGCTGCATATTATCGGCCGCCGCGCCGACGGCTATCACGAGTTGCAAACTCTCTTCCAGTTTGTCGACCTGAGCGATTCGATCACCCTGACCTCGCGCCAGGACAGCAAACTGCAGCTGGACAACGCCCTTGACGGAGTGGCCGACGACGACAATCTGGCGCTGCGCGCCGCCCGGCTGCTGAAAAGCCGCGTACCGGCCGCTGCGGGCTGCGGCGCTGGCATCCACATTGACAAGCACCTGCCCCAGGGCGGCGGCCTGGGCGGCGGCAGTTCCAACGCGGCCACGGTACTGGTCGGGCTCAATTCGCTCTGGCAGCTCGGGCTGTCTCCCGCCAAGCTGACGGCGCTCGGACTGACGCTGGGCGCCGACGTTCCGGTTTTTGTCAAAGGCCACAGCGCCTGGGCCGAGGGTGTCGGTGAAAAGCTCACGCCGGTGACTCTGGATATCCCCTGGTTCGTGATCGTTCACCCCGGTGTGAGCGTGTCGACGCCCGGGGTGTTTGGCGATCCGCAATTGACACGCCATACCCCGCGCATTAGTATGGCGCGCGCACTGCAGGGGGGAGCGACTGCATGGCGTAATGACTGCGAAGCCGTGGTCAAGGCACAGTACCCGCCGATCGCCAGAGCCTTGAGCTTTCTTGCCCGTTTTGCCCCCGTCCGGCTCACCGGCACGGGCGCCTGCGTCTTCGCCGCCTTCGAGGGAACACCCCGGGGCCGACAGGAAGCCGGGCGCGTCGCGCGGATGGCCGGCCAATACGGTGCAGTATGGATCGCTCAAGGGCGTAACGTCTCTCCTCTCCACGATGCTCCGGGCGGCCAGACGCCTCCCGTTAATGCTGGAAGCTCTTTTGGGGTATAGCCAAGTGGTAAGGCACCGGTTTTTGGTATCGGTATGCGCAGGTTCGAATCCTGCTACCCCAGCCAGCCAACGGTAGAAAAACCCGGATTTACCAACACTGCAAAGGTGGCTGCGCGTGTCAAAATTGATGGTTTTCGCCGGGAACGCCAATCCCGAGCTCGCTCACAAGATTGCCGATAGTCTGGACAGCCGCATGGGCAATGCCACGGTTGGTCAGTTCAGCGACGGTGAGACCGCAGTCGAAATCAACGAAAACGTACGCGGCAAGGATGTCTTCATCCTCCAGTCCACCTGTGCCCCGACCAATGAAAACCTGATGGAGATGATCCTGATGGTTGACGCCCTGCGTCGGGCGTCGGCAGCGCGCATTACCGCCGTTCTGCCGTATTTCGGCTATGCCCGCCAGGATCGCCGGGTGCGCTCATCGCGCGTGCCGATTTCCGCCAAGGTAGTCGCCGACATGATGGTCAAGGCCGGTGTTGACCGGGTCATGACCATGGACCTGCACGCCGACCAGATCCAGGGATTCTTCGACGTGCCGGTCGACAACGTCTACGGCTCGCCGATCCTCCTCGACGATATCGAGCGCCAGAACTATCGCGATCTCGTCGTCGTGTCTCCCGATGTGGGCGGCGTGGTGCGCGCCCGGGCCATTGCCAAGGCGCTGAACGTGGACCTTGCCATCATCGACAAGCGTCGCCCCCAGGCCAATCAGGCGCAGGTGATGCACATCATCGGCGACATCCAGGACCGCACCTGCGTGGTGGTCGACGACATGATCGATACCGCCGGCACCCTGTGCAAGGCCGGCGAAGCGCTGAAGGAGCGCGGCGCCACCAATGTCGTGGCCTACGCCACCCATGCGATTCTCTCCGGCCCGGCGGTCGACAACATTACCGGCTCGGTTCTCGACGAAGTCGTCGTGGCCGATACGATCCCGCTGTCCGAAACCGCACGCCGCAGCGGGCGCATCCGCCAGCTGAGCGTGGCCGGCCTGATCGCCGAAGCGATCCGCCGTGTCAGCAACGAAGAATCCGTCAGCGCAATGTTTCACTGATTGCCTGACCCCGTAGCGGACAAGCGCTCCCGGCGCCCCTGCCGCTTTTGAAAGCGCCGTTGCCTGGTCGCGGGCGGCGGCGCTTTCCGACTTTAACCCAAGAGGCACATTTCATGTCCGATTTTATCCTTAACGCCAGCGTTCGTTCCGACCTGGGGAAAGGTGCGAGCCGCCGCCTGCGTCGTGCAAACGAACAGATTCCCGCCGTGGTTTACGGCGGCGACAAGGCCCCGCAGTCCATCGCCGTGGAAAAGACCGTTTTCTACAAGGCGATTGAAGACGAGGCCTTCTTCTCCTCGGTGGTTGATCTCAACATCGAAGGCACCAAAGAGCAGGTTGTCGTGCGTGACCTGCAGCGCCACCCCTTCAAGCCGCTGGTGACCCACGCGGATTTCATGCGCGTAGACGCCAATCAGGAAATCACCATCAATGTGCCGCTGCACGTCGTCGGTGAAGATCAGTGCGTGGGCATCAAGGACCAGGACGGCGAGCTCCATGCTCTGGCCGTTGAAGTCCAGGTCTACTCGCTGCCCAAAGATCTGCCGGACTATCTGGAAATCGACATTGCCAACGTGGAAGTGGGTACCACGCTGCACCTGTCCGATATCCGTATGCCGCAGGGCGTTCGCTCGGTTGAGCTGTCCCACGGCGAGGATCACAACGCCGCCGTCGTCAACATTGCCAAGCAGAAGGTTCGCGGCAGTGACAAGGACGATGACGACGCCGAAGACGCCGGCGAAGGCGAAGACAACAGCGCCGAGTAACCCGGCATGCTCCCGCGGGCCGTGCCCTCGCACGGCCCGCACCATGTTACGATCAAGCGCTCCGGCGCTTGATTTTTTTTGGAGGTGACAAAATGAGCCAGGTTATGGCGCTTATCGGCCTGGGCAACCCCGGGCCCAAATACGCCGCCACGCGACACAACGCCGGTGCCTGGCTGGTCGACGCGGTGGCGCGGGACATGCATACCGAGCTGCGCCCGGAAAAGAAGTTTTTCGGCCTCCATGCCAAAACCCGGCTGGGCGGCGTCGAACTGCACCTGCTCAACCCCACCACCTTCATGAATCGTAGCGGCGCGTCGGTGGCGGCCCTGTGCCAATTCTTCAAGCTCAGCCCCGACCAGCTGCTGGTCGCCCACGACGAGCTTGACCTGCCCGCCGGCCAGGCGCGCTACAAGACCGGCGGCGGCCACGGCGGCCACAACGGTCTGCGCGACACCGTCAGCGCGCTGGGCAACCGCAAGGATTTTCACCGCCTGCGCATCGGCATTGGCCACCCCGGGGATGCCAACCGGGTCGTCAACTACGTCCTCAACCGGCCGGGCAAGACCGAGCAGTCCGCCATCGACACGGCGCTGGACGCCTGTCTGACTACCCTGCCGCTTGCCGTCGGCGGCGACTGGGCTCAGGCCATGAACCGGCTGCACAGCTTAAAATGACGCGCCCCTGACCGGCACCGTCCTGGCCCGCGTCGCACTTCACATCAGTTTTCAGGAATCATCGTTATGGGTTTCAACTGCGGTATTGTCGGCCTGCCCAACGTCGGCAAGTCCACGCTTTTCAACGCGCTGACCAAGACAGGCATCGACGCCGAAAACTTCCCCTTCTGCACCATCGAGCCCAACGTCGGCATTGTGCCCATGCCCGACCCCCGGCTGGACGCGCTCTCGGCCATCGTCAAGCCGGAGAAGGTGCTGCCGACCACCATGGAGTTTGTCGATATTGCCGGGCTGGTGGCCGGCGCTTCCAGGGGCGAGGGGCTGGGCAACAAGTTTCTCGCCAATATCCGCGAGACCCAGGCGATCGCCCACGTTGTGCGCTGCTTTGACAACGATAACGTGATTCACGTCTCCAACCAGGTCGACCCTCGCGCCGATATCGAAATCATCAACATGGAACTGGCGCTGGCCGATCTGGATACCGTGGAAAAAGCCATCCAGCGGCTGGCACGCGCGGTGAAAGGCGGCGACAAGGATGCCGTGGCCACCAAGGCTGTGTTGGACAGGGTCCAGCCACACCTGGCCGAGGGTCAGCCGCTGCGCAGCGCCGGGCTGGATGACGAGGAGCAGCATCAGGTCAAGAGCTTCGGCTTTTTGACGCTGAAGCCCACCATGTACATCGCCAACGTCAACGAAGACGGCTTCGACAATAATCCCTATCTCGACGTGGTCAACGAGATTGCCGCCGAGGAAGGCGCGGTCGTGGTACCCGTCTGCAACCAGATCGAAGCCGAAGTGGCCGAGCTCGACGATGAGGAACGCGCCATGTTCCTCGACGAAATGGGCATGGAGGAGCCGGGCCTCGACCGCGTGATCCGCGCCGGCTACGGACTGCTGGGCCTGCAGACCTACTTCACCGCCGGGGTCAAGGAGGTCCGCGCCTGGACGGTACGCGAAGGCGCATCGGCGCCGGAAGCCGCAGGCGTCATTCACTCGGACTTCCAGAAGGGCTTTATTCGCGCTGAAGTGGTTGCCTACAACGACTTTGTCAGCCTGAACGGCGAGCAGGGTGCCAAGGATGCCGGCAAGTGGCGCCTGGAAGGCAAGGACTACATCGTCAAGGACGGCGACGTCATCCACTTCCGTTTCAACGTCTAAGCCAGTACAGCATACTTGACGTTGCTACCCCCGCCGGGTAGCATCCGCCTCCGTTGAATGGCTACGTAGCTCAGTTGGTTAGAGCACATCACTCATAATGATGGGGTCCCCTGTTCGAATCAGGGCGTAGCTACCAACCCGATTACCGAAAAAAGCCCGCCCTTGAGCGGGCTTTTTTGCGTGGGCGATCAGCGAGTCAGCGAAAGCGACGGCCGATCGAGAAATGTCCGCAGCGCCCGGGTCAGATGGTGGATATCCCGGGCGCCGGCGGTTTCGCGGATGGAGTGCATGGCCCACTGGGGCACGCCGACGTCGAGCGTGGGTACGCCCACCTCGGTGGCGGTGATCGGCCCGATGGTGCTGCCACAGCCCATGTCGGCGCGGGTGACAAACGCTTGCACCGGCACATCGGCGTCGCGGCAGACATCGCGGAACAACGCGCCGGTGGCGCTGTTGGTGGCGTAGCGCTGGCTGGCGTTGATCTTGATCACCGGCCCCTGGTTGATGGCCGGGCCGTGGTTGGCATCGTGCTTGTCCATGAAGTTGGGATGCAGCGCGTGGGCGTTATCGCAGGAGATCATGCACGATGACTGGATCAGCTGGATCAACGACGCTTCGGTACCGCCGCCCACCTGTTCGTTGAGACGCCGCAACACGTCTCCCAGAAACGGCCCCTGGGCGCCGCAGGCGCTGGCGCTGCCGACTTCTTCGTGGTCGTTGGCTACCAGCAGGGCCCCCTGCTCGCCGTCACACTCGAGCAGGGCTTCCACGCCCATGAAGCACGACAGCAAATTATCCAGGCGCGCGCTGGCCACCAGCTCCTGTTCAACGCCGACCAGCGCGGGCGGCTGAACGTCATAGAACGCCAGTTCGAAATCCACCACCTCAACGTCTTTCAGGCCGTGCTCCCGGGCCAGCCAGGTCTGCACCAGCGACGTCAGTGTGGCGCTCTCGCCTTGCATCAGCACCGGCGCCATTTGCGTCTGCGGGTTGATCGCCCGCCCCTTGTTGGCCTCACGATCAAGATGAATGGCCAGGTTGGGAATAGTCGCCACGGGCCGATCGACGTTCATCAGCCGGCTTTCCAGACGACCGTCGGCGTGGCGTACGTGGACGCGCCCGGCCAGCCCCAGATCACGGTCAAACCACGGCGCCAGCAGCGCGCCGCCGTAGACCTGCACGCCCAGCTGCAGCCAGCCGGCGGCGTGCTCGGTGGCGTTGGGCTTGACGTGCAGGCCGGGACTGTCGGTATGCGCGCCGATCATGCGCAGCGATGCCAGCGAGGCAGCCGGCAGCTGGAAGGCAATGATCGAGGAGTCGTTGCGCGTCACGTAGTAGCGCCCGCCCGGCGTCAACGCCCAGTCGCGGATTTCTTCCAGCCGCTGAAAGCCGGCGCTTTCCAGCCGCGCGGCCATGTTGCGGGTGGCGTGCCACGGCGTGGGGGAATCACGCAGAAAATCCTGCAGACGGCTAATGGCATCGGCATCGCGGCCTTCGGACATGATAATCTCCCTGAGAGGAATCGATGTTGGAGTCTCGGCGAGGCAGGCGACCTGCTACAATGCCTGTTCGGTTCACGCGACACCTCTGCCGCTTGCCGTGCAAGGGCATGAGTCTACCTAACCCCGGGAGAGCTTGATTGATGAGCTGGTTTGCCACCCTTTCGCGTCTGGTCGTCCTTACCCTTGTGCTGGTACTGACCGGCCCGGCGGCCCTGGCGCTGGAATCGACCGATAAACAGCGTCAAGCCGCCGTGGAAATCGCGGACTCGCTACGCTACGGGCACTATGCCGACGTCACCTTTGACGCGGCGTGGTCCAAAGACACCTTTGATCGCTATCTGGATATTCTAGACGGTCAGCGTGCCTACCTGCTACAGGCCGACATCAAACCGTTCAACCACCTGCGTAGCGAACTCGACCGGGTGCTGGAAAACGGCGAGCTGGACGAGGTCTTTGCCCTGCACGAACGCGCCACCCAGCGGCGCAAGGCACGCCTGGAGTGGCTGCTCGACCGCCTGGACAGCGGGCTGGATTTCAGCTTCGACAGCCATCAACGGCTCGCCCTGGACCGCGAAGACTCTGCCTTTGCCCGCAGCGAAGAGGCACTCGACACGCTCTGGCAAAAACGCCTGCAAAACGATGCGCTGACGCTGGCGCTGACCGACCAGGATCAGGAACAGGTAGAAGACACCCTGCGCCAGCGCTACGAAGGCCAGCTGTCGCGTCTGGAACAGACCGAGCCGGAAGACGTCTTCGGCCTTTTCATGTCGGCGGTCACCGGCAGCATTGAGCCGCACACTGCCTACCTGTCGCCCAGCCAGGGCGAGTCGTTCGACATCCAGATGAGTCTCTCGCTGGAAGGCATCGGGGCGCTGCTCCAGGCCGACGGCGAATACGTCAAGGTCGCCAGCCTGGTGCCCGGCGGCCCGGCCGAGCGTGCCGGGGTTCTCAAGCCTGCCGACCGCATCATCGCCGTGGGCCAGGAAGACAACGAAGACATGACCAACGTCATCGGCATGCGCCTGGATAACGTCGTCGATCTGATTCGCGGCCCCAAGGGCTCTGACGTCCGGCTGGAAGTGATCCCCGCCCAGGCGGTGGATACCACCCGCTCCCACGTCGTTACCATCACCCGCGATACCGTGGACCTGGAAGACCAGGCCGCCAGCAGCGAGGTCATCGAGGTCGAGCGCGACGGCGACACCCACCAAATGGGCGTTATCACCGTGCCCACCTTCTACGTGGACTTTGACGCCTGGCAGGCCGGCGAGGACGACTATCGCAGCACCACCCGCGACGTGGCCGATGAAATCAAAAAGCTCAAACAGCAGGATGTCGACGGCATCATGCTCGACCTGCGCAATAACGGCGGCGGCGCCCTCCAGGAAGCCAACTCGCTGATCGGTCTGTTTATCGACCGCGGACCCACCGTGCAGGTGCGCGATGCCCAGAGCCGCATCCAACTGTACGGCGACAGCGACGCCGGCACCCTCTATGACGGCCCGCTTGCCGTGCTGGTCAACCGCCTTTCCGCCTCGGCATCGGAGATTTTTGCCGGCGCCATCCAGGATTACGGCCGCGGCCTGATTCTCGGTTCCGGCACCTTTGGCAAGGGCACGGTGCAAACCCTCGACGAGCTCAGCCACGGCGAGCTCAAGCTGACCCGGGCCAAGTTCTACCGGATTTCCGGAGAAAGCACCCAGAACCGTGGTGTCACGCCGGATATCACCTTCCCCGGCCTGACCGACCCCGAGCGTATCGGCGAAAGCAGCCTGGACAACGCCCTGGCCTGGGATACCGTCAGCGACGTGCAATACCGCCGCTACGGCAACCCGGACGCCTCGCTGCCGAAGCTGAAAAAACGCCACGCCGAACGCGCCGATAGCAACCCCAACTTCCGCTACCTTGAGCGCCAGTCCAAACTGGCCCGCAAGCTGCGCGAGCAGCACACCAGCGTCAGCCTCAACCGCGAACAGCGGCAGAAGGAAATGCAGGCCCAGGAAGCCGAGCAACTCTCGCTGGAAAACCAGCGCCGCCGGGCGCTGGGCATGGACGAGCTGGAGGATTGGATCGACGCCCGGGAAGACAGCGATGACGACGCCATGCCCGCGGAACGCGCCCAGGTGATCGAAGCCGTCAGGATTCTGCTCGACTACGCCGGCATGGCGGACGACATCCGCCTGGCCAACGACTGACCCGCTGACGGGCAACGCCACGCCGGCACAGCACAACTCGCCGGCATACTACGCCCCGCCCCGGCGGGGCTTTTTCATGCCGCGCACTCAGGCAGCGCATTCAGTCGCGCACAGGAACAGCCGCCTCGGTCGTCGGCGCGCTCGGCCAGCAGCAGGAAGGCACGACGAACACAAAAGCAGACGCCAGACACAAAAGCAGGCGTTTAAAACGGCTATGTGCAATATCCGGTTGAACATCTAGAGCGCTCGCTTTCGCTCAATATGTCCGTCATGTGCAATATATGGTTGAAGCTATAGCAGTGTGCTAGGCTGTGCCGTGCAATAACCGGTTGGAGAACTGCATGGCAAACGGGAAGAGTTTTGGCGCCTCACTGGCAGCCGAGTGCTGGAAAAACGCTGACGACCTGTGGGGGGATTTCAAACACACCGACTTCGGCAAGATCATCTTGCCGTTTACACTGCTTCGGCGTTTGGAATGTGTCCTGGAACCGACCCGAAAGCAAGTGCGTGAGAAATACGCCGAGCATAAGGACAGTGGCATCGACACCGATCTGATCCTGCGACAAACCAGCCAGTATCCGTTCTACAACACCTCCAACTATTCGCTGGCCACGTTGGGCAGCACCAAGACCCGGCAGAATCTCCAGGACTACGTTGCTCGGTTCTCGGAAAACGCCCGTGTAATCTTCGAGCAGTTCGATTTCAGCAACACGCTTGTTCGACTGGACAAGGCCAATCTGCTTTACCGAATCACGCAGAACTTCGCCAACATCGACTTGCATCCGGAGGCCGTGCCGGATCGGGTGATGAGCACCCTGTACGAGCACTTGATTCGTCGCTTTGGCGCCGAAGTCAACGAAGGCGCTGAGGATTTCATGACGCCGCGTGACGTGGTGCATCTAGCGACAACTTTGGTGCTCGATCCTGATGCAGAGTTGTTTGAGGCCAAGCCCGGTTTGATTCGCACGTTGTACGATCCCACTTGTGGCACGGGCGGTTTCTTGTCCGATGCCATGGCGTATGTGGCCGACTACGGCAACACAGAGAAGGTGCCGCCGGTACTGATACCGCACGGTCAGGAGCTGGAACCGGAAACCCATGCCGTTGCCCTGACCAGCATGCTGCTGCGCCAGCACCCGTCCGATCCCAGCCGGGATTTGAGCCAGAACATCGCCGGGCCGTCGAGCACGCTGTCCCGCGATGCCTACGCCGGCCAAAAATTCCACTATGGCTTGGCTAATCCGCCGTTCGGCAAGAAATGGGACAAGGACAAGGAAGCAGTCACATCCGAACACGATGAGAAAGGCTACGCCGGGCGCTTCGGGCCGGGTCTGCCGTCGGTCAGCGACGGCTCGATGCTGTTTCTCATGCACCTGGCCGACAAGCTAGAAACACCCGAGAACGGCGGTGGCCGAGCGGCCATCGTGCTGTCGGGTTCCCCATTGTTCAATGGTGGCGCCAACTCTGGTGAATCCGAAATCCGGCGCTACCTGCTGGAAAACGATCTTGTCGAGGCCATTGTGGCGCTGCCGACAGAGCTGTTCTTCCGCACCGGGATCGGCACCTATCTGTGGATTCTGACAACCAAGAAGGCCGAATCTCGCCAAGGCAAGGTGCAGTTGATCGACGCCACCGACCAGTGGGTGCCGATGAAAAACGAAGGCAACAAGCGTCGCCGGATCAGCAGCGAACAAATGCGCACCATTGCCGACATCCACGCGGCCTTCGAGGAAGGCGAACACAGCCGCGTCTACGACTACCAGCACTTCGGCTATCGCCGGATCAAGGTGCTGCGCCCGCTGCGGATGCACCTGGAAATTACGGAGTCCGGGTTGGACGCCTTGACGCAAAACAAGCAGTGGCAGAAGCTGCCCGAAGATCAACAGGATACATGGCACAGCGTTTTGTTGGAACATCTGGGCAAAACGTACCGCTACGGCTGGGCCGAGGAATTTGCCAAGGCCACGGAAAGCGCCGTCGCCACAGGTTCGGTCAAGGCAACCAAACCGTTCATCAACGCCATGCGCAAGGCATTCGGTGTGCGTGACCCCGGTGGCACGCCGGTCACCGACAGCAAAGGCGACGTCCTGTCCGACAGCGACCTGACGGACTACGAAAACGTGCCGCTGGACGAGGCCATCGAGGACTACTTCGCCCGCGAAGTGCTACCTCATGTGCCTGATGCGTGGATTGACGAATCCTACACGGACAAACGCGACGAAAAGACAGGCCGCGTGGGCTACGAGATCAACTTCAACCGCTACTTCTACCAGTACGTGCCGCCGAGATCGCTGGAGGAAATCGACGCCGATTTGGACAAAGTAGAAGGCGAGATTGCCGATCTACTGGCGGAGGTGACGGAATGAGTCGTTACAAGGCGTATCCCGAGTACAAGGATTCCGGGGTTGAGTTGGTTGATTCAATCCCCGAGGAGTGGGACATAAAACCATTTTGGACTTTGTATAGCCCGATAAAATTGACCGGGTACGCGGAAGAAACGCTATTGTCTGTCTACCGCGATCATGGAGTTGTATTCAAACACTCGCGAGATGATAACCGGAATAGAGCTTCATTAGACCTGTCTCCGTATCAGCTTATAAAGCCGGGTTTTTTGGTGACGAACAAAATGAAGACTTGGCAGGGATCAATCGCTGTCAGTGAAATACGCGGTATCGTTAGCCCAGCATATTTCGTATATGAGCCAGTCGGCGGCATGTATGGCAAATACGCACACTATTTATTGAGAAGCCTTCCTTACATCGCTGGATACATTTCGATTTCAAAGGGGATCAGAGTTGGACAATGGGATTTAGACCCCGATCATTTTCGAGTATTTCCCATTCTTGTTCCCTCTAAGAATGAGCAGATCAGGATCGCAAACGAGATTGACCGCGAAACCACCCGCATCGACACCCTGATCGAAAAGAAAACCCGCTTCATCGAACTGCTCAAGGAAAAGCGCCAGGCGTTGGTTCACAAAGCACATGTTCACCCCGAAACATATCGCGATCGGATCCAGTGGAATGTGGTTCGCATTGACAGGCCTGTTTGCCGAGTCGATGACCAGTCCTATATACGTCTCGGGCTTTATAACTGGGGACGGGGCATATTCCAGAAGCCCGAAGCAGCAGGCGATGAGCTTGGATCATCCTCATTCCTTTGGGTTGAAAAAGACGATTTAATTTTAAGTGGACAATTCGCTTGGGAAGGAGCCGTAGCATTGGTTACTTCAAATGAAGATGGCTGCATTGTGTCCCATCGCTACCATGTATATCGCGGAAAGCCCGATATTCTTAACACGCGATATTTATGGGCGTACTTCACTTCGCATGAGGGGCATTTTCTTCTCGACGATTGCTCCCACGGGTCGGCAGGGAGGAACCGCCCATTAAACATCGACGATCTGGCGAAGAAAAGAATCCCCATCCCGCCGATGGCATTACAAAACGAAATCGCCCGATTGGTAGAAATGGAATATCGCTTCAAAGAGCTAGAAAAACGATCTATTCGATTACTCAAAGAAAAACGCTCGGCCCTGATAACCGCTGCCGTCACCGGCAAGATTGACGTGCGCGACCAACAAACGGAGGCCGTATGAACGGCGACACCGCCCACCGGGAAAAGCACTTCGAGAACTACATCGTCAGCCAGCTCGAACAGCAAGGCTGGAAGGTCGGCACCACGTCCGAGTACGACACCGAAACCGCCCTCTATCCAGCCGACCTGATGGCCTGGCTCAAGGCGACCCAGCCGGACAAGTGGGACAAACTGTGCGAGGACTACCCGGACAGCCCGCAAGGCGCGCTCATGTCGCGTCTGGCCCAACATCTGGATCAGAAGAACACCAGCACAGTGCAGACGTTGCGCC
Organism: Vreelandella jeotgali Hwa; assembly: GCF_000334215.1. Classification (GTDB taxonomy): domain Bacteria; phylum Pseudomonadota; class Gammaproteobacteria; order Pseudomonadales; family Halomonadaceae; genus Vreelandella; species Vreelandella jeotgali. The sequence goes on along the minus strand of NZ_AMQY01000012.1, from coordinate 26,412 downwards.
GAGGCTTCAAGATCGCCGGTTGTGGCCACATTGACTTATCCGAAGCGGCGCCCGAGGACAAGCGCAATGAGGACGTGTTGCACCGGTATGAGGCCAATATCCTGCGGGTGGTGCCCCAGCTTCAATACCACCCGCCCCGCAACCTGGCCATCGACCTGGTGTTCTTTATCAACGGCCTGCCGGTGGCCACAGTCGAGGTCAAGACCGACTTCACGCAGTCCGCGGATGCGGCGGTTCAGCAGTACAAGGAAGACCGGCTACCCCAAGACCCCAAGACCAAGCGGGTCGAACCGCTGCTGACCTTCCAGCGCGGCGCAGTAGTGCATTTCGCGGTGTCCGAGTCGGACATTCAAATGACCACGAAACTGGATGGAGCCAATACCACCTTCCTGCCGTTCAATCAGGGCAACGACGGCCATGCCGGGAACCCGGCCCGTGACGATGGCGAGTACCCGGTGGCCTATTTCTGGGAACAGGTTTGCCAACGGGATGCCTGGCTGCGTGTCTTTCACAGCTTCGTGTATCTGGAGAAAAAGGACGTTGTTGACCTGAAAGGCAATTGGAAGAAGAAGGAAACGCTCATCTTCCCACGCTTCCACCAGTGGGATGCCGTCAACAAGATGATCGCCGACGCCGATGTCAACGGCGCAGGTATGAATTACCTGTGCGAACACAGCGCCGGTTCCGGCAAGACCAGCACGATTGCCTGGACGGCGCATGATCTAGTCAAGCTGCGGCACGACGATGGCACCCCGAAGTTCAACAGCGTGGTCATCGTCACCGACCGCACGGTGCTCGACAGCCAGCTCCAGGATGCGGTCAAACAGATTGACCACCAATCCGGCATGATTGCCGCGATTGATCGCAGCAAGGGTAGCGAATCCAAGAGCAAGAAACTGGCGAAGGCCCTGACCCAAGGCACGCCGATTGTGGTCGTGACGCTGCAAACCTTCCCGTATGCGATGGAAGCCATGGTCACGGATGACCGGCTCAAGGACAGCCGTTTCGCGGTCATCATCGACGAGGCGCACAACTCGCAGACCGGTACGGACGCCGCCAAGCTGCAAGCTGCTTTGTCGTTGTCCAGCCAGGACGACATGGCCAACATGGACGTGGAGCAGTTGCTGGAACGCTTGCAACAAGCCCGGCACCGGCCCGACAACATCAGCTATTTCGCTTTCACGGCCACGCCCAAGCACTCGACGATGATGCTGTTCGGACGCACGCAGGATGGTCGCCGCGCCAGTGACGATAATCTGCCGGTGTCGTTTCATCGCTACCCCATGCGTCAGGCCATCGAGGAAGGCTTCATCCTGGATGTGCTGACCGGCTATACCCCTTACGAAACCGCCGTGAACCTGTCCACGCAGTTGCTGGACAGCAAACGTGTCGGCAACAAGGCGGCTCGTCGGGCATTGGCGCAGTGGATCGACCTGCACCCGACCATCATTGCGCAGAAGGTGCAGTTCATCATCGAGCATTTCAGCCGCAACGTGGCCCACCGGCTGGATGGCAAAGCCAAGGCCATGGTCGTGACCAGCTCCCGAGCCGCTGCGGTGCGTTACAAGATGCACTTCGACAAGTACATCGAAGGGCACTCCGAACACCGGCATATTCATTCCCTGGTGGCGATTTCCGGCAAGTTGACCGGCAGGCAGCTTCAACATGCCGAGGACGACGGATCGTTGGCCATAGATGCAGACGCCGAGTTCAACGAAAATAACCTGAACCCGGCCGTGGCCGGCCAGGATTTGCGTAACGCGTTCGAGCGGCCCGAGTATCGGGTCATGCTGGTGGCCGACAAGTTCCAGACCGGCTTCGACCAGCCGAAGCTGGTTGCGATGTACGTGGACAAGAAGATCGCCAACGATGTCGAGATCGTGCAAACACTGTCACGACTGAATCGTACCGCGCCCGGCAAGGACGAAACCTTCGTCATTGATTTCGTGAACGAACCGGAAAGCGTGCGGGCAGCGTTTGCCAAGTACGACGACGGTGCCGAGATCGAACAGGTGCAAGACCTCAATGTCGTGTACGACATCGCCAAGCAGCTCGATGACCACGATCTGTACGACGAATCCGACCTCGACGCCTTCAAGCAGGCGCGCTTCAAGACGCTGCGAGACATCACATCGGCCAGTGAACCGCAACACAAAGCCATGTATGCGGCGACGGAACGACCCACACGACTTTTCAATGAACAGTTGAAAATGCTGCGTGACGCGGTGGCGACGTGGGAAGATGCCTATGAAAAGGCGCATCACAGCGGCGACGACGCAGGCATGAAATCCGCCGATCACCAGCGTAATGAGTATGCCGAGCAGGTCGCCAATTTGATGACGTTCAAGAAAGGATTATCCCGGTTTGGCCGAACGTATGCCTATGTCGCCCAGTTGATCGACTTCGGCGACCCGGAGCTGGAGAACTTCGCAGCCTTTGCCAAGTTGCTTGCCAAGCGACTCGACGACGTGCCGCCCGAAACCATCGACCTATCCGGTTTGGTGTTGACTGGGTTCGACATCAAGGACAAGGAAGACGCCGGCGAAGATGATGACGAGGCACCTGTATTGCAGCCAGGCGGTGCTGGCGGTGGTGGCCGGGCTGACAAGGCAAATTACCTGCAAGAGATCATTGACCGCCTTAATCGAATTTTCGGCGAGGCCACGCCGATTAAAGACCGGGCTACTTTCGTCAATCAAATTGCGGGCATCTCCAGGGAAAACGATGTCGTCATGGCCCAGGTGGAAAACAACACGCGCGAGCAAGCATTGAAAGGGAATCTGTCGAGCACGGTACAACAGGGTGTTGTACGTGCTTTGAACTCCCACCAGGACTTGGCCACACAACTGCTCAAATCGGATACGCAGGCGATGACTGCCTTGACCAACTTGGTATATGACCTGCTGGCCAAAGGGGAAGACATCGATCTGGACGACCGGGATGCTTGATTTACTGAATCTGCCCGGCGTCCAACCTGTTGACCTGCAATACGACGAAGGCGTCATTATTATTGATGCACAAGTCGATGCCGCGCAGCCGCCGGCCTGCCCCTCATGTGGCAATACGCTTTACCGCCATGGCCATCGACAAATCATGTTTGCGGATACGCCGCAACAGATGATGCCCGTCCGGCTGAAAATCGACCGGCCGCGCTACCGCTGCGCGGACTGTGGCAAGACGCTCATGCCGGAGTTGGCGTTCCTCGACGAGAAACGCCGGGTCACAAAGCGTCTGGTAGGGGCCATCCGTGAACGCTGTCTCTCGCGCACCTTTCATGGTTTGGCAGACGAAACCGGGCTGGCCGTCAATACGGTCAAGAACATCGCGCAGGATTTGATCGACGAACTGGATACCACAGTGCGGTATGAAACGCCTGTCATCATGGGCATTGATGAGTTGAATCTGGCGGGCAGCTACCGTTGCATCATTACCAATCTGGCCACCAACAGCATTTACGACATGCTGGAAAAGCGAACGCAAAATCATATGAAGCCGTTTTTCCGGAAGCTGCCCGACAGCGAGAACGTGGAGTGGGTGTGTACCGACATGTGGCGCCCCTTCAAGCGGTCTTTTGGGCCTTACTTGCCCAATGCCAAGCTAGTTATCGACAAGTTTCATGTGGTCAAAATGGCGTCAGAGGCGCTTGAGCATGAGCGCAAGCAACATCAGGCGCAGCTCGGTCGCAAGGAGCGCCTGAGATTGAAGAAGTCGCTCCGCTGGCTCACCCTCAAACGACCACACGCGTTGACTGTGGATGAACAGCAGGACATGGCGCTGTTACGCCAGAACATGCCAGCACTTGCCGAGGCATACGACTTCAAGGAACTGTTCTACCAGATATATGACGAGCCTGATAAAGCGTCCGCCATGCAGGCATTCGAGGCATGGGAAAACACGCTGCCGGAAAGCAAATGGCCCAGGTTTCATGCCCTGGCGCGCACAGTCCATAACCACTATTCCGACATCTTTGCCTATTGGGATGCGCCGGCAAGAATCACGAATGCCTACACAGAAGGTCTGAACGGGATCGTCAAAATGGCGAACCGATTGGGGCGAGGATACAGCTACGACATGATCCGCGCTCGGGCACTCTATGCAGATCATGCAAGAAAGGTTGGCAGAGGATCAGTGCTGCCAGATTCAACCACCACGCCGCAGAAACATGTGGAGTATGGCCCCTACATTCCAACCTTGGCGGATGAAAATGGGGAATAATTGCGGACGGTTTGTAATGAGTGTTACAACCACTTATTGCACATAGCCTTTAAAACAGAGTGTTATAAGCAGGGTAGATGTTTCAAGCGGAACAAGAGGAAAATCCGCTGGCTCCCCGAACAGGACTCGAACCTGTGACCCAATGATTAACAGTCATTTGCTCTACCAACTGAGCTATCGGGGAAGCGAGAGGGGGAACGCTTGCAGGCTGTGACTGGCTCCCCGAGCAGGACTCGAACCTGCGACCCAATGATTAACAGTCATTTGCTCTACCAACTGAGCTATCGGGGAAGCATGCGCGTACAAACGCCGTGTCTGGCTCCCCGAACAGGACTCGAACCTGTGACCCAATGATTAACAGTCATTTGCTCTACCAACTGAGCTATCGGGGATCTGCCGAAACACGCTGCGTAGTATACGGATAACGCCAGGCGGGTCAAGTACGTTTTGGCGCGATGCTGGCAGAGTCCCGGGCCTGTCCGTATAATGCCCTGTCACTACACGCGGTATGGCCGCGTCACCATTCATCTCGTCCCGTTCGATGCTCGTCCCCCTGACGACACATCGTCCCCGACGATACACAGCGACCCCAGGTACCGATGGCGAAAAAGCTTTTCATCAAAACGCACGGCTGCCAAATGAACGAGTACGACTCGGCGCGCATGGCCGACATGCTCGGCGAGTCGCACCGGCTGGAACTCACCGACGACGAGCAGGATGCCGATGTCATTCTGCTCAACACCTGTTCGATCCGGGAAAAGGCCCAGGAAAAGGTGTTTCACCAGCTGGGCCGCTGGAAGAAGCTCAAGCAGGCCAACCCTGACCTGGTCATTGGCGTGGGCGGCTGCGTGGCCAGCCAGGAAGGCGAGGCGCTGCGCAAGCGCGCGCCCCAGGTCGACATGGTATTCGGCCCCCAGACCCTGCACCGGGTCCCCGGCATGCTCGACAAGCACCGCGACAACCAGATCGCCGCGGTGGACGTGACCTTCCCCGAAATCGAGAAGTTCGACCACCTGCCCCAGCCCCACGCCGACGGCGCCACGGCGTTTGTCTCGATCATGGAAGGCTGCTCCAAGTACTGCAGCTTTTGCGTGGTGCCCTATACCCGCGGCGAAGAGGTCTCGCGGCCCTTCGATGCGGTAATGGATGAGGTCATGCACCTGGCCGACCAGGGCGTGCGCGAAGTCAACCTGCTGGGGCAGAACGTCAACGCCTACCGCGGCGAAGACGACCTGGGCGACGAGATCGACCTGGCCGAGCTGATCGCCAGCGTTGCCGCGGTCGAGGGCATTGACCGCATCCGCTTTACCACCTCGCACCCGGTGGAATTCAGCGACAGCCTGATCGATGCCTTTGCCGAGATTCCCGAGCTGGTCAGCCACCTGCACCTGCCCGTGCAGTCCGGCTCCGACAATATCCTGGCGGCCATGAAGCGCGGCCACACGGCGGAAGAATACGTCGACAAGATGGAGCGTATCCGTGCCAACCGCCCGGACATCAGCTTCTCGTCGGACTTTATTATCGGCTTTCCCGGCGAAACCGAGCAGGATTTCACCGACACCATGGACCTGATCGGCCGTATCGGCTTCGACCACTCCTTCAGCTTTGTCTACTCTGCCCGTCCGGGCACGCCGGCGGCCTCGCTGGAAGACGAAACGCCGGAAAGCGTCAAAAAGGAGCGGCTGGCGATTCTGCAGCAGCGCGTGCTCCAGCAGGCGGGGCAGATCAGCCGGCGCATGGTCGGCTCCACCCAGCGCATTCTGGTCTCGGGCTTCTCGCCCAAGGACCCAGGCAAGCTCTCCGGGCGCACCGAGAACAACCGTGTGGTCAACTTCCGCGCCGCCAACCCTACCGAGCTGATCGGCTACTTCGTCGACGTGGATATTCTCGAAGCGCTGCCCAACTCGCTGCGCGGCGAGCTGGCCTCGGCCGAGCGCTTCTGATCCCGGCGGGCTCAAGCATATTCAGGCGCTATAGCATTTAACCGCAATGACTCGGTTTGAGCCGGGGACAGGTCGAAGAGAGGGGCTACCGCCAGGGATGGCGTAGATAGCGTCCAGGGAGGGATTGATAGCGCTCCCTCGCCGATCTGTCCCCGGCTCCCTGGTCATCGCCAACGTCGATAAATCCGGGCTGCACCCTTGTCAGCAGCCCCCGGCAATTGCCCCGATACCGTCCGGGGCATTAAGCTGGGGGCGAACCCATCAACCGACGAGTTTTCCCCTTTTGAGCCAGCCATCATCTCAGGCCCATCGCATCATCTCCCTCAGCCTTGAACCCAACGATCCCCAGCGGCTCGCCAGTCTTTGTGGCCAGCAGGATGAACACCTCAAGCTGATTGAAAGCCGCCTGGACATTACCCTGCGTAACCGCGGCAACGTCTTTCAGCTGGCCGGCCCGGCCAACCGCATCAAGGCCGGCGCCAACGTGCTGGAGCACCTCTACCGCGAAACCGAGTCCCGGGATCTGGAAGCCGATACGGTGCACCTCTTCCTGCAGGAATCCGGTCTGGAAGCGCTTGCCGAGGAGGAAAACGAGGCCCCCGCCGAGGGCGTGGTTATCCGCACCCCGCGCACCATGATCAAGCCGCGCGGACCCAACCAGCAGCGCTACGTGGCCAGCGTGCGCGAGCACGATATCAACTTCGGTATCGGCCCGGCGGGCACGGGGAAAACCTACCTGGCGGTGGCCGCCGCCGTGGAAGCGCTCAACCAGCAGGAAGTGCGGCGTATTCTGCTGGTCCGCCCGGCGGTGGAAGCTGGCGAGAAGCTGGGCTTTCTGCCCGGTGATCTGGCGCAGAAGATCGACCCCTACCTGCGCCCGCTCTACGATGCGCTGTATGAAATGATCGGCTTCGAGCAGGTCGCCAAGCTCATCGAACGCCAGATTATCGAGATTGCCCCGCTCGCCTATATGCGCGGGCGCACGCTTAATAACGCCTATATTATTCTCGATGAAAGCCAGAACACCACGCCCGAGCAGATGAAGATGTTTCTGACCCGCATCGGCTTTGGCTCCACCGCGGTGATTACCGGCGACGTGACCCAGATTGACCTGCCCCGGGGCCAACGTTCCGGGCTGCTTCAGGTGCTCGACGTGCTCAAGGGCACGCCGGGGATCGGCGAAACCCGCTTTGAAGCCCGGGACGTGGTGCGCCACCCGCTGGTGCAGCGGATTATCGAGGCGTACGACGCCTTTGAATCGGCCAGGGAAGCCGAAGAACAGCAGCGTCACCAACAGCGCCAACAGGAACGCGAGTCCCGTCCCGGGGCGCGCCCGTCATGACCCCGCCCGACCACCAGGCGCCGCACGGCGCCATTATTGATCGCCAGGTCGCCGTGGAGGCCGAGGCCCTGCCGTCTCAGGCGGCGCTTGAACGCTGGGTTGACGGCGTGCTCGCCCGCCACCCGTCTCAGGCCGGAGCCGAGCTGACGGTGCGCTTTGTGACCCCGGACGAGAGCCAAACGCTCAACCGCGACTATCGCGGCCGGGACAAGTCCACCAACGTGCTGTCGTTCCCGTTCGAGGCGCCCCCGGGGATACCCCTGGAGCTACTCGGCGATCTGGTGATCTGTCACGCGGTGGTCAACGACGAGGCCTGCCACCAGCGCAAGGCGCTCGACGAGCATTATGCCCACATGGTGGTACATGGCACCCTGCACTTACTCGGGTATGATCACATCGAGGACGATGAAGCCGACAACATGGAACAGCTGGAGCGTGACATCCTGGCCGGGTTCGGTATCAGCGATCCCTACGCTTCCGGCGGTTAACGTGACGCGAGACAACAAGAGACCCCCGCATGAGCGATGACCGATCGAGCACGCCGCCTGCCAGAAACTGGATGGACAAACTCTTTGGCGCTTTTTCCGGCGACAGCGAGGACCTGAATTCACGCGATGAGCTCATGGCCTTTTTGCGTGACAGTACCGGGCGGCTGAAACTCGACCAGGATGCCCTGACGATTATCGAGGGCGCGCTGCATATCAGCGACAAGCAGGTACGCGAAATTCTCATCCCGCGCTCCCGGGTCGTGGCGATCACCCTCGACCAGACCAGCGATGGCTACCTGCCGCTGATCCAGGAAACCGGCCACTCGCGCTACCCGGTGATCGGCGACAACATCGACGACGTCAAGGGGATTCTGCTGGTCAAGGATCTGCTGCCGCTGCTGCTGCAGTCGCGCCAGCAGCGGGAAGTTTTCACCCTCGACAGCGTGCTGCGCCCGGCCATGTTCATTCCCGAGTCCAAGCGGCTCAACAGCCTGCTCAAGGAATTCCGCGACACCCACAACCACATGGCCGTGGTCGTGGATGAATACGGCGGCACGGCGGGCATTATTACCATCGAGGATATTCTCGAACAGATCGTCGGCGACATCGAGGACGAGCACGACTCGGACGGCGACGAGGATATTCGCTCGCTCGACGACGGCGGCTTTGCCGTGCGCGCGCTGACGTCGATCGACGACTTCAACGAGCGCTTTGCCACGACCTTTGCCGACGACGAGTTCGACACTCTGGGCGGGCTGCTGATGCGCCGGTTCGGCCACCTGCCCCGGCGCGGCGAGCAGACCCGGCTGGGCGGCTGGCACTTTACCGTGCTCAACGCCGATAACCGCCGCATCCGCCTGCTGGATGTCCGCCAGGACGAAGACAGCCAGCCCGGGGATAGCCACTGACGACTCGCCGCCGTGCGGCGCCTGCCCTTGCAAGGACTACCTGATGACGGGATTGTTTCCGGCCCTCGCGGCAAAGCCGCTGTGGGGGCAACTGCTCGCCGCGCTGATCGCCGGCGGTTTCACCACTCTGACCGCCTCACCGTTCGGCCTCTGGTGGCTGGGACCTCTGGCAGCGGGTCTGATGTACGTTGGCCTGCACCGGCTGACGCCCCGGCAGGCGGCGCTGAAAGGCTGGGTCTACGGCGTCGGGCTCTTCGCCAGCGGCACATCCTGGGTCTACGTTTCGATTCACGACTACGGCTACACCGGCGTCCCCCTGGCGGTGTCCCTCACGGCGCTGTTCGTCGCCGTCCTCGCGCTGTTTTTCGCTGCCACCTTCTGGCTTTACCGCCGTTTGACCACGCCCCGAGGGGCATTTTTGTCCTTTGCCGGCGTCTGGGTACTCGGCGAAGTGCTGCGCACCTATCTCTTTACCGGCTTTCCCTGGCTGCTGCTGGGCACGGGCCAGATAGACTCGCCGCTCGCCGGCTGGGCGCCGGTGGGCGGCGTTTACCTGCTCTCGCTGCTGGTGGCGCTGAGCGGCACTCTGCTGGCCGAGCTGCTGCTCTGCCGCCGGATCTGGACGCTGGCGCCGCTCGCGGCTATCTGGCTGGCGCCGCTGGCCCTGCCCGGGCAGTGGACAGAGCCGGCAAGCGACACGCCGACCCGGGTGGCACTGCTCCAGGGCAACCTCTCCCAGCTGACCAAGTGGACAGCCGAAGGGCAGCGCAACGCGGCCAACACCTACGCCCGCCTGACCCGGCAGGTGGCAGACGACGCGGACCTGATCCTGTGGCCGGAAACCGCGCTGCCCATGACCGAAGACAACGCCCGCCGGGTGCTGTCCCGGGTGCAGAGCAACCTGCCCGGGGACACCGCGCTGGTCACCGGTATCGTCCAGCGCAACGCGGCCGGGCAATACTTCAATAGCGTGATCGGCACCGGCGACGTGGAAGGCAGCTACCGCAAGGAACACCTGGTGCCGTTCGGCGAATATATCCCGCTGGAAAGCGTACTCCGCGGCGCCATCGACTTCTTTGACCTGCCCATGTCGGCCTTTGCCTCGGGCGACGGCAAGCAGCCGCCCATGCAGGCGGCCGGCGTGGCACTGGGCAACGCCATCTGCTACGAAATCATTTATCCGCAGCTGGTTGCGCGGCGCGCCCGCACCAGCGATGCGCTGATCACCGTCTCCAACGATACCTGGTTCGGCGGCTCCATCGGCCCCCACCAGCACCTGCAGATGGCGCGGTTGCGCGCCCGGGAAAACGGCCGCTACGTGCTGCGCGCCACCAGCAACGGCATTACCGCGATCATCAATCCGCAGGGGGATATCCAGGCTCGAGCGCCGCAGTTTGAAACCGCAACGCTCAACGGCGAATTTTACGCCATGCAGGGCGTTACGCCCTTTACCCGGCTGGGCAGCTGGCCCACCTGGCTACTGGCCGGGGGAATGCTGCTGCCGGGGCTGATACGCCGCCGGTCAGCGGTTTAACGCTGGCCAACGCCGCCGTTCTGGCCGCGCTGGCGCAGCCAGTGGTCCATCAGCGTCAACGCCATCATCGCCTCGGCGATGGGCGTGGCGCGGATGCCCACGCAGGGATCGTGGCGGCCTTTGGTAACCACCTCGACCGCCTCGCCGTGGACATCAACCGAACGTCCCGGCGTGGTAATGCTGGACGTGGGCTTGAGCGCCAGCCGCGCCACCACCGGCTGGCCGCTGGAAATACCGCCGAGGACGCCGCCGGCGTTATTGGATAGAAAGCCGTCTGCCGGCGTCATCTCGTCGCGATGTTCGCTGCCGCGCTGGCTCACCGCGGCAAAGCCCGCCCCCATTTCGACGCCTTTCACGGCGTTGATGCCCATCAGCGCGTGGGCTATATCCGCATCGAGGCGGTCAAACACCGGCTCGCCCAGCCCCGCCGGCACGCCCTCGGCAATCACGGTCACTTCCGCGCCCACGGAGTCCTGATCCCGGCGCAGCTGATCCATATAGGCTTCGAGCTCGGGCACGCGCTCGGCATCCGGGCAGAAAAACGCGTTGTGTTCCACCGCTTCCCAGCCTTTGAAGTCCATCGCCAGCGGCCCCAGCCGGCTCATGTAGCCGCGCACGCCAACGCCGCGGGCGGCCAGGTACTGCTTGGCAATGGCGCCGGCGGCCACGCGCATGGCGGTTTCCCGAGCGCTCGAGCGCCCGCCGCCGCGATAGTCCCGACGGCCGTACTTGTGGTGGTAGGTATAGTCGGCGTGGGCCGGGCGGAACTGATCCTTGATTTTCGAATAGTCCTTCGAGCGCTGGTCGGTATTTTCGATCAGCAGCCCGATGGGCGTGCCGGTGGTTTCCCCCTCGAACACGCCGGACAGAATCCGCACCCGGTCGGCTTCCTTTCGCTGGGTGGTATGGCGCGAGCTGCCCGGGCGGCGGCGGTCCAGATCGCGCTGGAGATCGGCTTCGCACAGCGCCAGCCCCGGCGGGCAGCCGTCCACTATCGCGCCCAGCGCTTCGCCGTGGCTCTCGCCAAAGGTAGTGACGCTAAACAGTTTGCCAAAGGTATTGCCTGACATGGGCGTTATGTCCTCACGCAAAAGACGCCGCGCAGGCGTCAAGTTCAGCGGCGGAGAGCACAAAAACGCCCTGCCCGCCGCGTTCGAATTCCAGCCACATGAACGGCACGTCGGGGAAGGCCGCCGCCAGGTGGCAATCGGAGTTGCCGACTTCCACCATCAGCCAGCCGTCATCGGTCAGATGCTCGCGCGCCTCGCGGAGCATCTGCCGCACAATATCCAGGCCGTCGTGCCCGGCTCCCAGCGCCAGCGCCGGCTCGTGACGATACTCAGCCGGCATGGCCGCCAGATCGCGCGCATCGACGTAGGGCGGGTTGGCGACGATCAGCTCGAAACGCTGGCCGGCGAGGCCGGCGAACAGGTCGGACGCCACCGCCCGCACGCGATCGCCGACGTCGTGGCGAGTGATGTTTTCCTTCGCCACCGCCAGCGCGTCCTGGCTGATGTCGGCAAGCGTTACCTCGGCGGTAGGCAGATACAGCGCCGTGGCAATGCCGATACAGCCCGAGCCGGTGCACAGGTCCAATACCCGCGCCGGGGGTTCATCGCCGAACCAGGCGGCAAAGCCGTCCTCGATGAGCTCGGCGATGGGCGAGCGGGGAATCAGCACGCGCTCATCCACGTTGAAGGCCAGCCCGGCAAAAAAGGCCTCGCCGAGCAGATACGGCAGCGGCTCGCGGCGGGTAATCCGCTGACGTGCCAGCGCCACGATCCGCGCCCGCTCCACCGGCAGCAGCCGCGCATCCAGCACCGCCGGGTCCACGTCCCAGGGCAGGTGCAGCGCTCCCAGGGTGAGCCCCACGGCTTCATCCCAGGCGGAGGCGGTGCCGTGGCCGTAATGCAGCCCGGCCAGGTGAAATTCGCTGGTTACCCAGCGCATACAGTCGCGCAGGCGGGGGAGCTCGGCGGCGAGCTCGGCGTCGGACTGAGCAAGCGTTGAAGCAAAACGGGGCGAACGACGGGCGGTGAATGACAAACGGGACTCCTCGGGCGGTACCCTCCAACGAGGGCGGTCTCACGGAACACAGGCGGGACGCACCATGCCGCGGCGCGACAGGCGTTGATTGTACCTGCCGCGCGGTCCGGTTCACAGCAGCGCCAGGACCGCTATACTGTGCATCTGCCATCGGCTTTCACGTTTTTTACCCTGTTGCGTTTTTTGTATTTTCCGACGACGAGCTTGCCATGACCCGCCGCCACGACCCCGATAACGACCTTTCCGACGACGTCAGCGCCTTCCGTCAGGCGCTCGAGGCCGCCGGCGTGCGGCGCATTCAGACGAACCAGGCCAATACCGGCAAGCCACGCCCCGCCATTGTCGACAAGTCGGTCCGGCGCCAGGCGGCGGTGGAAAGCCAGACGCTGAACACCACCGGCCGCACCTCGGACGGCCGGGTGGAAGCCGTGCGCCCGTCGGAATATCTGGCGTTTTCGGTGCCCGACCTGCCCTGGCGCACGTTTCGCCAGCTCAAGCGCGGCAAGACCGGCTGGCAGGCGGGGCTTGATCTGCACGGCTACACCCTGGAAGAAGCGCGCATCGAGCTGGAGAGCTTTTTGCACGACGCCAGCGCCCGGGCGATGCGCTGCGTGATGGTGGTACACGGCAAGGCCCGGGGCGGCATGGCCGACTTTCCCGTACTCAAAAGCCATACCAACGCCTGGCTGCGCGAATGGCCGGGAGTGCTGGCGTTCTGCTCGGCGACGGACGCCGACGGCGGCACCGGCGCACTCTACGTGCTGCTGCGCAAGCCCGGGCGCGGCCAGGACTAATCGGGCTCGTCGGGGGGATTATCGACGCAGGGCGAGTCGTGCCGCGCCTCGCTGCGCAGATGCTGTTCCAGCGCCTCGTCGGCCAGAGTGCGTCCCAGCCGTATCAGGGCGTCCGCGCGATGAAATTCGTAGGCGCTGCATACGGTCTTGGGCACTTCCACGAGCACATCCGGCGGGTAGCCGGCTACCTTGTACCTGGCGAGCGCGGCCTGGGTAATATCAAACGATTGCAGGATCATGTCGAGCTTGCCCCACTCGCGTTTGCCGCGCGCCTCGGCATCCGGCGCTTCTGCCCCGGGCAGCTCGGCGTCGGACCTGTCCTCGGCACAGCCCAACCCGCCCCATAGCCGCCGGGTCGCGCTTTTCACTTCGCTAACCCAGTGGCCCATGGTGTCGGCGCCCTCCCGGGTAGCTGCCGGCGGCTCGGCCGGGGCGGCATCGGCGGGCAGCATCTCATCCAGCGTGACCGGCCGGGGCGTATGCGCCGTGGCGTTGACCGCCATGACGATATCCGCTTCGTGCGCCGCGAGCACCGGCATGATCGGCAGCGGATTGAGCAGCCCACCGTCGACCAGCACCTGGTCGCCCAGCGTTACCGGGGTAATCACACCGGGTACGGCAATGGAGGCGCGAATGGCACGCAGCAGCGGCCCGTGCTGAAACCAGACTTCGCGCTGGCGGGTCATGTCGGTGGCAACGGTAGTCACCGGCACCGACAGGTCCTGCAGTTCGATGTCGTCCACCAGGCCGGCCAGCTTGTCCATGACCTTGTTGGCACGCATGGCGCCCATGGGGCTCCAGGTGACGTCCACCAGCCGCAGCACGTCCAGGTAATCCAGCCGGCACACCCAGTCGCGGTATTCGGGCAGCTTGCCCGCGGCGTACACGCCACCGACCACAGCGCCCATTGAGCAGCCGGCGATGGCGATAATCTCGAAGCCGCGCGCTTCCAGCGCTTCAATCACGCCAATGTGTGCATAGCCGCGTGCGCCGCCGCTGCCCAGCACCAGCGCGACCTTGCACCCACGGCTTTTCATGGCTTCGTCCATACGCCCTCCTGCGGCGGGCTACTCGCCCTGGCGGTGGTTAACCACCGCCTCCAGCACGCTGTCGACGCCGTCGCGCTCCAGGTGCAGGTGGTGCCCGCCGGGCAATACACAGCGGGTCAGATCCGGCACCGCAGCGCGAGCCTGCTTCGCCCAGGCGCGTTCGCCCAGAATGCCCTGGTCGCCTTCGATCAGCTGAACCGGGCAGCCAATATCGCCCAGCAGCGCCAGTACCTGGTCCCGGGTAAAGCGCACCAGCGACGGCTTGAGCAGCCGGCTGTCGGTGCGCAACGCGATCCGCCCGCTATCCAGCCGCTGACAGTTACGCGCCACCAGCGGCGCTACCGTATCGGCATCGATGGGCGTCACGCTGCCGGCCACCCGGGCGGCCACGGCGGCGTCGGCATCCGCATAGCCGGGCATCCGCGAGGGGCGCATACGGTGTGCCAGAAGGCCGCGCCGCAGCTGATCCGAGGCCTGTTCCGCCGACGTGCTGAGCATGCCCAGCCCATCCACCAGGACAAGACGCTCGACCTTTTCGGGAAACGCCGCCGCCAGCAGGCATGCCACCGCCGCGCCCATGGAGTGCCCCATCAGCACCGCCCGCGCCACGTCCAGCTCGTCCAGGGCGTCCAGCACGTCGTGGCAGTAGTCCCAGAGGGCATAGTCGCTGCCGCCCGCGACATGGGGCGCTGATAAGCCGTGGCCGCGAAAATCCAGCGCCACGATGCGCACGTCCAGCCGTTCGGCCAGGCCCGGGGCCAGCCGCGAAAAGCTGGCGGCATTATCCAGCCAGCCGTGCAGCGCCAGCCACACCGGGGCGTCGGAGCGCCCCCAGGCAAGCGCCCCGAGACGCCCCTCGGCCAGCGTCAGGGAAGTGACGCCGGGAGCCTCAGCGGCTACCATGCCAGGATCAATGTCTTGCATTACCGTTTACCTTTTCTGCATCGCCAGGGGGCGCCATGAAGCCACACCGGGATACCGTTGCGCGCAATCGCATCTTTTTTATTACCCTCATCGCCGCCATTGCCGTGGGCGCCTGGCTGGTACGCTAACGCAGCGTCCGGGCCAGCCGAGGGCTTGACAGCTCTCCGGCCACAACCATCGCCACCAGAATCGCCAGCAGCCAGGGCCAGTGAGCGGCAAAGGATACCTGGTAGAGACCCAGCGCATCGATAAACACCACCAGAATCCCCAGCGGGCTGACGTAGCGCACCATGAACAGCCAGACGGCGTGCATCAGCGGCGACAGCGCCAGCTCCTTGCGGAAGATCTCGCCTTTCAGCACAAAGCCGGCGAGCACGACCATGCCCAGCCCGCCCAGCGGCATCATCAGGCGCGAGGTCAGATAGTCCAGCCAGTCAAAAAAGTTCTTGCCGAACAGCGTCCAGTCGGCGCCGACGTTGAACGACAGCATCGCCAGAGTGCTCACCAGCCACAGCACGATACCCGCGCCCCAGGCCGCCTGAGGGCGTGAAAGCCCCTTGTTGTCGCACAGCCAGGAGAGCGTCGCCTCGATCATGGAAATCGACGACGTCAGCGCGGCCATGGACAGCATGGCGAAAAACAGCACGCCGAACAGCGTCCCCAGCGGCATCGACTGGAACGCCAGCGGCAGGCTCATGAAGATCAGCCCCGGGCCTTCACCGGGGTCCATGCCGTTGGCAAAAATCGCGGGAAAAATCGCCAGCCCCGCCATCAGCGCCACGACCGTATCGGCAATGGCCACGCCAATGGCGGTACGCCCGATGGAGGCGCTACTGGGCAGATAGCTGCCGTAAGTCAGAATGGCCCCGGATGCCAGCGACAGGGTGAAAAACGCGTGCCCCAGCGCCGCCAGCATGCCGGCGCTCGACAGGCTGCCGGCGTCAAAGGCGAAGAGAAAATGCACGGCCTCGCCAAAACCGCCGGAAAACGCGCCGTAGATGATCAACAGCAGCAGCATCAGCACCAGCCCCGGCATCATCCAGCCGACGCTTTTTTCGATGCCCTTTTGCACCCCCTTGCCGACGATGAACATCGTCGCCAGCGTAACCAGGGTGCTCCAGAAACCCAGATTCAGCGGGCTCTGGTTGTTGGCCGAGAACACCGCCACCATGTCATCGACGCTGGAGCCGGTGATGCCGCCGCTGAGCATTTTCCACAGGTAGGAAAACGACCAGCCGGCGACCACCACGTAAAACGACAGCACCATGAAGCCGCAGAGCATGCCCATCCAGCCCAGCAGCGACCAGAGCGAACCACGGCCGGATTCGTGAATCACGCGGCGGATGGCATCCACCGGGCTCCCTCGCCCGCGCCGGCCCAGCGAGATTTCGGTCATCATCACCGGCACGCCGACGGCAAAAATACATACCAGATACACCAGGACGAAGGCGCCGCCGCCAAACTCGCCGGTAATATAGGGGAACTTCCAGATGTTCCCCAGCCCCACGGCCGAGCCTGTCGCCGCCAGCAAAAAGCCCCAGCGGCCCAGCCACTGCGCGCGAGGTTGTTGTGAAGTTGTCATTGGCACCCCATCCCTTTAACTCGTGACATCATCATGTGGCGCGATTTTACCCGACGCACCGGGCTCCCGCATCCCGACACCGCCGGGGCAGCATGACACAATCGACGGCCGACGGGCGTCAGACCATCAGCCAATAGCGGGCAATGGCGACGCCATAAGCGCCCGCCGCCGCCTCAGCCCTTGATTTGGCCGGCCCGTGACAGAATATTACGATATACGGCTTATTCTTCGCGCAATCGATCCGCCTCCGCCCGACGCCGGGCTTACCCCGACGCCTGGGCCGATCCCGTGGGCGGCGCCGCCCGTGCGCACGGCCTTTTGGCCACAAACGACGCAGCCGACCGGCAACCAACACCGGCAACCAACCAGTAAGGTATCACCATGAGCACAACCCAGGCCCCCTGGCAACACAGCATGCCCGACGCGCAATTCTCCCTGATGCGCGACATTCTCGCCGCTCCCAGCCCCGTGGGTCTGGAAGCGGCCATGACCTATGGCGTGCTCAAGCCGCACTTTGAGAGCTTTGCGCCCAAGGACTGGCAGCTGCACCAGTTCAAGGGCAACGCCGGCGTGGTGCTGGACACCCATCCCGGCCGCGACGATATGTTCAAGCTGATGCTTATCGGCCACGCCGACAAGATCCGTATGCAGGTGCGCTCCATCGGCGAGGACGGCAAGATCTGGATCAACACCGACTCCTTCCTGCCTTCGGTACTCATCGGCCACGAGGTCAAGCTGTTCAGCGAAGACCCGGACGCGCCCGGCGACTACCGCTGTCTGGAAGGCGGCACCGTGGAGGCGCTGGGCGCGATCCACTTCTCCGCGCCGGCACAGCGCAGCGGTGAAAAAGGCATCAAAAAGGAACAGATCTACCTCGATCTGCAGATTCACGGCGAGAACAAAAAACAGCAGGTGGAAAACCTCGGCGTGCGTCCTGGCGACTCGATTATCTTCGACCGGCCCATCCGTGAAGGCTTCAGCCCGGACACCTTCTACGGCGCCTACCTGGACAACGGCCTGGGCTGCTTTGCTACCGCCGAGATCGCCCGGCTGATCGCCGAGGCCGGCGGCACCGACCAGGTACGGGTCATGTTTGCGGTGGCCAGCTACGAGGAAATCGGCCGCTTTGGCAGCCGCGTGCTGGCCGGCGAACTCAAGCCCGACGCGCTGATCGGCGTCGACGTCAATCACGACTACGTGGCCGCACCCGGCATCGGCGACAAGCGCATGCAGCCGCTGGAAATGGGCAAGGGCTTCACCATGTCGGTGGGCTCGATTGCCAGCGAACAGCTCAACCGGGTGATTGCCCAGGCCGCTCAGGCGCACGAGATTCCGTTTCAGCGCGATATCGTCGGTGTGGATACCGGCACCGACGGCATGGCCGGCGTGCTGGCGAGCGTCGACTGCGCGGCGACGTCCATCGGCTTTCCCATCCGCAACATGCACACCATCTCGGAAACCGGCAACACCCGGGACGTGATGGCGGCGATCCACGGCCTGACCCAGGCCATTCAGTCGCTGGACAAGATGCCCGATCTCGCGCGTGAATTCCTCGATAACCACCCGAGACTCGATCACGCCAGGCCGCTGGCCCACCAGGGCAGCGACAAGCCCGACGACGACGCGTCGTAAATTCAGGGAAACGCCCCCGGGGCGGCCTGCCCGCCTCGGGGGATAAAAATAGCGGACCCATCGCCAGGCTGGTAAAGTAGCACTCGCCGGTTCTCAAACGGTGTTTTTATCGGCAGACATTTGCTCCTGCCGCGGTACACCGTCCACAGAGCCGGCGAGTTTTTTCAGCCCGCTGCCGCGCCCCGGAGTCTGCCATGCTGTCCCGCCGAATCATCATCCTCAACACCCTGGGCATTGCTCTGCTACTGAGCTGGGCGATGCCGTCCTTTACCGTCTGGACGTATCTCGACGACGCCGTGTTCTGGTTCTTCAACCAGACCATCGGCGACGAAAATCCGCGCTGGAGCGTGGTACTGGCCGCGCTCAACAACCGCAAGTACGACATAGTGATCATGGTCGCCATGCTGGCCACGATGATACTGGCAAGCTATCGCGACCGGCAGGGCGGGTTCCGGCGCTGGTTCGGTAGCGGTGTGACCATGTTGATCACCGCGGGGCTGGTCAACGAGCTGGTACGCAACCTGATCACCTACTCGCATCCCAGCCCCACCAGGGTATTCGACGATGCCAACCTGCTCTCGCAGTTCGTGCACTTCGCTACCAAGGATCAGTCGGGCGGCAGCTTTCCCGGGGATCACGGCATCATGTCGATGATTTTTGCCGCTTTCATGCTCACGTTCGGTGATCGGCTGACGCGAATCGTCAGCCTGGCGCTGGTGGCCTGCGCGGTCGCGCCCCGGGTCATGGTGGGCGCCCACTGGCTGAGCGACATCCTTGTCGGCTCGCTTTCGATTGTGCTGTTGCTGTTGCCCTGGGTGCTGTGCACGCCGGTCGCGCGCAAGAGTAGCGCGGCTATCGCCGGGGGGATGGAGCGCAGCCAGCACAGGCTCAAGGCATGGCTGCTGAAGCGCCCGCACTAACAGGCGGCGGGCTTGTCAGCCTGTTGCGGCGGTTAAAACCAGGCCATCAACGCCTCGGCCGTGGGCGCCGAGGACGGCGGGTTCTGTCCGGTAATCAGCTGGCCGTCCACGCGCACAAAGGGCGCGAAATCCTCGGCCTTGGCATATTCACCGCCCTGCTGCTTGAGAGTGTCCTCTACCAGATGCGGCACCACCTCGGTCAGCCCCACGGCGTCTTCTTCACCGTTGGTAAAGCCAGTCACTTCGCGGCCCTTGACCAGCGGCTCGCCGTCGGCATTGCGGGCATTGGCGAGCACAATCGGCGCGTGGCACACGCTGGCCACCGGTTTGCCCTGGGCGATGAAGGCTTCGATCAGGCGGCGGGAGTCGTCGTCACCGGCCAGATCCCATAGCGGGCCGTGGCCGCCGGGGTAGAACACCGCGTCGAAATCGTCCGCGTTCATCTCGGCCAGGCGGTGCGTCGCGCTCAGCGCCGCCTGGGCGTCGCTGTCCTGCTTGAAGCGGCGGGTGTCATCGGTCTGGCCGTCTTCGCTATCGCTGGCGGGGTCCAGCGGCGGCTGCCCGCCCGCGGGTGAGGCCAGCGTCAGCTCGGCGCCGGCGCGCTGAAAGACATAGTAGGGCGCGGCCAGCTCCTCCAGCCAGAAGCCGGTGGGATTGCCGGTATCGCCCAGCTGATCGTGGGACGTGAGTACGATCAGGATACGTTGGCTCATGATGAGGCTCCTCGCTTTTTCGTTATCCGCGTTGGCATGCCGCTTCAGCAAGCTGCTGGAAGATGCCCTTCCCGCGCCTGCTGTGCTGGTGCATGCCGCTATTGAAAAGGCCGTTCCCGGAAAAATCATTTCTGAAAAGACCCATGATGACATGCCGGGTTGGTTGACAATATCCAGAGAGGTGATACTAACGCAGCAAAAACTCCACAAAAAGCGTATATTGCATCGCTTTTGTAAAAGCGCGTTACACCGCCATCACGCCGGGCCTATACCAGCTTGAACGGGTCTATCCCGCGGAAAATACCGGTTTTGGTCATGTCCCGGCGCAGGGTAAACGCTTCCACGGCGGCAACCGGGTCGACCTCTTCCAGCGCATCGAAGTGAATGCGCTCCCAGCGCTCCCGGGTCACCTTGATGCTGTACAGATACTGATCATGCCTGCTGCCGGTCGCCGCATCGACGGACTCGCGATATCCCGATACCCGCGCCTCCTGTACCGCCGGCAGCCGTGCAAACACCGCCCCGAGCACGCGGAAGGCAATGCCGTGAACGTGGTCGCGGTACAGTTTGCGCTGGCGTGTGGCGCTGAGGTTTTTGGGGGTCAGCTTGAGCCGCTTGGGCGGCATGCTCCATTCGCGGTCGGGCATTTCGTCTTCGCCCGGCAGGTCAATGTCCAGGGCGATGGTGCGTTCATCGGTGCCCAGGTCAAAATCCACCTCGGTTTCCCGGGGCCAGTCGATTTCTTCCAGGCGCTCGTGGAGGGTTTTGGCCATGGCGTCAAAGTCGTCCCAGACGCCCCTGTTCTCGCGTTGCTGGCGGGCAAACTCGGCGGCATCAAACTCGCCCTTGCGCCATTCCCAATCGCGATAGGCGGCATCAAAGTCGGCACGACGACGAGCGTTATCCTCGGCCCGACGACGCCCGGCCGGCGGCCAGAGGCGTTGCCACCAGCGCAGAGGGCGCAACGTTGGTGCCGTGGGCGGCAGCTCGTCAAACGACCGGGGCTCATAGCCCTCCGGCCCCGGCGGCGGCGTATCCTGATGCAGTTCGCCCAGCGCCACCAGGTCAGCATTACGCTTCTCGCAAAGGGCCTGCAGGCGCTCGCGAATCTCCGCCTCGGCTTCGCGGCGCAGGGTCCGGGCATCCGTATCGCTCATGGGTGTGCCGTCGGCGTACCGGTACGCGACCTGCCCCGAATCGCTGACCTGAAGCTCAACCGCCAGGCCTCCTTCCCCCGAAGGCGCCGATGCCGACGCTCCGGTTTGGGCACTCCCGGCCTTGTTCAGCTTGGTCCGATACCCCAGGCCGGTGCCGGGAATACCCGCATGACCGTAGGCTCCGTTCGGCCCCAGGCTCACGCTGGCCCCGCGCGGCCCCACGGAAATCCCCGCGCCGCTTTTGCTTACATTGAGGCACAAACCGGGGGCCAGGGTCATGCGCCGCTGAAATCGAAATCCCATAAAGCTCCCTTTTCATCCGGCTGTTCTAACGAAGCAAAAAGGCCACCGAAGCAAGGACGCTGCCGAAGCAAAGACGCCGCTGCTGACTGACAGCGCCTGCCGGCACGGCGGCATTCGCTCATGCCGGCCCGCCGGGGGCGGACTTCCGGGCCGCGACCCGTTCGCGCTGATCCTTGATCGCCACCGCCAGGGCGGCGATAACCACCAGCGCGATAATAGCAAAGCCGCCGGCTGCTGCCACCGGCCAGGAAGCCACCTCCACCAGCGTGAACACCGCCGCAGTAATCATGGCGATGCCCACCGACGTGCCGATCCGCTGACCGGTCTGCATGATCGCCCCGGAGCTGCCGGCATAGGCCAGCGGCACTTCGGCCAGCGTCAGCGTCTGGTTGGGGCTGATCACCGAGCCCTGGGCCAGCCCGACCAACGCCAGCGCCGGCATCAGCCACCAGGGGCTGATATAGCCACCGGCGTGAAGCAGAATTACGCTGATGCACAGCGACAGCCCCAGCACAGCGCAACAGAGCCCGCCAATAACCACCTTGCGGCCGTACCGAGCAACGCGCTTGCCCGCCCAGTTGGCGGAGACCGCCGAGAGCAGCGCCGAAGGCATGCTCACCAGCCCCGCCTGCAACGCCGTTTTGCCCACGCCTTCCTGTATATAAAGGGCGACCAGCACCCAGATGCTGGTCATGCCCGTGAAGTACAGCATCATGATCAGCGAGCCGTTGGTAAAGCTGCGGGTGGCAAAGATATTCAGGTCGACCATCGGGCTGCGCCCCAGGCGCGCGTAAAAACGCTCCCAGCGGACCCAGACGGCCAGCAGACCCAGCCCCGCCGCCAGCCACAACCAGCTCAGCGGCGTGGTATGCGCTTCCATGAAGGGCAGCAGCATGGCAAATACCGCAAGCCCCAGCAGCAACGAACCGATGGGGTCCAGCGAGCGCCAGAGATAGCGCACCTGATGGGCGACGCCTCTGCCACTGCCGGGCGCGCCGCGCAACAGCGGCCGCGGGAACCAGGCAAACGCCATGATCAGCGTGATGATTCCCAGGGGCACATTGACCAGAAACGTCAGCCGCCAGCCGATATCGGGGCCGCCCAGCCCGATCAGCAGGCCGCCCAGTACCGGGCCAATGCCCACCGAGACCCCGACCACGCTACCGAAAAAACCGAAGGCGCGGCCACGTTCGCTACCGCGAAAATACTGCTGGATCATGCCCACACCCTGAGGGTTGAGCAGCCCCGACCCAACGCCCTGAATAAACCGCGCGGTATTCAACGCGGTGGCATTGGGCGCGAGCCCCGACGCCACCGAGGCCAGAGTGAACACCATGACGCCGATGATGAAAATGCCGCCGCGCCCCATGATGTCCCCGGCGCGGCCGGCCGCGACCAGCACCACGCCAAAGGTCAGCGCATAGCCGGAAAGCACCCATTGCAGATCCGACTGCGAAGCGTCCAGCCCTGCCTGTACCGACGGCAACGCCACGTTGACAATGCTGACGCTGATCAGGGACATGGCAATGGCCCCCAGCAGCACGATCAGCACCCGCCAGCGTATCGGATCGCGGCCCACCTCATCCTGCGTCTTGCCTGATTCAGCCTGACTCTGCACGAATCGCTACCCTCGTCATGCCGACCCTCGGCCGGCGCCCGTGATCCACCATGAAATGAGGGAGCGCGCCGTCCATCAGCAGCGCTCCCTCTGTGCGTGTTCTACCAACGCCGCCCGACAGAGCGGTCACTTATCAGGCTGCCCGCCCGAGCGGGCAGGGCCTGCAACGCATCAGGCGCCCGGCAGCGACGGCGGATTGTCCGGCCGCTCGGACTGCCCCGAGGCGGGCAGGGTAAATTCGCTCACCGATGCCATCATGGTATCCGCCGTGCCGGAGAGCTGATTGGCCATGTGGTGCGCATGCTCGACCGCCTCGCGCGACTGCTCCAGGGCGTTGTAAATTTCGGTGACGCTCTGCTCCAGCTCTTCCACGCCCTGGTGCTGCTGCTGTATTGCGCCATCCATGTTGCTCAGGCGCTCGGATACCTGCGCAAAGCTGCGGGTCAGCGAGCCGGTGGTCTCCGAGACGGCGTCGGTCTGCTTGACCCCCTGGGCGACCTGTTCGCTGGTCATGCCGATCACGTCGCGTATCCGCGCCGCCGTCTGCCGGGTATTGCTCGACAGGGTGCGTACCTCATTGGCGACAACGGCAAAGCCGCGACCGTGCTCACCGGCGCGGGCCGCCTCGACCGAGGCATTCAGCGCCAGCAGATTGGTCTGGAACGTAATGTTGTCGATCTCTCCCAGCATCTGGTGTACCTGACCGGCGTAGTCGCTCAACACGCCCATCATCTCGCGCATTTCATCCACCTGCCGACGGTTCTGCTCCACCATCTCTTCCGCCTGACTGGCCAGCTGCTGTACCTGGCGTGACTCGTCTGCGGTTTCACGGGTAGTCGCCGCAAGCTCGGTGGTATTGCTCGACATTTTCTCCGTTTGGGTACTGTTACGCGTGGTTTGCTGGCTCAGGCGCTCCTGGGAGTCAAACAGGTTCTGGCTGTATTCCGATACCTGGCCGGCGGCCTCCCGGGTCTTGCGCAGGCTGGCCACGACCTGGTCGCGCATGTTGAGTACGGCCGCCACCGCAGGCAGCCGGCGCTGCTTGGGGGTAAAGTCCATATCCAGCTCACCGGCGCCGGCAGCGACGGCAAAACGGCTCACATGCAGCCCTTCCATCACCATTCTTTTCAACACAATAGCCAGGTACCCGAGAATAACGACCTGCACCACAACCGCACCGCCGTGCATAAGCAGGCACTGGAAAAGATCCATGGCGGTCTCGTATTCGCCGTGTCCCCCGCTGCCCATATTGCGATAAATCTCGACCACGCCCTGTTGCTGCAACCAGGTAAACACCACGTGGTGCACCGTAATCACCAGGCCGCCGCAGCCGATAACTCGCCAGTCGCTATACAGGATGAGCGCCGAAAGCAGGATAAAAATGCTGAAGTGCGCCTCGATCAGGCCGCCGGTCTGATCAATCAATACCGCCGACCACACCATCATCACGGCCGCCTTGAGAAAACCGTTTGCCAGGTGCCCCGGCGCCCAGCGCTGCAAGGCAAGGGTCGGCAGAAGCGTCACGACGCCCGTGACCAGTGCCAGCGGCAGCGTCCGGGTAAAAATTCCCACAATCAGGCAGAACACAACAATCGAGACCAGAGGCAGCCACATGATTCTGTCGGTACGCGCCACATGATCCCGGAAAGATACATTCGGCATCGGGTTGATCCTTTATTACCTGTTACCTTGATGTAAAGCGACTCTGTCTCGCCACGCGTGCTTTTCGCCGCACCCTTCCCCTTTCACTACACGGCCCCCTCTCCACCACACGGCGCTTGCGCGCACGCTCATTCCCACGGCCCGGGTTCAGCTTCTGCCGGCAAGCCGTTGATTGCAACATTCTGATTAAGCGTCACAGGCATCCATGAAGGGTCAAGTTTTCAACCTGCCTGGCGTAAACCCCGGCTGCCAGCGAATGCTGTTGTTGTTGAGAGTGACGAATTTGGCGCGCTGCTTTTCCGGTGTGGCGCCCCGAAGGGTCATGATATGACAGTGGCAAACGGCTCGAACGCAGCTTGAATATCCTCTGCCATATCGAAAACATCGAGAACGACAATACCTCGGTGCGTTTTTCAAGCTGAGGCACGGCGTGTGGGGAATCTCATATCAGATGCCGAAGAGCCAAAAATGACAGAATCAATGAGATTTTTCGCCCTGCTCATGCTGGACGTTCACTTCTTGAGCCAGCGCATCATCGCCGGCCAACACTGGCTTACCATCCTGCCAGATCACGGCATACTGCCCCAGGCGACGCTTACGCTCCAGCGTATCAGCGACGGCAGTGCGGAGGCTTTTGAGCATTTCTTGGGTATCCGGTGCCAACTGAGTCATGGCTGCGCCTCCCTGACGAGTCGACTGTAGTGTTGATTATCGAGAACCTGGCGCTCCTGCCCAACCTGTTCAAAAACCGGCTGTGGTGTATCTCCGGCGTTCATAAAACAGCGCGCTCGGGAAACACTGGGCGCATAGAGCATCAGCAAATTGTAAAGGCTCCGCGGAAAGCGGCGCTGAATATCCTTCAACGGAATGAGGTGACCACCATGGGAGACTCGCTCTGCCACGCGTAAACGCGACATTTCTGCCGAAGGAAGTGCCAAGTATACCAGTTCAACTCGCCAGCCCCGATCAACCAGCCGCCTCACCAGGTTCAGATATCCTCGACCCGAAAGGGTCGTTTCAAAGCCGAAATCCTCACCCTGTTCAACGGCATTTTCAATCTCGCGAAGAAAAATACGGCTGGCAGAGAGAAGCTCTCTTTCCGGTGCCAGGGGCGATAATCCGGCGGCAATCAAGTCGGCGTTGATAAAGCGCGAGCAGTTCGCTACCTGAGGTAAATAGTGAAGCGCAAACGTTGTCTTACCGGCTCCGTTAGGGCCGGCAACGATCCAGCAGGTCGGCATTCGCCTTTCAGAACTCATCGTCACCTACTCCCTCACACAGGCATGAAAAGCCTTTTCAGCCATGCGCTCGATTATCCGTGCGAAGGATCAGTTTCAGCGATGGAGAGCGTTAATTCAAATAGCACTTGTCGGGCCATAGCAGCGTGAATTAACCGCACGATCGAGTAGGAGGGGGAGTTGCCTCCCCCGTCCTCTCACACCACCGGGCATACGGTTCCGTACCACGGCGGTTCACGAAGAACGACTGGGCCCTCTTGCCGTATCCAATACCGAGACTAACCCACGCTGAGCGAACCAGCGGTTGGGCAAGGCGTGGCGCAGGTGCAGCGCACCGGCATTCC
>NZ_AMQY01000011.1 GCF_000334215.1 Vreelandella jeotgali Hwa | reverse complement strand
AAAAAGCCCGCTCAAGGCGGGCTTTTTCTTGATGTTCTGGCGGAGGAGGAGAGATTCGAACTCTCGAAGCCTTTCGACTTACTCGCTTTCCAGGCGAGCTCCTTCGACCACTCGGACACTCCTCCGCGATTTGTACGTTCTTCACGGTTTGGCAGGTGCCGTTTTCCGTGAGAACGGCGCGTATGATAACGGCTGACACGGTGAATGGCAAGAAGTTTTTGCCAGGCGCCCGTTTAGCTGTCTGCCGGGAGCACCACGTAGCGGCCGCTGGCTTCCAGGCAGCGGGTCTCGCCGCAGTGGAGGGTCTGATTCAGCGTAATCTGCCCCTTGCCGCGGGTATCCAGCGATGTTGCCAGCTGCCGGGTCGCGTCGTCGTCTGCCGGTGTGCAGGTCAGCCGGTAATCACCGGTCACGGGTGCGGTAAAACGCTGGCTGGATTCGGCGACGACAACGCTACGCACCAGTCCCCGGCGACGCAGCCAGAGCGTCAGCCAGCACCAGCCAGCCAGCGTCGTCTGGGCGGCCAGCGCCCCGCCGAACCCGGTGCCCTTGTCATTCAGGCTCGGCGCCAGCGCTAACGCCCATTCCAGCTGCTCATCCTGGTGGTGCATCGCCTTGATACCCAGCTCCCCGGCCATTGGGATCGCCTCTTCCAGCCAGGTTTGAAAGGCAGTCAGATCGTCGTCACCACCCGGTTCGGGCAGTGGCGGCGGCGGATAGGCGATGCCCGGCATGCGTTCCGCCATGCTTACCTCCAGCGCTCGACAAAGTCGTCGGTATCGTGGCGTGCCACCGGCTTGTTTCGCCCGCCCGGTGTGCCCAGGTAGAGAAAGCCGATCAGCTCGTCGTCGTCTTTCAGGCCCAGACCTTTATGCACTACCGGGTCGAAAGCGTATTTGCCGCTGCGCCACATGGCGCCAAAGCCCTGGGCATGCGCCGCGAGCAGAATACCGTGCCCGGCGCAGCCGGCGGAAAGCACCTGTTCCAGCCTGGGCACTCCAGGCACATCCGGCGTGACGCGGGCAATGACGGCGATGATCATCGGCGCGCGCAGAGGCTTTTTGCGCACGCTGGCAAGCACGGTGTCGCTGACGTCGGGGTCGGCCTGAAATTCGGCCTCGGCGTAGAGTTCGCCCAGACGTTCGCGGCCTTCGCCGGTGAACTCAACAAAGCGCCAGGGGCGCAGCTCCTTGTGATCGGGCGCGCGCAATGCCGCCTGGTAAATCGCCTCAAGCGACTCCCCGGCGGGGGCCGGCGCACCCAGCTTGCCCATTGAGCTGCGCTGGTGGAGAAGCGTCAATGCATCCATGAAAAGCTCCGTTGATACAGATCAGGGGATGATCTTGATACACATCAGAACATGACCTTGGCACAGCCTCTATTGCCGTGCCAGCCGCAGCGGCATGGGCGGTTTCAGCCCCGGGGTAGCGCGCCAGGGGCTGATATCCAGCCCGCCCCGGCGCACGTAGCGAGCCATGACCAGCAGCGCCTCGGCGCCGGTGGCGGCCATGATATCGGTAAATATCTGCTCGACGCAGTGCTCATGAAAGCCCTGGTGCTGACGAAAGCCCACGAGATAGCGCAGCAGCCCCTCGCGGTCGAGCACCGGCCCCTTGTAGCGCACCATCACGCTGCCCCAGTCGGGCTGGCCGGTAACCGGGCAGTTGGACTTCAACAGGTGCGAATGCAGGGTTTCCTCGACGATTCTGCCGCCTGAATTGCTTGCCACCTGCAAATGTTCGGCGCTGGGCGTGTAATCGTCGATGGCGATATCCAGGTCGTCGATGCACTCGCCGGGGAGGCGACGCGGGATCAGCGCCGGATCATCCACGCCCAGCAGCTCCACGTCGACACGCCCGCCGACGATGGCCGACAGGTCTCGTTCCAGGGTGGTGGCCACCTCATCATGGCCCTGAAAGCACGTCTGGTTGAAGCTGTTGAGATACAGCTTGAACGACTTGGATTCGACCAGGTTGGGTGCATCCGCCGGCAGGCGAAAGCGCCCTACCGCCACGACCGGCTTGCCCCGGGCGTTGAGCCAGGACAGCTCGTAGGCGTGCCATTCGTCCTCGCCGACAAACGGCAGCGCCGCGCCGTCGGCCAGGCCCAGGGCCACGCGGTTTTCCGCTCGATCGAGGGGGAACAGCAGCGTGGCGTCGTACTCGCCGGAGTACCGGGCGCTGCGCCCCAGCGGCGAATGGTCAAGACTCGCGGGCGTTTCGTTCATCAGCAGGTTCCTTGTTCGGGGAGCGGCATTATTGCGCTACGAATACCGTTAGCTACGAATGCCGTAGCCGCGTTCCAGCATGATCAGCGCAATGGTATACAGCACGGTGATAAACGCCAGCGAGGCCGTCAGCGCCCAGACGGCGGGAATATCCGACACGCCGAGAATACCGAAGCGGAAAGCGTTGACCATGTAGAGAATGGGGTTGAGCATCGACACGCCCTGCCAGAAGTCCGGCAGCAGCGAGATCGAGTAGAACACCCCGCCCAGGTAGGTCAGCGGCGTGAGCACGAACGTCGGCACGATGGAAACGTCATCAAACTTATTGGCCAGCAGCGCGTTGATAAAACCGCCCACGGAAAACAGCGCCGAGGTCAGGATGACCACCAGCAGCGTCAGCAGCGGATGCGCCACGGTAAGCTGGGTAAAGAACAGCGACACCACGGTGACAATCGCGCCCACGCCCAGCCCGCGGGCCATGCCGCCGAGCACAAAGCCGGAAAGAATCACCCAGCTGGGCATCGGCGAGACCATCATCTCTTCCACGCTGCGCTGGAACTTGTTGGAGAAAAAGCTCGACGCCACGTTGGAATAGCTGTTGGTGATCACCGCCATCATGATCAGCCCGGGGACGATAAAATCCATATAGCTGAAGTCGTCCATGGTGCCGATGCGCGAGCCGATCAGGTTGCCGAAGATGATGAAGTACATCGCCATGGTGATCGACGGCGGCAGCAGCGTCTGCGGCCAGATACGCGTAAAACGCTTGATTTCCTTGATCACCAGCGTCCACAGCGCGACCAGGGTTTGCGTAGCATTCATGCGCTTTCCTCCTGCTGGCGGCCCTGGGTCGGCGGGTCGTTGACCATGGAGACAAACATTTCTTCCAGCCGGTTGGCGCGGTTGCGCATCGACGTGACCTCGATGCCCTGCCGGCTCAGCGCCTCAAAGATGCTGTTGAGCCGCTGCCCCCGGCGGATGACCACCGCCAGCTGGGCCGGCTCGCTCTGATAGACCTCAAAGCCGTCGATGTGCGGTACGGCATCCAGCGGGCGCGTCAGGTCGAGCAGGAAGGTCTCCGCATCCAGCTCGGCCAGCAGGCTGCGCACGCTGGTATTACGGATAATATCGCCATGATTGATAATGGCGATGTTGCGGCACAGGCTTTCGGCTTCTTCCAGGTAGTGGGTGGTCAGAATAATGGTGGTGCCTTCCTCGCGGTTGATGCGGCGCATGTACTCCCACATGCTGCGCCTGAGCTCGATATCCACGCCGGCGGTGGGCTCGTCGAGAATCAGCAGTTTGGGCCGGTGCATCAGCGCCCGAGCGATCATCAGCCGGCGCTTCATGCCGCCGGAGAGCTTGCGCGCGCTGCCATAGCGCTTTTCCCAGAGGCCCAGATCGCTCAAAAGCTTCTCGGCCCGGGGCAGCGCTTCGCGCCTGGGCATGCCGTAATAGCCCGCCTGGGCGATAACGATATCGATGACTCGTTCGAACTGGTTGAAGTTGAACTCCTGAGGCACGACACCCAGCTGGTACTTGGCCCGGGCAAAATCGCGGTCGATATCGATACCGAACAGCGATACTTGCCCGGCGGTTTTCTGCACCAGCGAGCACACCACGCCCAGGGTGGTGGACTTGCCCGCGCCGTTGGGGCCGAGCAACGCAAAAAAGTCGCCCTGCTCGACGTCCAGGTCGACGCCCTTGAGGGCATGAAAGCCGTTGCCATACACCTTGGTCAGGCCACGGATCGAAAGTGCCGGTGAAGATTCCGGTGAAGGTGCCGGTTCGGCCATGAAACTGTCCTGTTGAATCAATGAACGCAGAAATGAAGCGGATAGCGGCAGCGTGAATAACCCTTGAACATTAGGGCATTCGCCGCGCTTTCAAGGCGCTGATAGGCGTGCAGACACGCAGAAATCGACGGCCGGCAGAACCCGTGGCGTCGTGATAAAAGCAGTCTGGAGATGTTTCACGATCACGGCAGGATCGTGGGAGGCGCCTGGAGCGGGAAAGGAGATTCGAACTCCCGACCCTCGCCTTGGCAAGGCGATGCTCTACCGCTGAGCTATTCCCGCAGCGCTGGATGTGACACGACGCGGCTGACGACGTGTAGCGAGATGGCGTCCCATAGGGGGTTCGAACCCCTGTTACCGCCGTGAAAGGGCGGTGTCCTGGGCCACTAGACGAATGGGACAGGCACTGGCCGACTGACTGGAGCGGGAAAGGAGATTCGAACTCCCGACCCTCGCCTTGGCAAGGCGATGCTCTACCGCTGAGCTATTCCCGCATTGTAGCCTGTTGTCAGACAGGTATCTCGCTGATCGGTTGGCGTCCCATAGGGGGTTCGAACCCCTGTTACCGCCGTGAAAGGGCGGTGTCCTGGACCACTAGACGAATGGGACGTTATTTAATCACCGGATTCAAGAACCCGTTGATAACAACCGATCTGGAGCGGGAAAGGAGATTCGAACTCCCGACCCTCGCCTTGGCAAGGCGATGCTCTACCGCTGAGCTATTCCCGCTAACCGATAACCCGACAGGTGGCGTCCCATAGGGGGTTCGAACCCCTGTTACCGCCGTGAAAGGGCGGTGTCCTGGACCACTAGACGAATGGGACACTGAGCCGCCTCGTCGAGGTGGCGCGTATAATACTCAGCGACCCAAAATCTGTCAAGACTTTATCCCGACCGGCCGAAGCGTCCAGGATATCCATTCAGGCACCCGACCCGGGAACCCCGACGTCGC
Source organism: Vreelandella jeotgali Hwa (assembly GCF_000334215.1). Lineage (GTDB taxonomy): Bacteria > Pseudomonadota > Gammaproteobacteria > Pseudomonadales > Halomonadaceae > Vreelandella > Vreelandella jeotgali. The sequence goes on along the minus strand of NZ_AMQY01000011.1, from coordinate 440,544 downwards.
GGCGGCGTCTCAGGCATAAACCACCTACAATCCAGTTAAAATCCCGGCATCACCACCGCCGTGAGAGCAACAACCCAGAGAACAGTCAGGAGGCACCCATGGCCAAACGGGACATCACGCCCGAGCAGTGGCGCGAAAAACTCACCGCCGAGCAGTACCGGGTAACCCGGGAGAAAGGCACCGAACGCCCTTTCACCAGCGACTGCGGCGTGGATGACAGCCAGGGCATCTATCACTGCATCTGCTGCGGGGCACCGCTGTTTGAAAACGAGCACAAGTTCGACGCCGGCTGCGGCTGGCCCAGCTTTGACCGTCCGCTCGGCCGGCAAAGCGTGGAAGAACACAGCGACACCAGCCACGGCATGACGCGCACCGAAGTGGTCTGCACCCAGTGCGATGCGCATCTGGGCCACGTTTTCCCCGACGGTCCGCCGGACACCACCGGCCAGCGCTACTGCATCAACGGCGTCGCGCTGGACTACCATCCCGACGAATAACAGCGCCCCTTGCCGACCAGTCGACGGCTCGCCCGAGTGAAAGGCTCACGCCAATCGCCATCACGCCAGCGAGGGCGCCTTCTGTTAGACTGGGCGCCCCTTTTTTGCCGCGCCGCCGGGCGGCGCCCAAAGCTGTCAGGAGAATGCCATGCTGGGCTGGTTTCCCGGTCACATGAACAAGGCGCGCCGCCAGATCAGCGAGGCGCTGCCCGAAATCGACGTGGTCATCGAAGTGCTCGATGCCCGCCTGCCCTATTCCAGCGCCAACCCCATGCTGGCCGAACTTACCCGCCACAAGCCGTCATTGAAGGTGCTGTCCCGGGCCGACCTGGCCGACCCCGACCTTACCCGGGAATGGGTTGCGGATTTCGAGTCTCGCGCCGATACGCGAGCGCTCGCCATCACCACAACCAACCCGCGGGAGCTCAAGCAGATTCCCGGGCTTTGCCACCACCTGGCTGGCCATGTGCGCGCCGACCGCGACGTTCGAGTGATGGTCATGGGAATTCCCAACGTGGGAAAATCCACCCTGATCAACGGCCTGGCCGGACGCAAAATCGCCGGCACCGGCAACGAGCCGGCGGTCACCAAACGCCAGCAAAAAGTACCCATCGGCGGGCGCGTCGCCTTGACCGATACCCCCGGGGTGCTCTGGCCGCGCATCGAGGACCAGGCCAGCGCCTACCGGCTGGCCGCCTCCGGCGCCATCCGCGACACGGCGATCGATTACACGGATGTAGCCATTGTCACCTGCGCCGAGCTGGCACGGCGCTACCCCGAGGCGCTGCGCGGCCGTTTCAAGCTCAAGGCATTGCCCGCGCTGGAAGCCGTGGCACACGCCGAGGTGGATAGCGACGGCCCCGAGATCCCGGATTTTCTGGCGCGCGCCGGCTTTGACGGCCACGCCATCCTGTCAGACATCGCGCGCAAACGCGGCGGCCTGCGTGCCGGCGGCGTGGTTGACCTGCACCGCGGCGCGGAAGTGCTGCTTCACGAACTGCGCGACGGCAAGCTGGGGCGGCTGACGCTGGAAACCCCGGCCGATATTCCCGCCGCTGACGAGGCGGCCGCCGACGCAACACCCAAGGCCTGACCCCGGCGTCTGCACCCCGAGAACCGTCGGGCCCGATGCGCCCGATCCCGACGCCCACGACCCTGTTTCTGGATACACATCATGGATACCCCCAAGCCCACCGAACCGCTTCCGCTGCACAAGTCGCACAAGCTGAGCAACGTCTGCTACGACATTCGCGGCCCCGTCATGGAAGATGCCCGGCGCCTGGAAGACGAAGGCCACCGCATCCTCAAGCTCAACATCGGCAACCCCGCGCCGTTCGGCTTCGAGGCGCCGGAAGAAATCCTCCAGGACGTCATGCGCAACCTGCCCACCGCCCAGGGCTATTGCGACTCGAAGGGGCTCTACTCGGCGCGCAAGGCAATCATGCAGGACTGCCAGCGCAAGGAAATTCCCGGCGTCGGCGTCGAGGATATCTACATCGGCAACGGCGTCTCCGAGCTCGTGACCATCGCCCTCCAGGCGCTGGTCAACGACGGTGACGAGGTGCTGATTCCCGCGCCGGACTACCCCCTCTGGACCGCCGCCACCCACCTGTCGGGCGGCCGTGCGGTGCATTACCTGTGCGACGAGCAGGCCGACTGGGCGCCGGACATGGACGATATCCGCCGCAAGGTCACCGCGCATACCCGGGCCATCGTGCTGATCAACCCCAACAACCCCACCGGCGCGGTGTATCCGCCCGAGGTGGTCCGCGAGCTGCTGGCTATTGCCCGGGAAAACGATCTGGTGGTCTTTTCCGACGAGATCTACGACCGGATTCTCTACGACGACGCCACCCACACCGCCACCGGCGCGCTGGCCGACGACGACCAGCTGGTGATCACCATGAACGGCCTGTCGAAAAGTTACCGCTGCGCCGGCTTCCGCTCGGGCTGGATGACGCTGTCCGGCACCCGGGCCAAGCAGCGCGCCGAGGATTTCATCCAGGGGCTGACCATGCTGGCCTCGATGCGCCTGTGCGCCAACGTGCCCGCCCAGCATGCGATTCAGACGGCGCTGGGCGGGTACCAGTCGATCAATGACCTGGTGCTGCCCGGCGGCCGGCTGCGGGCCCAGCGCGATATTACCCATGAAAAGCTCAACGCCATTCCCGGCGTCAGCTGCGTCAAACCCCGGGGCGCGCTCTACGCCTTCCCGCGTCTGGACCCCGACGTTTTCAACATCCGCGACGATGAACGCATGGTGCAGGATTTGCTGCGCCAGGAAAAAATCCTGCTGGTGCAGGGCACGGCGTTCAACTGGCCGGACCCGGACCATGTGCGCATTGTCACCCTGCCCTGGGCCGACCAGCTGGGCGACGCCCTGGATCGCTTCGCCAACTTTCTGTCGCGCTACCGGCAGTGACAAGGCGCTATGGGTAGCGCCCGGCGTCCCGCTCAGTCGCCCGGCGGGACGCTGACCCGGAACCCGGCTGCACGCAGGGGCGCGGCCAGGGTCTGCGCCTTGCTTTCCAGGCGAACGGTCAACGTGGCGAACTCGCGCCGCTGCGGGTAGTTTGCCCGGCAGGCATCAAAGCCCTGCGCCATGCCCTGGGCTGCGGCCCGACGGATTAGCGCCCCATGGTCCCGCCGAGGATCATACAGGGCACGGGCGCAGAGCCGCAGCGCCTCTTCCACCGGCAATGCCTGGCCCAGCGTCAGCCCCGCGACCGCCGGCGGCGGGCAGATAGCGTCCAGCTCAAGCGTGCTGTTGGAATCCAGCTGGCCGGCCAGCGCGCGACGGATCATCAGGCTGCCGCGCAGCTTGCCGTCCAGGCTATAGCCGGCAATATGCGGTGTGGCCAGCGCGGCCCGGGCGTGGAGCGCGGTATCGATGCCCGGCTCGTGCTCCCAGACGTCCAGCAGCGCGGTGATATCGTCCTGCCGGGCAAGCCGCCGGTACAGCGCGTCGCCGTCCAGGCAGTCGCCGCGGCCGGCGTTAAGCACCCAGGTACCCGGCCGGAGCGCGGCGATGCGGCGGGCGTCGAGCAGGTGGCGGGTGGCGTGCTCGCCCTCGCGGACCAGCGGCGTGTGCAGGCAGAGAACATCGCAACGCTCGATAAGCGCATCCAGGGAAACAAAGCCTGCGCTGCCTTCACGAGCGGCGCGGGGCGGGTCGCATACCGCGACGTCCATTCCCAGACCTTCCAGGCGCGCCTGTACCCGGCTGCCCACGTTGCCGGCCCCCACAATGCCGATGCGGCGTTCGAGCAGTGGCCGGCCTTCGCGTTCCGCCTGGTTCAGCAGGCCCGCAAGCACGTAGTCGGCCACGGCCTCGGCGTTGCAGCCCGGCGCGCTGGCGAAGCCGATGTCGTGCGCGGCGAGGTAGTCGCGGTCAATATGGTCCGTGCCGATGGTGCAGGTGCCGACGAAGCGCACCGGCGTATCCGCCAGCAGCGCCTCGTTAACCCGGGTGACCGAACGTACGATCAGGGCGTCGGCATCGCTCAGGTGGGCACGACGCAGTTCGCGCCCGGGCACCCGGGTCACCCGGCCGAAGGCGCCAAAACAGGCGTCCGCCGCAGGAATATTGGCATCCACAATCAGGTGCATGGCGTTTTTTATCCCGATCCTTACAATACGCGCGGTGGCGGCCGGATAAAGCACCGACGCGCCGCTGGCGTGATGAAAACAGGCGCAGCCCAAGGCCGCGCCCCACCGCAAGCGTCAACACCAAAAGCGTCAACCATGAGGATAGTTCGTGATAGTACGCTGGGAGACCGAGCATGACTATGTGCTGATTCATATCCATCAGGATATGTTCGGCGACTGGATTTTCAGCCGCGCCTGGGGGCAGATCGGCACCCAGTTCGGCGGGCTGGAGCATCGCCTGGCGGATACCCGCCCCCAGGCGCAGATGTGGCTGGACGATGAAGCCACCATCCAGCACTCGCGCGGCTTCCACAAGGTCCTTGACGTCGACGCCGACACCCCCGAAGGCCAGCAGGCCATGCGCCAGCTGTCGCTATTGGATACGCTTTAACGCTCTTTAACGCCCCTTCACGCGCGCCGATGCCGGGCCGAATACGCCTCGGGCCGGCAAAACCTGCACAATATCAAGGCGAGGATCGCAAAGTACGGCTAGCGTGTAGGATGAAGGGAGCCAAACAGGGTTTGGCTCCGGCTGTTCTTCCCGTTTTGATCTTTTCAGAGGCTGTCTTCATGCAAGCTGCAGATGTCATGACCCCCAGCGTCATCACCGTTCATCCCGATGACGACGTCAGCGAAATTGCCAATCTTCTGTTGACCCACGATATCAGCGCCGTACCGGTGGTCGACGCCAACGATGCCGTCGTCGGCATTGTCAGCGAAGCCGATCTGATGCGGCGTATCAAAAGCGAAGCCGCACCCAAACGCTCCTGGTGGCTGAACCTGCTGGGCAGCAGCGGTAACGCGGCGGACTACGTCAAGAGCCACGGCCACAAGGCCGGCGACGTCATGACCCGGCGCCCGATAACCGTGAGCGAAAATGAACCGCTCCACCGCATTGCCCGGCTGCTGGAAACCCACCACATCAAGCTGGTACCGGTGGTCAAAAACGGACGACTGACCGGCATCGTCAGCCGCGCCAACCTGCTGCGCGGCTTCTCGGCGCACCGTGTCGAAGCCGGTAGCGGCGGCGATCGCGAGATCCGCGATGCGATTCTCAAGGAGATCAAGAAAAGTGCCGGCATGATGGTCTATCGCCCCAACGTCATCGTCACCGACGGCAACGTCCAGCTCTGGGGGCTGGTCAGAAGCCAGGCCCAGCGTCAGGCCGCTCAGGTCGCCACGGAAAGCGTGAACGGGGTGCGCAAAATCGAGAACAACCTCGGCCTGATCCCCCAGGGCATGGGCGGCTAGCCGCGATGCTTCGGCCAATGGTGTAGGGCCGGCCGGCACTTGTCGGTCGGTCATCCAGAGGCCGGATGCCCGAAACCGGGCCAATGACATCCCGCCGCCCGCTATCCCAGGTAGCGGCGTCCGTTATGCTGCCGCGCGGCGGTAGCAGTCGGCGGCGTCGGCGCCTCGCCGAGACGCGCCAGGGCCGCCTCGTCCAGCCAGTGCCGGCGGCGTAGCCATTCGCCCAGGCGCTCCGGCTCCATGCCTCGATCCAGCTCATTGCCGTCAGCATCGACCAGCACCGGAATACGCACGCCGTAACGCTCGACGAGCGCATCGTCGTCGCCGATGTCGATGCGCTCCAGAACCACCCGATCGTTCGCCAGGGCGTGCAGCAGCTCCTCCAGCTGAGCGCAAAGGTGGCACCCCAGGGTGGTGTAGAGCCGCAGCTGGATCATGCCCCTTGCTCCCTGCCGCCCATCGCCTGGCTGTCTGCCGCCTGGCCGTCGCGTGTATCGCCGCCCGGTGCATGGCACAAACGATAGACGTGGTGCAGCCCCGGGCTGCGCTTGAAATCCGGGTCAAAGGTTGTCGCCGAGATATCTTCCACCGCGTAGCGTTCGGCGACCGCCTCGTCCAGCTTGAAGCGGCGCTGGTTGTTGGAAAATACCAGGGTGCCGCCGGGGGCCAGCCGGGCCATGGCCTGGTCGATAAGCCGGGCGTGGTCGCGCTGGACATCAAAGGTCGCGCGCATCTTTTTCGAGTTGGAAAACGTCGGCGGGTCCATGAAGATCAGGTCGAACTGGGTGCCTGCGGTCGCCAGCCATTCCAGGCAGTCGTCGCGCATGACGCGATGGCGTGTCGTATCCAGGCCGTTCAACGCCAGGTTGTCCCGCGCCCAATCCACGTAGGTGTTGGACATATCCACGCTGACGCTTTCACGCGCACCGCCCAGCGCCGCGTGCACCGTGGCGCTGCCGGTATAGCAGAACAGGTTCAGAAAGCGCGCGCCGTCGGCCTTCTCACCCAGCATCCGGCGTACCGGGCGATGGTCCAGAAACAGCCCGGTATCAAGGTAATCGCGCAGATTGACCCAGAGGCGCGCCTGCCCTTCCGTGACCTCGAAGCGTTCGCCGCTGGCGGCGCGCTTTTCATACTGGGCCTTGCCGGCCTGGCGCTCCCGACGCTTGACGTAGATATGCGCCGGGGTTACTTCCAGCACCCGTGGCAGGACTTCCAGCGCATCAAACAGGCGTTTCTGCGCCTGGGCCGCATTGACCGTGCGCGGCGCCGCATACTCCTGGACGTGAACCCGCTCACCGTAGATATCCACGGCCAGGGCGTATTCGGGCATATCGGCGTCGTACAGGCGATAGCAGCGCTCGCCGCTTTTCTTCAGCCACTTTTTCAGCCGTTTGCGGTTTTTCAGCAGCCGGTTGGCAAACATCTGCGCGTTTTCATTCACGACCGGGGCTTTTTCCGGGGCGTTTTTCACCTCGTCTGCCGGCGCCTTGCCGGATGCCTGGTCCGATGTTGTGGCCGGCGCGGCGTCGCTGTTCCCGGCAGTTCGATCCCTGGCCGCGCCGATATCCATCAGCAACAGTCTGGCGTCCAGCGGGCCGTTTTTCAGCGCGTACTGCTTGTGCGCGCGCATGCCCAGCCGGTGTCCGAGATCCGGATTGCCGGTAAACAGCGCCAGCGTCCAGCCGGGGAACAGCGCCTTGGCCTGCTCGCCGATGGTGGCATAAAGGGTCACCAGCTCAGGCAGCTCGCCCAGCCGTTCGCCGTAGGGCGGGTTGGTGATGATCAGGCCCGGGCCTTGCGCGGCCACGCTATCCTCGGTCAGCGCGGCCACGCCCTCTCCTTGCAGCTGGAGCAGGGCCGGAATACCCGCGCGCATGGCGTTGGCCTGGGCGGCTGCCAGTGCTGCTGGGCTTTGATCAAAACCGTAGAAGGCATTTTTGCAGCGCTTGCGACCGATCGAGGCGCGCGCTTTAGCCTCGCGCACCAGCTCCTGCCAGACCGCCGGCACAAACTGTGCCCAGCCGTGAAAACCAAAGCGCTGGCGATGCAGCCCCGGCGCCTGGTCGGCGGCCATCAGGGCGGCTTCAATCAGCAGGGTGCCGGCGCCGCACAGCGGGTCCACCAGCGGTTCGCCGGCCCTGGCGCGTTCGAGCCAGCCGGCGCGTATCAGCAGCGCAGCGGCCAGGTTTTCCTTGAGCGGCGCGTGGCCCACGTCCCGGCGATAACCTCGGCGATGCAGGCTTTCCCCGGCCAGATCAACGCCCAGCGTCAGCGTCTGGCGGTGCAGGTGGGCGTAGATAGAGACGTCCGGCGCCTTGTTGTCCACCGTCGGGCGCGGCTGACCGGCGCGGGCGAGCGTGGCAACCACGCCGTCCTTGACCGTCTGGGCACCAAACCGCGTGTGGCGTATATGCTCGCTTGTGCCGTGAAAATCCACCGCCAGGGTGGCGCCGGGGGCAAGGTGCTGCACCCAGCGTACCCGCGACGCCGCATCGCGAATCTGCTCGGGTGTCCTGATCAGGGTATCGCGCGAGAGCCGGACGATGACGCGGTTGGCCAGCCGTGACCAGAGGCACAGCCGGTAGGCGCCGGCGTGATCGGCCGTGGCCAGCACGGCGGCTACCGTGGTTTTTACCGGGTGTGCCCCCAGGCGCTGGATTTCATCGGCGAGCAGGGGCTCCAGGCCCTTGGGGCAGGTAACCAACAAGTCCAGCTCGCCGTTATCGGAGGCGTCGGAAAAATCGGAGGTATGGCGTGGCTCGGTCATGGTTATCGGGCGCCTTCAGCGCGGCATTCGGGTCAATGAGAGACGGATGAAAAATACAAGGCGAAGAAAAAGCAAACACACAGCGAAAAAAAGCAAAAACGGAGCAGAAAAGCGGCAAAACACCGGATACCGAATAAATCCTGCCCGTTGGCTCGACAGGCTCGATCTTCTGGGCTAATGGTTAAAGTGTCGTGACGCGGAAGGCTTTCACAGCGACTGCTTTCATCCCCACGGCTTTTCATCCCAAAGGGCTTTAATCGAAACAGCTTTGGTTAACACGGCTGTAGTTAAGATAGCTTTGATCAAGACAGCTTTCACCACCAAGAGGTAGCCAATGAAACGACAGAAGCGTGATCCCTTTCAGCGAGCTTATGTCCGCGGCTACAAGGCCGGCGTCAACGGTCGTTCCCGCGATGAGTGTCCCAGCGATAATGTCAACGTACGCGAATACTGGATGAGCGGCTGGCGAGAGGGCCGCGGCGACCAGTGGGATGGCATGACCGGCATTTCCGGTATCCATTGCAATCCCACGGTAACCGCCTGAGCGCCATGTAACCGATGTCGGCGGCTAAGGCCGGCCGACGCTTCATTGATGCCATAGCCTCTGAGTCCACAGGGCCCGTCTCACCGGCGGGCCTCTTGTGTGTCCGGTGACGGCGCATCTGCCGCCAGTGCGCGGGCACACTCGCCCACCAGCCCCGGGCCCTGAAACACCAGCCCCGAGTACAGCTGTATCAGATCCGCGCCGGCGGCGATTTTTTCTCGGGCGGCGGCAGCGCTGTCGATACCGCCCACGCCGATGATCACCATATCGGGCAGATGCCGGCGCAGTTCGCGGATGACACGGTTGGACGGCTCGAAGGCCGGCCGGCCGGACAGTCCGCCGGCTTCTTCGGCGTGCGCCGCGCCCTTGACCGCCTCGCGTGAAATCGTGGTATTGGTGGCGATCACGCCGTCAACGGCGTTGCGCTGGAGGCTGTTGGCCACCAGCTCGATTTCTGCCGGCTCCATGTCCGGCGCGATCTTCACCACCAGGGGCACACGCCGGCCGTGTTCGCGGTCGAGGCGGTGCGAACGCTCGCGCAGCGGCGCCAGCAGCGCATCCAGCTGTTCGCCGAACTGCAGGGTGCGCAGCCCCGGCGTATTGGGCGAGGAAACGTTCACGGTGATGTAGTCGGCGTGGGGATGCACCGCCTCCAGACAGGTCAGGTAATCGTCCAGGGCATGCTCCACATCGGTGGTCAGATTCTTGCCGATATTGATACCCAGCACGCCGGCAAAACGGCGCTTGCCGACCTGCTCGACCAGGTGCGCGACCCCGTGATTGTTGAACCCGAAGCGGTTGATGAGGGCACCGTGATCCGCCAGGCGAAACATCCTCGGCTTCGGGTTGCCCGGCTGCGCTTTCGGCGTCACCGTGCCAACCTCGACAAAACCGAAGCCCAGCGCCCCCAGCGCATCGATATGGTCGGCGTTCTTGTCCAGCCCCGCAGCCAGCCCCACGCGGTTGGGAAAGCGCAGCCCCAGCAGTTCCACCGGGTCTTCCACCCGCCGGCCGACCAGCCGGGTCACGCCGCCGGCGCCGTGCAGCCAGTCCAGCGATGTAAGCGTCACGTTGTGCGCCCTTTCGGGGTCCAGGCGGAAAAGCAGCGGGCGAACAAGGCGATACATGGCATCTCCGGGCGTCTGGGGCTACCGGCGCGCCAGACGCGGCAACGGCGCCCCCTGAAAGGCGGAAGCGAACAGTACAACGGCGGCGAGTATAGCGCAAAGCATCCCAGGACAAAAAAGCGCCCCGAACGGCGCTGTGCGTCATTCGGGGCGCTTGATGGTGCGCAGCTGTACCTCGGGGTTATGCGCTGCCGCTCTCGGCCAGGCCTACCAGCGCACGAACCGCCACGGCAAAGAGGGCAAAGCCGCTTTCGCTGCCGCTACGCACCTCGTCGATGAGGTGGCACCAGCGCGTGTGCAGCTCGACGTTTTGCTCCAGCCACTGGGCAACCTTGTCCTCGGCACTGCCGTCGCCGGCTTCCAGCGTCAGCACGCTGATGGTCAGCGCCAGCTGCTGGCGGTCGATGTCGTCGCGGAAGGTTTCCCGCGCCTGGGCCTGCCAGGCGTCCCGGGCTTCCAGACGGTTCACCTGTTGAATCATCCACGGCAGTTCCAGCTGGCCACCGATCTCATAGAACACCTCGGCTACGCGCTGGGGCGTCTCGTCGGTGTGGCGCGCCGCCTGGATAATGCCCAGGCCGGCGTACAGGCTCGGAGCTGCCGCGACCCGGTCGGCCAGGGTTTCCGGCACGCCGGCGTCGACCAGCTCGTCGCGGCGGGTCTGCCAGGCCTGGCGCTCTTCGCCGCTCAGCAGCTCGCCGATGTTGTCCTGCAGCGTTGCCAGGCGCGGGCCGAAGTAGTCGATGGTTTCCTCGATGGACAGCCCGGTATGCTGACGCAGGAACCAGCGTGTGGCGCGACGGATCATGCGCATCAGCTGCAGCATCATGGAATACTGCACCTGGCCGGATACCCGGTTGTCCAGCGCTTCGATGTCGTCCCACAGCGATGCCAGACCAAAGCTGTCACGCGCGACCACGTAGGCGCGGGCAATATCGGCCCCGCCCAGGCCGGTGGAGTCCATCAGCTGGCGGACAAAGACGATGCCCATGCGATCGACCAGATCGCTGGCCACCTGGGTTGCGACGATTTCACGCTTCAGGCGGTGGTCATACATCTCATCGCTGTAGCGCTCGACCAGCGGCTGCGGGAAGAGGCGCTCCAGGTGATGGCTGACGTAGTCATCGTCGGGCAGGCTGGAGCTGTTCAGATCGCCTTTCAGCGTACTCTTGGCATAGGAAATCAGCACCGAGAGCTCGGGCAGCAGCATGCTCTGAGCGTTGGCCGTGCGTTCCTTGAGTACATCGTCGGCGGGCAGGCATTCCAGCTCGCGGTCGATCTCGCCGGCGTCTTCCAGCTCGCTGATGAAGCGGCGATACGGCCCCATGCCCTGCCGGGAAATCAGCTCGGACAGGTCCAGCGCCTGGGTCTGGCGATAGTTGTCCTTGATGACCAGGTCGGCCACTTCATCGGTCATTTCCGCCAGCAGCGTATTACGCTGCTTCTCGGTCATGTCGCCGCGCTTGACCACTTCATTGATCAGGATCTTGATATTGACCTCGCGGTCGGAGCAGTTGACCCCGCCGGCGTTGTCAATAAAGTCGGCGTAAACGCGGATGCCCTCGGCCGCGGCTTCGGTCCGGCCCAGCTGGGTACAGCCCAGGTTGCCGCCCTCGCCGATCACGCGGCAGTTCAACTGATTGCCGTTGACGCGCAGCGCATCGTTGGCCTTGTCCCCCACCTCGGCGTGGGTTTCCTGCGAACCCTTGATGTAGGTGCCGATGCCGCCGTTCCAGACCAGATCGACCCGGGCGGTGAGCATGGCATGAATCAGCTCGTTGGGCGCCAGATGATCGGCGCTGATGTTGAACGCCTCCTGCATCTGCGGGGTGATGGCCACGGATTTGGCGCTGCGGCTGAAGATACCGCCGCCCTCGGATATCAGCGAGCGGTCGAAATCCTCCCAGGTCGAGCGCGGCATCTCGAAAAGCCGCTGGCGCTCGGCATAGGTGGTATCGGCGTCCGGCGTGGGGTCGACGAAGATATGCAGGTGGTTGAACGCGCCCTTGAGCTCGATCCGGTCGGACAGCAGCATGCCGTTGCCGAAGACGTCGCCGCCCATGTCGCCGACGCCAACGACGCTGAAGGTGTCGCGCTGGGTGTCCACGTCGAGCCCGCGGAAGTGGCGCTTGACCGACTCCCAGGCGCCGCGCGCGGTAATCGCCATGCCCTTGTGGTCATAGCCGTTGGCGCCGCCGGAGGCAAAGGCATCGCCCAGCCAGTGGCCGTATTCCAGCGAGATATCGTTGGCAATATTGGAGAAGGTGGCCGTGCCCTTGTCGGCCGCTACCACCATGTAGGCGTCGTCATCGTCGTGGCGCACCACGTCGACCGGCGGGATAACGTCGTTGCCGTCGCGGTTGTCGGTGACGTCGAGCAGCGCGCGGATAAACGTCTGATAGCAGGCGATACCCTCGTTCTGGCGGGTTTCGCGGTCGGGGTTATCCGGCATCTGCTTGCAGACAAAACCGCCCTTGGCGCCGACCGGGACAATTACCGCGTTTTTCACCTGCTGGGTCTTGACCAGCCCCAGCACCTCGGTGCGGAAATCTTCCAGGCGATCGGACCAGCGCAGCCCCCCGCGGGCGACCTTGCCGCCGCGCAGATGAACGCCTTCCACCCGCGGCGAGCAGATGAAAATTTCGTAGGCGGGGCGCGGCCGGGGCATACCGGTAACCTGCGACGGCGCCAGCTTGTAGGCAATATAATCCTTGTGCCTGCCCTGGGTATCGCGCTGGTAATAGTTGGTCCGTAGCGTGGCCTGAATCAGCTCCATGAACCGGCGCAGCAGCTGGTCATCGTTGAGGCTTGCGACGTCTGCCAGGTGTTCGTCGATTCGCGCCTGGGTCGCGTCGGCGTCCCGGGAGGTCAGCGTCGGGTCAAAGCGCTGCCGGAACAGCTCCACCAGCTCGCGGGTGATGGTCGCGTAGTGGTTGAGTGTTGTGGCGATATAGTCCTGCGACATGCTGAAGCGGATCTGCTTGAGATAGCGGGCATAGCCGCGCAGCATCGCCACTTCGCGCCAGTCAAGCCCGGCATTGATAATCAGCCGGTTGAACGGATCGTTGTCAGCCTCACCGGCCCAGATGCGCTTGAACGCCTGGCTGAAGTCGTCGCGCATGTCACTCGGGCTGACCTCGCGGCCGGTGTGCTCCAGGGTGAAGTCGTGGATCCAGTAGTGCTGCTCCGGCGCATGGATCTCGTAGGGCCGCTCGCTGACCACGCGCAGCCCGAGGTTTTCCATGATCGGCAGGACGTCGGACAGCGGGATCGGGGTTTCCTGGTGATACAACTTGAGCTTGATCCCGCCGTTGCGCTCTTCCAGCGGGCGATAATGCGACAGCGCCAGGGCGTCGTCGCTATTCAGATCCAGCAGGTGCTGCACGTCGTGGACCGCCGTGCGCGCGCTGAAGTCCTCCCGATAGCTGGCGGAAAAGGCCTCGTGAAAACGGTCCATCAGGTGATTGGCGTGCTCTTCGCCAAAGCCTTCGACCATCGCCGACTTCAGCTCGTCGCGCCAGCTGCGCGCCAGCCGGGCTACCTTCTGTTCCAGCCGCGCCAGGTCGAACTGGCCGGGGCGCTCGCCGTTGAAACGCATGATCAGCTGGATGCGCGCCAGCACCGACTCCGACAGGTAGGTATTGAAGTCACCGAAGTGGGCGTCCATTTCCTCGCACAGCAGCTGCTGGATATTTTCCCGCAGCCAGGTGGAAAACACGTCACGGGGCACAAAAATCAGGCACGAGTAGAATTTGCCGCTGAGATCCTCGCGGACAAACAGGCGAACCTGGCGACGCTCGCGGATGTTGAGAATGCCCTGCGCCGTGCTTGCCAGCGCCTCGGTGTCGATGTGGAAGAGGTCATCGCGCGGGTACACTTCGAGTACCTGCAGCAGCTGCTTGGCGTTGTGGCCGTTGGCGCCGAAGCCGGTCATGTCCATGACCGCCTGCAGCTTGCGGCGCAGCAGCGGAATGTTGCGCGGCGACTCGTTGTATACGGTGGCGGTAAAGAGGCCGAAAAAGCGCCGCTCGCCGATGACGTTGCCGTCGTCGTCGTAGCGGTCAACGGTAATATAGTCGGGATAGGTCGGCCGGTGAACACGCGAGTGGTGCGCGCTTTTGGCAAACGACAGCAGCTGGGGCACCAGCACGTAGCGGTTCTGGTCGTTGACTCCCTCGGCGGTGCGGATACGCTCGCCGTAGCGCGGCTTGTCGAGGCGGAAGACCCCTTCCAGACTGTCCGGATCGCGTTCCAGCCTGCCGTCTTCGAGCCGGTATTCGTCGTAGCCGAGGAAGGTGAAGTTGTCCTTGAGCAGCCACTCCAGAAAGGCGATGGCCTCTTCGTGATCGTCGGGATCGATCTGCGGCGGGCAGTTTTTCTCCAGCTCCTGAATGGCGTCGCGGATACGCTGGCAGATGTGATCGTAATCGTTCACCGCGGTGCGCACGTCCAGCAGCACGTCGTGGAGCTCGTGTTCAATGGCGGCCAGGGCATCCGGGTCGCTGTGGCGATCCACCTCGATGACAATCAGCGATTCAAGCTCTCCGGTGGCCGCCTCGTCCCCGGCGGACATCACGCTTTGCAGCGCGTGGTCGGCGTTGCGCCGGACGGCCAGCACGGCGTTCTGGATCGCATGGACGGTCAGCCCGCGGCGATTGAGTGCGATACGCACCGAGTCCACCAGAAACGGCATGTCGCGGTGAAGAACGGCGACAAACGTATGGGTCGACTGCCAGCCATGCTCTTCAAACTCGGGGTTGAACACCTCGACTCTGGGATTGGCCGGGTCGTGGTGCTGAAGCAACTGCCAGATGGACAACGTAGCCCCGTAGAAATCGTCTACCCGGCGGTCGACCAGGTCCTCCACCGGCGCCGTGGCGTAAAACTGCCGCGCAAAGGCATCAATGGCCGCCGCGCGCCGGGGCTCCAGTCGCGCCTTCAGGCGCTCCCCAAGCTGCTTGAGCAGGTCCTGCCGGCTTTCCTCAATCGCAACGTAATGCATCCATCACCTCGACTGCCAAGACCGCTATCCGGCCATAAAATGAAAAAGGACAGGCGGTTATCCTGTCTGTCCTTCAGCTTACGCCAGCCGGACAGGTGACCCAACCCCCCGAATAACAGGCTCATGGCACATACGGATTGCGCATGGGCCGGGCACTTAGCGTCTGGTCAGCCACACCCCGGATTCGACGTGCGGGGTAAACGGGAACTGGTCAAACAGCGCACAGCGCTCGATGCGATGGGTCGTCGTCAGCTGCGCCAGGTTGTCCGCCAGGGTTTCGGGATTGCAGGAAATGTACAGAATACGGTCATAGCCGCTGATCTGCGCGCAGCTGGCAGCGTCCAGTCCGGCCCGGGGCGGGTCCACCAGCACGGTGGAAAAATCGTGGTGTTCCAGGGCCATGTCAGCCACTCGGCGGCCGCCCTTTTCGCCTTTCAGCGCCAGCGCGAAGTCCTCGGCGGACATCCGCGCCACGTGGACGTTGTCCACGCCGTTGGCGTCCAGATTGACCCGGGCGCTGGCCACCGAGGTGCGGGAAATCTCGGTGGCCAGCACGCGGCGGAAATTCTCCGCCAGGGCGACGGTAAAGTTGCCGTTGCCGCAATAGAGCTCGACCAGATCCCGGGCCTGGCTGCCCGCGGTCACGTCCCGGGCCCAGGCGAGCATGGCCTCGCAGATTCGGGCGTTGGGCTGGGTAAAGCTGTTTTCTACCTGCTGGTAGATCAACGACCTGCCGTCAACGTCCAGCCGCTCCCAAACGTGATCCCGCGTCAGCACCAGGCGCTGCTTGCGCGAGCGGCCGATAATCATGATACCCAGCGCCTGCTCCAGCGCCCGGGCCTCGGCTTCCCAGGCCTCGTCCAGCGGACGGTGATACACCAGCGTAACCAGCGCCTCGCCGGACAGCGTGGTCAGGAATTCGATCTGAAAGAGCCTGTCGCGCAGCCTGTTGCTGGCCAGAAAGGCGTCGCGCAGCCGGGGCATCAGCGCGTTGATCGTGTCGCTGGCCACCGCATACTGATCCAGCCGCACCGTCGTCTTGTGCTTGTTGCCGTCAGCGTCGTGTTCGACTTCGAACATGGCGTAGTAGATATCGTCGCCGTCGTGCCAGAGGCGGAACTCGCAGCGCTGGCGGTAGTGGCTCGGCGGTGACGGGTAGACCTCCAGCGCCGGGGGATCAAAATCGGCCAGCAGCCGGCAGACGGTATCGCGTTTGGCCGCAAGCTGGGCATCGTAGCGCTGCGGCTCGACCCGGGGAATCGCCAAGGGCATCTCCTGTTATTGGTCAGGTCTGTCTGTTCGTCAGATCTGTGGGCTCGTCAGGTCTAGTGTTCATCGGACGCGGGAAGACGCCCCCGGGCCGGCTTGTCACGCCGGCCCCGCAGTGGATTTACGGGGCGGCAGCCGCGTCGGCGGCGGGCATCAGCGGTAACGGCGGCGGCATTCCGTAGGCCGCCAGCGCGCGCGTCAGCAGCGGTCCCGGCGCCGTGGCAAAGGTCTGATCACCAGCACGACAGCGGCTTGATTCGGGCCCCAGCAGCTGGCCCACGCGGCGGGCAATAGCCTCGCCGGAGTCCACCCAGGTCAACGGCACCGGCGCCAGCGCGGCAAGGCTCGGCGTCAGCAGCGGAAAGTGCGTGCAGCCCAGCACCACGGTATCCAGCGCCGGCTCTTCTTTTGTGGCTTGCCACAGCGGCGCCAGCGCCGCATCCAGGCGGGCGGCATCGGGGTCGGCGCCCCCCAGCCGGGCTTCCGCCTCGTGCACCAGCGCATCGGCGGCAATACCCGTCACCCGGCAGCCGGCGGCGAACCGCTCGATCAGGCGCTGGGTATAGGGCCGGCGCAGAGTGGCCGTGGTCGCCAGCAGGCCCAGGTGGCGCGTTCGGCTTAGCGCTGCGGCCGGCTTGATCGCCGGAACCGTGCCCACAACCGGAATCGCCAGCGTCCGGCGCAGCGGTTCCAGCGCCAGGGTGCTGGCCGTATTGCACGCCACCACCAGCACGGCCGGGCGAAAAGCGGCGACCGCTGCCTGGCACACCGCCACGATACGCCGGGTCAGCGACGCATCCGGGCGCAGGCCGTACGGCAGCCAGGCATTATCGCAGACGTACCCCAGCCCGATACCGGGAGCGTGCCGACGCAGCGCGGCTGCCACGGACAGCCCGCCAACGCCGGAATCAAAAATCAGCACGGGGCCGGTCATGGCAGAAACGCAAGCTCCTCGACGCGATGGCGCATAGCGCCGGCCAATGCGGCGCCCGCCAACCCGGTGTGGGAATGAAAAACGGGGCGGCTATCATAGCACGCCCCGGCGGCAGGATTGGTACGCTCGTTGGCCGTTATTCCAGCGGCGGTACGTCGGCCTCTTCCAGCTCGGCGCACAGCTCGGGGTAGGCTTCCTGCAGGCGCTCCACTACCTTGTCGGCGTTGTCCGGCATGGCCTGGGCAAACGCCTCGGTGTCCTTTTCGTCAAAGCGCTGTTCCAGCAGCGGGAAAAGCTCCCGACGCTCCTGCTGGAGATAACGGCGGTGCTCTTCGAGATACTCCTTGAGGTCGGCCGCAAAGCGATCCATGGGCAGCACGTTATCCATCAACACCCGGTCGATGTCATCGGACAGGTCTTCCAGCCGGGGCCGCAGCTTGCGGTAATCGGCGAGCATCTGGTCGGCCATGTCGGCCTGCTCGGGCAGGTACGTCTTGAGCCGCTCGACAAAGCCCTGCTCAAGGGACACGGCAAACTCTTCCATGTAGGCAAGAATGTAGTCCACTACCTCGCGCATCAGGTGGAAGTTGGGACGCTCGCCCTGCTGGAGAATCCGGTACTTCAGGTCCAGGACGTGAAGCATCCGCGCCATATTGGCGTGATCCAGGCTGAGTTGTTTAAGCATGATGCCGCCTCCTTACTTTCCGCACTTGTCGCGCATACCCAAAGGCTGCACGCCTGTCAGACTACGTGATAGCCGGCCGGTGCGTCAGCCCGCAGGCCGGAACAGCCGGTGCCCGGCACCCCGACCGGAGCGAGCGGGGACCTCGACTCGCCTGGCGCCGGCTGAAACAATTACGCCTTACCCTAGCTTGGCGACGAGCGGAATGCCACCGCCGCAGGCGCCGCCGGCCCGGCCATCCAGGCAGCCGGCAGGCGAGTATTGTTCAACGGAGTTTACATGGATCTTTTTTCTTCTTCGTCCGGCCAGGCACCGCTGGCATACCGCATGCGCCCTCGCCGGCTGGCCGACTATATCGGCCAGGCAGCGCTGGTGGGCGAAGGCAAGCCGCTCAGGCAAATGGCCGACACCGCGACGGTGCGCTCGATGATTCTCTGGGGACCGCCCGGCGTGGGCAAAACCACCCTGGCGGAACTGCTGGCGCATGCGTCGGGCGCCGAGCTGGCCTCGTTAAGCGCGGTGATGGCCGGGGTCAAGGATATACGCGCCGCGGTCGAGCGTGCCCGGGCGCTGGCGCCCACGCCGCTGGTCATGTTTCTGGATGAAATCCACCGCCTGAACAAGAGCCAGCAGGACGCCCTGCTGCCCCATGTGGAATCCGGGCTGGTCACACTGATCGGCGCAACCACGGAAAACCCGTCGTTTGAAGTCAACTCGGCGCTGCTGTCCCGGGCTCGGGTCTACGTCCTGACATTGCTCACCCATGAGCAGCTGGTAGCGGTCATGCAGCAGGCGCTCGCCGATACCCGGGACGGCCTGGGCGACCGCCACATCAGCGTGGCAGACGGCGTTCTCGACGCCCTGGCCCGGGCCAGCGGGGGCGATGCGCGACGCGCGCTGGGGCTGCTGGAAACCGCCTGCGACTTTACCACCGCCACGGCGGACGGCGGCGAACGCCTGACGCGGGACGTTCTCGATGACGTGATCGGCCATCAGGCCAGCGCGATGGACAAACAGGGGGACGGCTATTACGACCTGCTTTCGGCGATCCACAAGTCAATTCGCTCTTCACGCCCGGACGCCGCACTGCTCTACATCGCGCGTTTCACCCAGGGCGGCGGCGACCCGCTGGACGTGATTCGCCGGCTTACGGCGATTGCCTCGGAAGACGTGGGCAACGCCGACCCGCGGGGCCTGCCGCTGGCCATCGCCGCCTGGGACGCCTACCTGCGCCTGGGCGACCACGAGGGCCAGCGGGCCATGGCCCACGCCGCCATCCACCTGGCCGTGGCGCCCAAGAGCAACCGCATCGACCGCGCCTGGAAGGCCGCGCAGCAGTACGTGCGCGAACAGCCGCCGGTCGAGGTGCCGACCTACCTGCGCAACGCCCCGACACAGCTGATGCAGGAGCTGGGCCACGGCGAGGGCTACCGCTACGCCCATCACGAGCCCGACGGCTATCCGGCCGGCAGCGCGCACGATTGCTGGCCGGAAGCCCTGCCCCGGGCGCGTTTTTACCAGCCGCTCGAACAGGGGCACGAAAAGCGCTTTGCCGCCATCATGGCCTGGCGCGATGCGCGCGATGCCGAGGCTGACGGGGAGCAGTGACGCCGTGGTCAGGGCGCCTGTTCGCGGATGACGTCAACGCCATCGGGGATTGCGAAATCAAAGCGCGCGTCGTCGATTGGCGCATTCTGCCGAATGTCGGAAAAACTGATCGCGGTCCGCTGGCCGGTGCTGTCGGTCATCCACAGCTCGGTGAGGGTATCGTCGTCAAAGGTCATGCTCAGCGTTTCAAATAGCGTATCCGGCGAGTCGGGAATCAGGGTAAACACGTCGTCGCCGTTCTGCCGCTCGCTGGATACCTCGAAGTTGTCGGTCAGCTGGCCGGCGCTGCCGGACAGCAGCAGCGCCGGCGTATAGGTCACACGGCGGTCCAGCGACTGCACCGTGACCTGCTCCAGGTCCGGATCGAAGAGGTAGACGTCGTCGCCGTCGGACACCACCGTCTGGCTGTAAGGTGCCTCCACTTCCCAGCGCAGCAGGCCCGGGCGTGACAGCCACATCTCGCCCTGCGCCTGCTGCAGCCGCTCGCCGCTACTGTCGAGAATCTGCTGCTCAAAGCCGGCCTCGTAGGTTTCCAGCGGTTCAAGCCGCTCGGTCAGGCGCTCGGCCGCTTCATTGGCGAGCGCCTGGGGGGCCACTACCAGGCCCAGCGCGCTGGCCGCCAGCGCGAGGGAAAACGACCGCTGCGTGTCGAGTTGACGCATCTGTGTCTCCTTGAAACCTTGTTCATCCACACCCGAGAGGATTTTACCCCGAGGCGATACCTGTGACGCAAAAAACGCCGGCGGGTTTCCCTCGACCGGCGTTTTCCCGTTTTTTTACATGATTTTTCGCGCCCCGTTGTCCAAAGGCTTCGCCATCAATCGCTGACCGGCGGCGGCGCGAGGACTTCCCGAGCGCCGTTATTGCCCATGGGGCTGACCACGCCGGCGCTTTCCAGGGTGTCTACCAGCCGGGCGGCGCGGTTATAGCCGATCTTGAATTTGCGCTGCACCGACGAAATCGACGCTTTTTGTGTCTCGGTCACAAACTGCACCACCTCGTCGTAGAGTTCATCCTGCTCGGCATCGCCATCGCCGCCTTCGGCTTCCAGACCGGACAGCGCATCGGCCGACACGCCGCCGGTGAGAATTTCCTCGATATAGTCCGGCTCGCCCCGGCGGCGCAGGTCCTCCACCACGCGGTGCACTTCATCATCGTCGACAAAGGCGCCGTGCACACGGTTGGGCGGGCCGGAACCGGCGGGCAGGTAAAGCATATCGCCGTGTCCCAGCAGGCTTTCCGCGCCGCCCTGGTCGAGTATGGTGCGCGAGTCGATGCGCGACGACACCTGAAACGCCATCCTTGAGGGGATGTTGGCCTTGATCAGCCCGGTCACCACGTCCACCGACGGGCGCTGGGTCGCCAGAATCAGGTGGATACCGGCCGCCCGGGCTTTCTGCGCCAGCCGAGCAATCAGCTCCTCGACCTTTTTGCCCACGATCATGAACATATCGGCAAATTCGTCGATCACCACCACGATATAGGGCAGTTTTTCCAGCACCGGCGGGGTCTGGTGCATTTCCCAGGGCTGCGGTTCCCACAGCGGGTCGGCTACCCGGGCACCGGCGCGCTCGGCCTCGTCCAGCCGGTCGTTGAAACCGGCGATATTGCGCACGCCCATGGCCGCCATCAGCTTGTAGCGGCGTTCCATTTCCGCCACGCACCAGCGCAGGGCGTTGGCGGCCTCTTTCATATCGGTGACCACCGGCGCCAGCAGGTGCGGAATACCGTCGTAGACCGACAGCTCCAGCATCTTGGGGTCGACCATGATCATCTTGAGCTCGTCGGGCCGAGCCTTGAGCAGCATGGAAATCAGCATGGCGTTGACCCCCACCGACTTGCCCGAACCGGTGGTGCCGGCCACCAGCAGATGGGGCATCTTGCCCAGGTTGGCGACCACCGGGCCGCCGCCGATGTCCTGGCCCAGCGCCATGGTCAGCGGCGATTCCTTGTCCTGGTAGACGTCGGAGTCGATCACCTCGCGCAGGCGAATCATCGCCCGGCGCGGGTTGGGAATCTCGATGCCCACGGTGGGCCGGCCGGGAATCACCTCGACCACGCGCACGCTTTTGACCATGAGCGAACGCGCCAGATCCTTCGACAGATTGGTGATCTTGGACGCCTTGACCCCCGCCGCCGGGCGAATTTCAAAGCGCGTGATCACCGGCCCCGGCCAGGTTTCCACCACCTCGGCCTTGACACCGTATTCGCGCAGGCGCACCTCCAGCAGCTCGGCCATGTTGGCCAGCTCTTCGCTGGAATAGTTGGGCTGGTACGGCGCCGGCTGACTCAACAGGCGATAGCTGGGCAGATCGCCTTCGGGCTCGGGCATATCGTCGAGCACCGGGCGCTGATTTTGCAGATGCTCCACCGTCCACAGCGCCGGCGAATCCGTCGGCGCCGCTGTGTCCCTGCTGGCCGACGGCTCTTCCGGTTGGCTGTCCGGCTCAGGTGGACGCGGGACCGCGGGTGCGGGAGCGACCGGCTCCGGTACGTCTTCGTCCTCTTCCCATACCGGTTCGGGCACCACTTCAGGGCCGCGCGGCGGCGCATCGGGCGTTCGATCCGTTGCCGGCTGCGGTGCGGGCTCGGGAGCGGGCTCGGCCGGCGTGGCGTCCCGGTGTTCCGACTCGAGTTGAGGCTCGGAGTCGTCTTGAAAATCCGATTCGGGCTGAGGTTCCGGATCGCCCCGGGATTCCAGGTCGCTCCGAGAGTCAGGTGCAAAACGGAGCTCCGCAGCAGAGTCGCTGAAGGCGCTGGCCTCCGGCGCTTCTTCCGTTTCCGCCATGACCGTCTCGGATCGCGCATCCGGGATTTTGTCATCCTGCGGCTTGGGGGGCGGATCGCTTTCGGGCACCGGTGCCGGCTCGGGCTCGGGCTCCTGCGTTGGCTCCGTTGCCGGCGCCTTGGCGTCTGACGGCCACTCCAGAGTCGGCTCAAGACGCGTCGTGGCGACGTCATCGTCTTCCCGGGGCGGCGTCGGGGTATTCAGCTGGGGCTCGGCATCCCGGCGGGGCGATACCGCTTCCGGCTCGGCGTGGCGAGGCTGACCGGCCGCCGTTTTACCCGTGAAATACGCCGCGGCATCCCAGGGAATATCGGTGCTGTCGTCGCTTGCCGGCGAAGTCTCCGGTACGGGCGTGGCGGAAGGTTCTGCTTTGGACGCTTCAGCCGGCTCCGGCGCCGGCCTGGTCGAGCATTCGGGCGCCGTGGCCGCCCGGCGACGCCCACGCTGCATCACTCCACGGCCCAGGCGGCAGACGCGATGGCCGGTTTCATCGGCAATCTGCAGCCAGGACAGGCCGCTGAACAACGGGAAGCCGCCCAGCATCAGCGCGGCGGCTATCAGCCCGGTGCCGGCGCTGCCCACCAGCGGGCGCAGCACGGCGGTCAGGCCTTCCCCCAGAATCCCGCCGGAACCGTAGGGCAGAACGCTGTCGGGATGATAAAAGTGCAGCGCGCCGAGAACGGTCGTACCCAGCAGCAGCAACAGCAGCCCCCCGGCATGCACGGCCAGGGCAACCGGGTCCAGCACAAAGCGTACCTGGCGCGAGCGCATCAGCCACCAGGCGGCAAAGCCGCAGATACCCGGCCACCACAGCGCGCCGATGCCCAGCAGCGAATAGAGCACGTCGGACAGCCAGGCGCCGATCGCGCCCATCCAGTTGGCCACGTCGCTTTCCGGGCCCCGATACGACCAGCCCGGGTCGCCCGGCTGGTAACTCAACAGCGCCAGCAGCAGAAACACGCACAGCGCTAACAGCACGACGACCACGCTTTCACGCACCGCGCCCTGCAGGCGTACGCCCATGCGCCGCGCCTTCCGGGTGGCGGCGCTTGTGGCAGACCTGACACGTCCCCGGGATCCGGTGCCCGGCGCATCCGACTTTCGCTTGTCTACCGCTTTGTTGACTTTCAAGCGACTCCCCTTACACCTGAACCAAACATTGCCCCGCACTCCCCGACACGGCCGCAACCGGCGGTACCATTCCAGCAGGGGCTGCCAGCTGGCATCATACCGGGCATCCCGCTACCGTCACAGGGTTTACCCCCGGGTTTCACGTTTTCCCCCGGCGCGAGCCGAGCGTCACCGGCCGCCGTAACTGGAGCGCCCCATGCTGCCCTGGCTATCATCGCCAACGCCCGAGTTTCCGCCGACCACAGCGGCGCTGGAGGCCCCCAACGGGCTGCTGGCGGCCGGCGGCCGACTCACGCCCCACTGGCTGGTCCAGGCCTACCGCCATGGCATTTTCCCGTGGTACAGCGACGACGACCCGATTCTCTGGTGGAGCCCGACGCCGCGCATGATTCTCGCGCCCGAGGCTTTCCGGCAGCGCCGAAGCCTGACCAAGCGGCTGCGCCACGGTGGCTTTCGGGTGACTCTGGATGTCGATTTTCCCGGCGTGATACGCGCCTGCGCCGCGCCCCGGGCCAGCGATGACGGCACCTGGATTACCGCCGGCATGCATGCCGCCTACTGCCGGCTGCACCGGCTGGGCATTGCCCACAGCCTGGAGGTCTATCAGCACGAACACCTGGTCGGCGGCCTCTACGGCCTGGCGATGGGGCCGGTGTTTTTTGGCGAGTCGATGTTTTCACGCCGGCCGGACGCCTCCAAGATAGCGCTGGCCTACCTGGCCGCCGCCATGCGTCAAAACGGCGGCAGGCTCATTGACTGCCAGATGCACACGCCGCACCTGGCCCAACTGGGCGCCGTGGATATCAGCCGTGCCGACTTTATCGAACACCTGAATACCCTGCTGCCCGCTGAAAACTTCGGCGGCCTCGGCAACACCACGGCAACGCCGCGCGTACCCGCCGCCGAATGGCTGGACGCTCTCGCCGATACGGACAACCACGCCCTGGTCACCTGACCGCACGCGTGCCGTACGCATTGCTTGCCGATAATACCCCAGCACGACGTATTACCAACGATTTTTGCCTTGACGCCTGCCATGCGGCACAATATAGCGCGACTTTACCGTCCGCGCGGCCATTGGCCGAGCGGCACTCCCCTGACGGGAGACTTTATGATGACTGATTATTCAACCCAGCGAGGAACGGCCTGATATGGCACGAGAAGATCATATTGAAATGGAAGGCGTGATCGTTGACACCCTTCCCAACACCATGTTCCGCGTCGAGCTGGAAAACGGCCACGTGGTTACCGCCCATATCTCGGGCAAAATGCGCAAGAACTATATCCGTATCCTGACCGGCGACAAGGTCAAGGTTGAGCTGACGCCTTACGATCTCTCCAAGGGCCGCATTGTTTACCGCTCGCGTTAACGCCGGCTCCCTGCCCCTCTAGCGCCTGCAGAGCCTGCCTGCTTCGGGGCCTGTACGCCACGCCCGATTTGTGCCGCTCGCTGCGCCTGCCCGATGGCCCTCTTTCGGGTCACTGATACGACAGCCGAGACGAAAACGGGGCGCCCCGTTCAACCGGGCGCCCCGTTCGTGGTTCAGGCCCATCGGCCCCGATGCTTGATCGCCTCAGGGGGCATCGGCCATTTCGGCTTCGGTGGAAAGTTGCAGCTCGCCGTCGTCCAGGCCGACATATACCGTGCCGCCCTGCTCGGCCAGCTTGCCGAAGAGGATCATCTCGGCCAGCGGCTTTTTCAGCTTTTCCTGAATCAGCCGCGCCATGGGCCGTGCGCCCATGTCCGGGTCGTAGCCCTGCTCGGCCAGCCAATCCCGGGCCTCGTCGTCCACTTCCAGCTGTACGCGCTTTTCATCCAGCTGCGCCTGTAGCTCGATGAGGAACTTGTCGACCACGTTGCGCACGATATCGGTCGGCAGCGAGCTGAACTGGATGA
Organism: Vreelandella jeotgali Hwa; assembly: GCF_000334215.1. Lineage (GTDB taxonomy): Bacteria > Pseudomonadota > Gammaproteobacteria > Pseudomonadales > Halomonadaceae > Vreelandella > Vreelandella jeotgali. Next base: position 415,396 of record NZ_AMQY01000011.1, on the reverse strand, counting down.
TGCCGTCCAGGCGGTTGCGAAACTCCGGCGAGAACGTCTTGTTAAGCTCCTCCATCGCATCGGTGGAGTGATCCTGGGTCTGAAAGCCGATAGAGCGACGCGTCGCCAGCTCTGCCCCGGCGTTGGACGTCATGATCACGATGACATGGCGGAAGTCTGCTTCGCGGCCGTTGTTGTCGGTCAGCCGCCCGTGATCCATCACCTGCAGCAGCAGGTTGAAGACTTCGGGGTGGGCCTTTTCGATCTCGTCCAGCAGCAGCACGCAGTGGGGCTGTTTGGTGATCGCCTCGGTCAGCAGCCCGCCCTGTTCGTAGCCCACATAGCCCGGCGGCGCACCGATGAGCCGCGAGACGGTATGGCGCTCCATGTATTCGGACATGTCAAAGCGCACCAGCTCGATGCCCATGACGTGCGACAGCTGCCGCGCAACCTCGGTCTTGCCAACGCCGGTGGGGCCGGCAAAGAGAAAGCTGCCCACGGGCTTGTCCGGTGACTTGAGCCCCGCGCGGGAAAGCTTGATTGCCGCCGAGAGGCTGTCGATGGCATCGTCCTGCCCGAATACCAGCATTTTCAGGTCGCGATCCAGGTTGGCCAGCAGCTTGCGGTCGGAGCTGGAAACGCTCTTGGGCGGAATACGCGCCATGGAAGCGACAACCGCTTCGACCTGATCCACGTCGATGGTTTCCAGGCGTACTTCCGGGGGCAGCAGCCGCTGGTGGGCACCGGCCTCGTCGATGACGTCAATCGCCTTGTCGGGCAGATAGCGGTCGTTGATGTAGCGGTCGGCCAGCCGCGCGGCGGTTTCCACCGCGGCATCGGTATACTGCAGCTCGTGGTGCTCTTCAAACCGCGAGCGCAACCCCTTGAGAATGCGGATGGTATCGTCCACCGACGGCGCCAGCACGTCGACTTTCTGGAAGCGCCGTGCCAGGGCGCGGTCCTTTTCAAAGATGCCGCGAAATTCCTGAAAGGTCGTGGAGCCGATGCAGCGCAGCTCGCCCGATGAGAGCAGCGGCTTGAGCAGGTTGGAAGCGTCCATGACCCCGCCGGACGCCGCGCCGGCGCCGATGACGGTGTGGATTTCGTCGATGAAGAGAACGGCGTTGGCCTGCTTTTTCAGCTCGGCCAGCAGCGCCTTGAGGCGCTTCTCGAAGTCGCCGCGGTACTTGGTACCGGCCAGCAGCGCGCCCATGTCCAGCGCGTAAACCACGGCATCGTCGATCACGTCGGGGACGTCTTCTTCCACCACGCGCCGCGCCAGCCCTTCGGCGACCGCCGTCTTGCCCACGCCGGCTTCGCCGACCAATAGCGGATTGTTCTTGTGGCGGCGTGCAAGAATCTGCACCACCCGTTCGAGCTCGTGGTCACGGCCGATCAGCGGGTCAATCCGGCCCAGCCGCGCCTGCTCGTTGAGGTTGGTGGCGTAGTCGGTCAGCGGCTGCGCCGCGGCCTCGCCGGACGCCTCCTCGGTGTCTTCGCTTTCCTGCTGAGACGGCGATGACGAAGTGCCGTGGCCGGAGATGCGGGAAATACCGTGGGCAATGTAGTTGACCGCATCCACCCGAGCCACGCTCTGCTGCTTGAGGAAGTAAACCGCCTGGCTCTCCTGCTCGGAGAAAATCGCCACCAGCACGTTGGCACCGGTCACTTCGGCCTTGCCCGAGGACTGTACGTGAAAGACAGCACGCTGCAGGACACGCTGGAACCCCAGCGTCGGCTGGGTTTCGCGCTCGCCCTGCCCTTCGGGAATCAGCGGCGTGGTGGAGTTGATAAAGTCCTGAAGATCGGACCGCAGCTTGTCCATATCCGCCCCGCACGCCTTGAGCACGTCCACAGCAGCGGCGTTGTCCAGCAGCGCCAGCAGCAGGTGCTCAACGGTCATGAACTCGTGGCGCTTGGAACGTGCCACGGTAAAGGCCGTGTTCAGGGTCATTTCAAGTTCTTTGCTCAGCATGGCAGTCCCCTATTTTGCGACTTTTACCCTTTGCGACGTCTATCCTTCGCAACTTTTACCCTTTGCGACGTCCAGCCTTCGCAGTTTTTTACCCAGGGCGACTCAGGGTGTATCGCCATTTGACCTACCCAGGCGCTGATCCGGAACGCCCCGAAATATCTTTCGGGATCGATCTTCAGGCGCCCGGGGCTGGGCATGGGATCAGTTTGATTGACCGGCCCTCTCAACATCGGGCACAACACCCGCTCTTGCAAGCCTTGCCGCGAGGTTTTTCTCAATTCGGCCGCCGCTTGGCGGCATGGATCGGAAGATAGCGGGTCGGTCATCCGGATTCATGACACCGGGGCGTTATCCCGGGTCGTTGATATTTGCCAGCCGCACCGGTCGGCAATACCGATCAGCGGCATCAATCGGCCACATCGATATCGCACATCAGCGGGTGCTCGCATTCGCGGGCGTGGTCGTTGACCTGATAGCTCCGGGTTTCGGCAATATCGCGGGGATAAACGCCGCAGGTTGCCTTGCCGTGGTGGTGCACCGCCAACATGACTTCAATGGCCGCCTCGCTATCAAGGTGAAAAAACGTCTGTAGCACTTCCACCACAAAATCCATCGGCGTGTAATCATCGTTGTGCAAAACCACCTTGTACATGGGCGGCCGGGCCGTCTCGGGGTCGGCCGGGGCGACCGCCGGCTCGTCGGCAGTATCCGGCGATGCCGGTCGTGTCATGCCCGCGCGGGGTGAATCGATCATATCGGGATGGAACATGGCAAAAAGTGATGTCGGTGAGGTGAAACCGGCGCTACCACCTGCCGCTGACGGGCAGGTGCCGGAGGCCCGCCGGGTCTGCAGGAATGAAAAATCCGGGAATGAAACGCCGATAGTGAAACGCTGGATAGTAAAACATTGGATAGTGAAACGCCGATAGTGAAACGCCGAATAGTGACGATTCGACAGATCGGCGTCGGTGTCGTTCGCTGACGGTCAAAATACCACAGCGCCCGCAGACGCCAACAGGCCGTCGCAAAGACAGTCGCAAAGACAGGCCAGCGCAAAGACCATCGCAAACACAGTCCGGCGCAAAACCCTCCAGCGCAAAAAAGCCCCGCCCGCAGCCATGCGGACGGGGCCTGTCAGGCAGAGCGCTTACATGTTGTCAGCGACGGCCTGGCCGAACTCGGAGCACTTGAGCAGTACGGCGTTATCCATCTGGCGATGGAAATCGTAGGTCACTTCGCCCTTGGCAATGGCCTTTTCCATGCCCTTGAGCACCAGGTCGGCGGCGTCGGTCCAGCCCATGTGGCGCAGCATCATCTCGGCGGAGAGAATCAGCGAGCCGGGGTTGACCTTGTCCTGGCCGGCGTACTTGGGCGCGGTACCGTGGGTTGCCTCGAACATGGCGACCGCATCGGAAATGTTGGCGCCGGGGGCGATGCCGATGCCGCCGACTTCGGCTGCCAGCGCATCGGAAATATAGTCGCCGTTGAGGTTCAGCGTGGCAATAACATCGTACTCGGCCGGGCGCAGCAGAATCTGCTGCAGCATGGCATCGGCAATCACGTCCTTGATGACGATTTCCTTGCCGGTTTTGGGGTTTTTCATGGTTTTCCAGGGCCCGCCGTCCAGCGGCTCGGCACCGAATTCCTCGGCGGCCAGCTCGTAACCCCAGTCCTTGAAGGCGCCCTCGGTGAACTTCATGATGTTGCCCTTGTGCACCAGCGTCAGCGAGTCGCGGTCGTTGTCGATGGTGTACTGAATGGCCTGGCGCACCAGCCGCTTGGTGCCTTCCTCGGATACCGGCTTGACGCCGATACCACACTGCTCGGGGAAGCGGATATTGGCCACGCCCATTTCCTCGCGCAGGAACTTGATGACCTTGTCGGCTTCCGGCGAGCCGGCCTGCCATTCCACCCCGGCGTAGATATCTTCGGAATTCTCGCGGAAAATGACCGTATCTACATCGGCGGGCTTTTTCACCGGGCTGGGCACGCCTTCAAACCAGCGTACCGGACGCTGGCAGACGTAGAGGTCCAGCTTCTGGCGCAGCGCCACGTTGAGCGAGCGGATGCCGCCACCCACGGGCGTGGTCAAGGGTCCCTTGATCGACACGACGTAGTCTTCAACGGCCTTGAGCGTTTCTTCGGGTAGCCAGGTATCGGCGTCATAAACGCGAGTGGCCTTTTCGCCCGCATAGACTTCCATCCAGTTGATGTGGCGCTCGCCGCCGTAAGCCCTGGCGACCGCCGCATCGATGGCGATCTTCATCGCCGGGGTGACGTCCGCCCCAATGCCGTCGCCTTCGATGAACGGAATAACCGGGTCGTGGGGCACATTCAGCGTATAGTCATCGTTCACGGTAATTTTGCTACCGTTTTCGGGCAGGACGATATGCTGATAATCCGCGTTGGTAGAACCCATGGAGAACTCCCTGGTCTGGTCTTCTCGGTGGAGCGAACAAGTCTGTTCGATGAGGTGTCCAGTGTAGCATCGTCTTTCTGGAGCCGAGTAGCCTTGACCCACGGAACCTTCCTAAAGTCGAGTACGCTGTTGTCCGGCTTTCACTGCCGCGACGTTTTGATCACCCCGGACGATACCCCAAGCCATGAGCCAGATTTACCTGTTACACAAGCCGTATCGCGTTCTCAGCCAGTTTCGCGATGACCAGGGGCGCGCCACGCTTGCCGACCATATCAGCGTCAAGGGCGTCTACCCGGCGGGCCGGCTGGACTACGATTCCGAAGGCCTGCTGCTGCTGTCCGGCGACGGTGCGCTGATTCACCGTATCGCCCACCCGCGCCACAAACAGCCCAAAACCTACTGGGCCCAGGTGGAAGGCAACATCGACGACGCCGCGCTTGCCGCCCTGCGACAGGGCGTGACGCTGAAGGACGGCCCCACCCGGCCGGCGAAGGCACGGCGTATCGACGCGCCCGACGTCGCCGAGCGCTCAGCGCCGATAGACCCCGCCCGTCACCCGCACACCAGCTGGATCGAGCTCACCCTTAGCGAAGGCCGCAACCGCCAGGTACGCCGCATGACGGCCCACGCAGGCTTTCCCACCCTGCGCCTGATACGCGCCGCCATTGGCCCCTGGCAGCTGGGCCGGCTGGCGCCGGGTGAATGGCGAACGGAAACCCTCCACGCCCCGCGCTCGGCTCAACGCTCGGGCCGCAAGCCGGGACGACACCGCAGGAGAAACGCCCCATGACGCCACCGGCCCATCCCGATTCGCCGCTGGCTGGCACCGCTGCGTCCGGCACGGAAAGACGCCCACGCCCGGAGATACGCGCCACCGTGGCCTGCGTGATTCAGCGCGGCGGACGCTTTCTCATGGTGGAAGAAGACCGCGGCGGCCCCTGTACCGTCTTCAATCAGCCGGCGGGCCACATCGAAGCCGGAGAAGGACCGCTGGCCGCCGTGCGCCGGGAAGTCGCCGAAGAAACTGCCTGGGAGGTGACGCTTGACGGCTATCTGGGGCTTTACGTATTCGAGCTCAACGGCCTGACGTTTCACAGCCACGGTTTTATCGCCTCGCCGGCGCGCTTTCTGGACACCCCGCTCGACGACGACATTCACGCCGCCCACTGGCTGACGCCTGACGCGCTCAAGGCTCTGGATGCCGCCGGACGCCTGCGCAGCCCTCGGGTACTGCCGCGGATGGAAGATGCCCGCAGCGGGCGGCTGTTCCCGCTCGACGTTATTCACGAAGGCTAGCCGGCCAACCCCCCGACTCGAAGCCCGAGGGGCGCTTGGTGTATACTCGTTCGTCTATTTAATGCTTTTTCAATCGAGGATGCCCATGACATCCACCCAAGGCAAAGTCATCGTCGGCATGTCCGGCGGCGTCGACTCTTCCGTCTCTGCCCTGCTGCTGCTGGAGCAGGGCTACCACGTCGAAGGCCTGTTCATGAAGAACTGGGACGAAGACGACGGCACCGAATACTGCACCGCGAAGGAAGACCTGGCGGACGCTGAAGCGGTGTGCGACAAACTCGGCATCGTGCTGCACACGGCCAACTTTGCCGCCGAATACTGGGACAACGTCTTCGAGCATTTTCTCGCCGAATATCAGGCCGGGCGCACGCCCAACCCGGATATTCTTTGCAACCGCGAGATCAAGTTCAAGGTCTTTCTCGACTATGCCGAAATGCTCGGCGCGGACAAGATCGCCACCGGGCACTACGTGCGCACGGCAAGCGTCTCCCGGGGCGAGGACGCGGCACGCCCAAGGCTGCTGAAAGGCCTGGATGCCAACAAGGATCAAAGCTACTTCCTGCACGCCGTGCCCGAGGCGGCCATCGCCCGCACGCTCTTCCCGGTAGGCGAGCTGGAAAAGCCCGCGGTGCGCGAACTCGCCGAAAGGCACGGTCTGGCCACTGCGCGCAAAAAGGACTCCACGGGCATCTGCTTTATCGGCGAGCGGCGTTTCAGCGACTTTCTCAAGCAGTACCTGCCCGCCCAGCCCGGCCGCATCGAAACCCCGGACGGCGACGTCATCGGCGACCACCAGGGGCTGATGTACTACACCCTGGGCCAGCGCCAGGGGCTGGGTATCGGTGGGCTGGCCGACTACTCAGAAGATCCCTGGTACGTGGCGCAGAAGGACCTCGATCGCAATGTGCTGGTCGCCGTACAGGGCAAGCATCACCCGCTTCTGTACACCGATACCCTGGCGACCGAGCCGGTGGAATGGATTGCCGGCCATCCGCCCGCCGCCGAAGGGCGTTTTCGCGCCAAGACACGCTATCGTCAGGAGGACCAGCCGTGCTCGCTGACTCTCCTCGCCGACGGCGGCACCGAAGTGCACTTTGATACGCCCCAGCGCGCGGTCACCCCGGGGCAATCGCTGGTGGTCTACGACGGCGATATCTGCCTGGGCGGCGGCGTGATTCGCACGACCTGGCAGGCGCGGGAGGCGGCGGCATGAATAACGCCACGCCGATTCACCGCGCACCGGATGATCCGGCCAGCCGCCAGGCGCTGGCGCTGGCCGGCGTATTTCAGGCAGCCAGCGTGGTTGACGAGCTGGCACGCAACGGCCATGCCGACCAGCGTGCCTGGGAAACGCTGATCAAGGCCACCGTGGATACCAACCCGGAAAGCTTTGAAGCGGTTTACGGCGGCCATCCCAACAACCTGCGTCAGGGACTGGAAGTCCTCGAAGCCCTGACCGGGCGCAAGCAGGCCAGCCCGGTGGTCATGCGCTACGGCTTCTCGATGATTCTGCTGATGAGCAAACTGCGCAACAACAGCGATATGCTGGATGAGCTGGGCGAATCCCTGGACCGTGTTCAGCACCAGGCAGCGCACTTTGGCGCCACCCACGAAAACGTGGTCTCCAACCTCGGCGAGACCTATCAGCAGACACTGTCGACCTTCAAACACCGCATCGTGGTACAGGGCGACCCCACCATGCTGCAAAGCCCCATGATGCCCGAACGCGTGCGCGCCACGCTGCTCGCCGGGGTGCGCTTCGCCCTGCTCTGGCACCAGCAGGGCGGGCGCCGCTGGAAGCTGATTATCCAGCGCCGCGCCCTGCGCCGTGCGCTGGACAACCTGCCCTGACCCGGCGCCTCACGCCATCACGACCATCGACCGACTGACCAGGAACACGACCATGCAACTTTCTGCCCTGACCGCCCTTTCCCCCGTTGATGGCCGCTACGGTGGCAAAACCGCCGCGCTGCGCGAGCATTTCAGCGAATTCGGCCTGATCCGCGCCCGCGTCACCGTCGAGGTACGCTGGCTTCAGCGCCTGGCCGGCCAGGGGCAGATTCTCGAGGTGCCGCCGCTCTCCGCCGACGCCGCCGCCTTTCTCGATGCGCTGATCCGCGACTTTAGCGAAGCCGATGCGCAGCGCATCAAGGACATCGAACGCACCACCAATCACGACGTCAAGGCGGTGGAATACTTCCTCAAGGAGCGGATCGCCGACCATGCCGAGCTCAACGCGGTCAGCGAGTTCATTCACTTCGCCTGCACGTCCGAAGACATCAACAACCTCGCCTACGGTGTCATGCTGGCCGACGGCCTCGATGCCCTGCGCCCCAGGCTGCACGAAATCGTCGACGGCATCGCCCGGCTGGCCGACGAACACGCCGCCCAGCCGATGCTCGCGCGCACCCACGGCCAGACCGCCACGCCCACGACCCTGGGCAAGGAAATGGCCAACGTTGCCTATCGCCTGAAGCGCCAGCTGGTGCAGGTGGAAAGGGTTGAAATTCTCGGCAAGATCAACGGCGCGGTGGGCAACTACAACGCGCACCTCACCACCTACCCCGAGGTCGACTGGCAGGCCAACGCGCGTACCTTCGTGGAAGGTCTGGGGCTGACGTTCAACCCCTACAGCACCCAGATTGAACCCCACGACTACATCGCCGAGCTGTTCGATGCGCTGGCCCGTTTCAACACCGTGCTGCTCGACTTCAACCGCGATGTCTGGGGGTATATTTCGCTGGGCTATTTCAAGCAGAAAACCGTCGCCGGAGAGATCGGCTCCTCGACCATGCCGCACAAGGTCAATCCCATCGACTTCGAGAATTCCGAAGGCAATCTCGGGCTGGCCAACGCCGTGCTGGGCCACCTGGCACAGAAGCTGCCGATCTCGCGCTGGCAGCGCGATCTCACCGACTCCACCGTGCTGCGCAACCTGGGCGTGGGGCTGGGCTACGCGGTGATTGCCTACCAGGCATCGCTCAAGGGCCTCGGCAAGCTGGAAGCCAACCCCGAACGGCTGAACACCGACCTGGACGCCAGCTGGGAAGTGCTCGCCGAGCCGATTCAAACCGTGATGCGACGCTACAGCATCGAGAAGCCCTACGAAAAACTCAAGGAGCTGACCCGGGGCAAGCGCATCGACCAGGCGGGTTTTGCCGCTTTCATTGACACCCTGGCGCTGCCCGACGATGTTAAACAGGAGCTGAAAGCGCTGACGCCGGCGCACTATATCGGCAATGCCGAAGCCCAGGCCCGGGCACTGACCGAACAGTTGAACAGGCTATAGGCACCCGGCTGCCAGGGCCGCCGACTCAACACGTTAGATACTTTCTAGATACTTTCTAGATACTCTCTATATTCTCTATACCCTACTCTCTTGAACACCACCAGCTGCATCGCCAAGGATACCGCCATGAGCCATCGTGATACCCCGCTGACCCTGCTGGGGGACCTGACCCCGGCCGAGTTTATGGCCGAATACTGGCAGCAAAAGCCCCTGCTGATTCGCGGCGCCATGCCCGACTTTCTATGCCCGATCGAGGCCGACGAGCTGGCCGGCCTGGCCTGCGAGGAAGGCGTGGAAGCGCGCCTGGTGGAGGAAAACGGCCCCGACGGCCCCTGGCAGGTATCCCACGGCCCCTTTGACGAGGCTACCTTCGAGCGCCTGCCCGAGCGCGACTGGACGCTGCTGGTGCAGGCCGTGGATCATTACGTGCCCTCGGTCGCGGCCCTGCTCGACGAGTTTGATTTTGTCCCCCGCTGGCGGCTGGACGACATCATGATCAGCTATGCGCCCCCGGGCGGGAGTGTCGGCCCCCACGTCGACCAGTACGATGTGTTCCTGCTACAGGCCGCCGGGCAACGCCGCTGGCAGCTGGGCGGAGAGACGCCCGAAGACGCCCCCATCATTGACGGCATCGACCTGAAAATTCTCGAAACCTTCGAGGTCGAGGCCGATTCGGACTGGGTGCTGGAACCCGGCGACATGCTCTACCTGCCACCCGGCTGGGCGCATCACGGCGTCAGCGAAACCGACGAATGCATGACGATTTCCGTGGGCTTTCGCGCGCCCTCCGCCGACGAGGCGGTCACGTCGTATGCCGACTACCTGGGCGAACAGCTGCCGTCTTCGCTGCGCTACAGCGATGCCGCCATGACGCCGGCGGACGCGCCGGGCGAAATCGACGACGATGCCCTGGCGCGCATGCGCCAGCTGATCATCGACACCCTGGATAACCCGGCGCAGCTAAGCCAGTGGTTTGGCCGGGTGATGACCCAGCCCAAATACGTGGATCAGCTGATTCCCTTTGATCCGCCGCTGGATGAAGCCAGCCTCGCCCAAAAGCTCGAGCAGACGCCATTGCATCCGGCGCCCGGCTCGCGCTTTGCCTGGCGGCGCGACGGCGACACGACCACCCTGTTCGCCGACGGCGAGGGCTATGCGTGCTCCGCCGAGCTGGCCCAGCGGCTGTGTAACAGCCGGCTGATCCACGCCGACCTGCTCGAGGATTTTCCCGACGCAAAGGCGCTGCTTACGCACCTGGTCAACGCGGGGAGCCTGAACTTCCCGCTGGACGACGAGGCCGACTGAGCCCCGGCGCCGATGGCCGGGTACCCCTGGGTGCCCGGCTCTGCCTGCCGTGCCGGCGCCGCCCGGCGGCGAATGGTTTTCCGCCACTTGCGGCGAAACGCCGCTACACCACCGCCCTCCCCGCCACGATCATGTAGTCAAGCTACAACCCTGCCTGCCCCCAAGTGTCAATTGCCGTCGGCCTCCATGTTGGCGATAGTAGCGCCATACATTCAGGACACGCCCGGCGCTGCCGACAACCGTTTTCCGTGAATCGTAAGCGGCTACAGCCAACATTTTTCGATAACAGACCTTCGATAACAAACGACCTTTGATGACAAACGACCTTCGATGACAAGGAGTTATTGCATGACCGGACTGCTCGACGATATCAAGGCACTGAAAGCCAAGCGTGACGCCCAGGGCGGCAAGTGGGACAACATCAACCCCGATCACGCCGCGCGCATGCGTCGTCAAAACCGTTTTCACACCGGGCTGGACATCGCCCGCTACACCGCCGGCATCATGCGCGAAGACATGGCCAACTACGATGCCGACCATGCCCAATACACTCAGTCGCTGGGCTGCTGGCACGGCTTTATCGGCCAGCAGAAGATGATTTCCATCAAGAAGCACTTCAACACCACCAAGCGCAGCTACCTCTACCTGTCCGGCTGGATGGTCGCGGCCATGCGCTCGGAATTCGGTCCGCTGCCCGACCAGTCGATGCACGAGAAAACCTCGGTGCCGTCGCTGATCGAAGAGCTCTACACCTTCCTGCAGCAGGCCGATGCCTGGGATCTCAACCATTTGTTCCGTGATCTCGACGATGCCCGCGACGCGGGTAACGACGCCGAGGTCAAATCGCTGATTCAACAGATCGACGACTTCGAGACCCACGTCGTACCGATCATCGCCGATATCGACGCCGGTTTTGGCAACGCCGAAGCGACCTACCTGCTGGCGAAAAAGTTCATCGAAGCCGGCGCCTGCTGCATCCAGCTGGAAAACCAGGTATCCGATGAAAAGCAGTGCGGTCACCAGGACGGCAAGGTCACCGTGCCCCACGAAGACTTTATCGCCAAGATCAACGCCGTGCGCTATGCCTTCATCGAGCTGGGCGTGGACGACGGCGTCATCGTCGCCCGCACCGACTCGCTGGGCGCCGGCCTGACACAGAAAATCGCTGTCACCCAGGAGCCCGGCGATCTCGGCGACCAGTACAACAGCTACCTCGATGCCGACCCCGTGGCGTCGGCCGACGATGTCGCCAACGGCGATGTGGTCATCAAGCAGAACGGCAAGCTGGTCAAGCCCAAGCGTCTGGCTTCCAACCTCTACCAGTTCAAGCCCGGCACCGGTGAAGACCGCGTGGTTCTCGACTGCATCACCAGCCTGCAAAACGGCGCCGACCTGCTGTGGATCGAAACCGAGAAGCCCCACGTCGGCCAGATTGCCGGCATGGTCAACCGCATCCGCGAGGTCTGCCCGGACGCCAAGCTGGTGTACAACAACTCGCCGTCGTTCAACTGGACGCTGAGCTTCCGCCAGCAGGTATTCGACGCCTGGCAGGAAGAAGGCAAGGACGTATCGGGCTACGAGCGCGACGCGCTGATGGACGAAAAATACGACGCCACCGAGCTGGGCAAGCTGGCCGACGAGTGGACCGCCAACTTCCAGCGCGATGCAGCGCGCGAGGCGGGTATTTTCCATCACCTGATCACGCTGCCGACCTACCACACCGCGGCCCTTTCCACCGACAACCTGGCCAAGGGCTACTTCGGCAAGGACGGCATGCTGGCCTACGTGGCAGGCGTTCAGCGTGAAGAAATCCGCCAGGGCATCGCTACGGTGAAGCACCAGGACATGGCCGGCTCCAACATCGGCGATGACCACAAGGAGTTCTTCCACGGCGATTCAGCCCTGAAAGCCGGCGGCAAGGACAACACCATGAACCAGTTCGGCTAAACGCCGGACTCATGCCCGGCACCGGCGCCGGGCATCATGGCCATACCCGGGGAGGCTTGATGCCTCCCTTTTTTTTGCATGTTTGTCTGGTTTAATGCCCGCCTGCGCCCCTTTTACGCCCCTGTCGTGCCATGTCTCGACGTGCCAAAAGCGCGCCTGTCGAGGCCCGGCCGGCATGAATATGCTAATCTGACGGGGCACAGCCCAACATTTGTCCGGAGATCCAGTATGAAACATCTGCTTCCCATTGCGGCCATGAGCCTGCTGACGCTTGCCGGCTGTACCAATACCTCACCCTATTCCGGTGATGTTTACAGCGACCAGCAAACCAAGTCCGCGCAGAACGTCACTTATGGCACCCTCGTATCCGTACGCCCCACCAAAATTCAGGCCGACAGCCGCACCGGCGGGCTGCTGGGCGGCGGCACCGGCGCGCTGATCGGCGGCGTACTGGGTAACCAGGTCGGCGGCGGCAGCGGCAGGAAAATTGCCACCGCGGCGGGCGCCATCGGCGGCGCCATGGCGGGCACGAAAGTTGAAGACAACGCCAACCTGATCGACGCCGTCGAGCTGGAAGTGCGTACCGAAAACGGCAAGGACCTGGTAGTCGTGCAAAAAGCCGACCGCCGCTTTCAGGCCGGCGACCGGGTTCGTCTGATCGGCACCGGCTCCAACGTCAGCGTCGCGCCCTACTGAGGGCGGCAACAAAAAAACAGCCCGATACCAAAACACCGGCCATGAAAGGCCGGTGTTTTATATCGGGCACTTGCAACGGTGGACGCGCCAGACGGCGCGTCGTCAGGGATATCGCGCTTACGACATCCAGCTGCCGGCCAGGCTGGCGGCCTTGATCACGATCAGCGCGATAATCGCCAGCAACAGCACGACGAAGAGCACATCAACCGGGCGTACCAGCGCCGTTGCGCCCAGCACGGCAATCGCTGCCACCCAGATATAGCGGTTGTTGCCGTGGCTTTTGAGCATCGCCGTGAGCATCTTGTCGATGCCCTGGCTGACCCCCTTGTTCCAGCGCTTGTTGGACAGATAGAAAATCACCGCAAAGGCGATAACCCAGATCACAAAAGTCGTCATGGACAGGCTCCAGAAGATAGTCGGTCGATTGTCAAAAAGGCCGGCGCCGACCACGGGCCGAGCGTGGCACGACGGCCAGGAAAATCATCATGCGCCAGCGATACAACACCATGCCGAAACCGGGTTGCTGTCGCCTGACGAAAACTCACGTTAATGCCCCACGGGAGCACCCGCAGCAGCCATGAATGGAGTGGCGCTAGGGTAGCTTTGGTCCACCGGTGGCGCAATAGCGCCATGGTATTGAGACATGATTCAGGGCAAGGAAAATGCCCGCCACCCCTGACATCCGCCCCGATCCCGGGTTACCATCCGCTGTCACGATTCGACTTAATGCACTCACCGAAAGGTTCCTCCATGCAAATTGCGCAAAACTCGGTCGTCGCGTTTCACTACACCCTGACCAACGATTCAGGTGAAGTGCTGGACAGCTCCGAAGGCCGCGAGCCGCTTACCTATCTGCACGGTGGCGGTAATATCATCCCCGGGCTGGAAAAAGAGCTTGAGGGCCGTTCGGCGGGTGACAAGCTCAACGTCAACGTATCGCCGGAAGACGGCTACGGTGAGGTTCAGGAACAGCTCATGCAGGAAGTTCCGCGCGACGCCTTCCAGGGCGTTGAAAGCGTGGAGCCGGGCATGCAGTTCCAGGCGCAGACCGAAGGCGGCCCGCTGATGGTCACGGTCAAGAAGGTCGAGGGGGATACCGTGGTTGTTGACGGCAACCATCCGCTGGCCGGCCAGCAGCTGACCTTTGACGTGGAAATCGCCGAAGTCCGCGAAGCCAGCGCCGAAGAGATCGAGCACGGCCACGTTCACGACGGCAGCGAAGACGAAGGCGGCGCCGAGCAGTAAGCTCGCCCGGCTTTACTCTTGCGAGGCCATGATCTCGCTCGATCACCGGCATCGCGCCGGATGATAAAAGCGGCTCCGCAAGGAGCCGCTTTTTTTATGTCTGTCGGCTAGCCAAGGGGAGCAACCCGCATTCTACTTCACTCGGCCTGCTGCCGGCGCTCTACCCGACGCAGCCAGACCGCAATGGCCAGCGTCACTCCGAAAAGCACCCAGGACGCCCAGGTGACGCCCGCCCAGCCGTCCCAAAGCCAGAAAGGCTCCAGCCAGAACCCGCCGAGACTCGCGCCGCTGTAATAAAACACCAGGTAAAGCGCCGAAGCGCTGCCGCGTGCGCGCTGGGCGTTGCGCCCGACCCAGCTGGATGCCAGCGAATGCGCAAGGAAAAAACCAAAGGCGTTGATCGTCAGCCCGAGCACAATCAGCGCAAGCGAATCGGCGCGGGTGATCGCCGTGCCCGCCATCAGAATAAACACCCCGAGTATCATGCAGCGCGCCACCGACAGCCGCGCGGCCAGCCGACCGGATAACATCGATCCCAGGGTGCCGCTCAGATAGGTGAGAAAAATCAGCCCCAGGCTGCTCGCCGCCAGCTGGTAGGGCGCATTCGCCAGGCGAAAGGTGATGTAGCTGTACTGGTTGATAAACACCATGAAATTAATGCCGCCCAGGGCATAGGCGCCCAGTAGCGCCGGCGTGCGCAAATGCCCGTACAGATCGGCGGCCGCCGTCGCCAGGTGAAACGGCCGGGGCGTAAACGCCCGGCTGGGCGGCAACAGGCGCCAGAACAGCACGGTGCCGGCCAGCGTCATCAGGCCCACGGTCGTGAACGCCGCGGACGCGCCGCCCATATCCGCGACGATGCCGCCGACAACCCGGCCGCTGATCCCGCCCAGCGAATTGGCGCCGATGTACAGCCCCACGGCCCCCACCAGCGCGCGTTTATCGAACTCGTCACCCATCCAGGCGATGGCCACCGCGGGCAGCCCGCCGAGGACAAACCCCTGAGCCAGCCTGAGCGTCAACAACGCGGGAAAGTTGGGCGCCAGCGCCAGCAGCAGCGACAGACTGCCCGCCAACAGCAGGCTATAGCGCATGATGCCCTGGCGCCCGATCGCATCGGACAGCGGGCCGAACACCAGCAGCGCGCCGGCCAGCGACAGCGTCGCTGCCGACATCACAAAGCTGACGGCCAGCGTCGACACACCGTATGTATCCTGCAGCTCGGGCAGCAGCGGCTGAGGCACGTAAAGATTGATAAACACCAGGAACGAGCCCAGGCACATCGCCAGGGTCGCACGCCACCAGGCGCGGGTCTTGAGCGCTATCGCCACGGGAACCTACCGCTCCGGTGACAAAACACGATTCAGCTGCGCCATCTGGCGCTGTTCCAGCGGGCGGCGGGACTGCCAGTAATAGCGCTGCCAGTAGGTATTATCCAGCCGCGACATGATCACCCCTTTGGAGGTGGAAGCATGCAGGAAATAGCCGTCCTTCACATAGATGCCCACGTGTCGGCTGCCTGGCGGACGGAAAAACACCAGGTCACCGGCGCGCAGCTGCCGGCGATCAATCGCGTGGCCTTTTTTCACCTGCCCGCGCGTGGTGCGGGGCAGGCTGATCTCGAAGGAATCGTCGTACACATTCTGCACCAGCGCCGAGCAGTCGACGCCACGCCGGGTTGTGCCGCCCAGCCGATAGGGAGTGCCCGACCAGCGCTCGTGCTCTTCGAGCAGCGCCTCGCGGATCACCGCCGGCTCGGGAGTCTTGAACCGCGACAGGTCAGTCAGAGGGTTATCCGCCGGCGACATCATCGCGCCACCGCTGTGGGATACCCCCGGCAGCGAGTGGGTAAAGCCGCTATCCGACGCGGCATCGTCGGCGTGCCGAGGACTCCCGGCGCAGCCCGCCAGCAGGAGAATCAGCGCCAGGGCACCGGTTTCACGGATGCCCGGCAACAGCATGCGGGGCGGCACGCCAGCAACAGTCATACCCAGGACCTCGTCAAGCGGTGCAGGACGTCGCGGGCGCAGCCGGCCGGGCCGCCGGATCGTACCTGACACACGGAAAGCGGAAACACGGCTCAGCGGGATACGGCCGTGTACGAAATAAACGCGCCGTCGCAGTATAAGCGATAGCTTCGATAGCTGGCGAGGCTCAATGCAGCGTCAACCTGTCACCGGGCAGCGTATCAACATGCAGCGGCACACAATGCCGCGGCCGGCTGCCGGGAAAATCCAGGCTTGCCCAGCTACCCGCCAGCACCGGGGCACCGCAACGCCAGGCCACCAGCGCCTGGCGCAGCCCGGCCAGAAACTGCTGACGCTCGTCGGTTTCCCCCATGCCGAATGAAAACCCGGCATACAGGCCCTCGGCATACGCCTGCCAGCCAGCATAGTGCGTTGCAGCAAGCGCATGGGCGCGCTCAAGCACCTGCGCCAGCCGCGACGGGCTCAGCCAGTCGAGCTCGCGACCGGCGATGGCCAGATCCACCGCCTGGGCAATATCCCACGCCGCCATGTCGATGTCGTTGCAGCCGTCTTCATTGTCACGCACGCGTTCCAGCCGCAGCCGATGGTTACGCTCTTCGACGGGGCTGTCGCCGGTTTGCAGGATGGCAATTTCTTCGTCCAGCCGCCGGCGGTTGAGCGTATAGGGCGCATAATTGATCTGGTAGTCCTGGCGGTCGCCGGCTTCGAGCATGTCGTCGATAAACCCGCTCAGCTCCCGGGCGTCGTGGAGCTGATAATGACTTTCGAGCCACTGACGAATGGTCTCACGCTCCCGGGCGCCTTCCGGCCGCGGCTGGCGCCAGGCGGGGCTGTTCAACGGCCCGACCAGCGCCATCGCGGTAAAATCGCGCAGCGAAGGCCGCCCGTCGGGCTCGCGCCAGCGGCCGGGCTGCCAGTCCAGCCAGTGAAATACGCTGCCGGGATCGTTCCGGTGCCAGGCAATATCCCCTGTCAGCGATACGTCATCGGGCTCCGAGAGGCAGCGCGCCCAGGCCAGCCAGGCGTCGAGCAGCCGGGTCGGTGTGGCATAAAAATGGCACAGGCAGCTTTTCAATGCTTCGGCCAGCGACACCAGCGCGGCGTCATCAAAGCGCCGGCTATCCACGGCCGCCTGGACGTAAAAGGCAAATTTTTCCGCCATCCGGATGGTCGCGGCGTGGCGGCTGGCCTGCCTGAGCCAGCCACGCTGCACCAGCGCCTCGCGGGCCGGAGACCCCATAGCGGTTTGCGACGGAGCCTGAAAGCCGTGCGCGGCGTCGGCGGCCATCTGGTTGAGATGGTGCGCCTCGGCCGGCAGCCAGTAACGCGTCAGCGCCTCGGCGCCTTCTTCGGCATGCACATCCAGCTCGTTTTCCAGATAGCGCTCGGCCTCGAGGCGCTTGGCTTCGGGCAGCGGCGCCTGCGGGTCGCGCTGACGCTGCATCAGCTGCGGGTCACGCACGCCGGCAATCGCCTGCAGCCAGTGCCGTGGCGTGTTGCGATACGCCCGCAGGCGAGCGCGCGAGGCGTCGCGGCAGGTCGGTTCGGACAGCGCCATGAGCTGCGCTTGCCAGGCATGGGATGGCTGCCAGGCATCGCCCGGCGCCTGCGCTGACCCGGCCGCGCCTTCGTCGCGGTAATCCATCCCGCCGGCCAGGCTCATCCCCCGGCGGTAAGCCTTGAGCACGTCGGCCCAGCCGGCGTAGCGGTGTTGCAGGAGTTCGGCGGCATGGGCGGCAAAGTCGTCGGACTCGGCGGCCTCAAGGTAGCCGCAGCAAGCGCCCGACCAGGCCAGCTCGGCCAGCCGCAGCCAGTCCCACGCGGCCCATTCCAGCGGCGCATCGGTGGCTACCCAGCGCTGTATCATTCCGATAAACGGCGCGCCCTGGGCCGCCAGCTCTTCTACCCGTCGCTGACGCCGGGCCACGTTCAGGGCGCCGAGCTCGGCGGCGCAGGTATCCCAGTGGTAACGCTCGCCCTGCGCGGCCAGCCACAGCATGGCGTCAATCAGCGTCTCGCGCGATGTTATCTGCCACGCCTCGGCCAGCCAGGCGGCGGCGTCCGAGCGGCTGTCGGGCCAGGGCGAGTCGGTCTCGTCGATAGCCAGCAGGTGCCGCTGGTGTTGCTGCCAGCTATGTAACGCGTTGAGCAAAAGATTCCCCTGTTAAACCCGCAAGGCACGGCAAAAAGGCGCTTATTGTAACGGGCCGCCCGAAGAAACGGGACCCCCGCCGCCACCTCGGGCGCGGTCGTCGAGGCGTCGCTAGCGTATTTTGCTGACCACCCAGAGCAGCACCGCCGACCCGGCAACCGCCGTTACCAGCGAGCCGATAAAGCCCCCGGCATGAAGCCCCACCAGGCCAAACAGGAAACCGCCGATCACCGCGCCGACGATGCCCACGCCCACGTTGGCGATAAGTCCAAAGCCGCCGCCGCGCATCAGGTTACCGGAAATCCAGCCGGCCAGACCGCCGATAATCAACCAGGCAATAAAACCCATATTTCCTCCTGTCTGTCTTGCTGTTGTGTCGCCGCGACGAATCCGGCTCCTTCCGGGCCGGGTCTCGGCAAGGTGAACACGCATCGTGTTTGTTTTACCATGATAACAGCCAACCTGTTTTTTCCATTCGTTTATCCATCAGGACGCTTTGATGATTCCCGACTCGCTTCGCCAGCGGCTTGACGCTACCGACGGCCAGCAAACCCTGACCTGGCAGGGGCGCGAAATGGTGCTGTTCCATCAGGCATGGGGGCAGCTGGCCATCGCGCTGACCGGCGCCCAGGTCGTGCACTTTCAGCCGTCAGGCGAGTCGCCCTGGCTCTGGCTGACGCCGACCCCCGCTGAAGCACCGGCGACACTGCGCGGCGGCATCCCGCTGTGCTGGCCGTGGTTCGGCGATGAGCGCTATGCCGATGAAAGCCCCAACCGTCAGGGGCCGTTTCACGGCCATGCGCGGCTGGCCCTCTGGCGGCTCGATGCCGTGGACGAACACGAGGAAGGTATCGAGGTGCACCTGTCTCCCGAGGAGCGCCTGCACAGCCAGCTGAACGTCCGCCTTGTCATCCAGGCCAATGCCCGGCGGCTGAACGTCGAGCTGATCAGCGAAAACGCCGGCGATGCACCGGTCAAGACCAGCGCCGCGCTGCACAGCTACCTGGCCGTTGACGATGCCTTTGCCTGCCAACTCGAAGGCCTGGCGGGCGCTCGCTATCTGGATAAACGCCGGGATTTTGCCGAAAGCGAACAGCAGGGCACTCTCGCCGTACGCGGGCCGCTTGACCGCCTCTACCACAGCAACGCCGCTGTGGTCGTGGACGATGGCCGGCGCCGGCTCAACGTCGCCAAGTACCAGAGCGATTCCACCGTCGTCTGGCACCCGGGCACCGCCACGCTTGACGATACCCACGACAGCGCCGTGCGAAACTTTATCTGCGTGGAGTCGGCCAACACCCGGCTCGACCCGGTCTGGCTGGTGCCCGGCGCGCGCCACCTGCTGGGCACAACGCTCAGCCGAGCCTGAAACAGCCGGCCAACTGCCCCACAGCAACACGCCGGGCCCTGTTACACTGCATCGCGGCACGCGGGCAGCCCGGATACCCGCGTGCCGCCTCTGCGATCAACACACGGCCAACTGCTGGAGACACACCGCATGAACGTATCGCTCTGGTTCGAGGCGTTTTCCATGGTTTTCAATATCGTCGGCATGGTCATGGGCGTGGGCGGCCTGATGCTGGCACAGCGCTCCCCCCGCCGCTGGCCGGGCTACAGCATTACCACGCTGGGCTTTGTCATCGCCACGCTGCCGATCTCCTGGCAGCTGGTGGCCGGGCTGGCACAGGGCGGCTGACTTCATGGCCATGCCTACGCCTACCACGCCTGGAGCGCTGAGTCGCGAACTCGGCAACCTGCTGGAGCGCGGCCGTGACCGCCAGCTGCGTCTGGCCGTCACCGGCCTGTCCCGGGCCGGCAAGACGGCGTTTCTGACCTCGCTGGTCAACCAGCTTCGCCACGCCGGCGTGGAAGCCCGCCTGGATCTGCTGCCGGCGGCCCGGGACGGCCGCCTGCTGGGCGCACAACGCCTGAATCAGCCGGACCTGGGCGTACCGCGCTTTCCCTACGACCCGGCCATGCAGGCGCTGAGCGATACGCCCCCGCGCTGGCCCGAACCCACTCGCGGTATCAGCGAGCTGCGCCTGGCGCTGCGCTATCGCCCGGCGCGCGGCGGCTGGCTGCGTACGTCTGTCTCGCACCTGACGCTGGACCTGTTCGACTACCCCGGCGAATGGCTGCTGGATCTGCCGCTGCTGGATCAGGACTATTATCAGTGGTGCCAAAGCCGCCCGTATGCCCGCGGCGAGCAGCGCCAGGCGATCTTTAGCGAGTGGCTGGCCGCCGCCGAGGCGCTGGACCCGGCTGAAGAAGCCAGCGAAGCCGTACTTGCCGAGCTGGCCGAGGCCTACGCGGCCGGCCTCAAGCGAGCCAGGCAGCTGGGCTTTTCGCACCTGCAGCCGGGGCGGTTTTTGCTCCCCGGCGAGCTGGAAGGCGCCCCGGTGCTGCAGTTTTTCCCCCTGCCGTACCTTGACCAGCCGCGGGAAGCGCTCGAAGCCCTGCCCGACAACAGCGTCTATGCCACCCTGGCCGCGCGCTTTCGCTACTATCAGAAACAGGTAGTGCAGCCCTTCTACCGCGACCATTTCCGCCGCTTCGACCGGCAGATTATCCTGGTGGATGTGCTGGGCGCCCTGAACGCCGGCCCGGAACGCTTTGAAGACCTGTCCCGCGCCCTGGGCGAACTGATGCAGAGTTTCAGCTACGGCAACCGCCATCTGCTCAACCGGCTCCTTGCGCCGCGTATTGACCGCCTGGCCGTGGCCGCCACCAAGGCCGACCATGTCACCCCCGAGCAGCACGACAACCTGGTGGCGCTGCTCAATACCATGCTCAAGGAGCCGCTGAAGGACTTGCGCTTTGCCAACGTGCCGGTCAAGGCCATGTCGCTGGCGGCAATTCGTGCCACCCGGACCCGGGAAGTGCGCCAGGGCAGAGAACGGCTGCCGGCGCTGCGCGGCACCGACCTGGAAGGCGAGGAAACTCTGGTCTATCCCGGCGACGTTCCCGCCAGCCTGCCGGATGCCGCCTTCTGGCAGCGCCAGGGCTTTGATTTTGCCAATTTTCGCCCGCTCCCCGGGACCACCGGGGCGCTGCCGCATATCCGCATGGATGCCGCCATCGACTGGCTGATCGGAGATAAACTGACATGACCACGCCCCAGCCACGCCGGCACTTTGCCCTGGACGACGACAGCTCCTCCGACCCTCACAACGCCAGACACCACGACGCCGGACGCCACCACGGCGCCGATACGCAGTCGGCGACCGACCCCCTGCGCGCCGCCCACCGCTTCGACCAGGGCACCCGGGATACCCAACCGGCCGACGACGACGCGGCCGCCACCGCCCTGCCCGAGCACAGTCTGGGCGCGCCGCGCAAGCGCCACCGCGGGCTGGTGCTGGTACTCGCCGGCAGCGTGGTGCTGGGCATCGCCGAGTTTGTCACCGGACTGCCCGATGCGCTGACCGGCGCCCGCTGGCTGGACGCCGCCTGGCGGCTGCTCGGCCTGGGGGTCATTGGCCTGGGCGCGGCGGCCACGCTGCGCGAACTGGTGCGGCTGAAACGCCTCAAGCGCCACGACAGACTGCGCACGGCGCTGGCCGAGCTGCCGCATCGCTCACCGCGCAAGGCACAAAAGCTGGCCGGCAGGCTCCAGGATCAGCTGCGGCTGAGCGAGGATGATCCGCACTGGCGGGCCTTCCGGGCCGCGCAGCAACCGCATCACAACGGTGAGGAAACCCTGGCGCTGCTGGATCATCACCTGCTGACGCCCCGCGACCGCGAGGCGCAGCGGCTCATCTCGCGCATGTGCGGGGAAACGGCTGTTATGGTGGCGGCGAGCCCGCTGACGCTTGTCGACATGGCGCTGGTGGCCTGGCGCAACCTGGCCATGGTCGACCGCCTGTGCCGTCTTTACGGTCTGGAGCTTGGCTATATCAGTCGCCTGCGGCTGTTCAAGGCGGTGCTGCACAACATGGCGTTTGCCGGGGCCAGCGAGCTGGCCACCGATGCCGGCATGGA
The DNA here is from genome assembly GCF_000334215.1 of Vreelandella jeotgali Hwa. Taxonomy (GTDB): domain Bacteria; phylum Pseudomonadota; class Gammaproteobacteria; order Pseudomonadales; family Halomonadaceae; genus Vreelandella; species Vreelandella jeotgali. The sequence goes on along the minus strand of NZ_AMQY01000011.1, from coordinate 393,124 downwards.
CATGCTCTCGCTGGACATGGCCGGGCGGCTGTCGGCGCGTGCCGGCCAGGGGTTGTCCGTCGGCCTGCTGAGCGCCCGGCTGGGACTGCGTGCCCAGCGGCTGTGCCGCCCGCTGGCCTTTGCGCCCGAGGCGGCGCCGACCGTGGCCGACCTGCGCCGCGATCTATGGCAACAGCTGCGCCGGCTGGATGCGCGGCCCGACGATACCGCGCCGGCGCAGCGGCGCTGAGCCATCCGGCCGCCGCGATTGGCGCCATCGCCCCGAACCCGTATAGTGGCGGCCTACCCTCGCCAACCAAACGAGCCTCATGCTGCAGAATAATTCCTCGCTTGCCCAACTCAAGCAACAGATTCGTGATACCACCCCCCGCGCCGAAGGACAGGTCAAGGGCACCGACCGCGGCTTCGGCTTTCTGGAAACCGACGACGGTGAATCCTACTTCATTCCGCCGCCCGCGATGAAGCAGGTCATCCACGGCGACCGGGTCGAGGCGGTGATTCACCAGAACGGTGACAAGACCTCGGTTGAGCCGGAAACGCTCATCGAGCAGGGGCTGGATCGCTTTGTCGCCCGTGTGCAGAAGCGCGAAGGCCGCCTGGCCGTGGTGCCCGATCACCCGTCGATCCGTAACGCCATCAAGGCGCGCATCAAGCGCAGCCTCGACGAAGACAGCATCGCCGACGGCGACTGGATCGTGGCGCGGCTGGTCCGCCATCCGATGAAAAAGGACGACCGCAGCTTTTTCGCCCAGATCGACGAGCTGGTCGCCAAATCGGACAACCCCGCCGTGCCCTGGCGGGTGACGCTGGCGCGCCATGCGCTGGAGCAGGAATGCCCGGATGCCGGCAGCGAATGGCCGCTCCACGAGGAAGGCCTGGAGCGGGAAGACATTACCGCGATGCCGTTTTTCACCATCGACAGCGCTTCCACAAGGGACATGGATGACGCCCTGCACGTGGTCGAACGCGAAGACGGCGGCTGGCGCATGAGCGTGGCGATTGCCGATCCCACGGCCTACGTCGACGAAAACCACGCGGCGGACAAGGAAGCCCGGGTGCGCGCTTTCACCGTCTACCTGCCGGGTCAGAACGTCACCATGCTGCCCGAGCAGCTGGCCGACGATCTCTGCTCGCTGCTGGAAGGTCAGACGCGTCCGGTGCTGGCGTGCACCCTGGACGTCAACGCCGACGGCAGCCTGGGCGACTATCGCTTCTTCGCCGCCGAGGCCATGTCCCACGCGCGGCTGACCTACGAGAACGTCTCCAACTGGATCGAGGGCGAAGGCGACTGGACCCCGGCCGACAACATCGCCCCGCAGCTGACGGCACTGCGCGACCTCACCGAGGCGCGCTCGGCGTGGCGCGAAAAGCATGCGCTGGTGTTCAGCGGCAGCCCGGACTTCGTTTTCAAGCTCGATCCGGCCGGCAACGTGCTCAACATCGAAGTCGAAGAGCGGCGCATTGCCAACCGCATGATCGAGGAATCGATGATCGCCTCCAACGCCTGCTGCGCGGACTACCTGTCGGCCAACGTCGGCCACGGTATCTTCAACGTGCATCGCGCCTTTGAGCCGGAAAAGGTCGAAGACGCCCAGGCGTTTCTCGCCACCCAGGACATCAATGTCGACACCGACGACCTGCTCGACCTGCCGCGCTACAAGACGCTCAAGCGCGAGATCGAAAGCCGCGAGAATGCCTGGCTGGACGTGCGCCTGCGCCGCTTCCAGGGCTTTACCCGGATGTCGGCGCTGCCCGGCCCCCACTTCGGCCTGGGGCTGACGGCCTATGCCACCTGGACCTCGCCGATCCGCAAGTACGGCGATATGGTCAACCATCGTCTGATCAAGCACGTTCTCAAGGGTGAAAAGGCGCCCGCCGAAGCCAGCGAAGCGTTGACCGAGCAGCTCACCGAACGCCGCCGCCTGAACCGCATGGCCGAGCGCGACGTGAAGGACTGGCTCTACGTGCGCTACCTGACCCCGGACGCCGAGGCCCAAACCGCCTTTGACGCCGAAATCATCGCCATCAACCGCGGCGGCATGCGCGTGCGTTTGATCGACAACGGCGCCACGGCCTTTGTCCCGGCACCGATGATGCACAGCGACCGCCGCAAGGTGGTCATCGACGACAAGGAAGGCCGCATCCAGGTCGAAGACGTGGAACGCTACAAGCTCGGCGATGCCGTACGGGTCAACCTCATCGAGGCCCGGGAAGACACCCGCTCGCTGGTCGCCCGCCCCGCCGCCTGATCGCCGCGCGCCGGGGCCATCCTGCCCCGGCATCCGCGACAAACAAGGACGCAAAAAAGCCGCCCGGACCATGATGGTGCCGGGCGGCCCTGTTTCTGGCCAACGGTTATCGGCCAGCGGTTATCGGCCGAGGACGCCTTGCGCCGGCCGTGATGACCTCTGGCTTACCAGCCGGTCATTTCCTTGAGCGCGTCACCGATATGAGCCAGCGAGCGCACGGTTTTCACCCCGGCGCCTTCCAGCGCGGCAAACTTCTCATCCGCGGTGCCCTTGCCGCCGGCGATAATCGCACCGGCATGGCCCATGCGCTTGCCCGGAGGCGCGGTGACACCGGCAATATAGGAAACCACCGGCTTGGAGACGTGCTCCTTGATGTACGCCGAGGCTTCTTCTTCCGCGGTACCGCCGATTTCACCGATCATCACGATGGCTTCGGTTTTGGGATCGTTTTCAAACAGCGCCAGCATATCGATAAAGCTGGAGCCCGGGATCGGATCGCCGCCGATACCCACGCAGGTGGACTGGCCAAAGCCGTGGTCGGTGGTCTGCTTGACGGCTTCGTAGGTCAGCGTGCCCGAACGCGAGATAATACCAACCTTGCCCGGCTGGTGGATATGGCCGGGCATGATGCCGATCTTGCTTTCTCCCGGCGTAATCACGCCCGGGCAGTTGGGGCCGATCAGGGTCACGCCCAGCTCGTCACACTTGACCTTGGCATCCAGCATGTCGAGCGTGGGAATGCCTTCGGTAATGCACACGATCAGACGAATGCCGGCCTTGGCGGCTTCGATGATCGAGTCCTTGCAGAAGGGCGCGGGTACGTAAATCACGCTGGCTTCGGCCCCGGTTTCCTGCACCGCTTCCTTCACGGTGTTGAACACCGGCAGCCCCAGGTGTTCCTGGCCGCCCTTGCCCGGCGTTACGCCGCCGACCATCCGCGTGCCGTAGGCAATGGCCTGCTCGGAGTGGAAAGTGCCCTGGCCGCCGGTGAACCCCTGGCAGATGACCTTGGTGCTGTTGTCGATCAGGATACTCATTATTTCCCCTCCGCCGCGTTGACAACCTGCTCTGCCGCGTCGGTCAGGCTGGTAGCCGCGATAATGTTCAGCCCGCTTGCCGCCAGCTTTTCGGTGCCCAGCTCGGCATTGTTGCCTTCCAGACGCACCACTACCGGTACGTTGACGTCAACTTCCTCAACGGCGCCGATGATGCCTTCCGCAATCATGTCGCAGCGCACGATACCGCCGAAGATGTTGACCAGCACCGCCTGGACGCTGTCGTCGGACAGGATAATCTTGAAGGCTTCCGCCACGCGCTCCTTGGTCGCACCGCCGCCCACATCGAGGAAGTTGGCCGGGCTGCCGCCGTTGAGGTTGACGATGTCCATGGTGCCCATCGCCAGGCCGGCGCCGTTGACCATGCAGCCAATGTTGCCGTCGAGCGCTACGTAGTTCAGCTCCCACTTGGCAGCATCGGCTTCGCGCTCGTCTTCCTGCGACGGATCGCGCATGGCCTGGAGGTCGGGATGACGGTACAGCGCGTTGCCGTCGAGGCCTACCTTGGCATCCAGGCAGTGCAGGTTGCCCTCGCCGGTGATGACCAGCGGGTTGATTTCCAGCAGCGCCAGATCCTTGTCGTGGAAGAGGCGAGAGAGTCCCAGCAGGATCTTGGTGAACTGCTTGATCTGCGCCCCTTCAAGCCCCAGCGAGAAAGCCAGCTCGCGGGCCTGATACGGCTGCGCACCGACCAGCGGGTCGATTTCGGCCTTGAGAATCTTCTCCGGCGTTTCGTCGGCTACCGTTTCGATCTCGACGCCGCCTTCGGTTGACGCCATGAACACCACGCGCCGCGTAGTCCGGTCAACGACCGCGCCCAGATACAGCTCGGAGGCGATATCGGTGCAGTCTTCCACCAATATCCGCGATACCGGCTGACCGACGTCATCGGTCTGGAACGTCACCAGGTTCTCACCCAGCCACTGCTCGGCGAAGGCCCCGGCCTCTTCGGGCGATTTGATCAGTTTGACGCCGCCTGCCTTGCCCCGGCCACCGGCGTGTACCTGAGCCTTGACGACCCACTGTTCGCCGCCGATTTTCTTGCAAGCCTCTACGGCGTCTTCCGGGCTGTCCACGGCAAAGTTCCTGGACACCGGCAAGCCATAGTCGGCAAACAGCTGTTTGCCTTGATACTCGTGAAGGTTCATCGCTTCATGCCATTGGTTGCATGTGACTCGAACGATGGGAAACGGTTGCTCCCCATCCCCGCGCTTTCGATACATTGCCGAAAGCATTGCGCCACCCGGAGGTGGCGCTTGTTAAAAGGGATTGTGGATCACTTACGCTTTTTGCGGTTCGCCATGTGAATCGCGTGACCATCAACGGCAAGCGCCGCCTCGTGGATGGATTCCGACATGGTCGGGTGGGCATAGCAGGTCAGCGCCAGGTCCTCGGCACTGGAGCCGAATTCCATGGCAATCACGCCCTGGGCGATCATCTCACCGGCATGCTGGCCGACAATATGCAGCCCGAGAATACGATCGGTTTCGGCATCCGCAATCACCTTGGCGCTGCCCTCGGTGGCATTGTTGGCCATGGCGCGGCCGTTGGCCGCAAACGGGAACGCCCCGGTGCTGACTTCGATGCCCTGCTCTTTGGCGTCCTGCTCGGTCATGCCGACCCAGGCCACCTCGGGGAAGGTATAAATCACGCTGGGAATGGCATCGTAGTTCACCTCGGCCTTCTGGCCGGCGATGATGTCCGCCACCATCATGCCCTCTTCGGACGCCTTGTGCGCCAGCATGGGGCCGCGCACACAGTCGCCGATGGCATAAACGCCCGGCACGCTGGTACGGCACTGATCGTCGACGGTAACAAAGCCGCGCTCGTCGAGATCAACATTGACGCCATCGGCAATCACGCCCTGGGTGTAGGGCTTGCGGCCGACGCAGACGATCAGCTTGTCGAAGGTAATTTCCTTCTCGCCGTCGGCATCCGCGTACTTGACCACGACTTCCTGGCCCTTGACCTCTGAGCCGGTCACCTTGGCGCCGAGCCGAATATCCAGGCCCTGCTTCTTGAGCAGCTTCTGAGTATCCTTGGCGATGGCGCCGTCGACCATGGGCAAAAAGTCATCCATGGCTTCGAGTACCGTTACCTCGGACCCCAGACGATTCCACACGCTGCCCAGTTCCAGACCGATTACGCCGGCACCGATAACGCCCAGGCGGCCGGGCGTTTCGTCAAACTCCAGCGCGCCGGTGGAGTCGACGATAAGGCCTTCGGTCAGCGGCGTCGGCGGAATCTCGACCGGCACGGAGCCGGCAGCGACCACGATGTTGTCGGCTTCATGGGTGCTGGTCTTGCCGTCAAAGTCGGTCACTTCAACCTGCTTTTCGCCGATCACCTTGCCGGTACCGTTGATGGCCGTCACGCCGTTGGCCTTGAACAGCCCTGAGATGCCGCCGGTTAGATTCTTAACGATCTTGTCCTTGCGCGCCATCATCTTGCCGACGTCCATTTTGACGTCGCCGGTGGCAATGCCCAAATCGTCAAAGTCGTCCCGGGCTTCAACAAACTTGTGCGAGGCCTCAAGCAGCGCCTTGGACGGAATGCAGCCCACGTTCAGGCAGGTGCCGCCGTGGGCCACGCCGCCCTTGCTGTCCTGCCACTTCTCTACACAAGCGGTTTTCAACCCCAGCTGCGCGGCGCGAATGGCGGTCACATAGCCACCGGGACCGGCACCGATAACGATTAGATCAAACTTGTCAGCCATGTTGGCTCCTCTGTTCGGGCTGCCCCGCCACACGCGGCAGGGGCAGTGTAGATAAGTTCTCGTGACGCATGAGGACGCCCCGGCGCGCAAGCGACCGGCCGTATGGCAGCGCTATACGTTAAGCAGCAGACGTGCCGGATCTTCCAGCAGCTCCTTGATCACGACCAGGAACTGCACGGCATCCTTGCCATCGATCATGCGGTGGTCATAGGAGATGGCAAGGTACATCATTGGCCGAACTTCTACCTGACCGTTAACCGCCATCGGCCGTTCCTGGATCTTGTGCATGCCCAGGATCGCCGTTTGCGGCGGGTTGATGATCGGCGTCGACAGCAGCGAGCCAAAGATACCGCCGTTGGTGATGGTAAAGGTGCCACCCTGCATTTCGTCGATGCCCAGCTTACCGTCACGGGCGCGCTTGCCAAAATCGACAATGCTCTTTTCCACGTCGGCCATCTGCATCCGGTCGGTATCGCGCAGCACCGGCACGACCAGGCCGCGTTCGGTGGAAACCGCGACGCCGATATCCTGATAGCCATGATAAACGATATCGCTGCCGTCGATCGAAGCGTTGACGTCGGGGAAGCGCTTGAGCGCCTCGGCGGCCGCCTTGACGAAGAAGCTCATGAAGCCGAGCTTGGTATCGTGGGCCTTGAGGAAGGTTTCCTTGTACTGGGCGCGCATCTCCATGATCGCGCTCATGTCGACCTCGTTGTAGGTCGTGAGCATCGCGGCCGTCTGCTGCGCCTGTACCAGCCGCTTGGCAATGGTCTGACGCAGGCGGCTCATGGGCACACGCTTTTCGGGGCGCTCACCCTCGACCGGAGCCGGCGCTGCCTGAGCGCCCTGCGTCGGTGCAGGCGCGGGAGCCGCCGACTTCTTCGCATTACCGTCTTTCAGCGCCTTCTGGACATCTTCCTTGAGAATCCGGCCGCCCTTGCCGGTGCCGTCGATGCGCGATGCGTCCAGGTCGTTTTCCGCTACCATCCTGCGCGCCGCCGGCGCCAGGATTTTGCCGTCCTGATGTTCCTCGGCCTCATCGTCCTGGTCATCGGCCCCGGCAGCCGGAGCTTCATCCGCCGGGTCGCTACCGCCGGCGCCTTCGGCAAACAGGGCCAGCAGCTGCTCGGACTCGACCTGGCTGTCCACGTCAGCGCGAATTTCGGTCAGCGCGCCGTCTGCCGGCGCCACGACTTCGAGGACGACCTTGTCGGTCTCGATCTCGGCCAGCACTTCGTCACGGCTCGCCGATTCGCCGACCTTCTTGTTCCAGCTGGCCACCGTGCCTTCCTGCACGGACTCGGGAAATGACGGCGCCTTGACTTCGTGCTGCTTGCCGGCGGCCGGCTGAGAGGCAGCGGCGTCCGGCTTTGCCGCGGCAGGCTTGTCGTCCTGCGGCGCGCTGTCGGCAGCGGCAGAAGCCTCGCCGAGCTTGCCCAGCACCTGCTCGGACTCCACGGTATCGTCTTCTTTGACCAGGACGTCACTGAGCGTGCCGGCTTCCGGTGCTACAACTTCCAGCACGACCTTGTCGGTTTCAATTTCAACCACCAGCTCGTCGCGCTCGACGCTGTCGCCGGGCTTTTTGTGCCAGGCGGCAACGGTGCCCTCAGCGACGGACTCTGGAAAGGTTGGCGCTTTGATTTCGGTAGCCATGTGGTATCCCTTGTGTGTTCGCGAAACCCCGGTGGGCGCTTACAGATTGAATGCGTCGTCCACCAGCTGGTGCTGCTGTTCGGCGTGAACGGACATATAGCCCGCTGCCGGCGCCGCAGAGGCGGGGCGGCCGGCAAACTTGAGCTTGCCGCCCAGTCCTTCCCCGAGCCGCTCGGCAACCGCGCGCAGGTGGTGCTGACTGGGGTACCAGGCCCCCTGGTTCAGCGGCTCTTCCTGACACCAGACAATATCGGTGACGTTGGTATAGGCCTTGAGCACATCCTGAAGCGCATCGCGGGCAAACGGATAGAGCTGCTCGATACGCACAATCGCCGTATCGTGGCGCTCGTTTTCCTCCCGCCATGCGGCCAGGTCGTAATACACCTTGCCGGCACAGAGCACGATACGCGTCACGGCCTCGGGAGCGAGGTCGGCCTGGTCGGGGAGCACCATGTGGAACTCGCCGTCTGCCAGGTCTTCCAGGCTGGACACGGCCTCCTTGTGGCGCAGCAGCGACTTGGGCGACATGATCACCAGCGGCTTGCGCAGCTTGCGAATCACCTGACGGCGCAGCAGATGATAAATCTGCGCCGGCGTGGTGGGCACGCAGACCTGCATGTTGTTTTCCGCACTCAGCTGCAGAAAGCGCTCGAGGCGCGCCGAGGAGTGTTCCGGGCCCTGACCCTCATAGCCGTGGGGCAGCAGCATGGTCAGCCCGCACAGGCGTCCCCACTTGGTTTCGCCCGAGGAGATGAACTGGTCCACCATCACCTGGGCGCCGTTGAGAAAGTCGCCGAACTGGGCTTCCCAGATCACCAGGTCGTTGGGCGCGGTGGTCGCGTAGCCGTATTCAAAGGCCAACACGGCTTCTTCCGAAAGGAAGGAGTCGTGGATGGTGAAACGCGGCTGGCCGTCGCTGATATTCTGCAACGGCACATAGGTGCTGCCGTCGTTCTGGTTATGGACCACGGCGTGGCGGTGCGAGAAGGTGCCACGGCCGGCATCCTGCCCCGTCAGACGGATCGGATGCCCCTGATCCAGCAGCGTGGCGTAGGCCAGGGTTTCACCAAAGCCCCAGTTGATCGCCAGGTCACCGGCCTGCATCTTGCGCCGGTCGGCATAGATCTTTTCCACCTGACGCTGTACCGCAATCCCATCGGGAATGGTGCACATGCGCTCGGCCAGCAGCTGCATACGCTGCATGTCAAAGGAGGTGTCGGCGTAGCCGGTCCACTCGTGGCCGATGTAGGGCTGCCAGTCGACAAACAGCGCCTCGTTGGGCTCCTGCACCAGCGCATTGGCAACGTGGTTGCCGGCCATCAGGTCTTCGCGGTAGGTGTCGACCATGGCGCCGGTGTCGTCCTGGCTGACCACGCCCTCCTTGACCAGCCGCTCGATATAGCGCGTGCGCGCCGAGTCGTGCTGCTTGATCTTGGAATACATCATCGGCTGAGTGCCCGAGGGCTCGTCGGCCTCGTTGTGCCCACGACGGCGGTAGCACACCATGTCGATCACGACGTCCTTCTTGAACTTCTGGCGATAGTCCAGCGCCACCTGGGTGGTGTGGATGACCGCATCGGGATCGTCACCGTTGACGTGAAAAATCGGTGCCTGCACCATTTTGGCGATATCGGTGCAGTATTCGGTAGAGCGTGCATCCAGCGGATGCGATGTGGTGAAACCGATCTGGTTGTTGATCACCACATGCACGGTGCCGCCGGTGCGGAAGGCACGCGTCTGGGACATCTGGAATGTCTCCATGACCACGCCCTGCCCGGCCAGGGAAGCATCCCCGTGGATGTTGATCGGCAGCACTTTCTCGCCAACCGGGTCCTCTCGGCGATCCTGACGGGCGCGTACCGACCCTTCGACCACGGGGGCCACAATTTCAAGGTGTGACGGGTTGAACGAGAGCGCCAGGTGAACTTCGCCACCCGGTGACATGACGTTGGAGCTGAAGCCCTGGTGATACTTGACGTCACCGGAGCCGCGGTCGAATACCTTCTTGCCGTCGAACTCGTCGATCAGATCGGCGGGGTTCTTGCCCAGGATGTTGACCAGCAGGTTGAGCCGGCCGCGATGCGCCATGCCGATGACGATTTCCTTGGCCCCGTAGCCGCCGGCGCGCTGGATCAACTCGTCCATCATGGGAATGAACGTCTCGCCGCCTTCCAGACCAAAACGCTTGGTACCGGGGTATTTGGCGGCCAGGTAGTTTTCCAGCCCTTCGGCGGCAGTCAGCCGCTCCAGCACATGACGGCGCGCCTTTTGGCCGAACTCGGGGGCGCTGCGTACCGATTCAAAGCGATGCTGTAGCCAGCGCTTTTCTTCGGTATCGACGATGTGCATGATCTCGCAGCCGATGGAACGACAGTAGGTGCGCTCCAGAGCGTCGATAATGTCGCGCAGCGGTGCCTTGTCGAGCCCCAGGAAAAACGAGCCGGTCCGGAATTCGGTATCGAGGTCGTCGCTGGAAAGCTGATGGAAGGAAAGGTCGAGATCCGGTACCGGGGTGGGATCGCGCAGCCCCAGTGGATCAATATCGGCTTTCTGGTGTCCGCGAAAGCGATATGCGTTAATCAGCTGCAGCACCTTGACCTGCTTTTTATCCATACCGCTTTCTTCGGGTACGGCAGCGCCGGGGCGCGTTTGCTGGCCAATGCGGTAGAACTGGTCGCGGACAGGACCCAGCGGGACATCGCCGGACGCATGGCCTTCGGGACGCGGCAGCTCGTCAAAGTAACGGCGCCACTCATCGGGCACAGCGTCGGGATCGGTGAGGTACTGCTCAAAAAGCGCTTCCACGTAGTGGGCATTGGCGCCACTGACGTGAGAAGAACGCCACATCAACTCCATTATGCCTTGTTGCATCTCTCGGTCACCCTACACAGATGGGGTGGTATCGGTATCGCTGCAGGGTCGCGGCGATATCGCTATGGACCATGGCGGTGTGACCTCAGGTCGCACCGCCAATGGCGCCATGATAACAAGCCGGGCGTTACGGTTTAAGTGGCAGGCACAAACTTGTTGCCGCAATGCCTGCAACCCGGGTTGCAAGCCTGAATTTACCGGCACGCAGGATCCGATACCATGCACCCGGCCCTACAATCAGGTGGCGTCAGCCACCAGCATTTCACGAATCTTGCCGATGGCGCGTGTCGGATTCAGCCCCTTGGGACAGAACGCCACGCAGTTCATGATGCCGCGGCAGCGGAACACCGAGAACGGGTCCTGCAGATCGGTGAGCCGCTCTCGAGTCGCGGTATCCCGGGTGTCGGCCAGGAAGCGGTAGGACTGCAGCAGACCCGCGGGACCGACGAACTTGTCCGGGTTCCACCAGAACGACGGGCAGGACGTGGAGCAGCAGGCGCACAGGATGCACTCGTAAAGCCCATCGAGCTTCTCCCGGTCTTCGGGCGACTGCAGCCGCTCGATTGCCGGCTCCGGCTCGTCGTTTTGCAGGTACGGCTGAATACGCTCGTACTGCTTGTAGAACATCGCCATGTCCACGACCAGGTCGCGGATCACCGGCAGACCCGGCAGCGGGCGCAGCGTCAGTTTGCCGTTCCTGACCACGTCGGACAGCGGGGTAATGCAACCCAGACCGTTGCGACCGTTCATGTTCATGCCGTCGGAGCCGCACACGCCTTCGCGGCAGCTACGACGAAAGGCCAGCGTAGCGTCCTGCTCTTTCATCATGTGCAGGACGTCCAGCACCATGACGTCGCGGCCCCTGGTGTCGACCTGAAACTCCTGCATGTACGGCGCAGTATCGGTCTCGGGGTTATAGCGGTATATCGATACCTGAAGATTAGACATCGTGACTCCCTCTCGTCTGCGGCGTATCAGTAGGTACGAATCTTGGGTTCGAAGGTGTCAACAGTCCTGGGCTTGAAGTTGACATCACGCTTGCCCAGCCGCTTTTCGGTCGGGTCGTAGATCGAGTGCTTCAGCCAGTTGACGTCATCACGGTCGGGGTGGTCGTAGCGCGAGTGGGCACCGCGGCTTTCCTTGCGCTCGAGCGCGGAAATCGCCGTGGCTTCCGCCACTTCCATCAGGTTATCGAGCTCCAGCGCTTCGACCCGGGCCGTGTTGAAGGCATTGGACTTGTCCGGCAGGTAGGCATTTTCAATACGCTCACGCAGCTCGGCGAGGCGCTTGACGCCTTCCTGCATCTTCTGCTCTTCGCGGAAGACGCCGAAATCGGTCTGCATGATGTCCTGGAGCGCACGCTTGAGGTCGGGGACGGATTCGCCGTCACCGGACTCGTTCCAGCGCTCGATGCGCTTCATCGCCGCCTGAATATCCGCTTCGCTGGCGTCCAGGTAGTCGATGCCCTCGTTGAGCGCACTTTCGATGAACTGCCCCGCCGAACGGCCGAATACCACCAGGTCCAGCAGCGAGTTGCCGCCCAGGCGGTTGGCCCCGTGAACCGAGACGCACGCCGCTTCGCCGCAGGCAAAGAGGCCGTTGACGACCTGGTCATTGCCCTTGTCATCCTGCATGATGGCCTGGCCGTGCACGTTGGTGGGAATACCCCCCATCATGTAGTGGCAGGTCGGCACGACCGGGACCGGCTCGTGAACCGGGTCCACGTGGGCAAAGGTTTTGGACAGCTCGCAGATACCCGGGAGGCGCTTGTTGAGCACTTCTTCGCCCAGGTGGTCGAGCTTGAGGAAGACGTGGTCGCCATCGTCGCCGGCACCGCGGCCGTCGAGCATTTCCAGGACCATCGAACGAGCCACGACGTCGCGGCTGGCGAGATCCTTGGCGTTGGGCGCATAGCGCTCCATGAAACGCTCGCCGTCCTTGTTGATCAGATACCCGCCTTCGCCGCGACAGCCTTCGGTGACCAGGGTGCCGGCACCGTGAATACCGGTGGGGTGGAACTGCCACATCTCCATGTCCTGCATGGGGAAACCGGCCCGCAGCGCCATGCCGATGCCGTCACCGGTATTGATCAGCGCGTTGGTGGTCGAAGCGTAAATACGCCCGGCCCCGCCGGTGGCCATCACGGTTGCGCTGGATTTGACGTGAACCACTTCGCCGGTTTCGATGCACATGGCGATGCAGCCCACCACGTCACCGTTTTCATTTTTCACCAGATCAACCGCGTACCATTCGTTGAGAAAGGTCGTGTTGTTCTTGATGTTGTTCTGATAAAGCGTGTGCAGCAGCGCATGGCCGGTACGGTCGGCCGCCGCGCAGGTGCGCGCCGCCTGGCCGCCCTCGCCGAAGTTTTTCGACTGGCCGCCGAACGGACGCTGATAGATGCGGCCGTTGTCAAAGCGCGAAAACGGCAGCCCCATGTGCTCCAGCTCGAAAACCGCCTTGGGGCCTTCGGAACAGAGGTATTCGGCGGCGTCCTGGTCGGCAATGTAGTCACTGCCCTTGACCGTGTCGTACATGTGCCAGCGCCAGTCGTCTTCCGGGTCGGCAGCACCGATGGCGCAGGTAATGCCGCCCTGGGCGGAGACCGTGTGCGAGCGCGTGGGAAACACCTTGGACAGCACGGCGGTTTTCTTGCCGGACTTGGCCAGTTCGAGCGCCGCTCGCAGGCCGGAGCCGCCGCCGCCAATAATGATGGCGTCAAATGTCAGGCTACGCATGTTGGACATGAATCAGGCTCCCCACAGAAGTTGAATGCCCCATACCAGGTACACAAAGATGGCCAGAATGATGATCATCTGGACACCTACGCGCTGATAGGTCGATTTGAGGTAATCGGTGGTTACGGTCCAGAGGCCGACCCAGGCGTGAGCTGCCAGCGAGATAAACGCCAGAAGCGAGAAAATACGCATCCAGGTCTGCTCGAACAGCCCGCTCCAGGTGTAATAATCAAGGTCGGGATTCAGCAGCAGATACGCCACCATGAAGACCGTATAGACGGCGAGAATAACAGCGGATACCCGCTGAAGGAGCCAGTCGGAAACGCCGTTACGGCTAAAACTGGTGATACTGGTTACCATATCCACACTCCTGCCAGAATGATCAGCACGGCGCTGGCGATCACGGTGATCTGCGCCTTTTGTACGCCACCCTCAAGGGTTACGCCGACGTCGGCATCCATGAAAAGGTGCTTGATGCCCGCCACGAAGTGAAACGCCAGGGCCGATACCAGCCCCCAGGCAATCAGCTTGGCGAGAAAGTTGCTTGCCAGTGCGTGGCTTACGGCATCAAAGCCTGCCGGCGACGACAGCGACTTGCTGAGCGCCCAGAAGGCAAAGATCAAACCGACAAACAGAATAACGCCGGTTACGCGATGCACGATCGACGTGATGGCCGGCAGTGGGAAATGTATTGTCGGTAGATTGAGGTTTACGGGTCGTTTGCTATTCACGGCTCTATACACACTCTTCTTGGCCCGCTCTGCAGCGATCGGGCATGGCCCGAGCGGGCGGTGGTTGCTGGAAGGGCTCGGCCGTTGCCAAGTCAGACACGCTACCCTGTGACCGGCAGCATGCGCTGCAAATTATATAAATCTTGGACGTGACTGACAAACCAAACCCGGTTTTACGCGACTATGGTGCAAGGGTTCTGCGCCACGCTCCCGGCGCCAGCGGCTCCCGCCATCCCTGGCGCCACCCGCGGCACGCCGCTGCAAACCGCATGGTGCCTGCCTCACACCGTCAAGCATAGACAGTCGCACCACCATGTTACAACCTTTGTACAGCAGGCTTGGCACTTCGGCTAATTGACAATATTCCGCGCCATTCTATAGTGGGCGGGCCTTTTCGCCGGCACGGCATACCCGCCAATCCTTGCGGGCATGTCCGTCCCCATCCGAACCCGAAAGGAGGCCTGCATGGCTGACAGGAAAGCGACACTAACGGTAGACGGCCTGGATGAAGCGGTTGAGTTACCCGTTTATTCCGGCAACCTGGGGCCCGACGTCATCGACGTTCGCAGCCTGGGTGCCAACGGTTTGTTCACTTACGACCCCGGCTTCATGGCAACGTCTTCCTGCCAGTCGGCCATTACCTACATCGATGGCGGCCAGGGCATGCTGCTGCACCGGGGCTATCCCATCGGCCAGCTGGCCCAGCACTCCAACTTTGTTGAGCTCTGCTACACCCTGCTGTTCGGTGAACTCCCCGACGATCAACAATACGCCGACTTCCAGGCGCGCATCGTCAACCACACCATGGTTCACGATCAGATCAACAACTTCTTCAAGGGTTTCCGGCGGGACGCGCACCCCATGTCGATCCTGTCCAGCGTGACCGGCGGGCTGGCGGCCTTCTATCACGACCACATGAACATCACCAAGGAAGAAGATCGCGTCATCAGCGCGGTACGCCTGATTGCCAAGATGCCGACCATCGCGGCCATGGCGTACAAGTACAACATCGGCCAGCCGTTCAATACCCCGCGCAACGAGCTGAGCTATGCCGAGAACTTCCTCTACATGATGTTTGCCACTCCGACCGAGGAGTATCGCATCAATCCGGTGTACGCCAAGGCGATGGACCGGATTCTCATGCTCCATGCCGACCACGAGCAGAACGCCTCGACGTCCACCGTGCGCATGGCCGGCTCTACCGGCGCCAACCCCTTTGCCTGCATCAGCGCCGGCATCGCCGCGCTCTGGGGCCCGGCTCACGGCGGCGCCAACGAAGCCGTGCTGAAAATGCTGGACGAGATCGGCGACGAGTCCGAAGAAAACATCCAGCGCTTTATCGACAAGGCCAAGGACAAGAACGATCCGTTCAAGCTCATGGGCTTCGGTCACCGCGTCTACCGCAACTTCGACCCCCGCGCCCGCGTCATGAAGGAAACCGCCGACGAAGTGCTCGCCGAGCTGGGCCACGCCAACGATCCCCAGCTCAAGATCGCCAAGCGGCTGGAGCAGATCGCGCTGGAAGACGAATACTTCATCGAGCGCAAGCTCTACCCCAACGTCGATTTCTACTCGGGCATTGTGCTCAAGGCGATGGGCATTCCGACCAATATGTTCACGGTGATCTTCGCGGTATCGCGCACCATCGGCTGGATCTCCCACTGGCACGAAATGCTCAGCGACAGCTACAAGATCAGCCGGCCGCGTCAGCTGTATACCGGCCACGATCCGCGTGACTACCCGCAGCAGTAAATCGCACAGCGGAAACCACGCCGCACGGCGCGAGACCGTGCCTTTGCAAGGCCACCTTCGGGTGGCCTTTTGCATGCCGGAGCAAAGATCATTGGCGCGGCAAAAACGCCTTCGGAGTGCCGGACAACCCTTGACTTTTGCCTGCACGGCCAACGAGGAACGCTTTTCCACACTTGCTGTGGATAAGCCTGTTCACAACCGTTAGAAAACGTTCGCCAGCGGGCATGCACAGCGGTTTTGACTCAAATTGTTTATTTTTTAACCTACTATAACTTATTGTTTTTTAACAATTTAAATATATCAAGTGGTTTTTGGGGCAATAACAGACGGTTGTGCACAGCGATGCAGCGCGGAACGGCCGTAGTGGACAAGTCAAGGGCAGGTAAGCGCTGAAATGCAGGTTTTTAGCCGCTTCCGGCGATGTTCAGCGGCAATGTCAACCGATGAATCAGCGGCCTCTTTAAAGGGCTATATCGGGCACATAAAAAAGCGACGGGAGCAGGCAAACAGCTACCGAAGAAAAGTCGCACAATCCAGAGGCAAAACCGGCCGGACAGGCTGGCAGTCGATCGAGGAGACGAAATGAAAAACGACGGGATCGACGCGCGGATTGTCGGCGAGCCGAATGGCGTCCCATAGGGGGTTCGAACCCCTGTTACCGCCGTGAAAGGGCGGTGTCCTGGACCACTAGACGAATGGGACGAAACGAACGGGTACATAACATGGTGTTATGTCCTGATGATGCAACAAGTCATGATGCACCAGGGAAGGTGGTGGAGCCTAGCGGGCTCGAACCGCTGACCTCAACACTGCCAGTGTTGCGCTCTCCCAGCTGAGCTAAGGCCCCATGTCGTTAAGACGGGGCGAATAATACGTCCGCCCCGGCACCACGTCAAGAAAAAAGCGCCGTTTTTTACGGCGCTTTGTCGTGGGCAGATACACGATCACATCAGGGCAGTTCGCGGAAGGCTTTTTCCAGGCGTTTGCCCTGCTTCTTGGAAACGCCGCCCAGTACGTTGATGGCGTGGCGCAGCCGTGCCCGGGTCATGTCCGATCCCAGAATCGCCATGGCGTCCATCACCGAGGTGCTGGCGCTCGAACCGGTAATAGCGATAAACACCGGCGCCAGAAACGCTTTCATCTTCAGCTCGAAATACGCTGCCAACGCCTTTACTTCTTCAAGCAGCGCGTCCTTGTGCCAGGCCGGCACGGTCTCGAGGCGCCACACCAGAAACTGCAGCAGCTTGACCAGCTCATCCCTTTCAAGCTTCACGTCGGCAAACGATGCCTCGGTGATGTTCGGCAGGCCGGAGAAAAAATGCCCGGCCAGCGGCGCGACCTGAGACAGGGTTTCCACCCGCGGACGCACCTGAGGCAGAATCCGGCGGACATACGCCTCATTGAACGCCCATTCGCGCAGCGCCTGCAAAAAGGCCTCGTCGTCCAGGTCTTCACGAATGTAGGCGCCGTTGAGCCATGTCAGCTTGTCCAGATCGAACACTGGGCCACCCAGCGAGACGCGCTGAATATCAAACGCATCCATCATGTCCTGGAGGCTGAACTTTTCGCGCTCGTCGGGCATCGACCAGCCCATGCGCCCGAGGTAGTTGGTCACCGCCTGAGGCAAAAAGCCCATGTGCCGATAATAGTTGATCGAGGTAGGGTTCTTGCGCTTGGAAAGCTTGGACTTATCCGGGTTGCGCAGTAGCGGCATATGGCAGAGGACGGGCATGTCCCAGCCCAGGTACTCATACAGCAGCTGGTGTTTGGGCGCCGAGTTGATCCACTCTTCGCCGCGCAGCACGTGGGTAATTCCCATCAGGTGATCATCCACCACGTTGGCCAGATGATACGTCGGCATGCCGTCGGATTTCAGCAGGACCTGGGCATCCACCTGCGCCCAGTCCACCTCAATGCGCCCGCGGAGCATATCATCGAGTACGCAGACGCCCTCCCCGGGCACCTTCATGCGCACCACATAAGGCCAGTTGTCCTCCGCACGTCGCGTCTGCTCATCGGCATCCAGCGCCAGGTCCCCGGGCTTCAGCGCCAGCTGCATGCCCGCTGCCTTGCGCGCCTCGCGCAGCTCGTTGAGCTCCTCGGCGGTGCGGTAGCACTTGAACGCGTGCCCGTCATCCAGCAGCTGCTGCGCGTACTCGGCGTAGATATCACCGCGCTCGCTCTGCCGATAGGGGCCATGCGCGCCGCCGACGTCGGGGCCCTCGTCCCACTCGATGCCCAGCCAGCGCAGCGAATCCAGAATCATCTGTTCGGACTCCGCGGTTGAACGCACGCGGTCGGTATCCTCGATACGCAGCACAAACTCACCGCCGTGCTGACGCGCAAAACAAAGGTTGAACAGCGCGATATAGGCGGTGCCGACGTGAGGATCCCCCGTGGGGGACGGCGCTATACGAGTACGTACGGTCATGATGAAATCCTTAATGTCACGAAGAAACAGGCGCTGGCAGGCGATGAAGATGACAGGAAAGACGAACGCCTGAGCCGCGCCTGCCCGGGCGAATGGAGCACGGGCCGTAGCCTGCCGGTGCCAGGCGCCCGGGGCGCTGGGACGCCATTATACGTACCTGAAAAACAATCAACAGCGGCTCGCTGCCGGGATGGAGCCTCACCGTGCCTGCCGGCTATCCCTGGGGGTAGCGGACCTCGTCTCGCCGCTCGTTCCGGTGCCTGATTTCATCACCTACCGAAAACGCGCGGGTATAGACCGCGATATGGCCCAGACCATGAGGCGCCTGACGCACCAGCTGGCCTTTCAGCGCCTCGCCCTTGTCACCGATACGCTGACGTACCCCGGGTGGCTGTATACTCGCCTCCGACAGCTGCACGCGAACGCGGTAGTCGCCATCGGGCACGCCACTGCCAAATCCCATCGGGCCGGCGCGGAACTGCCCGTTATTGACCCGGGTCCGCTCGTGCCAGCGGGCGCCGCTGGCCTCACGTTCGATAATGACCAGCAGGCGAGAATCGGCCGGCAGGTTGGTTGTGCCGGTAACACCCAAACGCAAATCATCGCGCAGGGTAACGCCGGCATCCATCGACACCGTTAACGGCTCGACGTCTTCTTTTTCCACCGGCGCTGGATCGGCCGGCTCATCGGCCGTGTTACGGGCAGATTCGGAGGTACGCGCCTCCTCCTCGCTACCGCCACAGCCGGTCAGCCAGGCCGCCAACACAAGCAGGATAAAAACGCGCATCGTCGAGCTTTGCATCTTTTTCCCCCGCTGGTCGTGTTTCCCTGATTAGCCACGTCTCAACCCCGCCGGGTCAGGACGCGTCGCCGATTCCGGCGACTCTATCGTACCACTGCTGCGGCTCGGCTTCGTCGGGGGTCTCGTCAACCGGTGCCAGAACCGTTGGCTGCCAGCCACTGTTTTCCAACGCCTGACGGAGCTGTGCGTAGTCCACGGGCCTATCATCGGCCTCGTCGATTTCTTCCAGCGCGTGCAGCAGATCGCCCATCTCGATCTGCTGATCGTCCCGGGGGAAGGACTGCACATACCGCTGTCCGTTTTCACGACCCACCTTGACCGGCATATCAATGATATTGACACGCTCACCGACCTTGATGCGCGGAAACAGCGCTTCGATGGTTTCGGGCATCATGCGCACACAGCCGTGGCTGACGCGCATACCCACCCCGTCGGGACGGTTGGTGCCGTGTATCAGATAGCCCGGAAGGTCCAGCAGAATAGCGCGGGACCCCAGCGGGTTATCCTTGCCCGCCGGCACCTTGGGGGGCAGCGTCTCGCCGTTTTCGGCCGCCTCCTGACGTATCGACTCGGGCGGATACCAGGCCGGATTTCTGACCTTGGTGGTGGTTTCCGTCACCCCCAACGGGGTGTCGTAACCGTCGCGCCCAATGCCGATGGGGTAGGTTTCCACGCGCGGCGGTTCGTCTTTTGCCGTGTCCGGATAGTAGTAGAGGCGCAGCTCGGCGAGGTTGATCACAATGCCCTCGCGGCGCACCGGTGGCAGAATATAGCGCGCCGGAATCACGACTTCGTCACCGGCATCGGGTGCCCAAATGCTGGTATCCGGATTGGAGTGACGAATTTCTTCGTAGCCCACGTTATGCTCGTGTGCAATATCGAGTAGCGTCTGCCCTTCCCGAACGTCTACCTTGTACGCCTCACCGACCATGTCGCCGGTATCGGGCAACGTATAGCGGCCATGCGGCGCTTCGTCATTCGCCATCACCGCCGCCGGCAGGAGCATCAGCACCAACGGCACAGCCCGGCGGCTGAGGCACCGGACCAGCGGCAAAAGGGCATTCGCCTTGTTAAGCATTACGGGGTTTCCTGCGTAGATATTGAAGGGTCCGACGCCGTCTCCAGCGGTTTTAACGCCTCTTTCAGGGTCGCCGCTGAAAGCTCGCCCAGATGACTGTCCACCAGCTCACCATCGGCGGCGTAAAACAGCGTTGTGGGTAGCGCCGCGGAGCCTGCCAGCTGACCAATGTTGCCCTGTCGATCCAGCAGCACATGATCCATGTCCAACGCCATTTGGTCCATGAAATCACGGATGGTGATGCCGTCTTCTCCCTGGTTGGCAAACACGAACATCAGATCGGGCCGCTGCTCTTGCGCCTGTTCGAGTAGCGGCATCTCCTTGCGGCACGGCGGGCACCAGGTCGCCCAGAGGTTGACAACCATTGGCTTGTGGCCGGCTTGTTGCTGTAGATCCGCGAGGTTGACCGGCTTGTTATCCAGCGTATGCAGCGTTGCCTGAGGTGGCCGGCTGGCCTGATGCTCGATCAGGCTCAAGGCGCCGCCGGTCAGCCCCCATGCCAGCAGGCCGGCAAAGGCCGCCATGCACAGCGGGCGACGCATCGCCGCCTGGCGCCAGCCCACATAGCCGCCGTACGCCGCCATTGCAGCCAGACCCGCCATCAGATCAAAACCGCCGTCGCGGATATCGATCCAACTCAGCGGGTCCAGCCCATAGCTGGAAAAATACCGCCCGACGAACACCAGCCGCGCTGCCACCAGCCCCACCAGAGCAAGATTGATAATGGCATCGCCGATGGCGACGTTCCGGCGCCGAGCCGACAGCTTACCCGCTACCAGCGCAACAAGAAACGCCAGCACAATCAGCGCCTGCCCGACCGACACCGCCAGCGGCCCCAACGTCAGTGATAACACCCCGACCTCCTCTGGTTTGCTACATCGTCTCAATAGGCTATCGGGCCCATGCTAGCCAGAGGCGATTAAGCGCCGGTTAGGCGATCGGCGTCTCCGGTGATCTGGTGAAAAGCCAGGGCAGATGTCGCCATGTTGCCCATGCCATGTGATAGATAGCACCGTATTGGGTAGAATACCGGGGCTTCCCTGCCGAATACACCCTGATTGCCCGCAAAGAGACAATAGACCCGATGACAGCTCACCTGGCCAATGATGCCCGCCGCTTTTCCGTCGCGCCGATGATGGAGCGCACCACGCGGGATTTTCGCGCTTTTTCTCGAACGCTGACCCGCCGAGCGCTGCTGTATACCGAAATGGTCACGACCGGGGCGATACTATACGGCTCGCCGCGTGAGCGTTTTCTGGGCCATGATGCGGTCGAGTATCCGCTGGCGCTACAGCTGGGCGGTAGCGACGCCGGGGCGCTGGCCGAATGCGCAGCCATTGCCGAGGCGTGGGGCTACAACGAGGTGAATCTGAACGTGGGGTGCCCGAGCGACCGGGTGCAGAACAACCTGATCGGTGCCTGCCTGATGGCCTACCCCGACAAGGTCGCCGCAGCGGTAAAAGCCATGCAGGCGGCGGTCACGATCCCGGTGACGGTCAAGTGCCGTATCGGCATTGACGACCAGGACGAAGATGCCGACCTGGAGCATTTTATTACCACCGTGGCCGAGGCCGGCGGCGAGATATTCACGGTCCACGCACGCAAGGCCTGGCTCGAGGGGCTCTCGCCCAGGCAAAACCGCGACGTGCCGCCGCTGAATCGTGCCCGGGTGCATCGTCTCAAGGCGCGTCATCCGTCGCTGCATATTGGCATCAACGGCGGGCTGACCAGCCTGGACGCCTGCGCCGACGAGCTGGAGCGAGTCGACAGCGTCATGATGGGCCGCGAAGCCTATCAAAACCCCTGGCAACTCGCCGATGTGGACCGCCGACTGTACGGCGTGCCCAACCCTGCCGACGAGCGCATGCAGGCAGCGCTGGCGTTTCGCCCCTACATCGCGCAGCGCCTGGCGGACGGTGCCAAGCTCAACCATATCACCCGCCACACCCTGGGGCTGTTTCAGGGCTGCCCGGGCGGGCGCCAGTTCCGCCGCCATCTGGCGGAAAATGCCCACCGCGACGGCGCCGGACTCAGCGTGTACGACGATGCGCTGGGACGCGTTAAAACAACGGCGGCGGCGTAACAAGCGAAGCCGCCAGGCGGCCACAAGCAAGCTACCGCCGATCCTGGCCGGCGTGCCCGGCACGATCCAGTCAGTCTCGTCAACACTATCCATACAGTTTTGAATGTAAAAAAACGCGGCAGTGGCGTAGACTATGGCCGCCGTTTCATCATTCAGGTTGCCGGATCATGGCGCGAAAAACCAAAGCCGAAGCTGCTGCCACGCGAGAAGCCCTGCTGGATGCCGCCGAAGATATGTTCATTGTCCGTGGCGTTGCCCGCACCTCGCTGGACCAGATTGCCCGCCACGCCGGCATGACCCGGGGCGCCGTGTACTGGCATTTCAAAAACAAGGTGGATCTTTTCCACGCCATGCTGCAGCGCGTACGCCTGCCGTTTGAAGATCTGATACAGGAGCTGGATGACCGGACCGTTGACCAGCAGCCGCTGGAAGCGGTGCGATTGGCCTGTCTGAAGGGATTTTCCCGCCTGGAAGAACCGCGCTACCGCCGGGTGCATGCCATTGTGCTTCACCACTGTGAAACCTTTGGCGACATTGATCCGTTGGGAATGCAGAACGAAATGTCGGCCGATACCTGCAACGCGCTGCTCAAATACTTCAACATGGCCGCCAGCCTGCACCAGCTGCGCCCCTGCCTGGCACCGGACGTCGCGGCGCAAATCATGCAGGCCATGCTGGCCGGGCTATTCCACGACTGGCTGCGCAATTACGAGCGCTACTCCATCTCCAGGGAAGGCGCCCGACTGGTCGATACCCAGCTTGCGCTGATGCAGCATGCCTGAGCGGCGCCTTCCGGCCTCTGTTGATCAGCCCTCGTTGAATACCTTTGTTGAACAGCCTTTGCTGAGCTCGCGGTCAAGCTGGCTCGAATGGCCAAATCCGCGGATTCAGCGCCTCTAAAGCCGTTACCGCGAGCGCTCCTGGTGCGATGCCGTCCGCTGCCCCAGCGTCAGCCGTTTGGCGTGCATCCGGGCTTCGCAGTAGGCATCGGTTGTCACGCTGCGATACGCGTTTTCCTCGGCGATGAGCTTGACCAACACGCGATGCTCCCCCAGGTGAGGCATGCTGCCGCCTTGCGGCTTGCCGTGCAGGCGTACGCTGCATTCCCGATCGCTAAGCAGCTCGGCGCTGGCCCAGCCGTCGTCATCCGGCTCGCTGGTAACTTCAACGGTTTCACCCAGCAGCGTACGACGCTGCCCGTGAAACCACCGGTGAGTCTTGTGGCAGATCCGCGCCGCCAGCGGTGAGACCAGCGCGAACGACGCCCAGAGCACGGCCACGCCCAGGGGCACGCGAAACAGCCCCAGCGGCAGCCGGCTCAGGACAACGGCTTCAACCGCCAGGGTCACCAACCCGGCCAGCAGAATCAGCACGCTGAGCGCAAAAGTAGCCGGCACACCGGCAAATCCCAGCGATACCAGGGTGCTCGCCGTCTGCTCGTGGCGCAGGCTATCGCGCTCGAACAGCTCCACCGGCACCAGACGCAGGGTCACCAGCACCCAGTACAGCACAACCAGCGGCACCAGCAGGCTGAACACGAACATGGGAAAGCTGAGCAACAACGCTTTAACCGCTTCCATAGTCTCCCTCCTTGCCCGTTTAACGCCTGCCTTCAGTATATATCATAAAAGCATGAAATACCCGTCAGAACCTACGGTAGAAGCGGCGATGACGCCAAACAGTCAAATAAGACAATTCCTTATAAAGACCTTTTATAAAACAGGCCGCTATAAAAAAGCACCGGCTCGAAAGCCGGTGCCTGGTAACGCGGCCGGTGCCTGAGTCACACCGGCAACAACGCCTTACTCCGCGGGCGCATCAGCGTCCGTGGCAGGCGTCTCATACCTGCTGACTCCTCGCTTGCGCTGAATCCAGTCGGCAATGCCGGCAATCATGGCATAAAAGCTGGGAACAAAGCAGCTGGAGACGATGGCCACCGTGGCCATGCCGACCGACACCGTGGTGCCGATGTGGTGGCTACTGGTATCACTCGCGCCGGTGGCCAGTGCCAGCGGCAGGGTGCCCAGAATAAAGGCAAACGATGTCATCACGATGGGCCGGAAACGCAGCTCGGCCGCGTGAATGGCCGCATCGCGAATGCTCTTGCCCAGCTCCTTGCGCTGCAGCTCGGCGAACTCCACGATCAGGATCGCGTTTTTCGCCGCCAGCCCCACGACCACCAGCATGCCGATTTCCACGTACACGCTGCTGTCCAGCCCGCGCAGGGCAATGCCGCCGATGCCGCCGAACAGCGCGAAGGGCGTAGCGGTGAGAACCGCCAGCGGCAGCGACCAGCTTTCGTACTGGGCCGCCAGAATCAGGAACACCATCATCATGCCGAAGATAATCGCCAGCGTCGCCGCGCTACCCTGGTTGGATTCCTGATAGGCGGTACCGGTCCAGCCCATGCCCCAGCCGTCGCCCAGGGTCTCGTGCACCAGCTCTTCCATGGCGTCGATGGCCTGAGTCGAGCTGTAACCCTCGGCCGGCTGGCCCTGGAACTGCGCGCCCAGGTAGACGCCGAAACGCGACACAACCGACGGCTTGGTCTGACGCTCCAGGGTCACGAATTCGGACAGCGGAATCCGCTCGCCCTTGCCGCCACGCACATAGATATCGCCGATATTATCCGGCGTCTTGCGGAATTCGTCCTCGTTTTGCAGATAGACCTGGAAGTTGCGGTTTTGATAGCTGAAGTAGTTAACAAAGCCGTTACCCAGCGTATTCGACAGGGTGGAGTACAGCGCCGGCAGCGATACGCCGTAGCTGAGCGCCTTCTGCTGGTCGATCTCGGCGCGATAGCCGGGCACGTTGACGTTGAATGTGGTGAACACCTGCTCAAGACGCGGGTCCTCGCCGGCGGCCTGCATGATCTTGAGCGACGCCTGGTACAACTCCTTGGCCGAGGCGCCGTCAAACGACTGCAGATAGCCGGTAAAGCCACCGGTGGTCGACAGGCCGATGATCGGCGGGACGTTGAACGCCCTGGCGGTACCGCCTTCCACCTCGGCGCCCAGCTTCATGATTTTACCCACCAGCTGATCCGCCGTCAGGTCGCGCTCGCTCCAGTCATTCATGTTGATGAACATGATGCCCCGAGCGGTATTCACCGCGCTGGAGAGCATGTCGTAGCCGGCCACCGCCGAGGAATACTCCACGCCGGGAATCTCCTCGATGCGCTCGGACAGCTCCGACATATAGTCCCGGGTGCGCGACAGCGAAGCAGAGTCGGGCAACGAGACGCTGGCCAGCACGATCCCCTGGTCGGTTTCCGGTACCAGCGAGGCGGGCGTGGTCTCGTACAGCCACCAGGTCGCCCCGCACACCAGCGCCGTCAACACCAGCGCCAGCCCCCAGAAGCGCACCAGCACCTTGACCGCCGCCATATAGACCGCGGTAATGCCGGCGAAAAGGCGGTCAAACAGGCGCAGCGGCGTATGCAGCGCGCGCATCGCCTTCGACTCTTCGGTGTCCTTCTTCTTTTTGATGAAAATGGCCGACAGCGCCGGGGTGAACGTCAGCGCCATGAGCGCCGAGAAGCCCACCGAGATGGCAACCGTCATGGCAAACTGCTGATAAATCTGCCCGGTAAAGCCGCCAAGGAAAGCCACCGGCACAAAGACCGCCGCCATGATCAGCGACGTGGCAATGATCGGCCCGCCGACTTCCTGCATGGCGCGAATGGTCGCCTGGCGTACGCTCAGGTCTTCCTCGCTCAGCACCCTTTCGACGTTTTCCACCACCAGAATGGCGTCATCCACCACGATGCCGATGGACAGCACCAGGGCGAAGAGCGTCAGCAGGTTGATGGAAAAGCCGAACATGTAAAACCCGGCAAAGGTCGCCAGCACCGATACCGGTACAACCGACATGGCGATGACGGTAAAACGCCAGTTCTGCAGGAAGATGAAGAGGATCACACCCACGATCAGGAAGGCTTCGATGAAGGTGTGCAGAACGGTTTCCACCGAGGCGTCGATAAATAGCGTGGTGTCGTAGGGCACCACGTAGTCGAGCCCCTCGGGGAAGCGCTGCTTGAGCTCTTCCATCGTTTCCTTGACCGCTTCGGCGGTTTCAAGGGCGTTGGCGCCGGGCTGCTGGTTGATAATGATGGGCGCCATGGTACCGCCGTTCAGCCGCGCCTCGACGCCGTAAAACGACGCGCCAAGCTCGATGCGGGCGACGTCGTCAAGCGTCAGCGAAGAGCCGTCGGGGTTGGTACGCAGGGCAATGTTGCGGAAGTCCTCGACGTTATTGAGGCGCCCACCGGCGGTAATGGTATAGGTAAAGGCACGCGGCTCGTCCTGGGGCGTCGCGGCCAGGCTACCCGCCGGCACCTCGGTGTTCTGGGCGCGAATGGCCGACGCCACCTCGGCCGGCGTCAGGTCATACTGCGCCAGCTTGTTGGGGTCCATCCAGATACGCATGGCAAACTCGCCGCCGCCCAGCACCTCGGCCTCGCCGACGCCGGGTACCTGACGCAGCTCATCCAGGACGTTGAGCGTGGCGTAGTTCTGCAGATAGACACGGTCGTAGTCGCCATCGGGGGAAATCATCGAAATCAGCATCAGAATCGAGCTGGACCTGAGTTCGACTTCGACGCCCTGATCCTGCACCGCTTCGGGGAGCTGCGATAGCGCTCCCTGCACCCGGTTGTTGACGTTGATGGTGTTGATATCACCGTCGGTGCCGATATCAAACGCCACGGACAGGCTCATGGAGCCGTTATCGGCGCTGGTCGAGGTCATGTAGAGCATGTCCTCGACGCCGTTGATCGACTCGGCCAGCGGCGCGGCCACGGTCTGTGCCACGGTTTCGGCGTCAGCGCCGGGGAACTGGGCACTCACCGACACGGTGGGCGGCACGATGCTGGGATACTGCTCGATGGGCAGCACGCGCATGCTCATCACCCCGACAACGGTCAGGATGATGGCAATGACCGTCGCGAAAATCGGCCGCTTGATGAAGAAGTTGGAGAAATTCATTACGCCGCGTCCTCTTGAGCCGGCGCGTTCTGCTCCTCCGCTGAGTCGCCTTCATCCGTGGCGTCCTGCGCGGCCTTCTCATTACCGCCATCCGGCTGCTTTTGCGCCTGGCTGGCCTGCTTTTCTTCCCGAGCCTTTTCCATCAGCGCGGCGGCATCGCCGTCAAACGACTCCGGTTTGATCGGCGTTCCCGGCTTGAGCCCGGCCGGGTCGCCCACGACCAAACGGTCGCCGGCTTCCACGCCGTCGCGCAGAATCTGCCAGGGGCCGGCCAGCTCACCCAGCTCGACGGTGCGCGCTCGGGCCACATCGTCCTCATCCAGGGCAAACACCTGTGGGCCCATCAGCCCCTGGGTCATGGCAATTTCCGGCACGGCGAGAACGTCGTAGCGCTTGAGCCCTTCAAGGTGCACACGCACGTATTGACCGGGCAGCACCCGGGCGTCCGGATTGGCAAAGCTGGCATTGGCCTGGACGGTGCTGGTGGCTTCATCCACGCGCACACCGAGAAAATCCAGATGGCCATTCAGGCGGGTATCGCTGTCCGGCAGCTCCAGCGCGGCGCCGATAGTCTCGATACCGGTGCCGTCGTCCAGCTGCTGACGCAGTTCGGAGGCGTCGCGCTGAGGCAGCTGAAAGCGCACTTCGAGCGGGTCCAGCGGCGTAATGGTCGCCAGCCGAGTACCGGGATTCACCAGGTTGCCGACGTTGACCATGCTCAGGCTGACCATGCCCGACACCGGCGCGGTGACGCCGGCGTAGTCCAGATCAATACGGGCGCTTTCCAGCGCGGCGGAGGCCTGAGCCACGCTTGCCTGGGCCACACGCCGATCGGCCAGCGCCTGGTCGTACTGCTGACGGCTGACCGAGTTCTGCTTGAGCAGCCGCTCGAAGCGCTGGGCATCGCGCTGGGCGCGTGACAGCTTGGCGCGTGCGCTTTCCAGATCCGCCTTGCGCTGATTAACCGCGGTCTGATAGCGATCGGGCTCGATGCGGTAAAGCGTGTCGCCCTTCTCGACCATTTCCCCGGGCTCGAAGAGTTTTTCTTCCAGGGTGCCGGTCACCCGGGCGACCAGAGTGGCTTCGTCATCGCTGCGCAGCAGCGCCGGATAGGATTTTTCCAGCGCAATGTCCTGGCGTTCGGCGGTGGCGACCTCTACCGAACGAGGGCTGGCTTTTTGCCCCTCGCCCTTCTGCTGGGCCTGGTCGGGTGCGTCATCGCCACAGGCAGCCAGCAGCGCACCGGCCCCGAGCAAAAACGCCACGCGGCCAGCTCTACTCAACGTCGTTTTCATGATGTCCTTTTGTCCGTTAACGGCCTGACAGAATGTGCAGAGCCTACATCCATACACAGATGCATGTAAATATAAAAGAAAGCGATGGAAATATAAAAGTCGAGTTACGGGAGCGGCGCGCGGCCGCTCCCGACCTCCTGGATCACGCGGTTCGCGGCGTTCACTTTTCCGGGCGTTCGCCGATGTCCATTACGCTGCTCGCGTCAGCTTCGGGCAGCGTCAGGCTGACGCTGTCATCGCTCAGCCAGCCGTTGATCTTTTCCAGCGCCTTTTCATCCAGCACGCCGGATTGCTGGCGCAGCGTCAGCAGGTTGATGACGTAATCGTAGCGGGCACTGGCATAGTCGGCCATGGCGTTGTAAAGGTTCTGTTCGGCATCCAGCACATCGACGATATTGCGCGTACCCACCTCATAGCCGGCGCGGGTCGCATCCAGCGCGCTCTGGTTGGAGACAACTGCCTGACGGCGAGCTTCCACCGTAGAGACATCGTTGCTGACCTGGGTATAGCGCGAACGCACCTGCTGAACAGTCTCGCGGCGCTGGTCTTCAAAATCATACTGGCTGGATTTCAGCTGATAGGTATTGCGACGAATGTTCGCCGTGGTGGTACCGCCGGTGTAGATCGGCAGGCTCAACTGCACACCCACCTGGCCTTCAGCGTTATAGCCATCGACGCCGTCGGCATCATTGTCGTCATGGTTGTACCGGGCGAAGGCATTGACCTCGGGCAGCCGGCCGGCTCGGGCAATATCCACATTGCTTTCGCTCACCTCGATACCCGCCTGGCTGGCCAGCACCCTGGGGTTTTTCTCGATGGCCAGCTCGACCCAGTGCTGACGATCATCGGGAACCGGCGCCTTGACGGGCACCTCGTCGGCGAGCGCCTCGATGCTGGAATAGCGTTCGCCGGTCAGGCGTTCGAGCGCTTCAAAACGCACCTGCAGATTGCTCTGGGCGGCGATCCGTTCGGCCCGGGACTGATCAAACCGTGCCTGGGCTTCTTCCACTTCGGTGACCGCAATCAGGCCAACGTCGAACTGCTCCTTGGCCTGCTCCAGCTGGCGGCCGATGGCGCGCTCCTGGGCGCGGCGCGCTTCCAGAATCTCGTGAGCGCGGAGGATCTCGAAATAGGCCGATGCCACGTTGATCAGCACTTCCTGCTCGGTAGCCGCCAGCTGGTACACCTGCTGATCCACCTGGCGCTCGGCCCGGGTGACTTCACGGCTGTCCAGCGCATCAAACAGCGCCTGGGTCGCTTCCAGAGTAAAGCTGGCACTGTTGACGCTGTCGTCCTGGTTTCCCGCACCGGCAGGCCCCGAGCGAGTCTGGCGCTCGAACTGTTCGCTGTGAGCGACGCTACCCTCGGCCCTGATCTGCGGCAAAAGGTTACCCTGCTCGGCTTCGCGCGCTGCCCGGGTACTCTCCGTCACGGCCTCGGCCGACTCCAGCGCCGCGTTGCTATCCAGGGCGTCACGGGTGATAGTTAACAGGTCTGCCGACCACGCGGGCACCGCCCATGCCGCTGCCACCAGCGATGGCAAAAGCGCACGGCGCGCCGAGATCAGGGCAAAAGATAGGGGCTGTCGCAGCATGGCGTTATCCTCGTGATAATTCGGTCGTTAAGGCGATGCGGGCCATCGTTTTATATAGCGGAGCCAGCAGGACGGGGAACAGCCTCGCCCCTGCATGGCGGCAATTTACATACATTGTCGCATGTTGTCGCCTGAAGCACAGCGTTTCTCGCCTCGATGAGCCGAATCATCGGGGGCGAAACCGCCATCATCCACGTTGGCTGCCATTATCCGGCAGGATAGCGTGACCTTTCATCAAGCGCTGGAGATTTTATGTACAAGCTTGCGTTTTACGTTCCCTGCGATGCGGCAGAAAGCGTCAAGGAAGCGGTTTTTGAAACCGGCGCCGGGCAGCTGGGCCACTACGAGGCCTGCTGTTTTCAAACCCGTGGCACGGGACAGTTCCGCCCGCTGGCGGGCGCCGAGCCGCACATCGGCAGCGTGAATTCGCTGACCCGGGTAGAAGAAACCCGGGTAGAACTGGCGTGCCACGACGACGTGATTCACGCCGCGGTGGCCGCCCTGAGACTCGCCCACCCCTATGAGGCCCCGGCCTACGATGTCTGGCAGCTGGCCGAGATATAGGCCATGTCCGCTATGCGCCCGTCCATACTCGACAGACTACACCAGCGGCTGCAAACCCGCCGCCCGTGCGCGTTGACCGATGATGGCGCGCGCCCTCGGGCCGCAGTGCTGCTGCCGATTGTCGACCGCCCGAGGCCAACGCTGCTGTTTACCCGCCGTGCGCAGCACCTGACCACCCACCGCGGCCAGGTGGCGTTTCCCGGCGGCAAGCACGACCCCGGCGATCCCGACCTCTACGCCACGGCGCTGCGCGAAGCCGAAGAGGAAATTGCCTTGGCGCCCGCCAGCGTTCAGGCCTACGGCCAGCTGTCCGATGTGGTATCGCTGCACGGCCTTCAGGTCACCCCCTGGGTGGGCGTGATTCCGCCGGACCTGCCGCTCCGGGCCGAGCCCCGGGAGCTGGACGCCATTTTTGAAGTGCCCCTGGACCACTTTCTGGATGACCGGCGCACCCATACCGATGTCATCACGTCGGGGGGCCACACCTGCTACGTGCCCAGCTATCGCGTCGATGGCTATGTTATCTGGGGGCTGTCGGCCATGATGCTCGTCGACCTGCTGGCCCAGGGCTTTGACATGGATATCGATCTATTCCGGCGCCCGAGCGGCGTATTACAGCATCATCCGCTACGCCCGGTTCGGCACCGGCCGCGCCAATAGCGGCACTGCGACCTTTATGGCGGCGGCGTTTTGCCGCTGTCTTCGCGCCTGTCTTCACTACCGTCTTCACCACTATCTTCGCCACCACCTTCGCTGCCGTCTTCGCTGCCTTCTGCCGGCGGTTCCTGCCCGGTCGCCGGCTCGGGCGGCGAAAGCAGCACGCGGTCGAGGGGCTTGCCGAACGGCGTATCGGCGGCCGATTCCGCGGCGGCGGGCGCTTCGCGCAGCGTTTCCATATTCCGGCTGCCGCGTTCCTCGGTGGCTTCGCTCAGGTCAATGGTGATTTCCACGCGGCGGTTCTTTTCCCGACCCTCCGCCGTCTCGTTGCTCGCCCGGGGGTTGGTATCGGCAAACCCCTGTACCAGCAGCCGCTCCGGCTGAAGTTCCCTGTTGCGCTGCAGAATGTTGGCCACCGAGGCCGCACGCAGCGCCGAGAGATCCCAGTTACTGCTGAAGCGCGGCGTATGAATGGGCAGGTTATCGGTATGGCCATCAATGGATACCGTCCCGGGAAGGCCGACAAAAATACCCGACATATCCTCGAGTAAGGTTTCAAAAGTGCCGGTTACCCGGTCCGAGCCGGACATGAAGGTGCCCTTCTCTTCAATACGGATCACCACCCGAAAACCGTCCACTTCCACATGGGTCACATCGTTGTTGCCCGATTCCTCCAGCAGCTCCCGCAGCTGCTTTGCCACGTCGCGGGTCTGCGCCTTGCGCCGGGTTTCCAGCCTATCGCGCATGGCCTCCAGCTGCGGGTCCTCCTCCATCGTCTTCTGGCGGATTTCATCCAGCAGGGTGCGGTCCGGCACGGCAGGAGAAAACTTGTCCAGCGCGGCACTGGTCCCCTTGGGAATCTGCATCGCTTCGATGTCGCGCTGCACGCCAAACGCCTGGGACAGCTCGCCGGCAATACGGCGGAACTTGTCGGCATCGATCTCGGCAAACGACAGCAGCAGCACAAAAAAGCACAGCAGCAGCGTCATCAGGTCTGCGTAGGTCAGCATCCAGGGGGGAATGTTGGAAGCAGGCTTTTTTTTCATGGATCAGGTCTGTTTACCGGCGGGGCTGCCTGCTTCGCTGTCCTGGCCGCGACTCTCCGGCGGCAGATACAGCGCGAGCATCTGCTCGAGTACGCGGGGGTTCTTGTCTCCCTTGATCGCCAGGATCGCATCAATCCACAGCTGCTGCATTTTGGCCTCCTGATTCATGCGCAGCCACAGCTTGTCGGCAATGGGGCTGGCAAACATATTGGCGATCATGGCGCCGTACAAGGTGGTCAACAGCGCAACCGCCATGGCCGGGCCGATTTTGGCGGGGTCTTCCATGTTCGCCAGCATCTGTACCAGCCCCACCAGGGTGCCGATCATGCCCATGGCCGGCGCCACTTCGGCGAGCGCCGAAAACACCCGGGCTCCGGCTTCGTTACGCTCCAGCGTCAGCAGGCGCTCCTTGGCCATCATCTCTTCGATCATTTCGGTGCTGAACCCGTCCGCCAGCATTTGCAGCCCCTGGGCCAGAAAAGGCGAGCTGACATCCTGGCCTTCGAGCACCAGCAACCCCTGCTTGCGTGACATCTTCGACAGCTCGATCAGCTCGTCGATGCTCGCCTGGGTGCTCGGCAGCTGAAACTTGAATGCCCGGGCGGCGGCTTTAAAGGCAAACCGGAACTGGGTCAGGGTGAACTTGGCCAACACCACAAAGAGGCTGCCGCCGACTACCAGCACAATCCCCGTGGGGTTCAGAAAGACCTCCGTGGAGGT
Organism: Vreelandella jeotgali Hwa; assembly: GCF_000334215.1. Classification (GTDB taxonomy): domain Bacteria; phylum Pseudomonadota; class Gammaproteobacteria; order Pseudomonadales; family Halomonadaceae; genus Vreelandella; species Vreelandella jeotgali. Next base: position 360,101 of record NZ_AMQY01000011.1, on the reverse strand, counting down.
GCCCATCAGCACCGATGCGCTGACCATCACGGCGGCCCCTAACAGCCCGATTAGCGTTGCGAGATCCACGGCCACTCCCGACATTGTAAGCGTTTGAAACATCCGACAAGGCAGACAATAGGGCGATGAGGCCAGCGGGTCAACGCGAATGCGCCATGCCCGGATGACGGGGTGTCCGGCGGCGCGATACCCCAACCTGCCCTGGCTACCGGACAACCGACTGATATCAATAGGTAAAAACGGTTTTTAGCGCAGAAAAAAGCCCTGAGCCAATGTCAGGGCCTGGTCGTGTCCGTTACCCGGACAAGCCTTTACGGGATTCAGCCGTTTTGCAGCGTCGCGTTCAGGGTAATCTCGGCATTGAACAGCTTGGACACCGGGCAGCCCGCCTTGGCACCTTCAGCTGCCTGCTGGAAGGCCGCATCGTCGGCGCCCGGTACGGTCGCAGTGACGTCCAGGTGAATAGCGGGAATTTCAAAGCCGTCGTCGCTTTCGCGGATCGTGACCCTGGCCTGGGTGTCCACCTCATCCGGCGTATAGCCCGATTCTCCCAGCACCAGCGATAGCGCCATGGAGAAGCAGCTGGCGTGGGCCGCGCCGATCAGCTCTTCGGGGTTGGTCCCCGGCTCGTTCTCGAAACGCTGGCCAAAGTTGTACGGGCGCGCGTCGAGTACGCCGCTTTCGCTTGAAACCGTGCCCTTGCCGTCTTTCAGGCCGCCGGCCCAGTGTGCGCTTGCGTGACGATCCATACCGATACTCCTTAGCGTGTTGGCGTTATTGGTTCGCTTGCTTGAAGGCCATGCAGGATGGTCTTTTAATCCGGGATCACGCTCTTCAACGAACGTCGATCACTCACGCCATCCTGAAGCGAAGCCGGCCCTTTATCAAGGTCCATAACGTCCGACCAGGCGGCTTCGCTGGGTAGCTTTTTGCGGCGCTGAAGCGCGTATGTTATCCCTTGGCATCCATTAGCCTTCTATCCAGTTATTAACTATCAACATCCAACAGCTGACATCGGCCATCAACGCAGGCTGAAATAAGCCGGCTGGATGCGCCGGCTGCAAGGAACCGCGCCAACGACGCGCCACAGAGAAAAGCGCTGGATGAACACAAACCGCAACACCAACCCCATGGAGACAGCGATGAGCGATACGTCCTACACCCTGCCCCGAGTCTGGCAGTGGGAATCCGATAACGGCGGCGCATTCGCCGGAACCAACCGCCCCGTCGCCGGTGCGACCCACGAAAAGGAGCTGCCCGTGGGCAAGCACCGCTTCCAGCTGTATTCGCTGGCCACGCCCAACGGCGTCAAGGCCGGTATCATGTTCGAGGAGCTGCTGGCCCTTGGCCATGACGCCGAATACGATGCCTGGCTGGTGGATATTGGCGAAGGCGAGCAGTTTGGCAGCGGCTTTGTGGACGCCAACCCCAACTCGAAGATTCCCGCGCTATTCGACCACGGCCCAGGCGAGCCCCGGCGGGTCTTCGAGTCCGGCGCCATCCTGATGTATCTCGCCGAGGCGTTCGATGCGCTGCTGCCCCGGGACCCCGGCGCACGTACCGAGACACTCAACTGGCTGTTCTGGCAAATGGGCAGCGCAGCTTTTGTCGGCGGCGGCTTCGGGCACTTTTTCGCCTACGCGCCCGAGGCGATGAAATACCCGATTGACCGCTACACCATGGAAACCAAGCGCCTGCTGGACGTTCTCGACCGGCGGCTGGCCGACACCCGCTACCTCAACGGCGAAGATTACAGCATCGCCGATATTGCCAACTGGGCCTGGTACGGCCAGATAGTGCTGGGTCGCGTGTATAACGCTGCCGAATTTCTGCAGGTGCACGAATACCCCAACGTCGTGCGCTGGGCCGAGGAGATTGCCGAGCGCCCCGCGGTCAGGCGCGGCTGCATGGTCAACCGCCCCTTTGGCGAACCGCACGAACAGCTGCTCGAACGCCACGACGCCAGCGACTTCGAACACAAGACACGCGACAGGACCGGCTGATTCAACAGGTCACCATGCTACGAGAACCTTGCCGCGTAACTACAGCGCCCTGCTGAAGGTCAGCGCGGCAAACCGGTCGGGGTCCTGCTGGCCGTGGAATTCCCGGCTGCGCTGCAGCGCCGTAAAGCGCATCTGCCAGTCATCCCAGGCCAATGACAGGCCGGCCGACAGATCGCCGACCCATTCACGCCGGTCAACCGAATGGCTGCTGGAAAAGGTATTGCCGTCCAGCAGCAGGTTGCGCGCCATGTAGTAGCCTTCGACCCCGCCGAACACATACCAGCGAAAGCCGTCTGCCGCATCAAAGCCGGCACTGCTGGCCGAGTTCGGCGTCAGAGTCGGCACGCTTCTCGCGGCATCGCCAAAGCGCAGGTAATAGCCGGTGCTGGCATAGGTATAGAGATTACCCAGCGCGATGCTCGCCTCCGGCCCCCAGGCCAGCTGCTTGCTGGCCAGCGGGCTTTCATGCCACCACTGGCGGCGCATGCCCAGGTTGACAATCGCCTCGTCCCCGATCTGGTGGTCCCAGCCCTGGGGCCGATTACTGCCCGTCAGGCGGTGGACTTCCTGCTGGATACTGTCGGCAAGGGAAGACGGCCCGACCATCCCCACGTCCAGGTGCAGATCGGTGGTGGTACGGCCGTTGGGACGGCTTTGCTCACCGTAAAGCGACGCCCCGCCGTACACCAGCCCGGCATAGGGGCGGTCATTTTCCAGCAGCCGCGACGCCCTGATGTTCATGGGCGTATAAATCTGCTGGACCAGACGATATTCGGCCCGGTCGGCCTGCTGGATCAGCGTGTCGGGCAGCCACCGGGAAAAGCGCTGCGTCCAGTGTGCGGCTTCGGGTCTGAAGCTATACCCGAGTTTGACACCGCTAGTGTAGTGGCCATCGTCCACACTGATCATGCCGTCGTTGGTCACTTCCAGGCTCAACGCCTCGTCGGATGCCGGCGCCAGGGCAGGTATCAGCAGTGCGGTAAGGGCCGACACAACCGTCGGCCATAAGCAGCGGGGTCGCGGCATGTTTTGCTCCCGATGTTTGAAAACACGCCAGTAAATCATGAATTCAGACAAAAGTCGTTAGCCGACTTAATGCCTGCGTGAAAGCCAGTGCTTGCCTAAGACCCATGCCGGCCCGGCATCAGCGCCGGGTTAAAATCTGGCCGGGCGCTTTTCCACAAAGGCGGCCATGCCTTCCTGCTGCTCGTCACCGGCAAAACAGAGCGCAAACAGGCTTTGCTCCAGTTTGAGCGCGCTGTCCACGTCCTGCTCCATGCCGTCATATACCGCCGACTTGGCGGCTCCTACCGCACGGGGGCCGTTGCCCGCCAGCTGGCCGGCGAGTTTCTCGGCATAGTCATCCAGCTCGGCTTGTGACATTACCTGGTTGACCAGCCCGATGCGCAACGCCTCGCTTGCGTCGATCTTGCGCCCGGTGGTCATCAGGTCCAGCGCCATCGCCGGCCCGACCCGGCGCGGCAGCCGCTGGGTACCGCCAAAGCCGGGAATGACCCCCAGCTGAACTTCGGGCTGGCCGAACATGGCATTGTCGCTGGCCACGGCCCAGTCGCAGGCCAGCGCCAGCTCGCAGCCGCCGCCCAGGCAAAAACCGTTGACCAGCGCCACAACCGGCACCGGAAGTTTTTCCAGCCGCCGAACGGTATCCAGCGCATGGCCGGCAAACGCCTGCGCCTGCTGCGGGGTCTGCTCGCGCATCCGGGTAATATCCGCGCCGGCCACAAACGCCTTGTCACCGGCGCCGGTCAGCATCACCGCGCGCAGCCCTTCGTTGGCTTCGAGGCTATCCAGCACCTCACTCAGGGCGTCCAGCACTTCGGGATTCAGCGCATTGAGCGCTTTGGGCCGATTAACGGTCAGGCGCACAACGCCATCGCGTTCCTGAACGTCGATCAGGTCGCTGCTGTTGTAGGTCGCGTTGCTCATGGCGGTTCTCCTGTTTGTTGTTAAACGTATGTTGTTAAACGTATGTTGTTAAAAACGTGTGTCATTAACACGGTGCTGCGACAACACGGCGACGTCAGCCGCGATGCCGGTCGAAGTCGTCGAGGCACTGCATGTCGGCTTCCAGGACGGCACGCTGGGCACGCCCCTCGGGCAGCCACTGGCCGATCACGAAGCTCGCGCTCAGGCGCTTCTGCACGTAGAACGCATCATCGTCGCCGGCGTCAATGGCGGCCTGCGCTACCAGCGCTGCCTGCCCCATCTGCCAGGCGCAAAGCACATGCCCCAGCAATTTGAGAAACGGAGTCGCCAGGGCCTGGACGGCATCCGCGCCACCCTCGGCCTGCTGCCCCCGGGTCAATACCCGCTGCATGCCTGCGCGGACGTCTTCGCCGCCGGCGGCCAGCGCCGTGCCCAGGCCGGCAAGCGTCGAATGGTCGTCAAGCGCGCGGGCCGTTGCGTCCACGTCGTCCAACAGCGCTGACACCGCCGCGCCGCCGTCGCGCGCCAGCTTGCGGCCCGCCAGGTCCAGCGCCTGGATGCCGTTGGTGCCTTCGTAAATCGGCGCAATGCGTGAATCCCGCCAAAGCTGGGCGGCACCGGTTTCCTCGATGTAGCCCATGCCGCCGTGTACCTGTATGCCCATTGACGCGATATCCACCGCCTGGTCGGTTGTAAACGCCTTGACCACGGGAATAAGCACGTCGACCCGCGCCTGGGCCGCTTCCCGCTCGGCGGCGTCGCTCGCTCGCCGGGCGCGGTCCATTTCCGCGGCACACTCAAGCTCCAGCGCCCGCAGGGCGTCGGTCCGGGCGCGCATCGACAGCAGCATCCGCCGCACGTCAAAGTGGTCGCCAATCGCACAGTCGGCCTGGGCCCCGGGCTGCCGCCCCTGGGTGCGCTCATCGGCATAGGCAAGCGCGCTCTGGCAGGCGCGCTCGGCGATTCCCACGCCCTGCACGCCGACCTTGTGCCGTGCCGCGTTCATCATGGTGAACATGTGGTTGAGCCCGCGCCCGAGCTCGCCCACCAGATAGCCCACGGCACCGCTGTTCTCGCCAAAGCTCAGGGTGCAGGTGGGCGAGCCGTGAATCCCTGTCTTGTGTTCGATGGACGCGCAGGTCACGTCGTTGCGCTCGCCGATCGAGCCGTCGGCATTCACCAGCATTTTGGGCACAACAAACATCGAAATGCCCCGGTTGCCTTCGGGGGCATCCGGCGTGCGCGCCAGCACCAGGTGGATGATATTGTCGGTAATATCGTGCTCGCCCCAGGTAATGTAGATTTTTTGCCCGGTCAGACGGTAGCTGTCGCCGTCCGGCACGGCCCGGGTACGCACCCGGGAAAGATCCGACCCGGCCTGGGGCTCGGTCAGGTTCATGGTGCCGGTAAAACGACCTTCGATCAGGCCCGGCAGAAACATCGTTTGAAGCGCCTCGCTGCCGTGCTGGGTGAGCGCCTCGATGGCCCCGGCGGTGAGCATCGGGCAAAGCCCCAGCGCCATGTTGGCGCTCTGGAACATTTCCTGCACCGAGCTTGATACCACCTCGGGCAGGTTTTGCCCGCCCAGCGACTCGTCCACGCTGAGGCCGTTCCAGCCGCCGTCGACATACGCCTGGTAGGCAGCGGCAAAGCCGTCGGCGGTGGTCACGCTGCCGTCGGCATGGCGGGTGGCACCCTGCTGATCGCCCACCGTATTCAGCGGTGCCCAGACGTCACCGGCGAGTTTGGCGGCTTCTTCCAGCACGGCTTCCACCAGATCCGGGGAAAGGTCTTCCAGAGCGGGATACTCCAGCGCACGATAGCGCTGCTGTTCGCCGAGTACGAAGCGCATATCGCGCAGCGGTGCAGCATATTGATTCATAGCGATCCTCGGGGGTCGTGACACCACCGTGCGGTAAGCAGCGCCGGTGGGCAGCGGGTTTCACAATACCGGCGCGACAAGGCCAGCGGAAAAAATCAAACGTATGCTTGATACTGACCCTGAAGCCGCCGTCTTGCAATAAGGTCGGGGCCACAGCACCATTGTGGTCGCGCACCGGTTTTTGCGCCGAAATGCCCCATCAGCGTATTCTCGAACCCGCCCGCTTATCTTTAAGACTTTTGACGCAAGGAAAGAGCCATGCTCTCAGGACTGGATCATCTCGTGGTGACGGTGACGGACATGAATCGCGCCGTGGACTTCTATTCCCGCGTGCTGGGGCTCGACGTACGTTACCGCGACACCCAGCGGGTTGACCTGATGCTGGGCGATACCGCCCTGCGCCTGCACCAGACGGATACCGACATTGCGCCCGTCTCGGCCACGCCGACCCCCGGGAGTCTGGATCTCTGCCTGCGCTGCCAGCTGCCGCTGGACGAGTTCCGGCAGCACCTCGACGCGCTGGCCATAGAGGCCGAGCTGGGTCCGGTTGCCCGCCAGGGCGCCAGCGGCCCCATCGAGTCGATCTATTTACGCGATCCCGACGGCAACCTGCTGGAAATTGCCCGCCCGGCGTCCAAACCCGCGCCCCGGGAAAGCTGATAGCTGTTCATGGCCGGCTTTTTCTCCTTCCGTCACCGCGACGCTGATAGCGTACGCGCCGGCGCCATTGCCTGGCTCTGGCGGCGGCTCGCCGGCCGTTCGCCGGCCTGCCTGTGGCGCCTGGCGCGTATCGCCGGCGCGCTGGTCTATCGGTTCAGCCGCCGCGAACGCCACATTACCCGTTGCAACCTGGCCGACGTTTACCCCGGTCAAGGCACGGCCCGGCGCCAGGCGTTAATGCGCAGGAGCCTGCAACACTCAGCAGCCACCATGCTCGAGCTGGGACACGCCTGGATGGCACCGCCCGAGCGCGTAGCGGCCGGCATCAAGGCGGTACACGGCCGCGACAAGCTGGACAGTGCGCGCCGCGACGGCCGCGGCGTCATCGTGCTGGCGCCGCATTTCGGTAACTGGGAAGTGCTGAACTTCTGGCTGTCCAGCCACTTTCCGTTTACCGCCATGTACGAGCCGCCGAAAATGGCCGGGCTCGACCCGGTAATTCGCCGTGGCCGCGAGCGCCAGGGCGCGACCCTGGTGCCCACCAACGCCCGGGGTGTCGCTGCGCTGCTGAAAGCGCTGAAGAGTCGCCAGACCATTGGTATACTCCCGGACCAGGAACCCGACTGGGGAAGCGGCGTGTTTGCGCCGTTCTTCAATCGTGACGCCTATACCGCCACGCTGCTGCCCAAACTGGTGGCGCGCACCCGCGCCCGGGTCGTCACCGGCGTGGCTCGCCGCGTGCCCGGCCAGGGGTTCGAGATTCACTTCCTGGATGCCGACGAGCGCGTTTACAGCACCGACGACGTCACCTCGGCCACCGGGGTCAACGCCTCGGTTGAAGCCGCCATCGCCCTGGAGCCGGCGCAGTACCAGTGGGAATACAAGCGCTACCGCAAGGTCGTCGAGGAGCAGCAGGGACGACCTGACTTCCGCGATTTTCGCCCGTATTGATCCACGCCAGCATTGATGTCCCGTACCGTTGATCTCAGGTGCCGCTGATCCACGCTGCCGTTCTCGATTCAGGGCGTCACCGGCGCCTGAAACCACGCTGATGAGACTCGGCTACCCCATTCCGATCGACCCGAGTAAAGAGCCCGTATGACTATCCCGACCGACCCTGATACCCACCGCGACGATACGCTTACCCCCCGGGTCGTTTATGGCCTGTTTCTCGCCGGTCTGATCACCGCCAACGTCACCCTGCTGATCGGCGTGATCATTGCCTACGTTTACCGCAAGGAGGCGACGCCCTGGCTACGCGCCCACTACCGCTACCTGATCCGCACCTTCTGGATCGGCACGGTGTACTTCTGTGCCGTGTTCGCCGTCAGCGTGTTCATGCTCGGCATGTTTCTATGGCCGCTGCTGGGACTCTGGCTGGGCGTTCGCTGCGTAACGGGGTTTCTGGCCCTGCGCCGACACCAGCCGCCGACCCGCCCGGGCAGCTGGCTCTGGTAGCGCCGGTCGCGTACCATCCGGCGGCGGCCTCGCCCTTCCGCCGGCACCGCTTCAAATCATTTGTCGCTTCTTGCGAAACAACCTGTGAGAGCTTTATGTCCGCCTCGATCAACCTGACCCAGACCATTCGCCAGGCGCTGCCGCTGATCGACCTGACCCGTCTGGAGGCGACGGATAGCGACGCCGATATCGAATCGCTGTGTCATCAGGCCAAAACGCCTTTCGGCCACCCCGCGGCGATTTGCGTTTACCCCCGCTTCGTCGTGACCGCGCGGCGCGCGCTGACGGCGCATTCGCTCAGCGGCAACGTCAGGATTGCGGCGGTGGCCAACTTTCCCGACGGCGGCGCGGACGTCATGGCGGCAGCGCGCGAAACCCGCGAAGCGGTAGCGTCCGGCGCCGATGAAGTCGATGTTGTGCTGCCCTGGCGCACGCTGATCGACGGCGACGAAGATACCTGCCTGGCCTTCGTGGAAATGTGCCAGGCCGCCTGCGGCGGTCAGGCGCTGCTGAAAATCATCCTTGAAACCGGTGAACTCAAGGACCCGGCCCTGATCCGGCGCGCCAGCGAGATTGCCATTGAAGGCGGCGCCGATTTTATCAAGACCTCCACCGGCCGCGTCAGCGTCAACGCCACGCCGGATGCCGTCGAGATCATGCTCCACGCGATCCGCGACAGCGGCGAGGCGGTGGGCCTCAAGGTCGCCGGCGGCGTCGACAGCGCCGAAGATGCTGCCGAATACCTGGCGCTGGCCCGCGATATCATGGGGCCGGCCTGGATAACGCCCGAACACATGCGCTTGGGTTCCTCCGGCTTGCTGGCCAACTGCGTGGCCACGCTGACCGCCTTTTAGCCGCCGGCCGGCGCCTGCACTTTCCTTGCCGCGCCTTTGCTCGTATTCTGGGCAGCGGTTTTCCCGACCGGTTTACAAGACCGGGTCATACAATCAAGTCATACGACCAAGTTATATAATCGAGTCACTCAACCCCGACGCGACCACCGCGGCCCGGTGTAACGGCGCGTCATACACAAGGAGAACGCCATGGCTGGTTTGCTGCCTGATGTTGACCCTGATGGGCTTCTGGAATATTCCGTGGTTTATACCGACCGCGCGCTCAACCACATGTCGCAACGCTTCCAGGGCGTGATGCACGATATTTCCGCCACCCTGAAGGAGGTCTACCACGCTCATTCAACGGCGATCATTCCCGGTAGCGGCACCTTCGGCATGGAAGCCGTCGCGCGCCAGTTTGCCACCGATCAGCGCGTCATGGTGCTGCGCAACGGCTGGTTCAGCTACCGCTGGACACAGATTATCGACCAGGGCCGGCTGACCGATCAGCAAACGGTGCTCAAGGCCCGCCGCGTCGATCCGCAGGACGACCGCTCGCCGTTCATGCCCGTGCCGGCGGAAGAAGCCGCCGAGCGCATTCGCGCCGAAAAGCCCGCGGTAGTCTTTGCTCCCCAGGTAGAAACCGCTGCCGGCATGCTGCTGCCGGATGAATACCTGCAGACTGTTGCCCAGGCGACCCACGACGCCGGCGGTATCTTCGTACTCGACGCCATCGCCGCCGGTACTCTCTGGGTCGATATGCACAAGCTGGGCATCGACGTCGTCGTTACCGCACCGCAAAAAGGCTGGAGCGGTTCGCCCTGCTGCGCCATGGTCATGCTCTCCGAGCGCGCGGAACAGCGCCTGGCCGAGACTCAGAGCAACAGCTTTGCCTGCAACCTGGGCAAGTGGCACGACATCATGCAGGCCTACGAAAACGGCGGCCACGCCTACTACGCCACCCTGCCCACCGATGCCCTCCAGACCCTGCGCGACATCATGCAGGAAACCCGCGACTACGGCTTCGACCAGATCAAGAATGAGCAGATCACCGTCGGTCAGGCAGTCCGCGAAATGCTCGCGCGCCACGGCTTTACCAGCGTTGCCGCCAGCGGCTTTGAAGCGCCTGGCGTGGTTGTCTGCTATACCGAGGACCCCGGACTGCCCGCGAAGCTCGCCGCCGAAGGCGTGCAGGTCGCCGGCGGCGTTGCGTTGCAGTGTGACGAAGGCGACAACTTTCAGACCTTCCGCATCGGCCTGTTCGGCCTCGACAAGCTGCACAACCCCCAGCGTAGCGTGGATAATCTGGAACGCGCGCTGGAAGCGCTCGGGGACTGAATCAGCGCACGGCACAAGACGGCAGCCCCCGGCGGCGTGGCCCGAGCTTGCCATACGCCGCCGGTCACGCCACCATTGCCGGCTAATCATCCCGTCGCTGGAGCCTGGTAATGCCGATTGCCCGCTTTTCCCCCTTTGAGCTGGTGCTGTTACAAAGCCACAGCCAGGTGGATGCGGCGACGCTGTTACTTCAGGCCTGGGTTCTGACGCACCGCAACGGCATCACCGCCGGGCAACGCTATCGGCGGCTGGCGCAGGAAGCCACCGAGCTCGTGCCGTCGGACCACCTGCAGACCCTCATGCAAATCGCCGCCGAGCACGACATCCAGGCGGTACAGCTGGCGGCCGAAGTCCTGCGGCACGAAAGCCCTCATGAACAGGGTATGGCGGTCATGCACCGCACCATCAGCGTGGCCACCGACGATGGCCAGCTTTCGCTGGCCAATCACTATATCCTGCGTTTTATCGCCGACCTGCTGGGATTGACGCCGGCCACGCTGGAAACGCTGTTCGAGGAAATCGCGGGCGCCCCGCTGACGGCTCCGCAGGACCCCAGCCGGGATGCCTACTGGCGCGAACACAACCCCGCCCATTATCGCCGCCGCGCCGAGCGCGAAGCCGAAGCCGAACGTGCCCGCGAAGAGGCCGAGCAGGCGGATGCCCGGCGCGACGCGGAACGCCGGGAGCGCGAGCAGGCCAGCCAGCAGAAAAAGCAGGCCCGCCGCGACAGGGCGCGCGCCAAACAGGAGCGCCGACAGCGCCAACAGGAAGAAAAGGACCAGCGGCGCCGGCGCGACGCATATGAGCGTCAGGCGCACGACCGCCGGCAACGCGAGGAGCAATACCGCCGCCATCAGAGCGACTACAGAGATCGCCAGCATCAGGGGACGGGCGGCCACCGGGCCCAGGCCTCAACGTCGCCGGATCGCACCCTGCGCGCGCTGGCCGTGCTCGGACTCTCTCGGGGGGCGAGCCGCACCGAGATTCGCCGCGCCTATCGCCGCATGGCGCAGATGCATCACCCGGACCGCTTTGTCGCCGAAAGCGAAAGCCGCGCCGCCCAGGCATCGATGCGCTTTCAACGCATCAAGAAAGCCCATGACTATTTGATGAAAACTCTATGAGCTAATGAAAACCCCATGAGCTGATGAAGCCCCGATGAGTGGATAAAAATCCCGTGAGCTCCTGAAGGCCCAGCGCGCTTGCCGATAAAAGCCCCGCGAGATCGCATAAAGCCGACAAGGCGAGGCTTGACGGGCGCTGGCCGATCGCCAAGGATAACGCTCATGGCCGACACCCACGGATAGAGCATCGCCATGCGAGACCTGTATCAACGCCTCTCCCTGCCCCCAAAGGCTTCCCCACGACAAATCCGCCGTGCCGTGGATACCTGCCCCAACCGCGCCCTCCAGCAGGATGCGGACGCCGTGCTCACCGTCGCCGAACACCGCGACAGCTACGATGCCCTGCACGCCACCGTCAGCGATATTAGCCGTCTGCGCGCCCGGCTGGGGCTAAGCCACGGCGCCCACTGGCAAGGCAGCGTGGCCAACGATTTTGCCTGCCCCCCGGACGACGCCGTGGGGCAGAACGCAGCGCTGATGGGCCGCGTCAGCCAGGCCGCCACGCACTACAACCGTTGGCAACGCCTGCGCGGCCCCTGGCTAATCACCGCCGCCATTATCACCGCTGCCTGCATGGGATTCGCCGGTGGGCTCGCCCTGTGCCTGCGGCTGGGTGCGCTGTAGCGCCTGCTCGCGGGCCTTTTCCTTTTTGGTAGGCGTAGGGGCGGGCCGAGGCGGCGTGGGCCGATGAGTAGCCGCCGAGGCGTCATCGCCGCCCCCGGCCGACTCCGCGTCCGGGTCGTCCAGCGAAGTGACGCCGTCGTCGCGGTCGCGCTCGGTACCGGCTTCCATGCTCAGGCTCAGGCGCGGTACGCCGAGATCGATTTCCTGTTTTTCCATCCGCTGCTTGAGCAGCAGGTTGAACGCCCGGGCCACGTCCCACTGCATTTCCGGCGCGGTGCGAAAGCGCATCCGCAGAATCGGGCAGCCGTCGTCAAATTCGTGAATGCCCTGCATTTCCAGCGGTGCCCAGATGTAATGGCGCATCATCGGGTTGTTGCGCAGCTCCTGGGCGGTTTCCTGCATCAGCGTGATGGCATCGTCGATGTGCATCGCAAAGGGAATGCGGATCTTCATCAGCGCGATACCGAACTGGCGCGACATATTGTGGATCGAATCGATGCGGCTGAAGGTGATGATATGCACGATGCCGTCGAGGTCGCGCAGGCGCACGGTGCGCAGCGTCAGGCCTTCGACGGTGCCCATGTGGCCGTTGATCTCGACGAAATCACCCACGGCCAGCGAGTCTTCAATCAGGATGAAAATCCCGGTAATCAAATCCTGCACCAGCGTCTGGGCGCCAAAACCGATGGCCAGACCGATCACCCCGGCACCCGCCAGCAGCGGTGTCACGTTGACGCCCAGGTTGGCCAGCCCGGCAATCCCGGCAATGATCAGAATGGTGACGAAAATCACGTTGCGGATCATCGGCGTAATGGTCTGGGCGCGGGCCTGGTTGACCCGCCGCCCCTGGGATTTGGCCGACGAGATCAGCGCGCGCTGAATCGCCGTATCGGAGAAAATCCACACCAGCCAGGCAATCAGCACCGTCGCCCCGAGGCTCACCAGCGCCTTGCCGATGCGCGCCCCGGCCAGCCCCTCCTGGCCGATGCCGAACAGCGAGCTGCCCCACACCTGCATGAAGAGCTCGGCAAACACCATCCAGGCGCAGATATGCGCCAATACAAAGCCCACGCGCCCCAGCCGGCGGCGATATTCGCGGTAGCGCGGCGGCAGCCGGCGTTTCTTGCGCCGCTCGCCGTGGCGGCGCAGCAGCCCGGTGACCACCAGCGTCAACACCAGCAGGCTGGCGGAAATGATCGAACGCGCCAGCGCCGTGCCCACATCCCCCACGCTGACGAAAATCGCCAGCAGCGAGCCGCCCACCAGCAGCAGCGCGGGAATGTGCCAAAGCCCCCCGAGGGCACGGCTCAACTCGATGGCGGTGCCGGCATCCCGGCGCTGATAGTACCGCCGATTGCAGATCAGGTGGCGGATGGGGCGCTTGAACTTGATGATAAAACGCGCCGCAACCAGCGCCGCCAGCATATTGGCCAGCACCGACACCAGGCCGGCGAAATCCTCGCCCAGCATGCCCACCAGGCGGCCGGAAATCAGCGCATCGCCCAGCGCAATCAAGGCGCCGATCACGAACAGCCCACGCAGCGCACGCTCCTGCAACAGACGCACGGCGGTAAAGCGATGGCCGCTGCTGAAAAAGGCGATCACGGTTTCAAACACCACCGACAGCGCCCGTCCGCACACGCAGACATACGCCAGCACCAGTACCACCGTGCGTCCCGGGCTCGGCGACATGATCTGACCCAGCCCGAAGACGACGAAAAAGGCCAGCACCCAGGGCAGCATGCGACGCAGAAAATGAATCGCCATCAGCCCGCCGTGGGGATCGCGCGGCAGATCATGGGGCCAGCCCCGGCGCGTCGCCAACAGCCGCCCGGCAGCGATCATCACGATCAACAGCGCAGCCCAGACAGCGCCCAGCACGGCGCCGTCGGCCACCGCGCGAATCATGCCCGCTCGGCCCGGCCGGTTGACCAGTTCGCGCAGCTCGTCGACGCCTTCGCGGAGCTTTTGCGACCACTGTTCGGCGGGCGAACCGCCGGCCTGGGCCTGCTCGTTGATGTCGGTCAGCGTATCGGCCAGCGCTCCCAGCAGCCCCTGGCGCCCACCGCTTTGTTCACTGGAAGCCTCGGCAGCCGTCTGCAGGTCACGCAGCGACTTGAGCAGCTGCTGACGCTGCTGGCTGTCTTCCAGGGTGGCAATGATGTCATCCAGCGACTGCTGCAACGACGCGCTGTCGGGCTTCTGGTCCTGCGCTGTTTCCTGGTTAAGCCCGGGAATCGACACGCCCTGGGCGCCAGCCGTGGTGGCAAACGTCAGCGTGGTAATGAGCAGCGCCAACATCAGCGCCCTCCATGCGATTACGTGCTGTCGCACATGCCTCTCCTGAAATGAATCATGCCTGAAAAAATCATGCCCGGAATATGCTAATCTGAGCGCCTATCAATGGACCTGACAGGATACAAGATGCTGCCCCAGGCGCCCCCTGCTCCCCGTAATGCCCGGGGCCAAATCCGCCGCGTCGGCGTGGAAATCGAATTTGCCGGCCTGCCGCCCGCCGACACCGCCCATCTCGTCCGCGAGCTGTTTGGCGGCGAGCTTAACGCGGTGAGCCCTCACCGGCTACGCGTGGACAACACCCGCTGGGGTCGGTTCGTCATCGAGCTGGATACGCAATACGCCCATCCCGACCGCGAGGCGCTCGATCACCAGGCCGAAGGCGACGACGAATGGGCCCGTCACCGCCATCAGCTGCGCGTGGAGTTTCACGAAAAGACCCGCGAGCTCATCGGCGACATGGTGACCGGGTTGGTGCCGACCGAAATCGTCTGCCCGCCGGTGCCCTGGAACGAGCTCGACGAGCTCGATCGCCTCTTTGACGCCCTCCGCGAGCACGGCGCCAAGGGCACCGATGCCAGCCTGCTCTACGGCTTTGGCCTGCACCTGAACCCGGAAATCGCCTCGCCGGCGAGTCACGATATTCATGCCATGCTGCGCGCCTATCTGCTGCTGGCGCCCTGGCTGCGCGAGCAAATACAGGTGGATATTACCCGCGAAGTGCTGCCCCATGCCAACCCCTTTCCGCGCGACTACGCGCTCAAGGTGCTGGCCGCCAACTACCGCCCCGGCCTGCTCGGGCTAATCGATGATTATCTCGACCACAACCCCACGCGCAACCGCGAGCTGGACATGCTGCCGCTGTTTGCCCATCTCTGCCCGGAACATCCCCACGAGCTGCTGCACAGCGAGCTGACCCAGCCGCGCCCGACCTTTCATTACCGGCTTCCCGACGCTCAGCTTTCCCAACCCGGCTGGGGAGCAGTCAGCGAATGGAACCGCTGGGTCGAGGTGGAAAAGCTCGCTGCCGACCGCCGTGCGCTGGCCAAACGCAGCGCGGCCTATATTCGTTACTATCGTCGCCCTTTCTACCGCCGCTGGACCGACCGGCTGCGGCATCTGTTTCACTCGGCCTGACGCCACGGGTCTTTTCACCGCTGGCCTGCCCTGTACGATCATTGCTCTGCACTGCCGTTTTCTGCACAACCGTTCTCTGCACAGCCATTGCTCTGCATAACCATTGCTCTGCAAAACCTTTGCTCTGCAAAACCCTTGCCTTGTACGACCAGCGCCCTGTCCACCACTGCCACGAACGCTCTTATTGCATGTCACGACCCCTTATCGGCATCACTACTTCGGATCGCAAAAGCCGCCTGGCCTGGTGGTTTGACTGGTTTGCCGTCTGGCGCCACGGCGGCCGCCCCCTGCGTCTGTCGCCCGACCGGGCGCGCCCAGCCAGGCTCGACGGGCTCATCATCGGCGGTGGCGATGATATCCAGGCCCATCTCTACGACGCCGAGCTGCAGCTCGATGTCCGCGTTGACCCCCGGCGCGACGAGCTGGAGCTCTCGCTGCTTGAATGCTTTATCCCGCGGGGTACGCCGGTACTCGGCATCTGCCGGGGCGCCCAGCTGATCAACGTGCATCTCGGCGGCACCCTGGACCCGGATATCTACAGCACCCACGCCGGGTTGAAACGCCGGCGCACGGTACTGCCACGCAAAACCGTGGATATCACGCCGCAAAGCCGCCTGCATCGGCTGCTGGGTGTGCGCTGGTGCCGGGTCAACAGCCTGCACCACCAGGCGGTGCATCGCGCCGGCGACGGCGTGGCGATTGTGGCTCGGGACCGCGACGGCCTGGTGCAGGGCATCGAGTCCCGCCGCCACGACTTTCTGCTGGGCGTGCAGTGGCACCCGGAATGGCTGATCTTCAATCGTCCCCAGCAGCGCTTGATCCGCGCGCTGGTCAGCGCCGCCCAGGCGCATCGCGACGGCTCGCCAGGCGGTCGGCCAGCCGCGTAGGCTCGGGCAGTTTGGTGCGGTGCAGGCAGCGCTCGACCCAGGCCAGCGCCGTTGCCTGGCCAACCCGGTGGCCGGGGGAGACGTAAATCGGCTTGACCCGGGTACGCGAGCGCAGCACCGTGCCGATTACCTCGCCCTGGTCGTTCAGCGGCACCGCATCGCCTCGGGGTTCGCCGACCTCGGCGTGTCGGCCGCAGAGCCGCGACTTCGCCACGCCGATGGCGGGAACGTCCAGCCAGAGCCCCAGCAGCGACGCCACGCCCAGCCGGCGCGGATGGGCGATGCCCTGGCCGTCGACCATGACCAGCTCGGGCACGCTGGACAGCCGGGCAAAGGCGCCCAGAGCCGCCGGCGTTTCACGAAACGACAGCAGCCCGGGGATATACGGCATGCGCGTGGGCTCGCGGTATACCACCTGCTCGACCACCTCGAAAGGCGGGCCCTCCTCCCGCCATTCCAGGACCACCACCGCCGCCCGCGTGGTCGCGCCGTCGTCTTCAAAACCGATATCCACGCCGGCAATGCAGCGAACCGGCGACATGCGATCCTCACGCTCGACGCGAGGCGCCAGCCGCGTTTGCAGCGCGATAGCATCGCGCGGCGCCAGGTCCCAGTCGTGCAGCCTGTTGGGAGGCAGCAAGGGCATGCGTTTCTCCTGTTATTTGCTCGACATACCCGTAGCCCGACATGCCCTTGGCCCAAGTTGTCTGTGGCCCAGGACGTCTGTAGCCAGACATGCCCGTATCCCGAGATGCCAGTGGCCCGAGATGCCAGTGGCTGGACATGGTGGGCAAAGGATAACGGGGCAAAAACCGACCCCATAAAACCCGAACACCCCCGCGCCGCAGCGGCACGAGGGTGTTGATCGGTCTACCGGGATGAGTCGGTATCAGCTAGCGCTCAGGCACGCTCGCGGCGTACCGGCGCATCGCCGTCGCGGCTGCGGCGCGGGGCGCGATCTTCGCTGATTTCCAGCGGGTGGCCGGAAACGCGGGCGCGCGCCATTTTGGCCAGCAGCGATGCCGGCAGTCCCTTGGGCAGCTCGACCGTGGAGAAGGCGTTACGGATATCGATGCGTCCGATACGCGCGCCTTCAATGCCGCCTTCGTTGGCCAGAGCGCCTACCAGCTGACCGGGTTTGACGCCATCCTTGTGGCCCACGGATACCCGATAGCGCACCATGCCTTCGCTCGGGCCGCTATTGCGGCGCGGTGCGCCTTTCTGGCGGCTTTCGCGCGGGTTGCGCTCCTTGCGTGGCGCCTGGAGACGGCCAATCGGCGCTTCGTCCGCGCGGGCCATCTGTGCAAAGACGGCGGCCAGGTCAACGGCGTTATGGCCTTCGTCGACCAGCTTTTCGACCAGTTCACGCTGGTTATCGGCGCCCTGGCCCAGCGACGCAATCACGCGCTGATGAAAGACGCTGTCGCGGTGCGCGCGGATTGCCGCTTCGTCGGGCAGGGGCATCGGCGTCATTTTCTGCCCGATGGCCTGCTCCATCCAGCCGACCTTGCGGCCCTCGCGGAAGCCGGCAAAGGTAATCGCAATGCCGCTGCGCCCGGCACGGCCGGTACGCCCGATGCGATGGGTGTAGGCCTCGCTGTCCTGGGGCAGGTCATAGTTGATGACGTGGGTAATCCGCGGCACGTCGAGCCCCCGGGCGGCCACGTCGGTGGCGATGAGCACGTCAACCTTGCCGCGCTTGAGCCGCGTGATGGTCCGCTCGCGCAGACTCTGATCGAGATCGCCGGAGAGGCTGGCGGCGTTGACGCCGCGCGCGGTCATCTGCTCGACCAGGGTGGTGCAGGCGGCGCGGGTGCGCACGAACACGATGGCGGCATCCACCAGCTCGACTTCCAGAATCCGCGACAGCGCTTCGAGTTTGGCACCGCCGTCGACGCGGACGACGCGCTGCTCGATGTTATCCGCCGTAGTGGTTTTGGACTCGATGGTCACCTTGACCGGATCGACCAGGTAGCGATTGACAATACGCTCGATTTCACGCGGCAGCGTGGCCGAGAAGAACACGCGCTGGGCATCTTCGGGTGTGTCGGCCACGACGCGCTTGACGTCGTCGATAAAGCCCATGCGCAGCATTTCGTCGGCTTCGTCGAGCACCAGCGCGGACAGTCCGTCGAGTTTCAGGCTGCCACGATCCAGGTGGTCAATTACCCGGCCCGGAGTGCCTACAACAACCTGCGCGCCGCGCTTGAGCGCGCTCAGCTGTTCGCGGTATTCCTGACCGCCGCACAGCGTAGCCACTTCCAGGCCCTTGATGTTCTGGCCGTACTTGCCAAAGGAAGCCGCTACCTGCTGCGCCAGCTCGCGGGTCGGCGCGAGCACCAGCACCTGGGGCTCGCGCCTTGAGGTTTCGAGGCGCGACAGCAGCGGCAGCGCGAAGGCCGCGGTTTTGCCGGTACCGGTCTGGGCCTGGCCCAGCATATCCCGGCCTTCGAGCAGCGCAGGGATGGTTTGCGCCTGAATTTGAGACGGTTCCTTGTAGCCCTGGCTTTCCACGGCAGACAAAACGGCAGGCAACAGGGCAAGATCGCCGAAACTCGGCGAAGCGACGGAAGTCGAGGTCATTAAACACACCTTGGTAGGCCGGTAATACCGGCAAAAAATCATCAAAAGTGTCCCTGGCTCCGGCACTGACCGGCTGCGACCCTGAACCAGGATCGGCGTGAATCGGTCAAGCCTTTCGGCGCTGCCATACGTTTCGGGACTGGCGCACGGCCAATCTCGGCGGCAACGGCTACAAACCACAACGGGGAGTCGGGGACACCGGTCGCACCTGGCATACGGGCGGCACCGCGAAAACGGGCCGGCCGCTGTGGCGACCTTTCTGCGCTCTTTCCACCTGTGGGGTAGAATTGCTCAAGCGCGCCATCTTCACATAAACGAACATCGGCGACGGGCTGATGTTCCGGAGGCACCGGGCAACAAATCAGGCCGGCGTCACGTCATGATGGAGGGGTCAACACATGCGAGGAAGGCGCACTTTACCACTGCCGCTCGCGGCTTGCCAGTCTTTTTACCGACAACCTGCCGATCAACGACCGCGACTTCCATCGTTTTTGCGTATTCAAGGGTTTGCACCCATCCGGCGTTCGACTAGCGTTGATGGGCACACCAAGCGCAAGGCAACGCTGTTGCACGGGAGGTACCAAATGACTAACCGATTGACGAATGCGCCGGCACCGCACGCCGCCACGAAAAACGCCCTGGCCGCCGCGCTGGGCGCTGCCTGCCTGACCCTGATACCGGGGGTTCAGGCACAGGACAGCCCCCAGGGTATGTACGCCGCCGACGACATCATGGAAGCCGACGCCTACATCGTTGACGGCTCCGGCGAGGCCATTGGCGAAGTGGACGACATTCTGTTCGACGAGCAAATGACCATTGCCGCCGTGGTGATTGAAAGCGGCAAGGTGTTGGGACTGGGCGGCCGAGATCTGGTCGTCGACGCCAACCATTTCACGCTGGAGACCCGCACCCGGGAGGACGACGGCGAAAGTGAAATCCGGCATCGCGTGATGATTGATGCCACCTCGGACGAAATGGCCAACTTTCCGACCTACAACCACGACTGGTGGGAACAGGCGCAGTCCAACGCCCAGGATGCCTGGCAAAAAACTCAGGAAGGCGCGGAAAGTGCATGGCAAACCACTCGGGAAGGCGCGAAAAACGCCTGGCAGAAAACCCGGGATGCCGCGTCCGGGATGTCGGATTAATCCCTGCCCGACTGTTTCAGAGCCCCGAGAGCTTCATAAACCCAAGGGCTTCAGAGACCCGAGAGCTTCTGAAGCCCGGGCGCCTCAGGCGCTGGTACCGTCAGCCTGCCCGTCGCCGGACGGGTCGGCGGCTTCGCGCAGCGCCTGTGCCATGGCTTGAGCGGCGGGGCCGGCGCGGTCGCGATCGCTGTAGAACAGCTGAACGGGGACGTGGCGCACGCCCCCGGCGGTCAACGGCAGCGCCTTCAGATCGCCCTTGGCCAAGGCATCGGCTACTCGGGTTTCGGGCAGCCAGGCAAATCCCAGCCCGCGCTTGACCATATCCAGCGATGTTGCCAGATGGCCCACCGTCCAGCGCTGGTCGGCCCCCGGCGGATTGACCCCGGCGGGCTGCTGCCACGCGGAATCGCGCACCACCAGCTGGCGGTAATGGGACAGATCGCGCAAATCCAGACGCCGCCCGAGCCGATGCAGGGTATGCCGGGGGTGAGCCACGGCAATAAAGCGTACGCTACCCAGCGGCTCGCCCGGAAATCCCGGGGGCGACAGGCCGGTCACCACCAGATCGGCATGGCCCGCCTGAAGCATTTCAATCCCGCCATTCAGGACGCTTTCATGGAGCTGCACGCGCACCTGCGGGTAGAGCCGGGAAAACGCCTCCAGCGCGCTGATCTGAACTGCTTCCGGCACAATCTGGTCAACCGAAAGCGTCACTTCTGCCTCGAGCCCCGAGGCCAGCCGCAAGGCGACGTCTTCGAGAGCCGTGGCTCCGTCCAGCAGTTGGCGAGCGCGGCGCAGCAAAAGCTCGCCGGCATCCGTCAGGCGTACCTGCCGGCCGGCGGGCTCCAATACCCGCACGCCCAGCTGTTCCTCCAGCTTGTGTACCGCATGGTTCAGCGTCGACGGGCTTTTGTGTACCGCCTCGGCCGCCCGGGCAAACCCGCCGTGGTCGACCACGGCGGCGAGCATCTGCCACTGGGCAAGGGTGACACGCGACATGGCAAGCTCCTCGTACCGAATCACGGCGCTGTGTGTCATCCACGCAGCGGCAGCGCCATTTCCGCGCCAGACGCAGCAGCCCTGTGAGCGATCAGCATGTCAAACATTGGCTGACGCTGCGCCGATTGAAGTCAATAAAGCATGAAATGACGCGCTACTTTAACGCTTCAATATTAAAACGGCGTTCATGAATGAGGGAAAACAGCGTTCTATTTTATTTCGACAGGATCTGTGCGTCTTTTGCATAATCCCTGTATCGACATGCCGCGCTGTGTACGAAACCACAGTCTATGCACCTATTGACGCATGGGGTAAGGTTTTGACGTTTATTGCGTATACATACTTCTTTTGACACGACATTGGCGACTCTTTATCCATGTTGCGAATTCTCCATTCGCTGCCCCGCACGCACAAATTGTTACTGTTACCCGTAGCCACCATGGTTACCGTGCTGGGCGGACAAACGTTATTCACGGCCTATCAGGATCACGGCCAGTCCCGAAACCCGACAAACAGCACCTCCCTGCCGCTTGACGGCTCGGCGTCGGCCGACCGCGCTGCCTTGCCGCAGCCGGCACACGAGGAATCGGCGAGCGGCTCGGGAACCCCGATCGCCACGGCATTCGAGCAAACGTCGCGCGTGCTGGATGCCACTCGTCAAAGCATTCCGCTAAGCGAACTCAAGGCTTCCGACGTCATCGACCTGGATGTGATCGAAAGCGCCGCCGCCAGCCCCGGTCATGCGTCCGCTACGCTGCCGTCCGAACGCCTGGCGGGCCAAACGCCAACGCGCATGGATGACAGCGCGCGCCACATTGCCGTTGTTGTTGGCACTCTCGGCAGCGGCATGCTCGCGGCCGAAGCCAATCGCAATGCGGACGCCGGCAACAGCCCAGCCTCCAAAAACAGCTCGGCCTCCAACAACAGCGCGGCCCCCGTACCCGACGCGACGTCCTACGAAGACTACGGGATCGATCGCTTCGACGAGGTTTCCTTTCTGCCGCTGGAAATTGCCGCTCGTTCCACCTATGTACCCCGCTGGAAAACCCATATCGTCAACACCGGCGAGACCTTCGCCGCCATGGCGCAGGACGAGCTGGGACTGGGCTACAGCGAAGCGCTGGGGCTACTCGATACGCTGCCCGATGCCGACCTGCTGACCCACTGGCGAGCCGGCCAGAGCTTTGATTACAAGCTCGACAAGGACGGCAAGCTGCTATCGCTGAAAATGATGCGCAATACCCGCGAAGGCGTGCGGGTCAACCGCCAGGACGGCGATTACACTGCCGATGCCATCGAGCGTCAGGGCGAGCCCGTTCAGCGGCTTTACGCCGGCAGCATCAACGGCAGTTTTGCCCGCTCGGCAGAGGCCACCGGCCTGGGCAGCAGCGCGGTCACCGAGCTGACGCAGCTGCTGAAAAAGAAATTCGACTTCCGCCGCGACAGCCGCAACGGCGATAATTTCCAGGTGCTGGTCGAGTCGGACATGATCGACGATGAGACCCTCGACACGCGGGTGCTGGCGGTCAAGTATCAGGGGCAGCGGATGGACCTGACGCTGGTCCGCAATGCCATGAACGATACCTTTTATACCCCGGACGGCCACAGCCTCGATCCGGCGTTTGCCCGCCATCCGTTTGACGGCAACTACACCATCAGCTCGCGCTTCAACCCCAACCGCAGGCACCCGACAACGGGAAAGGTCAGCCCGCATAACGGTACCGATTTTGCCATGCCCGTGGGAACGCCGGTTACCGCCCCCGCCGGCGGCCGGGTCGAGCGTGTCATCAAGCACTACGCCGCCGGGCGCTATGTGGTCATCCGCCACGACAACGGCTACCGCACGCGCTACCTGCACCTTTCCAAAGCGCTGGTGAGCAAGGGCGACCGGGTGGAAATGGGCGACCGTATCGCGCTGTCGGGCAATACCGGACGCAGTACCGGCCCGCACCTGCACTACGAAGTCCACGTCAACAATGCCCCGGTCAACGCCATGACGGTGGATCTGCCGGAAAACACCCGCCTTCGTGGCGACTCGCTCGTGGCCTTTCAGCATCAGGCCGAGCCCATGATTACCGCGCTGGAAAGCGGCGATACCGGCACGATCAACGTCGCGTCCTATAGCCATTCCGGCGGCGATTCGGACGCCGGCAGCGACGGTAGCTGAACGCCCCGAGCCGGCCTGACGCGCCGGCCCGCAAACGGCGACTGACCGCCGAACGAAAAAGGGCGCCGCCTCCTCACGGGAGCGGCGCCCTTTCTTATGCCGGGCCGCTTACGGTAGCAGTAGGTAAATGGCAGCGCACGGCGCCCTTACAGCGCCCGACGCAGAGCCTCGTCGCGGCCGTAGATATCCGGCCGAAAGGTTATATGGCCCCCGGCGTCGGGCCAGGCCGTCAGATAGACCAGCGCGACCGGCACACTTTCCGGCAGGCGCACGTTGAGGTCACTCTTGCCGCGTTTCAGCAGCTCGCTCAGGCGATAACGGCTGTTGGTGTCGTGCAGCAGCATACGCGCCAGTTCGCGCACCCCTTCCACACGCACACAGCCCGAACTCAAGGCTCGCCGGTCGCGATTGAACAGCCCCCGCGACGGCGTATCGTGCAGGTACACCAGCTTGTCATTGGGAAAGCGCACCACCACGCGCCCCAGCGGATTGTGCGGTCCTGCCGACTGGCGCAGCATGACGTTCCCCGGTGCCTGCCAGTTGACGGCTTCCGGGTCCAGCCGGGCGCCGTCCGGGCTTAATACCTGAATGTTGCGGCTGGCCAGGTAATCGGTGTCGTGCTTGAGCCGGGGCAGAACGTCTTCGCGCCGGATCGTCGGCGGCACCGTCCAGGTCGGATTGACGGTAAAACGCGTAATCGACGAATGGATCACCGGCGTTTCGCGCCGCGCGCTGCCCACAATCACTTTTGACGACCAGCGCTCGCCGTCCGGGCGGGTATAGTGCATGCGATAGCCGGCGATATCCACCCAGACGCCGGGGCGGCGCGCCATGATCGGCTGCATCCAGCGGGCTCGCTCAAGGTTGAGCGCCAGGGCATCAACGTGCGAAGTCAGCGAGGCGTTGAGCGCCCGGCGGGTCTTGCCGCCCACCACACCGTCGGCATCCAGCAGGTGGCGCCGCTGAAAGCGCTTCACCACAGCCTCAAGGTCAGCGTCAAAACGCTCGCGCCGGGGCGCTTGAGCGTCAATAGGGGCATAGGCGTCGGGGTCGCCCTGCAAGGCTTCATCCAGCCCCCAGTAGGCCAGCCGGCGGCGGAGGGTGACCACGGCGTCGTGCTCGTCTCCCCGGCGCAGGACTTTCTCCCCCGGCACCAGCGCCGCGCTGCGGTGCTGCCGGGCACGCGTCGCCAGATCACGGTAGCGACCCAGCGCATCCTGCAGCTGGCGGTAGGCGCGGGTATCCGGGCGGGCCAGCGCCAGTGCCTGACGGATGTCATCGTCGGCCACGGCCGCTGCCACCCGGGCCATCGAATAATGTCGGGCCGGTCTGGCGGTCTCCCAGCCCGCAACCTGCTCGGTCGGGTCCAGCCGCCCGCGCTGCAGATGCTCGAGCGCACGCAACAGAGCCCGGGTGGCGCGTACGTCAAACGCCGCTCGCGCCTCTGCACCGCCGTCCCGGCTACGGTTAAAAGCCTGCATCAGCGTCGTGCTGCTGCCCGACGGCGCCAGATAATCCTCCGGCGCCAGGCCGTCGTTTTTCAGCGTTCGCAGCGCGTCGGTCAGCGCCTCGACCCGTTCGGTCGTTTGCCATGCCGCCGGCGACAACAGGCGCTGATAAAACGTCGAGACCGGCAAGTCATCGGCCTCCCCGGGCGCCGTCGCCAGCTGATTTTGCACGGTACTCGCCGTCAGCGTCTCTGCCGCCCCCGGCGAGGCGGCCATCGCGGAACCGCTGCCCAGGGCGGCAATGCCCGCGCCGATCAGCGCCAGCCGGTGCATTTTTGTTCGCCGAGTCTTATTCATCGCCTTCCCCTTGCGTTACGATGGCGGCTTTGCCGTGCCATGACACGGATCATGGCAAGCGCGCCGCGCATTATTTACTCTGCTTCCATCGTTTATTGATCACCATCGGGATAATGACCATGGCGTTTCATTTAAAAGCCTCGGCACTGCTGCTGGGCCTGTCCCTCTGCGCCGTTACGTTACCATCACAGGCCGCCGGTTTCTTTTCCCGGATGGCAGCGCTGCCTTCTGCCGGCACCACGCCGCTGCACCACGAACTCAAGCTGCTGGCTCCCGATGCGACCCCGCGGGCGTTGCGCATGGCGGCGGAATCGCTCAGCTGCGCAGACCCGAATGCCGAACGCCTGGCCCTGATCGATTTCTCCCGGCCGTCGACCCAGCCGCGCCTCTGGGTATTCGACCTTGAGCATCACCGCGTGCTGTTCAAGGAGCTGGTCTCCCACGGCCAGGGCTCGGGAGACGCGCTGGCAACCCGGTTCTCCAATACGCCGGACAGCCACCAGTCCAGCCTGGGGCTGTTTCGTACCATGAACAGCTACTACGGTCGCAACGGCTATTCCCTGCGCCTTGACGGCCTGGAGCCCGACGTCAACGACCACGCCATGGAGCGCGCCATCGTGATTCACGGTGCCGACTACGTCAGCGAAGACTTTATCGACAAAACCGGCCGGCTGGGGCGCAGCTACGGCTGCCCGGCGGTCCGCGAGGGCATTACCTATCCGCTGATCGACAGCCTGAAAAACGAACAGTACGTCTTTGCCTACTATCCCGATGAAGAATGGCTGGCCAGCTCGTCGCAGCTCAACTGCAGCGGCGGCGCTGACCCACAGCTGGCCCGGCGCTAACGCCCGACCGTCATCGACGCCTCTTCCACCTGCCGGTAGTCACGCCGTTGTCTGCATCCTTTTCGAATTCTCACGCCCGGCCCGGCGGTAACGGGTCGCGCAATCTGGCCAGCGGCTTTTTGGGCGTATTTCGCTACAGCCGCCGGGCCCTGATGCTGGTATGGCAAACCTCTCGCGTCATGATGCTGGGGCTGGCGCTGTGTACCCTGATCGCCGGCGTCCTGCCGGCGGTTACCGCCTGGGTCGGCCAGCTGATCGTGGACGGCGTCGTGGCCGCCATGCAGGCGCAGGAGGCCGAAACCGCCCCGCCGCTGGCGACCAGCCTGACCCCGGTGCTCTGGCTGGTCGCGCTGGAAGGCGCGATTATCGCCCTGATCGCCCTCGCCCAGCGGTGCCTGGACGCCCAGAAATCGCTGCTGCGCGCTCGTCTGGGCCATCGCGTTAACGTGATGATTCTGGAAAAGGCCGGCACCCTGTCTGAACTGACCCCATAAAGTTGGACGGTTCATTTAGCTGGCACCCAAGGCCTGAGTCCTGTACTGCACAGGGCTCAGGCCTTTTAGCGTCAACTTAATGCGTTCGTGATTATAGTAGTGGATGTAGTGGTCGAGTCCTCGCTGCAGTTGCTCAAGCGTCTCGAACCGATTCAGATAAAAGTACTCGGCCTTGAGGGTGCCAAAAAAGCTCTCCATCGCTGCATTGTCCAGGCAGTTGCCTTTACGTGACATGCTTTGAATCAGGGATCGCTCCTTCAGCAAGCGCCGGTAAGCCGGGTGCTGATAATGCCAGCCTTGATCGGAGTGCAGCTGCGGCTTGTCCGCTGGCTCCAACCGAGTCAACGCCTTGTGCATCATATCGATCACCAGGGAGAGCACGGGGCGCTTGCCGGTCTGGTAGGCCACGATTTCGCCGTTATAGAGATCCATGACCGGCGATAGATAGAGCTTCTGGCCGTTGACGCTGAACTCCGTGATATCGGTGACCCACTTCTGGTTCGGACGTTGTGCCTGGAACTGACGATCGAGCAGATTGGGCGCGATTCGTCCTGCGCTTCCTCGATAGGATCGGTATCGTTTTCGGCGTACCAGTGACCTCAGGCCCAGACTCTTCATCAGTCGCTGCACGGTCTTGTGGTTGACTGTCTCGCCCGCCTGTTTCAAGGCCGCGGTGATGCGACGGTAACCGTAACGCCCCCGATGGTGGTCGTAGATTTGGCGTATACGCGTTTTCAGAGCCGCGTATTTGTCACCGGTGTTCTGGGCCTTGCGTTGATAGTAAAACGTGCTGCGCGAGAGACCGGCCGCTCGCAGCAGCAAGGCGAGGGTGTGCTCATGCCTTAATCCCTGGACGACTTGCGCTTTTTGCCTCGCGCCACGTCCTGCTCTGCCTGGATCAAGGCATCGAGCTTTTTAGATAGGCGTTCTCGGCACGCAGGTAGGCGAGTTCTTTCAGCAACGCCTCTTGAGAGCGCTCTTTATCAGGTAGGGGCGGTGAAGGAGGCTTCTTTGACATCGGGCGGCGTCCTTTGCGCTGAGGTTCCAGGGCAGTCAGACCCCCACTATGGTACTGACGCTCCCATCTGCCAATAGCGCTGCGCTCACGGATATCGAACAGGGCCGCAGCCTGGCGTTGTGACAAGCCATCCCGCCACATTCGCTCAAGCACCTCCCGCTTGAAGGCCGCACTGTGGTGACTGTACTTCTTGCGCAGGCCCGACACGCCATGCTGTCGATAGGTTGCCAGCCATTGCCGGATGGTGGACACATCCACGCCATACTGGCGAGCCACTTCCCCCTGGCTGATGTCCTCGCGTAAACACTGCTGAATAACCCGCAGCTTGAAGCTCTCGTCATATTTCGCCATCAAAAACACCCCGAAGGTTGGATGATGTCCAACTTTCGGGGTGCAGTTCAGTCACTTGCCCAGTTTGAAGATTCCGAACTCTACGACAAGCTCACCCGCGCCCGCCGCGAAGCCTCCACCCGACCGCTGGGGCTGGTCAACAAGACGTTTTCGCTGCTGCAGAACGCGATTTCGCTGGGCAGCTTTGGCGT
The DNA here is from genome assembly GCF_000334215.1 of Vreelandella jeotgali Hwa. Taxonomy (GTDB): domain Bacteria; phylum Pseudomonadota; class Gammaproteobacteria; order Pseudomonadales; family Halomonadaceae; genus Vreelandella; species Vreelandella jeotgali. The sequence goes on along the minus strand of NZ_AMQY01000011.1, from coordinate 332,312 downwards.
GCTGCTGGTGCAGTTTTCGCCCTGGGCACTGCTGGTGCTGGTCGCCGGCGCGCTGCCGGTGTTCATTTCCGAAGCGCGGTTTTCCGGCGAAGCGTTCCGGCTCTTCCGCTGGCGCTCGCCACACTCGCGCATGCAGATGTACCTGGAAACCGTGCTGGCCCGCGAGGACAGTATCAAGGAAGTCAAGCTGTTTGGCCTGGAAAGCCTCTTCCTCCAGCGCTACCGGGCGATATTCAACCGGCTGTTTACCGAAGAACGCCGGCTGACACTGCGCCGGGAGGGCTGGGGCTTTGCCCTGGGCCTGCTGGGTACGCTGACCTTCTACGCCGCCTACGGCTGGGTGGTGGCGGAAACCGTCATGGGCAGGCTCACCCTTGGCAAGATGACCATGTACCTGATGGTGTTCAAGCAGGGCCAGAGCGCGCTGTCGGCCTGCCTGAGCGCCATCAGCGGCATGTACGAGGACAACCTCTACCTCTCCAATCTGTATGAATATCTGGAACAGCCCGTGGAAGCCGATACCGGCACCCAGACCCGCGGCGTGTCACCCGGCGACGGCCTGCGCCTGGAAGACGTCAGCTTCGCCTATCCCGGCGGCAGGGAGGTCCTCCACGGCGTGTCTCTCCACCTGGTGCCGGGGCAGAGCCTGGCGCTGGTGGGCGAAAACGGCTCGGGCAAGACCACACTGATCAAGCTGTTGACCCGGCTTTATTCCCCCACCCGGGGGCGCATTCTGCTGGACGGCACCGACCTGCGCGACTGGGACGCCGTCGCCCTGCGCGAGCGCGTGGGTGTGATCTTCCAGGATTTTGTGCGCTACCAGCTGCCCGTTGGCGAAAACCTCGGCGTTGGCGACACCCATGCCTTTGACGACGAAGCCCGCTGGGAAGACGCCGCGCGCTACGGCATGGCCGACGACTTTATTCGGCAGATGCCCTCGGGTTATCACACCCAGCTGGGGCGCTGGTTCAAAAACGGCCAGGAGCTCTCCGGCGGACAGTGGCAGAAAATCGCGCTGTCCCGGGCCTACATGCGCGAAAACGCCGACATCCTCGTGCTCGACGAGCCCACCGCCGCCATGGACCCGGCCGCCGAGGCCGAAGTGTTTGCCCGCTTTCGCGAGCATAGCCGCGACAGGATGACGATTCTGATTTCGCACCGCTTCTCTACGGTGAGAAGCGCCGAGCAAATCCTGGTGATGGACAGCGGGCGTATCATAGAGCGCGGCACCCACGCCGAGCTTTTGGCACAAAACGGCCGCTACGCCCAGCTGTTCCGCCTGCAGGCCAAAGGCTACGAGTAAAACCGGCCGACACATGGCACTCGGGTTTTCCTGCCTCTACCCGGGGGTTATGCTCGTCGGCCTCTGTGTACGCAGCCATAACGCCGCTATCGCAAAGCCCCCACAGCACAGGCGCTATAGCACAGCCCCTTCGGCACAACCCCTACGGCACAGCTTTTACAACACGGTCTCTCAAACACTTTTACGGAGCGCCATCATGATCGATCTGCGCAGCGATACCGTCACCCGGCCCACGCCGGCCATGTACGAAGCCATGTGCGCCGCCCCGGTCGGCGACGATGTCTGGGGCGATGACCCCACGGTGAGCGCTTTTGAACAGGCGGTAGCCGAGACGACAGGCAAGCAAGCCGCGCTGTTGTTTCCCAGCGGTACCCAGAGCAATCTCGTCGCGCTGATGGCCCACTGCGGGCGCGGCGACGAATACATCGTCGGCCAGCAGGCGCATACCTACGGCTTTGAAGGCGGCGGTGCCGCCGTACTCGGCAGTATCCAGCCCCAGCCGGTGGAAAACGCCGATGACGGCAGCCTGCCGCTGGACAAGGTCCGCGCCGCAATCAAGGCCGACGACTTCCACTTTGCCCGCACTCGGCTACTGGCGCTGGAAAACACCATCGGCGGTAAAATCCTGCCTCAGGACTATATACGCGATGCCACCGCGCTGGCCCGCGAGCACCAGCTTGCCACCCACCTGGACGGTGCGCGGCTGTTCAACGCGGCCGTGGGCACGGATACCCCGCTGGCCGCGCTGTGCGAGCCGTTCGACAGCGTATCGCTATGCTTTTCCAAGGGATTGGGCGCGCCCGTGGGTTCGGTGCTCGTGGGCTCGACCGAGCTGATCGACCGCGCCCGGCGCTGGCGCAAGGTTACCGGCGGCGGCATGCGCCAGTCCGGGATTATCGCCGCCGGCTGCTGGCACGCGCTCGAGCATCACCTGCCCGACCTGGCCGACGACCATCGCCGCGCCGAAACGCTGGCCCGCGGCATGGCGGCGCTGCCAGACGTGACCGTCACGTCACGCGCGACCAACATGGTGTTTGCCGACTTCCCCGAAGAGCACCTGACCCCGCTGGCCAACTGGCTGCACGACCACGATATTCTGATCGACCTGCTCGACAGTGCACGGCTGGTGACCCATCGCGACATCCGCGATGCCGACATCGACAAAGTGATTGCCGTGATGCAGGCTTACTTCAACCGCCATGAAACCCGCGCTTAATCGAGTTACTGTTCATAAAAACAGAATAAAGGGAGGCATGCTTATGGTTCGACGCTTTTTTTGCCTGACGCTGCCGTTGCACCTGTGCGCGGTCGCGCTGATCGTGGCAGCGGCAACCGCCAGTGCCCCGGCAGACACAGCCCCCGCGCCCCGGTCGGGCATGGCGTCCTACTACAGCGACCGCTTCCAGGGCCTGCTCACCGCCAGCGGCGTGCCGTTTGACCAGCAGGCCATGACCGCGGCCCACCGCAAACTGCCCATGGGCACCCGGGTTCGCGTCACCCGGCCGGCAACCGACCAGAGTGTCGAGGTCGTCATCAACGACCGCGGCCCCTACGCACAGGGCCGCATTATTGATCTCTCACGCCGTGCCGCGCAAAAGCTCGACATGCTCGAGCGCGGCGTGGCCAGGGTAACCGTGACGGTAATCGACTAGCCGCCGTGCCCTGCCTGGCCGGTATGATATTGCCGGTGCAGCGCCGCCATCGTCTCGGCAAGCGCCAACACCGGGCCTTCGACCGTCAGGCCGGGAACAATCTGCTCGATGGGCAGCGTCGCTACCGGTGCCGGCGGCACGTCCATCGCGCTTAGCCACTCGCCCAGCTGCTTCGACGAACTCACGTAGACAATGCGCCCGAGCCCTACCCAGCCGTGGGCGGCGGCGCACATGGGACAGTGCTCGCCGGAGGTATACACCGTGGCGGCGGCACGCTCCGCAGGCGTGAGGTTTTCCACCGCCCAGTAGGCCAGGGCAATTTCCGGATGGCGGGTGTTGTCGCCGCCGGCAATGCGGTTGCGGTCTTCGTGCAGCACCTTGCCCTCGGCGCTGACCAGCACGCTGCCAAAGGGTTCGTCACCCGCCGCCAGCGCCTCTCGCGCCAGCTCCACACTTCTATCCAAATAGGGCCGTTCGTGATCCGCGATCATGTTCGCTCCTTGCCTTGTGACTGACGGCGCCGACGCTATCAGCTTTCCGCCGTGCAGGCATCCGCCGGCTGCTCCCGGGACTCCCGACGGCGTTCGCTGCGGGCAATAATCGACGTACCCACCAGATCGCCGGTGACGTTAAGCGATGTGCAGCCCATGCCCACCAGCGCATCAATGGCGGTGAGCAGCGCTACGGTTTCAATCGGCAACCCCACCTGGGCAAACACCGTGGCGATCATGATAATACCCGCACCCGGCACGCCGGCGGTGCCCACCGATACCAGGGTGCCGATCAGCACGATCTGCACCATGCTCATGAAATCCAGCGGTGCGCCAATCACGTTAGCGGCAAACACCGCCGAAATGGCAATGCGGATCGCCGCGCCGTCCATGTTGAGCGTGGCCCCCAGCGGCAGGCTGAAACCGTAGATGGTTTTGGGAGTGCCCAGCCGGTCGGCCGCGTTGATGGTCAACGGCAGGGTGCCGGAACTACTCTGGGTCGCAAAGGACGTCGCCATGGGGGTGCGCGCTTCGCGGAAGAAATCCCTGATGCCCACGCCGAAAAGCCGCATACCGGCGCAGTAAAGCAACAGCTGAATCCCCAGCGCCAGGTACAGCACCAGCACCATATCGCCCAGCGAGAGCAGCGTGCCCATGCCCTGACGGCTGACGGTATCAGCGACGATGGCAAACACGCCGATAGGCACGTAGTGCAGCACCCCCGACATCACCTTCAACGTGATCTCGTTGAGGGCCTCAAGCACCTCGTAAAGCCGCTCGCCGAGGGCAGATTGCCGCTCGCTACCCGACTCGCGCAGCTTCAGCAGCGCAATACCGAACACCAGCGCGGTAAAGATGATGCCCAGCATATTGAGCTGGGTGAACGCCTCGAGAATATTGCCGGGCACGATATCGAGCAGCACGTCGACCAGCCCCGGGTTTTCCGGCACAGAGAAACTCGCGCTGTCGTCCAGAGTCATGCCGCTGCCGGGGCTGAACAGCGAGGCCACGGCAAGCCCGACGACTATCGCCAGCGCCGTGCTCGCCAGATAGTAGACAAACACCTTGCGCCCGACCCGGCCAACGCTGCCTTCGCGCGACTGGTTGACCCCGACCATCAGTGTAAACAGCACGATGGGCACGATCAGAAAGGTCAGCAGCCGCAGCAGCAGATCGCCCAGCGGCGCAAGCCAGCCGACCGTCGCCTCACTGCCCAGCAGGCCAACGGCAACCCCCGCCACCAGCGCAATTGTAACCCGCGCGATCAGCGAGGTATCGGCGTATTTTTTCCAGAGAAAATGCATAACAACAACCACCAGCGTGCATGAGCGTTCAGGGCCCAGATGGGGGTGGCGCAGTATAATACAACCGCTTTTTATAGCCAATAAGGCTAACTTTCTCTTTTATCATTCTTTTTTCGAATAATCTTAAGTTTTTTCAGATATATCCCGACGGTCATATTTCCGTAACACTGCACACATGAAGGCGGATAAAATAAGTAAAGATGAATATAACACGGAACAGGTGAAACCTGCCTTGAATAGCGTAAATAACGTGATAACTTCGTTGTAAAACGTCAAGAGATGCAACTTGGCCCGGGAGCATCTTTACGTTAAAGTGCGGCTTCGATTTGCCTCCTTTGTGCCGATGCAATCCTCTCTTTGCAGTCCTCTACTTTAAAGTGCCGCCCGTCATGGAAAGACTTCGCATCAGCGATTGGCGCGCCTGGTGCGCCCACGACGACCACGACATGATTCCGTCCCGGCGGGAGATTCTGCTACCCATCGGCAGCACCCTGCCCAGGCTATTGAAACGTCGTCTGGATGCTGCCGGTCGAGCGACCTGCGATATCCTCCATGCGCTTGTACCGCACGACGGCTGCCCGCTGATCCATGCCTCCCGCCACGGCGACGTCGCGCATACGCTATCCATGCTGGAAAGCCTGGCCCAGGACATACCGCTGTCACCGGCGCGGTTTTCCATGTCGGTACATAACGCCGTACTGGGCGTGTATTCCATTGCCCACGACCACCGCCAGCCGCTGCAAGCGCTGGGCGCCTGCGGTCATGAGTTCGATGCCCTGCTCACCGAAGCCGAAGGCTATCTGGATGCCGGCCACGATAACGTGGTCATCGTCTTTTCCGAAGGCGAGCTGCCCGACACCTATCACGGCTACACCCCCCATCCGGGACAAGCCTGCGCGGTGGGCCTGCGTCTCAGCCGTAGAGTCGGCGACGGCCCCCATCTCGCCGCTACCCACCCGGAGACTCCCGCAGAACCTACTCCGCTTGAGGTTATCCGCTGGCTTTCCGGCAGTACCCCCTGGCTTGACGGGCTGCAGCGCTTTACGCAGGTGGCCCCATGACGCTCGATCAGTATCGGCGCGGGCTGGGCACCGCGCTTTCGTTTGCCCTTTTTGGCCTGGGCGGCCTGGCCATTGGTCTGGTCATTGACCCGGCGCTGCGCCTGTGCGTTCACAACCCGACCCGGCGCCGCTACCTTGCCCGAGCACTGATTGGCCGAGCCTTTCGTCTGTTTATCGGCCTGATGCGCCTGCTCGGCGTGCTGGACTACGACTTTGACGGCGTTTCCCGGCTACAGCGCCCCGGGCGTCTGATTCTGGCCAACCATCCGTCGCTGATCGACGTGGTGTTTCTGCTTGGCCATGTGCCCCAGGCCGACTGCATCATCAAGGGCCGGCTGGCCGAAAATCCCTTTACCCGCGGCCCCATCCGCGCGGCCGGCTACATCACCAATCGCGAACCCGACGCGGTGCTCGAGGCAGCGCGCGCGAGTCTGGCCCGGGGCCACTCGCTGATCCTGTTCCCCGAAGGCACGCGTACCCACCCCGACCGCCCAATCAAGTTTCGTCGCGGGGCGGCCAATATTGCACTGCGCACCGATGCCGACATCATCCCGGTGCTGATCCGCTGCCGCCCCACGACGCTGACCAAGGGCGAGCCCTGGTACCACATCCCGCCGCGCAAGGTTCAGATTGACTTTCAGGTGCTGGATGACCTGCCCGTCAGCCGGGACACCGACCAGCCTCCCGGCGTGCGCGCTCGACGTCTGACCCGCGAATTAAGCGACTTCTTTAATCACAAGCTGGAACATTTTGACCATGCATGACCCTTCATCACAGCTGACCCTTGACCTCAAGCGCATGATTATCGAAGCGCTGGAACTGGAAGACGTCACGCCCGACGATATTGATAACCAGGCCCCGCTGTTTGGCGAAGGATTGGGGCTGGATTCCATCGACGCGCTGGAGCTGGGGCTTGAGCTGCAAAAACGCTACGGCATCAAGCTCGACGCCGAAGCGGAAGATACCCGTCAACATTTCGCCAGCCTTGACGCGCTGCGCGCACTCGTGGAGGCCCGCCGTGACCGCTGACACTCCCACAGACATCAGCCGCGACGACATTCTTGAACAGGTTAGAAGGATTCTGGTCGAGCTGTTTGAAATCGACGCCGACGAGGTTCACCTCGACGCGCGTCTCTACGAAGACCTCGACATCGACAGCATTGACGCCGTGGACATGGTGGTCGAGCTCAAGCGATTCACCGGCCGCCGGGTTAATCCCGAAGACTTCAAGGCCGTGCGCACTCTCGATGACGTCGTCACCGCCGTTGAACGCCTGCTACAGGCCGAATGAACCGCCGGCCCGCGCTTCGCTGGCTGCTGGCGCCGCTGATGATGGCCTGGCCGCTGCTGATCTGGTGGCTGCACGGCCTGGTCGGCAGCTGGCCGCTACTGATAGCCGGCGCCGGCCTTTTGGCCTGGCGCTTTCCCGAGGCGCGCCTGCTGGCCGCCGTCGCCGCAGCAGGGCTGATTCTGCTGGGCCTGGTAGGCGAAGCCGAATGGGGCGTACGCGCCTATCCGGTGGCCATCAACGCCGTGATGCTTACGCTGTTTACCACCAGTTTGTGGCAGGGGCCGCCCATCATCGAGCGCCTGGCACGCCTGCGCGAGCCCGACCTGCCGCCGGCGGGGTGCGCTACACCCGCCGCGTCACCCAGGTATGGTGCGGATTTTTTGTGCTCAACGGCTGTCTCGCCGCGGCCACCGCGCTGTACGCCAGCCTGGCGCTATGGTCGCTGTATAACGGCGTTATCAGCTACGTCCTGATCGGCCTGATGTTTGCCGGCGAAGGGTGCTGCCGCTACCGACTGCGCCGCCGCGCCCAACAGCACTGACTTTTTGACCCACGCTTTTCGAGAATAGCCCCGTGACCCATGCCGCCCTGACTCAACTGCCCTGGCGCCGCTCCATGACCGCTAGCGCGCCGCTCTCGCTTCCCCCGGGTTGGTGCCAACCCAGCGCCTTGGGAACCGTGATTGACGCCTGGCGCCGCTGGCTGGCGGACAAACCCCGGGGCCGCTGGCTGCTGCACGACCCCGCGCCCGAGACGTTCTGCGCCGCGCTTTTGGCGCTGTGGGAAAGCGGACGCAGCGCCGTGCTGCCCGGCGACGGGCGGGCGGACACCCTTGAGCGCCTGGGCGAACGGCTCGACGGCGTGATGCCGGCACGCCCGCCGGCGGCTGCCCCCGCACGCGACCTGCCCGCTCCTCGGGCGCTGGACGAACACACCGAGGCGCTGGTGCTGTATACCTCCGGCTCCACCGGCGAGCCGCTGATGCAGGCCAAGCGCTTTGACCAGCTCGACGCCGAGCTTGCCGTGCAGGCCACGCTGTGGCCGCTGGGCGACAGCGCGGTGATCTCCCAGGTAAGCCACCAGCATATTTACGGCCTGCTGGCGGGCATCCTGCGCCCGCTATGCCACGGCGCGCCGTTTTGCGGCGGCGACGGCCACTACCCGGAGGTGATGGCGCGGCGCCTGCTTGAAGCCCGCAGCGCCGGCCTCGACACCACGCTTATCAGCTCGCCGGCGCAGCTATCGCGGCTGCCCGACCACCTGGACTGGCAGCAGGCCGGCGCCCCCGCTCGCGTGTTTTCTTCCGGCGCGCCGCTGGCCGCCGACCACGCTCAGCGCAGCGAAAGCCTGCTCGATGCTCCGGTGGTCGAGATCTACGGCAGCACCGAAACCGGCGGCATCGCCTGGCGGCGGCAAACCCATAGCGCCGACTGGACGCCGCTTCCCGGCGTCGAGACCCGAGTGGAAGACGCGCGCCTTGAGCTGCGCTCGGCGTTTCTCGAAGCGCCCCGACAGTGGTGGCAGCAGGCCGACATCGCCGAGCCCACGGCCGGCGGTTTTCGCCTGCACGGCCGCGCCGACCGGCTGATCAAACTGGCCGGCAAGCGCGTCTCGCTCACCGCGCTGGAGCGCGATATGGCCGCGCTGCCCGAGGTCCAGGAGGCTCGCTGCGTGCGCGTTACCCGCCGGGCCAGCCAGCAGGAAGGCCGGCTGGGCGCGGTGGTCGTCCTCGAAGAGCACGCACTGCCCCAGACCCACGCCGAGCGCCGGGCGCTCACCGAACGCCTGCGCGAGCAGCTGGCCCCCCGGCATGAAGCCGTCGCCCTGCCGCGCTACTGGCGCTTTGTCGCCGAGCTGCCCACCAACGCCCAGGGCAAGCTTGACCGCGCAGCGCGTGAGCGGCTGTTCGCCGACCTCGACGACAACCGCCTGCCGCGCTGGCTGGGCGAGCACCGCGACGGCCCGGAAAAGCGCTGCATCACCCTGGAAGTCCCCGAGCGGCTGGCGTTTCTCGACGGCCACTTTGACGACTACCCGGTGGTACCGGGCGTGGTACTGATGCAATGGGCCATCGAGCAGGCCACGGCCAGCTTTGGCCACAGCCATGACTTTGAGGGCGTGGATCGGCTCAAGTTTCAACGCCCGCTGGGCCCGGGCAGCCGCTGCCAACTGACGCTCGAGCGCCGCGAGGCCGGCATCCACTTTACGCTGGACTCCCGGGAGGGCCGTCACGCCGCCGGCCGCCTGCGTTTTCACCACATTGCCGTGGAGGAGGCATCCCCATGAGCTCACCCCGTCAAGCACCACTCGCCCCTTGTGCGCTGATACCAGTCTACAACCACCCGGCAACCGTCGCCGGTGTATGTGCCTCGCTCACCGCGATCGATCTACCGGTACTGCTGGTAGACGACGGCAGCGACGCTGAATGTCGACACGAACTGGACCGCCTGGCCGACGTCGGCCACCATCTTTTGCGGCTGCCCGAAAACCGCGGCAAGGGCGCGGCGGTACGCGCCGGGCTAACCGAAGCTCAGCGGCTGGGCTACACCCACGCGCTGCAGGTTGACGCCGACGGCCAGCACCATCCGGACGACCTGCCGGCGTTTATCGACGCCATGTTTGAGTCGCCGGAATGCCTGTGTGCAGGCTACCCGCGCTATGACCAAAGCGTGCCCCGGATTCGGCTTTACGGCCGCTACGCCACTCACATCTGGGTGTGGATCAACACCTTGTCGCTGGATATTCGCGACACCATGTGCGGCGTGCGCCTCTACCCGCTGGCGGCGCTCAACGCCATGCTCGAGCGCCACCCCTGCGGCGACCGCATGAGCTTCGATACCGAAGTGCTGGTGCGCTGGCACTGGGCCGGCGGGCGTATCGCCAATCTGCCGGTACGCGTGCAGTATCCGGCCGACGGCATCAGCCACTTTGCGCCCTGGCGCGACAACGTCGGCATTACCGCCATGCACACTCGGCTGTTCTTCGGCATGCTGTGGCGGCTGCCGCGCCTGCTGGCGCGGGGGAGGACGCCATGAGCTCGCACCACTGGGCCCACATCGGCGAGCGCGGCACGCTGCTGGGCATGCTGATCATGGTGCGTATCCGCCGGGTATTGGGCCACTGGCCGTTTCGGCTGGTGCTGCGCCCGGTGATCACCTGGTATTTTCTGCGCCACGGCCTGGCCCGGCGCGCCTCGCTGCGCTACCTGCAGCGGCTCGACCCCGACGCCGAGCGCAGCAAGCCGGCGCGCTGGCGGCAAAGCCTGGCGCATTTCATGACCTTTGGCGAAACCATGATGGACAAGGTCACCGCCTGGAGCGGCGAGCAGCACGCGCCCATTTACGGCCGGGGCGTTGCCAACATGGAGCGTGCCGTACGCGGCGGCCGCGGCGGTCTGATACTCGTGGCCCACCACGGCAACCTGGATATCGTCAACGCGCTGGGCAATCAGCACGACGACTTCGGCCTGACGATACTCATGCACCGGCACAACGCCCGGAAGTTCAACCGCCTGCTGGAACGCGCCACCGGCCAGCCGCGCCCGGACGTGCTGGAAGTCACCGACATGACCCCGGGCACCGCCCAGATACTCGACGCGCGCATACGCGCCGGCGGCTTTGTAGTGATCGCCGCCGACCGCGTGCCGTTAAACGACGGCCGCACCCGCTCGCTTGAATTTCTGGGGGAGAGCGCGCCTTTCCCCGAAGGCCCCTTTCATCTCGCCACGCTGCTGCGCTGCCCGGTCTACACGCTTTCCTGCGTGCGCGACGGCGACGGCTTTCAGGCCGACTTCGAGCCCTTCGACGACACCACAGGCCTGCCCCGCCGCGAGCGCGAGGCCTGGATCGACACCGCCATGCAGCGCCACGCCGACCACCTCGCCGCGCGGGTACGCCGCTACCCGCTGCAGTGGTTCAATTTCTTCCCGTTCTGGCACGACGACACGGACACCCCGTCATGACTCACCGCAACGCCAAGCCCACTGCCTCACCCGCCCCGCTCATGCTGGACGGCAGCGATATCACCCTGGAAAACGTGCTGGAGGTGGTTGAGGACCGCCGCGGCGTCGCGCTGTCGCAAGACCCGGATTTTCGCGCCCGCATTGCGCGGGGCAGCGAGTTTTTGCACCGGCTGCTGGAAGAAGACGGCGTGGTCTACGGCGTCACCACCGGCTACGGCGATTCCTGCACCCGCGCGGTGCCGATGGCAGATGTCGAAACCCTGCCCCGCCAGCTCTACACCTTTCACGGCTGCGGCATAGGCGACACCCTGCCGGCCGAATCTGCCCGAGCGGTGGTGCTGGTGCGGCTGGTATCGCTGTGCCGGGGCGTCTCCGGGGTTAGCGTCGAGCTGCTCGAACGCCTTGCCTGGCTACTGGAACACGACGTGCTGCCGGTGATGCCCGAAGAAGGCTCGGTGGGCGCCAGCGGCGACCTGACGCCGCTTTCCTACCTTGCCGCGGTGCTCTGCGGCGAGCGCGAGGTGCTGGATAACGGCCGCCGCCGGCCGGCAGCAGAAGCGCTTGCAGAGCGCGGCCTTGAGCCCTATCGGCTCAAACCCAAGGAGGGCCTGGCGCTGATGAACGGCACCGCAGTGATGACCGCGCTGGGCATTCTCGCCCACGCCCGCTGCGCCTACGCCAGCCAACTGGCCACCCGCATCACCGCGCTTTCGGTGTATGCGCTGTCGGGCAATCCTTACCACTTCGATGAAGACCTGTTCGCCGCCAAGCCCCACTCGGGCCAGCAGCACGTGGCCGCGCGCCTGCGCGACGACCTGCACGCACCGGCCACCCCGCGCAACTCGCCGCGACTGCAGGACCGCTACTCCACCCGCTGCGCGCCCCACGTCATCGGCGTGGTCGAAGACGCCCTGCCCTGGTGGCGGCAGTTTCTGGAAAACGAACTCAACAGCGCCAACGACAACCCGCTGATCGACGCCGAACGCGGCAAGGTCATGCACGGCGGTCACTTCTACGGCGGCCACGTGGCCTTTGTCATGGACAGCCTCAAGCAGGCCGCCGCCAACCTTGCCGACCTGCTTGACCGTCAGCTGGCGCTGCTGGTCGACAGCCGCTTCAACCACGGCCTGCCCAGCAGCCTGAGCGGCGCCGCGCCCGAGCGCTTACCGCTCAACCACGGCTACAAGGCGGTGCAGATCGGCGCCTCGGCCTGGACCGCCGAAGCCCTCAAGCTGACCATGCCGGCAAGCGTCTTCTCACGCTCGACCGAGTCGCACAACCAGGACAAAGTAAGCATGGGCACCATTGCCGCCCGGGACGCCCTGCGCGTGCTGACGCTGGTGGAGCAGGTCGCCGCCGCCACGCTGCACGCGGGCTGCCAGGGCGCCGAGCTGCGCCGAGCGCTGGTTGACGCCGACCCGCTGCCCGCGCGCCTGGCCGCGTTTATCGCCGAGTGCCGCGACAACATCGCCCCGCTGCTTGAAGACCGCGCGCTGGAAGCCGACCTGCGCCACCTGTGCCAACTGATTCGCCAACGCCGCTGGAGGCTCTATGACGCCGGATGATCGCCCGCTACCGCGTGCCGAGGTGGAAATCGAAATCCCCTTTCACGACGTCGACATGATGCAGGTTGCCTGGCACGGCCACTACGTGCGCTATCTGGAAATCGCCCGCTGCAAGCTGCTCGACGCCATCGACTACAACTACGCGCAGATGCGCGACTCCGGCTTTGCCTGGCCGGTGATCGACCTGCGCCTGCGTTACGCCGCCCCGGCGCTGTTTGCCCAGCGCATTCGCATCGAGGCGCGGCTGACCGAGTGGGAACACCGGCTCAAGGTGGCCTACACCGTACGCGACGCTACAAGCGGCAAGCGCTTGACCCGGGCGTCCACGGTGCAGGTCGCCGTCGATATGACCCAGAAAGACATGTGCCTGGCCTCGCCGCCGACGCTGATCGAACGGCTGCTCGCCTGGCAGGAGGCCAACACATGCTGCTGATTCGCCACGCCGCACTGGCCGTCGCGCTGACGCTTGTCGCCGCCGCGCCCGCCGCTCAGGCCGAAGACGCCAGCGCCGCCGAGCTGCCGGCCATTGAGCTTTCCCAGTGCGCCCGCTTTACGCAAGAGCGCGAGATGGCCGACCTGGATACCACGCTGAAAAGTACGGGGTATTTTCTACGCCGGGACGACGCGCTGATCTGGCAGACCACCCGGCCGGTAGACGACCGCGTGCGATTGGCAGCGGACAACCCCGATCTGCCCCGTGCACTGAAAGTCATGCTGCCGGTGCTTACCGGCCTGCTGGACGGCAACTGGGAGGCGCTACAAGAGCACTTCGCCGTTAAGCGCCCGGATGCCGAGCGCGACACGCCAGACGCCTGGCAGGCGCGGCTTGTGCCGCTGGACGACGCCGTGGCCGAACGGCTGGAGCGCATCGACGCCGCCGGCGGCGAGCGGGTAGAGACGCTCAAGATACGCTTTGCCAACGCCGATCGTATTACCCTGCGCCTGACGCCCGCCGACTGCGCCACCCTGGCGGCCGAGACGGAGACGCCATGAGCCGTGCGCCCGGCCTACGCCTGGACGCCCTGCTATGGGGGGTCGTCATGCTTGGCTGCACGCTGCTGCTGGCAGGCCAATGGCTGGGCGGTGCGCCGGTCGACACCCGCATTACCACGCTGGTGCCCGACAGCCCGGCCACCCCGCTGATCGAGCGCGCCGAGAAGCACCAGTCTCAGGCGTTTGAGTCGCGGATACTGCTGCTGATCTCCGGCCCCGAATCGGCGGAAAAGCTCGACGCGCTAAAGCGCGCGCTGCGCGATTCCGGCAGCATCGCGACGCTTTCAAGCGACGACCTGACGCGGCCCGACGCGGCGCTGTCGCCGTATCGCTATCGCCTGCTGGCGGATTCCCTGGCCGAGAAGGACGCCGACGCGTGGCGTCAGCGCGGGCTTTCGCGGCTGTTTACTCCGGGCGTGGATGCCAGCCTGAAAAAAGACCCTTTCGGCCTGCTGGACGCCTGGCTGGAGGCGCGCCTTGACGGCCCCGTCACCGTTGAAGACGGTAAGCCCGGCGTCACCCAGGGCGGCACCCGCTGGCAGCTGATCAGCGCCGAGCTTGCCGGCAGCCCCTACGCCATGGACGTGCAGCGTAAGCTGACCGCCGCGCTTGGCGACTTTGAGGCCGCCCACCCGGAGCTTGACGTGCTGCGCGCGGGGCTGGTGTTCCACGCCGCTGCGGGTGCCCGGCAGGGCAAGCGCGAAGTCACCACCATCGGCCTGGGCTCGCTTTTGGGCATTGTGCTGCTGCTGATGGCGGTGTTTCGCCGCCCCGGCGTGCTGGCAAGCCTGCTGCTCAGCGTGGCGTCCGGCATTACCTTTGCGCTGCCGCTGACCTGGTGGCTGTTTGGCACGCTCAACCTTTTGACGCTGGCCTTCGGCGCCAGCCTTATCGGCATTGCCGTGGACTACGCCCTGCACCTGCAGTGCGCCCGCCAGCTGCACCCGGGGCGCTCGCTGTCGCGCCTCTGGCCGGGCCTGACGCTGGGGCTCGTGTCCAGCCTTGCGGCCTACCTGCTGCAGCTGGCCACGCCGCTGCCGGGGCTTCACCAGATGGCGACGTTTGCCGCGCTGGGGCTGCTGGGCGCCTGGCTGACCACGCGCCTGTGGCTGCCGCTGTTGCCCCAACGCACGCATCCGGCCACCTGGCCCATTGCCGCCCGGCTGGACCGCCTGCGCCTGCCCCGCCGCGCCGCGCCCTGGTGGAGTGGGCTCGGGCTTGTCGGCGTGGTCGCCGTGGTGCTGATGGCCACCCGGCTTACGCCCAGCGACGACCTGCGCGCGCTCAACCCCTCATCCCCGGCGCTGATCGACCAGCAGCGTCAGGTGCAAACCCTGCTGGAGCGCCCCGGCGGCCAGCGCTACCTGATCGCCACCGCAGACGACGCTGAGATGCTTTTGGCGAAGCTTGAGCGCCTTGACCAAAGCCTGACGCCGCTGGTGGAGCAACACCGCCTGGGCGGCTACCGGCATCTGGCGCAAAGCGTGCCGCCACAAGTCGTGCAGGACAAAAATCTGGCGCGGGTACGCGACCTTTATGACCAGGCCGTGCCCGAGCTGCTGGACGATGCCGGGCTGCCCGCCGCGCTTGCCGATACCCTGACGTCGCCGCTGAAGTCCGTGCCCTACCTGACACCCAGTACCTGGCTTGACAGCCCGGCCGGCCAGGCCGACGCCGCGCTGTGGCTCAGTGGCGCGACCCCCACGGCGGCGCTGGTGCTGCTCGAAGACGCCGACCCCGAGGCGATTTCCGCGCTGCAAACGCTTGCCGCCGAGACGCCGGGGCTCTACTACCATGACCGGGTAGCGGCTATTTCCGCCCAGTTCACCCGGCTGCGCGAACACATCAGCCGCTGGCTGGCGCTGGCGCTTGTGGGGCTCGCGATTATCTTTATGATCCGCTACCGCCGCCGGGCCTGGCGGGTGCTGCTACCTCCGGTCGGTGCGGTAGTCGTGACTCTGGGGGTATTTGCCGCTGCCGGAGTGGGCATTACGCTCTTTCATCTGTTGGGGCTACTGCTGGTGCTGGGCATCGGCCTTGATGCAGGTATTTTCAGCACCGAACACCCGGATGATCCGGCGGCGTGGCTGGCCATCAGCCTATCCTGCGCCTCCAGCCTGCTGGCTTTCGGACTGCTGGCCTTCAGCGCCACGCCGGCGCTGCATTTTCTGGGTACTACCTGCCTGACCGGGCTTGCTGCCAGCTGGCTGCTGGTACCGTTTTCCCGCGGGGCGCCCGCTCGCCTGCCGTCCACCGACGCTTCTGCCACCTCCCGATAAGGACCACATGACGCATGGATACGTTTGACCGCACCTCTTCTCCGCTTGTGGAACACACCGACGTGGCGATTATCGGCGGCGGTCCTTCCGGCGCCTCGGCAGCGGCCTGGCTCTCCCGCCAGGGGCTCGACGTACGCGTCTTTGAGCGCCAGCATTTCCCACGCTTCTCCATCGGCGAAAGTCTGTTGCCCCAGTGCATGGTGCATCTGCAAACCTGCGGCCTGCTCGATGCCGCCAGGGCGGGCAATTTTCAGCCCAAAAACGGCGCCGCCTTCTGCTGGAACGGCAACGACGCCGCCATCGACTTTCGCGAGAAATTCACTCCCGGCCCCGGCACCACCTGGCAGGTCGAACGCGCCGATTTCGATCAGCGCCTGCTCGACGGCGCCCGGGAAGCCGGTGCGCACGTCGAGCACGGCATCAGCGTCACCGGTTTTACCCCGGATGCCCGGCAGCCACAGATTGACCTGCGCGACGAAGACGGTGCCACCCGCCGGGTCAGCGCGCGTTTTGTGCTGGATGCCAGCGGCTACGGCCGCGTACTGGCCCGTCTTACCGAGCTGGACTGCCCGTCTACCCTGCCCACTCGTGGGGCGCTGTTTACCCACGTCGAAGGTCTCTACGGCGACGATGATTACGACCGCGAAAAAATCCTCATCGGCGTACACCCGGAGCAGGACGACATCTGGTACTGGCTGATCCCCTTCCCCGACGGCCGCGCGTCGGTGGGCGTGGTCGCCGGTATCGACGATCTTGACGCCGCCGGCGACGACGATCCCGCGCGCTACCGGGCACTGATGAACGCCGAACCGCGCTTTGCCGAGCTGCTCAAGGGCGTCACGCCGGTGCGCGATATCACGAGGCTGGCGGGCTATTCGTCGAACATCGAGCGCCTGTACGGCCCCGGATTTGCGGTGCTGGGCAACGCCGGCGAATTTCTCGACCCGGTGTTTTCCTCGGGCATTACCATCGCGCTGGACTCTTCGATGCGCGCCGCCCCGCTGGTCATGCGCCAGCTGGAAGGCCAGGCCGTGGACTGGGACGCCGATTTTGAAGCGCCGCTGCGCGAAGGCATTGCCACCTTCCGCGCCTTTATCGACGCCTGGTACGACGGTGATTTGCAGCGGATTATCTTCCACGAGCGCCAGGCCCCACGAGTGCGCGAGATGCTCAGCGCGATACTCGCCGGCTACGCCTGGGATCGCGACAATCCCTTTGTCAGCGCCAGCCGCCGCCGGCTCAAAAGTCTGGCCCAGGCTTGCGCCCTGGAAACGAGCCCCAGCCCATGATGATTCGCTCCGCTTGCGCCCGACGGCGGGCCGCCTTGCCAATCCTTGCGCTGGCAGGCACGCTGCTCGCTGGCTGCGCTCTGGCACCGCCCGATTCGCCCAGGCCGGCACTGACACAACTGCCCGAGTTCGACGCCCGTCAACAGCGGCTGACGTTTATCACCGACGAAGGCCGGCGGGTGATGCTTGGCGTATTGCGCCACCACGACGACGCTCTGCGCATGGCGCTGTTAAGCCCTCAGGGCCAGCGGCTGCTGACGCTGGTACAGGATGGTAACGGCGCGCGCTTTTTGCCGGATGCCAGCATTAAGCCACCGTTCAGCGCCGGTTGGCTGGCCAGCCGGCTAGCATGGGATCTATGGCCTGACGACGCGCTCAAGCAGGCGTTTGTCGGCACCGTCTGGCGGCTGGAAACGCGGAATGATCAGCAGCAGATTTATCGCGGCTCCCGGCGGGTTGCGCGCCTGTCGGGTGACAGTGATTGCCGGGTCATTCATGATCGTGAAAGCGGCTATCGCCTGTATATCGCCACTCTTGACGACGCTCCTGATGACAAACCGCGAGCACCTGACACATGCCCCACGCCGTAACACCTTTACTCTGTCGCCTGCACACGCCGGCCGTGGTCTGCCCTCTGGGCGATGACCTTGCCGGGATTGCTGCGCGCCTGTTTGACGGCCAGCGAGGCCTGAACACAAGCGATGCCTTCACCCCCGGCCGTGCCCTGCCGCTGGGACAGGTAACCACTTCGCTACCCGATGATAGCGGCTGGCCGGCGCGGCACCGCTCGCGTAACAACCGCCTGCTGGCCGCCGCGCTCGAGCATCTGGCGCCCACCCTGGACGCCTATCAACGGCGCTGCCCGGGTGCCCGCATCGGCGTAGTGCTGGGTACCAGCACCTCGGGCATCGGCGCGACCGAAACGGCTATAGCGCAGTATGACGCCCACGGCGAGCTGCCGGCGAACTTTCACTACCAGCGCCATGAAATTGGCGCCTCGGCCCGTTTTATTGCCGAGCAGCTGGGGCTCAGCGGCCCGGCGTACACGCTTTCCACCGCCTGTACTTCCAGCGCCAAAGCGCTGACCAGCGCCCGTCGACTGCTGGCCAACGGCACCTGCGATGCGGTGATTACCGGCGGTGCCGATAGCCTGTGCGAACTGACCGTTAACGGCTTTGCCGCGTTGGAAGCGGTTAGCGATGCTCCCGGCCAACCTTTCTGCGCCGAACGCCAGGGCCTTAATCTGGGCGAGGCCGCCGCGCTCTTTCTGCTCACCGCCGAGCCCGGCGGCATACAGCTCAGCGGCTACGCCGAAACCAGCGACGCCCACCACATTTCGGCTCCGCGGCCGGACGGCGACGGCGCCCGACAAGCCATGCAGGGGGCGTTGGATATGGCCGGCATCACGCCGGGTGAGGTGGGCTATCTCAGCCTGCACGGTACGGCCACGCCGCTCAACGACAGCATGGAGGCCAACGCCGTAGCCGCGCTTGCCGACGGTGAACGTATCCCCTGCAGCTCCACCAAGGCGCTAACCGGCCATACGCTGGGCGCTTGCGGCGCGTTGGAAGCCGCTTTTTGCTGGCTGGCATTGCAGCACGACAGCCTCCCGCCTCAGGTACACGATCAGCCGCTGGACTCGGCCATCCCCACGCTGGGTTTTGTTTCAGCAGAGACTCCGAAAGCGCCGCCGCAAGGGCTTCGCTACGCGCTAAGCAACGCTTTTGCCTTTGGCGGTAACAATATCGCCCTGCTGCTGGAGCAAACCCCATGACCGCAACGTTCGCCGATACGCTCAATGAAGGCCGAATCACCGCCCGCCGTCCCATTGCCGGGCTGGTGCCACACAAAGGCCCCATGTGCCTGCTGGACGACGTGCTCGAGGCCGACGGCGAGCATCTGGTGGCCGAGATTACTCCCAGGCGCGATGATCTGTTTGCCCTGGATGCCGGCATCCCCGGCTGGGTCGGCATCGAGTGGCTTGCCCAGGCGATTGCCGCCTGGTCAGGCCTGCGTGCCGTCAGCGGCAACGGGACACCGCGGCCGGGCTTTCTCCTCGGTACCCGACGCTATCGCTGCCGCGACGCGCACTTTTCCTTTTCCTCCCCCATACGGGTGGAGGTTTCTCTTGATTATATGGCCGACAACGGGCTCGGCGCTTTTAGCGGGCGGCTGCTTGACGCCGCCGACGACGAATGCGCCAGCGCCACGCTTAACGTGTTTGAACCCGACGACGTGGCGGCCCTTGGCAGCCCGTTACAGGAATAACTTTCAGGATCGATACGCCCATGACCGATACCCCCCAAAACGCTACGCTGCTTGTTACCGGCTCCAGCCGCGGCATCGGCCGAGCCATTGCCCTGCGTCTGGCCCGGGACGGATTCGATATCGTACTTCACTGCCGTACCCGCCGGGACGCCGCCGAGACCGTGGCCGAAGAGGTCCGCGCGTTGGGGCAAAACGCTCGCATCCTTGGCTTTGACGTGAACGACCGCGAAGCCACCCGCCAGGCACTGGAAGATGACGTGGACGCCCACGGCGCCTACTACGGTGTGGTGTGCAACGCCGGCATCACCGCCGACGGCGCCTTCCCGACGCTTTCCGACAGCGACTGGGACGACGTGATCCACACCGGCCTTGACGGCTTTTATAACGTGCTCAAACCGCTGACCATGCCCATGATTCGCCGCCGTGCGCCCGGGCGTATCGTGGTCATGTCCTCGGTCTCGGGCATCATGGGCAACCGCGGCCAGGTCAACTACAGCGCCGCCAAGGCCGGGCTGATCGGTGCCACCAAGGCGCTGGCCGTGGAGCTCGCCAAGCGTCGCATCACCGTCAACTGCGTTGCCCCCGGGCTGATCGACACCGACATGACCGCCGACGTCGCCGAAACTGAGGCGCTCAAGGCCATTCCGATGCAGCGCACCGGCAGCGCCGAAGAAGTCGCCGGCACGGTGAGCTTTCTCTGCTCGCGGGACGCCGCCTACATTACTCGCCAGGTCATCGCGGTGAACGGAGGCATGTGCTGATGCAGACTCACTCGACCCACGCTGATGCCATCCGCGCTGACGGCATGGGCCGCCGCGTCGTTGTCACCGGCATGGCCGGCTTTTCGCCCATCGGCAACGACTGGCCGAGCATTCGTGCGCGGCTGGAAAGCCAGCAGAACGGCATCCACCACATGACCGACTGGGAGGCCTACGACGGTCTCAATACCCGGCTGGGCGCGCCGGTGGAAGACTTCACTCTGCCCGCTCACTACCACCGTCGCGTCTTGCGCAGCATGGGACGCAGCGCCCGCATGGCCACCCGTGCCAGCGAGCTGGCGTTGATCGACGCAGGCCTGCAGGGCGATCCACTGGTGAAAAGCGGCCATATGGGCGTAGCCTACGGCGCTTCCACCGGCGAGCCCGAGGCATTGGCAAAGTTCGCCAAAATGCTCACCAACCATTCCACCGACGGCATCAGTGCCAACTCCTACATCCGCATGATGTCGCATACCTCACCGGTTAACATCGGCGTTTTTCTGGGCCTGCGCGGGCGCATGCACACCACCTCCAGCGCCTGTACCTCGGGCAGCCAGGGCATCGGCTACGCCTACGAGTCCATCCGCTTTGCTCGCCAGAAAGCCATGGTAGCCGGCGGCTGCGAGGAGCTTTCGGTGTCCGAGGCGGCGGTATTCGACACTCTGTTTGCCACCAGCACGCAAAACGCGACGCCGGAGGCCTCCCCACGGCCTTTCGATGCCGAACGCGACGGGCTGGTCATCGGCGAAGGCGCGGGCAGCCTGATTCTGGAAGACCTGGAGCACGCCGAGGCCCGGGGCGCGACCATTCACGCCGAGCTGGTCGGCTTTGGCACCAACACCGACGGCCGCCACGTGACCCAGCCGGACGCCGCCATGATGGAGCAGGCCATCCGCCTGGCGCTCGACGACGCCGGCCTCACTCCAGAGCAGATCGGCTACATCAGCGCCCACGGTACCGCTACCAGCCGGGGCGATATGGCCGAAAGTCACGCCACCCACGCGGTATTCGGCTCCAACATGCCCATCAGCGCCTTCAAGAGCTTTACCGGCCACACTCTGGGCGCCTGCGGCGCGCTGGAAGCCTGGGTCGCCATCGAAATGATGCGCGAAGGCTGGTTCCACGCTACCGCCAACCTGCAAGGCGTCGACCCGTCATGTGCCGACCTGGACTACATCAAGGGAGACGCCCGCCGGCTCGACTGCGACTACGTCATGAGCAACAACTTTGCCTTTGGCGGCATCAACACCTCGCTGATCTTCCGCCGCTGGATGGAGTAACACTCGCGCTCTCGTCACACCCTGCGGCCGGACGTCGCCGGGTTTCACCACGCCAACCCCAATAGGGAACATTGCCCATGAACACGACCTTCACCCAATCACGCAAGACGCTGCTGCTGGCAACCGCACTGCTCGGCGGCCTGGCGCTCGCTTCCACCAGCCAGGCCCGGGACACCGAGCTGATGCTCCCCGTGGAAAACGTCATGAACATGCCGGAAGCTCGGGATAAGCTGGATGCCGATATTCGCTTCATCTTTGCCGACGCTCCCGACAACGTCGTCGAGGAGCACGGCAACTTCGTCAGCAACAAAAAAACCAACGCCTTCAACAAAAGCGACGATGAAGCCTGCCGCTGGGTGATGCTCTCGGCGCTGCTTAGCTTTCAGGACCGCGTACGCTCCGAAGGCGGCAATGCCGTGGTCAATATCGAAAGCTATTATGACCAAGAGCCCAACGCTTCCAAGGATCAATACGAGTGCCATGCCGGCGCCCTGATGGCAGGCGTCGCGCTGCGTGGCGATGTGGTAACCCTGCCCTAACGGAATGGGTATGGCGCCTCGCCTTGCGCTGCTGATGGTCCACTGCGCTAAAGGCGGCCATCAGCAGTCGCGCCGAGGCCGCGAGTTACTCTCGCGGCTCGCCGCCAACCAGGGCGTAAACTGCGCCGTGGATGCCTGGTCACCGCGTGGCCGGGCGGGGCCCCCTATTCACCCGGCGCTGGCCGCCCCTCACGTTGCCTGCCTGAGCCACCGCGATGACCGAGTGGTCGCCGGGCTTGCCAACTGCCCGATCGGGCTTGACCTGGAACACGCCCGCCCCCGCCATGCCCGGCGCCTGAACGAGCTGCTGGAATGGCTCCCCGAGCCGGACGTCAGACAGGCGATTCTGGTAAGCAACGACCCACCGGCCGCGTTTTACCGCGCCTGGACCCTGCACGAAGCGCTCTACAAGCTCGCCTGTGCAGAAGGTCAGCCGCCCGCCACCGTTCTCGATACCCGGCTTTCCAGCCTGGCGCCCCACGGCTCCGTTCACGCCTGGCAGTGGCAGGCCCACGGCTGGACGCTCGCCGTC
This sequence comes from Vreelandella jeotgali Hwa, assembly GCF_000334215.1. Lineage (GTDB taxonomy): Bacteria > Pseudomonadota > Gammaproteobacteria > Pseudomonadales > Halomonadaceae > Vreelandella > Vreelandella jeotgali. The sequence goes on along the minus strand of NZ_AMQY01000011.1, from coordinate 309,746 downwards.
TGCGCGCGCGACCCAGAGCTGAATATCAGATACGCAGAAAAAAGCCCGCTGGCTAGCGGGCTTTATAAGGTAGAAAGTATTTTCTAGAAATAATTGCCTTTGTCTGAATTCAATTTTTGAGGGTTCTCTACTTTTACAGCTGTACCGCCAGTGTAGGGGGCAGCCCAGGAAAAAGCTGAAACGGTACGACCGCCATACACATTGATAACGGCATTTGCTCCTACTTTTTTCGCCTCCTCGGCAAGCATGGGGTATAAACTTTCTACATTATCGTAACCTTGTCGAGCATTGGCTTTGACATCGCCTATTTTTTCATATTGTATTTTCTCGCCAAGTTCGCTTTGCGTTATAAAAACTTCACCCTCTGTCTGCTCTGATTCAGGCAAATAAGTAGCTGTAGATGAAGAGACGGACGCACACCCGGAAAGAAGCGCTACCAAAAGGGCGGAGCATATAAAATATCCTGCTTTCACAAAAAGATCCTTATTTTTGATTAAAAGAATGATTTCAAACCTGCATATAAAAATCTTCACCACTTGTTTTTAGAAAGCTCACTCGTTCGCCAAAAGCAATGAAGATATACTTTGCTAATATATCAGTCGCCATGATCGCAAAAAACCCGCCTTCCGGCGGGTTTTACTGACTCACGTCAAAGTTATAAACAGTTCAGCGGGCGATCACTCCCACTCAATCGTCGCGGGGGGCTTGGAAGAGACGTCGTAGGTGACGCGGGAGACGCCTTCCATCTCGTTGATGATGCGGTTGGAGACGGTTTCCAGCAGCTCGTACGGCAGGTGCGCCCAGCGGGCGGTCATGAAGTCGACGGTTTCTACTGCGCGCAGGGCGATGACCCATTCGTAGCGGCGGCCGTCGCCGACGACGCCGACGGATTTGACCGGGAGGAAGACGGCAAAGGCCTGGCTGGTTTTGTCGTACCAGCCGGATTTTCGCAGCTCTTCGATGAAGATGGCGTCGGCGTCGCGCAGTACGTCGGCGTATTCCTTTTTGACTTCGCCGAGGATGCGCACGCCGAGGCCCGGTCCGGGAAAGGGGTGGCGGTAAACCATGTCCGCCGGCAGGCCGAGTTCGACGCCAAGGCGGCGCACTTCGTCCTTGAACAGCTCGCACAGGGGCTCGACCAGGGTGAGCTTCATGGTCTCGGGCAGCCCGCCGACGTTGTGGTGCGACTTGATAACGTGAGCCTTGCCGGTTTTGGCAGCAGCGGATTCGATCACGTCGGGGTAGATGGTGCCCTGGGCGAGGAAGTCGACGTTGTCGATTTTGGCGGCTTCTTCGTCGAATACCTCGATGAAGGTGTTGCCGATGATCTTGCGCTTGGCTTCGGGGTCGGGCTCGTCGGCCAGCTTGTCGAGAAAACGCTGCTCGGCGTCCACGCGGATGACCTTCACGCCCATGTGGTGGGTGAAGGTTTCCATCACCTGTTTGCCTTCGTTTTTGCGCAGCAGGCCGTTATCGACGAACACGCAGGTCAGCTGATCGCCAATAGCGCGGTGCAGCAGCGCCGCCACAACCGAGGAGTCCACGCCGCCCGAGAGGCCCAGCAGCACGTGGCGGTTGCCCACCTGGTCGCGCACCCGGGCGACCTGATCCTCGATGATCTGCGCCGGGGTCCAGCGCTTTTCGGTACGGCAGATGCCGACCACAAAGTGTTCGAGAATCCGCTGGCCCTGGAGGGTATGGGTCACTTCGGGATGGAACTGCACGCCGTAAAACTGCCGGTCTTCACAGCTCATGGCGGCGATCGGGCAACTGGGCGTGGAGGCCGTGACGGTGAAGCCGTCCGGCATCTGAGCCACCTTGTCGCCGTGGCTCATCCACACTTCCAGGGTGCGCTTGCCGGTCTCGGTGTCCAGCCCGTCGGCGATGTCCTCGAATAGCGCCGTCTCGGCATCCAGGCCCACTTCGGCGTAGCCGAACTCGCGCTTGTTGGAGCCTTCGACGCGGCCGCCCAGCTGCTCGGCCATGGTCTGCATGCCGTAGCAGATACCGAATACCGGCAGTCCCAGCTGGAACACGCAGTCCGGCGCCCGGGGTGAGTCCAGCTCCGCGACCGACTCCGGCCCGCCGGCGAGGATGATACCGTTGGGATTGTAGTCGCGGATTTCGGCTTCGGTCATGTCGAAGGCGCGAACTTCGGAATAGACACCCAGCTCGCGCACGCGGCGGGCAATCAGCTGGGTGTACTGGGAGCCAAAGTCCAGAATCAGGATGTTATGGGCGTGAATATCAGTCATCGCGGTGTCTCTTGAACAGCGGGGGCGACGGCCGTTTCAGGCCGCCGCAGGTCGCGCTTGTGGTGCTAGCCGGCGCGGTAGTTGGGCGCTTCCTTGGTAATCTGCACGTCGTGTACGTGCGATTCGTTGAAGCCGGCGCCGGTAATCTTGACGAACTCGGGCCGAGTGCGCATCTGCTGCACGTCGTGGCAGCCGGTGTAGCCCATGGAAGCGCGCAGCCCGCCCATCATCTGATGAACAATGGCGCCCATCATGCCCTTGTACGGCACGCGGCCTTCGATGCCTTCGGGCACCAGCTTGTCGGCACTGGCGCCGGGGTCCTGAAAATAGCGGTCGGCGCTGCCCTGGCTCTGGGACATGGCGCCCATGGAGCCCATGCCGCGATAGGCCTTGTAGGTCCGCCCCTGGTAGAGCTCGACCTCGCCCGGCGCCTCTTCGGTGCCGGCGAGCAGGCCGCCGACCATAACGGTGCTGGCGCCGGCAGCGACGGCCTTGGAGAGATCGCCGGAATAGCGCACGCCGCCGTCGGCGATCAGCGGAATATCGTAGGGCTCGAGCGCCGCGGCGACGTTGGACACCGCGGTAATCTGTGGCACGCCCACGCCGGCTACCACGCGGGTGGTGCAGATGGAGCCGGGGCCAATGCCGACCTTGACGCCGTCGGCGCCGGCTTCGGCCAGCGCGCGCGCGGCATCACCGGTCGCAATGTTGCCGCCGATGACCTGGATTTGCGGGAAGGTTTCCTTGACCCAGCGCACCCGCTCGATGACGCCCCGGGAATGGCCGTGGGCGGTATCCACGATCACCGCATCCACGCCGGCTTCGGCGAGGGCGGCGATACGGTCCGGAGTGTCGTCGCCGGTGCCCACGGCGGCGCCCGCCAACAGGCGGCCATCGCTATCCTTGGCTGCCATCGGGTAGGTGCGGGCCTTTTCGATATCCTGAAAGGTCACCAGGCCGCGTAGATGAAAATCGTCGTCGACCACCAGCATCTTTTCGATGCGATGTTCCTGCATCTTGCCCTTGATCAGGTCCAGCGAGGTGCCTTCGGGGACGGTCACCAGCTCCTCGCGCGGGGTCATGATGTCGGCCACGCTATCGCCGTGGTTGGGCTGAAAGCGCATGTCGCGCTCGGTCACCAGCCCCACCAGCGTCTGGCCTTCAATCACCGGGAAACCGGAAAAGCCGTTTTCCCGGGCCATCGCCAGCAGCTCGGCCTGCTTGGCGCCAGGGCTGACGGTAACCGGGTCATTGACGATGACGCTCTCGTGTTTTTTGACCTTGCGCACTTCCCGTGCCTGCTGGGCGATGGTCATGTTTTTGTGGATAATGCCGATGCCGCCTTCCTGGGCCATGGCGATGGCCAGCCGCCCTTCCGTCACGGTATCCATCGCCGCCGACACCAACGGAATATTCAGGGCAAGATCGCGTGTCAGGCGGGTCCTGAGGCTGACGTCGTTGGGCAGAACGTCGGAAAAACCGGGGAGGAGGAGGACATCATCAAACGTAAGCGCTTCTTGAGCCATACGTAGCATAGCGGCAACACCCAGATTGGAAGTGGGAAGATGGGACCTGAGAGGTTAGCCCCCTATTATAGCGCTTTGCCCGGCTTTTCGGCAACGCAGAGCGGCCCGCTCTCCGGATACCCCGGGTCCTGTTTGCCAACCCTTTATTTTGCCCGGCCCATGAGATAATCCGCGACCATGACGACTGCATCCAACCCGCCCCTTTCCGTCAGCCAGCTGAACCATCAGGCACGCCGCTGCCTTGAGCGCGATGTGGGTGAAGTCTGGGTGGAAGGCGAGTTATCCAACGTGGCTCGGCCGTCTTCGGGGCACGTTTATTTCAGCCTCAAGGACGCCGACGCCCAGGTGCGCTGTGCGCTGTTTCGTACCCGGGCGCGCTTTGTCGCCGCGCCGCTGCGCAACGGCGATCAGGTCAGGGTGCGCGCCCGCGTCTCGCTGTTCGAACCGCGCGGGGACTATCAGCTGATCGTGGAGGCGGTACAGGCCGCCGGGCTGGGCGAGCTGCTGGCGACTTTCGAGCGGCTCAAACAGCAGCTCGATAGCGAAGGCGTTTTTGCCAACGCCCGACCACTGCCGCACCCGCCCCGGCGGCTGCTGCTGGTGACTTCGGCCACCGGGGCCGCCGTGCGCGATGTGCTCGCAGTGCTGGAAACACGCTGGCCGCTGGCCAACGTGACGGTGATTCCGGTGCCGGTGCAGGGCGACAAGGCGGCCCCGGCGATGATCGCCGCGCTGGGCCTGCTCAACCGCCAGTCGCGGCTGGAAGCGGACCGCGACGCCATCCTGATCACCCGGGGCGGCGGCAGCCTGGAAGACCTCTGGGCGTTCAACAGCGAGCATCTGGCCCGGGCCATTCAACACTCGCGCCTGCCGGTGATGTCGGCGGTGGGCCACGAAGTCGATGTCACGCTCGCCGACTTCGCTGCCGACCAGCGCGCCCCCACCCCTTCTGCTGCCGCCGAGCAGCTGGTGCCCGACCGCGCCGGTCTGCGCCGCGACATCAGTACCCGGGAATGGCGCCTGGAACGCGCTCTGGAATCACGCCTGGAACGCGAAGGGCAGCGTCTGGACGCGCTGCGGGCACGACTTCGCCACCCCGGCGACGCCCTGCGCCAACGGCGCCAGCAGCTCGATACGCTGAGCAAACGCCTGGAGCGCGCCGCGCAGAAACGCCTGGCGGAGCAGCGGGACAAGGAGCAGCAGCTGGAAAGGCGGCTGACCCATCATCACCTGACACGCCGCCATCGGCAGGCAAGCCAGCATCTGGCGAGTCTTGGCAGCCGGCTGGAGCAGGCCATGCACCGGCAGCAACAGCAGCGCCAGGCCCGGCTCACGGCGGCCGCCCGGGAGCTCAACGCCGTCAGCCCGCTGGCGGTACTGGGACGCGGCTACGCCATCGCTCAGGATGGCCAGGGGCAGGTTGTCCAGCGCGCGGCGGATACGGTGCCCGGCGAGCGGCTCAAGCTACGCCTGAATGAAGGCCGGCTCAGTGTCGAGGTCAAACGACGCTACCGTTAGCGGCTCGACCGCCCCGAGCGGGCCATTCATCCGTTCAGCGCCTTGAACAGCACCTTGGACTGGCGCGCGTGGTTATAGGCGTCGCGTTTCAGCGGCGGGAGATCGGCAAGACTGGCCGGACGAAAGCCGTGTTCGGCAAACCAGTGGACGGTGTGGGTGGTCAGCACAAACAGCCCGCCGACGCCGCGCTGGCGCGCGCGCTGCTCCAGCGCCTCCACCAGCCGCTCGCCCCGGGCGCCGCCGCGATAGTCGTGGTGTACCGCCACGCAGGCCATCTCGGCCACGTCGGCCTCGTCAAACAGCTGCAGCGCACCGCAGCCGATCACCATGCCGTCGCGCTCGATGACCAGGTAGTCGTCGATTTCGTGCTCCAGGCGCTCGCGGGAGCGCGCCACCAGCATCCCGCGCGCCTCCAGCGGCTCCAGCAGCTCCAGCAGCCCGGCGATGTCGGCGGGAGACGCCGGCCGCAGCTGTTCGTAGCGCTGCCGGGTGATCATGGTACCCACGCCATCCCGGGTAAACAGCTCGCCGAGCAGCGCATCGTGGTTGCCCCAGGGCAGCAGGTGAGTACGGGCGACACCTTCGCGCGCGGCGGCGCAGGCGGCCTGAAGATGGCGGGCCGTCTCGCTGCCGGGCTCGGCGCCATGCCGATGCTGCGCCGCTTCGTCGGGGGACAGCTGGCGCAGCAGCCGGCCCTGGTCGTCGGTCAGCCCGTCCGAGTCGCCCAGCAGGATCAGCTTGTCCGCTTCCAGCGCGACGGCGGCGTGGCGCGCCACGTCGGCGGCGTCCAGATCAAACACCTCCCCGGTGCTGGAAAAGCCCAGCGGCGGCAGCAACACCAGCGAGCCCTGATCCAGCAGGCCGTTGATCGCACTGCCGCGCACCCGGCGCACTTCGCCGCTATGGTCAAAGTCGACGCCTTCGCGCACGCCCAGCGGCTTGGCCGTGACCAGGTTCCCCGAGACCACGCCCAGCTCCACGCCGTGCAGGGGTGTGCTGGGCAGCCCCAGCGAGAGGCGCGCCTCAAGCCAGAGGCGCTGGCGGGCCGCTACCTGCTCGACCCGCTGCATGACCGCCGCGTTGGCTACCCAGCGGCCGTTCAGGCGCTGCGGGGTAATGGCGTCCGCGGCCAGCGCGGCCTGCACCTGGGGGCGGATACCGAACACCAGCGTCAGCCGCACGCCCAGCGTATGCAGCAGGGCGAGATCCTGAACCAGCTGCTCGCCGCGCTCCGAGGCCATCGCCTCGCCCTCCACCAGAATCACAAAGCTTCGCCCGCGGTGCGCATTGATATACGGCGAGGCGTTACGAAACCAGTCAACAAAGGGGAAGCGCGTATCCACTAGCGGCTCTCCGACAGCGTATCTACCCGGACATCGGCGTCAGGCGCCGAACATGCCCTTGAGCATAAAGAAAAACAGAATGGCCAGCCCCGCGCCGGCGGGCAGCGTGATCAGCCACGACATGGCGATGGTGCCCAGCACGCGCAGGTTGAGCGCGGTCATCCCGCGCGCGAGCCCCACACCCAGCACGGCGCCCACCAGCGTCTGGGTGGTCGATACCGGCAGCCCGGTGCCCGACGCCACCACCACGGTGGACGCCGCCGCCAGGGTCGCGGCAAAGCCGCGGCTGGGAGTCAGCTCGGTGATACGCGTACCCACCGTCGCAATCACCCGGTGGCCGTAGGTAACCAGCCCCACCACGATGCCGGCGCCGCCGAGTATCAGGACCCACCAGGGCACCAGCGCGGCACCGCCGATATCGCCGCCGCTTTGCACCACGCCGATGACCGCAGCCAGCGGGCCCACGGCGTTGGCCACATCGTTGGAGCCGTGGGCAAAGGCCATGGCGCAGGCGGTGAACAGCATCAGCACGCCAAATATACGCTCGACGTTGGCGTAGCCGAACTGATCCTCGTGGGAATGCACATACTTGACACGCCGCTCGAGCAGCATGCCGATCCCGGTGACGACCAGCCCCACCGCCACCGAAAGCCCCAGGCTTTGCAGAAAGCTGATGTGCAGGCCCACGTGCTTGAGCCCCTTGGTCATGGTCACCATGGAGACAATAAAGCCGACCAGAAACATATAAAACGGGACGTAACGCTGAGCGGCCGCCAGCGGGTCGCGCGCATCAAAAATCAGCAGGTGCACCGACTTGAACAGCACAAAGCCCACCGTACCCGCGAGCATTGGCGACACCACCCAGCTGGCGGCAATCGAGCCCACCGCCCCCCAGTCCACCGTGGAAGCCCCCAGCCCGGCCACGGCAAAGCCGACGATGGCGCCGACGATGGAATGGGTGGTAGAGACCGGCCAGCCCTTGAGCGAGGCCAGCAGCAGCCAGGTCCCCGCCGCCAGCAGCGCGGCGAGCATGCCGTAAACCAGCAGGTGCGGATCGTCTTCCAGCAGTTCAGGGTTGATGATCCCCTTGCGGATGGTGTTGGTCACCTCGCCGCCGGCCAGCCAGGCGCCGAGAAATTCAAACACCACCGCGATAATGATGGCCTGCTTGATGGTAATCGCCCGGGAGCCCACCGAGGTGCCCATGGCGTTGGCCACATCGTTGGCGCCGACTCCCCAGGCCATGAAGAAGCCGAACGCACAGGCCAACAGAATAAAAATGTCGCCGTGCTGTGCAATAACCTGCATGACTGTCCCCTTAAGCCCCTTTAGCGCGCCGTGAGTATCTGCAGACGGCTGCCCACACGCTCGGCGCCATCGGAGAGATCCCCTATGCCGTCGATGATCTTGTACATGAAGATCACGTCGACGGGCGGCAGCTCCTCTTCCAGCTCGAACAGCTGACGACGGATCGCCACCTGCTGGCTGTCGGTCTGGTGCTCAAGGACGTGAAGCTCGCGGATCATGTTCTGCATCACATCGGCCACGTTGCTGCCAAAGGCGGAGTCCAGCAGCTCCTGTAACTCTTCCAGCGCCTGGCGCGCCTGGGCCACGCACTGCACGCTGGTATGGATATAGTCACGCATGGTGCCGGCCAGCGACGCCGGCACCTGCATCCTGCGCCCGACCATGATGCCGGTAATATCGCGCACCTTGTTGGCGATCTTGTCCTGGACGCTGATCAGATCCAGCAAATCCGAACGCGACACCGGCAGGAACATGGTGTTGGGCAGATTCAGCCGCAGCTCGGTCTTGAGCTCGTCGGCCTCATGCTCCAGGCGGGTAACGTTTTCGCGTAGTTTGGCGGCACCGTTCCAGTCACCGTCCAGCGTGGCTTCAAAAAACGGCAGCAGCTGATCGGCGCACTCATTGGCCTTGACGATATGCGCCAGCAGGGGCTGGAACGGCGAGCGGCCAAACATGGCGGAGAAAGGATTCGAGGTAACCATAAAGCCTTTTGGTCTGTTGTGGAAAAGCCCGAAATGGCAGGCGCCAGTATAAAGACTGGCCTGGCAAACGTCACAAAAAGTTCGGCATTTCAGGCAACTTTTCCAAGCCCTTTTCACAGCCCTTTTCATGGCCATGTTCACGGCTCTGTTCACGACTTTGTGCGTCCGCTGTTTACACCGCGGCTTATGCCGTTTTTCATGCCATATTTCCATGCAACATACCGCCGTCGACGGGCGCTTTCCCGCCGCCGATCAAGGAGGTTCACCGATACCATGCCCCGTTCCGAATCGCAGGCGCCCGCGCCGCAGGAAATCGAGCTCAAGCTCGCCCTGCCCCCGGAGAGTCCGGCCCGGCTGATGGCACACCCGCGCCTCGCTGACGACCCACCCGCTATCCAGCACCCGGCCAATAGCTACCTCGATACTCCCGAAGGCAGCCTGGCATCGGCGCGGATGGCCCTGCGGCTGCGCCGGGTAGACGGTATCACGCTGCAAACGCTGAAAACCGCCGGCCACGGCGGCGGCGGGCTATCCACGCGCAGCGAATGGGAATGGGAAGTCAGCGACGATGGCCTGGACCTCGACGGCCTGGCCGCACTGCCACCGATACGCGAACTCGGCAGTGAGATATTGACGCGACTCGAAGTGCAGCTGCGCACCGACTTCACCCGCCGGCATTGGGCCCTCACCCAGGGCCGGAGCCTGATCGAGGTGGCGGTGGATGAAGGCGAGATTGTCAGCGGCCAAAGCCGCGCGCCGATCCGCGAGCTCGAGCTGGAGCTCAAGGCCGGCGATGCCGAAGATCTGTGGGCGCTGGCCGATGAGCTGGCCGGCAGCGTCGCGCTGCGCCCGTCGGACAGCAGCAAGGCGGTCCGAGGCCGAGCGCTGGGTCAGGGCCGCTGGCCACTGCCCGACGCGCAAACCGCCGGCGACTGGTTCCATCGCGCCATGCTCGCGCTTGATGCCTTTCACGACAGCGGCCAGGCGCGTTTTTTGGCCGACGCCCGGGACGCCCTGACCCGACTGGCTGCGCACCCCGACCTTGCCGAAACCGGCCCGCAATCGCTCGCGCATACGCTGGCCTGCGGGCTGGATAATAGCGGCCAACCCGAACCGGCCTTCGGTCGCGCCGCCCTGGCGCTGGCCCGATATTTTGCCCGGCGCACACCGCTGGATAGCGGCGACGAACGCGAGGCGGCGGCTGACTCGAAGAAAACCTGATCCCCGACCAGGGTTCACCGATGCGAGCGGCACGGCAGTCGAGCACGCTTGACCGGGTGCCCTCACCAAAGCGCCCCGGCCGTGGCCAGGGCGCTTTATGATCACAGGATTGTGCTGCCCGCCTGGCGGGCAACCACAAGCCTTTGTTCCAACAGCCGAATATCAGTCGACCTTGAGCGGTGCGTCCCACTCATCCAGATCGGCTTCGCTCCAGCCGCCATAGCCGGCATTGGGCAAAACGATCCAGTCCCTGCCCAGCTTGTCGGCATTGTCTTCAACCAGCTCGTGCTTTTCTTCCAGCCCGGCATCGGCAAACTCGCCGGCAAAGTCGTGTAGCGAGTCGCCCAGCTGCATCACCAGGGTGTGGCTATCCATGACCTCGGCGCGCCGCTCGGTCTTGGGCGGGCCCAGCAGCATGACGCTGTCATTGCTGACCTGCGGCAGCCCCAGCTCTTCCAGCGTTTCAACGCTATCCGCCTTGTTCTCTTCGTAGCGGTCGGAGATGTAATAGATCGACACATCGTGCTCGTCGGCATAGTTCAAAAATGCCAATGCGCCGGGAATCAACGTGGGCGTCCCCTCACGCTCCCAGACTTTCCAGGTATCCCAGCCGGTAAAGTCGTGGCACTCGGCAATGTCACGAGCGAGCAAGGCGCTGTTATCAATGACCGTTTCGTCCAGATCCGTCGCGATTGCCAGATCGGCATCATCGCCGTGGGCTTCGATCTGCTCTTTCAGACGATACCTGGCCAGGCTAAAGCTCTGACGCTGCAGAGCGGCGACTTCTGCAGACTGTTGCTGATAGCGCAGCCCCATACTATAGGCCTCAGGACCGCAGTTTTTCTGCTCATCGGCCAACGCCTGGCTGGCGCCCAGCGGTAGGGCCATTGCCCCACTCAGCGCCACAACGGTCATGGCGCGGTAATACGCGTGCATTTTCATACTCTCTCCTGATTAGCATTTTTATCCGTCGCCCCCGCCCGATGACACCGGCAGGACAGTGCTGCCGAGTCATCAGGGTGCCGGCGGGCGAGCGAAGGGGCAGCGTATTTTATTTTTATTGAACATTCAAACAATCGATCATGACATGACTCCACTGAAAGCCCACAAAAAACCCCGGTAAAAACCGGGGTTTACTCAACAGTCAGGCTGGCCGCTTACTCAACGAAAGGCGTTATATCGCCGCGCCCTTCGCGGACGATAACCGGCGGCAGCTCGCGCAGGTCGATCACGCTGGTGGGTTCCAGATGGCAGGCGCCACCGTCGATGATCAGGTCGAGATGCGCGCCAAAGCGTTCGCGGATATCTTCGGGATCGGTGAGCGGCAGCTCTTCGTCTACCGGGATCAGCGTTACGCTCATCAGCGGCTCGCCAAGCGTGCTCAGCAGCGCATGGGTAATGCGGTGGTCGGGCACTCGCACGCCGATGGAGCGCCGCTTGGGATGCAGCAGCAGGCGCGGCACCTCACCCGTGGCCGGCAGAATGTAGGTGTAAGCCCCCGGCGTATGCGCCTTGAGCAGGCGAAACTCGGCGTTATCCACCTTGGCGTAGGTGCCGATTTCCGACAGGTCCGAGCATACCAGGGTGAAGTTGTGCTTATTATCCAGCGAGCGCAGCCACTTGATTTTTTCGATGGCTTTCTTTTCGCCCATCCGGCAGCCCAGCGCGTAGCCCGAATCGGTGGGATAGGCGATCACCCCGCCCTTGCGCACAATCTCCACGGCCTGATCAATCAACCGCTGCTGCGGGTTTTCCGGATGAATCTCGAAGAACTGGCTCATCGTCATGTCTCCTGTGAATACAAGCCTTGAAGCCGACGTAGCCGCGGGTGCTGCCATATCGGCGGAGCACCGGTGCGCGGCACGAGGCTCATGCTTCCCGGCGCGGCATGGCCGCCGGGAAAGTGAAAATCGCTGCCCATGGAGGCGTAAAGATCGCGCTCAAACAGCTGGCGGGCCAGATCCCGGGTGGTATCGGGATTTTGCTGGCCGCTGACCAGCTCCACCGCCTGGCCGCCGGCCGCGACAAAGGTATCCAGCAGCTGGCCGCGTTTGCGCCGGGTCAGCCCGTAACGCAAAGGATGCGCCACCACCGCCACGCCGCCGGCGTCGACAATCCAGCCAACCACCTCGTCGATTTCCGGCCACTGGGCTTTGACATCGCCCTTTTTACCGCTGCCCAGATACCGCTTGAAGGCCTCGGCAAAATCCTTCACCAGGCCATCGTCCACCAGCGCCCGGGCAAAATCCGGGCGTCCCAGCGGGCGGTCGCTGCCGGCCTGCGCCCGCGCCTTGGCCAGAGCCTCGTGCAAACCGGCTTTTTCCAGCCGTTCGGCAATGACCCCGGCGCGCTCAATGCGCGCCCGACGCTGGTGTTCCAGCCCTTCTGTCAACGGGCTGCGGACTCCGTCGGGCATCAGCGCCACCACATGAATCCCCACCCCTCGCCAGCGGGTCGACAGCTCGCAGCCCGGCACCAGGCCAATCTGTGCCTGGCGCGCCGCGTCGGCCGCCTCGGCAACGCCGTCCATGGTGTCGTGGTCGGTCAGCGCCATGTAGTCCAGCCCGCGCTCGGCGCACAGCGCCACCAGATCGGCCGGAGCCAGCGCGCCGTCCGACGCCGTGGAGTGCATGTGGAAATCCAGCGGGTAGCGGCGATCGGCGTCCAGGGTGGCGGGCAACGCGCCCGGGGATGAATCAGCAGCCGATGAAACAGCGGTGGAAGAATCAGCAGTGGGAGAAACACCGGTGGATGAATCGGGCATAAGCATGACGCCGTGTGAGGAGTTTGTCAGAATAGCTCTTCAGAATAGTTCGTTAAGATAGCTTGTCAGAATACGGTGACGGCCGGGGCGCACGGCGTCAGGTCCGTTCCGTCATGGTGCGGCCTCGTACCGGGCCGGTCAATTACGCTTGTCCTGCGTTCGTCTTCCCAGGAGTTATCCCCATGCTATACGCCATCATCAGCGAAGATGCCGAACAGAGTCTCGAGCGCCGTCTGTCGGCACGCCCGGATCACCTGGCGCGTCTGGAAGCACTGCGCGATGCCGGCCGGCTGGTCATCGCCGGCCCGCATCCGGCCATCGACACGGAAACCCCCGGCGAGGCCGGGTTCAGCGGGAGTCTGGTCATCGCCGAGTTCGAGAGCCTGGACGCGGCCCAGGCCTGGGCGGACGCCGACCCCTACGTGATCGCCGGCGTTTATACCCGCGTCACCGTCAAGCCGTTCAAGCAGGCGCTGCCCTGAGCCGACAGGCTTCCACAGCGAGCGAAGCGCTTTCTTCACACATGCTGTGGAAAACTCTGTGAAAACACGGCGGACGCCTTCTGCCAGGGCAGAATTGATGCCCGACCCAACAGATTGTTTATTTTTTAACCAACCTAAAGCGGTGGAGACGTTTCGTGACCCAGGCCAAAGGCGATACATCCTTTCCCCCCATGCCGGCACTGGCCGAACTGGAGCACCCGGTACTCGCGTGGGAAAACGGTGCGCCGCAATCCTCGGCGTTCGACGATGTCTACTTTTCCCGCCAGAACGGTCGCGCGGAAACCGGGCACGTCTTTATCGACGCCAACCGCCTGCCCGAACGCTTTGCCGCCTGGCGCGAGCCGCGCCCCTTTGTCATCGGCGAAACCGGCTTTGGCACCGGCCTGAACATGCTCTGTGCTTGGGCCTGTTTTATCCACCATGCCCCGCCCGACGTGCGGCTGCACCTGATATCCACCGAAAAGTATCCGCTTGAGCGCCACGCGCTTGCCCGAGCGCTGAGCATCTGGCCGGATCTCGCCGCTGAAGCCGAGACGCTCTGCCGTCAGTGGCCGGAAGCGGTGAGCGGCGTCCATCGGCTGCAACTCGGCGACCGGGTGATTCTCGACCTGCACTTCGGCGATACCGCCGAACGCCTGGCGCTGCTGGACGGCAGGGTCGATGCCTGGTTTCTGGACGGCTTTGCCCCGGCGCAAAACCCTGCCATGTGGCAGCCGGCCCTGTTTGCCGCCATGGCCGCCCGCTCGCGCCCGGGAGCGACTTTCGCCACTTTTACCTGCGCGGGCGTAGTCAAGCGGGGGCTGAAAGCGGCGGGCTTTCACTGGGAGAAAGTGCCTGGCTTCGGGCGCAAACGCGAGATGCTCGCCGGGCATATCGACACGCCGCCGGTGGATAACCGCCGCCAGGCAGCGCCCTGGTTTATGCCGCCGGCCGCGCGCCCGGCACACAGCGCCGTTGTCATCGGCGCCGGCATCGCCGGCGCCAGCGTCGCCGCGGCGTTGGCGCGGCGCGGCGTTCACGTCACCGTGGTGGAAAAAACCGCCCCGGCAGCGGGCGGGTCAGGCAACCGCCAGGGTGCGCTGTACGTCAAGCTGGCGGCCGATACCAACCACCAAAGCCGGTTTTATCTGGCAGGACTGATGTATAGCCGTCGCTGGCTGGGCACTCTCGACCCCGAATACCGACTCTGGCAGCCGGGCGGCGTGCTACAGCTGGCGCTGAACGACAGGGAAGCCGCTCGCCAGCGACGCTTCAGTGACCATCACCCGCTGCCCCGGCAGCTTGTCAGCCGGCAGGCGCAGCCCCGGCTCAGCGAGGAAGCCGGAATGAATGTCGCCGCCCAGCAGGGGCTTTTCTACCCCGGTGCCGGCTGGGTACGGCCGGCGGCGCTGTGCCACCGGCTGCTTGACCATGCCGGCATTACCCTGACATACGGCGAGGCGTGCCGCGTCGAACGCCACGAAGACGGCTGGCAGGTCGGCCTGAGTGACGGCAGCGTGCTGGAGGCGGATCAAGTGGTGGTGGCCAGCGCGCATCTGGCCAATCGCTTCGCCCCGACCCGGGCACTGCCGCTGCAGCCGGTACGCGGCCAGATCAGCGAAATCCCGCTACCGGCGGGGGTATCGGGGCCGTCACGGGTGGTCTGCGCGGGAGGCTACGCACCGCCGGCGCTTGACGGCGTGCTGACCGTCGGCGCGAGCTTTGTGCCCAACGACGCGGGCACCGAGCTGCGCGCGGACGACCATCGCCACAATCTGGGCGAACTGAAGCGCATGCTACCCGAGCTGTATCAGCAGCTCGAAGCGGCCGGCGCCGACCTGCGCCCGGAACACGCGAGCGGCCGCGCGGCAGTTCGCGCGGCCAGCCCGGACAAGACGCCCTACGCCGGCCCGGTGCCGAATGCCGACGCCTGGGCGGACGACTATGCCGCGCTGCGAAAAGACGCCACCCGGACGTTTACCACGCCGGGGCGACACCACGACGGCCTCTGGATCAGCGCGGCGCACGGCTCCCGAGGGCTTTCCAGCGCACCGCTGTGCGCCGAGGTCATCGCCTCACGGATCTGCGACGAGCCGCTGCCGGTGGAAGGCCCGCTGGCCGATCACCTCCACCCCGGCCGGCGGCTGATCCGCGCCCTGAAGCAGGGGTAGCCCGGCGCGATCCGGTTTAACCACCGGCCTGTTCAGCGATTTCTATTCACTCTGACATGTTTTACGACCAGCTTATTCACTACCGCCCTGTTCACTGCCATCATGTTCACTGCCATCCGGCGCCAGGTCGTCGATGTGCTCGCCGAAACGCTGCCACTGCTCCAGGGTCATCACTTCGGTCATTTCCATCTCCACGTCGTGGGTGATCACCAGCTCGCCGCGCTCAAGCTGCTGTTTGACCTCGGCGACCCAGCCGGCCATGCCCGCGCCGGTGGTATCGGTAGTATCGTAGCCCTGGCGGGTGACGAAGGCTTCCAGCAATGCGTCCAGTGTCTCGGCCGGCAGCAGCGTGGCCGGCACTTCGATAAAGCGGCTCATTCAGATCTCCGATCGTCGGCTTCAGTCTCGTCCAGCCGGGCGATAAACTCGGCTTCGTCGAGCACCTCGACGCCCAGCGTCCGGGCCTTTTCGAGTTTGCTGCCCGCCGCTTCACCGGCGACGACGCAGGCGGTTTTTTTCGACACGCTGCCCGCCACCCGGGCGCCCAGCGCTTGCAGGCGTGCCTTGCCTTCGTCGCGGGTCAGTGTCTCCAGCGTGCCGGTCAGCACCCAGGTCTGACCGTCAAGCGGCCCGGGGCCGGTCGCTACCGCCTGCTCTTCCCAGTGCACGCCGGCGGCGCGCAGCGCCTCGATGGTTTGTCGATTGTGCGGCTGGCGGAAAAACGTATGCAGATGAGCGGCCACTACCGGCCCGACGTCGTTGACGCCTTCCAGCGCTTCCTGCTCGGCGGCCTGGAGCGCGTCAAGCGTGCCAAAATGCGCCGCCAGACCCGCTGCCGTGGCCTCCCCCACCTCACGAATGCCCAGCGCGTAGATAAAACGCGCCAGCGTCGTCGAGCGAGCACTATCCAGCGCGTTCACCAGGTTCCGCGATGACTTCTCAGCCATGCGCGGAAGCGTTTGCAGGTAGGCCACATCCAGCGTGAACAGGTCCGCCGGCGTTTCCACCCGCTGATTGTCGACCAGCTGGGTGATCAGCTTGTCGCCCAGGCCGTCAATATCCAGCGCGCGGCGCCCGGCAAAATGCTTGAGCGCCTCCTTGCGCTGCGCCGGACAGTAAAGCCCGCCGGCGCAACGCGCCACCACTTCGCCTTCAACGCGCTCCACATCGGAGCCGCACACCGGGCAGCAGTCGGGAAAGACAATCTCCCGGGCATCGTCGGGGCGCCGGTCGTGGTTGACGCGCACCACCTGCGGGATCACCTCACCCGCGCGACGGATGGCCACGCTGTCACCGATGCGCACATCGAGCCGGGCGATTTCATCGGCGTTGTGCAGCGTGGCGTTGGACACGGTGACTCCGGCCACGCTCACCGGCGCCAGCCGTGCCACCGGTGTTACCGCCCCGGTACGCCCAACCTGAAACTCGACGTCTTCCAGGCGGGTGATTTCTTCCTGAGCGGGGAACTTCCAGGCGGTGGCCCAGCGCGGCGCCCGGGCGACGAACCCCAGCTCGCGCTGCCGGCGCAGATGGTTGACCTTGATGACCGCGCCGTCAATATCAAAGCCCAGCTCGTCGCGGCGTTCGCCCAGCGCCTCGCAGTAGTCGGCAACCGCGCCGGGGCCGTACAGCACTTGCAATTCCCCGCTGGTGATAAAACCCAGCCCGGCCAGACGCGCCATCAACTCACTGTGGGTGGCATCCCCCGGATCGGGCTCGATGCGCGCGGCCTGGTAGGCATGAAACTCCAGCGGCCGGGTGGCGGTCACCGCCGGGTCCAGCTGGCGCAGGCTGCCGGCGGCGGCGTTGCGCGGGTTGGCAAACACCTTGCTGTCCGTTTCCCGGGCCCGGGCATTAAGCTGCGCAAAGCCCGCGTGGCGCATGATCACCTCGCCGCGCACTTCCAGCAGCCGCGGTACGTCGTTGCCGCGCAGCGCCAGCGGCACCGAGCGCAGCGTACGCAGATTGGCAGTAATATCCTCGCCGGTGCGCCCGTCGCCCCGGGTGGCGCCGCTGATCAGCCGGCCGTGCTCATACACCAGCGATACTGCCGCGCCGTCGAGCTTGGGCTCCACGCTGAAGGCCAGGTCGTCGGCAGCGCTTTCCAGGCGGTCGGCCACACGCTCGGCAAAGGCGAACACCTCATCGCGACCAAAGGCGTTGCCCAGCGACAGCATGGGCACGGCATGCTGAATGTCGCTGAAACCCGCCGACGGCGGTGCGCCGACCCGCTGCGTAGGCGAATCAGGCGTCACCAGCGCGGGGTGCTCGGCTTCCAGGTTCTGCAGTTGACGTAGCTGGCGATCGTAATCGGCGTCGGTCAGTGTGGGCTCGTCGAGTACGTAGTAGCGGTGATTCGCGTCATCCAGCGCGGTACGCAACGCCCGGGCCGTCTCGCGCACCGAGGCGGGCAGGGACGACGGCAGGGAATCGGACTGACTCATGGCAGCAGGGTCTCAAAGGCGTGAAACAAAACAAAAACACCCGCCACGGGGCGGGTGCATCGATCAGGGACCGGCCGGTGCAAGCGATTACTGCGCCTGCAGCTGGCGGTTCAGGCGGTGACGGCGCTCAAACTCGTGTACCTGCTGACGGGTAAACTCGATGGTCTGAGCGGTCATCACGCTGTGGTTTTCATCCTTGAGCTCACCGCCCAGGTGGCGCACCACGACCATGGCGGTTTCCACCATGGCTTCAAAGGCGGCGGCGCTATCCTCGGCACCGGGCAGCGGCATCAGGAACGTAACCCCGGGGCAGGAAAACGGCTCGCCGTCCTCCACGGGGAAGGACCCGGGCTTGACCACGTTGACCATGGAAAACTGCAGCTCGCTGTCTTCGCTTTCGGTCTCGAAACGGTGGAATACGCCCAGCCCGCGGCTGTAGCGCAATCCGCAGGCCATCAACAGCTTCAGTAGCCTGGCGCCGTCGAAGCCGTTTTCCTCCCGGGCCAAAACGCTGATGACGATGACTTCCTCGGCACCGGTCAGGGTATGACGCGCCTGGCCGCCGGGGATATCGTTGCGCAGCGCCTTTTCCAGAACAGGGTCCATCACGGGCTCGGCAGCCGGCGCGGAGGCGGCATCCGAGCCGCTTTGCGGTTCGTGCCGGGCTGTGAAGCCGTCAAGTGCGGGGCTGGAACGCTCGGCGGCATCGGGCTGGCTGGCGGCGGCGCTGTCCAGGCCGGCGGCGGCACGGCGCGACGCCTCTGCCTGGCGGGCGCGTTCGTCGGCTTCGGCCTGTTGGGCTTCCAGCTGGCGCTGCTGCTCTTCCCGCTCTTCCCGCGCCTGCTGCTCGCGGGCTTCGCGCTCGGCGCGTTCCTTTTCCCGCTCGGCGGCGCGGCGGGCTTTTTCTTCCTTCCTGTCTTCCTTTTTTTGCTGCCTGGCTTTCTGCTGTTTAACCAGGCGCTTTTTCATCGAGCGGCCGATTTCCTCAACGTCCACAAGGCGATACGGCTCGTCGACGGCTTCCTCGTCGTCGCCTTCATCCTCGTGGTCGCCGACCGTATCAGCGCGCAAATGCCGACGCGGCGCTGAGCCGGCTTTTACACCGACATTTTCATCCTCATCGCCGTTTTCCTCGGCCGGCTCTTCAACGCTGTTCAGGCGGGCACTATCCCGATGAGCATTCTCGTGGCGGGCATTGATCGGCGGCACATCGGCGCTATCGTCGTCGGCGTCGGTCGCCGTCAGCGGGACCCGGACAGGCGCTTCGTCCTGTTCATCGGCACGGCCCGCCACGCCGCTGTCGGGGATGCTGACACCGGGCTCTACCGGCTGGCTGCCGTGCGGTTCGCGGAACGTCGGCGCCTGCCGCGCCGGGGCTGCGTCCACGGCTTCCTCGCTGCGGGTCCGTGCATGCCCGTGCGCAGAGTGCCGACGCGGCGGCTCAAAAGATTCCGCCGCGGCGCCGTCTTCCGCCGCCCTGACCACCCGGGCGCCGCCGTTGGGCAGTTCCCAGTCAAGTTCGGCGGCACGCGCAGCCGCATCGGGATCGTCACCGCCGGCCGCGCTGCTGCCCTGATCCAGGCGTGGAACGCGGCGCTGCCGCTGGAGTCGGCGAACACCATCAATGACGATGAGCGATACCAGCGCCAGCCCTAAAATGATTAGCCACTCTCTTAGTTCCATGTCGTTTTTTCCATGGGTCGTTTATTCCGCCTGGATTCATCGGCTGCCTTGTCTTGGCCCCGGAAAAACCTCGGGGACCCCATATTACCCAACCTGATATTGTCAGGCTTATCGCAAAAAAATGGCGACAGGCAATCAGATACTGCCTGCACTTTCTCTACAAGCATAGCCTGATTTGCTTGACAAGGGATATTTTGTACGAATCTTCACGATGCAGTATCTATTTGACAGCTTTCAGCACCGCGGTTAACCGTTTTGTTACATTGCTATTATAACAGTGCCGCTATTTTCTGCACCATGTCGCCGGTTCAGGCTTCGTCTGCCAGGGCGGCGGCCTCTTCCACGCCCACGGCGACCAGACGCGAGACACCCGGTTCCTGCATCGTGACGCCCATCAGCCGTTCGGCTGACTCCATGGCGATCTTGTTGTGCGTGATGTAGATAAACTGCACGCTTTCCGACATTTCCTGAACCAGCCTCGCATAGCGGCTGACGTTGGCGTCATCCAGGGGCGCATCGACTTCGTCGAGCATACAGAACGGCGCCGGGTTCAGCTGAAAAATGGCAAACACCAGCGACAGCGCCGTCAGGGCTTTTTCTCCCCCGGAGAGCAGGTGGATGGTGCTGTTTTTCTTGCCCGGCGGGCGCGCCATGATTGCCACGCCGGTCTCCAGCAGATCCTCGCCGGTCAGGGTCAGCCAGGCCGTACCGCCGCCGAACACCCGGGGGAAGAGCCCCTGAAGCCCGGCATCCACCTGGTCGAAGGTCGCCTTGAAGCGCGATCGGGTTTCCTGGTCGATACGCTGGATGGCACGTTCCAGGGTGTCCAGCGCTTCAATCAGCTCTTCGTGCTGGGCCTCCAGGTAGTTGCGCCGCTCGGCCTGCTGTTCATATTCCTCGATGGCCGCCAGGTTGATGGCGCCCAGCCGCCGAATCCGGTCCGTGGTACTGTCCAGCGTCGCCTGCCAGCGCGTTTCGTCGGCGTCATCGGCCAGGCCCTCGGCCAGCGTATCGGCGTCCAGTTCCAGCTCGGCCAGCTGCTCCTGCTGGGCGTCGGCCTTGAGCGACAGCGCCTGCACCTCCATGCGCCGCTGCTGCAGCTGCTCGCGGCTGTGGCCCAGGGTCCGTTCGTGCTCCTGGCGGTTCTGCTCGTCAACGCGCAGCTGCTCGGCAAGTGCCTGGGCTTCGCTGCGAGCGTCGTTGAGGCGACTTTCCTGTTGCTCGCGCTGCTCCAGCAGTTCATCCAGCTCGTCGGCGGCCAGTTCGTCGGGCTCCTGCAGCGCTTCAAGACTTTCCTCGATTTCGGCGATACGCAGCGCCAGACGTTCTTCGCTTTCATCGCTGCGCTCGCGCTGGGCGTTCAGGCTGTTACGTTCGGTATGCAAGCGCTCACGTTCGAGCGTCAGCTCCTGCTGGCGCGCGCGTAGCGGTGCCTGCTGCTGCGTGAGCTGCTCGTGGTGCTCCTCCTGCTGCTGGCGGCGCGCCCGGGCGTCTTCACGCTCCAGCGAGACCTGCTCCAGCCGCGCCATGGCGTCTCCCCAGCGTTCACGCTGTTCTTCCAGCTCCAGCGTCAGGTCGGCATCGCTGGCGTCCAGCCGGTCCAGCTCTTCGTCCAGCTCGGCGGCACGGCTTTCGAGATGTTCAATCCGCTGTGCCTGGCCGCGCTCGGCGAGAGCGGCCTGCTGCAGCGTCGCAGCGTGCTCGCGCTCGCGCCGGGAAAGCGATTCGAGGCTGTCCTCACACGCCTCAAGCGATTCGCCGGCGGCCTCGCGCTGCCTTTCGGCCTCCGCCAGCTCTTCGTCGCGGATACCACGTTCCTCTTCCAGCTCGGCATGGCGGCGCCGGGTGACCAACAGAGCATCAATGCCCTCGCCGGATGCCTGTTGGCGCACAAACCCCGGGGCCTGCCAGACGCCGTCACGGCTGAGCACGCTTTCCCCGGGGGCGAGGGTCGCTACCTGTTCGACGGCGTCGGCGGCGGTGTCCACCCAGCGGATACGGCCCAGCCAGTGACCCAGCGCTCCTGCGCCCTTGACCTTTTCGGCCAGCGTGCCGGTCGGCGCCGGCGCCTCGGTGCTGTCGACCAGGCACCAGTCGGCCGCCAGCGCCTCGGGCAATGCGGTCAGCGACTCGGTATCCACCAGCCGGGCGCTCAGCCAGGGGGCCAACAGCCAGGACACGACCGTTTCCCAGCCCAGCGCCACGTCAATGGCCTCCCCCAGCCTTGGCGTCTGTGCCAGCCCGCGCTCCGCCAGGGCGGCATCCAGCGCCGGGTCGTGATCGGCCAGCGCGGCGTCGATCAGCGCCTGCAGCGAGGCCTGCTCACCCTCGATACGGCTCAGGGCGGCCTGCGCCTGATCCCGATGCCGACTCTGGGTTTGCAGGGTTTCACGGGCATCGCTCAGCTGCTGCTGGGTGGCTTCGCGCTGTTCCGCCAGCTGTTCGGCGTCGGCTTCCGCGTTGCTCAGCACTTCCTGCTGCTCGGCGTGCTCGGCGCGCAGCCGGGCGACGTCGTCGACATCGCCGCGCTGGGCATGCCGACGTTCACGCTCCTCGCGCAGGCGCTGAATGCGCTGCTCCAGATCGCGCAGCTGATCCTGACCGCGCTCTGCTTCCCGGCTGGCGCTGCGCCAGCGGTCATCGGCGTCGGTCCAGGCCTCCTCGGCGGCCTCCCGCTGGGGGTCGGCATCTTCCAGTTCGGCGGCCAGAGCGTTGAGCTGCTCGTCGAGCGCTTCCAGGTCGGGCAACAGCGCTTCCAGGCGCTCGTCTATCGCCGCCAGGCGTTCGCTGTCGCCTTCACTGACCTGGCGCTGTTCGTCGCGCTCGCGGCGCGCCGCGTCCATGTCGCTGGCCAGCTGCGCCTGGCGGCTCTTGCGGTGGGACTGGTCCTGCTCGATCCGGGCAATGCGGGTGGTGGTGGCATAAAACGCCTGCTGATGGCGATCGAGCACATCGGCCAGCGCATCGTGCTGTTCGCGGGCCTGCTCCAGGCGGGTTTCGCAGTGGCGTACGCCGAAGACATCCTTCTCCACGGCGGTTTCCAGCTCGGCCACCCGGGTTTCCTGATGGTGCTGTTCGGCGCGCATCGCCCGCCCGCGCAGCAGCGCCAGCTCGCCTTTCAGGCGATGCTCCTGGTGTTTGAGGGTCTGATAGCGCCGGGCCGCCTCGGCCTGGCGTTTCAGGCGCTCGAGCTGCTTGTCCAGCTCTTCGCGGATGTCGTCGAGGCGGTCGAGGTTTTCCTGGGTGCGGCGCATGCGGTTTTCGGTTTCCCGCCGGCGCTCCTTGTATTTGGAAATCCCCGCGGCTTCTTCCAGGGTAGCGCGCAGATCGTCGGGGCGAGCCTCGATCAGCCGGGTGATCATGCCCTGGCCGATAATCGCGTAGGAGCGCGGGCCCAGGCCGGTGCCCATGAAGAGGTCGGCGATATCCCGGCGACGGCACTTCTGGCCGTTGAAAAAGTACGTCGACTGGCCGTCCCGGGTGACCTGGCGCTTGACCGCAATCTCGGCATATTGGGCGTACATGCCGCCCATCTCACCGTCGCGGTTGTCGAACTTGAGCTCGATGGAGGCCTGGCCCACCGGCTTGCGCCGGGTCGAGCCGTTGAAGATCACATCGGCCATGGACTCGCCGCGCAGCGTCCTGGCCGACGATTCGCCCATGACCCAGCGCACCGCGTCGATGATGTTGGATTTGCCGCAGCCGTTGGGCCCCACAACCGCCGTCATGTTGCCGTCAAAGGGCACGTTGACCGGATCAACGAACGACTTGAAGCCCACCAGGCGGATGGAGGTTAAGCGCACGGGGCCGGCGGATTACTTGAAGGTGCGGTTGATGGTGACCTCCACGGGGTCACCGTCGCCCACCGAGCCCACGGCGATGCCGTCGGCATCGCCAAAGAGGTCACCCGGCCGGGGCATGGCCTGCCCCGACGGCGACACCCGCACCACCAGGCGAACCTTATCCACGCCGGCGAGCGAGGCCTGCGGCGACATGGCATCGTTCTCGCTCAGCGTCACCGTGGTGGGCAGCTGGGCAACCGTGGTACGCACCACGGCCAGCGGCGGCTTTTCGCCCGCCAGGTCGCGGGCGGTGACAAACACCGTGGTGTCATCCTTCACCTGCGAGCGCAGCGATTCATCCAGCGTTACCCTGACGCGAACACCGTGGCGGTCAGCCTGAGCTTCCTGGGGGTCAATGCCCAGCCGCTGCTGTGCGACGCGGATGCCCTGCTTGAGCGACTCGACGGTATCCGGATTCTTCACGTTGGCCACGGCGCGACGCCAGCGGTCAATGGCCGTTTCATAGTTGCCCTGGCCAAAGGCGTGAATCCCCATCACCCCCAACATGGTGGGCTCGCGGGGGTCCTTGCGGCGAATTTCATCCACCAGCGACCGGACCTCGTCGGTGAGCTCGCGGTCGGCCATGAAAAACCGGATCTGCGCCAGCTGTGCCAGCAGCGGTGCCGGACGGCCTTCCAGCGCCAGCAGGTGTTCCAGCGCATCGGCCGCCTTGGCAGGCTTGCCGGACTGGCGGTAAAGCGGGAACAGCTCGCCCCAGACGCTGGGGTTGTCCGGCTGGCGTTCGGCCTGGGCTTCCACACGCTCGAGATACTCGCTGAGCGACCCATCGGGATCGCCCTGAACATCCTGCTGAATGGCATACAGCGTCAGGTCGCCTTCGGCGCCCTGGTACTGGTACCAGACGACGCTGGCCAGCGCCACTACCGCCATGATCAGCGGTACCGCCATGCGTCCGGCGCCGGCGGATCGGAGCGGACGCCGCGCAGCGCCCCGGGTGTCGTCGAGCAGGTTGCGCTCGAGCTCCAGGCGGTCCTGGTCGTAGCGCGTCGCGTCGATATCGCCGCGCTCCCGAGCCTCATCCAGCGATGCCAGACGACGCTGGAAAATCGCCACGTTCTGCTCGGCGGCGGTATCGTTGGCCTCGTCGTCGGCGAGGCGGTCGTGCAGACGCCGCGACTGGCGCAGCGGCATGGCCAGAAACCACAGCGCCAGCACCAGCAGTACGGCAAACGCAATCCACAGCGGTGTCATGGGGACCTCTTGCGGTTGATCAGTTTATCCAGGCGGTCACGTTCGCTGGCGCTCAGCGAGGCCGTTGAGGCATTGCGCCGGGCCCGCACCACCAGTACAACCAGCACACCGCCGCCCAGCAGCAGCGCCACGGGTATGCCCCAAAGCAGGTAGGTGCGGCTTTCGAGCCGCGGGTTGTACAGGATGTACTCGCCAAAGCGGTCCACCATGTGGTTGATGATTTCGGTATCCGACTGGCCATCCTGCAGCAGGGTATAAACGCGGTCGCGCATGTCACCGGAAATCGGCGCATCGGAGTCGCCGATGGCCTGGTTTTCGCACAGCGGGCAGCGCATGGACGATGTCAGGTCGCGGTAACGCTCTTTCTGTACCGGGCTGTCGAAGTCGCGTATTTCGATGCTGTCGCCTACCGCCTGGGTGGCGCAGGCCAGCAACAGAACAGCCGTCAGCCAGCGGATCAGCGGCGCCATTTTTCCACCTCCGGCATAATGGTGTCCTCGATATCCTCGGGCTTGATATACCCGGTGTGGTGATAGCGGATCACGCCGTCGGCATCGACGAGGAAGGTTTCCGGGGCGCCGTATACGCCCAGGTCAAAGCCCAGGTCGCCGTCGGGATCGAAGATATTGAGCTCGAACGGATCGCCATACTGATTCAGGAACTGCCGGCCCTTTTTGCGGGTGTCGCGGTAGTCCACGCCGATCATGCGGATGCCGCGATCCTCCAGCTCCAGCAGCTGGGGCATCTCCTGCTTGCAGGTCGGGCACCATTCGCCCCAGACGTTGACCAGGGTAACCTCGCCTTTCAGCAGCGAGGCGTCTACCCGGGTCTCCGGCTCGTCCAGCGTCGTCAGATCAAACGCGGGAAAATCCCGGGCAATCAACGCGGAGTCGCGGTACGAAGGGTCTTCGCCCAGGCGATAGTAGAAAAACGCCGCCAGCACCAGAAAACCGATAAGCGGCAGGAACAACAGCAGACGACGCTTCATGACGCTCCCTCCGACGGCGTTGCCGTCTCCGGCGTGCCGGCGCGGCGCGTACGCCCCGGCGCTCGGCGGTAGCGCTTGTCGGCCACGGCCAGCAAGCCGCCGGCGCCCATCAGCAGGCCGCCCAGCCACAGCCAGCGTACCAGCGGCTTGTATTGCAGGCGGATGGCCCAGCTGCCGTCGCCGAGATCCTCGCCCATGGCCACGTACAGATCACGGGTGAAGCCAGCGCGCAGCGCTACCTGGGTCATGGGCATGCCGGTCGCCAGATAGAGGCGCTTTTCCGGGCGCATCATGAAATGGCTGCCGTCTTCGCGCTCCACGCGGATCGTCGCGGTATCGGCCAGATAGTTGGGCCCGCGCCGCTCGCCCAGCTCTTCCATGATGAAGGTATAGCCGGCCATTTCGGTGGAGTCGCCCGGCGCCATGCGCACGTTGCGCTCGACGTTGTCGTTGGATACGACGGTCACGCCCACCAGCGTTACGGCAATGCCCAGATGGCCGAGCATCATCCCCCAGTGAGCCAGCGAGACCTTTTTCAGGCCGACAACCACGCTGCGGGAGGCGCGTACCCGGCTGACAAGGTCGCGCAGCATGGGCAGCACGATCCACAGTGCCAGAATCATGCCCAGCATGACCTTCGCGTTCCATTCGGGGCCGTAAAACACCGGAATCAGCGCGCCCAGTACCAGCGCCACCAGCCCCGACAGCCAGACCCGGGAATACAGCTCCCGCCCGGGCATGCGCTTCCAGCGGGCTATCGGCCCCAGCCCCATGAACAGCGCCAGCACGGTGGTCAGCGGCACGAACAGAGCGTTGAAGTACGGCGGGCCGACGCTGATCTTGCCCAGCCCCAGCGCATCCAGAATCAGCGGGTACAGCGTCCCCAGCAGGATGGTCACGGTCATGATGACCAGCACGATATTATTGACCAGCAGCAAAGAATCCCGGGACAGCCAGCCGAAGCCTACCCGGTGGCTGACACGCGGCGCGCGCAGGGCAAAGATCAACAGCGACAGCGTCACGGTGATCGCCAGCAGCACGAGAATGAAAAACCCGCGCGACGGATCGTTGGCAAAGGCGTGTACCGACGTCAGCACACCCGAGCGCACCAGGAAGGTGCCCATCAGCGACAGCGAGAAGGTGGCGATGGCCAGCAGCACCGTCCAGCTCTTGAACGCGCCGCGCTTTTCGGTCACCGCCAGCGAGTGAATCAGCGCCGTACCGGCCAGCCAGGGCAGCAGCGAGGCGTTTTCCACCGGGTCCCAGAACCACCAGCCGCCCCAGCCGAGCTCGTAGTAGGCCCACCAGCTGCCCAGCGCGATGCCCACGCTCAAAAAGGCCCAGGCGACGTTGGTCCAGGGGCGCGCCCAGCGCGTCCAGGCGGCGTCCAGGCGGCCGCCCAGCAGCGCGGCAATGGCAAAGGCAAACACCACGGAGAAGCCCACATAACCCATGTAGAGCATCGGCGGGTGGACCACCAGACCGAAGTCCTGCAGCAGCGGATTCAGGTCGGTGCCGTCCTCGGGCATGTTGGGCAGCAGGCGAGCGAAGGGGTTGGACGTCACCAGCACAAAGGTCAGAAAACCGGCCCCGATCAGGCCGAGAATGCCGGTAACCCGGGCCATCATGTCCCGGGGCAGGTTGCGTGAGAACAGCGTCGCCATGAGCCCCCAGGCCGACAGCATGAAGCTCCAGAGCAGCACCGAGCCCTCGTGGTTACCCCAGACCGCGCTGAACTTGTAATACCACGGCAGCAGGGAGTTGGAGTTGCTGGCCACGGTGGCCACGCTGAAGTCGTCGAGGAGATAGCTCACCGTGAGGCAGGCGTAGGCAATGCCGATAAAAACAAACTGGGCGGCTGCCATGGGGCGTGCGTAGGCCATCCACAACGGCCGTCGCGTTGCCGCCCCGGCCAGCGGCACCACGGCCTGCACGGCCGCCATCAGCAGCGCAATAATCAGCGCAAAATGGCCGATTTCAGGAATCATTTTCGTCAGCATGGGGACTCCGTATCAGGGCGGTCATGGCGCGTATGTGCCGGGCATGGCCGTCCGGCTGGCTTGCGAGGGTGCATCAGGCGCTATCGTCGCTGCCCGCTCGGGACGCTTCGCCGCTCGCCGCTTCATCGGCTGCCGCCTTGCCGCCGGCCGGATCGCCGGCGGCGGCCTCGTCGGCAAAGTCGGATGGCTGATAGCCGGCTTCCTCCAGCGCATCGGCGACTTCCGGCGGCATATAGTTTTCGTCATGGCGCGCGAGCACATCGTCGGCGCGCAAACGGCCGTCGTCCTGCAGTTCGCCCACGACAACCACGCCCTGCCCTTCGCGGAAGAGGTCGGGCAGAATGCCGCTGAAATAGACCTCCAGCTCACCCACGTAGTCGGTCACGGTAAACCGCACGTTGAGGCTTTCCGGATCGCGGTTGACCGAGCCTTCCTTGACCATGCCGCCGGCGCGTATCTGGCGCTCGATCGGGGCATCTCCCTGGGCGATTTGCACCGGGCTGAAAAACAGGTTGATATTGCTGCGCAGCGCATACAGCGTCAGCCCCACGGCTATCGCCACCAGGCTGACCAGCCCGAGAATAACAAAGAGTTTCTGCTTGCGTTTAGGCGTCATGATGACCTCCACCTGCCGGCGCGTTCTGCCCGCCGGTGCTGTTCTGCGGCGATGCGCGGTATGCCTGGTCGCGCCGTTGCCGGCGCTTCAGTCCCCGGATGAGCTGCCGACGTTCCAGGCGCGCATGCCCCACCGACGCCAGCAGAAAAAACAGCGTAACGCCCCAGGCCGACCACACATAAGGTGCATGGCCGCCCATGGCGAGAAAATCGGCAAACGAGCTGAACGCCATCTATTGCGCCTCCTGGAAAAGCTCTTTGACCCAGCGCTTGTTGGACTCCCGACGCAGGATTTCGTTGCGCGTACGCATCAGCGTCAGGGCGATGAAAAAGCTGTAGAAACCCACCACCATAACCAGCAGGGGCAGCCACATGCTGACCGGCATCGCCGGGCTGGAGGTCACGCTGAACGTCGCCGGCTGATGCAGGGTATACCACCAGTCAACCGAATACTTGATCACCGGAATGTTGATCACGCCCACCATGGCCAGCACCGACGCGGCCCTGGCGCCGCTGTGGCGGCTGGCAAAGGAGCCCCGCAGCGCAATCACGCCAAGGTACAGAAACAGCAGGATCAGCATCGAGGTCAGGCGGGCGTCCCACATCCACCAGGTGCCCCAGGTGGGCACGCCCCAGACCGCGCCGGAAAACAGCGCCACAAACGTCATGGCCGCACCGAACGGCGCCATGACCGCTGCGGCCATGTCGGCCACCTTGATCTTCCAGACCATGAAAACCAGCCCGGCGACCGCCATGCTGACAAACACCGACTGGGCGAGAAAGGCGGCGGGGACGTGAATATAAATGATGCGAAAGCTGTTGCCCTGCTGGTAATCCGCCGGCGCAAACGCCAGCCCCCAGAGCGTCCCGATAACAATCAACACCGCCGCCAGCGCCCAGAACCACGGCTGTAGCCGGGCGCTGAGCGCGTAAAACCACTTGGGCGACCCCAGCTTGTGAATAAATGCCCACATGGATGGCTTCCTCAACCGTTGATACTGATTCGCAGCGCGGCGGCAATGCCCCAGGGCGCGAGTGCCAGCGACGCGGCCAGCAGCGCACCGAGAATGGCCAGATGAGCGCCGGCACCGTCGCCCATGATGGCCGCCTGGACAGCGCCGGCGCCAAAGATAAGCACGGGAATATAAAGCGGCAACACCAGCAGCGACAACAGCACGCCGCCCCGGGCCAGCCCTACGGTCAATGCGGCGCCGATGGCACCGATCAGACTCAGACTGGCGCTGCCCAGCGCCAGCGACAGCGACAGGATGCTGTAACTCCCCGGCGGCAGCGAGAGCATGACGCCCAGCAATGGGGCCATCAGCGCCAGCGGCAGCCCGGTGAGCAGCCAGTGCACCGCCACCTTGGCCAGCGACAGCGCTGCCAATGGCTGCGGGGCGAGCAGCAGCTGTTCGAGACTGCCGTCGTCAAAGTCACCGCGAAACAGGCTATCCAGCGAGAGCAGCGCGGCGAGCAGCGCCGCCACCCACAGCAGCCCCGGCGCTATGCGCTGTAACAGCTCCGGGTCGGGTGAGATGCCGATGGGGAACAGCGTTATCACCAGGGCAAAAAACACCAGCGGGTTGAGCACCTCGCCGCGGTAGCGCAGCATCAGCACCAGATCACGCCTGAGCGTAGCCGCCAGCGCGATCCCCAGGCCGGACGACGGCGCGGCGTTCCGGCTCTCATCGCCTGCCGGTGCGCTCTGCTGTTTCACGCTTTCCGTCATGCCCTCTGTCATGGCCCCCGCTCTATGGTCCGGCGCTGTCCTGCCGGGATGTGTTCGTCCGACGGCGTGGCTCAAACGTCTCTCGCTGCACCGCCGCTTCTCATCGTTTGTTTGGCTTTCCCGCGTCAGCAGCCCGCCTTTTGCGACACCTTTAGTGGGCGCCTGCTGGCTATGCCTCAGCGGACGGCTGCATGGATTCGCCCAGCGGCAAGCGCCGCAGCAGGGGAGACGCTGCCAACTCGTGGTGCGTGGTGACAATAACGCTACCGCCCGCCCGGGCATGGTCCAGCAGCGTCGCCTCCAGTGCCGCCACGCCGTTGCGGTCAATGGCGGTGAAAGGCTCATCCAGCACCCAGAGCGCGCGCGGCGTCAGCTTCAGCCGCGCCAGCGCGATGCGACGCTGCTGGCCGGCCGACAGCTGGCCCGCCGGCACGTCTTCAAAGCCGGCCAGATCGACGTTGGCCAGGGCGTCCAGACGCCGGTCTTCGCTACTGCGTTCACCGCTCAACGCCTGATACCAGACGAGGTTTTCCAGCGGTGACAGCCCGGCCTTGACCCCCGGCGCATGCCCCAGATACAGCAAGTGGCGCAAAAACGCATCGCGCACGTCCTGCATGGGGCGGCCGTTCCAGAAAAGAGCGCCGGAATAGTCTCCCAGCTGGCCGGAAAGAATCTTCAACAGCGTGGTTTTGCCGCAGCCGTTGGGACCCTCCACGCGCACCACTTCGCCGCCCTGGATATCCACGTCGAGATCGGCAAACAGCGATCGATCATCGCGTTCGCAGGCCAGATTCCGGGCTTGAAGGCAGAGGCTCAAAGCTATCTCCAGGGCAGTCTATCGCGCGTGGACTTTACACGGAAACGCGGTACACGGAAAGGCAGTACACGCAAAGACAGTCGCCCGCCGGTCGGCCTGCGACCCTTCACCGCAGCCTTTATCACAGACGGTCGCCAGGACCCTTGCCACCGCCAGAGGCAACGTCGGCTGCACCTCAGCCGACAAAGCGCGATGAACCAGGAAAAAAAGCGGCAAGGGGTTTATCTGTATTAAAAAACACATACAATACATTCAGGCTGTATATAAGGCCATTTAGGCACTATACCCACATCCTCGGTAGCCCACCTGAATACCTGTGCTTCCCGGCCCGCCAGGTGCGCTGACTGCCAGACGCTGGAGAGAGATCATGCTTGCTCAATACGCTGCTCAACCCCAGGATTTTGCCCGGCCGCGGAACGCGGGAACCGCGCGGCAGATGGCACCTACAACCACGCCGACCCCGAGCCGGCAACCGACACCCCGGCGTGTCACGCGCCGCAACACCTACGCGGTGAGGATACGCAGCCACCGCATGCGCGATTGCAACCTCTTTGCCGGCGATGTCATTATCATCCGCCGCTTTCAGCACGGCGGCGGCGACGAAACGGCGAGTGCCGAAATCAACCGCCGCCCTGTCGCGCTCAAGCGGCTGTCCATCCACCATGACGGCCTGCACCTGACGTTTGCCCACGCCGATGACGCCGGCGTCTTCCTGCATAACCGGGATATTGAAGTGCTCAGCCTGGTCATGGGTATTGAACAACATGCCACGGAGCATTGATGCGCTACCCCGTTCCTGACCTGGCGTTGGAAAGCCGGCACAGCGAAAGCCTGGAGGTGGAAAAAAGCCGGTTTATTGCCTGGATCGCCCACACCCCCACGCCCGACGATCTCGATACCCTGCTGGCCGCCGCCAGGCAGGAGCACCCAACGGCGCGCCATCACTGCACGGCGTTTATTGCCGGACCGCCCGGTGAACAGCACGCCATCGGCTTTTCCGACGACGGCGAGCCCGGCGGCACCGCCGGTCGGCCGATGTTTCAGGTGCTGGACGGCAGCGGCCTGGGCGAAATCGGGTGCGTGGTCATCCGCTACTTTGGCGGCATCAAGCTGGGTACCGGCGGGCTCGCGCGCGCCTACGCCCAGACCGTCAGCAACGCCCTGGCAACGCTGCCCACGCGTAACGTGATCGAGCGCGACGGCTACAGGCTACCGCTGGACTTTGCCCAGGAAGCACTGGCGCGCGCCTGGTGTGCAGAGCATGACATTCCCGTGACCGCCGCCGACTACGACGGCCAGGGCGTCTGCCTGACCCTGGCCTGGCCGCGCGATGTCGCCGTCGATGCCGCGTCGCTGGAAAGCCGCCTGAAAACCTCAGTGACTCTTCAGGCGGTTGAAGCGAACAACACAGCTTGACCCGGATGCCTGCTCACAGTCCTTGACCCGGGCTATTAAGCGAAATACTTGATCATGACCCCGGCGGCGACGGCTGAACCGATGACGCCCGCCACGTTGGGGCCCATCGCGTGCATCAGCAGAAAGTTGTGGCGATTGGCCTCGAGCCCGACCTTGTTGGCCACCCTGGCCGCCATGGGCACGGCCGAGACACCGGCAGCGCCGATCAGCGGATTGACCGGGGTTGAGCTGATGCGGTTCATGAGTTTGGCCATCAACAGCCCGGCCGCCGTGCCGATACCGAACGCCACGATGCCCAGCCCCAGAATCCCCAGCGTTTCCAGCGCCAGGAAGCTGTCGGCCATGAGCTTGGAGCCCACCGACAGCCCGAGGAAAATCGTCACGGTGTTGATCAGCGCATTCTGCGACGTATCCGACAGCCGCTCGACCACGCCGCATTCACGCATCAGGTTGCCGAAGCAGAACATCCCCAGCAGCGGCGCGGCGTCGGGCAGAAAGAGCACGACCAGCATCAGCAGTACCAGCGGGAAAACCGTCTTTTCCACCCGGGACACTGGCCGCAACTGGGTCATGGTTATTTCGCGCTCGTGCCGAGTCGTCAGCAGCCGCATGATCGGCGGCTGGATCAACGGCACCAGCGCCATGTAGGCGTAGGCAGCCACCGCAATCGCGCCCAGCAGCTCGGGAGCCAGCACGCTGGAAACGTAAATCGAGGTCGGCCCGTCGGCCCCGCCGATGATGCCGATGGCGGCCGACTGCTGTAGCGAAAAATCCATGACGCCGAGCGCGCTCAGCCCCACGGCGCCGAACAGCGTGGCAAAAATGCCGAACTGTGCGGCCGCCCCCAGAAACAGGGTGCGGGGATTGGCCAGCAGCGGGCCGAAGTCGGTCATCGACCCGACTCCCATGAAGATCACCAGCGGCGCGGCGCCGGAGCCAATCGCCACCTGGTAGAAGTTGTAGAGCATCCCGTTGGCATAGCCGTTGCTCCGGGCCACGTCCCCCGCTGCGCGCACCAGCTCGGGCGCTGCCTCGCCGTCGACCAGGCCGCTCAACAGCTCGCGCCAGGTCTCCACGCCGGCCGCCGGGTCCAGCGACGTTCCCAGCGCGGCGGCCAGCTGCTTCAGCACCGCCGGATCGGCAACGGCAATCGCCTGTTCCAGCGCCGAAAGCGCCAGCCCGGCCTGGGGAATATTCGCCAGAATCCCGCCGAAGCCGATGGGCACCAGCAGCAGCGGTTCGAATTGTTTGCGGATGGCCAGGTAGAGCAGCAGCAGCCCGACGAGGATCATGACCAGCTGCCCCGGCGCCAGGTTATACAGCCCCGAGCCTTCCCAAAGGCCGATTATCTTGTCCATACCGGCCTCCTCAAAGCTCGATGAGCGTATCGCCAACGCTGACGCTATCGCCTTCGTTGACCTTGACGGCCGATACCGTTCCGGCATGCCGCGCGCGGACTTCGGTTTCCATCTTCATGGCTTCGAGAATGATCACGACATCGCCCTCGGCGACGGTATCGCCGGCGGCCACGCTGACCTTGAAGATATTGCCCGCCAGTGGCGCACTCACGACTTCACCGGCGGGAGCCGGGGCTGCGGGCGCCTGCGGCGCAGCCGAAGCGTCATCCACGCGCTCGATCTCACCGCCCTCGGCGACTTCCACCACCCAGGATTTGCCGTTGAGCGTCACGGTATAGGTTTCCGGCGCACCGCTGGATGCCGCCGGTGCGGACGCCTCGGCGGGCGGCTGCGCGGCTGACTCGTCGACCCGGGGCGGCGGCTCGAAGGCATCGGGGTTGTCGCGCTGCTCGAGAAACTTCAGCCCGATTTGGGGAAACAGCGCGTAGGTCAGAACGTCATCAATGCGGCGCTCGCCTTCCGCCAGCGTGATGCCATCGCTATCGGCCCTGTCGACCAGCTCGGTCTCCAGCTGCGCCATCTCGTCATCAAGGTTGTCTGCCGGCCGGCAGGTGATCGCCTCGCCGCCCTCCAGCACACGCTCCTGCAAACCGGTATCCAACGGGGCGGGAGCCGCGCCGTACTCTCCCTTGAGCAGCGCCTGCACTTCCCGGGAGATCGACTGATAGCGCTCGCCGGTCATGACGTTCATCACCGCCTGGGTGCCGACAATCTGCGATGTGGGCGTCACCAGCGGAATAAAGCCCAGATCCTCGCGCACCCGGGGAATTTCCTCCAGCACATCGTCCAGCTTGTCGCCGGCGCCCTGCTCCTTGAGCTGGCCTTCCATGTTGGTAAGCATGCCGCCCGGTACCTGGGCGACCAGAATCCGCGAGTCGATCCCCTTGAGCGCGCCTTCAAAGCCGGCGTATTTTTTACGCACGTCGCGGAAATAGCCGGCAATATCTTCCAACAGCGCCAGGTCGAGCCCGGTGTCGCGGTCGGTATCCTTCAGCATGGCGACAATCGACTCGGTGGGGCTGTGGCCATAGGTCATCGACATGGACGAAATCGCCGTATCGACGTGGTCAACGCCGGCCTCCACGGCCTTGAGGATGGTCGCGGTCGACAGCCCCGTGGTGGCGTGGCAGTGCAGCTGAACGGGAATCGACAGCGTCTGCTTCAGCCGTGTGACCAGTTCAAAGGCGGTATACGGCGTCAGCAGCCCGGCCATATCCTTGATCGCCAGAGAGTCCGCGCCCATGTCGGCAATCGATTTTGCCAGCTCGACCCAGCTGTCCAGGGTATGCACCGGGCTGACGGTATAGGAAATCGTGCCCTGGGCGTGCCCCTGAACGGCGCGCACGGCGCGGATCGAACGCTCCAGATTGCGCGGGTCGTTCATCGCATCAAAAATCCGGAAAATATCCACGCCGTTGACGCTGGCGCGCGCCACGAAGGCATCGACCACGTCATCGGCGTAGTGGCGATATCCCAGCAGGTTCTGACCGCGCAGAAGCATTTGCTGGGGGGTATTGGGCATGGCCTCCTTCAGCGCTCGAATACGCTCCCAGGGGTCTTCGCCCAGATAGCGGATGCACGAATCGAAGGTCGCGCCGCCCCAGGATTCCAGCGAGTGGAAGCCGACCTGATCCAGCTTTTCGGCAATGGGCAGCATGTCGTCCAGGCGCAGACGGGTGGCAAACAGCGACTGGTGGGCATCGCGCAGGACCACATCGGTAATCCCCAGCGGGCGCTTTGTCTCGTTCATGGCTTGGTTCCTCAAACGGTTAAGCTGGCATCAACGCCGGCGCCTGCCGGAAGCCAAACGCCGTGCCGACGATGAAATACAGTTGTTATGCGGCCGGGTATCCCGCTCGCGCAAATAGGCGAGCGACCCGAATCAGGCGGCGCCGCCGGCCGCCAGGCGCGCCTTATGTTGTTAACTTACCAAATAGCGCTGCGATCGACGTTGCTCACTGCCGCTTGCGCTCAAGACGAGCGGCGGTAGCGATGGATGGCGGCGGCGATGATCGCCAGGGTTTCCTCGCCGGGCGCATCCGAGGCCGCCGGCGCTGCCCTGTCGGCGGCAACGGGGGTATCCGGCGCCGGCTGAAAACGCCGCACCAGCGCCGACATCAGCGTCATGACCAGCACCAGAACGGTTAAAAAGACAAACACAAAGCCCATACCCAGCGACATCAGGAAAAACCCTTCGCGCAAAAGTTCGGCTGGCTGCATGGCTGGCCTCCTTGAAAAGCTCCATAAGGCAGTTGGCGCACTGCGCATCTTCCCCTAAACTGCCACGCCGGATAAAGATTGCAATGACGCTATGGTAGAAAGCAAAGGTGTTAATTTACTACAGGATGGCGCCAGGCCGGGCCGGATCGGGCTCGCGCCCATGGAAGGCGTTATTGATGCGGTAACTCGCGAACTGCTGACGGCAGGCCCCGGCATCGACTGGACGGTTACCGAATTTGTCCGGGTAGTGGATACCCGCCTGCCGCCCCGAGCATTCTACAAACACTGTCCGGAGCTCAAGGACGGCACCAACGCCACCCCGACCGGCGTACCGGTGCACATTCAGCTGCTGGGCTCGGACACCGACGCCCTGGCGGCCAACGCCCGCCAGGCGCTGAAACTCGGCGCGACGGGCATTGACCTCAATTTCGGCTGCCCGGCCAAGCTGGTCAACCGCCACGACGGCGGCGCCTCGCTGCTGCGCTGCCCCGATCGCGTATACCGGGCAACTCGTGCCGTTGTGGATGCGATTGACGGCCGGATTCCCGTCACCGCCAAGATCCGTCTGGGGTTCGCCGATCGCCAACAGGCGGTGGCCTGCGCCCGAGCTACCGAAGACGCCGGCGCCAGCCGACTCACCGTTCATGCCCGCACCCGCAACGAAGGCTACCGCCCGCCGGCCCACTGGGAGTGGATCGGCCGGATACGCCACCACGTCAGCTTGCCCGTGGTAGCCAACGGCGATATCTGGACGCTCGACGACTACTGGAAGGCACGCACGCTGTCCGGCTGCGATGACGTCATGCTGGGGCGCAGCGCGCTGGCCGACCCCTGGCTGGCAGCCCGCATTCGCCACTGGCAGGAAACCGGTCAGCGCCTGGCCGCGACGACCTGGCCCATGCGCGCGGGCATCATCGACGACTACGCCCAGCGCCAGCGTCGGAAGCTGCCCGAGCGTATCGTGACGTCGCTGGTCAAGCAGTGGCTGACCCAGATGCGCCAGAACAACGCCGAAGCCGAGGTGCATTTTCAGCGCGTCAAACGCATTACCGCGCTGGATGAGCTACTCGAAGAACTGGCCGCCTGAGGCGTTGGCGGCCTGAAGCGCTGGTGGACCTGCCCAACAGCAAAAAGCCCGCCTCATTCAAGAGGCGGGCCCTGCGGAAATCTGGTGCGCCCGGAAGGATTCGAACCTTCGACCACCTGATTCGTAGTCAGGTACTCTATCCAGCTGAGCTACGGGCGCTTTGGGGAATGGTTGCCGTTTGGCTGTGCTGTCGCTGTTTCAGTAAGTGATCACTTTTTCAGGATCCAATCACTGCTTCAGGACATCGCCAATGCAACAGGGACGGAAGATATTTGCATATCCGTGTCCGGATGGTGCGCCCGGAAGGATTCGAACCTTCGACCACCTGATTCGTAGTCAGGTACTCTATCCAGCTGAGCTACGGGCGCCAACCATTTGAATTATGCCGGTTGGCGGAGAGAGAGGGATTCGAACCCTCGATAGGGCTACAAACCCTATACTCCCTTAGCAGGGGAGCGCCTTCAGCCACTCGGCCACCTCTCCTTAACGGCACGGCGCGAATATTACCGATTGAATCCGGGGTTGTCCAGCCCTTCAGTCAATTTTTTTCACGCCGTTGCTTTTCCCGGTGGTTATGGCGGCCGGGAGCCGCTTGCGGAAAGCCTTTCGACTTCACCGCGCCGTCGGTCATGGCGCTATCTGTCATCGCCAGGCACGACGTCACCCGTGTTGCCATCGTCCACTACTTCAAACTCGACGTCTTCACCGTCGTCACGCTCGCGCTGAATGCGCTGATAAATCTCTTCGCGATGGACAGCCACGTCTTTTGGCGCATTCACACCGATACGTACCTGATTGCCCTTCACACCGAGAACCGTCACGGTAATATCGTCGCCAATCACCAGGGTTTCGCCAACGCGGCGAGTCAGGATAAGCATGGCTGATCTCCTTCTCAGACGTTTTGTGCAACGGGGTTTATCGCCGATGACGGCAGCAGGCCATTATGCGCCATCCTGCCGCCATCACCAATGGTCTTGACGTTTGGCGCCATCCTGCCCGTTGAGTTAAAGCTCGCGGCAGCACAGTAGCAAACCCTTTCCCTCAGGCGTAGAAGGTTGTGACGATGGAACCGTTAGTCTTCTTCAATATCGGCTTGATCTAATCCAAACGCCTTGTGCAGCGCCTTGACCGCCAGCTCCATGTGCTTTTCGTCGATGACCACCGAAATCTTGATTTCGGATGTCGAGACCATGCGGATGTTGACGTTCTCTTCGGCCAGCACGCGGAACATTTTTGACGCCACGCCGGCGTGAGAGCGCATGCCCACACCGACCATCGACACCTTGACGATGTTGTCGTCGCCGCGCAGCTCGCCGCCGCCGAGGTCGGGAATGATGCTATCCTCGAGGAGCTTTTTGGTGGCCTTGTAGTCGCCCTTGGCCACGGTAAAGGTAAAGTCGGTGTAGTCGCCGGCGGGCGCCACGTTCTGCACGATCATGTCGATTTCGATGTTGGCCGCGGCGATGGGGCCGAGAATGCGCGAGGCCACACCGGGGACGTCGGGCGTGTTCAGCAGCGTCAGCTTGGCTTCGTTCTTGTTGAACGCGATACCGGAAATCAGCGGTTCTTCCATGGAGTCCTCGTCTTTATCGGATTCTGCAACAATAAGCGTGCCGGGGCCGTCCTCGAAACTCGACAGCACCCGAAGGGGAACGTTGTACTTGCCGGCAAACTCCACCGCGCGGATTTGCAACACCTTGGAGCCCAGGCTGGCCAGCTCGAGCATCTCTTCCACGGTGATGTTGTCCAGCCGGCTGGCTTTGGAGCATACGCGCGGATCGGTGGTGTAGACGCCGTCAACGTCGGTATAGATCTGGCATTCGTCGGCGCCCAGCGCCGCTGCCAGGGCCACACCGGTGGTATCCGAGCCGCCGCGTCCCAGGGTGGTAATGTTGCCGTCTTCATCCACGCCCTGAAAGCCGGCCACCACGACCACCTGGCCGTCGTCCAGATCGGCTTTCAAATCGTCGGTTTCAATGCGCTGAATACGCGCCTTGGTGTGCTCGCTGTCCGTATGAATGCCGACCTGGGCGCCGGTGTGCGACGTGGCCGGCACGCCCTGCTGCTGCAGCGCCATGGCCAGCAGCGAGATCGTCACCTGTTCGCCGGTGGACAGCAGCATGTCCATTTCGCGCGGATCGGGCTCGGGATTGAGTGACGACGCCATATCGGTCAGGCGGTTGGTTTCGCCGCTCATCGCGGAGACCACCACGACGACCTGATGGCCCTGATCGCGGAAACCCTTGACCTTTTCCGCGACGGCCTTGATGCGCTCGGGAGAGCCCACCGAGGTGCCGCCGAATTTCTGTACGTATAGTGCCATATGCGGTTATTTCCTGTGTGTCGGGAATGAAAAGAAAAAGCGGGAAATGCAGCGAAAAAATGCCAACGAGCCGGATACCATGATTGGGCGCCCCGATGCAGCCCGCACAGCCGAGGC
Source organism: Vreelandella jeotgali Hwa (assembly GCF_000334215.1). Lineage (GTDB taxonomy): Bacteria > Pseudomonadota > Gammaproteobacteria > Pseudomonadales > Halomonadaceae > Vreelandella > Vreelandella jeotgali. Next base: position 270,546 of record NZ_AMQY01000011.1, on the reverse strand, counting down.
AACACCCATAAAAAAGGCCGGTAGCGCTAGCGCCACCGGCCCCCAAACTCATCGGCTCAGTACGTCTTCCAACCAGGCCGGTACGCTATCCAGTGCCGCCGGCAGCGCCTCCGGCTGACTGCCACCGGCCTGGGCCATGTCCGGACGACCACCGCCCTTGCCGCCGACCTGCGAGGCAACGTGGTTGACCAGCTCGCCGGCCTTGACCCGATCGGTCAGATCCCGGGTGACGCCGCAAATCAGGCTGACCTTGCCGGCGGCTTTATCCGCCACGCCGAGCACAATCACGCCGGAACCCAGCTTGTTTTTCAGCTGATCGAGCATGCCGCGCAGCGCCTTGCCGGAAACGCCGTCGAGCTGGGTAGCCAGCAGCTTGACCCCCGCCACGTCGCGCGCCTGGCCGAGCATGTCGCTGCCAGCGGCGCTGGCGAGCTTGTCCCGGGCCTGCTCCAGTTCCTTTTCCAGGGCGCGGTTGCGTTCAAGCAGCGCATCCACTTTGGCCTCGACCTGCTCGGGCCTGGCTTTCAGCCGCTCGCCCAGCCGCTGTACGCAAGCCTCCTGGGCATGAAAATACGCCAGCGCCGCCTCACCGGTAATCGCCTCGATACGGCGGACGCCGGAGGCAATGCCGGCTTCGCTGACGATATGGAAACTGCCGATATCCCCGCTGTGCGCCACATGGGTGCCGCCGCACAGCTCGATGGAAAAGTCGTCCGCGCCAATGGTCAGCACGCGCACGCTGTCGGCGTATTTGGCCTCGAACAGCGCCGCCGCGCCCTTTTCGCGGGCTTCGTCGAGCGTCATTTCCTCTACCACCGTGGGGGCGTTAACCAGCACCTGGTCGTTGACCAGCCGCTCGACCTCGGCCAGCTGCTCGGCGGTCACGGGCTCGAAGTGGCTGAAGTCAAAACGCAGCCGTTCGTCGGTTACCAGCGAGCCCTTCTGCTGGACGTGGTCGCCCAGCACCAGCCTCAGCGCCTTGTGCAGCAGGTGCGTGGCCGAATGGTTGCGCACGGTAGCGTTGCGCAGCCCGGCATTCACTTCAGTGCGTACCTCGGCGCCCACGACCAGGCGGCCTTCGACCATGCGCCCCTGATGCAGATGGTGGCTGCCCTGCTTCTGGGTGTCGGTCACCTGGAAGCACCCGCCGGCGACATACAGGTAGCCGGTATCGCCGACCTGGCCGCCGGACTCGCCGTAAAACGGCGTTCGGTCCAGCACCACAATACCCTTGTCGCCGGCATCCAGCTCGGCGAGGTCGTTGCCCTCGGCGTCGACCAGCGCCACGATCCGAGCGTCGTCTTCCAGCTGCTCGTAGCCGGTAAAGGTGGTTTCACCGTCGAGGCTGACCGCCGGCGTATAGTCGGCGCCGAACTGGCTGGCCGCCCGAGCGCGTTCGCGCTGGGCTTCGAGCTCCTGCTGAAAGCCCGCTTCGTCGGGGGTTACGCCGCGTTCGCGGCAGACATCGGCGGTCAGATCGAACGGAAAGCCGTAGGTGTCGTAAAGCTTGAACACCGTCTCGCCGGGCAGCACGTCGCCGTCGAGTTCCGCCAGGGCAGCACCCAGCAGGCCCATGCCGTGATCCAGCGTGCGAGCAAACTGCTGCTCTTCTTTCAGCAGAATGCGCTCGATCTGTTCGCGCGCTTCACGCAGCTCCGGGTAGGCGTCGCTCATCTCGGCGTCAAGCGCGGCCACCAGGGTATGAAAGAACGGCTCGGTGGCGCCCAGCTTGTGGCCGTGGCGCACGGCGCGGCGGATGATGCGGCGCAGCACGTAGCCGCGGCCCTCGTTGGACGGCATCACGCCGTCGGCAATCAGAAAGGCGCAGGAACGGATGTGGTCGGCGATCACGCACAGCGACGGCGCCTGAGTATCGTCGTAGCCGGTGGCCTCGGCCGCAGCCTTGAGCAGATTCTGAAAGAGGTCGATCGCGTAGTTGGAGTGCACGCCCTGCATGACGGCGGCAACGCGCTCGAGCCCCATGCCGGTGTCAATGGACGGCTTGGGCAGATCGTGCAGCGTGCCCTCGGCGTCGCGGTCGTACTGCATGAACACCAGATTCCAGATCTCGATGTAGCGGTCGCCGTCTTCCTCGGCGCTGCCCGGCGGGCCGCCCCAAACGCCTTCGCCGTGGTCGAAGAAAATCTCGGAGCTGGGGCCGCAAGGGCCGGTATCGCCCATTTGCCAGAAGTTATCGTCTTCCAGCCGGGAAAAGCGCGCCGGATCCACGCCGATGTCGTCTTTCCAGATACGCTCGGCATCGTCATCGCTGACGTGCACGGTCACCCAGAGCTTGTCGGCCGGCAGCCCCAGAGTTTCGGTGAGAAACGTCCAGGCATAGCGGATGGCATCGCGCTTGAAATAGTCGCCGAAGCTGAAGTTGCCCAGCATTTCAAAAAAGGTGTGGTGGCGCGCGGTATAGCCGACGTTATCCAGGTCGTTGTGCTTGCCGCCGGCGCGCACGCAGCGCTGCGCCGAGGTCGCGCGGACGTAGGGGCGCGGATCGCGGCCGAGGAAAACGTCCTTGAACGGCACCATCCCCGCGTTGGTAAACAGCAGTGTCGGATCGTTGCCCGGCACAAGCGGGCTGGTGGGCACAACGGTGTGGCCGTGGTGCGCAAAGAAATCCACAAAGGCCTGTCTGATGTCTGCGCTTTTCATAGGGTATCCGTGACAAGAAAGCGTGATGCCCCAGGGCGCCTTGGCCGCTACCTGCCGGGGTCGCAAAGGGGTCATTATAGCGAAGTTGCGCGCTGACAAAAGCCGCCGCGCCCGGGCAGACCCTGAAACATCGGCAGGAAGACGCGCAAAAAGCGGCTTTATCGCGCAGCAAAAAGGCGGGACAACGCTACTCCGACAGGGCTGTCAGAGCATGGTGAATCTGGTCGAACTCAAAGCCCCGGGAGGCCAGAAAGCGCTCGCGTCGCGCGCGCTCCTTCGGCGTATCACCGGGGGTTGAAAAACGCCGGGCGAGCACGGCCCGCGCCAGCTCGAACCAGTCCACGTCTTCCTGCTCCACCACGCTGGCCAGCGCCTGACGCTGGGTATCCGTGTCGACGCCGCGCTGAAACAGCTCGCTGCGGATGCGCCGCTCGCCCTGGCCGCGCAGCACCCGCTCACGCGCATAGCTTTCAGCAAAGCGCTCATCGGATTGCAGGCCCTGCTCGGCGAGTTCATCGAGGCAGTCGGCAATGACGTCCGGCTCGACACCCTTGCGCGCCAGGCGGCCTTCCAACTCGGCGCGGGAATATTCGCGCCGGGCCAGAAAGCCGATGGCGATCTCCCGGGGCGAAGCCTGCTGATCGCGGCCGGGTACCATGCCTAGAGCAGCTCGTCGTTACCGGGTGCCGCGTCCGATTCGGCAGCGGCGTCCTTTTTACCCGCCTTGGCGGCTTTTTTATCGCTCTGCTTATCGCCCTGACTATTGCCGGCCTTGTCCTCTTCGCCGGTATCCGGCTGTGCCAGCAGCTGAGCGCGAATCTGCGATTCGATTTCTTCCATGACCTCGGGGTTATCTTCCAGATGCTGGGCAGCATTGGCCTTGCCCTGACCGATCTTCTTGCCCTTGTAGCTGTACCAGGCGCCGGCCTTGTCCACCAGGTTGCACTGCACGCCCAGGTCCACAACCTCGCCGGCGTGATAGATCCCCTTGCCGTACAGAATCTGAAACTCGGCCTGGCGGAACGGCGGCGCGACCTTGTTCTTGACCACCTTCACCCGGGTCTCGTTGCCGGTCACCTCGTCGCCGGACTTCACCGAGCCGGTGCGGCGAATATCCAGGCGCACGCTGGAATAGAACTTCAAGGCGTTGCCGCCGGTGGTGGTTTCCGGGCTGCCGAACATCACCCCGATCTTCATGCGGATCTGGTTGATGAACACCACCATGCAGTTGGCGTTCTTGATGTTGCCGGTGATCTTGCGCAGCGCCTGCGACATCAGCCGCGCCTGGAGGCCGACGTGGGCATCGCCCATTTCGCCTTCGATTTCGGCGCGCGGGGTCAGCGCCGCGACCGAGTCGATGATGATCACGTCGACGCCGCCCGAACGCACCAGCATGTCGGTGATTTCCAGCGCCTGCTCGCCAGTATCCGGCTGGGAGACCAGCAGATCATCGAGGTTGATGCCCAGCTTTTCCGCATAGCTCGGGTCCAGCGCGTGCTCGGCGTCGACAAAGGCACAGACCTTGCCCTGCTTCTGCGCTTCGGCCAGCACTGCCAGCGTCAGCGTCGTCTTGCCCGACGATTCCGGGCCAAACACTTCCACCACGCGGCCGTAGGGCAGCCCGCCGATCCCCAGCGCAATATCCAGCCCCAGCGAGCCGGTCGATACCGACGGCATGGCCACGCGAGGCGCATCGCCCAGGCGCATCACGGTGCCCTTGCCAAACTGGCGGTCAATCTGACCAAGCGCGGCTTCCAGCGCCTTGCTGCGGTTTTCATCCTGAGCCATTTGAACCTTCCTCTTTTATTGGCTACATAAATTTACTGGCTATATAAATAGCCAGTATGGTGCCAAAAATTCGCGTCAAACAAAAGACCGCCGGGGTTTTTCTTCCCTCGGCGCTGTTTCCGGGCAGGCATCTCTCAGTCCCGGGCAGGAGCGTCTCAGCCTCGGGGGCGGGAATCGCGCGCATCGAGGTCGACGATCAGCCGCGCCACGGCCTGACGTACCGCCTGTTCGCGTACGGCCTGACGGTCGCCGGGAAAATGCAGGCATTCGGTCCGCTGTGATTCCACGCCGCCCCAGGCCAGCCAGACCGTGCCTACCGGCTTGTCATCGCTGCCGCCGCCGGGACCGGCGACGCCGCTGACGGCCACGGCGATATCCGCGCCGCTGGCCCGGCAGGCGCCCGTCACCATCGCTCTGACCACGGCCTCGCTGACCGCGCCGTGGGTCTCGAGTGTCGCCGCTTCCACGCCCAGCATGCGGGTCTTGGCCGCGTTGGCATAGGTCACATAGCCGCTGGCAAAGTAGCCGGAGCTACCTTCCACCGAGGTAATCGCCTCGGCGATGCCGCCGCCGGTGCACGACTCGGCCGTGGTCACCTCGATCCTCTGCTCATGGCAGAGCTTACCCAGCCGCCGGGCCAACAGCGACAAGTCCGAATTCTTCAGGCTCTCCACGCCAGGTTCCATGCTCACTCCTTCATGTCGAGGGGCAGTTCAGCGTAGAATACCCACTTTTGCTCGCCCAACGAAACGTTTGTCACGCATACGCCTGCTCGCCTGCTGTACCGGGCGGCCCGCAGCGTTGTCGACCTTCAGGATAGCCATGGCCACCACCACCCCGGCGCACACGCCGATGATCGCGCAATACCTGGACATCAAACGCGACCACCCCGACGTTTTGCTGTTTTACCGCATGGGGGATTTCTACGAGCTGTTCTTCGACGATGCCAGGCGTGCGGCCGCCCTGCTCGATATTACCCTGACTCAGCGCGGCAAATCCGGCGGGCAGATCATTCCCATGGCCGGCATTCCCTACCACAGCGCCGAAGGCTACTTGGCGCGGCTGGTGGCCGCCGGTGAATCCGTGGCCATCTGCGAGCAGATCGGCGACCCCGCTGCCGCCAAAGGCCCCATGGAGCGGCGCGTGGTGCGCATCGTCACCCCCGGCACGCTGCACGACGAAGCGCTGCTCGACGCCCGCCGGGATAACCTCCTGGCCGCCGTGGCGCCTGTCAACAACGACTGGGGCATGGCCTGGCTGGAGCTTTCCAGCGGCCGTTTCAGCGTGCTGGAGGTGGCCAGCGAAGCGGAAATGCTCGCCGAGCTTACACGCCTGGCACCGGCAGAGCTGATTATTCCCGAAAGCCTGACGCCGCCGGAAGCGCTGGCGCAGCATCGCGGCCTGCGCCGTCAGGGCGAGTGGCTGTTTGACCGGGAGAGCGCCACGCGCACCCTGTGCCGGCAGTTCGATGTCAACGACCTCAACGGCTTTGGGTGCGCCCACCTGAACGCCGCCCTTATTGCCGCCGGCGTACTGATCGACTACGCCCGGGATACCCAGCGCAGCGCCCTGCCCCACGTCAATGCCATCGGCGTGGAAAACCGCGACGACGCCGTGGTCATCGACGCCGCCAGCCGGCGCAATCTGGAAATCGACGCCAACCTGTCCGGCGGCACCGACAATACCCTGGCCAGCGTGCTCGATACCTGCACCACGGCCATGGGCTCGCGGCTGCTGAAGCGCTGGCTCAACCGCCCGCTGCGCCAGCGCGAGGTCGTGGCCGACCGCCAGGCCGGCGTCGCGCTGCTCAGCCTTGACGCCGGCTGGATGTCGCTGCGCGAGACGCTTGCCGGCGTGGGCGACATGGAGCGCATCCTCGCCCGGGTAGCGCTATACAGCGCCCGCCCGCGCGACCTGGCCCGGCTACGCGATGCGCTGGCCACGCTGCCCGAGCTCGAGGACGCGCTCGCCGGCACGGACAACGGCAGCGCGCTCGATGCCCTGCGCCCGCACATTCGGCCCTATCCCGAGCTTGCCGACACCCTGGAGCGGGCGATCATCGACAACCCGCCGGTGGTCCTGCGCGACGGCGGCGTGATTCGTGAAGGCTTTGATCCGGAGCTCGACGAGCAGCGCAGCCTCGCCGAAAACGCCGGCGACTACCTGGTCCGGCTGGAAACCCGCGAGCGCGACCGTACCGGGCTGGCCAACCTGAAAGTCGGCTATAACCGCGTTCACGGCTACTTCATCGAGCTGCCCCGGGCTCAGGCCCGCGAGGCGCCGGCGGACTATATTCGCCGGCAAACGCTGAAAAACGCCGAGCGCTTTATTATCCCCGAGCTCAAGGAGTTCGAAGACAAGGCGCTCTCCGCCCGCTCGCGCTCGCTGGCCCGGGAAAAGCACCTGTACGATCAGCTGCTGGAAACCCTCAACGACGACCTGGACGCGCTGCAGGCGACCTCCCGAGCGCTCGCCGAGCTGGACGTGCTGTGCACCTTTGCCGAACGCGCCGAAGCGCTGGACTGGGTGCGACCGTCGCTCAGCGACAGCACCGGGCTGGCCATTCACGGCGGGCGCCATCCGGTGGTGGAACAGGTCAGCAGCGCGCCCTTTGTGCCCAACGATGCGGTACTCAACGCCGAACGCCACATGCTGGTGATTACCGGCCCCAACATGGGGGGTAAATCCACCTACATGCGCCAAACAGCGCTAATCGCGCTGCTCGCCCACTGCGGCAGCTTTGTCCCCGCGGACGCCGCCGATATCGGCCCGCTGGACCGCATTTTCACCCGCATCGGCTCTTCGGACGATCTGGCGGGCGGGCGCTCGACCTTCATGGTGGAGATGACCGAAACCGCCAATATTCTGCACAACGCTACCGGCCAAAGCCTGGTGCTGATGGACGAAATCGGCCGGGGCACCAGCACCTTCGACGGCCTGTCGCTGGCCTGGGCCAGCGCCGGGCACCTGGCCGATACCCGGGCGCTGACGCTGTTTGCTACCCACTACTTTGAAATGACCGCGCTGCCCGAGCAGTGCGAGGGCGTGGCCAATATCCACCTGACCGCGACCGAGCACGGCGAGCGCATCGTCTTCATGCATCGCATTGAAGCCGGGCCGGCCAGCCAGAGCTACGGGCTCCAGGTCGCCCAGCTGGCCGGCGTGCCGCCACACGTCATCCAGCGCGCTCGGGAAAAACTGGGCAGCCTGGAGCAGCCCGGCAGCACTGCGCCCGCCGGTGAGCCGGCCGCTGCTGCCCCGCTGCCGCAGCAGGACGATCTCTTTGCCCGGGGCCCGCACCCGGTCATCGAAGCGCTGGACCAGCTCGACGTGGATGACATTTCGCCGCGGCGAGCGCTGGCGCTTTTATATGAATGGCAGGGCCAGCTGTAATACAATGGCCTGCATACTCTGCCGCTCAATGCGCCATGCCATCCGTACATTGACCGTCCATCGCGTCGCCGCCAGCCGTTAAAACGGCAGCCGAGCATGGCCGACGGATCAGCGCCGGCGCCGGGCCGTGGACCAACGGACGTGAAGAGCGGCCCCTATTCAGCGGACGTGAACCAACAAGTGTTGTACCATTAACCGCCATGACCCAATGACCGGGCACTGCCCCGGTCCCGTACGAGGGAAACCACGATGACGTTTGTCGTGACTGAAAACTGCATTCAGTGCAAATACACCGACTGCGTAGAAGTCTGCCCGGTCGACTGCTTTTATGAAGGCCCCAACTTCCTGGTCATTGACCCCGACGAGTGCATCGACTGCGCGCTCTGTGAGCCGGAATGTCCGGCCGAGGCGATCTTCTCGGAAGACGAGTTACCCAAGGGCCAGGAAGAGTTCATCGAGATCAACGCCGAACTGGCCGAAGAATGGCCCAACATCGCCGAAAAGAAAGACCCGCTGCCCGATGCGGAAGAGTGGGACGGCAAAACCGGCAAGATCGACAAGCTCGAGCGTTAGCCAGCGCCTGCCTCCTGCGTTCCGGTGCCCGTTTTAACCGCCGGGCACGGCTCCCGGGCATAAATACTGGACGCAAAAAAAGCGGCCCGCAGGCCGCTCGCTCCCAGCTTCTCCTCGGGCACGTCCTGTGCCTCGCGCCTGCGGCGCTGTCACCGCCGGCGCCTCCCTGAAGCGACTTCCCTGCCGGGGCCAACGTCACTGTTTCACCCGGCGCGCTACCTGGCTTTTGCCAACTGACTTTCATCAACCGGCTTTCACCAGCTGACTTTCACCAACTAACTTCCGCTAACTGGCTTTTGCCATGTGCACAGTGTCTGCACAATAGGCGCCGGGTTCAAGTATCGCGCGCGGCCGGTAGCGCACCGAGCGAGCCTGTTGCGACTCGCTTTGTTTGAATACCGCCTGAAAAAACAGTCGATTAAGCCGCATAAAGCATCAGGCGCCAAGTTATGTAATACATAACTTACATAAAATAAAGCGCCTGCTTACACTTCGTGGCCGATGCCTACTGTCCCTTGATCGCCTTGCGTCCGGGATAGTCAACGCCGTCCAGCTCGTCCTCGATCACCAGCAGGCGATTATACTTGGCGACGCGGTCCGAGCGGCACAGCGAGCCGGTCTTGATCTGGCCGGCGGCCGTCGCCACCGCCAGGTCGGCAATGGTGGTGTCTTCGGTTTCGCCGCTGCGGTGGGAAATCACCGCGGTGAAGCCGGCGTCCTGAGCCATTCTGATGGCGTCCAGGGTTTCGGACAGCGAGCCGATCTGGTTGAACTTGATCAGAATCGAGTTGCCGATCTGCTCGTCGATGCCGCGCTTGAGGATGCGTGTGTTGGTCACGAACAGGTCATCGCCTACCAGCTGCACCCTGTCGCCCAGCTTATCGGTCAGCGCTTTCCAGCCGTCCCAGTCGGACTCGTCCATGCCGTCCTCGATGGAGACGATCGGATAGTCGTCGCACAGGCCGGCCAGATAGTCGGTGACCCCCTGGGCGTCGTAGCTCTTGCCTTCGCCGGCCAGGTTGTACTGACCGTTTTCGTGGAACTCGCTGGAGGCACAGTCCAGTGCCAGGGTTACGTCCTCACCCAGAGTATAGCCGGCCGCTTCCACGGCCTGCTTGATCACCGCCAGCGCCTCGGCGTTGGAGGCCAGGTTGGGGGCAAAGCCGCCCTCGTCGCCTACCGAGGTCGAAAGGCCACGGCCGGAGAGGACCTTTTTCAGCGCGTGGAACACTTCGGCGCCGATACGCAGCGCTTCGCTGAAGCTTTTGGCGCCCACCGGCTGAATCATGAATTCCTGAATATCCACGTTGTTGTCGGCGTGTTCGCCGCCGTTGAGGATATTCATCATGGGCACCGGCATGCGATACACGCCCGGCGTGCCGTAAAGCTCGGCCATGTGCGCGTAGAGCGGCACGTCCTTGGCGTTGGCCGCGGCCCTGGCGGCGGCGAGCGACACCGCGAGAATCGCATTGGCGCCCAGGGTCGCCTTGTTGTCGGTGCCGTCGAGTTCGAGCATGACGTTGTCCAGGCGGCGCTGGTCGCGCGCGTCCAGGCCGATCAGGGCATCGCGGATGGTGCCGTTGACCGCGTCTACCGCCTTTTGCACGCCCTTGCCCAGGTAGCGGGCCTTGTCGCCGTCGCGCAGCTCCAGCGCTTCACGCGAGCCGGTGGAGGCACCGCTCGGCGCACAGGCATCGCCCGTGGCGCCGCTTTCCAGGCGCACCCGCGCCAATACGGTGGGGTTGCCCCGGGAATCCAGCACTTCCAGCGCATGTATATCGACAATATGGCTCATCAATGTGTCCTTTTTGTAGTGGCCGAAGAGGGTTGGTGATCAAAAAAGGTTGTGGTGACCGAAGAGGTCTCTGTTGATCGACGAGCGTCGCGTTGGCACCGCGCGGAGACCCGAGCTGGCCGCGCGATCAGCCGGTGATCAACGGGTCCAGGCCCTTGACGGTCTCGTCCAGCGCGGCGAGCTGGCGTAAAAACGGCGCCAGCTGATCCAGCGGCAGCGCGCAGGGGCCGTCGCACCGGGCGTTATCCGGGTCGGGGTGCGCCTCCAGGAAAAGGCCGGCCAGCCCGGTGGCTACCCCGGCTCGGGCCAGCTCGGCTACCTGGGCGCGGCGACCGCCGGCGCTGTCGGCCCGCCCGCCGGGCCGCTGGAGGGCGTGAGTCACGTCGAAAAATACCGGATAGCCGGTCTGCTTGAGCTCGCCGAAGCCCAGCATATCGACCACCAGATTATTGTAGCCGAAGCTGGTGCCGCGCTCGCAGAGCATCAGACGCTCATTACCGGCTTCGCGAAACTTGGCGAGGATATGGCGCATCTCGTGAGGCGCCAGAAACTGCGGCTTTTTGACGTTGATGACCGCGCCGGTTTTCGCCATCGCCACCACGAGGTCGGTCTGCCGGGCGAGAAACGCCGGCAGCTGAATGATATCCGCCACTTCGGCGGCGGGGGCTGCCTGCCAGGGCTCGTGGACGTCGGTTATTACCGGCACGCGATGGCGCGCCTTGATATCGGCGAGCATCTGCAGGCCTTTTTCCAGCCCGGGGCCGCGGAAGGAATGAATCGAGCTGCGGTTGGCCTTGTCGAAGCTGGCCTTGTAGACGTAGGGCATGGAAAGCGCCCCGGTGGCCTCGACAAAGGCGCTGGCTACTTCATCGGCCAGCGCCGGGGATTCCAGTACGTTCATGCCGCCCAACAGCATCAGCGGCAGCGAATTGCCGGCGTTCAGGCCGGCAAACCCAATGCGGCGCTCGTCAACAGCGGACGGCTGCGGCTGGCTCATGTGGCATTACTCCTGCGGGCTGGCGTGCGCGCGGGTGCGCGCCGCCTTGTGGTCGACCGCCGCGTTGACGAAACCGCTGAACAGCGGATGGCCATCGCGCGGCGTCGAGGTAAATTCGGGGTGGAACTGGCAGGCCAGATACCAGGGGTGGTCGGCCAGCTCGACGACCTCGACCAGGGTCCGGTCAACGCTGCGCCCGGATACCACCAGCCCGGCGCTTTGCAGCGCTTCCACAAACTGGTTGTTGACCTCGAAGCGATGCCGGTGGCGCTCGACGACTTCCGCCGCGCCGTAGGCATCGTGGGCCCGGGTGCCGTCCGCCAGGTGGCAGAGCTGGCCGCCCAGCCGCATGGTGCCGCCCAGATCGGAGGCCGCATCGCGCAGCTCGACCTTGCCTTCGGCATTGAGCCATTCGGTAATCAGCCCGATCACCGGGTGCTGCGTTTCATGGGTAAACTCGGTGGAGTTGGCATCGTCCCAGCCGGCCACGTTGCGGGCAAACTCGATCACCGCCACCTGCAGGCCCAGGCAAATGCCCAGGTACGGCACGTTGTTTTCCCGGGCGAACCGCGCCGCCATGATCTTGCCCTGAACGCCGCGCTCGCCGAACCCGCCGGGGATCAGGATGGCATCCTTGCCTGCCAGCCGCTCGGTGCCGTGGCGCTCGATATCCTCGGCGTCGACGTGGTCGATGTTGACCTTGATACGCCCCTGGATACCCGCGTGAATCAACGCCTCGTTGAGCGACTTGTAGGCGTCCAGCAGCTCCATGTACTTGCCCACCATGGCAATGCTCACCGACTTCAGCGGATTGAGCTTGGCATCCAGCACGTGCACCCACTCGGTCAGGTCGGCCTCGCCGGCCTCCAGACGCAGTTTGTCGCAGACAATGTCGTCGAGGCCGTGCTCGTGGAGCATCAGCGGGATGCGGTAGATGGTGTCGGCGTCCTGCAGCGGCACCACGGCGCGCTCTTCCACGTTGGTAAACAACGCAATCTTGCGCCGCTCGGCTTCTTCCAGCTCGACCTCGCTACGGCAGATCAGGATATCCGGCTGGATACCGATGGAGCGCAGCTCCTTGACGCTGTGCTGGGTCGGCTTGGTCTTGGTCTCCCCGGCGGTGGCGATGTAGGGCACCAGCGTGAGGTGCATATACAGCGCCCGGCTGGCGCCCAGCTCGCTTCTGATCTGGCGGATGGCTTCGAGAAACGGCAGCGATTCAATATCGCCCACGGTGCCGCCGATTTCCACCAGCGCCACGTCGAAACCCTCGCCGCCGGCGTAGACCCGGCGCTTGATTTCGTCGGTGATATGCGGAATCACCTGGACGGTGCCGCCCAGGTAGTCGCCGCGACGCTCGCGGCGCAATACGTGCTCGTAGACGCGCCCGGTGGTGAAGTTGTTGCCCTGCGTCATCCGCGTGCGGATAAAACGCTCGTAATGCCCCAGATCCAGATCCGTTTCGGCGCCATCCTCGGTGACAAACACCTCGCCGTGCTGAAAAGGACTCATGGTGCCCGGGTCGACGTTGATGTAAGGGTCGAGCTTGAGCATGGTGACCCTGAGGCCGCGCGCCTCGAGAATCGCCGCCAGCGAGGCGGAGGCAATGCCCTTGCCGAGAGAGGACACAACGCCGCCGGTCACGAAGATATATCGTGTCATGGAAAACCTGTCGAAACGTGATCAGAAGGCACGGCAGAAAGCCACGCCGGGATGGGGCGACAGAATAGCAGACTCGCGTGTAGCGCTCAATTTGCGCGGCTCGCAGCCGACCCCCGCCGGCGTTATCTCAGCCGGTGCGGGCGTAGCCATCCAGCAGCGCATCGAGCATATCCGCGGGCGTATCGGTACTCGTGCAGGCATCCCCCGGGGCGCGCAGCAGTACCAGCCGCAGCCGGTCGTCGAGATTCTTCTTGTCCCGGCGCATGTGCGCGAGAAAGTCATCGCGGGTCATGCTCTCGGGCGCACTCAGCGGCAGGCCGGCGGCGTCGATCACCGCCTTGCAGCGCTTGAGCGCGGGGGTATCAATCCAGCCCAGGCGGTGGGACAGCGTCGCCGCCATGGCCATGCCCGTGCCCACGGCTTCGCCGTGCAGCCAGGCGCCGTAGCCCTGGTCTGCCTCGATGGCATGGCCGAAGGTATGGCCCAGATTGAGCAGCGCGCGCACGCCCTGCTCGGTTTCGTCTTCGGCCACCACCTCGGCCTTGATCGCGCAGCTCTGCGCGACGGCGTGAGCCAGCACCTCGCCCTGGCGGTCGCGCAGGGCGGCCATATTGGTTTCCAGCCAGCGTAAAAACGTCTCGTCACGGATCAGGCCGTACTTGACCACTTCGGCCAGCCCGGCGGACAGCTCGCGATCCGACAGGCTCGTCAGGGTGTCGATATCCACGATCACCGCCCGAGGCTGCCAGAACGCGCCGATCATGTTCTTGCCCAGCGGATGGTTGACGCCGGTCTTGCCACCCACCGACGAATCCACCTGCGCCAGCAGCGTGGTGGGCACCTGAATGAAGGCCACGCCACGCTGATAGCTTGCGGCGGCAAAACCGGTCATGTCGCCGATCACGCCGCCGCCCAGGGCAATCAGGGTGCAGCGGCGGTTGAAACCGGCTTCCAGCAGCGCGTCCCAGATGCGCCCGACCTGCTCGACCGTCTTGTGTGCCTCTCCGTCGGGCAGCACCACGCAGCGCACGTCCAGGGTGGCGGGCAGCGCCCGGCGCAGGGCCTCCAGATACAGCGGCGCCACGGTGTCGTTGGTCACGATCATGACCTGGCGGCCGGCGAGGTACGGCACCAGCGCATCGGCCCGACCCAGCAGGCCGGTACCGATGTGGATGGGGTAGCTACGCTCCTCAAGGGCGACGCTAAGCGTGCGCTGCACGCCGTCGATAGGCTTCATGGCGGTTACCTGCAAGCATGTCGGGGTGAACTGATCTGGGTGAACTGACGGGCCAGCGGCCGGAGACGGTCATCCAGCCGGCCACAGGATGTTGAAGGAGAAAACGCGCGGCGCTCAGGACGACACCGGCTTGCCGGCGGCCTGGTCGGCCTGCAGCGGATCGACGAGCCGACGCACGCGGCGGAGTATATCGTTGACCACCGAGCGCGGGCTGCGCCGGTCGGTACGCACGATGATATCCGCCGTGGCGCGGTACAGCGGGTCGCGCTGGTCAAAAAGATCGCGGAGCACCTGCTCGCGGTCGGCACACTGCAGCAGTGGCCGGCTACGGTCCTTTCCGGTGCGCCGCAGCTGCTGCTCCACCGTGGTCAGCAGATAAATTACCGTGCCGCGTTCGCGCAGCGCGCAGCGGTTTTCCTCGCGCAGCACCGAGCCGCCGCCGGTTGCCACCACGACGTTATTATGCCGGGTCAGCTCATCGATCATCTGTACTTCACGCTGACGAAAGCCGTCCTCGCCCTCGACGTCAAAAATCCACGGAATATCCGCTCCGCAGCGGTCCTGGATGACATGGTCGCTGTCGCGGAATTCCCGGGACAGTTCCGCCGCCAGCAGGCGGCCGATGGTGCTTTTTCCGGCGCCCATGGAGCCGATCAAAAACAGGTTGGGTAAAGATTGCATTAGCGTACCGCCGGGCCGTCATCAAGAAGTCGGGGAGTAATGAAAACCAGTAACTCTACCTTTTCATTGCTCTCTTCGGTATAGCGAAACAGATTGCCGACCACCGGCAGGTCACCCAGCAGCGGCGTTTTGGAAATCCGGCGCAGTTCCTCGGTGGTCAGAATGCCGCCGAGCACCACGGTCTGGCCGTTATCCGCCAGTACCTGGGTTTCGATGGTGTTGGTGTCGATGGGCGGCTCGCCGTCGAACCCGGATTCCCGGAAACTGTCGTTACGGATCACCAGATCCATGATAATACGGTCATCCGGGGTAATCTGCGGGGTCACCTCGAGCGAGAGCAGCGCTTCCTTGAATTCGGTATCGGGATTGTCGTTGCCGTCGACGCTCTGATAGGCGCGCTCCTCGCCCTGGCTGATGGTCGCGGTGCGCTGGTTGGCGGTGATGATCCGCGGCTGGGAAATCGTCTGGCTCTTGCCTTCGCTTTCCAGCGCCTGGAGCTCAAGATCCAGCAGGATATCGCCGGACAGATAGCCAAAGCCGAAGGTGGTTGACTGGTTGCCGGAGGCGCCCATATCCACGGACAGACCGCCGCTGTCGGTCGTGCCGTCGGAGACACCGCCAAGGTCCAGGTTGCCTTCGCCGGTCGATGACAGCCCCCAGTTGATCCCCAGTTCCCGGGAAGCGGTATCCCGGGCGATCACGATACGCGCCTCGATCTGGACCTGGCGGACGGCCACATCCAGCCGCTCCAGGGTGCTGATGACTTCGTCAACCTGCTCGGCGGTATCCTGCAACAGCAGCGTATTGGTGCGTTCGTCCACGCTGACGCGCCCGCGGTCGGTCAGGAGTCCGAAGCCGTCTTCCCCGTTCAGCAGCTGGGCCAGGTCCTTCGCCCGGGCGTATTTGACATCAAAGTAGCGGGTAACCAGCGGGGTTAGCGTTTCCTGTTGGCTGCGCGCCTCGAGTTTCCGGCGTTCCAGCTCGGCCAGCTCTCCCGCCGGGGCCACGACGATGACGTTCCCCTGCTGGCGGCTGGCGAGCCCCTGGCTCTGCAGGATCAGATCCAGCGCCTGGTCCCAGGGAACGTCGTTCAGGTTCAGTGTCACCCGGCCGCTGACGCTGTCGCTGGCCACCAGGTTGAGGCCGGTAAAATCCGCCAGCGTCGACAGCACCGAACGTATCTCGATATCCTGGAAATTGAGGCTCAGGCGCTTGCCGGTATAGGCGGGTTCGGACGCGCCGCTATCCGCGCCTTCGCCGCTCTCGTCGGGCCCGTCGACCGGCTCGACGGTAACGCTGTAGGTGCGCCCGTCCTGCGACGACATCATCGCATAGGCGCCGTCGGTGACGAGTTCCAGGCGCGTGCCCTGGGCATCAACCCGGGGCACAATGCGCTGCACCGGGGTGGCAAAGTCGGTGACGTCGTAAATCTGGTTGAGCGCATCGGGGAGCGCCGCCGGCCCGAGATCCAGCACGACCCGGTCGGCGGCTTTCTTGCTGACCCTGGGCGCGCTGCCTTCATGGTTGAACGTCACTTCCAGACGCCCGGCACCGTTCTCGCCGCGACGAAAATCGATATCGTCGACCTGATCTTCGCCTGCCGTCGCCAGCGCGCCCGGAGCATCGGTCCTGGAAACGGTCTTTGAAACGGTCCCGGGAGCGGTATCGGAAACGGTATCAGCGCGGGTGCCGGCGTCCGGCTCGGTGGATCGAGCGGCGTCGGGGGCGCTGCCGGCATCGCTATCCGGCACAAGCCGCAAATGGCTGTCATCGCGCCCGGGCCGCGCCGTATAGGGCAGCGCTTCGTCAGTGGTCATGACCAGGCGCACGCGACCGCCGGCCTCCACCGCGGTGATACGTTCCACACCGCCCCGGTTGACGTCAAAGCGGCGCTTGCCCAGCCCGCTTTCGGTATCCGGCAGGTCAAACGCCAGACGCGGCGGGTCGTCCAGCCGATAGCTTCTGACGCTGGGTACGTCACCGAAAAACTCCAGCTCGACGGCAACGCCGTCTGCCTGCGACGGGGTAAACTGCAACCCGGTCAGCACCGCTGCCGGTGCCAGCGCAGGCAGCCATATCCCTGCGACTGCCAGCAGCGCCTGCCCGATTCGGCGATGTGCTTTACTCATGGCCATGCATTATCCGGCGTCTTGTATCCAATGATTGTCGGCCCCTTACCGGGACGGTTTGTCAGAGCGCAACTCCAGCTCTGCGTCGCGTTTTTGCCAGCCCGCCTTGCGGGAAAAAATCCGTTCGCTGAGCGATATGGCCTGAGGCGTTACCCGGGTCACCTGCCCGTTGTTTTCGCCCATATAGTTGCCCGGCCCCACCGACACGATGTCGTGCTCGGGGGTTGCCACCAGCGCAATTCGCTTTTCACCCATGCTCAGGGTGCCGACCATCTGCAGCTGCTGCAGGCCGAATGCCTCCAGCGGTTCCTTTTTCCGCGATGGGTCGGGCGCCAGCTCGCCGTTGAGCCGCCGGTCAGCCGCCGCATTGCGCTCATCGGCCAGCGCCTCGGCGGCCAGAAACGGGCTGCGCCGATCGCTCTGCCGATACGCCACCGGCTGATAGGCGGGCAGCTCGGGCACCGCCAGCGTTCCGGGGCTGGCCGCGCCTTCCCGGATATCCCTCAGGCGATCATCCAGCGACGCGATATCCGGGTCGGCACAGCCCGACAGCAAGGCGACCAGTATGCCTGCTGCCAGCGGTAGACGCATCATGGCTGCCCTCCCGACGCCTCAGTGTCTTCCGCGTCGGCGGCTGCGGGCTCGCGGTAGCTGTAGGTGCGCGCCAGCATCGACAGACGCAACGCCCCGCCGCTGTCTTCGGCCGGCGCCAGGGTAAAGTCGTGCTGGGTCACGAGGCGCGACAGCGCGGCCATGTCGGCGACAAAACGGGCGATCTGGTGGTAGCCGCCGCGCACTTCGATATCGAAGGCGCGCTCGATGTAATAGTCGTGAGTCACCGTGGGCTTGCGCTCGATCGTGTCAATGTTGAGATGGTTTTCAACCGCGGCATCGTTGATGCTGTCGAGCAGGGAGGGGATCTCGGCGCTCGTCGGCAGCATATCCCGCAGTTCAAGCACAACGGCATCGAGGCTGGCCAGCTGGCTGCGGGTTTCCGGCAGCTGCGCGGCCTGGGCGGATTTCTGCTCGAATACCGACAGCAGCCGGCTCTCTTCCTGCCGGGCATCGGCCAGCGCGGCGCGGTGGTCGCTGATGACCCACATATACATGGCCGCAAGAGCCAAGGCCAGCACCAGCACGCAGCTCAACAGCTTGAGCAGTAGCGGCCAGCCGGCGGCTTCGCGCAGCTCCAGCGCCTGCCAGTCCACCCCGCGCAGCTGTTGCCATTCACGGCGCCATCTGTCACGGCTCCATAGCGTCGCCATCGGCGTCTCCTTCGCTGTCTTCCGACACCGCATCCCCGGTCGACTTCAGCTGGCTTTGCTCCACCACAAAGCGGAACCGGCGCCCCGACACTGCATCCTCGGTGGCGCTTTCCACCCGGGAAAACTCGGGTTCCTCAAGCGCCGGGGTTTCACCGATACGCCGCAGCTGCGCGGATACCTGGCGGTCGGTTCCCGCGCGGGCAGTGACGCGGACGGTATTGCCTTCCCGAGCGATTTGCCGGTAGATGACCCCGGACTCGACGCTGCCGGCGATGGCGTTGAACAGACGCACGGTCTGCACGCGCTCATCCCGCAGCGAGCGGAACAGGGAAAGCTGCTGATTCAGCTGGTCGACGCGGTCACGGTATTCGTGCACCCGGCTGATATCCTCTTCCAGCCGTTGCGTCTGCTGGCGGATATGCGCGTTGCGCTGCTGCTGCGCCTCCAGCCGGACCTGGTAATAATGCGCCGCGCCCCAGCCCAGCGCGCCGCCCACCAGCAGCATCCCCAGCAACAGCAGGTAAAACTGCCGGGCACGACGCTCCCGGCGCGCGTCACGCCAGGGCAGCAGGTTAATCATCAGGCTCATGGTGCCCCCCGCATGGCCAGACCGCAGGCGGTCAGCATGGCCGGAGCGTCGCTGGCGAGCGCTTCGGCACTAAGCCGCTTGTTTACCGTCATGCGCTGGAAGGGGTTGGCGATGGTAACGCGCATCCCGCTGTCTTCGGCGATGCGGTGGGCAAGCCCGGGAATCACGCTCGAACCGCCGGCCAGTACGATCTCTCGGATTTCATGGTGGCGGCCGGCCGAGTAATACAGCTGCAGCGAGCGCCCGACCTGCTGCACCAGCGATTCCAGAAACGGATTCAACACCCGGTCGTGATAGTCATCGGGCAAGCCACCGCGCTTCTTGGCAAAGCCGGCCTCGTTGACCGACAGATCGTAGCGCGTCTGGATGGCCTCGGTCAGCTGACGCCCGCCGTACACGGTATCGCGGCTGTAAACGATGCGCCCCTCGCGGATGACGTGGAAGGCGTTCATGTTGGCCCCGATGTCGACCAGAGCAATACCGCTTTCCGGGGCACTCGAGGCCTGAAGGTCGCGCCGCAGGACGTCGAAGGTGCGCTCCATGGCGAAGGTTTCCACGTCCACGGCGGCCGGCTCAAGCCCCGCGCGCTCGAGGGTCTCGGTCAGCTGCGCCACGTCCTGCTGGCGGCAGGCCACCAGCAGCACCCGCTGCTCATCGGGGTCCAGTTCCGACGGCCCCAGGCACTCGAAATCAAACGCCACTTCGTTGAACGGAAACGGGATATGGCTTTCCGACTCGTCAATAATGCGCTCTTCGATGGCGTCTTCGTCCAGCTCAACGGGAAACGTCAACAGCCGTGTAATCGCAGCACTGGCGGGAACGGCAACGGCTACCTTGCGCGTTGAAGGCCTGGCATGGTCCACTGCACGGCTTAATACACTGGCCACCGCGTCGATATCCTGGATGCGACGTTCGACCACCGTCCCTTCGGGCAGCGGGCGCACGGCATAGCTTTCGACCTGATAATTATCCCGGGTGGGCTTGAGCTCGAGCAGCTTGACCGTTGCCGAGGTAATATCGATGCCTATCAAACCACGGCGTGAAGTAGGGAAGCGCATTATATCCAGGTGCTCCGTATCCGGGTGCTGCATTGCCGGTTGCTGTGTGGCCAGGTGCTATAGGACCGGTTTTTTATAGTCAGGTGCTGTATAACCAGGCGCTGTATTTGTAATCTGTATTTATAAGGTGCCCGGTCTTTCGGATTACTGTTTTTAAGACCATAGTTTTCCAGATCATCGTTTTTCAGACCGTCGTTTTCCAGACAGTCGTTTTCCGGATCGTCGTTTCCAGGTCATCCGGCCTTTGTATCATTCGGTCTCCAGCGACCCCGGTTTGCATCGTAAGGTAACGAGATTACACGAATTTAACACGGTGAACAGGGCTCTGCGTTGCACCGGATCAAGCCTGGCGGGAAACGACCGGGATTTTTATAATGGCCGCTGCGGACAACGGCAGTGCCGGTTTCCTTCATTCCATCCACGGGTAACCTGTTTTCATGACGCTTTTGCGAAAATTCATCGTTTCACTGGTCTTTACGCTGGTTGCTCTGGCGGGGGCAACCCTGCTGGCCACCGTCGGCGCGGCGCTGTATTTCGCGCCCGGCCTGCCCGATGTGCGCCAGCTGGAAGACTTCGAGCTGCATACGCCGCTGCGTATCTACACCCGCGACGGCCAGCTGATCGGCGAGTACGGCGATGAGCGGCGGATACCCGTGGACTATGCGGATATTCCCGAGCCGCTGGTCAATGCGCTGATCGCCGCCGAAGACCAGCACTACTTCGAGCACCCCGGGGTGGACCCCCGCGGGCTGCTGCGCGCCGCCGTGGAGCTGGCCCGCAGCGGCGGCGATATCCAGTCCGGCGGCTCGACCATTACCATGCAGGTCGCCCGCAACTACCTGCTGACGCTGGACCAGACCTTTACCCGTAAAATCCGCGAAATTCTGCTCTCCCTGCAGATGGAGCAGGTTCTGAGCAAGCAGGACATTCTGTCGCTTTACGTCAACAAGATCTTTCTGGGCCATCGCGCCTACGGCATCGCGGCGGCCGCCAAGACCTACTACGACCAGCCGCTGGAAGAGCTGACGCTGGCGCAGTCCGCCATGCTCGCCGGGCTGCCCAAGGCGCCGTCGGCCTTCAACCCGCTGTCCAACCCCGAGCGCTCGCTCATCCGGCGCAACTGGATCCTGTTCCGCATGCGCGAGCTGGGCTTTATCACCCCGGATACCTATCAGCAGGCGGTAAAAAAGCCGATTACCGCCAGGCGCCACGAAACCCAGACCGACGTCGATGCCGACTACGTCGCCGAAATGGCCCGGCAATATGCCGTCGAGCAGTTCGGCGACGACGCCTACACCGGCGGCTACCACCTCTACACCACCATCGACAGCGAGCTGCAGCCCTATGCCCGGCGCTCGCTGGCCGACGGCCTGCTGGCCTACGACAAGCGCCACGGCTGGCGCGGCCCAGAGCAAAGCGATATCGATGCCAGCCTGGTGGAAGCGCAGGAAAATACCGCCACCGAAGGGCTTGAGGAAGAACTTTCGGAATCGCCGGAAATCCGCCAGACCGCCAGGCAGGCCGCCGAGCGCAGCCAGACCGAAGTGGACGGTATTGAAGGCGACGTCAGCAACTGGGTACAGGTCCTCAAGCGCACCTCGCGATACGGGCTGCTCGAGCCGGCCATTGTGGTAGCCAGCAGCGGCCGCGAAATGCGCGTGCTGACCGGCGATGAAAAGCTCCATACCCTTGACTGGAACGCGCTGAAATGGACCCGCAAGGGCAACGCCGGACAGATCGCCGAGCGCGGCGACCTGGTGCGCATCGTCCGGGGCGACGACGACGGCTGGCGTATCTCCCAGCGTCCCGAGGCCGAAGGGGCGCTGGTGGCCCAGAATCCGCGTACCGGCGCCATCCTGGCGCTGCAGGGCGGCTTTGATTTTGACGCCAGCAAGTTCAACCGCGCGATTCAGGCGCGGCGTCAGTCGGGCTCCATCTTCAAGCCGTTCATTTTTCTGGCCGCGCTCAACGAGGGCGACATGAACGCGGCCAGCGTGGTCAACGACGCGCCGGTGGTGGTCAACGACGGCAGCGACACGCTGTGGCGCCCGGTCAATTCCAGCCGCGACTTCGGCGGCCCCACCCGCCTGCGCCCGGCGCTGGCGCACTCGCGCAACCTCGTTACCATCCGCATCCTGCAAAGCATGGGGATTGGCTATACCGCCGACTTCCTGGAACGCTTCGGGTTTAACCCCGACCACCTGCCCCACGGGCTCTCGCTGGCGCTGGGCAGCGCCAGCCTGACGCCGCTGGAGATGACCAACGCCTACGCGATTCTGGCCAACGGCGGGTTCAAGGTGTCGCCCTGGTACATCGACCGCATCATGCGCGGCGATGCCGACGATCCCGACCCTGTCTATCGCGCCGAGCCCGAAGTGGCCTGCCGCGACTGCGCCGAGGACCAGGAGCGCGTGGAAATTGACGGCGAGAGCTACGCCATTGCCCGGCGCATCGCCGATCCCGAAGCTGTCTATATCCTCCGCGACATGCTGCGCAGCGTCATCGAAAGCGGCACCGGACGCGCTGCCCTGACCCTGGATCGCAACGATATCGTGGGCAAGACCGGCAGCACCAACGCCCTCCGGGACGCCTGGTTTGCCGGCTTCAACGGCAATATCGCCACCGCCGTCTGGGTGGGCAAGGACAGCAACCAGACCATCGCCGAATACGGCTCCCAGGCGGCCCTGCCGATCTGGAAGGACTTCATGGGCGGCGCCCTTGAGGGCACGCCCGAGGTCTGGCCCGACAAGCCCGACGGCGTAGTCAGCAAGCGCGTGGACCCGGATACCGGTCTGCGCCTGCACGATGGCCAGCCCGGCGGCATCAGCGAGCTGTTCGACGCCGACCACCTGCCGGACTACCAGCCGCGCCGGGTCAGCCGCGAGCTGGAAGAAGCCAGCGGCGCGGAAGGCTCGGGCACCGCCGAGTCGATCTTCTAGACACGCACAGCATGATCCATGTCAACCGCTCCCGTCGGTGGGCGCTTTACGATAGCGTTTCACCTGTGACGGGAGGCTTCCCATGGAGCTTGTCTGCCCGGCCGGCAACCTGCCCGCGCTCAAGCGCGCCGTAGACGAAGGTGCCGATGCCGTTTATTTCGGTTTCCAGAACACCACCAACGCCCGCGGGTTTGCCGGGCTGAACTTCACCGACAAACGCGCGCGCGAAGGCATTGACCATGCTCATGCGCACGGCAGACGCGTGTTTTGTGCAATCAACACCTACCCCCAGCCCGACGGCTGGAAGATGTGGACCCGCGCGGTCGACGACGCCGCGGCGCTGGGCGTGGACGCGCTGATCCTCGCCGATATGGGCCTTCTCGACTACGCTGCCCGACGCTATCCCGACCTGCCCCGCCATCTCTCCGTTCAGGGCTCGGCCACCAGCCATGAAGCCCTGCGCTTCTATCACGAGCAGTTCGGCATCAGGCGCGCGGTGCTGCCCCGGGTGCTGTCGATCACCCAGGTCCGCGACCTGGCCCGGCAGTCGCCGGTGGAGCTGGAAGTCTTCGCTTTCGGCAGCCTGTGCATCATGGCCGAGGGGCGCTGCTATCTATCGTCGTACCTCACCGGCGAATCGCCCAACACCCGGGGCGTGTGCTCGCCGGCGGCGCATGTGCGCTGGGAAGAAACCGATGCGGGGCTGGAGTCACGGCTTAACGGCGTGCTGATCGACCGCTACGCCGCGGGCGAAAACGCCGGCTATCCGACGCTGTGCAAGGGCCGCTTCGAGGTGGAAGGCGAGACCTACCACGCCATCGAGGAACCCACCAGCCTGAACACCCTGGAGCTGCTCCCCGAGCTGGCCAAACTGGGCATCAGCGCGGTGAAGATCGAAGGCCGCCAGCGCAGCCCCGCCTACGTCTCGAAGGTGGCCGGCATCTGGCGCTCGGCGATTGACCGACTGGACGCCGACCCGGAACGCTTCCATCCCGATCCGGCCTGGATCGCCGGGCTCGGGGACGTCTCGGAAGGCTCTACCACCACCCTGGGCGCCTACGAGCGCCGCTGGAAATAGGAGATCATCATGGCCGATTCATCATCTGCGGGGTCTCCCTCTGTCCGATCACTGCAGCTGGCGCTGGGGCCGGTGCTGTTCTACTGGACCCGCGAGCGCTATGCGCAGTTTTACCGCGACGCCGCCGACTGGCCGGTGGATATCGTCTATCTCGGCGAGTCGGTGTGTTCGCGCCGGCGGGACATGAAGCTGGACGACTGGCTGGGGCTGGGCCGGGAGCTGGCCCAGAGCGGCAAGGAAGTAGTGCTCTCCAGCCAGACGCTGATCGAATCCGAAGCCGACCTGCGCGATCTGCGCAAGCTGTGCGACAACGGCGAATTCCGCGTGGAGGCCAACGACCAGAGCGCGGTACAGCGGTGTGCCAACGCGGGGTTGGCATTTGTCGGCGGCGCCGCGCTGAACCTGTACAACACCGCTGCCATCGGCGTGCTACAGCGAGCCGGCATGCAGCGCTTTAACGCCCCGGTGGAAATGTCCGGCGCGGACCTTGCGCATCTGCTGGACGACGGCCGAGCCCAGGGCGTGGCAGTACCCTGCGAGGTGTTTGCCTACGGCCACCTGCCGCTGGCGTGGTCATCGCGCTGCTTTACCGCCAGACGCTACCGGCACACCAAGGACCGCTGCCGCTTTGTCTGCCAGAAGCACCCCGAAGGCATGGCGCTGCGTTCCCGGGAAGCCGGAGAGGTCTTTACCCTGAACGGCATCCAGACGCTGTCCGGCGCCTGCCAGGATTTGCGCCATGATATGGCGTCAATCGCCGACGCCGGCGCCAGCGTGGCGCGTTTAAGCCCGCGGGCGGAAGGCATGGCCGACGTCGTCGCCGACTTTGACGCCGCCCGGCGCGGCGAGCTTGCCGCCCCGGACCCGCTGACGCTGGTGGACGCCGAGATTTGCGACGGCTACTGGTACGGCCGCCCGGGAATGGACAATACCCGCCGCGACAGCGCCTAGCGCCGCGCCGCCAGGGCGTCGAGCTTGCGCAGCACCTCGCCCAGATGCCCCTGGCTCAAGCCCTCCTCGCGACTGTCGAGGAGGTTTTTGACCGTCAACCCCAACTCGGTGTCGCCTTCGATCATCAGCCGGCGCTGGAAAAACATCGCGTCCGGGTCCTCCCGGCGCGTGGCCAGGCACAGAAACTCCCTCCAGCCGCCACGAATTGTGGCCTCTCCGGCTGCGTCGCTCAGGGCAAAGCGTTCGTTAGCGAGCGTGAGCGTCAGGCGCACACCCAGATCCTCCACGTCCAGCGTAACCCGACGCTCCTCCAGGGCATCAAATTCGCCCTCGGCCAGCGGCTCGGCAAAGGTGCGGTTGAGCAGCGGCTCGATGACGCGGCGCTTTACCGCCAGCGGTACACGCGGGTCAACCACGGCAATCAGGCGCGACGGCGCGGGCAGCACGTGAGAAAACGGCAGGGCAGACATGCAGGCTCCTTGTCAAAAGGCAATAATGATCCGGGCACCGGACGTCACCGGCGACCCCGGCTTAAACCGTGCGCGAATAGCGCCCCTCCTCAGGCTTCAGGTAGGCGTCAAAGGCCATCGCCAGGTTGCGCATCATCAGCTGGCCGGCGGGCCGTACGTCCAGGCGATGCGGGCTTACCTCCACCAGACCGTCGGCCTGCATTTCGCCCAGCGCCTCCAGCGCATCGGCAAAATACGTCGTGAAGTCGATGCCGTGAGCCGCTTCCACCGCGGCGAAGTCCAGCCGCCCGTGGCACATCAGCGTGGTAATTACATCGCGGCGCAGGCAGTCATCATCGCTCAGGCGATAGCCACGCATCACCGGCAGCCGCTCGCTTTCCAGCCGATGCTGGTACTGAGCGGTTTCCTTGACGTTCTGACTGTAGGTATCGTCGATCTTGCCGATGGCGGTCACGCCCAGCCCGATCAGGTCGCAGTCGGCATGGGTGGAATAGCCCTGGAAGTTGCGCTGCAGGGTGCCGTTGTCCCGGGCCAGCGCCAGCTCATCGTCGGGCAGCGCAAAATGGTCCATGCCGATGTAGACATAGCCCGCTGCGGTCAGCCGCCGGATAATCAGCTCCAGCAGTTCGAGCTTGCGTTCCGGCGGTGGCATGTCCTCGTTACGGATCATCCGCTGGGCCTTGAACAGCGACGGCAAATGAGCGTAGCTATAGGTGGCAATACGCCCCGGCCGCAGAGCCAGAATCTTGTCCAGGGTGGCATCAAAGCTGGCCACCGTCTGTAGCGGCAGGCCGTAAATCAAATCCACGCTGATGGATTCATACTCGGCGTCCCGGGCGGCCTCCATCAGGCCGACCACCTGCTCTTCGCTCTGCTCGCGGTTGACCGCCTTCTGCACCTCGGGATCGAAATCCTGAACGCCGAAACTCAGCCGGTTGAAGCCCAGCGCGCGCAGCTCGTAAAGCTGCTCGGGAGTGACGGTGCGCGGGTCGACCTCCAGCGAAAACTCGCGCTCTTCCGGCGCGGCAAAATGGAAGGCGTCGTCCAGCACCGACATCAGCTCGGCCAGCTGGTCATTGCTCAGGTAGGTCGGCGTGCCGCCTCCCAGGTGCAGCTGGGTCATGCGCCGGGTATCGTCAAACAGCTCGCCCTGCAAACGAATCTCGTGTTTGAGCCAGTCCAGATACTCGGCGGCCCGCTCGCGGTTGCGGGTAATGATCTTGTTGCACGCGCAGTAATAGCAAAGGCTTTCGCAAAAGGGGATATGCACATAGGCCGACAGCGGCTTGGGCGCCGCCGCGCCGTTGCTGCGCGCTGCCGCCGCGCGGTATTCATCTTCGGCAAAGGCCGCGTGAAACTGCGGCGCGGTGGGATACGAGGTATAGCGCGGCCCCGGGCGGTCGTATTTTTCCACCAGTGCGCGATCGAACAACAACTCATCCTGCATAGCTTCAAGGCCCTTTTGTCTTTGCGCTTTTTGCACTGTACGTTACGTTTTACGCTCTATTTTCTACTTGCGCTCTACTGGCTACCCGGCTTTGCACTTGCGACATCCACGCGCTTGCCGCCTGCATCGTGTCCGGTATGGCGGTTTTTGCCATACCGGAGCGATCCACTTGGCGGAGTGGGCGAGGTCACAAACAACACCCGACGACGCCGCGTAAGACGAATGCCTCATTTTATGTAAGCCGAGGGACGCGCGGAGTGACTTACATCAACATTCGTCGTATTGGCGCGACACCCTCGTGCCTGGCGAGAGACTACGTCAGGCTGACCGCTTCGCCCTGGCGGTCGAAGGCAATGAACGACTCCACATTGCCCATCTGCAGCGACTCGGTCATTTTGGTCAGCTGGTTTTGAACCTCGTCGTCGCCGTGGACATCGTCCATGCCGGCAACGAAGAACAGGTCCCACTCGGCACCGGTATGCTCGGCTTCCTTGAGCAGCGCGTTGGTATCGTCGAGCTCGTCGGGAGTCTTGTCCGCGCAGACCGTGGGCACCAGCACACCGCCCTCACCCTGCTCGAAGCGCCGGCGCTGCTCGTCGTCGGGGAAGTCGGGCAGCTCGGCCTTGACAAACACCAGCAGCAGCCGCTGGGAACGCGCCTGGCTGCGCGCCTCGCCGAGAAGATCGTTAAAGCTGGAAACGGCCATGCCGGCCTCCTTTGTCTCTTGCTCTGACACTCCCCGCCCGCCGCGCACCGCGCTTTGGGCGAGGGTTCCCGGGTCACCCCGAGAACCTTCCTGCTTCAACACGCCTTCACTGGACCGTGACGATTAGGCCACAGCCCCCGATCCAGTCGCTCAACAGGCTACCCCCGCCAGTCCGGCGGTTTCGATATTCCTGGCCGCGTTGATATCGCGGTCAATGGCCTGGCCGCAGCCATTACAGTGCCAGTGGCGCTGCGATAGCGGCAGCTTTTTGGTCTTGTGGCCGCAGTGGTGGCACGTCTTGCTGCTGGGCAGCCATTGGCTGACCTGAATGAGCTGGCGTCCGGCCCAGTCGGCCTTGTAGGCAAGCTGGCGCAGGAACTCGCCCCAGCCGGCATCGCTGATGGCTCTGGCCAGTGTCTTGTTCTTGAGCATGCCGGTGATGTTCAGTGTCTCGACGCAGATCACTTGGTTTCGTTGACCAGCGTTCGAGTCGCCTTGTGCATGGCATCGCGGCGGCAGTCCGCGATTTTGGCGTGCAGACGCGCCACCTGACGGCGCATTTTGTGGCGGTTGTTCGAGCCTCGCTGCTTCTTGCTTAGTCGGCGTTGTAGATAGGCCAGCCTGGCGGCATACCGTTTGAGGTAGCGCGGGTTGCCCGACTTCTGCCCCTGGCTGGTGATGAACAGATCGGTCAGCCCCAGATCAATACCCACGGTACGGGACGTGGCCGGCAACGGCTCGGGCGTGAACTCGCACAGACAACTGATGAAGTAGCGGCCTGCACGGTCGCGTGAAAGGGTGACGCTGGAGGGAGCGCCAGGCAATGGCCGGCTCCAGCGGATCGGCAATGGCACCTTCGATTTGGCGATAATGATCTCGCCGTCCCGGTAGCGGAAGGCGGCTTTGGTCAGCCGGATGGACTGCCGGCCATCCTTGGCCTTGAAGCGCGGATATCGCGCTTTGAGCGTCGGATTGAAGAAGTTGTCGAAGGCGGCTTTTTGATCGCGCAGAGTTTGTTGCAGGATCACACTCGACACGTCCTTCAGCCACGGATATTCCGCTTTGAGGGCGACCAGTCGCTTCTCTGCTTCGGAATGTGAGATGCTTTCTTTCCGCTCCTGATATGCTTCGGTGCGATACGCCAGCGTGTTGTTCCAGACAAAACGCACGCAGCCAAACGATTGCGCCAGCAAGGCGGCTTGTTCGGGCGTCGGATAAAACCGTTCTTTGTAGGCACGTTTCGTCATTTTGTATAAATATCAGGTGATGATGGAACCTTCAACCCCGGCACCGCGTTGGCGGTGCGCGCTTTTATCACCGCCCGCATTGGGCGATGCTTTACGCGCAGATGGGTAAAAATATGAGGAATGCGGTAAAAACACAGAGATTACCATCGCATGAAAGCAGCGCCAGCCTACCGCCGGCCCTGCCGTTGACGCCAGCATCTACTGCACCACTGCCGACAAGCCTCTATTCGATAGAGCCAGTGTGTTATTCCATACAAGCCGGCGCAATCGAACCCTGGGCACCAGCGATAGAACGGCATTGCAGCGGCCGGACAACAGGGCTACCCTGCGTACAATAATTGTACAAAACGGACCCTTGTACCCACCGTTCCGTTCTGCAGGGCAATACGCCTGCCCGGTCATTTTGCGTAGGCGGAGCTTGCCCATGAAACACCCTGTTATCCCGGAATTATCGCTTGAAAACCCGGCCCTTGCCACGGCCGATGCCCTCAATGCCGCGCCGCTGGGCATCTGCATCACCGATGCCAATGGCTTCTTCGAATTCGTCAATCCGGCCTACTGCGAGTTTTACGGCTACAACGAAAGCGAGCTGCTCGGCGAGCACTTTACCCTGGTGGTGCCCGACGCCAACCGGAAGCTGATGGCGAGCATGCACGACGCCTTTATTACCGATGGCGACGGCAGCGAGTTGCAACAGGAATGGGAAGTTCGCCACAAGAACGGCCAGGTACGCACCATCATTGCCGAGGCCAGCCGGATTATCGGCCACGACGGGCAGCCGCGAAAAATGACGTTCATCGTCGATATCAGCGTGCGCAAACGCCTGGAAGAGCAGCTGCGCCAGGCCAACGAGCGGCTGGAATACATGGCCCGCCACGATACCCTGACCGGTATCCTCAATCGCCGCGCCGGCCTGACGCGGCTGGAAGAGGAAATCACCCGCTCGCGTCGCTATGGCAACATCCTGAGCATCGCCATGTTCGACCTGGATGCGTTCAAGGCGGTCAACGATACCCACGGCCATTCCATCGGCGACGAGGTGCTGGTGGAAATGTCCCGGCTGGTCGGTCGAAACCTGCGCCGCACCGACGACCTGGTGCGGCTGGGTGGGGAAGAGTTTCTGATCATCATGCCCGAAGTCAGCCTGGCCAGCGCCCACCACGCGGTAGAGCGTCTGGGGCAGCTGGTGGCGGATACGCCGCTGACTTCCCGAGAGCTGACAATGACCATCTCGGCCGGGGTCGCCGACTTTGACGACAGCTCACCCGAGCGGCTGCTGGAACGGACCGATCACGCCATGTACCAGGCCAAGCGCAACGGCCGCAACCAGGTAGTGCAGGCCGAATCCTGACGCGGCCCAACCCGGCCCGGCGTCTCGGGTTATCCGCTCACCGGGCGCCGATCACCTTCGAGAAAGTTGACCGTAAAAGCGGCCTTGCCGTAAGTCTCGAAAGACCATTTCATCAGCGCCGACAGCGCATCCATGACCGCATCAAACTCCCCGAACACCTGGGTACTCATGCGGTTGGGGTACACTTCCAGCCCGCTGGCTTCGAGACGTTTGACCACCTCCCTGACCGGCGGCTTGAAGTCGTCCTTGAGGGGATAATAGCTAAGCTGCATGGAAAGATACATAAGCACCTCCGGGGTGATGACGGGATAAAGTGGTGATGAGATAACGTAGTGATGGAATAAAAGGCTAACGATGAGAGCAAGCGTCGAGCCGGGTATGGCCGCCCGACGCCATCAAGGCGCCCGGCCGTCGGCGTCGCGGATCAGCGTCCAGGCGCGACGTATGGCGGCCCGGGTCGCTTCGGGACACTCCATGGGAAACATATGCGCGCCGGGCGTGCCAAGCACCGTCAGCCCCCGGCGCTCAAGCCGGCGGATGCGCGTCGCGGTCAACAGGTCGGAGGCTTCGCCGGCAATCACCACTGTAGGCACCTCAAGCCTGCCGGGTAAACGCGACAGGTTATCGGGGAGATGACGAAAAATCCGCGCCTCGACAGCAGGATCAAACGCCAGCGCTATCCGGCCATCCTCCCGGTCGCGTGACCCCGCCTGCACATAATCGTCCAGCGCCTCGGGCGTAAAGCGGCGAAACAGCGACCGGTGCCTCAACGAATCGGCCATCGCCTCGCGGCTGGGCCAGTATCGGCGGCGCCGTGACGTCTTGCCCGCCGGGGTAATGCGGTCCATCAGCCCCAACCGCTTGGCCACTTTCATCACCAGCGCATCCGGCCCCAGCATCAACGGCGAGTCGAGCATGATCACGCCGCGAAAGCGCTGGGGCTGCCGGCGTGCCGCCATCGCCATCAGAATACCGCCCAGCGAATGGCCAACCCCCAGCACCGGCCCGGCGGAGGGTGGCGGCAGGCTGTCCAGCAGCTCCTCGACCAGCGCGTTCCAGTTGTGCTCAACGGGATAATCCGGATCATGCCCCAGGCACTCCAGCGTATGCACGGCAAAGGTATCGCCCAGCGGCGCCAGCAGGCTTTTATAGCTCAGCCCGGGAAAGCCGTTGGCGTGGGCAAATACCAGCCGTGGGCGGTCGGCGGTGTGTGGCGTCATGGCAGGGCTCGGTTGTCTTGTTGTTCAGGCTCTTGTGGCCGCATCAGGATCGGCCCGCCTAGGGCCGGGCGCGGAGCCGCCCGGAGAGGCCTTGTGCCTCAGCGGCAAGATTATCATACGACTGTTTGATTGCCGATGAAAAGCGTTGCCCGGGATTAAAACAATGCCAGCTGCGATGCCGGCGCCGGCTCGGCCAGACGGTAGCCCACGCCCAGCAGCCGCACCGGGCGCTGGCCGCGCTGCCAGCCGGCGTCGAGCAGCGAAGCAAAAGGTGCGTCATCCACCACGGCGCCGGCGTGCTCGACGGTGGTCTGGGTAAAGTCGTTGAACTTGATCTTGACCACGGCCCCGCGCACCCCGGGCGGCGGGTCCAGCCGGAGGTAGCGGCGCCGGAGGTCGTCGATCAGCGCCGGCAGCTCGTCGTGGCAGGCTTCAAGGCCGGGCAGATCCCGGGAGTAGGTTTGCTCGGTACTGACCGATTTACGCTCACGGTGCACCGTCACCGGACGATCGTCGAGGCCTCGGCTCAGCTCGTGGAGCCGCTGGCCAAAGCGGCCGAAGGACTCCACCAGCTCGGTCAGCGGCCGGGCGCGAACATCGGCGCAGGTGGTAATGCCCAGCGCTTCGAGTCTTTCGGCGGTGCGCGGGCCAACGCCGTGAATCCGGTTCACCGGCAGCGCACGAACAAAGTCCTCGATCGCATCGGGCGGGATAACGCAGAGCCCATCGGGCTTGTGCCAGTCGCTGGCAATCTTGGCCAGAAATTTGTTGGGCGCGACCCCCGCCGAGACGCTGATGCCGACTTCCCGCCACACTCGGGCACGTATCGCTTCGGCCATGCGGGTCGCGCTGCCCTGGTGGGCGCTCACACCGGTCACGTCGAGATAGGCTTCATCCAGCGACAGCGGCTCGACGCGATGGGTCAGGTCGCGGTAGATGGCAAACACCTCCCGGGCGACGGCCTTGTACCTGGGCATGTTGCTGCGAATCAGGTGGAGGTGCGGGCAGCGCTTGAGCGCCTGAGCGGTGGGCATGGCCGAGTGGATGCCATATTCCCGCGCCGGATAGTTGCAGGTGGCCACCACGCCCCGGCGCTCGATGCTGCCGCCCACGGCCACGGGAATATCGGCCAGCGCCGGATTATCGCGCATCTCGACCGCGGCGTAGAAACAGTCGCAGTCACAATGGATGATTTTGCGCTCCGGCGGCGCGCTAGCTGCCATACCGCTGCCGTCAGGTGCCGCAGAAGGTACGCCGCACGCGCTCGTCGGCGGTGGCGGGAGTCCCCAGCCGCCGCGCCTCGGGCGTATCCTCGAAGGGCTGAATCACCGCGCTCAACAGCGCATAAAACGGCTGAAAATCGCCGTCTTCGGCGGCGTGAATGGCCTCGTGTACGCGGTGATTACGCGGAATGATCACCGGATTTGCCCGGCGCATGGCGGCCAGCCGTTCGGCGTCATGGTCGGTCACTCGGGCGTGCTGCCAGCGTTCCAGCCAGTCGCTCAGCGCCTGCGGCGCCTCGCTTAGCGCCAGAAGATCGCGCCGGCGTTCGTCACCGGGCTCGACGGCGAGCCGGTAAAGCGCGGCAAAGGTCGCGGTCATGTCCATCCGACCACGCTGCATGGCGTCTTCGAGCGCTTCCATCAGCGGCGTGGCGCCTTCGCTGGCGGCCTCAAGGCCGAGCTTGTCCGCGCTGACGTTCCGGCGCTCCCGGGCGAAAACAGCGTCAAAACGGCTCAGCGCGGCGGTGGCCTCGTCGACCCGGGCCTTTTCGTCGCCGTCCATCACCATCATCAGGCACTCGGCCAGCCGCGCGAGGTTCCAGCGGGCCATGGCCGGCTGCTGGTCAAAGGCATAGCGCCCGCCTTCGTCGATGGAGCTCAATACCGTATTCGAGGCAAACGCCTCCATGAAGGCACAGGGGCCGTAGTCCAGGGTTTCGCCGGCAATGCTGACGTTGTCGGTATTCATGACGCCGTGGATAAAGCCCACGCCCATCCACCGGGCCACCAGATAGGCCTGACGGTGCATGACCGCCTCGAAAAACGCCAGATAGCGGGCGTTGGGGGCCTCGTCATTGCCCTCGCGCGCAAGCTCGGGATAGTGACGCTCGATGGCATGCTCCACCAGCGCCTTGAGCGCTTCATGGTCGCCGCGCACAGCGGCAAACTGAAAGGTGCCCACACGCAGATGGCTGGCCGCGACGCGTGTGATGACGGCGCCGGGCTCGGCGGGCATACGCATCACGCGCTCGCCGGTAGTGACCGCCGCCAGCGCCCGGGTCGTCGGGATGCCCAGGGCCGCCATGGCTTCGCTGACCAGATATTCGCGCAGCACCGGCCCCAGCGGCGCGCGGCCATCGCCGCCCCGGGAAAACGGCGTGCGCCCGCTGCCCTTGAGCTGAATATCCCGGCGGTGCCCCTGGTGATCAAACACGTCGCCCAGCAGCAGCGCACGGCCGTCACCCAGTTTGGGCACGAAGTTGCCGAACTGGTGGCCGGCGTAGGCCAGCGCCATGGGCCGGGCACCGGGCAGCGGTTGATTGCCGCTGAAATAGCCCGCCATGCGGGCGTCGTCCGGCTGCGCTTCCATGCCCAGGTCGCTGGCGAGGGCGGTGTTGAACACAATCAGCCCCGGTGCGGCGACCGGCGTGGGCTCGCCGTCCGCCCAAAGCATGGCGGGCAGCTCGGCGTAGCGGTGATGAAACGTAAACAAGAGAGTCTCCTCGGGAAACGAACCGCGGCAGGGGCGTCAGGCCGCGCCGCTGGTCTGCTGCAGCTGGTGAACCGCATGCTCGAGCACCGGCGTCACCGGCGCGCACCACTGCTGCTCCAGCAGCGGGTCGGCGCGCGTTACGCCCAGCGACAGCGACGCCAGCGGCATGCCCTGAGCGTAGGCCTCGCGAAAAAATCGGTAGCCGGAAAACACCATCAGCGAAGTGCCCACGGCCAGTCCGGCGTTGGCGCGTAACAGCCCCGCATGCGCCGCCTCGCGGCGCTCACGCGGCACGACGTCACCGTAGTACACCACGTCGGGTTTGAAAATGCCGCCGCAGCGCCGGCAGTCCAGCACCCTGAAGGTGCTGAAATCCAGCTCCAGATCGGCATCGCCGTCCGGCGCGTGGCCGGCCTCCAGCCCGGTGAAGGCAGGGTTGCAGCGCGCCATGTCGGCATGCAGCGCATGGCGCATCATCTTGTAGCCGCAGGCCATGCAGCTGACGGTATCGGCGCGGCCGTGCAGGTCGACGACCCGGCGAGACCCGGCACGCTGGTGCAGCCGGTCCACGTTCTGCGTCACCAGCTGTTCGACATATCCCAGCGATTCGAGTTCGGCCAGAGCCCTATGGGCGCCGCTGACCCGGGCACTGCGCATGGCTTCAAAACCGGCCAGGGCCCGAGCCCAGTAGCGCTGGCGTACCGCCTCGGAGGCCATGAAGTCGTCATGCTGCACGGGCGGTGAGCGCTTCCACGCCCCGCTGGCATCGCGGTAGTCGGGAATCCCGCTGTCGGTGCTGACGCCGGCGCCGGTAATAATCCAGAGGCGCTGCTGACGGTGGATAAAGGCCGCCAGGGCATCGCCGGCGCGGGCCGTGGATTCTGCTGTCGAGGCGATTGCCATGAGTTTTCCTTCAACGCCTGCCTTTCATACCTGCCTTTCATACCTGCCTTGAACACCTGCCTTGAACACCTACCTGCCT
Organism: Vreelandella jeotgali Hwa; assembly: GCF_000334215.1. Lineage (GTDB taxonomy): Bacteria > Pseudomonadota > Gammaproteobacteria > Pseudomonadales > Halomonadaceae > Vreelandella > Vreelandella jeotgali. The sequence goes on along the minus strand of NZ_AMQY01000011.1, from coordinate 235,612 downwards.
TGAACATCAGGCTGACCCACCGTCTTCTCGACGTCTTTTCTGCAAGCCTCGGCGGCGGGATGATGCTGTATGCTATGGCCAGTTTACCCAATGGAGGACGCAACATGCAGCGCGATCATGAAGTCATCATTGTAGGCGGCGGCATGGTGGGAGCTGCACTGGCCGCGCGCCTGGGCCATGCCGGCGCCAACGTGGGGCTGGTGGAATACGGCGACAAGCCGGACGCCCCGCGTGGCGAATTCGATTTGCGCATCTCGTCGCTGAATGCGCGCTCGCTGGCGTTTATCGAAGCCGGGGGCACTCGCATTCCGCCGGACCGCAGCTGCGTATTCCGCCACATCGAGGGCTGGAACCAGTCGGGCAGCGGCCATAGCGTTTTTTCGGCGGAAGACAGCGGCCTGGACAATTTTGGCCGCTTTGTGGAAAACCGCGCGCTGCGCTACGCCCTCTGGCAGCAGCTCGAACAGCTGCCCGGCGTTACCTGCTATACCCGCTGCGCCCCGACCTCCACCCTGGCGGGCCAGGACAGCCGGCTACTCGAGCTGGACAACGGCAAAACGCTGTCTGCCGCGCTGGTGGTCGGCGCCGACGGGGCGCGCTCCACCCTGCGCGAACTCGCCGGCATCGAGGTCAACACCTACGATTATCGCCAGCGGGCGCTGATTACCAACGTCGAAACCGAACTGCCCCAGCAGGATGTCAGCTGGCAGTGCTTCACGCCCACCGGCCCGTTGGCCATGCTGCCGCTACCCGGCCACCACGCCTCGCTGATCTGGTACGACCGCGACATGACCACCCGCACCCGGGAAATGCTCTCCGACGAGGCGCTGGCCCGCGCCATCGAGGCGGCCTTCCCCGCGCGGCTGGGCAACCTGTTGCGGGTCACCGGACGCGCGAGCTTCCCCATCAAGCGCCAGCACGCCAGGCGCTATATCGGCAAGCGCCTGGCGCTGATCGGCGATGCCGCCCATGTGGTGCATCCGCTGGCCGGCCAGGGGCTGAACATCGGCCTGCACGACGCCGACGCGCTCGCCGAGTTGATTCTGGCTCGGCGGGATGCCGGCGCCCCCGGTCTCCTGCGGCGCTTTGAAGTCCGCCGGCGGCTGGCCAATCAGGCCATGCTCACCGCGACCGACGGCTTTCATCATCTGTTTACCGGCGCCCCGCCGCTGCGCCGCCTGGGCGACTGCGGCCTGCACGCCGCCGAACGGCTCCCCGCTGCCAAGCGCATGATGTCGCGCCAGGCCAACGGGCTGAATCCGTTTTCCCGGCCCTGACCCGCGCCGGGTTGCCGGATTTCCGCGTGATCTGGTATCAGGGAGCCATTGCCGACATTTTCCTGCTGGAGAGCCGCCATGCCAACATTCCCCGACCATCTGGCGGGCGACGGCCCGCACAACCCTTTCCCCGGCATCAAGGTGCTGGAGCGCAAGCTGGGCCACGCCATTCCCCATCGCCTGGGCTCCAACGAGGGGTTGGACATGCCCCATCGCGCCCTGCGCGAACGCTTTGGCGATGCCGCCGCCGACCACGCCTACGGCTACGGCGACGCCGAGGCGCTGGGCATACGCCAGCGCCTGGCCGCGCAGCAGGGTATCGACCTTGAAAACCTGATCGTCGATGCCGGCGCTGACAGTCTGATCGCCCTGACGCTGCGCGCCCTGGTCGAGCCCGGCAGCAGCGTTGTGGCAACGGCGGGCACCTACCCGACGTTTGGCTACTTCGCCCGGGGCCACGGTGCCGAGGTGGCGGAAGTGGCCTATCATCAGGCGCCCGGCGTGCTGGCCCCGGACCTGGCGGCGCTGTCGGACGCCGCGCACCGCGAGCGCTCGCGTCTGGTGTATCTCGCCAATCCGGACAACCCCGGCGGGCACCTGCATACCGACGCCGACGTCGCCGCGCTGCGCGACCGCCTGCCCGACGACTGCTGGCTGCTGCTCGACGAGGCCTACGGCGACTTTCGTGACGACGCCGCAGACGGCGCGCTGTCACGGGCGCTGCCCGGCGTGGTACGCCTGCGCACGCTGTCCAAGGCGCACGGGCTGGCCGGGCTGCGCGTCGGCTATGCCGTTGCCGAGTCGGACGTGGTCGAGGTGATGATGAAAGTGAGGATTCACTACGCGATGTCAACGCTGACCCAGGCCATGGCGGAAACGGTACTCGACGCCCCGGAAGAAACCCGAGCGCATATCGACGCTGTCAAGGCGCGCCGGGCACGGCTGGCCGACCATCTTGAACGCCTGGGCGCCGAGGTGCTGCCGAGCGCCACCAACTTTGTCGCCTTGCGCCTGCCCGACGCTGACACAGCCGGCCGGGTCCACCAGACGCTGCTGGGCGAGGGCAAGCTGATCGCCCGTCCCGGCCACCCGGATATCGCCAATGTGCTGCGCATTACCGCGGTGGAAGACGCCCTCGTCCCCGGCCGGATCGAGGCGCTGGAGGCCGCGCTCGGGCGTTGAAGGCGCGCTACACGACCCGGGCATAGCCGCCGGCCACGCCGTTTTTACTCAGCACCAGCTGCCAGAGCTGGAGCTCCCGGGCTCGGAAGGCCCCCGCGCAGCTCAGCAGGTAGTAGCGCCACATGCGATAGAAGGTCTCGCCGTACTGCTCGCGGAAAGCGGGCCAGTGCGCGCAGAAGTTCTCGTACCAGGCCATGAGCGTGCGGTCGTAGTCGGCACCGAAGTTGTGCACGTCTTCCAGCACGAAAAGGCCGTTGGTCGCCTCGGCGATGCGGTTGAACGACGGGATCTCGCCGTTGGGGAAAATATATTTGTCGATCCAGGGGTCGGGCGGTGTGGAAGCGACGTTCTTGCCGATGGTGTGCAGCAGAAACAGGCCGTCGTCTTTCAGGCAGCGGTGGGCCACGGTCATGAACTCGCGGTAGTTCTTGCGCCCGACGTGCTCGAACATGCCGATACTCACCACCCGGTCGAAGGTTTCGTGCTCTTCGCGGTAGTCCTTGAGGCGAAACTCGACCGGCAGACCCTGCTTCATCAGCCGCTTGCCGAATTCCGCCTGCTCGGTCGAGACCGTCAGCCCCACGCATTCCACGCCGTAGTGCTCGGCGGCGTAGGCCATGAAGCTGCCCCAGCCGCAGCCGATATCCAGCACCCGCATGCCGGGCTTCAGCCCCAGCTTGCGGCATACCAGATCCAGCTTGGCTGCCTGAGCCTCGTCCAGGTTGGCGGCGTTTTTCCAGTAGCCGCAGGTGTAGGTCATGCGGCTGTCGAGCATCGCCGCGTAGAACTCGTTGCCCAGGTCGTAATGCTCACGGCCAACCTGCCAGGCCCGGCGGATATTCTGCAGATTGACCAGGCGAGCCCGCAGCGCGTGGTAGACCAGCTGGGCCGGCTTGACCCGGCGATTAAGCCGGGCGCTCATCAGGCAGTGGAAGAATTCATCCAGCGCCTCGGCTTCCCAGTCGCCCCTCATATAGCTCTCGCCCAGCCCCAGGTTGGCCCGCGACAGCGCGCTTTCAATCACGCCCGGGGCGTGCAGCTGGATATCCCGCGGGCGATCGCCGTTGATGCGGATGCCCGCCTCGGCCAGCAGGGATTCGGCGTAGCGGTGGGTCGAGGAATCGGGGGCAAACAACGTATCTCGTTTGGCTGTCATTGGCATGGCACCATTCAAGCATCATGAGAAACGAAGGCGACGCACGGGCGTCGCCCGGATGCAACATCATCCGGGCATTATATAGCATGCTATCAATTTTCGCATGCGGGCACTCGCGACCCTCACGCTAACGCAGGATCAGCACCGGCACATGGGCGTTGCGCAGCATACTGGTGGTGGTACTGCCCACCAGCAGCTGGCGGATACGCGAATGGCCGTAAGCGCCCATGACGGTCATATCAATGGCGTTATCCGTTTCGTAGGCGTGCAGCGTCGCCTCGGTATCGCCGGCCTTGATGGCGCCTTCGGCCGCGTGGCCGGCCTGCTGCAACACGTCGACCGCCCAGGCCAGCGCCATACGGTGCTCGGCGGTATCCGGCCCTACGGTTACCACATGGCATTCAAGCCCCTTGAACAGCGGACTCTGGGCGAGCATTTCCACGCCCTTGCGCGAGGTCTTGCTGCCGTCAAAGGCGATCATGACCTTTTGCGGCCGGCGAAAATCACCGCTCGGCACCATCAGCGTAGGCCGGCGGATTTCACGGATCGCCCGCTCCAGGTTGGAGCCCAGGTGCCCGCTGGCCTGGTCGGCCCTCTCGCCGCGCTTGCCCAGCACCAGCAGGCGCGTGGCGTCTTCGTGGTCGGCCAGAGTCTCGACCAGGGTGCCGTTGCGCTGGCACGAACGGACATCGCTGACTCCCTGCTCGCGGGCGCGCTCGCAGGCGGCCTCCAGCATCAGCCGGCCCTGCTCGCGGTTGATCCGGGCACGCTTTTCGTCAAGTTCGGAAAGCTCGGCCATCAGCGTTTCCCGCGCGCCCAGGCGCAGACTCCCGGACAGATCGGGGGACTCCGCGGTGGGCGGATGATTATCCACGGCGTGGACAAACATCAGCGGCGTACTCAGCGCCTGGCTGACCCAGGCGGCGTAGTCGCACACGCTGGCGGAAAACGACGAGCCGTCAACGGCGGCCATTACATGTTCGGTCATCTTGATTCTCCCGGCGGGCGCGCGTAGCGCTAGCCCATGAGTTTTTCCACGGCCTCGGCGTCATTATGGATGGCGTGACGATCCACAATGGTCGCGCTGGCCTCGTTCAGGCCTACCAGCTCCACGCCGGTGCCTTCGCGGCGGAACTTGATCACCACGCGATCCAGCGCATCCACGGCGCTGATGTCCCAGAAATGCGCGCGTGACAGATCGATCACGACGTTATCCACGCTTTCCTTGAAGTCAAACGCCGCGCCGAAACGCTCGCACGAGGCGAAGAACACCTGGCCGACGACCTGGTATTCGCGGGTTTTGCCGACTTCGACTTCACGGGAGCCCACGTAAAGGATATTGCCCACCTTGTTGGCAAAGTTCATCGCCGCCAGCAGCACACCGACGAATACGCCCAGCGCCAGGTTGTGGGTGGTAACCGTCACCGCCACGGTCGCCAGCATGACCATATTGGTGCTCATGGGGTGCTTTTTCAGGTCGCGGATCGACGCCCAGCTGAAGGTACCGATGGACACCATGATCATCACCGCCACCAGCGCGGCCATGGGAATCCGCGAGACCCAGTCGGACAAAAACACCACCAGCAGCAGCAGGCCGATGCCCGCCACCAGGGTCGAGGTGCGCTGGCGCCCGCCGGACTTCACGTTGATGACCGACTGGCCGATCATCGCGCAGCCGGCCATGCCGCCCAGCAGGCCGGAGCCGATGTTGGCGATGCCCTGACCCTTGCATTCGCGATTCTTGTTGCTCTGGGTATCGGTCAGGTCATCGACGATGGTGGACGTCATCATGGATTCCAGCAGCCCGACCACCGCCAGCATCAGCGAATAGGGGAAAATGATTTTCAGCGTTTCCAGGTTGAGCGGCACGTCCGGCCACAGGAAAATCGGCAGGCTGTCGGGCAGCTCGCCCATATCTCCCACGGTGCGGATATCCATGCCCGTGGCCAGATACACCGCCGTCAGCACCAGAATACACACCAGCGGCGACGGCACCGACTTGCCCACCACCGGCAGGTACGGAAAGCCGTAGATGATCCCCAGCCCGGCGGCGGTCATGGCGTAGACGTGCCAGGTCACCCCGGTGAGCTCGGGCAGCTGGGCCATGAAAATCAGGATCGCCAGGGCGTTGACGAACCCCGTCACCACCGAGCGCGAGACAAAGCGCATCAGATCGGCCAGGCGCAAGTAGCCGGCCGCAATCTGCAAAACGCCGGTCAACAGCGTCGCCGCCAGCAGGTATTCCAGTCCGTGTTCCTTGACCAGCGTCACCATCAGCAGCGCCATGGCCCCGGTCGCGGCCGAGATCATCCCCGGCCGGCCGCCGGTAAAGGCAATGATCACGCAAATGGCAAAGGACGCGTAGAGGCCAATCTTGGGGTCAACGCCGGCGATAATCGAAAAGGCAATCGCCTCGGGAATCAGCGCCAGCGCCACCACGATCCCCGACAGTACATCGGCTCTCAGGTTGGATAGCCAGGTTTGCTTGAAAGACTCGATCATTGATCCGTCCCACGGTTGGAAGTTAAGAGTGCTTGAGGTCAAGACAGGGCGGCGCATTCTACCTGTCCGGGGCCTCTCCTGCATGCCCCGTCCCGGCCGCGGACGTCACTCTTCGTTTACCTCGCCCGGCGTCAGGCCCAGGTCGGCCAGGTACCGCCGCTGGCGCATTTCCAGCCGGCGCTCGTACAGCCCCTTGCCGACCAGGGTGCCGATCACCAGCGCACCGCCGGCGAGCGCCGTGGGCGCCGGCTCTTCGCCCAGCACCAGCCAGACCCAGACCGTGCCGGCCACCACTTCGGCGAGCATCAACAGCCCCACCTCGGCGGCAGGCAGATACAGCGGCCCACGTTGAATAAAGGTAAAGCCCAGCGGCAGGATGCCCAGGCACAGAATCACCAGCCACAGCCAGCTGGCCGCCGAGGGCGCGCTGAAACCGGCGCCAAAGCCGCTGGCAAAAAAGGCCGCCACCGCGACCATCAGGCCCGATAGCGCGAGCATGGGGCTCATGTCCACGCCGGACTTTGTCCGCGACAGGGTGAAGTTGCAGCCCATGGCCGTGGCCGCCATGAGGGCAAAGGCGTTGCCCACCCAGGAGCCGCCGCCGGCGTCGTCGAGGACGATCATGGCGATACCCGCCATGCAGGCAAAAATCGCCGCCCAGGTGCGCAGCGGCAGGCGCTCGTGAAGAAAGACCCGGGACAGCAGCGCCGCCATGAGCGGCGCACCGGCGAGAATCATCAGCACGTTGCCGCCCTTGGTATACTGGTTGCCCAGCACAAAGCCGCAGGTGGAGCAGGCAAAAAAGAACGCCACGCCCACGCCGGTCCAGCCGCAGCGACGGTAGGCCTGCCAGAAGCCGCGCCCCTTGCGCAGCCATACGATAGCGGCAAAGCCAATCGCAGTGAGCAGCCCCCGCCAGAGCAACACGTCGACGTCGGGCAGGCCGATCAATTTGACCATCAGCGCGTCGGGGGAAATTGTCAGCGCGCCGCCGGCCGTCATGATCAGCCCCTGCTGGCGGCGAGAAAGCGAATGCATCATGTATGGGTTGTCATGTTTCGAGTGTCAGGTGTCGTGTGTTGTGCGTCGTTTATCAAGTCTCAAGCGTCAGGTAGGGATAGCCGCTTTGCGGGCGTCACGCGTCGTCTGTCGCGTCACGTTTTTCACTTTCCCCACCACCTCTTTCGCTACTTTCATCACTTCCTTTTATTTTCATGTGCTTAAAAGCTTCCATGATATCCAGCGGCAATGGAAACACAATCGTCGAGGCGTTTTTGTTGCTCATGTCGCTCATGGTCTGCAGGTAGCGCAGCTGGAGAGCGGCGGCGTTTTCGTCCATGACGTTGGCCGCCTGCACCAGCTTCTTCGACGCCTGCAGCTCGCCCTCGGCGTGAATCACCTTGGCGCGGCGTTCGCGCTCGGCTTCGGCCTGGCGGGCAATGGCGCGGATCATGCTCTCGTCGAGATCCACATGCTTGATCTCCACGTTGGCCACCTTGATCCCCCAGGACTCGGTCTGGGTATCGATGATTTCCTGAATATCGCTGTTGAGCTTGTCGCGCTCGGAAAGCATCTCATCCAGATCGTGCTTGCCCAGCACCGAGCGCAACGTAGTTTGCGCCAGCTGGCTGGTGGCCATGATGTAGTTTTCCACCTCGATAATCGCCTTCTCCGGGTCCACCACGCGGAAGTACAACACCGCGTTGACCTTGACCGTGACGTTGTCCTGGGAAATCACGTCCTGTTCGGGCACGTCCATGGTGATAACCCGCAAATCCACTTTCTGCATTGCCTGGATCAGCGGAATCACCACGGTCAGACCCGGCCCCTTGACCGCCTGATAGCGCCCGAGGAAAAACACCACGCCGCGCTTATACTCCGGCAGAATGCGAATCGAAGCGGCAATCAGCAGGACCACCAGCGCAACTGGCACAAGATACGGCAGCATCATGATTCGGCTCCTTCTTTTGAACGTCGAGTATTCGTCCAACGTCAAGTATCGGTTGGGCTTTGAGTCTCCGTTGAGCATCGGGCGGCGGATGGCGCGGGCGCGACATAAAGGGTCAACCCCTCCACGCGCACCACCCGAACCACGTCGCCGTCGGCAACCGGGGTGCGGCTTCGTGCTCGCCAGCGCTCGCCGCGTAGCTGCACATGGCCACGCTTACCAAAGCCATAAAGCGCAGTGGCGCGGGCGTCGCGCAGCGCTTCCAGGCCGCCGCGTATGGCAATCCGGCGCTGGCGCACCAGACGCACCGCCAGCCACAGCACCAGCGCAACCGCCACCACGCCCGTCGTTATCAGCGCCGGCCGACTGAGTGCCAGCGCGCCTGTCTCGGTCAGCATGCAACCTCTCCGGTTATCCATCGGCGGCCCGCCGGTTCAATGCGACAACGCCGCACTGTCCTTTCATCGACAAGCCCGGCCTTCAGCATAGCAGCGAAGACCCCGACCCTATCAGGGGAAATCCTCCGCCAGGGTGACGTTTTATCGCCGGTTGGCGTACCATGACGCCGCGGGTGAGCACGGCAGCCGGCACCTCCGAGCGCCGCTTTCCCGCTTATCCGTCATCCGGCGCAGTCCGCCGTTCAGCGTTTAGTTAAGGAGCACGATATGAGCCAGTCTATTGCAGTCATCAAGGGCGACGGCATTGGTCCCGAGATCATGGATGCGACCCTGCGCGTTCTCGATGCGCTGGACTGCGGTCTGCAGTATGACTTTGTCGATGCCGGCCTGGGTGCACTGGAAGAGCACGGCACGCTGATTCCCGGCTCCTCGCTGGAGACGATCGAAAAGCACGGCCTGGCGCTGAAAGGCCCGCTGACCACGCCCATCGGCAAGGGCTTCTCGTCGATCAACGTGCAGCTGCGTCGGCATTTCGACCTCTACGCCAACGTGCGCCCGGCGATCAGCTTCCCCGGCACCCGCTCGCGTTACGACAATATCGACATGATTACCGTGCGCGAAAATACCGAAGGGGCCTACCTCTCCGACGGCCAGGTAATGGAAGACGACGGCAACACCGGGCTGTCGCAGATCAAGGTAACGCGCCACGGCTCCGAACGCATCGTGCGCTATGCCTTTGAGCTGGCTCGCCGGAACGGCCGCAAAAAGGTCACCGCCCTGCACAAGGCCAACATCATCAAGACCGCCTCGGGCCTGTTCCTCGACGTGGCGCGCGAAGTCGCCCGGGACTACCCGGAAATCGAATTCCGCGAGATGATCATCGACAACGCCTGCATGCAGCTGGTGATGGACCCGCATCAGTTCGATGTCGTGGTCACCACCAACCTGTTCGGCGACATCACCTCCGATCTTTGCGCCGGCCTGGTCGGCGGTCTGGGGCTGGCTCCGGGTGCCAACATCGGCGACAAGGCCGCGATTTTTGAGGCCGTGCACGGCTCGGCACCCGACATCGCCGGCAAGCAAATGGCCAACCCCTGCGCCCTGCTGCTCGGCGCCGCCCAGCTGCTCGACCACCTGGGCATGAACACCAAGGGCACCGCCATCCGCGAAGGTATCCGCGACGTGCTGGAAAACCGCCGCGACATGGTTACCGCCGACATGGGCGGCGAAGGCACCACCAGCTCCTTCGCCGAAGCGCTGGTGGAATCCGCCAGGGCTCGGATCTAACAGCACCCGACCTGTCCGCCTGACACGGGAGAAACAGCATGCGCACGCTACGGCTCGGATTTATCGGCACCGGCCTCATGGGCACGCCCATGACGCGACGCCTTCTGCAGGCCGGCCTTGACGTCACGGTCTGGAACCGCTCGCCGGCAAAAGCCGACGCCCTGGCCGCCGACGGCGCCCGAGTGGCCGGCAGCCTGACCGAGCTGACCCGAAGCGTTGACGTTATCATGCTCTGCCTGGCCAACACCGCCGCGGTGGAAAGCGTGGTCTTCGGCGACGGCGGCGTCGCGGAAACCGGCCGCGCCGGCCAGCGGCTGGTGGACTTTTCCAGCAGCGACCCGGCCGCTACTCGGGATTTTGCCGAACGGCTCAGCCACGGCTGCGGCATGGCCTGGGTCGACAGCCCCGTCTCCGGCGGCGTGGCCGGCGCCGAAGCCGGCAGCCTGGCCATCATGTGCGGCGGCACCGCCGATGACGTGGCAGCCGTGGAGCCGCTGCTGGAACCGCTTTCCGCCCGTGTCACCCACATGGGCGAAGTGGGCAGCGGCCAGCTGACCAAGGTCTGCAATCAGATGGTCGTCGGCTGCCAGGCGGCGGTGCTCGCCGAAACCGTAGCGCTGGCGGAATCCAGCGGCGTGGACGCCACCCGCCTGGTCGAAGCGCTATCCGGCGGCTTTGCCGACTCCAAACCGTTTCGGATTCTGACCCCGCGCATGGCGGCAGCCGACTACGCCAACCCGCCCTGGCATTTGCGCACCCTGCTCAAGGATCTGGACATGGCCGTCGCACAAAGCCAACGCAGCCACAGCGCCACCCCCATGAGCGGCCTTGCCGCCCAACTGCTGCGCGCTCAGGCCACACGCGGCCACGCCGGCGACGACCCGGCGATTCTGGTGGAAAGCTATCGCCAGCCGCAGGGCTAAACGGCTAGCCCAGCCACACGTCCAGAAACAGCATGATCACCAGCCCCAGCGCAAGGCCCAGCGTGGCCTTGTTCTGGTGGCCGCTGCGGTGGGTTTCGGGAATAATCTCATGGCTGATGACGTAGAGCATGGCACCCGCGGCGAACGCCAGCCCCCAGGGCAGCAGCATCTGCGAAAGCGTCACCACGCTTGCACCGAACAGCCCGCCCAGCGGCTCGATCAGCCCGGTTAGCGTGGCAATACCGAACGCGCGCCAGCGTGAATAGCCTTCCCCCATCAACGCCACGGCCACTGCCAGTCCTTCGGGCATGTTTTGCAGGCCGATACCCAGCGCCAGCGGCATCCCGCCTTCCATGCCGTTCGCGCCGAAGCCCACGCCCACCGCCAGCCCTTCCGGCAGGTTATGGATGGAAATGGCAAACACGAACAGCCATACCCGGCGCAGCGATGCCACCGCGGGGCCTTCGCGCCCCTGGGTAAAATGCTCGTGAGGCAGGCGCTCGTTCAAAAAGGCAATGGCGCCCATACCGAACAAAATCGCCAGACAAACGATCGCGGCCGGCACGGCGCCGTTGGCATAGTGCTCGCCGGCCGCGTCCAGCGCGGGAATAATCAGCGAAAAGAACGACGCCGCCAGCATCACCCCGGCGGCAAAGCCCAGCGCCAGGTCACGAAACGCTCGCCCGGGCGTTTTTCCCATCAGCACCGGCAGCGCGCCCACGGCAGTCATCATGCCGGCCACCAGACTGCCCAGAAATCCCAATAACAGCATGTTTTGCATTGTCGATCAGCCCGCTTGTGTGTTTTTGCCGTAACGGCGTGGGCGCTACCTTAACTCGACCGGCGCCTCAGGGCGATCGGCGTGCTCGCTAAATGCGCTGCAGCCAGCGCTGGCAAGCATAGCTTTGCAGGTTGTCCACGCGGTCGGTTTCATCGACGATCTCCTGGCCCAGCAGGGTCTCGATCACGTCTTCCAGGGTAATCAGCCCGACAAAGCTGCCGTGGGTATCGTAGACCGCGCGCATGTGATGATTGTCGTCGAGCATGGCGGTAAACGCCTGCTCGACGTCCTGCTGGGCTTCCAGCCGGCCGATGGGGTGCATCATCGACTTCATGGTGGCGTCGCGCTCGGCTTGATACATGTCGACCTTGTGCACGTAGCCAAACGCCTGCTCGCCGCTGTCCATCACTGGAAAGCGGGTAAACAGCGCCTGGCCGTACGCCGCCTCGAACTCGGCCACCGTCATGTGCAGCAGCACCGTCTGGCACACGATGCGCGGCGTCATCGCCCGAGACACGGGAATCTCGTGCAGGTTGAGCACGTTGGTAATGGTGCGCGTCTCGTCGGCGTCCAGCACCTGCTTCTCCTGGCCCACCCGGGCCAGCACCTTGATCTCGTCGCGCAGGTCGACGGCATTTTCATCGCGCCCGCCCAGCCGCCGGGTAATCTGCTCGGACAGCCAGATAAACGGCAGCAACGCCGCCGTCATCACCCGCAGCACCGTCGGCAGCATCACCGCCAGGCGCTGCCAGTGGGTCGCCCCCAGGGTCTTGGGAATAATTTCGGAAAAGATCAAAATCAACAGCGTCATCACCGCCGACACCATGCCCACCCAAGCCTCGCCGAACACCGTGGCCGCCCGGGCGCCCACGGCGGTGGCACCTACCGTATGGGCAATGGTATTGAGCGTCAGAATCGCCGCCAGCGGGCGGTCAATGTTGGCCTTGAGGCGGTCAAGAGAGGCGTGCAGGGCAGGCTTTTCGTCGCGCAGCCGGGCAATGTAGCTCGGCGTTAGCGAGAGCAAGGCGGCTTCGAGTATCGAGCACAGAAAGGAAAAGCCGATGGCTAAAACGGCGATAACGATCAGATAACGATCAACAGCAGCATAGGCCCTCGGCGCGACGGAAGATATCGCGCCGTTATAGACGGGCAGCGCGATGACCGTCAAGGCCCGGCAGCGGGCTTTCTCCTCCGGCGTGGGCCAGCGCGTTCACCGGCGCCACTTCGGCGCGAAATCGTGAACAGAAATACGTTTATCCCGCCGCATATTTACCGTTAGAATCCCTGCCCTTCTGTAAAACAACAGTTATAAACATCATAGGAGACGCATCATGGCAGCCGGTTCCCCTATTCATTTCTGGCGACGCATCCCGCTCTGGCAACGCATTCTTGCCGGCCTGTTTCTGGGCATCGTCGCCGGCGCCCTGATGGGCGAAAACGCCGGCGTGTTCAAGCCGCTGGGCGATATCTTCATCAGCGCTATCAAGATGCTGATCGTGCCGCTGGTGTTTTCCACCCTGGTGGTGGGCATTACCGCCATGCGCGACCCGCAGAAAATGGGCCGCATCGGCGCGCGCACCATCGGGCTGTATCTGATTACCACCGCTTTTGCCATTGCCATCGGGCTTTTGGCCTCGACGCTGTTTCAGCCCGGCGCCGGGGTGGACATGAGCTTTGACCAGCCGATGGAAGCCAAGGATGCGCCGTCGCTGGTGGAAATTCTGGTCAACCTGGTGCCGCAGAATCCCATCGACGCCCTGGCCGAAGGCAATATTCTGCAGATCATCGTTTTCGCCATCGGCCTGGGGGTCTCGCTGATGCTGATCGGCGACAAGGGCGAGCCGGTGGTGCGCCTGTTCGAGAGCTTCGCCGAGGCCATGTACAAGCTCACCGAGATCGTCATGGCCTTTGCTCCCTTCGGCGTGTTCGGGCTGATCGCCTTCGTCGCCGGCAACTACGGGCTTGAGGTGCTGCTACCGCTGGCCAAGGTCATCGGCGTGGCCTACCTGGCGAGCGTGCTGCACGTGCTGGCGGTGTACAGCGGGCTTCTGGCGCTGCTCGGCCGGCTCAACCCCAAACGCTACCTGAGCGGCATCATCGACGCCCTGGTGGTGGCCTACTCCTCGGCCTCGTCGTCCGGCACCCTGCCGGTGTCGCTGCGCTGCGCGCAGAAAAACCTCGGCGTCTCCGAAGGCGTGTCGGGCTTTGTGCTGCCGGTGGGCGCGACCATCAACATGGACGGCACCGCGCTGTACCAGGGCGTGGTCACGCTGTTCATCGCCCAGATGCTGGGCGTTGACCTGAGCATGGCCGACTACGGCATGATCATCCTCACCGGTACGCTGGCCTCCATCGGCACCGCCGGCGTCCCCGGCGCGGGGCTGATCATGCTCTCCATCGTCATGGCTCAGGTGGGCCTGCCGCTGGAAGCCATCGCCGTGGTCGCGGGCATCGACCGCATCCTCGACATGGCCCGCACCAGCGTCAACGTCGCCGGCGACCTGATGGTGACCACCCTGGTGGGCAAAAGCGAAGGCGAACTGGACGAAGAGATCTACAACGGCCCGAATCAGGCCTGATGGGTTAGACGTCCGGTAAGCAAAACGCCCCTTTGCTGTGCTATGCAAAGGGGGCGTTTTTACGTTTGAGGGATGCGTTTTAGGTGGCTCGGTGGTAGGTGGGGTGTTGCTTGGGATATAACGCCTGAGCTCAGTTGCCGCTGTGGAGCGAAGCGGAACAGCGGTCAACTGCAGCGACTTGTTATGCATTATCTTGACCTTCTTTCTCTGAATCTAGGACAAGAGTATTTTCAGACCAACCATCTTTTGACAAATCTTGATACTTCCCATCGAATCCGATTTTCAGTAGTAGCAGGACGTTAAAAAGGTTTTGACATTTATAGACCTCGTCTATATAGCTCTGAAGCACTCCTATATCTTCGTCTAGGTTGTCTGCATGTGCAGATTTGTTTCTGAGCGAAACCCAAGCACCTACTAGATTTCTATCTACTTTGCCTTCGTCGGCAAGTTTATATAAAGCATTCTTGGGACTAGATGATTTAACTTGACCAACACTTGATTGTATTCTTCTCTTTATTCGTTCGCCAATGTCTAGCTTCTTAATTAGAGATTTCGCCTCATTCGCTTGCTGAACTATCTCATCGTCCGGAAAACCATACTCCGAGTAGTAATTCTTAGTTACCCCTTCAATCGCTGTGCTTATTGAAAGCGCCGCACTTTCAATCCCACCTTGCCATGAGCGATTTATCTTATGCCAATACCCATAAAATAAATTGTGCTCGCTTTCGAAGCTATTGAGGTACTTTTCAATGAACTCTCGAAAGTTAGAAACTTCCCAAGGAGCACGGTGTTTTATTGGAGTAGCCATTCTTTGATTAGGCGTATTGCTGGAGATGCTTCTAAGAATAGACGTTCTCGTATTATGAGCAGAATATGAAGAATATAAAACGGGACATAACTTTCCAAATACTATACTTATTGCCTCAATAAGGCGCTCTTTGAAGCTTTCGCTCATATTCCCAGCAGAGTCGTCCGCTCTTACAGTTAAACAATTTTCTCTATCTTTGATTTCAATATCGATACCCGAAATATTTACTTTGCAGGTATTTAGTGACTGGCCTCCTCCTTTGCCTTCTTCCCACTCATTACATGGGATATGATGCTTTCCGGGAATAACCAAGAAGAAGAAAGTTGATGTTTTATTAACAACACCTTCTCTATATTTCTCGCAGCATAAATTCCTAATTTTACTTTTGACAATTTTTCCTGTGGCGGGGATAGAGAAGCCTTCGGGTACAGAGATGTCATCTGCTGTCCATGTGTTGCCGGATATATCCACAGCCTCCATGCTAAAAAACTCTTCTTTTCTAATAATTTTTCCCGGCATAGTATTACCAAGACTTGGCATCAACTCTTTAGTAACGTCATTAAAAGAATGGTAAAGCTTTAAGTGGAAGTTTCCATCTGGCTTCTGGGTTATTGATCCAGGCCCGGAGTAAATAATAGGGTCATCATCTTTTTGTTGTTTTAGCTCAATTTGAATACAGTCAATTTCAAACTGATTAGCCAATAACAGCTCTAGGTTTTTATCGTTAAGATCCACCAAACCTCCTTATCAGGTTTGCATAACAGATATTAGACGGAACTCTCGGATATTGAATAAACGCGCCGGCTAGTTCAACAAAATTATCCAGCCTAACTTTCTTTCCCTAACTCATTGATATCATAGAGCATCAAGAATAGCTCGGCAGCCTAAGCAAGATTCGCACGCTTGCGCATTTTGCCTGAACATTAATGCTGCACGCATAGCCAAATCAGGAGAAGTGCCACATCCCGCTAGCACCAAAATCTTCTAAAGCCAAATTAGCATTTCCCCATCCAGCCTGCCACGCCCCTGCCACATTTCTCATGCTTTTTTCGTAGAGGCACAAATAACGCCTCCGCAGAGGCGCTTTTCCATCAGTGCGCATGTCTTGCTCAGGCAAATACTTTTCAGCGCTCCGCGATGAAAAGCGCAGCACGATCCTGCATTCAGCCCAGCAAGGCGAGCACTTGGTGCGACCAGCGCGCGGCGTGGCCTGATTCAACCAGCCGCCATGCAGCACCTAGGTTGCACGCGGCAGACAGCCAGAACATCACCTGAAATGCATTCTTGCTGATCTTGTGACGAAGGCTCTGCTGGGCGATAAGCCCACCGGGCCAGCCGCCCAGAATATCCAGCAGGTGCAGCGTACTTTCAGGCGTCCGCCAGGTGTTGCGCTCGACTGCCCTTTTATCTTTCCAGTACATCAGAAACGAAAGGCAGCTAAACACGGCGTGGGCGACGACCAGCGCGAGCGGAAGTACTCCAGCGGCATACAGACCGCCAGCCGCGGCCAAACTCAAGGCACCCACGGCGGCTCGGGGCCAGCCTGAGCGCCGGGAACGCGCACTACGCTTGGCCATCATGATAAACCGTGAACCGCCATATCCTTGTAACGCCGGAGCTGACAGACCCGCGCCTTGAGCAGCTCGATGGCTTGGTCAGAAGCCATCACCGGCTGCAGCGTGCCGCCGCCGGATATGCTCTCCGTCCACCAGAACTCGGATTCTGCCTCACGAAACTTGAGCCACGCCCGCTGGGCTTTCTTCAGCGCGGCCTTCTCGTCCGCCGCAAGGTTTCCCATCAGCTCGCGGTATTCCATGTTCAGCTCGGTATCCCAGCGCTCGTACGCCCGGCCCTGGGCGTTGCGCATCTCAAGGGTCACGCCGTTGCTCGCCTCCATATCACGCTCGAACTGCACGTCGATGGGATGCGGGTGCCCGGAATCGCAGAACGGCTCTGCGGCAAGCGCCAGCGGCGCGAAGGCGGCGAGGGAAAGGGCCAGAAGGGATTTTTTCATTGGGTCTCCAGAGCACGAGATGCGGGGATGTTGCGCTCAATAGCGATTATCGGGGCTCGTTCTTTTTCATCTGCTGCTCCAGCGCTTCAAGCTCTTGCAGGTCCTCGTCATCGGCTTCCAGCGCTTCATCATGTCGCCGGTGGGCATCAAACTGCTCAAAGCGCTCGTAGGCTACTTGCTCCATGTGTTGGCGACTGACATGGCCCGCACCTCGCAATATCGGCCGCTCACTAAATGCCAGTAACTTATCCACGTTAGCTCGCCAATAGTCCAGCGTTAGATCCTTGTGCTCCTTGGCGCGCAGCGCGGCCTGCTCCAGAAAGACCACCACCAGGCGGTTCAGGGTATCTACTTCGTCGGCGGTTAGATAATTTTTGGCGATTACAACATCCTGTTTACGAACTCGCGCACCCTTCCAGCTGGTGAGCGCCATGTTGGGCTCGTCCGGGTCGGCGCGTTGAATCACGATCTCGGCGGCGGTGTGGCGCGTGACGGCAAACAGCAGCTTGTTTTGCACTTCGGCAAAGAATAACTGGGCATCACGATCGTCGGAGCGATAATCGCTGGACAGCGCAAACAGATCGCGCACTTTCTGATAGAAGCGCTTCTCCGAGGCGCGAATGTCGCGAATGCGTTCGAGCAGTTCATCGAAGTAATCCCAGCCGCCGGGCTCCTTGAGGCGCTCATCGTCCATCACAAAGCCCTTGACCAGGTACTCCTCCAGATGCGCCGTAGCCCACTGGCGAAACTGCGTGCCACGGGGGGAGCGCACCCGATAGCCCACGGCCAGAATCATGGGCAGGCTGTACCATTTGACTCGATAATTCTTGCCGTCTGCGGCAGTTGTCAAGGATTCCTTGACAACTGAGCTATCTGATAATTCTTTTTCCTTCAGTATGTTACGAACGTGAAGGCTGACGTTTTGTTTGCTGGTATCAAACAGCTCCGCCATCTCGGCCTGAGTCAGCCAGACGGTATTGCCCTCGGCCCGCAGGTGAACTTCCGCCCGCCCGTCGTCACTGCGGTAAAAAATCAGCTCACCGGCACTCATACGATCCTCCTTTTTCAGCATCTCAGCCATATCCCTTTTTCGTCCTTGGCTATCTCGCCGTATTGTAGCGGATAATTGATCTAAAACCGCACGGCGTGATGCAGCCCTACACCGCTTCTGCCTTATGCTACTGTTGGCACTATCCTTGAAACCTTGCCCATGAAACCTTGCCCATGAAACCTTGCCCTTGAAGCCTTTCCTTGAGCCCTCGCCTGCAGGAGCGCACATGACCACCGTTACCCTCGTCCTCGGCGATCAGCTGACGCCCGACATTGCCGCGCTGCGCTATGCCGACCCGGCCGATAGCGTCGTTTTGTTGGCCGAAGTGGCCGACGAGGCCACCTACGTGGCCCATCACCAGCAGAAGATTGCGCTGGTGTTTGCCGCCATGCGCCAGTTCGCCCACGAGCTGCGCGCGGCGGGGCGAACGGTTGAGTATGTTGCCCTGGACGATGCCGACAACACCGGCTCGCTGATCGGTGAGCTGGAACGGGCGGTTAAGCGCCATCAGGCTCAAGCGGTGCATGTCACCGAGCCCGGCGAGTGGCGTCTGGCGCACGACATGGACGGCTGGCCGGAGCGTCTGGGCGTGCCGGTTCACCGCCACGACGACGACCGCTTTTTCTGCACGCCGGCCGAGTTTTCGCGCTGGATGAAAGATCGCAAGCGAGTGCGCATGGAGGACTTCTATCGCGCCATGCGGCGCAAGCACCGCGTGCTGATGGACGACGATCACCCCACCGGCGGCCAGTGGAACTTCGATACCTCAAACCGCAAGACGCTACCGCGCGAGGGCCTGACGATACCCGCCCCGCCGCGCTTTGAGCCGGATGCCGTCACTCGCGAGGTGCTCGAGCTGGTCGGCACCCGCTTCGGCCAGCATTTCGGCACGCTCGACGCCTTTGCCTGGAGCACCACGCGCGCCGACGCCGAGCGCGCCCGGGATCACTTCATGGAGCACGCGCTGCCGCTGTTCGGCGACTACCAGGACGCCATACGCACCGGCGAGCCGTGGCTATTCCACAGCGTGCTTTCGCCGTATCTGAACATGGGCCTGCTTGACCCTCGGGATCTGGTAGGCCGCGCCGAGGCTGCCGGGCGCGAAGAGCGCGCGCCGCTAAACGCCGTCGAGGGCTTTATCCGCCAGATTCTGGGCTGGCGCGAGTTTGTCCGCGGCATCTACTGGCACGGCATGCCGGCCTACGCCGAGCACAATGCCCTCGGCCACACGCGCAAGCTGCCGTGGTTTTACTGGACCGGCGACACCGACATGCACTGCTTGAGCGAGGCCATCGGCGCCACCCGTGACCATGCCTACGCGCACCACATCCAGCGGCTGATGGTCACCGGCAACTTCGCCCTGCTCACCGGCGTCACCCCGGCGGAGGTCTGCGACTGGTATCTAAGCGTCTACGCCGACGCCTACGAATGGGTCGAGCTGCCCAACACGCTGGGCATGTCGCTGTATGGCGACGGCGGCCTGCTCGCCTCCAAGCCGTATGCCGCCAGCGGCAAATACATCCAGCGGATGTCGAACTACTGCAAAAGCTGTCGCTACAGCGTCAGCCAGTCAACCGGCGAGAATGCCTGCCCGTTCAACGCGCTTTACTGGCACTTTCTGATGCGCCAGCGCGACACCCTCGGCGACAATCACCGCCTGCGCATGCCCTACCGCAACCTGGACCGCATGGCCGCGGAGAAACGCGAAGCGCTCTGGGATCAGGCGGAAGGCTTTCTGCACCGGCTTGAGAGTAACGAGCGAGTCTAGCGGCGCCTTTGCCCCGCGCCGTTCAGGGCCGGTAGGCATTGCGGGAACGAGTCACACCGCCGGCAGGTCAGTGCTTGTACTGCGTGGGGCAGTAAGCGCGCATCACCCCGGCCGGGCGCAGCTGACGGTGCTTGGTTTTACGCCCGCTTACCCGCTGACGCCAGCGCCGAAAGGAGCGCGCTTTAAGCTGATAGCGCATAAAGGCAACGACCTGTTTTTCTTTCAGGCCGTAAAGCGCTTCAATCGCCTCAAACGGCGTCCGGTCTTCCCACGCCATTTCAATAATGCGCGAGGTGTCGGCCGAGTCGAACCGGTCAACCCGCTGCTGAGTGTCTGATGGCATGCCGCCTCCTGAAGCAAACGTTTCTCTATACCCGCCTATGCCGGCGTTAAACACCACAGCGAGGTGACTTCCGCGCTGCGTGCGGCATGGAGCGGGTCCGTGCTGTCCTGGCTGCGGCCGTGTTTGGGCTGGGTGTCGAGCCGGTATTTCACGTCCAATTTTGCCTCGGCAAACCACGCCAGCAGCTGGTCTCGGGTACGTAGCTGCAGGTGCTCGGCCAGATCGGACAGAATCAGCCACACCTCCCCTTCGGGTGCCAGGTGTGCACGAACGCCCTGCAAGAAGCCGCGCAGCATCCGGCTTTTGGGGTCGTAAACGGCAAGCTCAAGCGACGAGCTGGGCTTAGCCGGCAGCCAGGGCGGGTTGCATACAATCAGGTCGGCCAACGGCTGCCCCGTCGGGAACAGATCAACCTCCTGCAGCTGTACTTCTAAGAGCTCTGTGCGCGCAATATTATCTTTAGCGCAGGCCAACGCCCGCGGGTTGGAGTCGGTGGCGACGACCTGCCCCACCCCGCGCTTCGCCAGAATAATCGCCAATAGCCCCGTACCGGTGCCGATATCAAAGGCCACGTCATGGTTGGCCGGTAGCGGTGCCTCCTGCATCAACGGCACATACTCATGCCGCGTAGGCGCAAACACCCCATAATGCGGGAAGATCGGTTGATCCAGCCCGGTAATGGCCACGCCTTTCTCGCGCCACTGGGCGGCACCCAACGCGCCCTGCAGGTCGCGAAACGACATCAGGCAAGGCTCATCCAGCGCGCCAAAAGCGGCTTCGCAGGCAGCGCTCAGGTCAGGCGCGCGGCGCAGGCGGCAAATGTAGCCGGCATCCAGCTCCAACAGCAGCCGCCCCAACGTTCTCGCCCGCTGGGCCTGAGCCTGACGCTGCTGATGAAAAAGGCTGGTGGCTGTCTCTGTGGCGGCAGGCTGCTTGCCAGACCTGGCGGCTTTGCTGAGCTTACGCTGTTCGGTCCGCTTGATGCGCCTGTTCATGGCCTGCATGAGCTGCAGGGCATTCTGAAAATCCCCGCGCCACAACAGGTAGTTGCCCTCACACGCCAGGCGGTAAGCATGATCGGCCGTCGTCTGGTCATCCACGGGTACGATATGCGCCGGTGCCGCATAACCACTCTCGGAAAGCCAAAGCACCTTGCGGGAAGTCTGACCCTCCTGCCACTGCACGTACGGTTTTTCTGCCTGGGACACGTTCATACCTTTAGCTTGTGAATTCGTGGAGTAAGCGCAGGGCTTTGACTCGGTCCGACTTTTCGATAGCTGACCAAGCGCCACGATAGCAGATTCACGCCTTTGGTTGACGCCGCCTTGCCACCACGCATGCGACGGCGCAAGGGATGGAAACTAGCTTGGGGAGTTCTGCATCGAGCCCCATGTGAGTGCCACGTTACGAAACAGTAGTACGGATGTGGCTAAAAATGTTACATCTCTCGGGCAACGAACCTTCGTCTTTTTGCGGATTTAGCTGTTTTTCGTTTCATGACGCTGCAATCACGCGCTCGTCGCGTTCATTGCCTTGTTATCTTTTGCTCAGCTTACCGTTTTCACTAAAGTCGAACTCTCTAAGCTTTCTGTCCGTTAAAAACCTAGAGACATTACCGTCCTTATCTACAAGCACAAAGCGGTGCCCACTATCATCAGTGATTCGAAGCTCTTCCGTATAGTTTTCATAAGGTAGTTCGTATTCCAACCCGTTAATTTCGGCCAAAATACCGTTTATTTGTATATAGTGATCCTTGAGCAAAAAACACCCATGCGACATACCTGTATCGGAATTGGTTTCACCATAACCCGCTGAGGTAAGCTCATGAAGAGATAGAATTTCGTTTCCGTACACGTCGTAGAAACAGCTAAGTACAGTTTGATACTCAACACGATCGGCTCCAGGCTCAGCTAACACTCTCAAAGCTGACTCTCCGCGCTTGGTAAGGCAAGGTACCCATCGCGCTTTTTCGGGTTGCGGCATGTGAATGTGCATCTGAATAACTACGTTCTTTATAAAACCTTCTTCATCAAGCTCAGTGCCTGGTCTTAATCCCCAAAGAGCTATAGGCTTACCAAATATTTCCCCAGCAGACTCCGCATACTTTTTAGCTGGATCTGTATATTCAGTAGCTGAAAAGAACGCACCAGAGTCAATTCCTTTTAAATCCGGCAACGCACCGCCAAGTTTTTGCAAATCCCCTCGGCCCACTTTCTTACCTTGGAGGGAGTAATCTTTTGCTTCCCCCATAGTGGATCCATTATTTGATTTATCATGGATATCCAACTGATAGAGCGTTTTAGAAAATTGGCCACGCAGCTTATCGTCGTGGGTAACGTCCCCTTCATTCAGTAGGTAAGAGGCTATTGATGCTAATCGCTCAAACGCAGTACCGGCCTTGTCGGGAAGATAACCAAATATTTCTTCGAAAATTTTATCTATAGGGGATGGCATTGACTAACCTCAAAGATAACGCTGAGCGCACCGGTGGCCTTTTTGGAGCAACGCGGAAAAAAGGCCGTCCGCGTGGCGCGACTTGTTATGTGACTGATTACCGCGCATATCGGGCTACGCCATTCCGGCATGAACTACCCTGATGGCTTTCTCGACAAAAAGCCGCAACTCACCGTCGGTGATTTGCACTTGATCTGCACCTGGATTCGTATCATGGTGAAACTGGCCAGCGTAACGATTAATTTCATTGAGCTCCGCTGTAATGTTCTGGGCATGAGCCAGCGGACTACCTTGTGGGGCTTTGTTAATGAGATCTATCACCTGCCCGAATAACAAGCCACTACTTATAATCCCCGGGAAACGCCTGTGCAAATACCCTTCTAGCATCGGCCTGATAGATCTAGCGACCTCTATGCTGCTCTGTGCTGTCCCATCTAGATATTCACCCAAAGTTCTGTGGCATCTGAAGTATGCGCTTTCGCATTTCTTGTCAACGTCAATTGCGTCAAAGTCACTATAGCGGTTTGCAACGGTTTTTAACTTCACACACGCTACATTTTGAGGACCGTTATCCTTAATAATATCGTCGCGCAAATTACGCATGAAATGAATGTCATGAACCAAAACGATTAGCTGGTCGCAATTTTCATAAATTCTTTTCAATATGCCGCGGGTTTGCTGTTTCCGGTTTAGATCTAAGCTACAGATGGGATCGTCAACGACAATAACTTTATTAACCAAATCTACGTCAGACTCAACAGATGCGACAAAGAACGCGAAAGCCAGCGTTCTTTTATCTCCTTCGCTTAACGACGTTTTGAAATCTGGAGTGCCTCCGGCAAGCTCAATATTAGAGCCCCGCATGTGCAGATTGTAGTTACTTCTTAACCCTCCACGATAGTTGAAATCAATACTAGGTATAGAAAACTGTGCGCCAAAACGCTGAAGCAACTCATTTATTCTCTCTTTATAGTTCTCCAGGGTGCTCTGCATGATGGCATTCAAAGCATCTTTTTTATTCTTCTTTTCAGTCTTAGCTGCATTTTCCCGAGAAAACGCTAAATCAAGCCGTGAGAAAAGATCAACGACATCTTGATGTTGGCGAGCCTTCGCCATCTCCAAATTTATGATAGACTGTCGCAAATGGGCTGTATTAACTGAAGCCAAGCCTTCTTTGTAAGTCGTTATAATATTAACTGCATTATCTATTCCTTCGTTACACGACCTAACAATGCCGATCAACTCATGCCATTTTCTGATCAGTTCATCCTTTTCCTCTTCAGAACCGACGGATTCCAGTAATTTAGCCTCTTTCGCGCTTTTTAGGGCGTCAAGCCGCTCCCTAATCTCAGTTAACACATGTCTTGCCCCCTCGCGATCGAATTCTGGAGGCGGAACTTCCACATGTTCCTGCCAACCGTCAATGATCGCACTTGCCGTAGCAAAATTAGCTTGAAGCCTTTCAATAATGCCATCGGATGCGCACATCGATATCAGATTCCCCAAACCAGCCACAGAAGCCTTAAGCTGGTTGTAATCGTGATTGAAATAACTTCGATATGCCTCTATGAGGTCGACGCCATCAAGCGGTTGATCACAATAAGGGCACCTTTCATCGTCTCCGTAGGAGTAGCCATCACTGATCCATTTTTCGAGATTTGGCTTGTCGTGGGAGGCTAGATGTTGTTTGACTCGCTCCTCCGCAGCAAGATCAATGTCAGTCAGAGATTTTTTTAACACGCTAAAAATTGGCTCAATATCAAGAGACGGTTCATCCAATTTCCTAGGCAGAGCTTTTGCCTGAATAAGCCCTATATTCTCCGCTTCAACAATTCGTTCATTCAAAATTGCAATCTGGGAATCCGCCTCAGCTACTTCTGCAAGCTCTCGAAACTGTTGAAGTGACATGCCGCGATGGAACCCAGCCAATTCATTCGTAAGATCACGAACTTCTTGGGCCGCAGTCTGCGCATCTTTGTCAGCTTGATCGTAATCGTGCTGCGCATTCACTGCGCTTTTTCCCAACGCAAACTGCAGAAGGCTTTTCCTCTGATCAGTCGTTACCTGACCTCCTGCGTATACGTTTTGCTCTACAAAATCCGCATCAAAAACTAGTAGTTCAGGGCGCGAGGTGTCCCAACTAGAAGTTGTGAACGCCGATTGCTGGCCGTTGGAAAATTGAAGAAGGACTTCAGGTTGGTTGTTACCATCTATAGTTTTTCGGTGATGTATTAAGCTAGGCTCATTTGATGCGCATGAACGAAAAATGGACGCAAGCGTAGACTTTCCTACGCCATTATCGGCGTAGATAAGGCTTGCTTTCTTCAGGCCATGTTGTCGACCATCTGCATCATGCAGAAGGCCAATTCCTTTAACGCGGTGGATTCTTTCTAGCATTCTTTATCCTGAATCGTTATAGCCAATTTCCTCAACTACCGGGCTTTTAGCATGCATCGACAGGCGACAGGCACATAACAGGTATTAGACGGAACGCTCTGATATTGAATAAACGCGCTGGCTCGTTCAACAATGTTCTCCAGCGTTCCACGCTCCACCTAACTCCTTGATATATAAAAGTATTAAGAAAAAAATCGGCAGTCTAAGCAGGATTCGCGTGCTTGCGTGTTTTGCTCGGGCCAAAGTTTATATACATCGCTATATCACGAGAAGCACTGCATAAACATGCGCAGCAGAACTCCGAAGCTGATGGATCGAGTGATGGCCACCATGCGATTGAAATGGCACAACCACTCAATCACTCGATATTTTGGGTGCAGCTCCCCAAAAACCAGCTGTTAACGCAGTTAATTGCATGGCTGCTGTGCTGGGGCAATATCATCGCGGACTAAAGTCCGCTCCCACCCAGTAGGATACTTCAGCGTCGTTGTTACGTGCGTTTATGCCGATCCTTAAAATTTATGGCCCCAAATTAGCACTTAGCGAACTACCCTTCCACAATTCTGCCATATTTCTCATGTTTTTTCGTAGCGGCACAAAAAAAGCGCCTCCGCAGAGGCGCTTTTAGCTATTTCTCAAAGCGTCGCCCTATCAGGCAAACACTTGCGTCCACTCGTCGCGCTTGGCGAGGAGGTCGCGGGCGAGTTCTTGCGCGCCTTCCAGGCTGTGGCTGGCGGCCCAGCCGCACTGCATTTCGTTGCAGGCGGGGACTTCGGTTGCCTGGGTGACGTCGTTGAGGGTTTTTTCCATGATGTTGAGCACGTCGTCGTAGTCGTCGTGGTTGATCATGGCGATGTAGAAGCCGGTCTGGCAGCCCATGGGGCTGATGTCGACGACTTGTTCGGTATGGTTGCGCGAGTGCTCGGCCATCATGTGTTCGAGCGAGTGCAGCGCGGGCATTTCCATGTGGCCCTGGTTGGGCTGGCAGATGCGCAGGTCGTACTTGTGGATTTTGTCGCCGTGGGCGCCTTCGGTGATATCGGCCAGGCGGATATACGGCGCTTTTACCTTGGTGTGGTCCAGGTTAAAGCTTTCCACGTTCATCTTTTCTTCGGCCATGTTGCCTCCTGTTGGCTTGAATAACGCGCTAAACCGCGGGCGCGTCAAAGTCGTTGGGCTCGTCGGTGTAAACGCAGACGTTGGCGTCTTCAATGTCGCCGTCGGGCGATTCGAGGTTGTCGGCAAAGAACTGCTGGATTTCCTTGCGCTGGCAGTGGGCCTCGAAGGCTTCGCGGTTGGCCCAGACTTCGTGAAACACGATGGGATAGCTGTCGCCCGGCGCAAAGGGGCTGTCGATCCGGCGCGTCACGGTGTAACGCAGGCAGGCGTCTTCACGATGCCCGTTGGGCTCCAGCGCCTGCAGTGCCCTGAAAACGGCGTCTTCGCGGCCGGGTTTGGGCTTGAAGCCGGCGACGCAGTAAATCTTCTGTGACATAACCTTATCCTTTCGCAACGAATCACGGGCCTATCGCGCCCATTATGCGATGCGTGATCGGGACTTACCAACCCGCGGCGGGTAGCGGCGGACACGCCGCCTGTTCGAGCAGCGGAGAACCCACACAAAAGCGCCGCTGCAGGGCAGCGGCGCCGTCTTGAGATTCTGGGGCTATCAGCTGCCCGACGCGGACGCCATGCCGCCCAGGCAGAAGAACTTGGTCTCCAGGTATTCCTCGATGCCGGTGGAGCCGCCTTCGCGGCCCAGGCCGGATTCCTTGACCCCGCCGAAGGGCACCGGCGCGCCGGTCATTTTCACCGAGTTGACGCTTACCAGGCCGAACTCCAACCCGCGCATGAGCTTCCAGATGCGGCGCATGTCGTGGGTATAGACGTAGGACGCCAGGCCGTATTCGGTATCGTTGGCCAGCTCGATGGCTTCGTCGTCGTTTGAATACGGCAGCACGCCGGCCACCGGAGCAAAGCTTTCTTCGCGCCAGACCTTCATGTCGCGGGTAATGCCCGTGAGCAGTACCGGCATGAAGAAGTTTTCCCCGGCTACCGGCGTCTGGGTGCTCTCGTGCAGCGTGGCGCCGGCGCTGACCGCGTCATCGACGATGCTCTGGGCCTTTTCCACCGCCTTGTCGTGGATCAGCGGGCCCAGGTCGACGCCGTCGGTCAGGCCGTTGCCCACGGTCTGCGCCGACATGCTTTCCCGGAACGCGTCGACAAAGGCGTCGTGGATCGACTCGTGGACCAGAATACGGTTGGCCGCCAGGCAGTCCTGCCCGGACGTCTGGTACTTGGCTGCGACCGCCGCCTCGGCGGCTTCCTTCGGGTCCATGTCCGGGCCGACGATGAACGGCGCGTTGCCGCCCAGCTCCATTGACAGCCGCTTGACCGTGCTGGCGCTCTGTTCCATCAGCAGCTCGCCGACGCGGGTGGAGCCGGTGAACGACAGTGCGCGAATACGCGGCTCGGCGCAGAGTATCTTGGACACGGCGGGCGGCTCGCCCAGGACCACGTTGAGCACGCCGGCGGGAATGCCCGCGCGCTCGCCCAGCTCGGCCAGCGCCAGCGCGGTGAACGGCGTCTCGTTGGACGGCTTGATCACGATGGGGCAGCCGGCAGCAAGCGCGGCGGCGGCCTTGCGGGTGATCATCGCCAGCGGGAAGTTCCACGGCGTAATCAGCGCGGCAATGCCCACCGGTTCCTTGAGCGAGCCCAGGGCGGCGTCGGGCATGTGGCTGGGAATGGTGTCGCCGTAAGTGCGCTTGCCCTCTTCGGCGAACCAGCGGATGAAGCTGGCGCCGTACTGCACCTCGCCCCGGGAGTCGCCGATGGACTTGCCCTGCTCCAGGGTCATGATCGTCGCCAGGTCCTCGCTGTGTTCCTGCAACAGCGCGTACCAGGCTTGCAGAATCTCGCTGCGCTCGTCGGCGCGCAGCGCCCGCCAGCCGGCAAAGGCATCGTCGGCAGCGTCCACGGCAGCGGTTACCTGGGCGTCTTCGAGCACCGGGATGTGGCCCAGCACTTCACCGGTCGCCGGATCGGTCACGGCTTCTTCGCGGCCGTTTTCCGCGTGGGTCCACCGGGCATTGATGTAGGCGTACTGGCGGAACAGGCGGGGGTCCTGCAAGCGGTCGGAAAGCGTAGTGGATAGCGCTGTCATAAACTCCTCCCTTGGAATATTGGCATACCGGGGCATCGCCCTGTGGATGCCTCCATTCTGGGGAAGAGAGCGCGGAAAGTGCTTTTGAAAACGCCCGCCGGATATCGGTTTTTTTTGGCGGGAGCCGGCGCCAACGGCGGATTTTTTTGCGGCGGCGCCAACGGCCGCGCTGCCGGCGGGTCAGGCCAGGGCGTCTTCGTCCACCGCCAGGGTGGGCCGCTTGACCGTTTTGGTCACGATATAGGTGAAGTAGCGCTCGATACCCGCATCGGACACCAGCCAGGTATCCATGGTGCGCTGATAGCTGTCGATGCTGGCGACTTCGAATTTCACCAGATAATCCACTCCGCCGCCCACGGCCACGCATTCGGTAACCGCCGGCGTGTCCATCACCAGCGCCTCAAAGCGCGAAAAGCTTTCCGCGCTGTGCTGGTTGAGCTCGATCTGCACCCAGACGGCGTTGACCGGTATCAGCACGGCGGTATTGATACGCGCGCTGTAGCCTTCGATGATGCCGGCCTTTTCCAGCCGCCGGACGCGCTCCCAGCAGGGGCTGACCGACAGGCTGATGGCCTCGGCGAGCCTGGATTTGGTGATGCGCCCGTCCCGGGAAAGGATGGCGAGTATTTTGACGTCGAAACGGTCGAGTTTGAGCATGGAAGCGGGCTTGGGCATGGGTTCAGGCGTCGAGCCGCTCCACTACGTCGGCGACCACCGCCAGGGTATCGCCGATATGCGCCAGCGCCGGCGCGCGCCGGGCCATGAGGATGCCGTCGCGCCTGGCGCGGTAGGCCACCGGCGCGGTGCCGGTTCGGGTCAAATCATATACCCGGGCGACAACCTGGCCTTCCTCGACCGACGCCCCCAGCTCGACGACAAACTCCAGCAGCCCGTCGTGATGGCTTTGCACGTAGCAGCTGGCATCGGGCATATCCAGATACACCTGCGGCGCCGGCGACGCTTCCGGCTCGCCGGCCATCAGGCCGTGGTGGCGCAGGAAGTTGCTGACGCCGCGCTCGGCAATGGCGATGCTTTCCGGCGTTGAGGTGCCGCCGCCGCCCAGCTCGGTGGTCACGAATGTCTTGCCCTGATCTTCGCAGGCGGTATCGAACAGGTGGGTGGCGTCCAGCTCGAACATGATCATGGCGTAGGGCGCGCCGAAGGTTTTGGCGCTTTCCAGCGCGGCCGACTGCTGCTGTTTGTTGTCCAGCACGTGCGATGCCGCATAGGGCACGATATCCAGGGTGCGTCCGCCGGAGTGGATATCCAGCACCACGTCGGCCAGGGGCACCATTTCCCGGGTGAAGTAGTCGGCGATCTGCTCGGTGGCGTTGCCGTCCGGATTGCCCGGAAAGCAACGGTTGAGGTTGCCGCCATCGAGCCCCGAGGTGCGCTTGCCCGCCGTCACCGCAGGCGTGTTGAAGCACGGCACGATGATAACCCGCCCCTGAATATCCTCGGCCTTGAGAGAGGACGACAGCTTGAGCAGCGCGGTAATGCCCTCGTACTCGTCGCCGTGGTTGCCGGCGGTCAATAAAGCGGTGGGGCCTTCACCGTTTTTGATCACGGTGACCGGCACCATGACCGCGCCCCAGGCGGAATCGTCTACCGAGATGGGCAGGTTGAGAAAACCGTGCTGCACGCCCTCGGCGTTGAAATCCACCGTGGGGGTGATGGGGCTTGGACGCTTGCTCATGAACGGGCTCCTCGAGAAATACATGACACCGGCGGCACCGGCGCTCGCCTAGTGGACAAACAGCTGGCGGGGAAAGTTGGCGAAGGTTTCACAGCCGTCTTCGGTAATCAGGATGCTTTCGGTAATCTCCAGCCCCCAGCCGTCTTCCCAGAGGCCGGGCATGAAGTGAAAGGCCATGCCCGGCTCCAGCACCGAGTCGTCCGAGGGGCGCAGACTCATGGTGCGCTCGCCCCAGTCGGGCGGGTACGACAAGCCGATGGGATAGCCACAGCGCGCGCCGCCGCGGTCAAAGCCGTATTTGTCCATCGCCGACCCCAGCGCCATGGCGATATCGGCGGTGCGGTTGCCGGGTTTGGCCACGGCCAGGCCGTTTTCAATGCCCTGCAAAAGCGCCGACTCGGCGCGCAGAAACTCCCGCGGAGGGCGCCCCAGATAGACGGTGCGTGATGTCGGACAGTGGTAGCGCTTGTAGACCCCGGCCACCTCGAAAAACGTGCCTTCGCCTTCGCGAAACGGCGTGTCGTCCCAGGTAAGGTGCGGCGCCGCCGCATCGGTGCCGGTGGGCAGCAGCGGCACAATCGCCGGGTAGTCGCCGCCGTGCACCTTGCCGAACTCATCGGTAAACCCTTCGATGGCCACGCGGTAGATTTCCGAGACCAGTTTGCTCTTGCGCAGCCCCGGCTCGATCATTTCCAGAATCCGGTTGTGCATGCCTTCGACGATTCGTCCGGCAATGCGCATGTAGGCGATTTCCTGGGGCGACTTGATCGCGCGGCACCAGTTGACCAGGCCGTTGGCGTCGGTGAAACGCGCGTGGGGCAGCTCCCGGCGCAGCGACAGATAGGCCTGGGCGGAAAAATAGTAGTTGTCCATTTCCATGCCGACCACGCCACGGTCCCAGCCGCGCTGGGGCAGAATCGACTGAGCCAGATAGTCCATGGGGTGCATGTCCGGATTCTGGACGTAATAATCCGGATAGTAGGTAATGTTGTCCGGGTCGATCCAGCAGGTCAGCAGCGCACCGTTGGCGTCCATGCGCCGTCCGTACCACAGCGGCTCGCCTTCCAGGCCGACCACCACGCACTGATGGACATAAAACGACCAGCCGTCGTAGCCGGTCAGCCAGGCCATGTTGGATGGATCACTGACAATCAGCACGTCAATGTCACGGCTGGCCATCTGCGCACGCACTTTCCGCAGCCGACCGGCATACTCATCCAGCGTAAAGGGCAGGGACACCTGAGTCATCGGGCAACTCGCCGTTAACAGACATACAAGAACCGGACGTCATCAAAGCGTTACCGGGCCACGCAAGCGACCTGGCCCACCGCACGAGGCCTGCCAATGTCGTCTCCCGGCGATACTAGCACCCCGTCGCGGCACAGGGTCAAAACCTTTATGAGAAAAACGCCAGGCCTTCGTCCGGAGCTTCGTGATAGCGTGACGCCAACGGTCCGGACGAAGCGCCGGTAACCCAGACCCAACCGCCGGGAGGTCCCATGAAAATCGTCGTCCATAATGATAATCCCGACCGCTGGTGCCGGGCGCTGCAGGCTGCCTTTCCCCGGGCGACGGTCGTCACCGCCGAGGCCCCCGCCGAGGTACGCCGGGGCGCTGATTATCTGGCCGTCTGGCAGCCGCCGGAATGGCTGCTGGCGGAACAGACGCAGCTCAAAGGCATCATCAACCTGGGCGCCGGGGTCGATGCCCTGCTGGACAACCCCGAACTGCCGGCCGATGTGCCCGTCATCAAGCTCCGCGATGCCGGCATGGCCGCCCCCATGGCCGACTATGTGCTTTACGGCGTGCTGCATTTTTATCGCGGCTTTGACGGCTACGACCATCAACAACAGCAGGCCCGCTGGGCGCCGCAGCCGCTGCCCGACAAGGCCGACTGGCCGGTGGGCGTACTCGGGCTGGGGGCCATCGGCCGCCATGTGGCGCAAGCGCTGGCCGAGGCCGGGTTTCCCGTACTCGGCTGGAGCCGTAGCGCCAAACACCTGGACGGCGTCGACTGCCGCCACGGCGAAGACGGGCTCGACGCTGTTTTGGCCCAGGCACAAAGCCTGGTCACGCTGCTGCCGGACACCGCCGACACGCGCGGACTGATCAACGCCGAGCGCCTGGCGAAGCTGCCTCCCGGCGCCAGCCTGATCAATCCCGGGCGTGGCGCGCTGATCGACGAGTCGGCGCTGCTCGACGCCCTCGGCGACGGGGATACCCCCGGGCATTTGCGCGGCGCCCTGCTGGACGTCTTCTCCACCGAACCGCTGCCCGACGACAACCCGCTGTGGCAACACCCGCGCGTCTGGATTACCCCGCACACCTCGGCGCCGACGCCGCTTGACGGGGCCATCGACCAGGTTATTCGCTACCTGCACAGCTTCGAGGCCGGCAAGACGCCAACCGCCGTCAATCCCGATGCCGGTTACTGACGCCTCGGGTTCATGGCGCCTCCGACTACTGACGGCCTCGACTACTGACGCCTAGAGTGCCGGCCGCTATACTGGCGGCTTTGCTGCGGCGTTCTGCCGCTGCCGCTCGCTACGGGCAATTTTACTCTGGTCGCCGCCCAATGCGGCGGACACGCATGACGGGAGAAGCACCATGCCGTTCATTTTACGCGCCCTGCCCGTTGCGGCCCTGGCGCTCGGACTGCTCACCGGACTCGCGAATTCGGCGCTGGCCGACGACGATACGGCGCTGCGCCCGGTCAAGACATTCGATGCCCGCTACCGGCTCAAGGTCAACGGCTGGCCCGGCGCCACGCTGCGCCACACCCTGAGCCATGAAGGCCGCCACTGGAAAAGCGCCATGCGCTTCTCCATCGCCATCGCCCAGGGCCAGGAACGCAGCCGCTTCCTGGCGGACGACCAAACCACCGACTCGCTGCACTATTACAGCGGCTACTCGCTGTTCGGGGTGGGCGACAGCTACGAACTCGCCGACGCCGACATCCGCACCCTGGACCGCCAGACCGCGCTGGTCGATCTGGCTCGCCGGGCCGGGCGCGACGACTGTACGCAGAGCGACCCGTGCGACCTGACCTTCGTGGACCACAAGGGGCGCGATGAGAACTTCCGCTATTACGCCGACAGCAACACAATGCTAGATGCCCCTGCCGGCACCTTCGAGACCACCCCGGTGGTACTGCTGGACCCCGAGAAGCCCGACCGCGAGGTGCATATCAACTATCATGCCGACTACCCCGGGCTGATTGTGGATGCCAGCTACTGGAAAGACGACAAGCGCGATACGCATATCACCCTGACCCGCCTGAATGACTGAGCCTGAATGACCAAGTCTGAATGACCAAGGCGGCCTGCCCGCTCTGCGCCAACGTACGCCGATAGCCAATCCATGCCGATATCCAACATACGCTGATAGCCAACCTACGCCGATAGAAGGGACGCCCACGCCTCATGTTTTCCGGACTCATCATTGTGTTACTGCCGCTGGTCGTGGGCTACCTCGTCCGCGTGCCGTCGTCGCGCCTGCAGGGCTATATCAACCACGCTGTCAACGGCTCAGTGTACGTCATTCTGCTGTTGATGGGCATTAGCCTGGCCGGGCTGGAAAACCTCTCCAGCCAGCTGTCGCGGCTGGGCGGCCACGCCCTGGTGCTGTTCGTGATCACCAGCGCCTGCAACCTGGTGGCGCTGTGGTGGCTGTCGCGCCGGCTGGCGCTGCGTGCCGGCGGCTCGCCCAGCGTGAAGAAT
The DNA here is from genome assembly GCF_000334215.1 of Vreelandella jeotgali Hwa. Taxonomy (GTDB): domain Bacteria; phylum Pseudomonadota; class Gammaproteobacteria; order Pseudomonadales; family Halomonadaceae; genus Vreelandella; species Vreelandella jeotgali. The sequence continues at coordinate 202,163 of NZ_AMQY01000011.1, read as the reverse complement.
GCGCCGACCAGCAAGCTGGCGGCGATGCAGGACTCGCTGATCCTCGTCGGCGTGGTGGCATTCGGCGTTACCGCCGGTTTGCTGCTGGGCCCGGTGCTGGGCAAGGCGCTGTTCCAGCACGCCGAAACCCTGGCCGAATGGGTGCTCTACGTGCTGTTGGCGCTGATAGGCTGCCAGCTGCGCAACTCGGGCATGCCGCTCAAGCAGATTCTGCTCAACCGGACCGGGCTGGCCATTGCCCTGACGCTGGCCGGCAGCTCGCTGCTGGCCGGGCTGCTGGTCGCCCCGCTGCTCTCGCTCGACTGGAACGAAGGGCTGGCAATGACGGCGGGCTTCGGCTGGTATTCGCTCTCGGCCATTCTGGTCGGCGACCAGCTGGGACCGCTCATGGGCGGCGTGGCGTTTTTCAACGACCTGACCCGGGAGCTGCTGGCGTTTATCCTGATTCCGCTGATCATTCATCGCCACGCGGCGCTGGCGATCGGTTACGGCGGCGCCACCTCGATGGATTTCACCCTGCCGGTGATCCAGCAGCACGGCGGCGTGGATTGCGTGCCCATTGCCGTGGTCAGCGGTTTTCTGCTGTCGCTGCTGTCGCCGCCGCTGATTCTGTTTTTGCTTTCGCTGTAGGCAACCGGAGGAGCACAACGCCATGGAGTTACACGAGCTGGCCATTGGCGGCCTGCTGCTGCCGCCGCTGTTTGCCTATGTGCTGATAGGCCTGGCCGCAACCCTGGTACTGCGTGCGCTGCTTTATCGCCTGCAGAAGGGCCGGCGACCGTGGTTTGAAGCCTGGTTTGATACCGCGCTGTTCGTGCTGTGCACCGCGGCGACGGCCTATGTGTTTTCCGCGTCGTCACCCGTTACCGGAGCTTTCTAATATGTCGACCCTGCTGCGCACGCTGTTGACCCTTGTCATCGTGGCACTCGCCGCCGCGGCCGGCTGGTGGCTGTGGCACTATTATCTGTATACGCCCTGGACCCGCGACGGCCGTGTACGCGCCGATATCATCACGGTGGCCCCCGACGTCTCGGGGCGCGTCACGGCGCTCAAGGTCAGCAACAACCAGCGCGTGGCAAAGGACCAGCCGCTGTTTCAGATCGACCCCACCCGCTACCGCACGGCCGCCGACAAGGCCGAGGCGGTAACCCAGCAGCGCAAGGCCGAGGTGGAGCTGGCACGCCATGAAGCCTCGCGGCGCAGCCGCCTCGGGCGCGAAGCCATCAGCGCCGAAAGCCGGGAAACATCGCGTATCAACAGCCGCGTGGCGGCCGCGACCCTGGCTCAGGCGCAAAGCGCGCTGGCCAGCGCGCAGCTGGATCTGGCGCGCGCCGACGTGACCGCCCCGGAGGCCGGGCACGTTCTCAACCTGCAACTCAACGAGGGCAACTACGCCAGCGCCGGCCAGCCGGTGCTCGCGCTGGTCGAAGCCGATTCCTGGTATGTGACCGGCTACTTTGAAGAAACCAAGATTCCCCGGGTCGAGGTGGGCGACCGCGCGCGCATCGACCTGATGGGCGCCGACGAGGCACTGTCCGGCCATGTGGAAAGCATCGGGCGGGCCATCGCCGATCCCAATACGGCGCCCAGCGAGCAGCTCCTGCCCAAGGTACAGCCGACCTTCAGCTGGGTCCGGCTGGCACAGCGCATTCCGGTACACATCGCGCTGGACGAGATTCCCGATGAGGTCACCCTCAGCGCCGGAATGACCGCTTCCGTGCACATCGAGCCGTCTTCCTGAGCATGTCCATCACCGCGTCTCCCTGGTATCAGGCCTATCTGACCCCCGACGCCCGGGCGGTCAAGTTTGCGCTCAAGGCCACGCTGGCGATGCTGCTGGCGCTGTATATTGCCCTCTGGATGGATCTGCAGCGCCCCTACTGGGCGCTGATTTCGGCGGCGTTTCTGCAGATAAGACCGATGAGCGGCATGGTGCTGGAAAAAGGCCTGAGCCAGGTCAGCGGCACGCTGGTCGGCGCCATCGCCGGGATTACCCTGATGGCGCTGTTCGCTCAGGCCCCCATCCTCGCGCTGGGCGGCCTGACGCTATGGATCATGCTGTGCACCTACGGCAGCGCGCTGCTGCGCAACAACGCCGCCTACGGCTGCATCATGGGCGCGGTGACCGCCATGCTGATTGTGGTGATCGGCGCCGGAGCGCCGGAGCGAATTTTTTCGATTGCCGTGGCGCGGCTTTCCGAGCTGGCGCTGGGGGCTACCTGCGCCACCCTGGTCAGCGCGTTGCTGTGGCCGTCGCGGGTGAGTACGCACCTGGGGCAACAGGCTGACAGCGTGGTCAACCAGGCGTTTTCCCACGCCGCCTACCGCCTGCGCGATACCCCCGATAACGCCGCGCTGGAAGCCACGCTCACCGACACCCTGGCGCCGCTGACCCGGCTGGAAGGCGACAGCCAGGCCGCGCGCTACGAGGGCCCCGAAGGCGCCGGGCGCATTCGCGCCAGCCATGTGCTGACCCGCCACACCCTGCGCCTGATGGCAACACTGCATGCGCTACAGCAGCTGTTTCACTACGACGACCAGCAGATCAGCGCGCCCGTCAGGCAGCTGGCCGAACAGCTTGCCGACGGCTTCGAGGATGCCGCCGGGCAAAGCGGCACCCAGCCGGCCCGGCAGTCGCTACACGCGCTGCGTCGCCGGGCGCTGGACTACCCCGATACCGCGCTGACACCGCTGGAACAGCGCTGCCTGCTGGGGCTGCGCGAGGCGCTGGGCCATGCGCTGGTGATGCTGGATGCGCGCGATGCCATCACCCACCCGAGCGGCAAATCCCTGCGCGGCGTGGCGCTGGCGTGGCACCGCGATCATCTGGTGGCCGGTATCAACGCCCTGCGCGCCGGCGCCATTTTTGCCAGCCTGGCGACGTTCTGGCTGACTACCGGCTGGACCAACGGCCAGGTCGCAATGCTGCTGGGCACGCTGTTTTCGGCCTTTTTTGCCAGCCGTGAAAACCCCGTCGCGGTGTGCATGACGTTTGCCAAGGGCATGCTGGCCGCGATTCCCAGCGCGTTCATTTTCGGCCATGTGTTGCTGGCCCAGGCCAGCGGCTTTCCCATGCTCGCGATGATTTTTCTCACCCCGCTGTTTCTGGGGCTGCTGGGCTCGGCCAACCCCCGGCTGCTCGGCTACTGCCTGGCGTTTACCATCGGCAATATCCTGCTGACCATGCCGGGCAACGGCATGGATTTTTCCTTTGACAGCTTTATCAACCGCGCACTCGCGGTACTGGTAGGGCTCAGCGCGGTGGTAACCGGGTTCCGCTTTATTCCCGGGCCTGGCGCCACGCTGCGGCGCAAGCGCCTGGTGCGCTCGATTGCCGGCGACCTGCGGCGCCTGGCCGGCGACCCGGTTGAGGATGCCGAGACCGGCTTTATCGGCCGCATGGCGGACCGCCTGCTGCACCTGTCGCGCCACGATGACACCCTGCCGGAAGACCAGCGCCACCTGTTCAGCCTCGGGCTCACCGGCCTGGACCTGGGCTACGCCTGCCTGCAGCTGCGCCGCCGCCTCGATGGCCTGGACAATCCCGTGCTGGCACGCGCGCAGCACGCTTTCATTACCGCGCTGGCCAGCGACTATGCGGCGACTGCTCGGGGGCATGCGCCGCAGTCGATCCACTCGGCGAGCGCAGCGCTGATTGCCGCGGCGGAGGATGAACCTTCGCTCAATCCGCGCCGTCAGGCGCTGCTGGCCGGGCTGGTCAAACGCCTGACGCTCTCGCTCGAGCGCCAGGCCACCCGCACCCGCCAGGTGCACCACGCCCACGCCGCTGCGGTACCGGCGCCCCGGCGCGACTAAGCGGCCAGCATGCTGCCGATAAGCCCGAGCAGAAAACCCGCAACTGCGCCCAGCGCCGGCATCCAGGTGGTTTCGCGCTTGGCCTGGGGCGCAATATCGTCGAACACCAGATACAGAATGCCGCCGCTGGCAAACAGCAGAAGCGCCCCCATGATGCTTGGATACGCCCCCAGCCAGTAATAGCCGGCGAGCGCAGCCGCCGGGCCAGTCAGCGCCATGGCGGCAAAGGCGGCCAGGATGATGCTCGGCGCCAGCCGGGTCGAAGCGTCCAGCTCCTCAAAGGCGTTGAAGCCTTCGGGGAGGTTTTGCAGCGCGATCAGAAACGCCAGCAGAAAGCCGGTGTTGTCGCCGGCGGCAAAGGCGGCCCCCAGCGCAATGGCCTCGGGAATAAAGTCCGCGAGCATCGCAATCAGCTGGCCGGCGGAGCTTTTCAGCCGGCCGAGCTGGATATCCATCAGGCAGAACACCACGCCGCCGACGGCAAAGCTCAAACCGGCCGCCGGCGTGGACAACCGCGCCGTACCATCGGGCACCAGCACCAGAGCAATCGCCGACACCAGCGCGCCGCCGCCGAAGGCCACGATGAAGTGGCGCCACTCGCGGCCCAGCCAGGCCGGGTGCAGTCGGTCAAAATAGGCAAACAGCGCGCCGGCGGGCATCGCCGCGCCGGCGCCCAGCGCCAGCAACAGGACGCACAGGGTTACGGGCATGACGGCAGTTCCTCCGGTGCCATCAGCGCGGCAGCGCCTGCGCCAGCGGCTCGCCGTTATACAGCAGTTCGCCGTCCTGCCAGGCGAAAACGTGCGGCGCGTCGTTTTGGGTCATCAGATACCCCAGCGCCGGGGGCAGCTCTGCCACTATCGCATCGGGCAGCCGAGTCACCGCCAGCTCGCTGCTGAGCCGAGGCGCCAGCTCGGCGAGGGCCTGCTGTTGGCTCATGGCCGGCCGGCCCTGGCTCTCTACCACCAGGCGGCGGGTTTCGGCGTCGATATTGGCCAGCAGCGCGTTGGTCGCATCGCGCGGGAGATCATCGCCGTCAAACGTCAGGCTCCCCGACAGCTGCGCCTCGGCACGACCCAGAAAAGGCACCGCGGCATCCAGCGACAGGGTTTCCAGCTGAAGTTCGGGGGAGTGCGCCAGCAGAGTATGCGCCTGCTCGACCATTACCCTGCCCAAATCACGGTTTAGCGCCTGCTGCTGCGCCGGCGACAGGGCGCCGTTAACCGCAGCGTTCTTCTCGGCATCGTCCAGGTGGCGCTCCAGCACCTCGGCTAGCGCCTCGAAGGCGGCGTAGTCCAGCTGGCTGGCGGTGACGTCCAGCTCGGCACGGCCCGGCTCGCTGCCCATGAAGACGGCATCCTCGGCCACCAGATACAGCTGCGAGGACAGCGTATCGCCGTCAAGCGTAGCGGTATTGCGCACTTCGACGGGGCCCAGGCTGAGCGCCTCGGCGGTGCCGCCGCGATTCGCCGCGGTTACCTCGGCGCCGTCCGCCGCCATTTGGACGTGGGAACGGCCCTCGCCCTGGTCGGCCGCCAGGTTATGCTCGAGTTCGAGCGCCGCGCCGTCTATCGACAGGCGGTTGCCGTTCTTCTGCAGCTGCGTATGGCGGGCCTGCATATTGAACGCAAAGTGCTCGCGCTCGATATTGACGTAGCCGTCGCCTTCGACATTGTCGAGCGTCATGTCATCGTCGTCGGCGTTCAGCGCGTCGGAGTGGAAGCTGTAGTCCTGCCGGCCGCTGCCCAGTCCGGCGGTAAAATCGACGCTGCCGCCGAGCGCCTCGCCGGTCAGCGCCAGGGTGCCGTCGGCGCTGCGCGACATATACCCCACGTCCATGTCGAGGTCGCCGCTGACGCCCGGCACTTCCACCGCGTCCAGATGCGCGCTCACCGAGGTTTTGCCCCATCCCCTGTGCGTTTCGACGTCGCTGACGGCAATCGCGGGCTCGTCCTTCAACGCGGCGAGGCTTTGCTCGATCTGCTTTTCTGCCGAGTTGCCCGCGATGTGGTGCGCTATCAGCCCACCGGCGATAACCACGGCGCCCCCGGCGCCGATGATGATTCTTTTATCCACCATGAACATCCTTATTTTTGCCAGGATTATTGAATGATCCGGGTTGCTGTATCCAATACCATAATCAGGCATCATGATTCTGCTGTGCGCCACACCGCAGCCGGAGACCACCGCGACGCGCGGCCATGCTAGCACGCCATGACCGCACTGAAATGCCGGCACTATCCTGAGGTATCCATTGGGGATCAATTTTCGCCACGCCCGCTACCGCCGCCTGTCACGGCTGGGCTTCAAGCTCTTTGCGATTATTCTGAGCGTCAACGTGGCGATTTCCGGCGCGGTGTTTCTGGCCGTTTCCTACAGCATTGACCGCGGCTTTCTGGACTACCTGAACAAGGCGCAGGAGCGCCGCGCCATGCGCCTGGCCGAAGGCCTGACCGAGCGCTGGCAGCATCACCGCAGCTGGCAGTGGCTCGCCGACGACCCGCTGCGCTGGCCCACCATTGTCTACCACGAGCTGGGGCGCGGCGATGAAGACCGCCCTTCGCCGCTCGGCGAGGCCCGTGACTTTGCCCTGCGCGATGCCGACGACGACTTTGTGGTCGAGCCCCGGCATGCCGAGGATACGCCCGACAGCTGGCACTGGATGCCGCTGCTGGACAACGAAGTGGAAATCGGCTCGCTGGGCTTTCGCCCGCCTCAGCAGATCATGAAACGCATGGAAAGCCGGTTTCTCGACCGCCAGCGCAGCAACCTCTCACTGATCGTGGTGTCGCTGGGCATTGCCTCGCTGCTGCTGGCGGGCGGGCTGTCCTGGTGGCTGGGTCGGCGTGCCCGGGCGCTGGCGGCGGGAGCCTTGCGTCTGACCAAGGGCGACTACCATATCCGCCTGCCGGTCCGCGGCCGCGACGAGCTTTCCCGGCTGGCCCGGGACTTCAACGTGCTGGCCTATACGCTCGAATCCAACCGCAACGCCCGCGCCCGCTGGGTGTCGGATACCGCCCACGAGCTGCGTACGCCGCTGGCCGTGCTGCGCGGCGAGATCGAAGCGCTGCAGGACGGTATTCGTCCGCTCAACGCCGATAACCTGGGCTCGCTGTCGCAGGAAGTCGAACAGCTGGAGCGCCTGGTGTCCGATCTGCGCCTGCTGTCCCAGAGCGACGCCGACGCCCTGGATATTCAGCTGGCGCCGCTGAATCTGAGCGACAGCCTGGACGACCATCTGGCGACTGCCCGGCGGTGGCTGGAAGACAGCGAGCTGACGCTCACCAGCGACATCGAGGACGATGTCAACATCCACGGCGATGCCCAGCGACTGCGCCAGCTGTGGCATAATCTGCTCGACAACACCCGCGCCTATACCCGTGAGCCCGGCACTCTCAACGTCACGCTCCACCGCGAGCAGAACGAAGCGGTGCTGATCTGGGAAGACAGCGCTCCCGGCGTTCCCGAACGCGAACTGGCGCTGTTGACCGAACGCCTGTACCGCGTGGAAGGCTCCCGCAGCCGCTCCAGCGGCGGCAGCGGCCTGGGTCTTTCGATTGTCAGCGCCCTCGTCCATGCCCACGACGGCCATCTGGATGCGGCGGTCTCGCCGCTGGGCGGGCTGCGCTGGATACTGCGCTTTCCTCTGATATCACCGGCCTGATGCCGTCGACCACCCGACTTACCGTGAGCCCTACCATGTCTACCGAGTCTACCGATACGTCCCTGCTGATCGTTGAAGACGAACCCAAGATTGCCCGCCTGATGGCGGACTACCTGCAAACCCACGGGTTTACCACCACGACGCTGGGCGACGGCAACGAGGTGATGCCGTGGCTGGAAGAGCAGACCCCGGCGCTGATTCTGCTGGACCTGATGCTGCCGGGTCAGGACGGTTTGAGCCTGTGCCGCAGCATTCGCCAGCAGTATCCGCACACGGCGATCATCATGGTGACCGCCAAGGTCGAGGAGGTTGACCGCCTGCTGGGGCTGGAACTGGGCGCCGATGACTATATCTGCAAGCCGTTCAGCCCCCGCGAAGTGGTGGCCCGGGTCAAGGCCGTACTGCGCCGCAGCCAGGCGGCCAAAAGCGCGCCCGGCCTCGACACCAGCGACCCCGACGCGCCGGTGCAACTCGACGAAAACGGCTGGCAGGCGATGGCCGGCGGCCAGGACCTGGGCCTGACGGCGGTGGAGTTTCAGCTGCTGCGGGTCATGATGCGGGCGCCGGGGCGGATTTTCAGCCGAGAACAGCTGATGGATCACATGTACCGCGACAACCGCATTGTGTCCGAACGCACCGTGGACAGCCACGTCAAGAAACTGCGCCGGAAAATCAGCGAGGTGCTGCCGGAACGCGATATCATTCGCTCTGTCTACGGTGTGGGCTACAAGTACCAGCCGGACGAATAACCGGATACCGGGTGAACAGACCCGGGATCACGATTGTTGCACAGTGATTGCAACCGGCTTGCACCCCGATGCCGGATGCTGGCCATAATGTTGAGTTGCCATTGCTCGTCCATTTCCCCATTGCCAAATCAGGGAGTCGCCATGACCACGTCTACGCTACGCCAACGCCTTGCCTCCGGCCTGTTTGCCGCCGCCCTGCTGCCGCTGGCCGTGTCCGTACACGCTGCCCCCGGTAGCCAGCCCGGCGGCCAAAACGCCGGCCAAATGCCCGATGCGCTCAAGGCACGCATGGAAGAGCGCCGTCAGGCCGTCTACGAAGACGCCGGCATTGATGCGGCCACCCAGGAAGAGCTCAATGCCGCCCAGCAGGAGCACTACGAAGCCATGCAGTCGCTGCGCCAGGAGTACCGCGCGCGCATGCAGGAAATCCTGACCGACGAGCAGCAGGAAGCGCTTAACCAGGCCATGCGCAACATGCAGCGCCAGCAGATGAAGCAGGCGCCCGGCCGCTCGGCGAACGAATAGCGCCGTCGCCCGGCGCGCATGATGGGCTTGCTCCACGCCGGATCAAGCAGCAGCTGATATAATACCTCGCGGCGCCCTCCCGGGCGCCGTTGTTCTGTCTGCTTTTTGCCCGGAGTGTTCATGTCGCGCCAGCGCTCTTCCGCCTTTACCGACTTTCCGTTTCCCGGCCGTGCCCTGGCCAATACCTGGCGGGCGGGGTACAGCCCCGGCCGGCTGAAAAACGATGTGCTCGCCGGCCTGACCATCGGTGTCGTCGCCGTCCCGCTCTCCATGGCGCTGGCGATCGCTACCGGCGTGGCGCCTCAGCACGGCCTCTATACCGCTATCATTGCCGGCGCGGTGATCGCGCTGACCGGCGGTTCGCGGTTCAACATTTCCGGCCCCACGGCGGCGTTTGTCGTCATCCTTTTTCCTATCGTCACCCAGTACGGGCTGGGCGGGCTGCTGCTCGCCACGCTGATGGCGGGGATGATTCTGGTAGCGCTGGGGCTGGCGCGGCTGGGCAGCCTGATCCAGTACGTGCCGTACCCGGTCGTGCTCGGCTTTACCGCGGGCATCGGGGCCGTGATTGCCCTGCTGCAGCTACCCGATTTTTTCGGCCTCGACGGCCTTGATCTGGGCGACAATACCCTGGCCAACGGCTGGCTGATTGCCCGCTCGCTGCCGGGGCTGGCGCCCGCCGAGCTGGGTATCGGCGTGATCACTCTGGCCACGCTGCTGTACTGGCCACGCCTGAAAACGCCCGTGCCTGCCCCGCTCGCGGGCCTCGCCGTGGGGACGCTGGCGGCGATGCTGCTGGCAACGTCGGGGATCGAGGTCGATACCATTGCGTCGCGCTTTGACTGGAGCATCGACGGCCAAAGCGGCAACGGCATTCCGCCGCTGGCGCCGGCCTTCAAGGCCCCGTGGCAGTTTCCCGGCGCCGACGGCGAGCCGCTGACGCTGAACTTTGCCCTGATCCGCGACCTGACCGGGCCGGCGCTGGCCATCGCCCTGCTGGCGGCCATCGAGTCGCTGCTCTGCGCCGTGGTGGCCGACGGCCTCAGCCGCACGCGCCACGACCCCAACGCCGAACTCGTCGGCCAGGGGCTGGGCAACATGGTGGTACCGTTTTTCGGCGGTATTACCGCCACCGCAGCGCTGGCGCGTACCGCCACCAACATCAAGAGCGGTGCGTTTTCCCCCGTCTCGGCCGTGGTGCATTCGGTGGTTGTGCTGCTCGCCGTGGTGGCGCTGGCCGGCGTTCTCGGCCGCGTGCCCATGGCCGCGCTGGCCGCCCTGCTGCTGGTGATTGCCTGGAACATGAGCGAAGCCAGAAATTTCGTGCATACGCTGAAAAGCGCGCCGGCCAGCGACGTGGGCGTGCTGGTGATCTGCTTCGCCCTGACCGTGGCGTTTGACATGGTAGTGGCCGTGGCCGTGGGCATCAGCCTCGCCGCCGCGCTGTTTATTCGCCGCATGGCCCGGCTCACCGAGGCCCAGCACCTGCCCGAACCGCCCGCCGGCAGCCCCGCGCTGCCCGCCGGGACCGCGCTTTACCGGATCAGCGGGCCGATGTTTTTCGGCGCCGCCGAGAAAGCCATTGCCACGCTGCGAACGGTGGACCCGGACGTCACCACGGTGCTGCTCGACATGCGCACCGTGCCCAGCCTGGACGCCACTGCCACGGTTGCGCTTGATAGCCTGCGTCGGGAGCTGGCCGAGCAGCAGATCGGGCTGGTATTCGTGGGGCTGCCGGCGCGCCTGCAGCTCAAGCTCAAGCGCGCGGGGATTCGTCGGGAAGCAGGCAGGCTGGCCACGGCGGCCAGCCTGGAGCGCGCCGCGCGGATCGCGCGGCGCTGGCAGGAAGCGAGCTAGAAAAAGCCCATGGGATTGATGTCGTAGCTGACCAGCAGGTTTTTGGTCTGCTGGTATTGCTCCAGCGCCATCTTGTGGGTTTCGCGGCCCACGCCGGACTTCTTGTAGCCGCCGAAGGCGGAATGAGCCGGGTACTGGTGGTAGCAGTTGGTCCACACGCGCCCGGCCTGGATGCCGCGCCCCATGCGGAAGGCGACGTTGATGTCACGGCTCCAGACGCCGGCGCCCAGGCCGAACTCGGTATCGTTGGCCAGCTCCAGCGCCTCGGCTTCGTCTCGGAAGGTGGTCACGGCCACCACCGGGCCGAAAATTTCCTCCTGGAACACCCGCATTTTGTTGCCGCCCTTGAGCAGCGTGGGCTGAATGTAATAGCCCTGATCCAGGCTGTCGTCCACGCGGGCTTCGCCACCGCCGGTAAGAAATTCGGCGCCGTCTTCCCGGGCGATTTCCATGTACGAGAGGATCTTTTCAAACTGCTCGCGCGAAGCCTGAGCGCCGACCTGAACGTCGGTATCCAGCGGGTTGCCGCGCTTGATCGACAGCGTGCGCTCGATCACTTTGGCCATGAAATCGTCGTACATGCTCTCCTGCACCAGCGCCCGGGACGGGCAGGTGCAGACTTCGCCCTGGTTGAGAAAGCCCAGCACCAGGCCTTCCACGGCCTTGTCGATGAACTCGGGCTCGGCGTTCATGATGTCGGCAAAGTAGACGTTGGGGGATTTACCGCCCAGCTCAACCGTGGACGGAATGATGTTTTCCGCCGCGCAGCCGAGGATATGCGAGCCCACCGGCGTGGAGCCGGTAAAGGCAATCTTGGCAATCCGCGGACTGCTCGCCAGCGCCTGACCGGCTTCTTCCCCGTAGCCGTTGACCACGTTGATCACACCCGGCGGCAGCAGATCGCCGATCAGCTTCATCAGTTCGAGAATCGAGGCCGGCGTCTGCTCGGCGGGCTTGAGCACCACGCAGTTGCCCGCCGCCAGCGCCGGCGCCAGCTTCCAGGTCGCCATCAGCAGCGGGAAGTTCCAGGGAATGATCTGGCCCACCACGCCCAGCGGCTCGTGGAAGTGATAGGCCACGGTGTTGCCGTCGATCTCCGCCGCCGAGCCTTCCTGAGCGCGAAGGCAGCCGGCAAAGTAGCGAAAGTGATCGGCCGCCAGCGGCAGGTCGGCGTTGAGGCACTCGCGTATGGCCTTGCCGTTGTCCCAGGTTTCCGCCACGGCGAGCTTTTCCAGATGCTGCTCGATGCGGTCGGCAATGTTCAGCAGCACCTGGCTGCGTGCCGCCGGGGCGGTTGTGCCCCAGGCCGGTGCAGCGGCATGGGCGGCGTCCAGCGCCTTGTCGACGTCGTCGGCGGTAGAGCGCGGAATCTCGCAGAACACCTGGCCGTTGACCGGGCTGACGTTGTCGAAATACTCGCCGTTGACCGGCGGTACAAACTCGCCGCCAACGTAGTTGCCGTAGCGCTTTTCAAAGGTGATCAGCGCATCGGCTTCGCCGGGGTTGGCATAGATCATGGCGTGGCTCCTCTGTGGAACGAAATTCAACCCCGATCAGTATTGGCCAGTACCGGGGTTTTGTAAAACCGTCCGTTGAGCCGCCACGCCGTTCCGCCAGGCCGTTCTGCTGGAAAACTACCGCACGATCATCACCGATACCGGAGAATGATGGACGACGTGCTCGGCGTTGGGCCCGAGCACATAGTCCACCAGCTTGTGGCGCGTGTGCGACGCCATGATGATCAGGTCGATATCCAGCTGGTCGCTGACCTTGATCAGCGCCTCCCACGGCGAGCCGTCGACCACCACGTTCTGTGTCGTGATGTCGTCGGGTATGTGCTCCTCGATAAAGGCACGCTGCGCCTCTACCACTTCGGCCTCGGCATCCCGCGAGAAGTTTTTGGGCAGATAGGCGCTGACCATGGGCATCCTGACGTCCGGCCGTACGGTAACGACATGCAGCGAGGCGCCGAAGGTCCTGCACAGCGTTATCGCGGTGGGCAGCGCCTTTTCCCAGGACGAAGCTTTGTCCAGATCCACCGGCAACATGATTTTATCGTACATGGTTCCTCCTTGTTCCCCGGCCACCGGCGTCATGCGCCGGCGGCAGGCAGGGTTTCACGACGGCGACGGCGGCGTTGCAGGGCAATCACCAGCCCCAGCACGCCCAGCGCGGGCAGCCACATCCATTCCTTCGTCCAGCGATCCACCGGCGCCTGGACCTGGATGATCTCCTGATCAAAATCAAAGCCCATGTCGGCGGCCTGGCTGCCGTAGGTCACCATGTCCACCAGCGCCTTGCCATCTTCGGTGACCAGTTCGAGGCCGAGATTGTCCATCCGCGCCTGGCCGCTGTCGCCGTCGGGCACCGGCAGCGTCATATAGGTGGTCATGGGCTCGCCGTAGGCGTCCAGCCCGCTGATCTGCAGGCGCAGCTGAGTATCGGCGTCGACATTGCCCAGCGCTTCGACAAACTGCGTCGGCGGAATGTCGCGGTACGGATCGTGGAGCTGGTCCATCCAGAAGCCGGGACGGAAGAGGGTAAACGCCACCAGCAATAGCAGCGCGGATTCGTACCAGCGGCTGCGAGTGATCATGTAGCCCTGGGTGGCCGCCGCAAAGATCAGCATGGCAAAGGTCGCCACGATAAAGACCAGCACGCCCTGCAGCGGGCTGACGTCGATCAGCAGCAGGTCGGTATTGAAAATGAACAGAAACGGCAGCGCGGCGGTACGCAGGCTGTAATAGAACGCCTGGAAGCCGGTGCGGATGGGGTCGCCCCCGGAAATCGCCGCCGCGGCGAACGAGGCCAGTCCCACCGGCGGCGTGACGTCGGCCATGATGCCGAAGTAGAACACGAACAGGTGCACGGCGATCAGCGGCACCAGCAGGCCGTTTTGCTGCCCCAGCTGGATGATGACCGGCGCCAGCAGCGCCGAGACCACAATATAGTTGGCCGTGGTGGGCAGTCCCATGCCCAGTATCAGGCTGAGCACGGCGGTAAAGAACAGGATGAGCAGCAGGTTGCCCATGGAGATGGTTTCGACCACGTCGGCCAGCACCAGCCCGACCCCGGTCTGCGATACCGCGCCGACGATGATGCCCGCGGTGGCGGTGGCGATGCCGATGCCGATCATGTTCCGCGCGCCGGTCACCAGGCCATTCCACAGGTCCAGCGCGCCCTCTTTCAGGTCGGCGCTTACCTGGCTACGCCCGCGGAAAGCGGCAATAATCGGGCGCTGGGTCAGCATGATGAAGATCATGAACACCGTGGCCCAGAACGCCGACAGCCCCGGCGACAGCCGCTCGACCATCAGACACCAGATCAACACCACCACCGGCAGGATATATTGCAGCCCCACCATCACCGTCGGGCGGGTCTTCGGCAGTTCGTAAATCGGCTTGTCGGGGTCGTCGAGCTCCAGCTCGGGATAGCCGGCGGCAACTTTCAGCAGCCCCAGATAGAGTGCCACCAGGCCGGCGGCAATCACCCAGGGAGCCGCCGCGCCGAGTAGCGGCTTGAGCCAGCCCAGGCCGTAGTACACGCCCAGCGCGGTCACCATCATCAACAGCAGACCGCCGAGGAAGCCGGCCACCTTGCGCACCAGGGGTTTGGGCGGGTTGCTGCTGGTCAGCCCCTGCATGTTGGCCTTGAGCGCTTCCAGGTGGACGATATAAATCAGCGAAATATACGAGATCAGCGCCGGCAGGAAAGCGTGCTTGATCACTTCCACGTAGGAAATGCCGACGTATTCCACCATCAGAAAAGCGGCCGCGCCCATTACCGGCGGCATGATCTGGCCGTTGACCGACGATGCCACTTCAACGGCGCCGGCTTTTTCCGAAGGAAAGCCCACCCGCTTCATCATGGGAATGGTAAAGGTGCCGGTGGTGACGGTATTGGCAATCGACGAGCCCGAAATCAGCCCGGTCATCCCCGAGGCGACCACGGCGGCCTTGGCCGGCCCGCCCTTGTAGTGCCCGAGCATGGAAAACGCCACCTTGATGAAATAGTTGCCCGCGCCGGCCTTGTCCAGCAGCGCGCCGAACAGCACAAACAGGAAAACAAAACTGGTGGAAACGCCCAGGGCAATACCGAAAACCCCCTGGGTGGTGAGCCACTGGTGATTGATCAGGCTGTCGATATCAATCGCCTTGTGCGCCAGCAGCCCCGGCATCCAGGGGCCGGCGAGCGAATACACCAGAAACACCGAGGCCACGATCATCAGCGGCGGCCCCAGCGCCCGGCGGGTGGCTTCGAGCAACAGCAGGATGCCGACCACCCCCACTACCACGTCCTGTATCAGGGGCGCACTGGGCCGCTGGGCCAGGCTTTCATAAAACAGAAACATGTAGGCGCCGCAAAACGCCGCCAGCCCGGCAAGAATCCAGTCCTGGAGGGGAATATGGTCCCGCGGCGAACGCTTCAGCGCGGGATACGCCATGTAGGCGAGAAACAGGGCAAAGGCCAGATGCACCGAGCGGGCTTCGGTGGCGTTGAACACGCCGACACCGAAGATGAACGGCAGCGGCGAGGCAATCCACAGCTGGAACAGCGACCAGACGGCGGCAATGCCTACCAGCAGTTTTCCCGGCACGCCGTCCGGCTTGCGCGCCCCGGAATCGGTCGATGCCACCATGTCGTCAAGGTTGTCACCGCCATCGTCCGCATCGACGTATGGCCGGGTCGCTGCGTCGGTTGGCGTCAGCGATTCCGGCGCTTGTTTGCTGTGCTCTGTCATAAGCAAGCCCTGCACGTGAATGGATAACAAGACGCGTGACCGGAAGACGGCAGACCGTGCTCCGGCGCGCGAGGCAGGCGATTTTCGTTGTCTTTGGCCGCCGGTGCAATCATTGTTTTTTCAACACAATCGGCTAATAAACCAGCAGCTTACGTCCAACGCGTACCGCCGACGTTGACCTTGCCTGAAACACAACGCGCGGCCCCCGTGGGAGCCGCGCGCATCGGTTGAAAGCGGTCATGGACGCGCTTCGGGGCTATTCGATCCAGCCCTGCTCACGATAGTAGCGCGCCGCGCCCTCGTGCAGCGGAGCCGACAGGCCGCTGGTGACCATGTCTTCCGGGTCGAGGTTTTCAAACGCCGGGTGCAGGCGCTTGAAGCGATCAAAGTTGTCGAAGACCGACTTGACCGTCTGGTAGACCACGTCCGCATCGGTATCGGCGGTGGTTACGAAGGTCGCGGCAACGCCGAAGGTTTCCACGTCCTCGGGGTTGTTCTTGTACAGCCCGCCGGGGATGGTCGACATCGAATAGTAGGGATATTCGTCAACGATGCCCTGGATGTCCTCGTCGTTGAGCGGAATCAGCTTCGAGTCCACGGTGGTGGTCGCTTCCTGGATAGCCCCGTTGGGGTGGCCGACCACATAGGTCATGGCGTCGATGTTGTTGTCGGACAGCGCCGAGGCCATTTCCGCCGCGTCCAGCTGAGACGCCAGCGCGAAGGTTTCCTTGTCCCAGCCCTTGGCATCCATGACCACTTCCATGGTGTTGCGCTGGCCGGAGCCCGGGTTGCCGATGTTGACGCGCTTGTCGACCAGGTCATCGAGGTTTTCGATACCCGAGTCGGCGCGCGCCAGCAGCGTCAGCGGCTCGCCGTGGATGCGGAAAACCGCGCGCAGATCGTCGTAGGCATCATCCTCGAAGTTGCCCGTGCCGTTATAGGCCTGGTACTGCACGTCGGACTGCACCACGCCCATGTCCAGATCGCCGGACTTGATGCCGTTGATGTTGGCCACCGAGCCGCCGGTGGACGGCGCGTTACAGCGGATATTCTCGTCACTGTTGCTCTTGTTGACCAGGCGGCAGACGGACTGGCCGACCACATAGTACACGCCGGTCTGACCACCGGTGCCGATAGTGACAAAGCTTTCTTCCGCGGCCACGGCGGGCGACGCAAAGGTAGCCGCCGCCAGCAGCGCGCCGGAAAAAGCAGCCGTCGACATTACATGACGCTTCATGAGTCTTCCCCTTGTTCTCGTGTTGTCTTTACTCGTGTTGTCTTTCCGAGTGACGGGTCATCGTCTTTTTGGCAAGGACCTTTCAAACAGCGCTTTTTAATCCATCAGTGCCTTTTAATCAGCACCTTGCCAATGGTGACCGTGATGTTGCCGGGTCTCCCGGGTCACAACATATCAGGCTCTGCCAAGCTGCAAAATAGGGCGCCACTCGGCTGATTACAAGCATTAATGCAAGATGACGCGTTTTTCAACGTATGGGCTCTTATCCGGGCTCTCATTGGCATCGGCCATCGAGCACCCTCGACGAGATGCAGTCGCCTTCGCGTATTCCCCGGTCGGCAAAATAGCCGGCGTTGACTTCCAGCGCTGCGTAATAGCCGCTTCCCGGGGCATAGGCAGGACATTCCGAGGAGCGCGCCGATTCGCAGGGCGGCATGGTTTGCAGGCTGACGATGCGACCGTCGCGGTCGATGAAGGCTATATCCAGGGGGATCAGCGTGCGGTACATCCAGAACGCGCTGGTGGCCGGCTGCCGCCGGTCGTAGACAAACAGCATGCCGCGCTCGGCGCCCAGGTGCTGGCGCCCCATCAGGCCGTGCGCGCGACCGGCGGGAGTATGGGCGACCTCCACCCGCAGGCGATGGGGCCCCTGATCGGTATGAATCACCGCCGTATGGCGTTCAGCTGCTTCCGACGGCTGCGCCTGGAGGAGGCCGGCAGGCATCAGGGCGGCGGCCGGCAGCGTGAGAGCGGCCGCGAGCATCCGGCGGCGAGTCAGCATCATGGCGATTTCCTCGTGTTGGCCTGCCCCGGCGGCAGACAGCGTCAGGGCTTCAGCCTACACAAAAGCCCCCGGGAAAACAGCAGGCTGCAGCAGCAAGGTGTAACAACGCGGGGGCAACAACAAGGCGGGTAACAATACGAAGGGCAAAAACACGACAGGGCTGCCGACCGGCAGCCCCGAAGCGTGGGAAGCGACGATGTGGAGATTCAGTCGCCGAGGGTAATACGCAGGTCCAGCGGGTGTTCGTCGCAGTTGTTGCCGTCGCCGCCGCGATCCACAACGAGAAACTCACCTTCGCGCTCCAGCACCGATTGAATCGCGTGCCAGACGCCGACGCCGTAGTTCACGCCCTGGCGACCGTCGGTCACGAAGGCGCGCACATCGTCGGGGTTGATGGTGTCCCCGGGAGGCGCGACCACCACGATAAAACGCTCTTCGTGGAGCGGCATGAACGCCTGGCTGCCCTGGGGGTGGCGCTCGAGGAACGCCAGTTCCAGCGGGGTGCTGATCGGCTGGCTGACAAAGATGCTGATCAGCGGGTGAGCGTTGTCGCCCAGGGTTTCGACCCGGGCCAGGTCGTGGTGACGCTGGGTCAGCCCCGAGTTGATGGCAAAGGAGTCGGAGGTGCGTACATCAATCACATCGCCAAAGGGCGCAAAAGCATCGGCCGTCAACGGCTCTGCCACAAGTTCCAGCATGGGGGTCTCCTTGACGTGACGTCTTAACGGGCGTTGAGCCTGAGACTCGGATGGCGGTTGACGTCCTTGTACAGCAGGTAGCGGAACGGGCCCGAACCGCCGGCGTAGCAGGCCTGGGGGCAGAAGGCGCGGAGCCACATGAAGTCGCCGGCTTCGACTTCGACCCAGTCCTGGTTGAGGTGGTAAAGCGCCTTGCCTTCCAGCACGTAAAGGCCGTGCTCCATGATGTGGGTTTCGTCAAACGGGATAACGCCACCCGGCTGGAAGGTCACGATGGTCACGTGCATATCGTGACGCACGTCGGTGGGCTCGACAAAGCGCGTGGTCGCCCAGCGGCCGTCGGTATCCGGCATCGCCGTCGGCTCGATGTCGTTTTCGTTGGTGACAAACGGCTCGGGGACGTCGATGCCTTCGACAAACTCGTAGGCCTTGCGAATCCAGTGGAAGCGCACCGGCGCGTCGGCTTCGTTGCGCAGCTGCCAATCGGTGCCCGGCGGAATAAACGCATAGCCGCCCGGCGTCATGCAGTGCTTCTCGCCTTTCAGCGTCAGCGTCATTTCGCCTTCCACCACAAACAGCACGGCCTCGGCAGCGGCGTCGGGCTCGGGCTTGTCGCTGCCGCCACCGGGCTGCACTTCCATGATGTACTGCGAAAACGTCTCGGCAAAGCCGCTCAGCGGGCGCGCCAGCACCCACAGACGCGTGCCTTCCCAGAACGGCAGGTTGCTGGTGACGATATCCTGCATGACGCCCCGGGGGATCACCGCGTAGGCTTCCTTGAAGACCGCGCGGTCGGCCGTCATCTGCGACTGCGGCGGATGGCCGCCGTGGGGCGCGTAATACGTATGGCTCATGTCAATTCCTTGTGCGTATCAATAACAGCGATTAGCGGCCGGGGGCGGGATGTTCCCTGGCCCAGTGGCGCGCGATATCCACGCGGCGCGCGATCCAGACGTCGTCGTGGGACTGGATATAGTCAAGGAAGCGCTGCAGCGCGCGGAAACGCCCCGGGCGACCCAGCATACGGCAGTGCATGCCGATGGTGAGCATCTTCGGCGTTTCTTCGCCTTCGGCGTAAAGCACGTCAAACGCATCGCGCAGGTAGGTGAAGAAATGCTCGCCGGTATTGAAGCCGCCGGGGGAAGCAAAGCGCATGTCGTTGGTGTCCATGGTGTAAGGCACCACCAGCTGGTCATGCTCCTCGCCCTGGCTGTCGGCTTCGCGGACCCAGAACGGCAGGTCGTCGCCGTAGTAGTCGCTGTCGTAGGTAAAGCCGCCCTCGTCCTGCGCCAGACGACGCGTGTTGGGGCTGTCGCGGCCGATATACAGGCCGTCGGGCTTTTCGCCGTAAAGCCGCTGGAAAATTTCCATGGCTTTTTTCAGGTGTTCGCGCTCAACGTCCTCGGGCACTTCCTGATAGTTGATCCAGCGGTAGCCGTGGCACGCCACTTCGTGACCCAGGTCCTTGAACGCCTGCGCTACATCCGGGTTACGCTCAAGCGCCATCGCTACGCCGAATACGGTCAGCGGCAGACCGCGCTTTTCAAACTCACGCAGAAAGCGCCAGACGCCCGCCCGCGAGCCGTACTCGTAGATGGACTCCATGCTCATGTGGCGATCGGGAAACGACGCTGCGCCGACCATTTCGGAAAGAAACTGCTCGGAGCCTTCATCTCCGTGAAGCACGCAGTTTTCGGCGCCTTCTTCGTAGTTAAGCACAAACTGTACGGCAATCCTGGCGTTGCCCGGCCAGTTGGCCTGGGGCGGATTCCTGCCATAGCCGATCAGGTCACGCGGGTAGTCTCGAGAAGGGTCACGCGAAGGGTCACGTTGCGACATAACACACACTCGTTGTCAGGTAGGACGGGAGGCGCGCGGCCGAACGGCCGCGCGCCGGAGGTTGCCGGAAACGGTCGGCGCCGTGCCGGTGGTTATCAGGCGACAGTCACCAGGCAACAGTCACCGGGCGACAGTCACCAGACGATAATTACCAGGCGGCAATCACGTCGCGCTCTGCCTGGGTCATATCGGTCATGTTGCCCAGGGGCATGATGCCACCGTCGACCTGGCGCTTGATCTTGGCCTTTTGCTCCAGCACCGTTTCCCAGTTATCGAAGGCGTAGCCGGCCGGCGGCGCGGAATAAGCCTGATTCGACGGGTCCTGGGCGTGGCACTGAACGCAATGCTTGCCCATTTGCAGCATGACGTCCTTGCCGGAGACGTCCATCTCGGCAATGGGCGTGCCTTCTCCCGTTTGCGTGTCGCTGCTGATGGAGCCGACCCCTATCGCTACCAGGATCAGTACGGCACCGGCAGCCAGATACGCCGGCTGCTTGCTGCCGGCGTGCATCAGCACGAAGTACTGGCGGATCACCGCGCCGGCAAAGATCAGCAGCGCCATCAGAATCCACGACAGCTCGTGGGCATAGAGCACGGAGAAGTGGTTGCTGACCATCAGCAACAGCACCGGCAGAGTAAAGTAGGTGTTATGCACCGAACGCTGCTTGCCGCGCTTGCCGTCCAGCGGGTTGGGCGCTTCGCCGGCCTTCATCGCCTTGACCATGCGACGCTGGCCGGGAATGATCCAGAAAAACACGTTGGCCGACATGGCCGTGCCCATTACCGCGCCGGTAAGCAGGAAGGCCGCCTTGCCGGAGAAAATATGCGTGCTCAGGTACGACACCACGATCATCATGACCGCCACGGCAGCGCTCAGAATACCGTCGCGTGTCATGTTGGGGCTGATACGCTTGCACAGCTCGTTGTAGACGACCCAGCCGCCCAGCAGGAACAGCACGGCCACGGCGTTGGTCTGCCAGCCGTTCATCGCGGCTGCCCATTCCCAGGACTGCTGACCGCCGGTCATCGAGCTGGGCTTGGTCATGTAGAACAGGATGAACATGCCGAAGCCGGTCAGCCAGGTGGTATAGGCCTTCCAGAACGACCAGTGCAGATCCTCCGGCAGTTTTGCCGGCGCGGTGGCGTATTTCTGGTTGTGGTAGAACCCGCCGCCGTGAACCGCCCACATTTCCCCGAACACGCCCTTCTCGCGGTCTTCTTCCGCCTTGGGCTTGCGCAGGCCGTTGTCGAGCATGACGAAGTAGATCGATTCGCCGATCCAGGCCACCGCGGCGATGACGTGCAGCCAACGCATGAGCAGGTTGGCAATTTCAAGAAGATAAGCTTGCATGATGACGGCTCCGCTTTAGCTACCGCGATAAGTGGAGTAGCTGTAGGGAGACACCAACAGCGGTACGTGGTAGTGCTGGCTGGCATCGGCAACGCCGAAGCGCAGCGGAATCACGTCCAGAAAGCGCGGCTCGTCCGCTTCAAAGCCCTGGGCGCGCAGGTAGTCGCCGGCGTAAAACACCAGTTCGTAAGAGCCGGTGGTGAATTCATCACCGTCGAGAATCGGCGCGTCGCAGCGGCCGTCGTCGTTGGTGGTAACGGTCTTCAGTGCCTGGCGCTCGTCGCCGGTGATGCGAAACACTTCGATTTTGATACCCTGGCCGGGGCGGCCCTGAGCCGTGTCCAGCACGTGGGTGGTTAAGTAACCCATGGTGGCTCCTCGTTTGTCATCGACAGGTTATTGTTAGATGGAAAGCAGCACGCTAATGCCGCATGGGCACTTCAAGAGTACCGTTCGCCAACTTTATTGTATACAGTATTGACGTTAATTCACGACAATAATGGAGCCATCATGACGTCCAATGCAAGTCTCACGACGCTCGATCCTCGCCCCAGCACCCTGTCACGGGATGAGTTCGTGGCCCACTACGGCGACGTCTACGAGCACTCGCCCTGGGTCGCCGAAGACGCCTTTGAAACCGGCATCACCGAGGCACAGGATGTTCCCGAGGCGCTCGCCGATCTCATGGGCGAAATGCTGCAAAACGCCTCCAGCGAACAACAGATCGAAGTCATCCGCGCCCACCCGGACCTCGCCGGCAAGGCTGCGACGTCCGGCGAACTCACCGGCGACTCCACGCGCGAGCAGGCCGGCGCCGGGCTTGATCAGTGCACGCCGGAGGAATTTGCCCGCTTTGAGACGCTCAACAACGCCTACCGGGAAAAATTCGGCATCCCCTTTGTAATCGCCGTCAAGGGGCTGGACCGCCACGCGATTCTGGCCGCGTTTGAGCAGCGCCTGGAAAACGACCAGGCCACAGAGCGCCGCACGGCCATTGAGCAGATCATCAACATTGCCCGCTTCCGCCTGCGCACACGCGCCGAAGAAGGCGCCTGATAACCGGCGCGGCGGCGCCATGTCGCCGCGCCCTGTCACGCATTTTTGTATACAAAATGTGGGTTTGTTGGCAACACATTGTCGTAGCAGTAATGCGCCGCAACGCGCGGACGTCCCTGCCGCCACGGCATCCTTACCCGACCAGACCAGCCGCTTATCCTCGACTACCCCGACACTTTGTTCTCGTTTCCTTTTCATTCACTTCGTTCTCCTCGTTTTCTTCTCCCCCCTCGTTCTCCGTTATCTGAATAGCCGCGCCGGGCAACGTCGCCGGCATTAACTATTAGTCTAAGATAGCGCAGCGCGGCATTTTCCGCCTGGTGGATAAAAATATCTGCAAATCAGCGGCTTGATACCCACCCCGGGTGTTGCAACCGGCTGCATTAGCCTCCGATTTTGGTATGACCAATGACCCAGCAGTAGTCATACACCTTTCGTCTTCGTATCCTGGCTTTCCGGGCTGCATGCCGTGCGACAGACGCAGTGAGGCTCCATCGCTGTGATGCCTCGCTGCCCTGAACCCTGACGGCAAGCAATGAGCGCAGCGAGCGCCATAAACCGCTGCCATAACAATCCCTGTCGCAGCCCGGCGCCATAACACTCCATATCAATAACAAAGGGAGCGTTCCCGACATGAACGACACGACTCTTGCGCTGATGGCCTTTGTGCCTCTGGTGCTTGCCGGCATTCTGTTGATCGGCTTTCGCCTGGCGGCCCGAACCGCCATGCCCATCGTCTTTGTGGTCACCGCCCTGATCGGCCTGCTGGCCTGGGATATGACGTTTACGCGCGTAGCGGCTTCCACGCTTCAGGGGCTTATCCTCACGGTCTCGATTCTGTGGATCATTTTCGGTGCCATTCTGCTGCTCAATACGCTCAAGCATTCGGGCGGCATTACCGCGATCCGCAAAGGCTTTTCGGGTATCAGCCCCGACCGCCGCGTGCAGGCGATTATCGTCGCCTGGCTGTTCGGCTGCTTTATTGAAGGCGCGTCCGGCTTCGGCACCCCCGCCGCCGTGGCCGCACCGCTGCTGGTAGCGCTCGGATTTCCGGCGCTGGCGGCCGTGGTCGTCGGCATGATGATCCAGTCGACGCCGGTATCCTTCGGCGCCGTGGGCACTCCCATTGTCGTCGGGGTGTCCGGCGGGCTTGACCGTGCCGGCATCACCGAGCAGCTACAGGCCGGCGATGCCACCTGGCTGGAGTATTTCCGCCTGATCGTCAGCGAGGTATCCATTATTCACGGCATTGTCGGCATTCTGATGCCGCTGATCATGGTCGTGATCATGGTGCGCTTCTTTGGCGCCAACCGCTCCTGGAAGGAAGGGCTGTCGATCACCCCCTTCGCGCTGTTTGCCGGTACCGCCTTTGTGATCCCCTACATGATCGCCGGCGTGGTTCTCGGGCCGGAATTTCCGGCGATGATTGGCGCGATGGTCGGCCTGGCGATTGTGATCCCCGCTGCCCGGCGCGGCTTTCTGCTCCCCCGGGATACCTGGGACTTCCCGCCGTCCGACAGCTGGCCGGATAACTGGGTCGGCAAGCTTGAGCTGAAGATGGACGACGTAACCGGCAAGACGCCGCTCGCCACCTGGATGGGCTGGGTGCCCTATGTGCTGCTGGCGGTCTTTCTGGTGGCCTCGCGCACCATCGAGCCGCTGAAAAATGCGCTGACATCGCTGGCACTGGGCTGGGAAAACATCCTGGGTGAAGGCATCGGCGGGAGCATCCAGCCGCTGTATCTGCCCGGCGGCATCCTGCTGCTGGTGGTGTTGGTGACCGCCCTGCTCCATCGCATGAAAGCCGGCGAGCTGAAAGCTGCCTTCGGCGATTCATCGCGGACGATTCTGGGTGCCGGCTTTGTGCTGATCTTTACCATCCCCATGGTGCGTATTCTGATCAACTCGGGCGTCAACGGTTCGGACTTCGTATCCATGCCGGTGGCCATGGCGCAGTTTGTGGCGGAAGGCGTCGGCAATATCTATCCGTTCTTTGCGCCGGCCGTGGGCGCGCTGGGGGCCTTTATCGCCGGTTCCAACACCGTGTCCAACCTGATGCTGTCAGATTTTCAGTTCAACGTGGCCAGCCAGCTGGAGGTTTCCACCGCGATGCTGGTCGCCCTCCAGGCCGTTGGCGCCGCCGCCGGCAACATGATCGCCATCCACAACGTCGTGGCGGCATCGGCCACCGTGGGCCTGCTGGGGCGCGAAGGCACAACCATCCGCAAAACCCTGCTGCCGACGCTGTACTATATCGTGGCCTCCGGGCTGCTGGGCCTGATCGGGATTTACCTGTTCGGCCTGGACGATCCGCTGATGGCGGCCCTGACCGGCTGACGCGCGTCTTTCGGCAGATAGTTCACTCCGGCCGGATTGTTTCCGGCCGGCAGGAGACAGCATGAACATACAATACGACGAAGCCATCGACGGCGCCCTGGCGCCGTTTGCCAAGGCCGATGTGCTCAGCGATTTGCAGCACCGCATTCCCACGCTCAGGCTTTTGCACCGCGAGGAGGACCTGCGCCCCTTCGAGTGCGATGGCCTGGCGGCCTACCGCGTGCTGCCCATGCTGGTGGCCATGCCCGACAACCTGGCGGACGTGGAAACTCTGCTTGCCCGCTGCCACGCGCTGGGGGTGCCGGTGGTCACGCGCGGGGCCGGCACCGGCCTGTCCGGCGGCGCACTGCCGCTGGAACGCGGCGTGCTGCTGGTCATGTCGCGCTTTCAGGAGATTATCGACATTGACCCCGACGCGCGTACGGCCCGGCTGCAGCCGGGCGTGCGCAACCTGGCCATCTCCGAGGCGGCAGCACCCTACGGGCTGTACTACGCGCCGGACCCCTCGTCCCAGATTGCCTGTTCCATCGGCGGCAACGTGGCCGAAAATGCCGGCGGCGTGCACTGCCTGAAATACGGCCTGACGGTTCACAACGTGGTCCGCGTTGAGGTTATTACCATCGAAGGGGAGCGCATGTCGCTGGGCGCGGAGGCGCTCGACGCACCGGGATTTGATCTTCTGGCGCTGTTCAACGGCTCGGAAGGCATGCTCGGCGTGATCACCGAAATTACCGTCAGGCTGCTGCCGCTGCCGGAAGTGGCCAAGGTGCTGATGGCCAGCTTCGACGACGTGGAAAAGGCCGGTGAGGCCGTGGGCGATATTATCGCCGCCGGCATTATCCCCGGCGGGCTTGAGATGATGGACAGGCTCGCCATCCAGGCCGCCGAGGACTTTGTGCATGCCGGCTACCCGCTGGATGCCAGCGCCATTCTGCTCTGCGAGCTGGACGGCGTGCTCGCCGATGTCGATGACGATTGCGCGACCGTGCGCGGCGTGCTGGAAAAGGCCGGCGCCACGGAGATTCGCCAGGCGCGCGATGATGCCGAGCGCGCGGTCTTCTGGTCGGGGCGCAAGAATGCCTTTCCCGCCGTCGGGCGGCTGTCGCCGGATTATTACTGCATGGACGGCACCATTCCCCGCCGGGAGTTACCCCGAGTGCTCAACGGCATCGCCGAGATCTCGCGGGAAAGCGGGCTGCGGGTGGCCAACGTCTTCCATGCCGGGGACGGCAATATGCATCCACTGATCCTGTTTGACGCCAACCGCGAGGGCGAGCTTGAACTTGCCGAGGACGTCGGCGGCCGGATTCTCGAGCTGTGCGTCAACGCCGGCGGGTCGATTACCGGTGAGCACGGCGTTGGCCGGGAAAAGATCAACCAGATGTGCAGCCAGTTCGACGCCGATGAGATCACGGTGTTTCACGCGCTCAAGGCGGCCTTTGACCCAAAGACACTGCTGAACCCGGGCAAGAATATCCCCACCCTGGCGCGCTGCGCCGAGTTCGGTGCCATGCACGTTCACCATAATCAGCTGCCCCATCCCGAGCTGCCCCGTTTCTGATCATTGCAGGACACACCATGACAGATCGCCCGACTTCACTGCCCGACCGCGATATCAGCGCCCGCCTGTGCGAGCAGGTCGGCGAGGCCCATGAGCGCCATGCGCCGCTGCGCATCGTCGGCGGTGATACCCGCGCCTTTTATGGCCGCCCGGTGGAGGCCGACCCGCTGGACGTCGCCGAACACCGCGGCATTATTCACTACGACCCGGTCGAGCTGATCGTGACCGCGCGTGCGGGCACCCCGCTCGAAGACCTGGAGGCCGCGCTGGCCGAACATCACCAGATGCTCAGCTTCGAGCCGCCGCGTTTTGGCCCGCAGAGCACCCTGGGCGGTGCGGTTGCCAGCGGCATGGCCGGCCCTCGCCGCCCCTGGGCCGGCGCTACCCGCGACCTGGTGCTGGGCTCCCGAGTGATTACCCAGCAGGGCAAACTGCTGCGCTTTGGCGGCGAGGTGATGAAAAACGTGGCGGGCTACGACATGTCCCGGCTGATGACCGGCGCCCAGGGCACCCTGGGGGTTCTGGCCGACGTCTCGTTCAAGGTACTGCCCCGGCCGGCCGCCCATTGCGACCTGCGCCTGGCAATGCCGCTGGACGAGGCTCTGTCACGCCTGGCCCGCCTGGGCCGCCGGCCGCTGCCGATTACCGCCGCTGCCTGGTACGACGGCGAGCTGCTGCTCCGCCTGGAAGGCGGCCGCAGCTCGGTTGACGCGACCCGCCAGGAGCTCGGCGGCGAGACGCTGGAGCCGGGGTTCTGGCAGGCGTTGCGCGACCTGCGTCACGATTTCTTTACTCTGTCTCCCGGCCAATCGCTGTGGCGGCTATCGCTGCCGCCGAACACCGCCCCGCTGACGCTCGACGATAGCCACAGCGATACGCTGTACGACTGGGCCGGCTGCCAGCGATTCGTCAAAACCTCGCTGGAAGACGAGGCGGTGCGCCGCGCCTGCAGCGCTGTCGGCGGGCATGCCACCTGCTACACGCCCGCCGCGCAGGGCGGCAGCGACTCGCCCTTTACGCCCTTGCACCCGGTCGTGGAAAAGCATCATCGCCGGCTGAAAGAGCAGCTCGACGCCCGGGGCATTTTCAATCCCGGCCGCCTGTACGCCGCGTTTTAATCCGGAGGGCCGCCATGCAAACGCACTTTAGCGATGCCGATCGCCAGAAACCCCACATTCAGGAAGCCGACGAAGTGCTGCGCGCCTGCGTTCACTGCGGCTTTTGCAACGCTACCTGCCCGACCTACCAGCTGCTGGGCGACGAGCGCGACGGCCCCCGCGGGCGCATCTACTTGATGAAGGAGCTGCTCGAAAGCCCCGATGACGACAACGTCACGACCGAAGAAACGCGCCTGCATCTGGACCGCTGCCTGACCTGTCTGAACTGCGAAACAACCTGCCCGTCGGGAGTGGAATACCACAAGCTGCTCAATATCGGCCGCGCTGAAATCGAGCGGCGCGCCCCGCGCCCGGCAGCGGAACGCCTGATGCGCTACGGGCTGCGCCGGATGCTGGTCAACCCCGCCCGCTTTCAGGCACTGCTGCGGCTGGGACAGACATTTACACCGCTGGTCCCCGGTACGCTGCGCGATAAAATGCCGCCGGCCCCGGTGGATGCCGGCCAAAGGCCCGCTGCCGACCGGCATTCGCGGCGGGTGCTGATGCTCGAAGGCTGCGTGCAGCCGGCGCTTTCACCCAATACCAACGCCGCTACGGCGCGCGTGCTGGATCGCCTGGGCATCAGCGTCACTCCGGTTACGGAAGCGGGCTGCTGCGGTGCCATTGACTTTCACCTCAATGCCCAGGAACAGGCCCGCGAGCGCATGCGCGCCAATATCGATGCCTGGTGGCCCTACGTGGAGCAGGGCGCCGAAGCGATTGTGCAGACCGCCAGCGGATGCGGCGCCTTCGTCAAGGACTATGGCGACATGCTCAAGCACGACCCGGCCTACGCCGACCGCGCACAAACCATCAGCCACATGGCCCGGGATCTTGTCGAGGTACTGCGCGACGCGCCGCTTGACCAGCTCACACTCAAGGACGACCGGCATCTGGCGTTTCAATGCCCGTGTACGCTGCAGCATGCACAGCAGCTGGGCGGCGCCGTGGAAAACGTCCTCTCCACGCTGGGATTCTCGCTGGCGCCGGTGCGCGATGCCCACCTGTGCTGCGGCTCGGCGGGGACCTACGCGATTACCCAGCCCGGCCTCGCCAACCAGCTCCGCGATCAAAAGCTCGACGCCCTGGAAGCGGACAATCCCGAGCTGATCGTCACCGCCAACATCGGCTGTCAGACCCACCTGGCCGGCGCCAACCGCACGCCGGTGCGCCACTGGATTGAAGTGGTGGATGATACCTTGGTATAAAGGGTCCAATAGATTGTCGAGCACTCAAGGCTGCACGGCTCCCGTGCAGCCTTTTTATGGGTGGGCACCTGCCGCTTGCAGCGTCCCCGCATTCGCGGCAACCCTCCGCCCGACGTCGTGCTCGTCCGTGCATCCCTACAACGTTTCAACAAAAAAATGCACCTCAAAAAGGACC
This sequence comes from Vreelandella jeotgali Hwa, assembly GCF_000334215.1. Lineage (GTDB taxonomy): Bacteria > Pseudomonadota > Gammaproteobacteria > Pseudomonadales > Halomonadaceae > Vreelandella > Vreelandella jeotgali. Next base: position 173,407 of record NZ_AMQY01000011.1, on the reverse strand, counting down.
CAACCATGCAAACCAAAGTCATCCTGACGCAGGCCGACGTTGACCAGGTGCTGGACGCTGCCCAGCTTGAGGCCAACCGGCAGAGCTGGGACGTTACCATCGCCATCACCGATGACGGCGGCCACCTGCTGGCGCTACGTCGGCTCGACGGCACCGCGCCGTTCACCGCCGAAGCCGCGACCCACAAGGCGCGCAATGCCGCCGTTGGCCACAAGAAAACCCAGGTGTTTGAAGACATGATCAACAACGGCCGCACAGCGTTTCTGTCGGCGCCGCTCAAGGGCCTGCTGGCCGGCGGCGTGCCCATTGTGATCGACGACAGCGTGGTAGGCGGCGTAGGGGTTTCCGGGGTCAAACCCGATCAGGACACCCGAATTGCCGAAGCCGGTATCAACGCACTGCCCTAGCGGAAACCATCGGCAGCTCGCGGCCATCCGGCGTCCCAATCAGGGCCGGATGGCCGAATAAAGCGCGCGCGTGCCATCAACCCTGAACGGCAGTGACACCGGGGCCAAAATTCATCGGGCATTGATCCGGTTTTGCTTTGGAAAGCCAGGTTTGGAAAACAGGATCTGGAAAACAGAGTCTGAAAAACAGTGGCTGGAAAGACGAGGGTGGAAAACACGATGTGGAAAGACGAGCTTGGAAGACAGAGCTTGAAAAGCCGGGTTTGAAAATCAAAACAAGGAAAGCGGAATTCGGGAAAGGACTTGAGCCGGAAAGCTGCTGGATCCGCAGAAAGGCTTGATTCGGAAAGTCGCTTGATACTGAGGGGTGGCTTGTTGTGGCGGACCGGACGAGACTCGAACTCGCGACCTCCGGCGTGACAGGCCGGCATTCTAACCAACTGAACTACCGGTCCGCTGTAAAGCCGTGGATGAAGACAGTATGCAGCGCGTCAGCGTGCAAATACCGTGGCTCATGCCTGGGGGTATTCCCTCCAGCCGAGTCAACAGCGAAGTCTTCAAACCTGACGTGGTGGGTGGTACTGGGTTCGAACCAGTGACCCCCAGCTTGTAAGGCTGGTGCTCTCCCAACTGAGCTAACCACCCACGATAAAGCGGGGTGTTACCGTGGCGGACCGGACGAGACTCGAACTCGCGACCTCCGGCGTGACAGGCCGGCATTCTAACCAACTGAACTACCGGTCCACTCAAGTAACGGGGTAAAGGCTTAATGCGGCATTGGCGCTGGCGGACCGGACGAGACTCGAACTCGCGACCTCCGGCGTGACAGGCCGGCATTCTAACCAACTGAACTACCGGTCCACACAATGCAATGCGGCATATCCTTTTCACATGCGTCGCTGCGCCTGTCGGCATATGAGCATGCTTTCTGCCTGGCGAACGGACGCTATCCGTTCAACGCGATAGCTTGGCCACACAGCGTTGAATGTTGAATAACGCTTGTATGGTGGGTGGTACTGGGTTCGAACCAGTGACCCCCAGCTTGTAAGGCTGGTGCTCTCCCAACTGAGCTAACCACCCGCCGATCACGTGGCGCTGCATTCTACAGTTTGCCGCAGGCTTGTCAACACGCCGAGCCGGATTGGTGGGCGGATTCGCTTATACTGCCGAACCTCGCTTTTTGCACTTCCTGCCCCGGGGGCTGCTGGCCTGCCGGCTCCTGCCGTCAGCGCGGATGAATACTGCCCCAAGGCGAGCCGCCTCGTCAATTAAATTCTGCTGGCTTTTGCCTGAGCGCCGCCGCGGGACAAGGTCATGGTCGCCGTCGGTCAGCCACGCCAGGCTGACATTCGACGGCAGCGTATAGCCTGCCACTTCACTTCGTGAACCGAAGGCATCGCGCTCTCCCTGCAGAATCAGCGCCGGGCAGGTAACCCGGGGCCAGTGCGCCAGGCGCAATCTGTCCGGCGAACGCGGCGGGTGAAACGGGTATCCGGCAATCACCAGGCCGTCGACCGGCACCCGGGCCGCCAACATACTCGCCGCCCGGCCACCCATGGACTTGCCGCCAAGCCATAGCGGGCCCGGCACAGCGGATTGAATTAGCGTCTGCCAACGTGCAAACTCCTCCACCAGCACGTTGATGGCCGGCGGTGGCCGCCGTCGGCCGGACTCGCGCACCTGCTGCATGTAGGCAAACTCGACCCCCAGCACCTGAATGCCCTGGCTTGCCAGCGAGGCGACAAATTGCCGCATGAAGCGCGACTCCATGCCGGCACCCGCCCCGTGAGCAAAGAGTAAACGCCCGTAGCGGGGCGCCCCGCATACGTGCAGAAAGCCGTGATCAGCCACATGAAATGCCGCATCACGGCTGTTTTCAAGCGCTGCTGCCAGCTGCGCTTCCGCCAGCGCTGAGCACGCCGGAGAGTCGCATTCGGCCATATTCTGCTCCTTGATTTTGTCGACGTACCCTTTCGACGTGTTCAGCTTCCGACCTGGCTGCGCTAGAATCCGTATTGGATCTTGACCTGCATCATCAAGCGGGTGGCCGCACTCGTGCACTATATTTACCTTGTACGAGGTACCCCCTAACCGCGTTCGATGGGAACATGAAATGAACACAACACTTGAACATCCGACCTACAACTACAAGGTGGTTCGGCAGTTCGCGATCATGACCGTTGTGTGGGGCATTATCGGCATGACGCTGGGCGTCATCATTGCCTCCGAGCTGGTCTGGCCGCAACTGAACCTGGGCCTGCCGTGGACAAGCTTCGGGCGCCTGCGTCCGCTGCATACCAACGCTGTGATCTTCGCCTTTGGCGGGTCGGCGCTCATGGGCACGTCGTATTACGTCGTCCAGCGTACCTGTCAGACACGGCTCTTCTCCGACAAGCTTGCCGCCTTTACGTTCTGGGGCTGGCAAGCGGTTATTGTCGCTGCCGTGGTATCACTGCCGCTGGGCTACACCACCACCAAGGAATATGCCGAGCTGGAATGGCCGATCAACATCCTGATCGCCGTGGTCTGGGTGACCTACGCAGCGGTTTTCCTGATGACCATCAAGCAGCGTAAAACGTCGCATATTTACGTGGCCAACTGGTTCTACGCCGCGTTCATTCTCACCATCGCCGTGCTGCACATCGTCAACAACGCCGCCATACCGGTCACGCCGATGTACTCCACCTCCATCTACGCCGGCGCTGTCGATGCCATGGTGCAGTGGTGGTACGGCCATAACGCCGTGGGCTTCTTCCTGACGGCCGGTTTCCTGGGGATGATGTACTACTTCGTACCCAAGCAGGCCGAACGCCCGGTGTATTCCTATCGCCTGTCCATCGTCCACTTCTGGGCGCTGATCATGGTGTACATGTGGGCCGGCCCGCACCACCTGCACTACACCGCGCTGCCCAACTGGACACAGTCGCTGGGCATGGTGCTCTCCATCATCCTGCTGGCACCCTCCTGGGGCGGCATGATCAACGGCATGATGACCCTGTCCGGGGCCTGGCACAAACTGCGCACCGACCCGATTCTGCGTTTTCTGGTCGTGGCACTGTCGTTCTACGGCATGTCCACCTTTGAAGGCCCGATGATGGCGGTCAAGACGGTCAACGCGCTGTCGCACTACACCGACTGGACCATCGGCCACGTTCACGCGGGCGCTCTCGGCTGGGTCGCGATGATTACCATCGGTTCCATGTACCACCTGATTCCGCGCCTGTTCGGGCGGGTGCAGATGCACTCGGTCAACCTGATCGCCGTGCACTTCTGGCTGGCCACCATCGGCACCGTGCTGTACATCGCCTCAATGTGGGTCAACGGCATCATGCAGGGCCTGATGTGGCGCGCCATCAACCCTGACGGCACGCTGATGTACACCTTCGTCGAAGCCGTTGAAGCCAGCGCACCCGGCTACTTCGTGCGCCTGATTGGCGGCCTTTTCTGGGTTACCGGCATGCTGATCATGGCCTACAACGTCTACATGACGGTCAAGCGCCGTGAAGCCGTCAGCGAGCAGCCGGCACCGCAAGCCGCCTAAACCGGGGAATTAAAGACCAATGAAACACGAGATTGTTGAAAAAAACGTTGGCCTGCTTGCCGTTTTGATTCTGGTCGTGATCAGTTTTGGCGGGCTGGCCGAGGTTGTGCCCCTCCTCTTCCAGGAACAGACCAACGAGCCGATCGAGGGGCTGGAGCCCCTCTCCGCCCTGGAGCTGGAGGGTCGCAACATCTACCGCCGGGAAGGCTGTGTGGGCTGTCACTCGCAGATGATCCGTCCGTTTCGCGCCGAAACGGAACGCTATGGCCACTATAGCGTAGCGGGTGAGCAGGTTTACGAGTTCAACTTCCTGTGGGGTTCAAAACGTACCGGCCCCGACCTGGCACGCGTAGGCGGACGCTACAGCGACGACTGGCATCGCGCCCACCTGTACAACCCGCGCGACGTGGTGCCCGAGTCGATCATGCCGGCCTACCCCTGGCTGTTTGAAAACACGCTCGACGGCGAGGACACCCCGGCCAAGATGCGCACGCTCCAGACGCTGGGCGTTCCGTATACCGACGAGCAAATCGACAACGCTACTGACGAGGTGAAAGGCACGCAGGAAATCACCGCGCTGATCGCCTATCTGCAGCAGCTGGGCACCGTGCTCAAGGACACGCGATAAGTTATGAGTTCGGGAGATTTTCAGGGCATCATCACGCTGATTCTGCTGATCGCTTTTCTGGGCATCATCGGATGGGCCTATTCCAGGCGACGCAAGCAGGGGTTTGACGAAGCGGCAAACCTGCCCTTTGCCAACGATGATGATGAGCTGCCCAACCGTGACAAACCTGCCGCGTCTCAGGACGCAGCACAGTCCCGACAAGACAAGGGAGATAAAAATACATGAGCAATCTATGGGGTGACTCCCTCTCCGGCTTCTGGAGTGCCTGGATCATTGTCATTTCGCTGGGCACCATCGGGATCAGCGCCTGGCTGCTGTTTTCCAACCGGCACACCGACAAGACCCCCGATGCCGACGGCAACGTGGAAACCACCGGCCATGCCGCCGACGGTATCGAGGAATACGATAACGCCCTGCCCAAGTGGTGGTTCCAGCTGTTTGTGGGCACGGTCGTCTTTGCTCTGGGCTACCTGGTGCTTTATCCGGGGCTGGGCAACTTCCAGGGGCTTCTCGGCTGGTCCCAGGAAAAGCAGTGGGAGCAGGAAGTCGCACAGGCAGAAGAGCGTTTTGCGCCGATCTTCGAGCAGTATCAGGAAATTCCCATTCCCGAGCTGGCGAAGGATCAGGAAGCCATGCAGGTGGCCGAGCGCATCTTCCTCAACAACTGCGCGGTCTGCCACGGCTCCAACGCCAGGGGCGGCTACGGCTTCCCCAACCTGACCGACAACGACTGGCTGTACGGCGGTGAGCCGCAAAATATCGTGACCACGCTCACCAACGGGCGTAACGGCCTGATGCCGTCCTGGCAGCAGCTGGGCGAGGACAACATCGAGAACCTGACGCAGTACGTGCTCTCGCTGTCCGGCGAGGATCACGACAGCGCCCGTGCCGACAAGGGCGAAAGCACCTTCATGTCGGTCTGCGCTGCCTGCCACGGCCCCGATGCGACCGGCAATACCTCGCTGGGCTCGGCCAACCTGACGGATAACATCTGGCTCTACAAAAAGCCCGAACAGTCTGTGGCCGACTCCATTCGCCAAACGCTGCACAACGGCCGTAACGGTCACATGCCGGCCCAGGCAACCTATATCGGCGAGGACAAGGTTCACCTGGTTGCCGCCTACGTTTACAGCCTGCGCTATGACAACCAGGAAGGCTGACGCCCTCGGGCGCCGGCTGCGGTAAACAGCAAGCGCAGGATCAAGGTGCGGCCGGGAGCCGCACCTTTTTTTACGCATAATCCGTTACACTGGGCGACAACTCGACAACGTATTCCACTTCGGTGCACCTTCAGGGTGCCGCCTTTCCCTCTGTCTTTCCGAGCTGCGATATCGCCATGGACAAAATTCCGAGCAAAGACGTCACACCGGATCCGGTAGGACACCACACACCGCCCGAAGGCTCTTCCGACAGCGCCATGTATTCCAAACGTCGCCACATTTACGTGCGCGAAATAAAGGGTTTTTTCCAGAAACTCCGGCGCGGCGCCAACTGGGCCCTGATGCTTACCTTCTTCCTGCTTCCATGGATCAATATCGGTGGCCGACCGGCGGTATGGTTTGACCTGCCCCACCGGGAATTTCATATCTTCGCGGCCACGTTCTACCCCCAGGAGTTTGTGCTGCTGTCGTGGCTGTTGATTATCTGCGCCTTCGGCCTGTTTTTTATCACGGTCTTTGCCGGGCGCGTCTGGTGCGGCTATACCTGTCCCCAGAGCGTCTGGACGTTTTTGTTCATCTGGATCGAGCACCGCATTGAAGGGCCGCGCAACCGCCGGATGAAGCTCGACAAGCAGTCGCTCAACGCCAACAAGCTCAAGCGCAAGACGGCCAAGCACATCGCCTGGCTGCTGATTGCGCTGGCGACCGGGATGACCTTTGTCGGTTACTTTGCCCCCGTGCGCCAGCTGGTCCCCGATCTGGCGACTCTGCAGGCCAGCGGCTGGGCGTTTTTCTGGGTCGGCTTCTTTTTCGTTTTCACCTACCTCAACGCCGGCTGGCTGCGCGAGCAGGTCTGCATTTACATGTGCCCCTACGCTCGCTTTCAGGGGGTCATGTTCGACCGCGATACCCTGATCGTGTCCTACGACGCCGACCGGGGCGAGCCGCGCGGCAAGCGCAAGAAGAAGCTCTCCCACGACGAGGTCAAGGAAGCCGGCTACGGCGACTGCATTGACTGCGACCTCTGTGTCCAGGTGTGCCCCACCGGCATCGATATTCGCGATGGCCTGCAGTACGAGTGCATTACCTGTGCGGCCTGCATTGACGCCTGCGACAGCGTCATGGACAAAATGGGCTATCCGCGTGGGCTCATCCGCTATACCACGGAAAACTCGCTGGAAGGCCGCAAGACCCACATCATGCGCCCGCGCCTGATCGGCTACTTTATCGCCCTGGCGATCATGATCGGCGCTTTTGCCTGGGCCGTGGGAGACCGCATGCCGCTGGACTTCGACGCCGAGCGTGAGCGCACGCAGCTGTATCAGATGACCAGCGACGGCCAGATCAGCAACGTCTACAGCCTGACGGTGCGCAACCTGGACAAGCGCGATCACACCTATCGACTCAGCGTCTCCGGGCTGCCCGGCCTGTCGATCGACCAGCAAAGCATCAGCGTGGCCGCCGGCGAGTCGCGTCAGTCCGTGGTAACGGTCACGGCGGATCCCGAAGTGGCTGACAAACCCAGCCATGACATCCTGCTGACGCTCGAAGCCAAAAAAGACGGCAGCATTCACCTTGAGCGCGATACGCGCTTTATCGGCAACCTGAGGTAATACACGATGGCATCCCCTTCCGGGTCGGACAGCGAACTCATCAAGCCGTGGTACAAGCAGTTCTGGCCGTGGTTTCTGATCAGCATCCTGCTGTCATCGGTCGCGTTTGGCGTCATGTATGCCATCTTTTCGGTTAAATACTACGACGGCGCGATCGCCGAGGATTACTACAAGCGCGGCAAGGCCATCAACATGGTGCTGGCCAAGCAGGACCGGGCCCGGGAGCTTGATCTCAGCGGCGATCTGCGCGTTGACGCCCTGACCAGCGACATCGTATTCGACCTGGAAGGCGAGCGCCGGCCCGACGCTCTGGAGCTCAAGCTGATTTTCCCCACGGAAAGCGATCACGACCAGACGTTCGAGCTGGAACACGTGCGTGAAGGCCGCTACGTCACCCAGGGGCCCGACAATCTGCAGTACCGCTGGTACCTGCAGCTGCAGCCCGTCGCCGACGATCCCGAATGGCGGCTGGTCGGAGAGGCCCGCTTTCCCACTGACGACACCATCAGACTGCATCCCGGAGGTCGTACGGAGAGCTGATGTCGACCCACGCATCCGCCGCGTGCTATCACTGCGGCGCCCCGGTGCCCGACAAGGCGCCCTGGTATATACAGCTCGACGATGAACAACACCCGCTGTGCTGCCCCGGCTGCGAGGCCGTGGCACACGCCATCGTGGAAGGCGGGCTGGAAAGCTATTACCGCTTTCGCACCGAGCTGCCGGAGCGCCCCGACACCCGCAAAACCGCCCGGGCGGATACCTGGGCGGTGTTTGACGACCCCGAACTTCAGGCGTCCTTTGTCCACCCGGATGCCGACGGCCGCGTGCACGCGACTCTGGCGGTCGAAGGCATTACCTGTGCCGCCTGCGCCTGGCTGATCGAACATCGGCTCAACGCCCTGAACGGCGTTGAAACCAGCGCGGTCAACCTGACCCACCACCGGGTACGCATCGGCTGGGACCCGCAGGCCGTCAAACTCTCGCGGCTGCTCGCGGAAATGGCCGCCATTGGCTATAGCGCCCAGCCCTACGAGCCGGACCGGGCGCAGAAACGCCTGGAACACGAAGAGCGCATGACGATCCGCCGGCTGATCGTTGCCGCCGTGGGCATGATGCAGGTGATGATGTTTTCCATCCCCATCTATTTCGCCGGGTCGGAGGGCATGTCCGCCAATTTCTACGCCCTGTTTCACTGGCTGTCGCTGGCCCTCGCCACCCCGGTGGTGCTGTTTTCCGCCCAGCCGTTCTTCCGCAATGCGCTGCGCGACCTCAGAACTCGAGTCCTGGGCATGGACGTACCGGTCTCGATTGCCATCGGCGGCGCCTGGCTGGCCAGCACCTGGTCGGTGATTACCGGCGAAGGCGAGGTGTATTTTGACTCGGTGGCCATGTTCACCTTTTTCCTGCTCTTCAGCCGCTACATCGAGGCCCGCGCACGCCGGCGAGACGGCCAGAGCGGCAACGCCGTGAGCAGCGTGCTGCCGACCTCGGCCACGCGCCTGGACGCCGACGACAGCGAACACATCGTGCCCGCCAACCGCCTGGCCGAGGGCGACCGGGTACTGATTCGGCCCGGCCAGGACGTACCCGCCGACGGCACCATCGAACAGGGCGAGTCCAGCCTCGATGAATCCATGCTCACCGGCGAATACCTCCCGGTCACCCGGGGTACCGGCCAGCGCGTGACCGGCGGCAGTCAGAACATGGAAAACCCGCTGGTGGTACGCGTGACGCATGCCGGCCGGAACGCACGCATCGCCGGCATTCTGGATCTCACCGACCGCGCTTTTGCCAGCCGCCCGCGGCTGGCGCAGATGGCGGCACGCATGGCGCACCTGTTCGTGGTGCGACTGCTGATGGTCGCCGCCGGTGTGGCCGTGGCCTGGTGGTTCATCGACCCGTCACGCATGCTCTGGATCGTGCTTTCCGTGCTGGTGGTCACCTGCCCCTGTGCGCTGGCACTGGCCACACCGGCAGCCCTGACCGCCGGTCACGGCCAGCTCAAGCGACGGGGCGTGCTGGTCACCCGAGCCGATGCGCTGGAAACCCTCGCGAATGCGACCCGGGTGATTTTTGACAAGACAGGCACCCTGACCCGCGGCGAAATGCAGCTCGCCGATACCCGCCCGCTGGACGCCAGGCTGTCGGCGTCGCAGGCTCGCGCTCTGGCCGCGGCGCTGGAGGCCCGCTCGGAACATCCCATCGCCCGCGCCTTCCGGCCTTACCGCGACGCAACGCTGGCGGCCAGCGAGATACACAACACCACCGGCCAGGGGCTGGAAGGCAACATACAGGGCGCGCACTGGCGGCTGGGCAAACCGGATTTTGCCAGCGCCGCGCCCACAGCAAGCCCTAGAAAAAGCTGCAATGAGACCTCGGCGGCCAAGGCGGCAAGCGATACGCCTGCGGCGCCCGACAGCGGGCAGTGGCTGCTGCTGACCGAAAACGGCCGGCCGCGCGCCTGGTTTCGCCTGCAGGACAGCGTTCGCAACGACGCTGCCACCACGGTTGCCGATCTCAAGGCGCGGGGGCTCGAGGTTGAGCTGCTCTCCGGCGATAACCGCGAGGCCGTGGGTGCGCTCGCTGCCGAGCTGGAGATTCCCGACTGGCGTGCCGGCCAGACGCCGGCGGACAAGCTGCAGCGCCTTCAGACACTGCAAGAGGCGGGCGAGCGCGTGGTCATGGTCGGCGACGGCATCAACGATGTGCCCGTGCTGGCCGGGGCCGATGTCGCCATCGCCATGAATGGCGCGACGGACCTGGCGCGCACCCGCGCCGACGCCGTGCTGCTGAGCCCGCGGCTTTCGCGCATTGCCGAAGCCGTAGAAATTGCCCGCGCCACGCGGCGTATCATGCGTCAGAACATGGCATGGTCGGTGTGCTACAACGTCGCCGCCCTGCCCCTGGCGGCCGCCGGTCTGGTACCGCCCTGGCTGGCCGCTATCGGCATGTCGGCCAGCTCGCTGGTTGTCGTCACCAATGCCTTGCGCCTGACGCGCTGGAAAACCCGGCCTGTTGTCCAGGCTCCTCTCACCTCTCCGGTGGCTCCATGATCATTTTATATTTATTGATTCCCATCTCGCTGCTGTTTTTGAGCATTGCCGTCTGGGCGTTTTTCTGGGCGGTGAAAAACAACCAGTTCGACGATCTGGAAGGCCCGGCCTACCGCATTCTGTTCGACGAGGATGAAAACGATCTGTCACCGGAAGAGCGCCAGCGCCGCCGGCAAAACGCCGAAGCGGCCCACCGCCGCCAACAGCAGGGGGTTGATCAGCCTCCCGGCGGGGGGACCAGAACCGACGTGGCAGACACCCCGGAGTCCAAGCCGGATACAGAGCACCCCCAACAGCAGCGAGACACACCATGAACCCGACCGGACTGGACCTGCCGCCCCTGCTGGCGGCCTTTGTTTTCGGCCTGATGGGCGGCGCCCACTGCATCGGCATGTGCGGCGGCATCATGAGCGCACTGACCTTTGCCGTGCCGCCCAGCATGCGCCAGCCGGCGCGGCTGTCGGGATTGCTGCTGGGCTATAACCTCGGGCGGATCAGCAGCTACATGATCGCCGGGGCGCTGGTCGCCGTACTCGGTACGGTGTTTTCCATGACGCCGGGGATGCGCATGGCGCTGCAGATCTTCGCTGCCGTCATGCTGATTCTCATGGCGCTCTACATTGCCGACTGGTGGAAGGGCCTGCTCAAGGTCGAGGCCGTGGGGCGCCGTTTCTGGCGCCATATCGAGCCGTTTGGCCGGCGCCTGATGCCCGTGGTCAAGGTTCCCCAGGCATTTGCCCTGGGCGCGGTCTGGGGCTGGCTGCCCTGCGGGCTGGTCTATTCCATGCTGGCCTGGAGCCTGGCCATGGCCGACCCGGCACGGGGCGCGCTGCTGATGGGGGCTTTCGGTCTGGGCACGCTCCCCGCTCTGCTGGCGACCGGGCTCGCGGCCCGAAAGCTCAGCGCGCTGATTCGCCACCCGGCAACCCGCACCGTTGCGGCACTCTGCATCATTGCATTCGCCCTGTGGCAGCTGTGGTCGATTTACCAGATGGCCGGCATGGACGATATGGCCATGCAGGGCACACATCATTGATGTAGCTCAACTCCTTCATCCCGGGGCGGTGCCAGGATAGCGCTGTTATTCTATCGTCTATCCTCACTGGAGTTTCTGCCATGGCTAGCGCTGCCCTTTCGTCTGCCGGTACCGCAGCGTTGCTTGCTGATCGGGATGAGGCATTGATGCGCCGCTATGCGAGCACTAGCCCGCGCTATACCTCGTATCCCGCCACGCCAACGTGGACGCCTGAATTCGGCGCCCGGGACTTTACCCGGGCGCTGGAACACAGCAACCATACCGACGGTCGCGGGCTGTCGCTTTACGTGCATATCCCGTTCTGCCGCAAAAGCTGCTTTTCCTGCGCCTGCAACCGTATCACCACCCAGGATACCCGGCGCGCTGAACCCTACCTCTCGCGGCTCGACCGTGAAATGGTACTCACCTCACGCCACCTGGAGAGCAACCGCCCCGTCGAGCAGCTATACTGGGGCGGCGGCACGCCGACGTTTCTGACGCTGAGCCAGATGGGCGATCTGATCGACCGGCTGGATGCGCGTTTCGGGCTGTCGTCGTCGCCGCAGCGCGATTACGCCATTGAAATCGACCCGCGAGAAGCCGACGTTTTTACCCTGCGCCACCTTCAGGTGCTGGGCTTCAACCGTATCAGTCTGGGCGTACAGGACCTGGACCTCGACGTCCAGCGCGCCATCAACCGGGTACAGCCGCGGATCATGACCGAAACCCTGATGGAAGAGGCCCATCGCCTGGGCTTTCGGTCGCTCAACCTGGACCTGACCTGCGGCCTGCCGCGTCAGACCGTTCAGAGCTTTGCCCATACGCTGGAGCAGGTCATCGAGCTGAACCCCGCTCGGCTCAGTATTACCGACTACGCCCATCAGCCGCAGCGCTTTGCCTCCCAGCGCCGCATCAACGCCGCCGAACTGCCCTCTGCCGAGGCTCGACTGACGATGTTGCGCGACGCCGCCGAGCGTCTCGACCAGGCCGGCTACGTCCGGGTGGGTATGGATCACTTCGCTCGCCCCGACGACAGCCTGGTTCAGGCCATGCACAACGGCACCCTCCAGCGTAACCCCCAGGGCTACGCCACCCACGCCGACTGCGACCTGCTCGGCCTGGGCGCTTCGGCCATATCGCACATCGGCAATGTCCAGGCGCAGAATCCCGTGCGGGTAAAAGACTATGCCCGTGCGCTGGACGCGGGGGAGCTGGCCATCGACCGGGGGATTCAGCTCACCCAGGACGACCTTGTCCGCCGGGAGGCCATCCAGCAGCTGATGTGCCATGCCCGGCTGGATCTCGCCGCGCTCGGCCAACGCTTCAACATTGATGCATCGCGCTATTTTGCCCTAGCGCTGAGCCGGCTTGACGCGGCCAAACGCGACGGGCTGGTGGAACAGTCGGGCGATATCATCAGCGTCATGCCCGTCGGGCGGCAGGTACTGAACCACCTTGCCGGCGCGTTCGACGCGCACCTTTAGCCGTAAAGCACTGCCGATGGCTTGTGAGTACCCCGTAATTGCTCGCATAATGACCCCGTGACCTACTTCACGGAGGAATCCATGCCGGATCATCTCAGCCGTCGGCGCCCATCGCTACACGAAGCACGCTGCCAGACGTGCAGCTTGAGTTCGCTATGCCTGCCGCTTGCCCTCGAGCTGGAGGACATGGATCATTTCGACGCCATCATCCGCCGGCGCGCCCCGCTGAAGAAAGGCGAGCCGCTGTTTCGTCAGGATGAAACCTTCACCAGTGTCTTTGCCGTGCGCTCGGGCAGCCTCAAGCAGGTAACCACCGAAGGCAGCGGTAACGACCAGCTGACCAACTTCTACCTGCCCAGCGAGCTGGTGGGGCTCGACGGTATCGACGAGGAACATTATCCCGGCAGCGTGATTGCGCTCGAAACCACCACCGTGTGCGAAATTCCCTTCGATCGGCTGGATATGCTGGCGGAAGAACTGCCCGACCTGCGGAGCCAGCTGTTTCGCAGCATGAGCAAGGAGATGCGCGACGATCGACGCATGATGCGCCTGCTGTCGCGGAAAACCGCCGACCAGCGCATGGCCAGCTTTCTGATTACGCTGTCCGATCGTTTCCGCCGCCGAGGCTATTCGCCCTTCAGTTTCCGGCTTTCCATGTCTCGAGCCGATATCGGCAACTACCTGGGGCTCGCCGTGGAAACCGTCAGCCGGATATTAAGCCGCTTTCAGAACCAGGACGTGGTCGCGGTGTCCGGGCGGGAAGTCAACATCCTGGGGATGCAGCGTCTCGTCGCCCTGGCCGAGGAAGAAACCCCGGAAGTGGCATCTTCGTAAAGAAGTGGCGTCTTCGTAAACACGCCCTTCAGGCGCCACGTTATTCATATCCCACTATCTTTACTGCCTGCGCCGTTCGTGAGTCATTTCATTCATGAACCACGCCATGGGTGGATGGCGGCCTGATACGCCTCTGCCAGATTTAATGGCCGGCCTGACGCCTTCAGCCGACGTTGAGCGCCTGAATACGGCCGGCAAGCGCGCTTTCCTGCTGCTCTTCCAGCCCCTCGAAGGCAAACAGCTGACGGTCGGCGAGCTGCGACGGCGCCACGTTGGTCACGGCCTTGAACATGCTTTCCAGCCGCCCCGGGTGCTGCCTGTCCCATTCATCGAGCATGGCCTTGACGTTCTGGCGCTGCATGTTGGGCTGCGAGCCGCAGAGGTTGCAGGGAATAATCGGAAAGTCCATTCGCCGGGAAAATTCGGCAATATCGGCTTCCTTGCAATAGGCCAGCGGGCGGATGATGATATTTTTGGCGTCATCGGAAAGCAGCTTGGGCGGCATCGCCTTCAGCGTCCCGCCGAAAAACATGTTCAGAAATAGCGTTTCCAGAATGTCCTCGCGGTGATGGCCCAGGGCGATTTTGGTCGCGCCAATCTCTTCCGCAAAGCCGTAAAGGGAGCCCCGGCGAAGCCGCGAGCACAGCGCGCAGGTGGTTTTGCCCTCGGGGGTTTTCTCCTTGACCACCGAGTAGGTATCGCGTTCGAGAATGTGGTAATCCACGCCCTGCGCCGTCAGGTAGTCGGGCAACACATGCTCGGGGAAGCCGGGCTGCTTCTGGTCGAGGTTCACCGCCACCAGCGAAAACCGTATCGGGGCGCTGCGCTGCAGGCTGCGGAGCATTTCCAGCATGGTATAGCTGTCCTTGCCTCCGGACAGGCACACCATCACCTTGTCGCCCTCCTCGATCATGCGGTAATCAATGATGGCGTTGCCGGTTTGACGCCGCAAACGCTTTTGCAGCTTGTTGAAGGCGCGCTTTTGCTCGGTCTCCGTGGTGGCCGAATCGGCGTCGGCGGCAGGGGAAGACGGCGCATGGGCGGCGGGTTCAAAGGCTTGAACGGTATCGGAATGCAGCATGAAAGGTCGGCGTCATCAGTCGGAAAAGGCGATGGTCACTAGGCTGCCATGACAGCATGGCAGGCCGGTATTGTAACAACAGCCGGCGCGTCTCCACCAACCTTTATCGCTGCAAGCCAGCAGAGCCGTCGAGAACCGGAAAATCCGGGCCGACCCACAGCATCAGGCATATTCAAGATGGTAACGGTGCGACAGACGCTGCTTGAGATCCTTGACGATATGCAGGGCCTCGCGCAGTAGGTCTCGCTCCAGAGACGACAGGGCCTGCACGACCACGCGATCCCGGCTGTCCTCCGCCGTGGTGGCTTCCAGCTGGCGCTTGAGCCGAAGTTCGGTGAACAGCGCCAGCGCTTCGCCCACGTCGTCGGCGAACCCGCGTTTGAGACGGCCGTCTTCCACCAGCGCATCCAGGCGATCAAAGGTCGACGTCGCGGTGATGCGACGCTCGAGCGCCATGGTGCGTACGCCGTGGACAATGGGAAAGATCCCGCCCTTCTTGATATCGATACCGTGCTGGGGCTTTTTCAGCGAGCCGAACAGTGTCAGCGGCGTCGAAAAGCGCAGCGCCGCCCGGGCAAAGTCGGCCAGCAGCAGATCATCGCTGGCGCAGTGGTCGAACAGAGTCTGGCGCACGCGCTCAAGCAGCGTGGGATTACCCGCGACCACGTGGGCATCGAGCATGATCGCGAGCTTCATCAGGCTATCGCCGTCCTGGGCCGCGACCCAGCGCTGGATACGCGCCTGCCACTGGCTGACGCTGCCTACCCACTCCGGGTTGGAGACCATGATATTCCCCGGACAGGGCGGATACCCCAGCCTGACCAGCGTATCGGTCAGCTGCTGCATGGTCGTGCTCATGTCCGGCCATTCCAGCGTATCCTCGAGTATGACGCCGTTATCCTGGTCGGTTTTGAGAATCTGCTCGCCGCGCCCTTCGCTGCCCATGACCATCAGGCAGCTCTCGCCGTGATAGCGGGCGTCTACACAGAATTCCCAGGCCTTGTGGATGATACGGCCGTTGAGCGCCGCCAGAAGCTCCATGGCAAAGCGCAGCTTGACGCCCTGCGCCATCAGCGCACTCACCAGCTCAGGCGTGCGGTGGCTGGCATCGGCCAGCGTTTCCAGGTCGTCTGCCTGTTCGACCTGGAGGCTGACCACGTAACTGCGGCTGGAAAAATAGCTCAGCACATCGGTCAGCTCGACCACGCCCGCCAGCCGGGAACCGTCCATGACCACCACACGCGAGACCTTGTGCCGCGTCATCAATACCAGCGCCTCGAACAGGTACTGGCCGGGAGAGACGGTCACCAGTTGATAGCGGGCGATGTCGCCAATCGGGCTTTGCTGATCCAGCTGCTGAATGACCAGTGCATTGAGCAGGTCGGTCTTGGTCACCATGCCCAGGGCCTGCTCATCGCCGACCAGCAGGCTATCGTCATGGCTGGCGTTGAGCTGGCGAACTGCGTCGGCAATGTCGGCATCGGCCCGGGTGCGCTGCGGCGCGCGCATGCACTCGCTCACCTGCGCCAGCATAAAGCCGGCCATGGTCACCCCGCCTTCGGTGCGTTTCTCCATCAGGCGGTGCGCCTTGTTGGCCAGCGTCTGGCGGAAAAAGTCATCGAACTCGGGGCAGGCCTGGCACAGCTGCCGGAAAAGCGCCCGGGGCAACCGGTAGCAGAGGCAATCCTGCTCGGCGATAAAGCGATAGCGGCTGTGGCCGTTGATCATGCTGATGGCACCAAACAGATCCCCAACGGTGTAAAGCCCGATACGCGCCGTGGCGGCCGGCAGGGTCGGGTCCACTTCGGCCACCTCTCCCTGCTGGATCAGAAACAGGTAGCTGCCTGTCTCACCAGTATCCAGAATGATATCGCCGCTCTCGAAATGCGCCGCTTCCAGACCCTGTCGGGCACGCTCCAGGCCGGATGCGTCCAGTAACGAAAAAGGCGGGTGGGACAAGTCGACTTCGACCATGGGGACCTCGGCAAGTTGGCGTTGTTGTTTGATATTGCTGTTTGGCATTGCTGCATTGCAAAGTATCGGCGCCACCGGCCGTGTCGACATCTATACTATCGTCAAAAAAGTGCTCCTTATCCGTCATAAGGTGCTCGTCGTCGCATCATTGCCGCAGGGGACCTCTCCCCGTCACTTCGGGCATGGCCAACCACGATAGCCCCGTGGAGTCGACGTAACCCCGGCCTGACGCGGCTGATACCTTGGTTTCAATACTAAAGTCTTGATTTATTTTTGGTTTTTTTTAGCCAATATGAAAAACGTCATGTAGGGCCATCGTGCCAGAGCAATTCAACGCAAAGCTGCTTGCCTAGTGAACGGCCGCATGATGCTTAATGTTTCACTGATGCAGTCTCCTAACCTTATAAACACAAGCGGAGAGCAACGCTATGGCAGATGATACTTCCAACGCTGCTGAATACTGGAAATCCAACGTGCGGACCATACTCGGGTGCCTGGTGGTCTGGGCATTCGTGTCGTATGGCTGTGCCATGCTGTTTCGCCCGCTGCTGGCGGGAATCCCCGTGGGCGGTACGGACCTCGGTTTCTGGTTTGCCCAACAGGGCTCCATTCTGACCTTCATCGCGCTGACTTTCTTCTATGCCTGGAAGATGAACCAGCTCGACGCCAAATACAGCCTCGGGGAGTAAGTCAGTATGGATCAGTTCATCATCAACCTGCTTTTTGTCGGCGCATCCTTTGCGCTGTACATCGGTATTGCCGTCTGGGCGCGCGCCGGTTCCACCAAGGACTTTTACGTCGCGGGCGGCGGGGTACACCCCATCACCAACGGTATGGCCACGGCGGCGGACTGGATGTCGGCGGCCTCGTTTATTTCCATGGCGGGTCTGCTGGCGGCCGGCGGCTATGCCAACTCGACCTACCTGATGGGCTGGACCGGTGGCTACGTGCTGCTGGCCATGCTGCTGGCCCCCTACCTGCGCAAATTCGGCAAGTTCACCGTGCCGGCCTTTATCGGCGATCGTTTCTATAGCGATACGGCGCGCCTGATTGCCGTTGTCTGCCTGATCGTCGCCTCGGTGACCTACGTCATCGGCCAGATGACCGGTGCCGGCGTGGCCTTTTCGCGCTTTCTGGAAGTCTCCAATACGGCCGGCATCTGGATTGCCGCGCTGATTGTCTTCCTCTACGCGGTCTTTGGCGGCATGAAAGGCATCACCTATACCCAGGTGGCGCAGTACATCGTACTGATCATTGCCTACACCATCCCGGCCATCTTCATCGCCATGCACCTGACCGGTAACCCGATCCCCATGTTCGGCATGTTCAGCACTCACACCGAATCCGGCGTGCCGCTGCTCGACAAGCTGGACCAGGTGGTGACCGCGCTGGGCTTTGGCGCCTACACCGGTGGCGTGGACAACAAGCTCAACATGGTGCTGTTTACCCTGTCGCTGATGGTGGGTACCGCCGGTCTCCCGCACGTTATCATCCGCTTTTTCACCGTTCCCAAGGTTGCTGACGCACGCTGGTCAGCCGGCTGGGCGCTGGTGTTTATCGCGCTGCTGTACGTGACGGCACCGGCCGTGGGTTCCATGGCGCGCCTCAATCTGCTGACCACTGTCTATCCCGACATGGCCACCCAGACCGAGAATTACGACAAGGCGGCGCAGAACCCCATCCGCTATGAAGATCGTCCCGGCTGGATTCGTTCCTGGGAGCACACCGGCCTGATCCAGTTCGAGGACAAGAACGGCGACGACCGTATCCAGATGTACAACGACGACAGCGCTGCCTTTGCCGACACGGCCGAAAAACGCGGTTGGGAAGGTAACGAACTGTCCGTCAACAATGACATCCTGGTACTGGCCAACCCCGAGATTGCCAACCTGCCGCCCTGGGTGATCGGCCTGATCGCCGCCGGCGGTGTGGCCGCTGCCCTCTCGACTGCTGCCGGTTTGCTGCTGGCCATCTCGTCGGCGGTCAGTCACGACCTGATCAAGAACACGATCAACCCGAATATTACCGAAAAAGGCGAAATGCTGGCAGCCCGCATATCGATGGCCTTTGCCATTCTGCTGGCGACTTATCTGGGGCTTAATCCGCCCGGGTTTGCCGCGCAGACCGTGGCGCTGGCCTTCGGTATCGCCGGTGCCTCGCTGTTCCCGGTACTGATGATGGGTATCTTCTCCAAGCGCATCAACAACCGCGGCGCTGTGGCGGGCATGCTGGTCGGTCTGCTGACCACGCTGCTGTATATCTTCACCTACCTGGGCTGGTTCTTCATCCCCGGCACCAACATGCTGGCCAATACGCCGGAAAACTGGCTATTCGGCATTTCTCCGCAGTCCTTTGGTGCTCTCGGCGCGATGCTCAACTTTGCGGTTGCCTTCACGGTAGCCAACGCGACTGCCGAGCCGCCGCAGGAAATCCAGGAGCTGGTGGAAAGCGTTCGCTACCCGAAAGGGGCCGGCAACGCACCGCACAGCAACGCGGCACTGAATCACTGATTCAAAATGGCTCGACGCTGACATTCATCCACTCAGACCAGGCGGGCTTCCAGACGGGAGCCCGCCTTCTTTCCGTCAGCTTTTTCCGTCAGCTTTCTGTTTCCAGAACGTCTGCGTTTCTATAACCTTTCCCTGCGTCAGTTTTTCATGCGCCACGTTTCCCTACGCCACGTTTCCCTGCGTCACTTTCCTACGTCTTGTCGCGTTAATCCGCGCTCTCACAGAGGATGAATCCATGATCTGGCATCTCGTCGCCGCTGTTTTCTCGGGCCTTGCCGCCGCCGGCATCGGCCTTATACTGCGCAAACTAAGCGGCCAGCGCCTACCCAGGTGGATCGTACCGGTCTGCGCCGGGCTTGGCATGCTGGGCTACCAGGTCAACGCGGAATACAGCTGGTTTGAACACAAAAAGCAGCAGCTACCGGACAGCACCATCGTGCTGTCGAGCCAGACGGACAGCGCCATCTGGCGCCCCTGGACCTTCATTTTTCCCATGGTGACCGAGTTCAGCGTGGTGGACCGCGACGATATCGAGCGTCAAAGCCGCGATAACACCACCGTTGCCGAGCTGATCATCTACCATTTTGAACGCCACTACGCCGACGTCGTGACGCCGACGCCGTATCTGATCAACTGCGATAACCGGGGTCTGGTTCCCCTGGACGAGGACAGCGGCAAACCCGCGGTTGACCAGCTACGCACCCTGCGCGACGACGCCAGGCTCTACCTCACCGCCTGTCAGCCGGGCCAGGAGATATAAACCGCCGCCCGAGCCGCCCTGACGACCATGCTCCCGGCGCTTGAAACGGGCATTGTCGCGACCGGGTTCGGGCTGCTTGTCACGCGTCCAGGCAGGAGCGTTTGATGTTTTACGCAGGGCTACTTGTCGCGGTCTCACTGACCTATATTGCCGTGCTGTTCAGCATTGCATGGTATGGCGACCGTCGGGCACATACCCACGGCGCCAGCCGCAGACGACCGCTGATCTACAGCCTGGCGCTGGCGATTTACTGCACCTCCTGGACGTTTTACGGCGCCGTCGGGCAGGCGGCGACCTCGGGCTGGTCGTTTGCCAGCATCTTTGTCGGCCCGATCCTCACCTTCCTGCTGTTCTGGCCCGTGCTCGCCAAGATGATTCGTGTGGCCAAGCACCAGAACATTACCTCCATTGCGGATTTCATCGCCTCAAGGTACGGCAAGGCGCAGTCGCTGGCGGTACTCGCCAGCCTGATTGCGCTGGTCGGTACGCTGCCCTACATTGCGCTACAGCTGAAGGCAGTGGCCTCTTCCTTCAGTATCCTGACCGGCGAAGCCGGCACCTCTCATGCGCCGCTGTTCAGCGATACGGCGTTTTACATCGCCGGCGTCATGGCCCTGTTTGCCATTCTGTTCGGCACCCGTCACACCGACGCCACCGAGCACCACGAAGGCCTGATCCATGCCGTGGCGTTTGAATCGGTGATCAAGCTGGCGGCTTTCCTGATTCTCGGCGCGGTAGTCACCTGGGGCATGTTTGACGGCCTGGGCGAGCTGGCCACCTATGCCAATAGCCAGCTGGAGCTGAAAAGCCAGCTGACCAACCAGCGTATCGGCCAGAGTTTCTGGGCGCAGACGCTGCTGGCCATGCTGGCGGTATTCTGCCTGCCGCGCCAGTTTCACGTCGCCGTGGTCGAAAACATTCACCCCGACGACGCGCGCCGTGCGCGCTGGCTGTTCCCGCTCTATCTGTTCATTGTGGCCTTTTTTGTTGTGCCGCTGGCGGCGGCGGGGCTATGGCTTTTTGGCGCCACCGATATCGAGCCGGACGCCTATGTACTCGCGCTTTCCATGGCCACCGGCCACGACTGGCTGACACTGCTGACCTTTATCGGCGGCTTTTCGGCATCGACCAGCATGGTGCTGGTTGCGACCCTGGCGGTGTCGATCATGATTTCCAACGAAATCGTCATCCCCGCCCTGTTTCGCCTGCGCTGGTTTGACAGCCAGAACCGCGATTATGGCCGCCTGGTCCTGCGCGTCAGACGCCTGACCATCGTTGCCGTGCTGGCCCTGGCCTACGGTTTTTACCGCATGCTGGCCGAGTTCAGCTCGCTGGCCTCCATTGGCATGCTGTCGTTTGCCGCCGCGGCCCAGCTGGCACCTGCGCTACTCGGCGGGCTCTATTGGAAGCGCGGCAACTGGCTGGGAGTGATGGTCGGCCTGGTGGTCGGGTTCGGCATCTGGGCCTATAGCCTGCTGGGCCCGGCGCTGGGCAATGCCGGAGTGCTGCCCGGCAGCTGGGTCGCCCAGGGGCCGCTGGGCATCGACTGGCTCGCACCGACGGCGCTGTTTGGCCTGCACGTTGGCGATGCCTTTACCCACGGCGTCATGCTGTCGCTGGGGCTGAACCTGTTCTGCTATATCTTCATTTCCCAGCTGAGCTCCCAGCGCGTTGTCGAGCGCATTCAGGCCTCGCTGTTCGTCGACAGCGTGGAAACCCGCCAGACCTCGATCAATCGCCCCTGGACGGGCGCCACCACGGTGAATGACCTCAAGGCACTCTGCGAACGCTTTCTGAGCGCCAGGCAGGTCGAGCGGGCCTTCGGCAACTATGCCCGGCGTCATGGCACGCCGCTTGCCGGCGACGCCCGCGCCTCTATCGATGTGATCCAGTTCACCGAACGCTTTCTGGCCTCGGTGCTGGGCGCCTCCTCGGCGCGAATTGTGGTCAACTCGGCGCTACAGGGGCGCGGCATCGGGATTTCCGACGTTATTTCGATTGTCGATGAAGCCTCTCAGGTGCTCGAATTCAATCGCGCGCTGCTGCAGGCCACGCTGGAAAACATCAACCAGGGCATCGGCGTGGTGGATCAGAACCTGCGTCTGGTGGTCTGGAACCAGCGCTACCTGGAGCTGTTTCACTTCCCCGACCACCTGATTCGCGTCGGAACGCCGATTGACCGTATCTTCCGCTATAACGCCCACAGCGGCGAATACGGCCCCGGCGACCCCGAAGAGCACGTCGAACTGCTGGTCAACAATATTCGCGAGGGCCAGCCGCACCGCTACGTGCGCTACCGCCAGGACGGCAGCGTGCTGGAAGTCCAGGGCAATCCGATGCCCGGCGGCGGCTTTGTCTATACCTACCAGGACGTCAGCCAGCAGAAACGCGTGGAAGAAGCGCTGATCCGTTCGGAAAACAATATCCGCATCTACACCGACAACGTACCGGCGCTGATTGCCTATTTCGACAAGGACTGCCGCTACCTGTTTACCAATCACGCCTACGAAGAAGCGTTCGGCGTCGACCGCCACGCGGTTATCGGCCGGCGCTTCGACGACGTCATGCCGCCCGGCAGAGTGGATGAACGCAGGGACTGGGTGAAACGCACGCTCAACGGCGAGCGGGTCAGCTTCGAGGTGGCGATGACGCTGGACGGCCAGCGGCGCCACATGCTGGTGACCTACACGCCGCATTTCGATGACAGCCACACGATTCTGGGCTTTTTCGCGCTGTATCAGGACATCACCGAACGCCGCCAGGCCGAGGTTGCGCTCAAGGAAACCAACGAAACCCTGGAAGAGCGCGTTGACGAACGCACCCGCGCCCTGTCGCGCGCCAACGCCGCGCTGCGCGAGGAAAACCGGGTACGCGCCGAGGCCGAACAGGCGCTGCGCCAGGCCAAGAAGCTCGCCGAAGACGCCAACGCTTCCAAGACGCGTTTTCTGGCCGCTGCCAGCCACGACCTGCTGCAGCCGCTCAACGCCGCCCGCCTGTTCACCTCGGCGCTGATGCAGGATGACGCCACGAGTAGCGGCCAGCAGGGCACCATCGGCCACATCGACAACTCCCTGCAATCGGCCGAAGAGCTGCTGGGCACGCTGCTGGACATTTCCAAGCTGGATGCCGGCGCGCTGACACCGCGACGCAGTGACTTTGCCCTGGCGGATATCATGCGTCCGCTACGCGACCAGTTCGAGGTCATGGCGGAAAACCGCGGGCTGGACCTGACCGTCATCCCCACCGACCAGTGGGTGGATTCGGATTCGCAGATGCTGCGCCGCATCATTCAGAACTTTCTGTCCAACGCTCTACGCTATACCCGCGAAGGCCGGGTTCTGCTGGGTTGCCGGCGCGCGGGCGACCGGCTGCGTATCGAGGTGTGGGATACCGGCCCGGGGATTCCGGAGGCCAAACAGGCCGAGATCTTTCAGGAGTTTCGGCGTCTGGATCAGGTGTCACGCCACAGCGAAAGCGAAAAAGGCCTGGGGCTCGGGCTCTCGATTGCCGAGCGCATGAGCCGGGTGCTGGAACACCCGCTGACCGTGCGCTCCCGGGAGGGCGCCGGCACGGTTTTCTGCGTCAGCGTGCCCGTAGCCAGGGCCCGCGCCGAGGCCGACCAGGCGCCGGCTCCCAAACGCCGGGCCGGCAACCGGCTGGCCGGCACCCGCATCGTCTGCATCGACAACGAATCGCTGATTCTGGAAGGCATGGCGGCCATGCTCGGGGGCTGGGGCTGTGAAGTCTTTACCGCCACCAGTATCGGCGGCGCCAAATCGATCCTGCGCAACATGGACGGCGACCCGGATGCGATTCTTGCCGACTACCACCTGGGTAACGACGTGACCGGACTCATGGCGCTGGAAGCACTCGCGGAGCGTCTGGCGGGCGCGGTGCCCGGCATTGTGATCACCGCCGACCGCAGCGAGGAAGTGGCCGACGAGATCAAGCGCGAAGGGCACCATCTATTGCTCAAGCCGGTACGGCCGGCAGCGCTGCGAGCCCTGCTCAGCCGGACGCTACAGGCCAGCCGGGGCGCCCAGCGCCAGACTCCCAATACCTGAATTCCGAATACCTGAACTCCGGATACCTGAGCTCCGGATATCTAATGCCGGGCAGAATACGGCGTTAACGGCCCGCTCAGGACTCGACCCTGGGCGGTTCGACTTCGAGTTTTTGTGCCGCGATCACCGCCTGGGTGCGCGAATGTACCCCGAGTTTGCGCAGAATCGCGGTCACGTGCGCCTTGATGGTGGCTTCGGAGACGTTCAGCTCAAAGGCGATCTGCTTGTTGAGCAGGCCGTCGGTGAGCATGTTGAGGACGCGAAACTGCTGGGGCGTGAGCGAGGCAATGGCTTCGGCAAAGTGCGCTTCTTCTTCGTTGGTTTCATCCAGCACACCGGCCAGCGCTTCGGGGAGCCAGACTTCGCCTTCGAGAATTTCGCCGACGGCTTCGGCAATCAGCGCCAACGACGACGACTTGGGGATAAATCCGGACGCGCCGTAGTCGAGTGCCCGGCGTACCACGTAGGCTTCGTCGCTGCCCGAGATCACCGCTACCGGAATGTCGGGCATCTGCCCGCGTAGCTGAATCAGCCCGGAAAAGCCGTTGGCCCCCGGCATGTGCAAATCCAGCAGCACCAGGTCGGCGTCGGGGTGTCGGTTCACGACGTCGGCGGTGGCCTCCATGGTGTCGGCTTCGACAATATCCGCCCGGGGTGCCAGCTGGCGAAGTGCCTGGGTCAGTGCAGCGCGAAACAGCGGGTGGTCGTCAGCCACGATAAACTTCTGGGCGATAGCCATGGGGTCTCCTCCGATTCCTTGAGCAGTCGTCAAGAGCCCGCCGCCGTAACGCCCGGCTCTTTCGTTGTCGGTTGATGTTCTACGATAGCTCCGTCGTGCCAGCCTTGTTGTACCGGATCCATTGCCCTGGTCCCTGGCCACAGTATCTGCAAGGTACTGTCTTTTTTGGCGTACGATGACCGTCGTTGCTTACCATCCTGAAGGCCATGGCGGCCGTGGTTACGGCGCCTGTCGCGATGGCATCTGCCGAGAGGGTTCTGTCGTATATAGCGTCGGGGAATCATGGTACATCAAGGTATTCGTCATGCCCAAGCAAGGCCTGGAAAGTCGCTGCATTTTCTGTCCGATGACACCCTTCTGCCAGAAGCCATGAGCCCAGGCGCCAGGAAGAATGAGGCCAGGAGGAATGAGGTAGGAAGGGATGAGGTAAGAAGGAATGAAAACAGAATAATGCGAAGTGACAAGCCGCCTGCGACAACCAGAAAATGCCGGCCCAGGGGGCCGGCATGAGTATGACGCCATATTTCATGACGCTGATGCGCCGATTCAGCGGTTGGCGCGATGCTCGATCAGCTCGTCGACCACGCTCGGATCGGCCAGGGTGCTGGTATCACCCAGACCGTCGCATTCGTTGGCGGCGATCTTGCGCAGGATGCGGCGCATGATCTTGCCCGAACGCGTCTTGGGCAGCGACGGCGCCCACTGAATGATATCCGGCGAGGCAATCGGGCCGATATCCTTGCGTACCTGCCCGGTCAGCTCTTTCTTGAGCGCATCGGTGGGTTCGACATCGTCGCCCAGGGTCACGTAAATATAAATGCCCTGCCCCTTGATGTCGTGGGGGTAGCCCACTACGGCGGCTTCGGCAACATCGGCGTGCGCTACCAGTGCCGACTCGATCTCGGCGGTGCCCATGCGGTGGCCGGACACGTTGAGGACGTCATCCACGCGGCCGGTGATCCAGTAGTCGCCGTCGGCGTCGCGGCGGCAGCCATCACCGGTGAAGTAAACGCCTTCGTACGTCGAGAAGTACGTCGTAACAAAGCGCTCGTGGTCGCCCCAGATGGAGCGCGCCTGCCCCGGCCAGGAATCCAGAATGACCAGGTTGCCTTCGGTCTTGCCTTCCAACTGCTTGCCTTCGCTGTCCATGATCGCCGGCTGCACGCCAAAGAACGGCTTGGTGGCCGAGCCGGGCTTGAGCGGTGTGGCCCCGGGCAGCGGCGCGATCATGATGCCGCCGTTTTCGGTCTGCCACCAGGTGTCCACGATGGGGCAGCGCTCGTTGCCCATAACACGGTAGAACCATTCCCAGGCTTCGGGGTTGATGGGTTCGCCGACCGTGCCCAGCAGGCGCAGGCTGTCGCGGCTGCTGGAATCCATGACGCCGTCGCCGTGGGCCATGAAGGCCCGGATCGCCGTCGGCGCCGTGTAGAGGATATTGACCTTGTGCTTGTCGACGATTTCGCCCATGCGGCCGTGGGTCGGGTAGCTCGGCACGCCCTCGAACATCAGCGTGGTCGCCCCGTTGGCCAGGGGTCCATAAACGATGTAGCTGTGCCCGGTAATCCAGCCGACGTCGGCGGTACACCAGAAGACTTCGCCATCCTGATAGTCGAACACATACTGGTGGGTCAGCGAGGCGTAGGTCAGATAGCCGCCGGAGGTGTGTTTGAGCCCCTTGGGCGCCCCGGTAGAACCGGACGTGTAGAGAATGAAGAGCGGATCCTCGGCGTTCATGGCCTCCGCCGGACATTCCAGCCCCTGCTTGTCGACCATGTCGTGATACCAGACGTCGCGGTCATCGTGCCAGTCGATGTCCCCGCCGGTGCGCTTGACCACCAGAACATTTTCGCAGACGTCGGTGCCCTTGCGGGTCATGGCCGCGTCGACGTTGTCCTTGAGCGGCACATGCTTGCCGCCACGCACGGACTCGTCAGCGGTAATCACCAGCTTCGACTGTGCGCCCTCGACCCGCTGGGCAATCGCATCCGGCGAGAAGCCGCCGAAGATGACCGAGTGCACCGCGCCGATACGCGCGCAGGCCAGCATGGCCATGGCGGCTTCGGGAATCATCGGCATGTACAGGGTTACGGTATCGCCCTTGCCGATGCCCATTTCCTTGAGCGCGTTGGCCAGCTGATTGGTCTGTTCGTAGAGCTCGGCGTAGGTGATATGGCGCGTATCGGCGGGATCGTCGCCTTCCCAGATAATCGCCGTCTGCCCGCCACGATGCTTGAGGTGGCGATCCAGACAGTTGGCCGCGACGTTGAGCTCGCCGTCCTCGAACCAGCGGATATCCACGTTGTGGCGATCGAACGAGGTGTTCTTGATTCGGGTCGGCGTCTTGATCCAGTCAATCCGCTCGGCCTGTTCGGCCCAAAAACCTTCAGGATCGTCTATCGAACGCTGATACATGGCCTCGTACTGAGTCTTGTCGGCCCAGGCATTGGCGGCGATGTCATCGCGCACCGGATAGACGTCTTGGTGTTGTTCGCTCATGGATTGCCTCTCCGTGGGAATGCACTGCCTTTAACAAAAAGGTCATCAGTAACGTGAACGGCGCTATTTTGATCGCCTTTTTTCACCTTAGCATAAACCTCCTCCAAGGCCCTTTATCTTAGACATTGGTATGAAGATTTTTATTTTAATAACAATAGCTTAAATCAACATGGAGCATATCGCCGGCAGCCCGCGCGGGGTATATGCTCCATGAGAACAGGCCGGCCCGGACAGCACCGGACCGGCGACCCGCGCCCGGCGGCTAACGGTTGACGCGCTGATCGATCAGCTCGTCGACCACGCTCGGGTCGGCCAGGGTGCTGGTATCGCCCAGACCGTCGCACTCGTTGGCGGCGATCTTGCGCAGAATGCGCCGCATGATCTTGCCCGAACGCGTTTTGGGCAGTGCCGGCGCCCACTGAATAATATCCGGCGCCGCGATGGCCCCCAGGTCGTGGCGCATTCGTTGCGCCAGCTCCTTCTTGAGCGCCTCGCCGGGCTCCACCGTATCGGCCAGGGTGACGTAGATATAGATGCCCTGCCCCTTGATGTCGTGGGGATAGCCCACTACCGCCGCTTCGGCTACGGCGTCGTGCGCTACCAGCGACGACTCGATCTCGGCGGTGCCCATGCGGTGACCGGACACGTTGAGCACATCGTCCACGCGGCCGGTGATCCAGTAGTCGCCGTCGGCATCGCGGCGGCAGCCGTCACCGGTGAAATACACGCCTTCGTACGTCGAGAAATAGGTCGTGACGAAGCGCTCGTGATTGCCCCAGATGGAACGCGCCTGCCCTGGCCAGGAATCCAGAATCACCAGGTTGCCCTCGGCCTTGCCTTCAAGGCGGTTGCCGGCGCTGTCCATGATCGCCGGACGAACGCCAAAAAACGGCCGGGTCGCCGACCCCGGCTTGAGCGACATGGCACCCGGCAGCGGCGCGATCATCACAGCGCCGGTTTCGGTCTGCCACCAGGTATCCAGAATCGGGCAGCGCTCGTTGCCCATGACGCGGTGGAACCACTCCCAGGCTTCGGGGTTGATCGGCTCACCCGCCGTGCCCAGCAGACGCAGACTGTCTCGGCTGCTGGAATCCATGACGCTGTCGCCGTGCGCCATAAGCGCGCGGATGGCGGTCGGCGCGGTGTAGAGCGTATTGACCTGGTGCTTGTCGACAATCTCGCCCATCCGCCCGGCGGTGGGATAGTTCGGCACGCCTTCGAACATCAGCGTGGTTGCGCCGTTCACCAGCGGGCCATATACCACGAAGCTGTGTCCGGTAATCCAGCCGACGTCGGCGGTGCACCAGAAAACTTCACCGTCGCGGTAATCAAAAACGTACTGGTGCGCCAGCGATACATAGGTCAGGTAGCCGCCGGAGGTGTGCTTGAGCCCCTTGGGCGCGCCGGTAGAGCCGGACGTGTAGAGAATGAACAGCGGGTCTTCGGCGTTCATGGTTTCCGCGGGGCATTCCGCCGACTGACCGTCGACCAGATCGGCAAAGTCGATATCGCGGCTATCGTGCCAATCGATATCACCGCCCGTGCGCTTGACCACCAGCACGCTCTCGCACACGTCGGTGCCGTCGCGGGTCAGCGCCGCGTCCACGTTGTCCTTGAGCGGCACGTGCTTGCCGCCGCGCACCGACTCGTCGGCGGTAATCACCAGCCGGGACTCCGCGCCAATCACCCGCTGGGCGATGGCATCCGGCGAGAAGCCGCCAAAGATAACCGAATGTACCGCTCCGATGCGTGCACAGGCGAGCATCGCCATGGTGGTCTCGGGAATCATCGGCATGTATAGGGTCACGGTATCGCCCTTGCCGATGCCCTGCGCCTTGAGCGCATTGGCCAGCTGGTTGGTGCGTTCGTACAGCTCGCGGTAGCTGATGTGGCGCGATTCGGCGGGGTCGTCGCCTTCCCAGATGATCGCCGTCTGGTCACCGCGCTTTTCCAGATGACGGTCCAGGCAGTTGGCGGCCACGTTGAGTTCACCGTCCTCGAACCAGCGGATATCCACGTCATGGCGGTCAAATGAGGTGTTCTTGATGCGGGTTGGCTGGCTGATCCAGTCCAGCCGTTGGGCCTGCTCCGCCCAGAAGCCATCGGGATCATCCAGCGAACGCTGATACATGGCCTCGTAGCGTTCGCTGTCGGCCCAGGCACGGGCCGCAATATCATCGCGCACCGGATAAACGTCTTGCTGTTGTTGTTCGCTCATGGGGATTCTCCGTATAGCGGCTTGGCTGTCGTGAGACCGGCCGGCCGGACGGCGGGCCGGTCTCAGGCTCTAGACTCGGGCCAGCATAGCGTTCCCCGGGCAGGGTTTATCTTAGACATTGGTAGCGAAACAATATCTTTAAAAATCAGTATCTTACAGTTAATTTTGGGCGGGTAAGCGGCCATGATAGACCAAGGTATCAGCACATTGTCGACAACGATAGCGCCTTCCCTTGCGCCGCTGGGCATGCCGCTGCGGGGTAAAATAATGCTCGCCACAGCGGCAGCGATAGCAGTACGGCGCCGACCGGGCACGACTCACGTCGAGGCGGTGGGTCACCCGGGGCGGCAGGCCAAAGAGGTCGCACATGACCGTTTTCCATTCGTGCCCGTGGGGTTTCAGGCGTGGCCCGTTGGCCAGATGGAAGACCAGCCAGTGCGCCATTTCGTGGGGAATAACGTCGGTAAAGAAGGCCGCCCGATTTTCTTCGAGCAATACAGGGTTCAGGCGTAGCCCGCCGCGGCCCAGGTGCGCCTGCCCGGCGGAAGCGCCCTTGAGGTCAAACCAGACCCCCGGCACCGGCAGCCCGGGGTGAACCTCCCGCGCCAGCGCGAACGCTTCGTCCACCCGCTCGCGGGCCGCCTGCTGCAGCTCGGCGGCGTCCAGACCGTCCAGGCGTTCATCGGCCCAGTCGGGCAGAGCCGGGCGGCGATTTGATGCTAAACTTGTCACGCGGATGACCCCGTACCCCGATGCCTGTCATGAATGGTGGGCGCTGGCTGCCTTGCCGGTCAGACCCGGTCGCCAATCGCCGGCGCACGGCAGCATTAAACGGCAGCCTCCGGCTATCGGTTCCGAACGCTTAACCATTTCCGAACGTTCAATCATTCCCGAACGCTCAACGCCAACGCACGAGACCCCGGATGTCACAGCAAGCTACCCGCAAAGGCCCTCACAGGAACGCTCACAAACACAACGCTCACAAGAGCTCGAGTCCAAACCACCAGACGCCTGACGAGAGTACCCCCGAGGGCATGCCCCCGGCGCCTCTGGTCGACGATGACGCCCTGGAGCGGCTGGATGATTTTCTCGCTTCCGGTCGGGTGGACGAAGACGCGCTGGACCTGATTTCCGCCCACGGCTTCATGGTGGCGCTGGCCGTCGCCCCTGGCGAAATACCCGACGACCAGTGGCTTGCCGAGCTCTTTCAGGGCGAACCCGACTACCAGGACCCGGCCGAGCGCGAGGATATCACCGGCGTGCTGCGAGCCATGAAAGACAACGGCATTGCCCTGCTGGAACAGGGTCGGCTCCCCGAACTGCCGTTCGAGCTGGTGCTGGACGGCGTCGCGCCCGAGGAAACGCCGATCGGTGACTGGTGTGCCGGCTTCATGGAGGGCGTATTCAGCGATGAAAGCGCCTGGTTCGCCGACGACGAGGAAGCCGCCGCGACCCTGTTGCTGCCGTTCATGCTGCTTTCCGGGCTGTTTGACGACGAGGCCGACATGGCCGAACTGGCCGGCGATACCCAACGCCTCGAAGCGCTCACCGCGCAGCTGCCCGACCTGGTGCTGGACCTCTACCTGCACTACCGCGTGCCCCCGGAAACATCGGGCAGCCAGAAGCCCAAACCCCGGCCGAAGACCCGGGCGAAGGGCAAACCCCGCCGCTAACGCTTAACGCCGCCCGGGGCGCAGCGAACGGTGGACGTAAATATCGTAGCGGCTGGTTTTGCCCTCAACGCAGTGCGCTACCGCCGGGCCGTCCACCGGCGGCGCCTTGCGCGGGCGTTTGACCACCACCCGGTGGGTCGCAACGTCCAGCGCGGCTTCCAGCAGGCGCGGCGCGTCGGCATCGTCGCCGGCGAGCTCGCGGAACAGGCGCATCTCCTTTTTCACCAGCGCGGACTTTTCCCGATGGGGGAACATCGGGTCGAGATGCACCACCTGCGGCGCCACATCGGCCTCCGCGACCAACGCCGCAAGCTCGGTGGCGGCATCGCCCGGCACCAGCCGCAGGCGCGCAGCGATGGCAGAGGTATCGGGATGCTGCGCAGCACGCGCCAGCCCGTCCGCCAACAGTGCCGCAATGGCCTCGACGCGTTCCACCAGCAACACCGGCGCCCCCAGACTGGCGAGCACAAAGGCATCGCGCCCCAGCCCGGCGGTAGCGTCCACCACGCCGGGGGTAACGCCGTTGGCCAGCCCGCAGGCCCGGGCAATCAGCTGGCCGCGCCCGCCGCCAAAGCGGCGTCGGTGGCCGGCCTTGCCGCCGACAAAATCCACGTACAGCGGCTTGCCGTAGCGCTGTTCATCCGCGACCAGCACCAGCCCTTGTTCATGCTGCTCCAGCGCCATGCCCGACGGCAGCGCAGCGCGCCCCGTCGAAATCTCCGAGTCGCTCCCTCCGGGGCTCATGCCGGCTTTTTCCACGCCACCTCGTTACGCAGGTACACCGGCTGAACCCGGTGCGCCGGCTGGCCCCCGCCGGCGTCAAGATCCCGCGCCGCGAGCCGGGCCATGTCTTCCGCGCGCGGCTCCAGCACTTCGGCGTCGGTCGCCGGCAACGCCAGACGCTGCGCCAGCGGCGCGGCAAAGCGCTCATAAAGCGCCAGCCCGGAGCCCACGGCAACCCAGCGGTCGGCCGTTTCGCCGTCCGCGTCGTCGGGCAGCACCAGCTGCTCCGGCGCCAGGACCGCTTCATCGCCCCGCGGCGTTATCACACCGTCCGCGCAGTGCCAAAAGCCCGCGTAGACTTCGCCCATGCGGGCGTCGATCAGCGTGGCCACGCGCTCGGCGGCAAAGCGGGACCCGGCCTGCAGCGCCAGCGCTTCCAGCGTCGACACGCCCAAAAGCGGCACGTCCAGGCCGAAGGCCAGCCCCTGGGCGGCGCCGGCGGCAATCCGCAGCCCGGTAAACGACCCCGGGCCCCGGCCGAACGCCACGGCATCCAGCTCGGCCGGGGTCAGCCCGGCCTCGGCCAACACCTCATCGACCATGGGTAGCAAACGCCGGGTGTGCTCGCGCGGGGTCATGGCAAAACGCGCCAGGCAGGTATCACGGCCCTCCTGGCGGCGCAGGAGAGCCGCCGAACAGGCGCCCGATGAGGCGTCCAGAGCAAGCAGGTTGAGCGCCATTACGCGGCCTTGCCGTCCAGCGCCGCCGCCACCTGGCGGGTAATGTCGTCGACACTGCCCACGCCTTTCACGCGGTGATACGCCGGCGCGCTCTCGGGGTCCTCGTTGGCCCACTGCTGATAGTACTCCACCAGCGGCGCGGTCTGGTCGTGGTAAACGGCCAGGCGGTTGCGCACCGTGGATTCCTGGTCGTCTTCGCGCTGGATGAGGGTCTCACCGGTCACATCATCCTTGCCCGGCTCCTTCGACGGATGGTGCTCAACGTGATACGTCCGCCCCGAGGCGGGATGCACCCGGCGGCCGGCCAGGCGATTGACGATTTCATCGTCGGCCACGTCGATTTCCAGAACGTGGTCCAGCTTGACGCCGGCGTCCTTCATCGCATCGGCCTGGGGAATGGTGCGCGGAAAGCCGTCAAACAGGAAACCGTTTTCGCAGTCCGGCTGACTGATGCGCTCCTTGACCAGGTCAATGATGATGTCATCGGACACCAGACCGCCGCTGTTCATGATGCCCTGAACCTTCACGCCCAGTTCGCTGCCGTCCTTGATCGCGGCGCGCAGCATATCGCCGGTGGAAATCTGGGGAATCTTGTACTTCTCGCAGATGAATTGCGCCTGGGTGCCCTTGCCTGCGCCCGGTGCGCCCAACAGGATTAACCGCATCGCTTGGCTCCTTGAATCGTCTGGTATGAATCAGTTGATTTTCCATCATTCACGCCGGATCGGTGTAACTGGCCGGGTGACGTCAAAACATAATGGGAAACTACTGGGAAAACTATAGTGAAAAGACATGGCGGAAAAACAGCATTCGACAATAACGGCGACTCACGGGTGACACAACACTCCAAAAGCCTGATACCGCTTTTTCTCGGCTGCCAACACAAACGGCGCCCGCAGGCGCCGTCTGTGTTGCCGTGAGACGCATACCGCTTACAGCAGCAGGCGCCGTATATCGGTCAGCACGTTGGCCAGAAACGCCGTGAAGCGCGCGGCGTCGGCTCCGTTGACGGCACGGTGGTCGTAGGACAGCGACAGCGGCATCATCAGACGCGGCTGGAACTCCGCGCCGTCCCATACCGGCTGCATTTGCGCTTTGGAAACCCCCAGAATAGCCACTTCCGGGGCGTTGACGATGGGCGTAAACGCCGTTCCGCCAATCGAGCCCAGGCTGGAGATCGTAAAGCAGCCACCGCTCATGTCCTCGCGCTTGAGCTTCTTGTTCTGGGCTTTCTGGCCCAGCTCGCCCATTTCCCGGGCCAGCTCCAGCAGCGATTTGCGGTCGGCATTGCGCACTACCGGTACCATCAGGCCATCGGGCGTATCCACGGCGATGCCGATGTGGACGTACTTTTTCACCACCAGGGTTTCGCCGTCGCTCTTGAGGCTGACGTTGAACTGCGGGAACTGCTTGAGCGCAAAGGCGCACGCCTTGACCAGGAACGGCAGCGGCGTC
Organism: Vreelandella jeotgali Hwa; assembly: GCF_000334215.1. Classification (GTDB taxonomy): domain Bacteria; phylum Pseudomonadota; class Gammaproteobacteria; order Pseudomonadales; family Halomonadaceae; genus Vreelandella; species Vreelandella jeotgali. The sequence continues at coordinate 139,236 of NZ_AMQY01000011.1, read as the reverse complement.
AGCTTCGCGCCCTGGGCTTCAGCCTCGGCCTTCATCGACTTGCGGAAGGCTTCCAGCTCGGTGATGTCGGCATCGTCGAACTGCGTCACATGGGGCACGTTGACCCAGCTGCGGTGCAGGTTGTTGGCACCCATTTTCATCAGGCGCCCCATGGGCTTCTCTTCCACCTCGCCGAACTGGCTGAAGTCCACATCGGGGATCGGCGGAATACCGCTGCCGCCGGTGGCTGCCGCCTGGCCGGAAGTCGACGTTTCGCCGGAGCCGGAGAGCGCGCTCTTGACGAACGACTGCACGTCTTCCTTCAGCACGCGGCCCTTGGGCCCGGTGGGCGGCACCTGAGCCAGATCCACACCGAACTCGCGCGCCAGCATGCGCACGGCGGGACCGGCGTGAACACGCTTGCCGTTGTGTTCCGGCGCCGCACTGGCGACCTGAGCCTCGGGGCTCGGAGAGCCCGTCGCGGGCCGGCTTGTTTGCGGTGCCGGCGCGGCGGCGGGTTGTTCCGCTTCCGCAGCGGGCTTTTCCGCTACCGGTTGAGGACCGCTGCCCGCCGTTTCCACCGTGCCGATAACGTCGCCTTCGGAGACGCTGTCGCCTTCCTTGACGGCGATATCCACAAGCTTGCCCTTGTAGGGGCTGGGCACGTCCATGGAGGCCTTGTCGGATTCCAGCGTGATCAGCGCGTCTTCTTCTTCCACCTCGTCGCCTTCGCTGACGGCGATTTCGATGATTTCGGCGCTGTCACCGATATCCGGCACGCGGATTTCCTGACGCTGCGGCGCGCCGCCGGCCGGTGCGTCAGCGGCCGGCGCCTCGGCTTCGGGCGCCGCCGGTGCGGCCTGCTCTGATGCCGGCGCTTCTGCCGGGGCATTTTCCGCCGGCGCGGCGTCATCGGCACCTTCGATTTCCATCCGGCCGATCACATCGCCTTCGGCGACGCTGTCGCCTTCCTTGACGGTCAGCGATACCAGCTTGCCGGTATGGGGGCTGGGCACGTCCATCGAGGCCTTGTCGGACTCCAGCGTAATCAGCGCGTCCTCGGCCTCGACGTCATCGCCTTCGCTGACGGTGACTTCGATGATCTCGGCGCTGTCGCCGATATCGGGCACCTTGACGTCAACGGTCTGCTTGCCGCCGGCGGCCGGGGCAGGGGCGGCGTCCTTGCCGGGCGCCTCTTCCTGCTTCGGCGTTTCTTCCTTCGCCGGGGCTTTTTCCTGTGACGGAGCCTTTTCCTGTGCCGGGGCTTCGTCGGCCGAGTCGTCGCCGGCATCGCTGCCGCCTTCAACTTCCAGGGCAACGATGTCGTCGCCTTCGGACACCGTATCGCCTTCCTTCACCAGCACCTGACGTACCTTGCCACCCTTGGGCGACGGCACATCCATGCTGGCCTTGTCGGATTCGAGAGTGATCAGCGCGTCTTCCGCTTCGATGACGTCGCCTTCCGACACCGCAATTTCGATGATTTCTACCTCATCGCCGCCGATGTCGGGCACTTTGATGTTTTCGCTACTCAAGGTCGCGCTCCTTCCAAATCGGGTCGGGCCGGCGGGGTCCAACGCCCCGCCGGGCAGCGGATCAGCTGGTCAGCGGGTTGGGCTTGTCGGCATCGATGCCATACTTCCCGAGCGCCTCGCCCACGACCTTGCGGTCGATGTCGCCACGGTCGGCCAGCGCTTTCAGCGCCGTCACGGTGACGAAGTAGCGATCCACCTCGAAGAAGTAACGCAGCTTCTCACGGGTATCGGAACGGCCGTAGCCGTCGGTACCGAGGACATGATAATCCGTCGGCACCCAGGCGCGCACCTGGTCCGCGTAAAGTTTCATGTAGTCGGTCGCGGCGATGGCCGGCCCTGCATGGCCTTCGAGACACGCGGTCACATGCGGCTTGAGCGGCTCGTCATCGGGCTTGAGAAACGCCTGACGGTCGATCTCGAGGGCTTCACGGCGCAGCTCGTTGAAACTGGTGGCACTCCATATATCGCTGCCCACGCCCCAGTCCTCGGCGAGCAGCTCGGCTGCCGCTTCGACCTCGCGCAGGATGGTGCCGGAGCCCAGCAGCTGAACGTGGCCCTTGCCCTTCTTGCCCTGGGTCTCGCGCAGCCGGTACAGGCCCTTGACGATATCGTCGGCCGGCACCTCATCCAGCGCGGGATGCTCGTAGTTTTCGTTCATCACGGTCAGGTAGTAGAAGCAGTTTTCCTTGTCGGTATACATACGCTTCAGACCGTCCTGCAGGATGACCGCTATCTCATGGGCATAGGTCGGGTCGTAGCTGCGGCAGTTGGGAATGGTCGACGCCTGCACCAGGCTGTGACCGTCCTGGTGCTGCAGGCCTTCGCCGTTGAGCGTGGTACGCCCGGCGGTGCCGCCGACCATGAAGCCGCGCGCCTGCATATCGCCGGCCGCCCAGGCCAGATCGCCGATACGCTGGAAGCCGAACATCGAATAATAGATGTAAAACGGCAGCAGCGGCAGGCCGTGGTTGGAGTAGGACGTGGCCGCCGCGATCCAGGACGACATCGCGCCCGCTTCGGTGATGCCTTCTTCCAGCACCTGGCCGGCGGTGTCCTCGCGATAGAACATCAGCTGGCCCTTGTCCATGGGCTCGTACTTCTGGCCGCCGGCGGAATAAATGCCCAGCTGACGGAACATGCCTTCCATGCCGAAGGTACGCGCCTCGTCGGGGACAATGGGCACTACCTGCTTGCCAAAGCTCTTGTTCTTGACCAGGCCGTTGAGGATGCGCACGAAGGCCATGGTCGTGGACACTTCGCGGCCCTTCGAGCCGCCGGTCTGCGAGGCAAAGATCTTGTCGTCGAGCCCGGGAATGTCGACGGCCTCGAAATCGCGGCGCCGCGCCGGCAGATAGCCGCCCAGACGCTCACGCTGCAGATGCATGTACTTCATTTCCGGCGAGTCTTCGGCCGGCTTGTAGTACGGCATCTCGTTTTCGATCTGCTCGTCGGTGAGCGGGATATCGAAGCGGTCGCGGAATTTCTTGAGCACATCCGGATCGTCGATGGCCTTGACCTGGTGCGCCTCGTTATCGGCTTCACCGCCCTCGGCCGTCAGACCGTAGCCCTTGACGGTATGCGCGAGAATCACGGTGGGGCGACCGTTGGCGTTGTGGAACGCCTCGTGGTAGGCCGCGTACACCTTGTAGGGGTCGTGGCCGCCGCGGTTGAGCCGGAAGATATCGTCATCCGACAGGTTCTCGACCATTTTGGCCGTTTCGGGATACTTGCCGAAAAAGTGCTCCCGGGTATAGGCGCCGCCCAAAGACTTGTAGTTCTGGTATTCGCCGTCGACGGCTTCGTCCATGCGCTTTTGCAGCACGCCCTTGTTGTCCTGCTCGAACATGGTGTCCCAGAAGCGGCCCCAGACCACCTTGATCACGTTCCAGCCGGCGCCGCGGAACACGCCTTCGAGCTCGTCCATGATGCGCGAGTTGCCGCGCACCGGGCCATCCAGACGCTGCAGGTTACAGTTGATGACGAAGTTCAGGTTATCGAGCTTCTCGCGGCTGGCGAGGTGAATGGCGCCCAGCGTCTCCGGCTCGTCGCACTCGCCGTCGCCGAGGAATGCCCAGACCTGACGATCCTGCATGTCCTTCAGCCCGCGCTGATGCAGGTAGCGCATGACGTGGGCCTGGTAGATGGCCATGATCGGCCCCAGCCCCATGGACACGGTGGGCAGCTGCCAGTAGTCCGGCATCAGCCAGGGGTGCGGATAGGACGACAGGCCGCCGTCGACTTCCTGGCGGAACTTGTCCATCTGCTCTTCGGTCAGGCGACCTTCCAGGAAGGAGCGCGCATAGATACCCGGCGAGCTGTGGCCCTGGATAAATACCAGGTCGCCTTCGTGGTCCCCCTCGGGCGCGCGGAAGAAATGGTTGAAACCTATGTCGTACAGCGTGGCCGACGACATGAAGCTGGCCAGGTGGCCCCCGATGCCCTTGTTGGCATGGTTGGCGCGGGTCACCATCGCCGCCATGTTCCAGCGGATCAGGGAACGAATCTTGCGCTCCATGGACGCGTCACCCGGCATGGGCGCTTCGCGGTGTGGCGGAATGGTGTTGCGGTGCGGGGTTGTCACCGAGAAAGGCACCTGGCTGCCGTCCCGACGCATACGATCCGCCAGGCGGGTCAGCAGGTAGCGGGCACGATCCTCACCCTCACGATCCAGCACCGACTCCAGGGCTTCAAGCCACTCCGTGGACTCGACCGGGTCGAGATCTTCTCGTGTCTCCAGACTCATGGATGTGTCTCCGAATGACGATAAATGACATTGACCCCGCGAACCCCGGGGCCCGGGCGGCCGCGGCAGTCGTCGTGCCACCACAGGCCTTGGTCCGTCGGTGCGCCTTGCAGCGCAGAATGGAAATCCATTCTACATTCAAGACGCAGCGTTCGGCAAAATGTAGTAAATCTACACAAAGATAGCAAAAAAACGTTGCTGGCTGTCAAAAACCATACCGCAAACCCCGAGCGCTGCCAATCACCGCGTTGACAAACTGCCGGCTTCCTGCCCGCCACATCGGGCAATAACGGTGATATTCAAAGCGTTAACGCTTTTACGTTATAAATTGACAAATAAGTAGCTAAACTACTTACTGCCACCTTTTCAATGCGCTCCACTCCGGGTGCCGATACAGCTGCTGAAAGCCGTATGCCCAGTCAAACGCGGGTCCGGGATCGGTCTTGCGTAGCGGCGCTACATAAGCATGACCGGTAATGCGGGTTGTATCCAGCGCCGGATAGCGCGCCATCAGCCAGACCAGCAGCGCCGCCAGCGTCGCGTACTGGGCGCGGGCAAACGGCGTCTCGTCGTCTCCTTCCAGCTCGATGCCCACGGCAAAATCGTTGAGCGCCCGACGCGTATCGCCTGTTCGCGGGTCCCGCCAGTACGAGCGCCCGGCATGCCAGGCGCGGCGTTCGGGCTCGACAAACTGCACGCACTCGCCGTCGCGCCGAATCAGAAAGTGCGCCGAGACATGTACTCCGGCAAGGCGGGCAAAAAACGGGTGCGCGCCGCTATCCAGGCGGTTGGTAAACAGTGCTTCGACGGCATCGCCGCCGAACGCCCCCGGCGGCAGGCTGATGGCATGCAGCACTACCAGCGATACCTCGCCGGTCGGCCGTTCATCAGCGTTGGGGGATGCCACCCAACGCGCCTGCGTCCAGCGCCCCGCTTCGCTTCCGACTTCGCTCATGCCGTCTCCTGTTTTTCCCTTTTCCTGACCTGTGGACTGCTCATCCCGGTACCTGGCAGCGATTGCTCTGGCTACGATTGCCCTGGCGGCGATTGCTCTGCTTGCAGGCCTTTTTCCCGCGCCGCAGTGGGCTATAATGCCGGCCAACCCGTTTCTGTTCTCTGCTGGAAGGCCCGCCACTATGCACCATGATACAGCTCTCGCTGAAGACATACGCGCCAGCGCCGCCCACCTGCTGGCCGAAGACCTGGGGCCCGGCGACGTGACCGCCGGGCTGATTCCCGAAACGCAGTGGGCCCGGGCGCAGGTCATCACCCGGGAAGCCTGCGTGCTGTGCGGGGTTGCCTGGGTCGACGAGATTTTTCGCCGGCTGGATAGCCGCATCAGGCTCCACTGGCAGGCCGCCGACGGCGACCGGCTGGCGGCCGGCCAAGGCTTTCTCGAACTGGAAGGCCCGGCCCGCGGCCTGCTGACCGGCGAGCGTCCCTCGCTCAACGTGCTGCAGACGCTATCGGCCACGGCCACGGCCACCCGTCGCTATGTGGACCTTCTCGACGGCACCGGCGTTCGCCTGCTGGATACGCGCAAAACCCTGCCCAACCTGCGCCTGGCGCAGAAGTACGCGGTCAGCTGCGGCGGCGGCCGCAACCATCGTGCCGGGCTCTGGGATGCGTTTTTGATCAAGGAAAATCACATCGCCGCCTGCGGCGGGATTGCCGGGGCCGTGGATCAGGCGCGCCGGCTGGCAAGCGGGCTGACCGTGGAAGTCGAGGTGGAAAATCTCGACGAGCTGGACCAGGCGCTGGACGCAGGTGCCGATACCGTCATGCTGGACAACTTCTCGCTGGACGACCTGCGCCGGGCCGTGACCCGCACGCAGGGGCGCGCCACGCTCGAAGCCTCGGGCAACGTGGACGACACCACGCTCAAGGCCATCGCCGAGACGGGTATCGACTGCATTTCCAGCGGCGCCATCACCAAGGACATCAAGGCCGTGGATCTGTCCCTGCGCCTGGTCGACGACGCCTCACGCGACGGCATGGAAAACAGCTGACAGGGAAAAGACATGGATAGCGGGGGAGGAGACGATAGAAGAGAAAGGTGAGGATGGAAGAGAAAGGTAAGGATAGAGGAACAGCATAGAGCGGGTTAAACCATGCCCGGACGCCGGGCTCAGGTTTCGACGGCGTTGAGGCATTTACGCAGCCGGTAGCGCCTGAGCGACTCGCCCCCGCGCTCGACCCACTGCTCTCCCAGGTTCTCCCAGCCGCGCCGCTCAAGCCGTTCAACCAGCATCTCGCTGGCCTCGATCGCGATAGTGCCGCTGCCCTGCTCCAGCAGCAGACGCTCGGCGTGGATCAGCAGCGTGGTGCCGATACCCCGCCCGCTCAGCGACGGCCAGACGTACAGCGTCTCTACCCGGGCATCCGCCACGTCCAGCTCCAGAAAGCCCACGCAGCGGCCGTCACAAACGGCCACCAGGGTGGTATAAAGCGAGTGGCGAACCGCCCAGGCGCTGGCCTCCCGGGGCAGCACACTGGCCCAGGCGCGGCGTTGGGTGAGCGAATAATGCTGCGCCGCCCCCTGCATCACCGCGTGGTAAAACACCTCGGCCTGATCGGCGGCATCCTGAACCCGCGCCTCGCGATACAGGATTCGCGGCGCTTTTTCATGCGCCGATGCGCTCTGTTGCGTCATGATTACCTCATTGGGTCGACAGACGGCCAGGGGTATGAGGCCGCCTTTTTCACCCTGCGTCACTCTACCTTCAGGGCTATATCCGAAGAGCCGGGGACAGGTCGAAGAGGGGGTTCTACGCCAGGGATGGCGTAGATAGCGTCCAGGGAGGGATTGATAGCGCCCCCTCGCCGACCTGTTGACGGCTCGCGGATTGAAGCTAACAGCAATATGCCCGACTCAGCCCTGCTTTCCATTTGCAGCTTATAAGTAGCCACCTCGACCACCGGGTCGAGAACGACCGATCCCAGGACGACCGCCCCATGCATGATGCTTCATACCCGCCCGACTCGCCACCCGATGCCCACCGCTGGCAGCTGGAACCGCTGGGCGTGATCCACAGCGACTACCCGGACAGGTTTGGCGTGCCGCGTCAACCGGGGCTGGCACCGGCCGCCCGGGCCACGTTGATCCTCACCCCGCCGTACAACGACCCGCTGGCGGTGCGCGGCCTGTCCGCGTTCAGCCACCTCTGGCTAACCTTCATCTTCCACCGGACGCCGGCAGCCGACGGACGCTTTACCCCACTGGTACGCCCGCCGCGGCTGGGCGGCAATCAGAAGGTAGGCGTCTTTGCCAGCCGCAGCCCCAACCGGCCGAACCGCCTGGGGCTATCGCTGGTGACGCTGGAAGGGATCGCCACCGAGGGCGGCGCCAGGCTTGAGCTGGGCGGCTGCGACCTCGTGGACGGAACGCCAGTGGTCGACATCAAGCCCTACCTGCCCTGGGTGGAAGCGCGCCCGGACGCCACAGCCGGCTTTGCCCCGGCTCCGCCGGACGCCCTGCCGGTGGTGTTTTATCCCGACGCCTGCGCCACCCTCGACCGGCGTCGGGACGGCGATTCGCTGAAGGCACTCATCGAACAGGTATTGCGTCAGGACCCGCGGCCGGCCTACCAGCGCGGCCGCCGGGCGCCGGAGCGCGTTTACGGCGTGCGCCTGCGCGATGTGGATGTGTCGTTCAAGGCGCAGGAGCAGGAAGGCGCGGCGACCCTCATGGCCGTGGTCGCCATCCGGTCAGCCGCCGCCGGCTCCTAGCCGGCGGGGCGGCGACTCCGCAGTAGCCCGCGCGATCAGGCGTCGGTATCACCCTCGGGCAGCACCACGCCAAGGCGCCGCGCGACCTCTTCGTAGGCTTCGATGACGCCGCCCAGCCCCTGGCGAAAGCGATCCTTGTCGAGTTTCTCCCGGGTGTTGGCATCCCACAGCCGGCAGCCGTCCGGCGAAAACTCGTCGCCGAGAATTACCTGGCCGTCATACAGACCAAACTCCAGCTTGTAATCCACCAGCAGCATGTCGCCCTGGGCAAACAGCTGCTTGAGCACGTGATTGACCTTGAAGGTCAGCTCCTGCATCTTGCCGAGCTGCTCGCGTGTGGCCCAGCCGAAGGTGTCGGCCAGCGATTCGTTGATTATCGGATCGCCGCGCTCGTCGTCTTTCAGAAACAGCTCGAACGTCGGCGGCGTCAGGGGAATGCCCTCTTCCACGCCCAGCCGCTTGACCAGCCCGCCAGTGGCAATGTTGCGTACCACGCACTCCACCGGGATCATCTGCATTTTTTTGACCAGGCTTTCGGTAGCCGACAGGCGCTTGTCAAAGTGGGTGGGAATGCCGGCGTCTTCCAGGCGCTCCATGATGAAGGCATTGAATACGTTGTTGACCATGCCCTTGCGCGCCAGCGCTTCCTTGCGCTTGCCGTCGAAGGCGCTGGTATCGTCGCGGAATTCAAGCACCAGCCGGTCCGGCGCTTCAGTGGTATAAACGGACTTCGCCTTGCCGGCGTAAAGTTCCTGACGCTTCTCCATGGTCGCTCCCATGCGGTCAAATGCAGGCCGTGCCGACACCCACGCATCGACACGGCCGGATGGTTGAATCTTAGCGTAAATAGCCGGAAATGCGCTCCAGCAGCTCCCGTTGAGAGTCGGCACCGAGCGACTGCCCGTCGGCACTCTCGGCTTTCAGGCGGCTCTGCCCGCCGCGAGCGTCGAGCACCAGCCGCACCTTTTGCGTGCCGTGATGGGCAAAGGGATTCAGGTTGGCAAACACGCCCCGCCGGCGATTTTCCAGCGTGCGGTAGTCCACCGTGAAGGTATGCGCGTCAGGATCGCTGCCGAGTTGCTCACGCTTGTCCGGCTGGCTGAAGTCACGCCCCAGATAGTGGTCGATTTCGGCCCAGGCACGGTCGGCCGAATAGGGAATACTCACGCTGACGTCGTCGCCGTTTTGCCTGAGCTGCACGGCGCTATCCTCGTTATCGCGCTGGGCATTCAGCGAGGACAGCGTATTCGCCGAGCGCTGGCCGGTCTTGAGATACTCGGCCAGGCGGGTCAAACAGCGCGACGACGGCTGTTCCCCCTGCCGGCAGTGTACCTCGCTGGTGCCGTTACGCACGGCAGTCTTGAGCTGCAGCGTGGCATCGGGTGTTTCCAGCACCCCGCGCGCGGGCCGGCTACGCTCGATACCCCCGGCCCGGGTGCGGGCAAAACGCTCCAGCTGCGGCCACACGCCGGCGGCGTCTTCGGCCACCACCAGCCAGCGCTGATCGTTGATCTGCCGGGTGGTGACGTAGTCTTCGTCGAGCCCGCTGGCTACCGTCAGAGCGCGTGGCGCATGGGCTTCCACCGGTTCCTCGGGCGGCGCCGACTGATCGCCGCCGCCGGGCATGGGCAGCGCATTGCGGTAGCGTGACGGGTCGCGCGTATCGGGCAGGGCCAGCGGCGGCGCCGGCGACGGCTCAACATAGTCGGTGTTGCGGTCATCATAAAAACCATCCCGGGCGCAGCCGGCAAGCGCCAGGGCGCCGGCCAGTGTCAGGGGTATCCATTTAAGCGCAGGGTTCATCCAGCCACCTTAATCCGTTGAGCAAATTCCGTGGGGCGTATGTCAGAGCAGGGCGCCAACCCGGCTGTTCAGGCCTGATCTTCCACAACCCCGGCCAGCTGCAGCGCTTCGCTGATCGTGGCGTGATACTTTTCCGACAGCCAGGTCAGCGGCAGGCGCACCCCGGCCTCGGCGTAGCCCATGCGATTGAGCGACCACTTGACCGGAATCGGGTTGGCCTCGATACCCAGATTGGTGTGCAGCGGCATCAGCCGCGTGTTGATCGAGTGGGCGGTTTCCGTATCGCCGGCCACCGCAGCGGTGCACAGCTCGTGCATGGCGCCGGGAGCGACGTTGGCGGTGACCGAAATATCCCCGTGACCGCCCATCAGCATGAAGTCGCAGGCCGTGCCGTCGTCGCCGGAGTACAGCATGAAGCCGCTGCCCTTGAGCCGCGCGATCAGGTCCTCGCCGCGCTCCAGGTTGCCCGTGGCATCCTTGAGGCCGACGATGTTGTCAACGTCCGCCAGGCGCATCACGGTTTCGTTGTAGAGGTCGGAGCAGGTACGGCCCGGCACGTTATACAGGATAACCGGCAGCTTGCTGCCCTCGGCCACGGCCTTGAAATGCTGGTAGAGGCCTTCCTGGGTGGGCTTGTTGTAATAGGGGCACACTGACAGGCAGTAATCCGCGCCGACTTCGCTGGCATAGCGCGCCAGCTCCACGGCTTCGGACGTGGCGTTGGCGCCGGTGCCGGCAATCACCGGGATGCGCCCGTTCACCTGCTCCACCACGGTGCGAATCACATCAAAGTGCTCGGCAAACGACATGGTGGTAGGCTCACCGGTGGTGCCGGCGGCTACAATGGCATCGGTGCCATGATCGAGATGGAAGTTCACCAGGCGACGCAGCGCATCCCAGTCGATATCGCCATTGACTTTCATCGGTGTCGCCAGAGCGACAATGCTGCCAGTGATCATCCGCTTGTACCTCATACACACAGATAGGGGTGGAAACGCGCCGCTCGAACAGACAAGCGTACGCACACACGGGGTTCAGGGAGCCGCGATGGCGCCCTGGTTAACGCCTTGCGGTTCCACAGATAACAAATGGTACTCAGGCGATAAAAGGCTGTACAGCGCAAAGCGCAGCGAGTGGCGTTTCACGGCCGATTTTTTGACACGGGCCCGCCGCTTGCGTGTAATCGGGGTGTCGGCGCCCCGGCCCTTTCACCGTCAGACCCGCGTCTTTTCCGCTTGACGGTCCTTTCCGACCGTTATTTTCTCCCTCGGCTTATTGATCCTCAAGGAGCTTTTACATGAGCGTTGCCATCGGCCAACCCGTTGAAGACTTTTCTGCCACCGCGACCGGCGACACCACCGTGACCCTGTCGGACTTTCGCGGCCAGCAGGTCGTGGTGTATTTCTACCCGAAGGCGAGTACGCCCGGCTGCACCACCGAAGGCGGCGATTTCCGCGACCGCAAGCCGGCCTTTGACGCCGCCAACACCGTGATTCTGGGCGTCTCCCGGGACGGTCTGCGCGCCCAGGAAAACTTCAAGGCCAATCAGGACTTCAATTTCGCGCTGATTTCCGACAAGGATGAGACCCTGTGCGGGATCTTTGACGTCATCAAACTCAAGAAGATGTACGGCAAGGAGCACCAGGGCATCGAGCGCAGCACCTTTCTGATCGACGCCGAGGGCAAGCTGGCCCGGGAGTGGCGCGGCGTCAAGGTGCCGGGCCACGTTGACGAGGTGCTGGCCGCCGCCGAAGAGCTGAACGCTGACGGCTGACGGCAGGAAAGCGACCGGGCGGCGTGCGATTCAGGCGCCGCCTTCCGGGTGCTGTACTTCCGAGCCCTGTGCATCCGGATGTTGCGCCTCGGCGGCTTCCTGCTGTTGCGCCAGGCGCTCGTCACGCTGCTGGATACCCCGGGGCCAGGCGTACACCAGCGCCTTGAGCAGCGTGGCCAGCGGGATGGCAAAAAACACCCCCCAAAAGCCCCAGATACCGCCAAAAAACAGCACCGCAACGATAATCGACACCGGGTGCAGGTTGACCGCCTCGGAAAACATCACCGGCACCAGCACGTTGCCGTCCAGCGCCTGGATCACGCCGTAGGCCACCAGCACATAGGCCAGCTGTTCGCTCAGGCCGAAATGAAAGCCGGCCACCGCAGCCACCGGCAATACCGCCAGCGCCGCACCGATATACGGCACCAGCACCGACAGCCCGACCAGCACGCCCAACAGCGCCGAGTACGGCACGCCGAGAAAGGCGAAGGTGCCGAAGGCCACCGAGCCGATAATGATGATTTCAATGAACTTGCCGCGAATATAGTTGGCGATCTGCATGTCCATTTCCTGCCAGATACGCGACAGCAGCGTCCGCTTGCGCGGCAGCAGCGACAGGGTAAACCCTACCAGGGCGTCGCGATCCTTGAGCATGAAAAACACCAGAATCGGCACCAGCACCAGATAGATGATCAACGCCATGACGTTGCCCAGCGACGCCAGCGACAGCGACAGCGCACGCTGCCCCAGCTGGCTGATCTGGCGGCTGGCGGCGCCGACCCAGCTTTGCACCTGGTCCGGGGTAATCAAATTGGGATAGCGTGCCTGCAGCTCGCTCAGCCAGTTCTGGCCGCTGGCAAACATGCGCGGGGTTTCCTGCACCAGGCCCACCAGCTGATTCCAGATCAGCGGGAGTAGAATAAGCGCCAGCGCCAGCACCGCGCCGAGAAACGCCAGGAAGACCACCGCCACCGCCAGCAGATGCGGTACGTGGCGGCGCGTCAGCGCATTCACCGCGCCCTGCAGCAGAAAGGCCACAATCAGCGCGGTAAAAAACGGCGCCAGCATCCGCCCGAACCAGATCACCGCGGCAAACCCGGCAATCAGCACCAGCAGCAGGATGACGGCTTCCTCGTCGGAGAAATAGCGGTCGATCCATTCCCTGATCAGGGTGCGCAGCGTCATTGTTCACCCCCTTCCGCCTTGCGAATCCAGTAATAATACACCTCGCCTACCTGCTCGCGCGCCTCCAGCCGGTGGCGGGTCTGCTCGGCAAACGAGGCCATGTCGCGCCAGGAGCCGGCATCGGTGGCGCGCACTTCCAAAAGCTGCCCGCCGGCCAGACCGTGCAGCGCCTGCCGGGCCTTGAGCAGCGGCAGCGGGCAGGCAAGGCCGCAGGCATCCAGCACCTGATCGACTGCCGGCTCCGACGGCGTATGTTTCGGCATGACACCCCCACGTTACTCGCTATATCGCGTTATTCGGCATTTCCCGTTACCCGGCGCCGGCATGGCACCTCTTCGATTCTGCCTGGTGACAAGCGTGATCGAGCACGGCCCTTATGCACCGGCCCCGCATTCTCGCATACACTGTCTTACATACACTGTCTTGCATACACTGGCGCCTGCACGATTGCGTATACTTTAGCGCCCGTACCCGTCGGTTGGGGGGGACCGGCAGACGATTTAACGGCACTTCATGCACCGGCGCAATGTCTGTTGACGTACCCGGTTCTGCCGCAGCCCTCTGCCCGGCGGATAACAGCCGGTTCGACGCCCGTTTTGACCAACGGTTTTGATCACACGCGAGGATGCCATGCTACGCCTGCGCCACGCCCCCTGCGCCTGGTTTTGCGCCATAGTCCTGACGGTCAGCCTGCCCGTGAGCGCGCCGCTGAGCGCCGACAACCGCGACCATCACCTGCCCACGCTGGGCAGCGCGTCACCCGCTGCCAGCCACCAGGAGCAGCAGCTGGGGCGCGCCTGGCTGCGCCAGTTTCGTGCTCAGGCACCGCAGTGGCAGGACCCTCTCGCCCACTATTATCTCGACCGGCTGATTGCCCGACTCATGCCCCACAGCGGCCTGAGCGGCGCCCTGCCCGTCAGCGTGATGGTGGATAACGGCTCGCTCAACGCCTTTGCCGTGCCCGGCGGCGTCATGGGCATCAACGCCGGACTTTACGCCTTCGCTCCGGATGAAGGCGCCTTCGCCTCGGTGCTGGCTCACGAGCTGGGCCACCTTTCACAGCGCCACTTTGCCCGGGGCCGCGAGCGCGCCGAACAGACCCGGCTGCCCGCCATGGCCGCCATGCTCACCGGCATGGTGCTGGCCGCCAGCGGCGCGGGCAGCGCCGGTATGGCCGCCGCCATGGGCTCCCAGGCGGCCATGCTACAGGATCAGCTGCGCTACTCCCGGCGCTTTGAAGAGGAAGCCGACCGGGTGGGCATGCAAACCCTGGCCGATGCCGGCTATCCGCCCGGCGACATGGTGCGCATGTTCAAGGGCATGCAGCGCATGGCGCGCCTCCAGGGCGACACGCCGCCGGAATTTCTCCTCAGCCACCCGGTCAGCGAAAGCCGCCTGAGCGATGCCCAGTCGCGTTCGGCGCAGATGCAGGTCAGCGATGACTACCAGGACGACACCCTCTACGACATGGTGCGGGCCCGGGCGCTACAGCACCTGCACCACAACACCCCGAAGGAAGCGCTGACTCGGCTACGCGAGGACGACGCCGAAAGCGCGGCGATCACTTACTTACAGGCGCTGATCGACGCCGACAAGGGCCGGACGCAAAGCGCCCTGACCACGCTGGATCGCCTTGCCGAACAGCATCCGGACCTTGCGCTGCTGCCGGCGTCGGCTGCGCGTATTGCGCTGGACGATCGCCGGGTGGACGACGCCATCAACCGCAGCCAGCGGCTGCTGCGCCTGATGCCCGGCTACCTGCCCGCGCAGCTGACGCTGGCCCAGGCGCAGCTGGGCACCGACCCCGGCGCCGCCTACCGGCTATTGCGCGACGTCACCGACGAACACCCGGAATACCCGCTGGGCTTTACCCTGCTTTCGGAAGCCGCCGGGCGCAGCGGGCACACGGCTGAAGGTCACCTGGCGCGAGCCGAACAGCTGCAGCTGACCGGGCGTATCGACAAGGGCATCCGCCAGCTGGATATTGCGCTGGACGCCGCGCAGAGCGATAACAATCCGGCGCTTGAAGCTCGCATCAAGTCACGCCGCGAGACCTTTATCGACTATCGCGACGCGCTGGAGGAGTTCTCCTGAGAAGCCTGACCCGGCTCTCCGGCTCTCGGAAGAGCCGGCACGGCATCAGGCATTAGCGTCACGCCTTGAAGTTGAGCATCCGCTCCAGCGGTATCAGGGCTTTTTGGCGCAGCGCTTCTTCGACGCTGATTTCGCCGCTGCCTTCACGCAGCGCCTGCGCCAGGTTATCCAGCGCGTTCATCGCCATCCAGGGGCAGTGCGCACAGCTTTTGCACGTCGCACCGTGGCCCGCCGTGGGCGCCTCGAACAGGGTCTTGTCCGGCACCGCCTGCTGCATCTTGAAGAAAATCCCCCGGTCGGTGGCAACCACCAGCTGCTTGTTGGGCAGCTCCTTCGCCGCCTTGATCAGCTGCGAGGTAGAGCCGGCAACGTCGGCCAGCTCCACCACCGGCGCCGGGGATTCCGGGTGGACCAGCACGGCCGCTTCCGGGTAGAGGCGCTTCATGTCTTCCACGCCCTGGGCCTTGAACTCCTCGTGGACGATGCAGGCGCCGTCCCACATCAGCATATCGGCGCCGGTTTGGGCCTGAATATAGCCGCCCAGGTGCTTGTCCGGCGCCCAGAGGATTTTTTCGCCTTTGGCCTGCAGGTGTTCGATCACATCCACCGCGATGGATGACGTCACCACCCAGTCGGCGCGCGCTTTCACCGCCGCCGAGGTGTTGGCGTAGACCACTACGGTACGGTCGGGGTGGGCATCGCAAAAGGCGCTGAACTCGTCCGGCGGGCAGCCGGTATCCAGCGAGCAGGTGGCTTCCAGGGTGGGCATCAGCACGCGCTTTTCCGGCGACAGGATCTTGGCCGTCTCGCCCATGAAACGCACGCCGGCGACCACCAGCGTCTCGGCCTCGTGCTCGGCGCCAAAGCGCGCCATCTGCAACGAGTCGGCGACGCAGCCGCCGGTTTCCTCGGCCAGCCGCTGAATCGCGTCGTCGGTATAGTAATGCGCCACCAGCACGGCGTTTTCCGCCTGCAGCAGGCGTTTGATCTCGACGACAAGGGCCTCGTCGTCGGCGGGAATACGGGTGGGGCAATACGCCGTGGGGATCAGCGTCTCGGCGCCCGCCCGGGAAGTTGTCATCGTCATCGTGTCTACCACTGCGACAAAACAGGGAATCCCCCTGCTATCTATCGATCGCGGCGGTGCGCTCCGCACGCGCCGCGCCCTGACGGTCGGCCTGCGCGTCTTTCGCGGTGGCCGGTCCGTTTGCATGCTCTATCATTCTGCCGCGAAACGCCCAAGGAGGGAAGTCGTGGCGCTTCAATGCCTGGCTGCCCCGCGTTACAGCAAGTGCTGCTCTTCCCGGGTCAAATCAAACAGGGCATTCACCGCCTGGTTCAACCGGTTTTCCGTCGCGGCAAGCGTCTCATCCAGTGTGCTCACCCTGGCCTGCCGGTCGGTAAAATAGTCTTCCCAGTCGTCGCGCTCGGCCACGGCGATCAGCGTATCTCTGGCCTTGAGCTTGAAGCTCTTTTTTACCTCAGCCTGCAGGGTCTTGAAGTCCAGCTGCCACCACTGGCGGCTTTTGGTGTTGAGCCTGGGCTCGCGGCCGTCGGGGCAGAGGTCATCGCACAGGCGGCGGGCAAAGCGCTCAATCACCTGCTGGCGCTGTTCGGCGGTTTGCTGGCACTGCTCGGCCAGCTCGGCGATGGTGGCCTGCTGCTCGTCGGACGCTGGTGGCAAAGGAATGCGGTTCACATTTTGTGAAAACATCCGGTAAAAACCACCGCGCACCGAATCGGCGATCCCCGTGAGAAAGAACCACACAGCCTGTGAATTCAGCAAGCCCACTAAATAGTAGTTACCATCAGGATAAAAGTAGGCCGTATTGGCAGCAAAGGCTCCGCCGGTATCCAGATAAAACTTGGGGCTATTGGTGATATCCGGGTAGAAAACCTTGGGCAAGGCAAACTTTTCGTAATACGCTACAGTGTCCTGAATTTCATACCAGCGGTAGCTACCGGCCTTTCTTCCCGGCCATTTCTTGCCACGCGGCCAGTCGCGTGGCTTGGGCTCAAGCTGCTCACGGTACTGTTCCAGATGCCGCTTCACTGCCGGGTACGCATCAAGATCAATGCCGCGCCGGGCAAATATCAGCCATAACCCCTGATTCTGCGCATGCCATCTTTTCAGATCCTTGCCTTCCAGAAACGGCTTGAGCACCTCGGCCGAGGCGGGGTCTTCGGCCACCAGCGCATCCCGGGTCGCCTGATCAATCACGAATGCCTTGTTACAGCCGGTTTTAATCCCGTATAGCGGCGAGCCATATACGGCTTTGAGGCTGGGATACGGCGTGCCGTCGGCGGCGTGGGTGAGCTTGTGGCGCAGCGCGGCCAGGGTTTCGTCTTCCAGCTGCCAGCCTTCACTGCCCAGCCGGCTTTGCGGCATGGTGCCGTGATCCTGGCTAAACCGCTGGCCGAGGTTTTCCGGCAGGTCGTCGGTCAGGTTGAGCATCGCCAGGCGGTGATCTTCCGTCGGCGCGGCGTTTTCCATCACCAGAATGGCCGGGTAGGTGGTCACGCCTTCAAACACCTGTAAATCGCCGAAGTCCACCACGCTGTGCAGGCGTGTGCACTCGGCCAGGTGGCGACGCAGCGGCATGCCGGCATTGGTTTTGAAAAACGTCGAGGAGCTGATGTAGCCCAGCATGCCACCGGGTTTGAGCAGGTTAAGCCCCAGCTCAAAAAAGTAGGCGTACAGGTCGGCCACGCCGTGATACACCCGGTAGTGGGCTTCCAGCCAGGGTTTCATCTCGGAGAAGCGCTCCTGACGCACATACGGCGGGTTGCCCAGCACCACGTCAAAGCCGCCGTCGGCAAAAATCTCGGGAAAAGCCGCATGCCAGCAAAACGCGCTGCCCGCTACCGACCGGGTAATCCCCAGGCTGTTGCCGTCGCGCAGGCAGGCGTTAAGGCTGGTAAGGGGCTTGCCGCGTTCGGCGGTTTTCAACCACAGCGAGAGCTTGGTGATCTCGATGGATTCGGCGTTGATATCCACGCCATAAAGGTTGTGGTTGAGAATTTCCTTGTTGAGATCCAGCACGCCGGGCTGGCCGGTGAGCTCGGCCAGCTTGTCGTTGATGCGCTGATATTCCGCGTGGAGAAAATCAAAGGCGGCAAGCAAAAACGCGCCCGAGCCGCATGCGGGGTCGACCACGCGGATATGCTGCAAGGCTTCCTGCCAGGCGTACCAGAACTTCAGCTCGTTCTGCTTGCCACGCTTCCACTGGATGCTGCCGTCGTTTTTCAGCTGGCCGTAGTCGCCGAGCAAGCGCGAAAATTGCCGCTGTAAATAGCATCCCAGAGTCTGCTCGACCATAAAGGCGGTAATATTATCCGGGGTATACACCACGCCCTGAAGCTTGCGCCGCCCGGAGACCGAGCGAGCGCTTTCCTGCGGGACGATGGCTTCGCCGCGCTCCAGCTGCTCGGCCAGTGCTTCCAGGTCGGTAATCGACTGCTCGAAAATACGTCCCAGCACCGTGACCGAGACTTCCGAGGCAAAGTCGTATTCAGCGAGCTCTTTAAACGCTTCGCACAGCTCATCGCTGACGCTCAAGCTATCCAGCTCGGCATCCTCGGCAAAGAGGCCGCCATTATAGGCGGGGATATTCAACGGCTTGTTGCCCTTGTCGACCGCGCGAAACAGCCCCTTGAAGTTGTCGTACACCGGGCGCGGATTGTAGGGGTCGGCGTGCTCGTAGGCCTGAGCAATGGAGTTATCGGGAATCAGTCCGGTGTCTTCGGCAAAGGCCAGAAACAGAATGCGGTCGAGCAGCTTTTGCGCCGCCGGCACCAGCCTGGCCGGTGCCCATTCGGGGTTGGCTTCCATCAGGGTGACAATCAGGGTTTCGCGCAGGTGCTTGTAGTCCTGATAGAGCCGCGCGGTGATGTCCTTATCGGCCTGCTGGGTTTGGCGCAAAAGCTCCAGCGGGCGGTCATTGAGCAGGTTTTCAGCGCCCAGGCACAGCTGAAAACGCGCGTATTCCCAGGGGTCATCAAGGGTGGTGAGATCAAAGGTGTCATATACCAGCGACGTTTCACCGACGTGATACAGGCGAATTTCACGATAGTTGGTCACCAGCACCCAGTCCACGCCTTTTACGTCGCGAGCGTATTCCCACGCCTGCTGTACGGGGCTTTTATGCCGCCCGGGCATGATAGCATCGAGGTCGCGGGTTTTGGCGCCCTTCACTTCAAACACCGCCTTGACCTGATTGCGCTCGCGTTCGCCGTAAAACTGCCCCAGCGCGATATCGACGGCGCCGCGGGCAATGCCATATTCCCGCGCGACGGTATAGCTATCCCCCTGGCCAAAGCTTTGGTAACCCAGCAGCGTGCCTAGAATGCGCTCGGTGAACGGCGCGTGCAGCGCCACCTCGTTTTGCCGCTCGATATCACCGCTGAGGATGCTGTTTTTCCAGGCGGTAATCGTCGCCAGGTGATCGTCGGGAATGGCGGTAGGCGGCTGTACATGATTTTGCAGCACTTGCTCGGCGATCAGCGACATGAGGCCAGGTTCCTTTAGCTGGAGCGAAACTATAATTCGCTATCATATCACTCAATACCGGCGGGGTGCCGTTTGCCGTGTCGCGCTGTGCGGGCAGGAGCTGGATATCTACCAAAACGCCCCCGACAGAAGACTGCCGGGGGCGCTGAATCTGGTGGGTCGTGCAGGATTCGAACCTGCGACCAATTGGTTAAAAGCCAACTGCTCTGCCAACTGAGCTAACGACCCGTAACAGGGTCCGAAATGGTGGGTCGTGCAGGATTCGAACCTGCGACCAATTGGTTAAAAGCCAACTGCTCTGCCAACTGAGCTAACGACCCCCTCGAACGGATGCATATCCTACGGATCTGATGCCGTGATCGCAAGCGCTTTTTCGTACCCCGGCGGAGAAATTATCCGCGCGGGCGTTTGGGCTTGCGCATGGCATGTACCGGACGGCGCTTGTTTTTGTCGCGGCTCCAGCGGTTCTTTTCGTTGGGCGTCAGCTCGGGCACCTTGCGCGCCGGCAGATCGGCCAGCGTCGCCAGGTCATCGACCTCGTCCTGACCCAGCTCGATCCACTCGCCGGCCCTGGCGCGTTTGTCGAGGAAGATATTGCCGTAGCGCACGCGCTTCAGGCGGCTGACGGTCAATTCCTGGGATTCCCACAGGCGACGCACCTCGCGGTTGCGCCCTTCCAGCAGGACCACATGAAACCAGGTGTTGATGCCCTCGCCGCCGAACTCCTGAACGTCGGTAAAGCGCGCGGGGCCGTCTTCGAGCATGACGCCTTCCACCATGGCAACGACGTTTGCCTTTTTCACCTCGCCCATCACCCGCACGGCGTATTCGCGCTCGACCTGGGTGGAAGGGTGCATCAGGCGGTTGGCCAGCTCGCCATCGGTGGTGAACAGCAAAAGCCCGCTGGTGTTGATATCCAGCCGGCCGATGGCGATCCAGCGTTCGCCCTTGAGCCGCGGCAAACGCTCGAACACCGTGCGCCGCCCTTCCGGGTCCTTGCGCGTGCAGAGCTCGCCTTCGGGCTTGTTGTACATGAGGACGCGGCGCGGAACTTCGGCTTCCGCCTTGAGCGTTACCGGGCGCTCGTCGAAGGCGACGCTGTCGCGGGGCTCAACGCGGTCGCCCAGGGTCGCCAGCGCGCCGTTGACCTTGACGCGGCCGGCGGCAATCGCGGTTTCCATTTCCCGCCGCGACCCCAGCCCGGCGCGAGCCAGGACTTTCTGCAGTTTTTCACCGCCGGGCGCTGCCGGCGTTTTATCGGCTTTTTTAGCGGGGGTTTTCTTCTGACTCATGGTCGTGTGACCTCGTGGAATGCTCGTCCGGGCGCTCGTTATCATCGGCGCGCCCGGCGCGGGCCGCCAGCTTCGCCTCCAGATCGGCAAAGCTCAGCGGCCGGGTTAACGCCGTCTCGGCGTGGTCATCGGCAGCGCCGAGCTCGGGCTTGTCTTCCGGCTCGGGCTCGGGCGCTGCCGCCTCTGAGGGCGCATCGTGGCGCGTTTTGTCGTCGTCGGCAAGCGGTTTTTCCGGCGCTTCGCCGTGCTTGCCGGCCGGCATGTCTTCCGGCGTCCTGCCACCCTGTTCCGCCGTTGCCTGGTCGTCGTCGGGCTCGTCGTCGCCGACCAGTGCGTGCATGGGCGGCAGGGCATCGAGGGTTTTCAGGCCGAAGTCGTCGAGAAAGCTGCGCGTGGTGGCGTACACCGCCGGGCGGCCGGGCACGTCGCGGTGGCCCACAATGCGGGTCCAGCCGCGCTCGCCCAGGGTGCGCATGATCGAGCTGGAGACGCTGACGCCGCGTACCTCTTCGATATCCCCGCGGGTAACCGGCTGGCGGTAGGCAATCAGCGCCAGCGTTTCCAGTAGCGCCCGGGAGTAACGCGCCGGGCGCTCGTCCCACAGCCGCGAGACCCAGGGCGACAGCCGCGGGCGAATGCGCAGCTGGTGGCCCGAGGCGCTTTCCACCAGTTCCAGCGCGCCGCCGGCGTGGCGCTCGTTGAGCCGCGCAAGCGCCAGGCGCAGCTCGCCCCGGGCCGGGCGCTCGGCCTCGGCGAACAGCGTCTCCAGCCGCTCCACGGAGAGCGGCTCGCCGGCGGCCAGCAGCGCCGCTTCAATGATGTCGTCCAGGGTCGTGCCCGCCTCGCTCATGGTGCATCCTCGTCGGCAAAAACGGCGTCATCGCCGTCATCGTGTTCCTCGTCAGGCGCCGGCTCCGAGGCCAGGCCGGGAGTGACATCGCCGGCTTGCGGCCCGGCGTCGCGCGTGCGCACATGGATGGGCGACAGCGGCGCGTTCTGCACGATTTCGATCATGGCTTCCCGCGCCAACTCCAGAATCGCCATGAACGTCACCACCACCCCGGCGCGGCCTTCTTCCAGATTGAAAAGCGCCTCGAACGGCGTGTAGTGCCCGGTGTTCAGCGCGTCCATGATGCGCAGCATGCGTTCCCGGGTCGACAGCACCTCCGGGGTGATGCGGTGCTGGCGGTTCAGCTCGGCGCGCCGCAGAATGCCGTTCATGGCGCCCAGCAGCTCGTCGAGCTCCACGTCGGGATGAATGACCCGGGCTTCCAGGTCGGGCACGTCGACCCGGGTGCTGAACCAGTCGCGCCCGGTGCGCGGCAGCGTGTCCAGGGTTTCGGCGGCCTCCTTCAGGCGCTCGTATTCCTGCAGCCGGCGGACCAGTTCGGCCTGGGGGTCGTCTTCTTCCTCGTCGTCTTCCCGGGGCGGGCGCGGCAGCAGCGTGCGCGATTTGATCTCGGCCAGCATCGCCGCCATCAGCAGATATTCGCCGGCCAGCTCGATCTGCATGGCTTTCATCAGCTCCACGTACTCGATGTACTGGTGGGTAATCGCGGCGACGTTGACGCTGAGGATGTCCAGATTCTGACGGCGGATCAGATACAGCAGCAGGTCCAGCGGGCCTTCAAACGCTTCCAGAAACACCCGCAGCGCCTCCGGGGGAATGTATAAATCCTCCGGCAGCTGGGTAATCGGCTCGTCAAACAGCAGCGCCAGCGCCTCGGAGACCGGCTCGTCGGCGGTCTTGGCGTCGTCGGGCGCCGGGTTGGGGGTATCACTCACGCAGGGTCTCGCTTTCGGGAAGCCGTGATGGAGCGCGCCAGTCTAGCAAGACCAGCGCGGCGCCGTCTTTCAGCCCGCTGCACTTTCCGGAACCATTGCCGTTAACCTCGATCCGTCGGACGAGCCGTCAACAGGTCGGCGAGGGGGCGCTATCAATCCCTCCCTGGACGCTATCTACGCCATCCCTGGCGTAGAACCCCCTCTTCGACCTGTTGACGGCTCTGCGGACGATAGCACTACCGCATTTTCACTCCGCCACGCACACTCGGTTGCGGCCGCTTTGCTTGGCCTGGTAGAGCGCTCTGTCGGCCTGCTTGAGCAGCGCGGGCAGCTGCGCCTCATCGGGCCATTCGAGAACCGCCACGCCAATCGACACCGTGTAATGGATGGCGTCGCCGTCGGCCGGGAAAACCGGGGCATTGGCCAGCGTCCGGCGCAGGGTCTCGGCCTTGACCCGCCCTTCCTCGGCGTTGGCACCGGGCAGCAGAATGGTAAATTCCTCTCCGCCGAAACGCGCCAGGATGTCGCTGCCGCGCAGCCGCGAATGGCAGATATCCGCCAGCGATTTCAGCACCTCATCACCGGCATCGTGGCCGCAGGAATCGTTGACCGCCTTGAAATGGTCGATATCCAGCGCCAGCGCGGTCAGGGTGCCGCCTTCACGCTGCAGCCGCTGAATTTCACGGCTGGCCAGCTCGTCAA
The DNA here is from genome assembly GCF_000334215.1 of Vreelandella jeotgali Hwa. Classification (GTDB taxonomy): domain Bacteria; phylum Pseudomonadota; class Gammaproteobacteria; order Pseudomonadales; family Halomonadaceae; genus Vreelandella; species Vreelandella jeotgali. The sequence goes on along the minus strand of NZ_AMQY01000011.1, from coordinate 116,105 downwards.
AATAACGCCGATTGGCCAGCCGGGTCAGCGGGTCGCTGTAGGCCAGGCGTTCGAGAGACTGTTCAAGAGCGACCTGCTGGCTGATGTCCTGGACGCTGCAACGCCCGACCATCAGCGTATTGTAGGCGGAAAGCAGCGACGACACGCTACACAGCACCGTCAGCAGGTCGCCGTTGTTGCAGCGCATGTCCAGCCGGCACTGCATGTGCTCACCCTCGCCCAGCGAGTACAGCAGGTTGTTCAGCACCGGGCGGGACTCGTCGCTCACCAGATCCGTCAGGTAATAGCCGCTCAACAGCTCATCGCGCTGACGCCCCAGGGAAGCAAGCAGCGCATGGTTGACGTTGGTAATCATCCCCGAGGCCGCCAGCGTCACATAGCCGATGGGCGCGTTATCGTAAAGGTCCTTGAACTCGGCGAGTTGCCGGCGCTCCGCTTCGCGCGCAAGGCGGCGCTGCTCCCGTGCGGCGATCACGTAGTACACCAGCATCGCCGCCATGACAAAGAGGCCCACCACAAACGCACGAAACCACGGCCGCAAATACGCCGCTCCCACATGCCACTGGGCGTAGCGGGTCTGTACCAGCATGATCCAGGGGTCGGGGGTGCTGACCGGCTGCACCGACGCGCCCGCACTTGCCGCCGCCGGCCCGGCAGCGGTGGCACTGTCGGTGCCGGTGTCGGTGTCGGTGTCGGTGTCGGTGTCGGTGTCGGTACCAATGTTGGTGGCAATATCACCGGCCTGGCGTTCGCGCGTCCGGGGCACGGGGGTCGGGGCGTCAAACTCGCCGATATTCAGGCGGGCGTAGCTGTACAAGTCGCCGTCGATCTCGGCCATGCCATTGGGTGAGGCCTGGATTTTTTCCCACAGCGCCGGGCGCTGCTCCTTCAGCGTGTTATGCGGCCGTTCAAGCAGCCAGCCCCAGGCGTCATCGGCATTGGGGCTTAACAGCCAATAGCCGTCGCGGTTGAGCAGCATGGGACGATCAAGCTCGGGAAACAGCGCGCGCAACCGCGCCAGCAGCTGATCGGCGGAATAGTTCAGCACCAGCATCCCCCGTGGCTCGCCCTGGCTGTTGGCAACCCGGCGCACCAGACGCAGCGTCGGCTTGAGCGGCCGCTCCAGGCGGCCATGCTCCACGTTCAGCGCCATCGGCGAGAGATACATTTCGCCCGGCTCAAGCGCCATGCCTTCCCTGACGTAGTCGCTTTGCGACTTGTCCTGCAGCGCGGTACTCGCCACGCTGTAGGCGCCGTGCGGCGCATAGTTCACGCGCAGCTGCTCCATGCCGGTGCGGTCAATATAGCGAATCCGGGCGTAACGCGCGTAGGCGTTGCTGGTATCAATCAGGGCCCGCTGCATGATGCTGCGCCGCACTATTGTGGGCGCCTCCAGGTATTCGGTAATGGCGGTTTTCTGCGCGAGCCGATGAACGTCCTGTATCAGGTCCCGGAGCTTTTCCCGGGTCAGAATATCGGCGGTTTTCATCAGCTGCGTATGGCGCGTGCGGACCTCGTCACGCAGGATCTGATCGTAGGGTATTCTGCCGATATACAGCACGCCTGCCAGCAGCACGAATACGATAATCGTCCATTTTATCTGTCGTCGACGCATGCTTTGGCGCATCACGTATCCCCCGCTGTGGTGGGTTGTTATTGTGCCAGCGATACCCTGAGTAGAGCCTGCCACCTGACGGGCATGATCCGCTACTCGGCTTCGGCCGCCCGGCGATAGCGCCCGGCGTAGTCGAACAGCTTTTCGCGGATTTTGAAGTAGCGCCCGGCCAGGCGGCCGACGACGAAATCCGGATGGCGCAGGCGCTCGCGCCCGGCGATGACGTCCGCCGGCGTCGTCGGTTCCCAGCCAATGCCCGGCGCGCGCAAATGGCGGCGCAGAAACACCGCATAAAACGCCCGGCGCTGGGCGGGCGTTTCCAGCGCAAACCACTCGTCAAGCGTCGCGCCGTCCTCATCATGATAGGTCACTTTCAGCCGCGGCAGTCCCCGGCCGTTGGTTGTTGCTTCGAGCTGCATACCCGAGACCCGTAGCACCCGGGCGTCCTTGAGCTTCAGCGCGTCGCGCAGCTTGTCGTCGGCGTCCACCAGGCGTTTGTCGCAGCCGTGGCAGCGCCGTGCGGCAATGTCGTTTTCCGCGCCGCAGTCGTCGCAGGTCTTGAAGCGAAAGCGAAACGCGCACTGTACCGACCGACCCGCGGTGTCTTCCACCAGCCCGTGGCAGCGACGGCCGTAATGCTCGATCAAGAGCTCGCCGTCGTACTTGCCCCAGAAGATGTTGGCGTGCTCGCACTCGGGGCAGATGACCTGCACCGGCTCGCTGTCGCTGGCGGGTCGCGGCTCGCCGACTTCCGGCGCGTAGGTATCCCAGGGGTTGCCGGCGTAGTCGAGAATCAGACAGTCGTCCTTGCCGGGCGAGAGCCGCAGCCCCCGGCCGATAATCTGCTGGTAAAGGCTGGCGGATTCCGTGGGGCGCAGAATGGCAATGACGTCGACGTGAGGCGCGTCAAAACCGGTGGTGAGCACCGCGACGTTGACCAGATACTTGAGCCTTTGCGCCTTGAACGCATTGATCATCGCCGCGCGCTCCCGGGCATCGGTAGCGCCGGTCATCAGCGCGGCCTCGCCGTCGGGCAGATAGCTCAGCACCTCTTCGGCGTGTTCCACGGTGGCGGCAAAAATCATCACGCCCCGGCGCCGCTCGGCGCGGGCGATAATATCGGCGACGATACCCGGCGTGGCGCGGCTGCCGGCGACGACCCGGTTCATCGCCGCTTCGCTGAACGCGCCGCTTTCCGCCGGTGCCAGCCCGGCGAAGTCGTAGTGTTCCACGGCCATGTCCAGCCGCGTGGGCGCCGCCAAATAGCCCTGCTTGACCATCAGCCTGAGCGGCTGTTCGAACACGCAGTCGCGAAAAAAGCAGTCCTCGTCGCCGCGGACCATGCCGTGGTGGTGGCGATGATAGATAAAGCCCTGCCCCAGCCGGTACGGCGTGGCGGTCAGGCCCAGAATCTTCAGGTTGGGGTTGTGCTGGCGGAGATGCTCGATGACCCGGCGATAGCTGGCGTTTTCATCGAGAGAGACGCGGTGGCATTCGTCGATCACCAGCAGCGTAAAGTTGCCGTCGGCAAAACGCTCGGGGCTGCGCACCACCGACTGCACCGAGCCGAACACCACCTGGCGGCCGGCTTCCTTGCGTTTGAGCCCGGCGCTGAAAATATCCGCCGTCAGGCCGTAGGCCTCGTATTTGGCGTGGTTCTGCTCGACCAGCTCGCGCACATGCGCCAGCACCAGCACCCGCCCCCGAGCCAGACGGGCGAGTTCGGCAATCACCAGCGATTTGCCGCTGCCGGTGGGCAACACCACCACGGCGGGCTCGCTCGACCCGCGAAAATGCCCTACCACCCGCGCAACGGCCTCGCGCTGGTAGGGGCGCAACTCGGGCGGACCGGGAAGGTTCGCCGGTGTGACAGTGTCAGTGCGGTGAGAGGCAGATGGCGGCAAAATCAACTCGCTTTGTCGGCATTCGTGGGTAGCGTCAGTGGGCGGCAGATGATGGCATTATCAGCCTCTTGCTCATGCGACCTTCGTGACTTTGCGTCCTGACGCTCAAGGTAGCAGCCGCGGCCGGTGACACCGCTCCGGGTAACAATTCGACAAGCTCGACTCCCCGGCGCGGTCGGGCTGCCGCGTTACTGGTCTTGTGCGACAACCCGTGGCATTGTGTTTTTGTCGTCAGACGGCTTACAAAATTCGTTTTCCCGGGGAGGCCGGCACTTATTGTACCGACACAAGCATGCGAGGCGGGATATCCCCGACGAGCACAACATGTCGGCATTTTTCGCTGCCCTCTGACTGCGCAGCCCCTGGCGACTGACGGTAGCTGGCAAAAGACCAGCACAACGCGTAACCAGCTCCTTGCCACAACAATAAAACACGGCCAATGGAGGGTAGCCTTGAACGCCATGATCGATGTGCAGAGCCTGCACAAAACCTTTGGTGGCCTGCAGGTTCTCAACGACTGCTCAATACGAGTGGAAAAAGGCTCAATCACCGGCCTGATCGGCCCCAACGGCGCCGGCAAATCGACGCTGTTCAACATCATTGCCGGCTCCCTGCCGCCCGACCGCGGCAAAATTCTGCTGGATGGCGAAGACATCACCGGCCAGCCCACTCACCGGCTGTTTCATCGCGGCCTGGTGCGCACCTTTCAGATTCCCCACGAGTTTTCGATGATGACCGTGCGCGAGAACCTGATGGTGGTGCCGCCGGATCAGCGGGGCGAAAACCTGTTCACCAGCTGGTTGGCCTGGGGCAAAGTGCGCGATCAGGATGCCAGCATCCTCGAAAAGGTCGATGACGTGCTGGATTTCCTGGAAATAGACCACGTTGCCGACGAGCTGGCCGGCAACCTCTCCGGCGGCCAGAAAAAACTGCTGGATCTGGGTCGCGCCATGATGACCGATGCCCGGGTGGTACTACTCGACGAGCCGGGGGCCGGCGTCAATCGCACCCTGCTGGGCAAGATTCGCGAAGCCATCCGCCGCCTCAACGAAGAGCGCGGCTATACCTTCTGCGTGATCGAACACGACATGGACCTGGTGAGTTCGCTGTGCGATCCGGTACACGTCATGGCCAACGGTGAGCTGATCGCCTCCGGCCACATGGACGAGCTGCGCCGCAACGAACAGGTGCGCGAGGCCTATCTGGGCGGCGGCGCCAGCGGACGCGGGGGAGAATCTCCGGCATCAGCCACCACCGGCACAGACAAGGAAGCCAGCCAATGAGCATACTGCTTGAAGCCCGGGACCTTTACGCTGGCTATGGCGGCAACGATATCCTCAAGGGCGTGAACCTGGGTGTGGAACACGACGAGATCGCGGTTATCGTAGGCCCCAACGGCGCCGGCAAGTCCACCGCCATGAAAGCCGTCTTCGGCCTGCTGAACATCCGCCAGGGCCAGGTGCTGTTCCGCGGTGAAGCCATCACCAACACCAAACCCGAGCAGATGGTGCGCCGCGGCGTTGCCTATGTGCCCCAGGAACACAATATTTTCCCCTCGCTGACGGTGCAGGAAAACCTCGAGATGGGCGCCTACCTGATGAAGGGCGATATCCGACCGCGCCTGGCGCACGTCTATGAGCTGTTCCCCCGCCTGGCCGAACGCCGGCGCCAGCCTACCGGGCAGATGTCCGGCGGTGAACGCCAGATGGTCGCCATGGGCCGCGCGCTGATGATTGATCCCAGCCTGCTGATGCTGGATGAGCCAACGGCCGGCCTGTCGCCCCGGCTGATCGATGAAACCTTCGTGCAGATCCAGAGGATCAACGCCGAAGGCATCGGCGTGCTGATGGTGGAGCAGAACGCCAGACAGGCGCTGGCCATCGCCACCCGCGGCTATGTGATGGCCACCGGGGCCAACCGCCACGAAGACACGGGGCCGGCGCTGCTGGCCGATCCCGCCGTCGCCGAAATGTTTCTGGGGGGCTGAGGATGAACGAGATCCTGCAACTGCTGGTATACGGCCTGGTGCTGGGCAGCGTGCTGGCCATGGGCGCGATCGGGGTATCGATGATCTTCGGCATCCTGCGCTTTGCCCACTTCGCCCACGGCGATTTCATGACGCTGGGGGCCTATCTGGGCCTGGCGTTTGTCTCCGCCTTCGGGCTGAGCGCCTGGTGGGCGCTGCCGGCCGCGATGCTGGGGATGGCGATCATTGCCGTGGCTATCGATCAGCTGATCTATCGACGCCTGCGCCGCACTCAGCCGGTTATTCTGCTGATTTCCTCGTTTGGCATGGCGCTGATTCTGCGCAGCCTGGTGCAGCTGATCTGGGGCTCGGACAATCAGACCTACGTCAGCGGCATCCAGTTTCCGTGGCGCCTCGACTGGCTGGGCGGACTGCGCCTCAAGCCCGACCACGTCTGGATCGTGCTGATCTCGTCGGCGCTGATTGTCATGGTGCACCTCTTTCTCAGTCGCACCCGGCTGGGCAAGGCCATGCGGGCCATGTCCGACAACATGGATCTGGCGCGCATCTCGGGTATTCCCGCCGAGCGGGTCATCATGATGACCTGGATCATCGGCGGGGCGCTGGCCGCCGCCGCCGGTGTTTTCCTCGGCATCGACACCCGGCTGCATCCGATGATGGGTTGGACGACGCTGCTGCCGATATTTGCCGCCGCCATTCTGGGCGGTATCGGGCGTCCCTACGGCGCCATTGTGGGCGGTATGGTCATCGGCATCTCCATGGAAATGTCTACCCTGTTCATCTCGGCGTCCTACAAGCCGGCCGTCGCCTTCGCCATCATGGTGATCATGCTGATTGTGCGGCCCCAGGGCATCTTCAAGGGGACTCTCTAATGGAACTTGCAGGCGTTTCCAGCTACCTCATTTCGTTTCTGACCTTCGCCGGCATCTACGCCATCCTGGTGCTTGGCCTTAACAGCCAGTGGGGCTTTACCGGCCAGTTCAACATCGGCATCGCCGGCTTCTTCGCGGTGGGCGCCTATACCAGCGCCATCCTGACCACTCCCGGCAGCCCGGCCTATCTGGGCGGGTTCGGTATGCCGTTTCTGGTGGGGCTGGCCGGCGCAACCCTGGCATCGGTGGCTATCGGCCTGATCATCGGCGTGATTACCGCGCGGCTACGCACCGACTACCTTGCCATCGCCACCATCGGCATTGCCGAGATGATCCGGCTGTTCATCAAGAACGAGGACTGGCTGACCAACGGCGTGCGCGGCCTTGCCGGCATCGCCCGACCCCTGGTCGGCACGCCGCTGGATACGCCCCTGGGCTATCTGCTGATTGTGGCGCTGTTCGTGGTGCTGGCCTACTTCCTGGTGGAACGTGCCTATGTCTCGCCCTGGGGCCGCGTGCTGCGGGCGATCCGCGAGAATGAGCCGGCCACCGCCGCGGCGGGTAAGTCCATCGCGCGCTTCCGGCTCCAGGCCTTTGTGCTGGGCTCTGCTCTCATGGGGCTGGGCGGCGGGCTCTACGCCCACTTCTTCGGCTTCCTGAGCCCGGAAGCCTTCAAGCCGCTCTACGGCACCTTCATCATCTGGGTGATGCTGATTGCCGGCGGCAGCGGTAACAACCGCGGGGCACTGCTGGGTGCACTGGTGGTGTGGGGCATCTGGAGCGGCACGGAGCTGCTCACCGGCATGCTTCCGTCAGCATATGCCACCCAGGGCGCAGCGCTGCGCGTGCTGTTGATCGGTGTGTTGTTGCAGATGTTCCTGCTGACCCGGCCCCAGGGGCTACTGCCCGAGAAGCCACCCCGGCTGACCGCCAAAGGCGCCAAGGGCCGGCAAGACGGCTAGGCCGGCGAATACAGCGCTGGCGCTTATCACTGGCCAGCTATCACTGACCCATTGCTACTGACCCATTGCCACTGACCAAAGCAGACAGGGCCCGGTGAGATTCACCGGGCCCTGTCTGTTGTTGCCTGCAGTTGTTGCACTGCTGTTAGCTTCTGTTGATTGTTATTGGCGATTGCACGTTGCGGACGTTGCCGGCGTGTTTACTCGCTTTTCTCACCGTCCTTTCCCGGTTCAAAGACCCGCTGGGTCACGATCTCACCGTCTTCATAGGCGAACACGCCGAAGGTACCCGGCACATCGCCATTGTCGTCGAAGTTGACCGATCCCGACGCGCCCTGGTAATCAATATCCTCACCGTTACCCAGCAGTTCTGCGGCCTTGGCAAATTCGCCCGGGCCGACTCGGGTTCCCGGCGGGTTAGCCACTTCGCGCAGACTGTCGCGGATCGCGGTACGGTCGGTGGAGCCGGCATGCTCGGTCGCCAGGCCAATCAGGTAGACCGCATCGTAGGCGGTATCGAGATAGGGCTTGGGCGGCACTTCATCGTGGGCTTCGCTGTAGGCGGAGGCAAAATGCTTGGCACCGGGTGAGTCGCTGCGCGCCTGCGGCACGGTACCCACGGTGCCCTCAAGCGCCCGGGCGCCGAGGTTCTCGATAAGCTCCGGCGCCTTGAGGCCATCGGAGAACACGAACTTGTCGAAGAAGCCGCCTTCCAGCGACTGGCGCAGGATGGTCTGGCCGTTCTCGGGGTAACCAATCAGAATCAGCGCATCAGCACCGCCCTCGCTGGTCTGGGACAGCTCGCCACGATAGGCCGCCTGGCCCTGCTCATAGGCCACGCTTTCGGTCACTTCGCCACCGGCATCGGTAAAGGCATCGCTAAAGGACTCGGCAAGCCCCTTTCCGTAATCGTTGTTGATGTAGATAACGCCGACTTTCTCGTAGCCCTGCTCGGCAGCCACCTCGGACAGCGCAACGCCCTGGAAGGCATCCGACGGCACGGTACGGAACAGAAAGTCGTTATCGTCCAGCGGGGTGATCACCGGCGAAGTGGACGCATTGCTGATCTGCAGCACCCCTTCCGACGCTGACACACTCTGCGCCACGGGCACGGTCACGCCGCTGGAAAGCGCGCCGACAATGCCATGTACGCCTTCCAGGTTAACCAGCTTCTGGGCGGTGGCAACGCCGGGCTGCGGAATGGTCTGGGTATCACCTGTGGCGAGCTCGACGTCGTCATCCAGCACGCCGCCCGCTTCATTGATTTCCCTGACCGCCAGCTCGGCAGACTTCAGCGACGGCTCCCCATAGCTTTGCAGATCGCCGGTCAGCGGCACCAGAGCGCCAATTTTCAGCGTATCCGCCGACACGCTCAGGCTGCCGGCCAGCATCAAGGCGGACACGGCTCCGACAAGTGGTTTCCTGTTCAACATTACATCCTCCAGACTCGCGCATGCGATTATGTATTTGTTATGGGAGTGCACCTACACATCACAATCTGGAAGGCTTGGCGGCAAAACTCAAGCCTGTTGTTGCATTATCGGCTGGATGAACGGTGTCACCCTGCTATAGCCAAGCCGGCTATACCTGTGCAGTGCTAGACTGATGCCGCTGGCTGACACGACACTTTATGCTGAAGGCTGACCATGATTTACATCGACAACGAAGGCGTCACCGACCCCCGCATCAACCTGGCCATCGAAGAGCACTGCATTCGCCATCTGCCCGCCGGGGAAGATTACCTGCTGTTCTACATCAACACGCCGTCGATCATTATCGGGCGCAATCAGAACACCCTGGAAGAAATCAACCAGCCCTATATCGACGAACACGGCATCCACGTGGTGCGGCGGATTTCCGGCGGCGGCGCGGTGTATCACGACCGGGGCAACCTCAACTTCAGCTTCCTGACCGACTTTGCCAAGGACAAGCTGAACAACTTCAAGGAGTTTGCCACGCCCATCATCGAGGTGCTCAACGACATGGGCGTGCCGGCAGAGATGAAGGGACGCAACGACATCGTGGTGGACGGCAAAAAAATCTCCGGCAACGCGCAGTTTTCGTCCACTAAACGCATGTTCAACCACGGCACCCTGCTGCTGGACTGCGATCTGAGCCAGGTCAGCCAGGCGCTGGACGTGAAGATGACCAAGATTCAGTCCAAGGGGCACAAATCCGCCCGGGCGAGGGTAGCCAACATCGCCGAGTTTCTTGACGCGCCGCTGTCTACCGAGGCGTTCAAGGAAAAAATCCTTGCCGGCATCTTCCCCGACGGCACCGAACGTCAAACCTATCGCCTAACCGACGAGGACTGGGAGAGCATCAACGCTCTGGTGGCCGAAAAATACGGCTGCTGGGACTGGAACTACGGCCGCTCGCCGGAGTTCGACATCCAGCGCACCCGGCACTTTGCCGCCGGCATTATCGACTTCCGCCTCAAGGTCAAACGCGGCGGCACCGTCGAAAACGTCAAGATCTACGGCGACTTCTTCGGCCAGCACCCGGTCAGCGAGATCGAGGACGCGCTGGTCGGCGTGCGCTACGACAAGGGCGAAATCGAAGCCGCGCTGGCCGATTTTGACCTCTATCTCTACTTCGGCGACGTCGACCGCGGCGAATTTATCGACCTGATCTACGGGCCGGATGAACCACAATAAGTCGATTCGGCCGGGCACGTCCTTAAGGGGTATGCTGACGCGTTATATGACAGGAAACGCTACGGGAAGAAACGCCACGGAGAGAACCACACAGGGAAGTAACCCGCCATGATTAGCCCTTACCACGCCAGATATTTTGCCTACGAGCTAACGCGCCGGCGGCGCGGAGGCGACATGGATCGTATCGGACAGTCGCTGTTCGATGCGTCGGTTGATCTGAATCCGCACCAGATCGATGCGGCTCTGTTTGCCTTGCAAAACCCGCTGATAAAGGGCGTCGTGCTGGCCGATGAAGTCGGGCTGGGCAAAACGATTGAAGCAGCGCTGGTCGTGGCTCAATACTGGGCCGAACGCCGACGGCGAATTATTGTGGTGTGCCCGGCCGCCCTGCGCAAACAGTGGGCCAACGAGCTATCCGATAAATTTCACTTGCCCACTCAGGTATTGGATAACAAAACCTGGCAGGCGAAGCGCAAGGCCGGCGTGATAGACCCGTTCAACGAACCCGTTATCAGCGTGGTGTCCTATACGTTTGCTACGCGTATGCAGGAGTCACTGCGGCTCACTCCCTGGGACCTGGCCGTATTTGATGAAGCGCACAAACTGCGCAATGCCCACCGCGACAGCCATCGAACGGGGCAAGCGATCAAACAGGCTTTTGGCAAGTGCCAAAAATTACTGCTGACAGCCACGCCGCTACAAAACTCGCTGCTGGAGCTGTACGGCCTGGCGACTGTGATCGACGAGCACCTGTTCGGCGACAGGCAAAGCTTCCGTCAGCAATACATGCGCGACGGTGGCGATATGGACGGCCTGCGCGACCGATTGCAGGAATTTGCCAAACGCACCCTGCGGCGTGACGTCAACGAGTATATTCGCTATACAAAACGTCGAGCGCTTACCGTACCGTTCCAGCCGTCAGACGACGAGCTGCGCCTGTATCATCTTGTTTCCGCCTATCTACAGCGGAATGACGCCTATGGCGTTCCACACCAGCAGCGCCACCTGGTCACGCTGGTCGCACGCAAACTACTGGCCTCCAGCACGCCGGCCATCATCAACACGCTTGAAAGCATCGTGGCAAGGCTGGTCAAACTCGAGGATCAGCAGGCAGAAGATGACAACTGGCTGGAAACGCTGATCGACCACGAAGAGCTTGAAGAAGACATTCTTGACGAAGCCGCCGAGGACAACAGCGACTATGCAGCCACAGCCGCCCCGGCTACCCAACAGGAGAGGCCGACTCTCGACCGCGACAGGCTACAGGGGGAAATCGCCGAGCTGAACCAATACCTCGAACTGGCCCGGCGTATTCCCGAAGATGCCAAATCCGCTGCCTTGCTGAGCGCTCTGGAACAGGGCCTTTCCCACATGGCGAGCATGGGCGCGGAACAAAAAGCCGTGATCTTCACCGAAAGCCGCCGCACCCAGGAATACCTCTATCAATACCTGGAACGCCACGGCTATCTCGGCCGCGTGGCCACGTTCAACGGCTCCAATAGCTCAGCCAGCAGCAATGCCATCTACCAGCGCTGGCGAGCTCGTTATGAAAGCACCGACCGGGCAACAGGCAGCGCTGCCATCGACAAGCGCACCGCGATTATCGACCACTTCCGGGACGAAGCCGATATTCTTGTCGCCACCGAAGCCGCCGCCGAAGGGGTGAACCTTCAGTTTTGCAGCCTGGTGATCAATTATGATCTGCCCTGGAATCCGCAGCGCGTCGAACAGCGCATCGGCCGCTGCCATCGTTACGGTCAGGCATTCGACGTCGTCGTCATCAACTTTCTCAACGAAAAAAACGCGGCTGACCGCCGTGTACTGGAGCTATTGACCGACAAGTTTGAGCTATTTGACGGACTTTTTGGCGCCTCGGACGAAGTGCTCGGCCGTATCGAGTCCGGCGTGGACATGGAAAAGCGCATCGCCGCCATTTACGACACCTGCCGCACCCGGGAAGAAATCGAACAGGCGTTCCGCCAGCTGCAAGGCGAGCTGGAAGACAGCATCAACGAGCGCATGCTCGACACCCGCGACAAACTGTTCGAGCACTTCGACGCCGGCATTCACGATCTGCTGAAGATACAGCACGACAAGGCTGTACAGCAGCTCGACACCATCAGCCGCCTGTTCTGGCAGCTGACCCGGCACCAGCTGGCCGGCTGCGCCCGCTTTGACGACGACAGCCTCGCATTCGACCTGCACCGCAGTCCGCTGCCCGATGTGCCCGCCGGCCGCTACGAGCTGATCCGCAAGGGGCATCAGCCGGACAGGACGGCCCACCTGTATCGCTTGAACCACCCGCTGGGCGAATACGTGCTGGATACCGCCCGGCGGCTGGAAACCCCGGTGGCGACGCTAACATTCGATCTGGCCGGCCACGCCGCCAAAATGAGCGCCCTCGATCAGCTGCCGGAAAAATGCGGCTGGCTCGAACTCAACCTGCTGGAGCTGGACAGCTTTCAGCGCGAAGAACACCTGGTCTTCACCGCCATCACCCACAGCGGCCAATTGCTCGATGATGAGCACTGCCGCCAGCTGTTTCAGCTATCCGCCGACGTGCAATACGCTGATACCACTCAGGAAGCCGAAGAAGACACGACTTTCCTCAAGGACACCGCCCGGCGCCAGCTCAATGCCCGGCTCAGCACCGTTCTGGATGAAAACCACCACTACTTCCAGCGCGAGCGCACCAGGTTGGACGCCTGGGCCGACGACCAGATGCACAGCGCCGAACAGACACTTGAAGACACCAAAAGCAGCATCAAGCAGGCCAAGCGCACGTCGCGCCAGGCGGAAAGTATCGAAGAGCAGAAACAGGCAGAAGAAACGCTCAAGCAACTAACGCGCCAGCAGCGACGCCAGCGCCAGGCGCTGTTTGACTTGGAAGACCGCATCGAAGAGCGCCGCGACGCCATGATCAGCGCGCTGGAACAACAGATGCACCGCAAAAGCAGCACCCACCACCTGTTTCGGATTCGCTGGCGGCTGGCATGAAAAATAAGCGTTTTTCACAAAAAATTGGTATCGTAAGCGTTTTTCATGGCCAATAAGCGTTTTTCATGGTTCAGCATCGCTGAGGCCAGATTTCTGCTGCCTTGATGGCGGGCCAGATTATCCAGCAATGCGCCTCACCGTCACATTTATTCCTCTGTCAGGTCACCCATGAGTCAAGACACCCAACACCACCGGGCCAATGCGCGGCGCGTGAAATTTGCCGCGCTGCTACGCGAGATGTTCCAGCTGGACCAGCCGGAGCTGGACTTCGGCCTCTACCGTATTATGCACGCGCGCAAGGCGGATATTGACCGCTTTATCGAGCAGGATCTGCCGCAAATCGCCCAGGATGCCTTCAAGGACTTTGCGGGCAACGACAAGGCCCAGCTGGACAAAGACCTGGAGCAGGCACGCCAGGGTGCGGTAGCGGCCGGTATAGCCCCGGAAGACTCTCCTAAAGTGCAAGAGCTGGAAGCCCAATACGCCACCGGCTTTAACGTCGCCCGGGAAGAAGGCGAAGTCTACGATGCCCTGGTAACGTTTTTCAGCCGCTACTACAGCGAAGGCGACTTTATCTCCCAGCGCCGCTATGGCGACGGCACCTACGCCATCCCTTACGATGGCGAAGAGGTCAAGCTGCACTGGGCCAACAAGGACCAGTACTACATCAAGTCAAGCGACACGCTGCGCGACTACAGCTTCCGCCTGAACCTCGACGCCGGCCCCGCTGACGATCCGCTGCGCGTTCACTTCAAGCTGGTGGATGCCGCCCCCGGCGCCCAGGACAACAACAAGGAAGCCGACGACAGCAAGCGCGTCTTCGTGTTGGACGCAGACGCGCCGTTTACCGTGGAACAGGGCGAACCCAACACCGCAGGCCACCGCTTTAACGAGCTGCACTGCCGCTTTCATTTCCGCCCGGCGACCATGGACGACTGGACAGCGCCGGTGAAACAAAATGCCACTACCGCTGCCGCCAAAAAAGCGCCCACTCAGGATCACCTGCGCGCCATTGCCGAAGAGCGCCTGCTGGGTAAAACCAGCACTCTGCCCCCCGAATGGCGCAGTGCCCTGGCCAAACGCTATCGCAAGGCCGACGGCGAGCTGGCGGAGTACAGCACCTTCCGCGGCCAGCTGAATAACTACAGCAAGAAAAATACCTTTGACTACTTTATCCACAAGGACCTGGGCGGCTTTTTAACCCGCGAGCTGGATTTCTACCTCAAGCACGAGCTGATGAACTGGGAAGACCTTTCCGCGGCCAAAAACGACCCGGCAAGGCTTGCCCCGCTGCTTTCCAAGCTGGACGTGGTGCGCACTCTGGGCGAAAAGATTATCGCCTTTCTTTCCCAGCTGGAAAATTTCCAGAAGAAACTCTGGCTGAAAAAAAAGTTTGTTACCGAAACCAACTACTGTATCACCCTCGATCGGCTGGAAGACTCACCGGAACTGTTGGCACAGGTATTTGCCAACTCGGCACAAAAACAGGACTGGAAAAAGCTGTATCAGCTTGATCTTGACGCGCTGGAACAGGCGCTCACAGGCACCGACGCCGTAGAGTTAATCGAGCGGCCGGAATACCGCTATTTGATGCTCGATACCGCGCACTTCAACGCCGCCTTCAAGGCGCAGCTTCTGGATACCCTCGACAACCTGGACGACCAGTGCGACGGCCTGCTGATTCACTCCGAGAACTTTCAGGCACTGAATCTACTTCAGGAGCGTTACCGGGAACAGGTGAAGTGCGTTTATATTGATCCGCCGTATAATACAGGAAGCGATGGTTTTCTTTATAAAGATACTCTTCAGCACTCAAGCTGGGGTTCCTTCATACTTGACCGCTCACTAGCCTGCAATCCACTTTTTGATATACATCAAGGCGCATTATTTGCAAGCATTGACGATGATGAGCAAGATTTTCTTCGAAAAATACTAAGTATCAGCATGGGGGATAAAAACTTTGTTGCTAATATAATATGGCAAAAAAAATACGCCCCTGCCAATGATGCCACTTGGCTCAGTGATGATCATGACTTTGTCGTCAATTTTGCGGCAAGTAAACAAAGCTGGATACCTGGAAGAATACCACGTTCTGCAAGTAATAATAGCGCATATACCAACCCTGACAATGATAAAAGGGGAAGCTGGCGTGCAGACAACTACAAATGTAACAAAACTGCTAATGAGCGCCCCAACCTATACTACGCGATAACCAATCCTAACACTGGTGAAGAAATATGGCCAAAAGAAAATGCAGTTTGGCGGTATACTAGTGATGCACACGCTAAAAATGAAGCCGATAACCGTGTCTGGTGGGGAAAGAGCGGAACTAATAAAACCCCCGCCTACAAAAGATTTTTAAGTGATGTAAGTGACCTAGTGCCACGTACTCTTTGGAGTCACAACGAAGTTGGTCATAATCAAGATGGTATTAGAGACTTACGAGCTCTGATTCCAGGTACATCAATGACTAACCCTAAGCCCTCAGGTTTGGTGGAGCGTGTCATACGTGTGGGAAACGGTTCACTGACTCTCGACTATTTCGCGGGTTCAGGCACTACCGGCCACGCCGTCATTAACCTCAATCGCGAGGACGACGGCCAGCGCAAATATATCCTCGTCGAAATGGGCAAACACTTCGATACGGTGCTGAAGCCTCGCATGCAGAAGGTGGTGTACTCACAGGACTGGAAAGACGGCGCGCCCACCGCGCCGGATACCGGCGTATCGCACTGCTTCAAGTACCTGCGGCTGGAGTCCTACGAAGACACCCTGGGCAACCTGGAGCTTGAGCGTAAGCCGGGCATGGCCTCGCTGTTTGATAATGCGGAGAACGATGCCGCTCGCCAGGCCTACGTGATGCAATACCTGCTGGACGTGGAAACCAGCGGCTCGCCGTCGCTACTCAACATCCAGCGCTTTCTGGAGCCTACCCGCTACGAGCTCAAGGTACGCTCTGCGGGCGGGGACGAGACCGTGCCCGTCAACGTCGATCTGCTGGAAACCTTCAACTATCTGCTGGGGCTGACGGTAGAGCACATCGCCGCACCGATTCACTTTGACGCCGACATCACTCATGGCAAGGAAGGCCGATTGCAGGCACAGGTCAAACGCGCCGAGAACGGCCGCTGGTGGTTCCGCACCGTGTACGGCACCAACCGCAACGGCCAACAGGTGCTGGTGGTATGGCGCAACCTGCCGAGCGTCATCGCCGGCGAAGACAACGGCCTGAACCGCGACAACGCCGTACTCGACGCCGTGCTGGTGGAAAAGCTCAAGATCCGCCTGACCGAATCCGCCGACGATGAGATCGACATTCTCTACGTCAACGGCGATCACAACATCCACATCCCCCGCGACCGCAAAGGCCAGCCGATGGATCAGGCCCGCATCGAGCTGGTCGAAGAAGCCTTCCAGCGGCTGATGTTTGCCGATACGCAATAGACGTCGGTTGGCTTGTCACGTACTTATTCAAAACAAAAAATGTAGATAAAAAACCACGATGTAAAAAATTATTCCTTGAATTTCATGGACTTAATTCAACTGATTGTAGATAGGAAAAACCATGGGTGAATTTAATTTGCGCCTAGTCAGTCCTGGCTTCGACTCACAGCTGGTCGATGTGCTGATGGAGCTGAACCACCTGCGCCGCTCGCAGCTGGCGGGCACCACCCGCCCATGGATATTTTTCCAGCTCAAGAACATCTTCCACCTGATGGAAAGCGTTGGCTCAGCTCGCATCGAGGGCAACCGCACTACCATCTCGGAATACGTGGAACAAAAAATTGAACACGGCGAACGCTCGGATGAACGCTTTTCCGAGATTGCCAACGTAGAAGCGGCAATGGATTTCATTGAGCAGTCCGTATCATCGGAGACGGATATTACCCATCATTTTGTGCGCGAGCTACACCAGCTGGTCGTCAGCGGGCTCGACGGTGAAGGCGATAAAACGCCCGGCGCCTACCGCACATGGGATGTGGGCATTGCCGGCTCAGCACATAAGCCGCCGGAACACCTGCAGGTGCAGCCGCTGATGGATGAATGGCTGGCGTTTATCAATCAGGATCACACCAGTAAATATGACCTGCTCAAGACGGCGCTGGCTCACCACCGCTTTGTGTGGATTCACCCGTTTGGCAACGGCAATGGCCGCACCGTGCGGCTGTTAACCTATGCCCTATTGCTTAAATACGGGTTCAACGTGCGTGACGGCAAGATCCTCAACCCGACAGCCGTATTCTGCAACGACCGCGATGCCTATTACGCCAAGCTCTCCCGTGCCGATGAAGGCAGTGACGACGCTCTGCTTGACTGGTGCAGCTATGTACTGACGGGCATTCTGGATGAAATTACCAAAATCGATAAGCTGCTGGACTTTGACTATCTGCACGGTGAGGTTTTACTGCCCACTCTGGAGCTGGCCATTGAACGCGGCTACCTCACCAAAAGCGAAGCCAGGGTACTTCGCCTGGGCCTGAAAAAACAGGAATTCAAGGCGGCCGACCTGAATGAGGTGCTGTCGCAACTCAACTCACGGCAGCGCACGCACCTGATCGCCAAGATGAAGGAGGCGGGCTTTATTCGGCCGCTGAAAGACAATGGGCGAACCTACTACGTCTGCTTTACCAACAACTATTTGATGCGCTGCCTGATTCAGGTGCTGGAAAATACCGGGTTCATTCCTCCGATCAACCAATAGGTGTGCCAGCGCCGTAAACCCCGACCCCATGCACGTAGCGCAAACGTATTCAAGAAAAGGCAACCATGGCGGCAAAACGCAAGCAGAAAAAAACGCTCTCTTTCAGCCACCACCTGGTGCTGAACCAGTGGCTGTTTTCGCTGTTCGGGCTGGATAGCCTGAGCGGCAACGTGGAGCATGACGGCAAGGAAATCCCCACGCTGGAAGCCTTCTGCGAGCGCTTTCAGCTCCACGGCGATACCGCCGGGCGCGACGCGGAAGGCCAGCATGCGCTGATGGCGAGCCTCTGCGCCAACCTGGCCGACGACGTTACCCTTTCAGAAGCCGAGCTGCTGGAATATGACCGGCGCATCAAAACCGTGACCGACAGCATCAACGATGGGCGCAAGGCCAACCAGCTGCCGGCTATAGAGTGGAAGTACTTCCAGTACCTGACGCTTTTGTTCACGGAAATTTATCTGGACTGGGTGTTCAACCGCCGCGAGCAGCTGGTAGACGCATTAAACGCACAGATACAGCGCTGGAACGCACGCTGGATTGATGAAGTGGGCCTAAAGTATCGGCCACTTGAGCTGCTGGACGCCGAAGACAACCTCTGGCCGCAGCTGAACACCGTGGCCTACTGGAGTGCCACCGGTTCGGGCAAGACGCTGATCATGCACGCCAACATTTTGCAGTTCCGCTACTACCTGGGGCGCTACGGCAAAAAGGGCGACATCAACAAGACCATTTTGCTCACACCCAACGAGGGCCTGACGCAACAGCACCTGACCGAGTTTGCGGCTTCCGGCATCAGCGCAACGGCGTTCTCGCCCAGGGCAGGCGAGCTGTTTGACGCCGACGTGCAGGTCATCGACATCAACAAGCTACGCGAGGAAGAAAAGGACAAAACCGTGGCCGTGGCGTCGTTTGGCCGCAACAACCTGCTGCTGGTGGATGAAGGCCACCGCGGCACCGCCAGCGGCGGGGGTGGCGTATGGTATCGCTACCGCCGCGCGCTGTGCGAGCACGGCTTTGCCTTTGAATATTCGGCGACGTTTGCCCAAAGCGCGATTTCCGATACGAAGAATAAAGACCTCGGCACCAGCCTGCGCCAGACCTACACCAAGGCGATTCTATTCGACTACTCCTATCGGCATTTTTACCGCGACGGCTACGGCAAGCAGTCGCAGGTGCTGAATCTGGATGACGCCAGCGAGCAGAGTCACTTTCTCTATCAGGTCGCATCGTTGCTGAGTTTTTATCAGCAGCTGCGCCTGTTCGCCGACCAGAAAACGCAGCTTGCACCTTTCAACCTGGAAAAACCGCTCTGGGTCTTTGTCACTTCCAAGGTCACCAGCGGCTTCAGCAAGGCCGAAGGCAACGATATGGCAGAAGTGCTGCAGTTTATCGATACCGTTATCAGCGACTCATCCAAAACCCGGGACGCCATCAGCACCCTGATCAACCAGGGCCTGGTGGGCAGAGGCGGTGTCGATACCCTGCACGACCGCTTTAACTACCTGAAAGAACAGGGCGACTCCGCCGCTGACCTCTACGACGATCTGCTGGAACGGGTGTTTCACTCCGGCGGCGGGCGCCTGTATATGGAAAACATCACCGGGGTGGATGGCGAGCTGGCCCTGCGCGCCGGCGCTACCAGCGAGCCCTTCGGCGTCATCAACGTAGGCGATGCCGGCAAGCTGAAAAACCTCTGCGAAGAGAAAGGCCTGCTGGTGCAGGATGCACGCTTTGCCCAGTCGCTGTTTCACGGCATCAATCAACCGGGCTCGCCGGTTAACCTGCTGCTGGGGGCAAAGAAGTTTACCGAGGGCTGGAGCAGCTGGCGCGTCTCCAACATGACGCTGTTGAACGTGGGCAGAAACGAAGGCGCCCAGATCATCCAGCTGTTTGGCCGTGGGGTGCGCCTGAAAGGCTGGCAAACCACGCTCAAGCGCTCGTCGGAGCTACAGACCAGGCTGAAAGACGCGGCTATCGAACGACCACAGCACATTGGCCTGCTCGAAACGTTGAATATTTTCGGTCTCAAGGCCGACTACATGGATACCTTCCGCCGCGAGCTGGCGGCCGAAGAAATTCCCGTCAACGACGGCCTGGAAGAGTTTACCCTGCCGCTTGAGCCCATGGCGCAGCTACCGCAGGACCTGAATGTTATCCGCCTCAAGCCTACCGTTGCCAACAAGGCAACTGGCGGTGCCGGCACGGCCTTCAAGGAGCTGGCCGAACAGGTGATGTTGCGAGCACCAGGCAACTTGCGCGCCAATGAAAAAAGCTATTTTTATAACCCGCCGCGCGTCAGCGCAGATTTTTACCCGCGCGTAGGGCAATTTGCCACCGAGGACAAAACGCGGCG
This sequence comes from Vreelandella jeotgali Hwa, assembly GCF_000334215.1. GTDB lineage: Bacteria > Pseudomonadota > Gammaproteobacteria > Pseudomonadales > Halomonadaceae > Vreelandella > Vreelandella jeotgali. The sequence goes on along the minus strand of NZ_AMQY01000011.1, from coordinate 96,056 downwards.
CGTCGATGCGCAGCAACAAACGCTGGGCCCTGTACATATCGCCCTGCTGGATATCCGTCGGCTCTACTTCGAGCTTTTGGCGTTCAAGCGCGATAAACGCTGGGCCAACCTGGCTCTGACGCCGGAGGTCGTGGAGCAGCTGCTGGCCGATACCGACTGGTACACGCTGTATGCGCCGGATGCCGCCATGTCATTGGGCCAGCTGGAAAACATGGCGCTGTGGCACGACATGGCCATTGCGCTGCTACGCAAATACTGCGAAATGTTCTACAACCTGCGCCGCAAGCAGTGGGAAAGCGACAAGCTGGAATACCGGCCCATTACCGAAAACAGGAAATACCTGCCCGGCGTGAATGACGGTAAGACAGATGGCCGCTATACCGTCACGCTTGACCACCAGCGCCAGTATTCGCTGGTCAAACAGCTGAAAACCTTGCGCAAGACGTTAGAAAACCAAGCACCCGACAAGTGGGACGGCAAAACCCTGGGCGGGCTGGAGTTTATCTGGTGCGAACCTCACCTCTATCAGCCGCTGCTGGCCGGCGAAAAGCCGGATTTTCCGGTCTCTCCCGTAGCGCTTAACAGCGGCGAGGCAGCGTTCGCCTCGGATGTTCATAAGGCCGTCAGGGATGACTTTTTTGCCGGCTATGAAGTGTATCTGCTGCGCAACCAGACCGGACAGGGAGCGGTCGGCCTGTTTATCGACGGCGGTTTTTACCCGGACTTTATCCTTTGGCTGGTCAAGGACGGCAGACAAAAAGTGATTTTTGTCGACCCCAAGGGCCTGCGTAACCATAAGCTGCATGATCCCAAGGTCCAGTTTTATCGCACCATCAAGGAAACCGAGCGCCAGCTGAACCAGCAGCCCGGAGGACAACATATCGAACTGCATGCGTTTCTGATCTCACGAACGCCGGCTCAGCAGCTGCTTAGCGAATGGCCGGAATACGAAGGCCAAACGCTGGATCGAGATATACTGGAAAGCTGGAATATCCTGTTTCCCGACGATAGCCGGTCCTATCTGAAAACTTTGATGGCTAACGTAGAGACGAATGAGGTGTGATCGGCAGGCCGTGGGCCTGCTTCGCGCACTGAAGTGCGTTTACACCTGGCTTTTGGGGTGCTGCCTAAGCAAACCGGCAATCAGGATGAGTATAGCCAACCGGCTGAATCGCCCACAAAAAAGCGCCCGCAACCATGCGGGCGCTTTTGTAGGGTCAGGCGGATGAATTAACCCAATCGCTTAGCCCAGCCAAACACGGGCATTGCGGAACATGCGCAGCCAGGCGCCGTCGTCCTGCCATTCCTTCGGCTGCCAGGAGTTGGTAATGGCGCGGGTGACGCGCTCGGGGTGCGGCATCATCGCGGTCACGCGGCCGTCCGGCGTGGTCAGCCCGGTCACGCCGGAGGCGGAGCCGTTGGGGTTGGCCGGGTAGCGCGTGGTGACCTGGCCGTAGTGGTCGACGTAGCGCATGGCGATCTGGCCGCCGGTTTGCATCTGACGCAGGTGGGCATCGTCGCCGAACTGAGCGCGGCCTTCGCCGTGGGCCACGGCGATGGGCAGCAGCGAGCCCTCCATGCCCTGGAGCAGAACCGACGGCGTGTCCTCCACCCGTACCATGGCCACCCGGGCTTCAAACTGCTCGGACTCGTTGCGCACAAAGCCCGGCCAGCTTTCCGTGCCGGGAATCAGCGGCTTGAGCCGGGAAAGCATCTGGCAGCCGTTGCACACCCCGAGCGCAAAGCTGTCGTCGCGCTGGAAGAAGCCGGCAAACTGTTCCCGAGCGCGGGGGTTGAACAGGATCGACTTGGCCCAGCCGCCGCCGGCGCCCAGCACATCGCCGTAGGAGAAGCCGCCGCAGGCCGCCAGACCCTTGAACGCGTCGAGGGTGACGCGGCCTTCGAGAATGTCACTCATGTGCACGTCGATGGCGTCAAACCCGGCCTTGTCGAAGGCCCAGGCCATTTCCGTCTGGCCGTTGACGCCCTGCTCGCGCAGGATGGCCACCGCGGGTTTGGCGAGGTTGACGAACGGAGCGGTGATGTCCTCGTCGACGTCGAACGAGGGCGCCGCCGACAGCCCCGGATCGCGGGCGTCCAGCAGGCTATCGAACTCGCTTTTGGCACAGTCGGGGTTGTCGCGCAGCGCCTGCATGCGGTAGCTGGTTTCACTCCAGGTGCGCTGGGTGAGCTGGCGGGTGGTTTCCAGCAGCGGCTCTTCAAACAGCGTCACGCGGACCTGGTCGTCGTAGCGCGGGCGGGCGATGACGCCGCAGGTTTCGATCCCCGCCATGGCGAACTGCGCCAGCACTTCGGCGGTGTGTTCGCGGCTGACCTGAATCACCGCGCCCAGCTCTTCGGTAAACAGCGCTTCCACGGCATCCACCGGCTGGTCCACCAGCCAGTCGAGCTTGATTTCCAGCCCGGCGTGGGCGGCAAAGGCCATTTCCAGCAGGGTAACAATCAGCCCGCCGTCGCTGCGGTCGTGGTAGGCCAGCAGCTTGCCGTCGCGGTTGAGCCCCTGGATGACGTTGAAAAACGCCTTGATGTCTTCGGCGTCGTCGACACTGGGGCAGTCGTTGCCCAGCTGGCCGTAGACCTGCCCCAGCGCCGAGCCGCCGAGGCGGTTCTGGCCGTCGCCCAGGTCGACGAGAATCAGGTCGGATTCGCTCTGATCGAGGTCGATCTGCGGCGTCAGCGTGGCCTCTGCGTCGGTGACCGGGGCAAAGCCGGTCACGGCAAGCGACAGCGGCGAGGTGACGCTCTTCTCCCGGCTCTCACCGCTGTCGTCGGTTTCCTGCCAGGCGGTGCGCATGGACATGGAATCCTTGCCCACGGGAATCGCAATGCCCAGGTCCGGGCACAGCTCCATGCCCACGGCGTGAACGGCGTCGTAGAGCGCCTGGTTTTCGCCGGGGTGGTCGGCCGCGCTCATCCAGTTGGCCGACAGCTTGATGTCGGACAGCCGGGCAATCGGGGCGCTGGCCAGGTTGGTGATCGCTTCGCCCACGGCCATGCGGGCGCTGGCGGCCGGGTCGATGAGCGCGACCGGCGGGCGCTCGCCCATGGCCATGGCTTCGCCGGCCGTGGTATCGAAGCTTGCCGTGGTCACGGCGGCGTCGGCCACCGGCACCTGCCAGGGGCCGACCATCTGGTCCCGGGCGACCTGGCCGGTGATCGAGCGGTCGCCGATGGTAATCAAAAAGCTCTTGGAGGCTACCGCCGGCAGCCGCAGCACCCGGTCCAGCGCTTCGCGCAGGTCGAGGTTGTCGAGCATCATGCCGGACAGCGACGGCGTGTGGCGCTCGAAGGTGCGCTGCATTTTCGGCGCCTTGCCGAACAGCACGCTCATGGGCAGATCAATCGGCCGAGTATCGAAATGGCCGTCGTGCACCGCCAGGTGATGATCTTCCAGTGCCTCACCTACCACGGCGTAGGGGCAGCGCTCCCGGCGGCACAGTGCCTCGAAGGTATCGAGGTCTTCGGGCGCCACGGCGAGGACGTAGCGTTCCTGAGCCTCGTTGCACCAGATTTCCAGCGGGTTCATGCCCGGCTCGGCGCTGGGCACGTCGCGGAGCTCGAAGCGCCCGCCACGGCCGGCGTCCTTCACCAGCTCGGGCAGCGCGTTGGACAGCCCGCCGGCGCCCACGTCGTGAATAAAGCGCAGCGGGTTGTCATCCCCCAACGCCCAGCAGCGGTCGATCACTTCCTGGGCGCGGCGCTGAATTTCGGGGTTTTCGCGCTGCACCGAGGCAAAGTCCAGATCGGCGCTGGACAGCCCGGACGCCATGCTGGACGCGGCGCCGCCGCCCAGGCCGATGAGCATGGCCGGCCCGCCCATGACGATGAGCTTGCCGCCCACGGGAATCTCGCCCTTCTGTACGTGGTGAGCGCGGATGTTGCCATAGCCGCCGGCAAGCATGATGGGCTTGTGGTAGCCGCGACGTTCGATGCCGTCGTCGCTGAGCACGTCCTGCTCGTAGGTGCGGAAATAGCCGGTCAGGTTGGGCCGGCCGAACTCGTTGTTGAACGCCGCGCCGCCCACGGGGCCATCGAGCATGATCGAAAGCGCCGACTGGATGCGCTCGGGCTTGCCGTAGTCGAGGGTTTCCCAGGGCTGAACAAAGTCGGGGATGCGCAGGTTGGACACGCTGAAGCCCGCCAGCCCGGCGCGGGGTTTGCCGCCGATGCCGGTAGCGCCTTCATCGCGGATTTCGCCGCCGGCGCCGGTGGCCGAGCCGGGGAAAGGCGCAATCGCCGTGGGATGGTTGTGGGTTTCCACCTTCATCAGGATGTGGATGGGCTCCTGGTGGGCGCTGTAGCGGGCGCTTTCATCGGCCTGGCCGGTAAGCGGCGCGGGGAAGAAACGCCCGCCCTGGGAGCCCTTGATCACCGCGGCGTTATCGCTGTAGGCCGACAGCACGTTATCCGGCGAGCTGGCAAAGGTGTTCTTGATCATCTTGAACAGCGACTGAAACTGGTCCTGGCCGTCGATCACCCAGTCGGCGTTGAAGATCTTGTGCCGGCAGTGCTCGGAATTGGCCTGGGCGAACATCATCAGCTCGACGTCGGTAGGGTTGCGCTCCAGCTCCTCGAAGGCATCGGCCAGGTAGTCGACTTCGTCGTCGGCCAGCGCCAGGCCCAGCTCGCGGTTGGCTCGGGCCAGGGCGTCACGCCCCTCGCCCAGCACATCGATGCTGGCCAGCGGCGCGGGCTCGCGGCTGGCAAACAGCTTCGCCGCGTCGGAGGCGTCAAACAGCACGGTTTCCACCATGCGGTCGTGCAGCAGCGCCGTCAGCGCTTCAAACGCCGCCTCGTCGGGCGGGGTGTCAAAGCTGACGCGATAGTCGATCCCCCGCTCGATGCGCGCGACGCTTTCCAGCCCGCAGCTGTGGGCAATATCGGTGGCCTTGGACGACCAGGGCGACAGCGTCCCCAGGCGTGGCACCACCAGCAAACGCTGGGCGCCCTCCGGCACGGCGGCCGGCGGCTCGCTGCTCTGGCTGCCATCATCCAGCAGCTCGGCCAGCCGCTCGTGTTCTGCCGGCGACAGCGCCCCGGGCCGGCCGTCGGCGGGCACGTCAACAAAATGAACGTAGTGGGCCGTCAGGGCCTTGACGTTGCCGACACGTTCGCGCAGCGCCGCCAGCAGGCGTGCATGGCGAAAGTCGGAAAGGGCGGGAGCGCCTCGCAGTTCGAGCATATCCAGAAGCCTCTAGAGCAGGGAGATTCAAGCCGAAAACACCGGGCCGCAATACGGCAATGCCGGCCATGATACGGGAAAGCGCCGAACAGACGAAATCGGCAGGGTGACAGTCGGCCCGGGGCGACGTATCGTTGGGCCATGTTTTTGCCCCTGTTTTGCGCCATTTTCAGGGCCACGTTGATTCTCGGGCAGAGGCCATGAAGATGCCGCTACGCCGACATTTACCCGCCCGCGCCGGCAGCTTTTTTGCCTGCGTGGCCACGGCCCTGCTGGTGATGCTGCCCGCGTTCCCGCCGGTGCCGTCCGACGCGCGGCTCAACGCCATTCAGCAGCGCGGGTTTTTAACGGCGCATACCCGCACCTCCCCGACCATTTATTACCAGGGCCGGCGCGGCCCCACCGGCTTCGAGTACGAGCTGCTGCGACGCTTTAGCGACTATCTGGGCGTGAGCCTCAATCTCGAGGCCGACCACCACCTGGACAGCGTATTGCCCGCCGTGCGCGAGCGCGGCGACCTCGGCGCCGCCGGGCTGGTACTGACGCCGACGGCCGACGGCGTGAGTTTCACCCGGCCAATCATGGAAATGCAGCCGCTGGTGGTCTACCGCCGCGGGCTGAACGGCATCGAGGGGCCCGACGACCTCACCGACCTGACCATCGGCACCCTGCGCGGCACCCGCGGTACCGGCACGGCGGCCAGCCTGCGCGAGCTGCAAAAAACCTACCCGGAACTCAGCTGGAAGGAATCCGGCGAGCTGGAAGTCGCCGAGCTGCTGGCACAGGTGGAAAGCGGCGAGCTGGATGCTGCCGTGGTGTTCGAACACCAGTTTCGCGTCAACCGGCTGTTTTTCAAAAACGTCGAGCGCGGCTTTATGCTGGGCAAGCCCGGCTCGCTGGCCTGGGCGGTACCCGCCGGCAGCAGCCCCGGGCTGTTACGCCAGGCCAACCGTTTTCTCGACGGCCTGCAGCAAAGCGGTGAACTCGACCAGCTGATCGAGCGCTATTTCGGCCACGACGACTATCTGGAATACGTGGGCACCCGGACCTTTCTCGGCCACCTCGATTCGCGCCTGCCGCGCTATACCGCCGACTTTGAAAAAGCCGCGCGCAAGACCGGGCTTGACTGGCAGCTGCTGGCCGCCGTGGGCTATCAGGAATCCCACTGGGATCCCGATGCTGTGTCGCCCACCGGCGTGCGCGGCCTGATGATGCTGACCTCGGCAACGGCGCGGGAAGTCGGCATCGGCAACCGCCGCGACCCGGCGCAAAGCATCGACGGCGGCGCGCGCTATCTGCGCCAGCTGGAAAAGCGCCTGCCCGAGAGCATTACCGGCGATGACCGGCTGTACATGACCCTGGCGGCATATAACGTCGGCCTCGGGCACCTGTACGATGCCCGCGACATTGCCGAAATGCGCGACGGCGACCCGAACAGCTGGGCCGACGTGCGCGAAGCGCTGCCGCTGCTGCAGCAGCGCGAATGGTATAACCGCACGCGCCACGGCTACGCCCGGGGCGGCGAGCCGGTGATCTACGTGCGCAACATTCGCCGTTATTACGAAATGCTCCGCTACGTCGAACGCAGTCGCCAGCAGTTTTTTCAGCTGGAACAGAACGCCACCCGGAATGACACCCTGATGCCGTTCGAGCTGGTGCCACCGCTTAATCCCGGGGCGTAGCCTCCTCGGCCCGGGTCGCATCACGCCGGGCGGCAAAAAAGTGCTTGAGAAGCCGCCGGGAAACCGGCGCCAGCACGCCGGGCGTAACCGTTACCTGGTGATTGAACCACGGCTGCGCCAGGAGGTTGGCCCGGGACTCCACCATGCCAGTGCGCGGCTCGGGGGCGGCGTAGACCAGGCGCGCCAGACGCGCATTCACCGCCGCGCCCGCGCACATCATGCAGGGCTCCAGCGTAACGAAGAGGGTGCAGCCGTCGAGGCGATAGTTGCCCTGCGCGCGGCCCGCCGCGCGCAGCGCCTGAATCTCGGCGTGAGCGCAGGGGTCGTGCCCGGCCACCGGCGCGTTGTGCGCCGCCGCCAGGATCTCTCCCGACGCCGCCACTACCACCGCGCCCACCGGCACCTCGCCAGCCTCCGCACCCAGACGCGCCTGATCCAGGGCGCGGTGCATGTAGTATTCATCGCTGCGCATGCCATCCTCGTTGCGTTAAACTGCTTCAACAATCGTCGCATTACCAGGGAGTCCCTTAAACATGAACGACGCCCCCAGCCCCGGCAACCAGCTGGTATCACTGCTGGACCTCGAGCCACTGGAAGACACGCTGTTTCGCGGCCAGAGTCAGGATCTGGGCCTGCCGCAGCTATACGGCGGCCAGGTGCTGGGCCAGGCGCTGGCGGCCGCGACGCAAACCGTGCCCGATGACCGCCGTCCGCACTCCCAGCACGGCTACTTCCTGCGCCCGGGGGACCCCGGCCGCCCGGTCGTCTATCAGGTCGACAAGGTGCGCGATGGCCGCAGCTTCACCACCCGCCGGGTGACCGCGATTCAGAAGGGCCGGCCGATTTTTTTCTGCAGCGCTTCCTTTCAGGTGCCCGAAGACAGCCGGCTCAGCCACCAGCGGCCGATGCCCCGGGTCGAAACGCCCGAAGCGCTGCTGGAGCAGGAAGGCGTCACACCGTCGCGGTTCAAGACCTACCCCGGCGAGTTCCTCCATCTGCCCGGCAACCCGGATAACGGCCAGCCCGGCGGGCGCTGCATGTGGTTTCGCTTTCACGGCCCGCTGCCCGACACACCGGCGCTGCACCGCCATTTGCTGTCCTATGCGTCCGACTTCAACCTGCTGGGTACCAGCCTGACGCTGCACGGCGTGGCCTTTACCGACCCCGGCCTGCAGATCGCCAGCCTCGACCACACGCTCTGGCTGCACAGCGACGCCCGGGTGGATGACTGGCTGCTGTACGTGATTGATGTGCCCTGGTCCGGCAACGCCCGGGGTCTGGCACGCGGCCATATCTACCGGCGCGACGGTCAGCTGATCGCCTCCACCGCCCAGGAAGGCCTGACGCGCCTGCACGAAACCGACCGCCGCTGACGACGCAGACAAACGACAAACGCCGGCGCCCGCTCATGGCGGACGCCGGCGTCGCGTGCCGTTTCAATAACGAGCCGGGGCTTAATCGCCGTATACGTCGGCAATCGAGGTCAGCGGGTAGTGCGCCGGGAACGGCTTGCGCGCCACGCCGCTGTCCACGGCGGCCTGAGCCACCGCGGATGAAACGCGGTCGAGCAGGCGAATATCCACCGGCGTGGGGATGATGTAGTTGCGCCCGAAGGTCATCTCGTCGCGCTCGTAGGCGTCCAGCACGTCCTGGGGCACCGGCTCGCGGGCCAGGTCGGCGATGGCGTGAACCGCGGCGACCTTCATTTCCTCGTTGATCGCCGTGGCGCGCACGTCCAGCGCCCCTCGGAAGATAAACGGAAAGCCCAGGACGTTGTTGACCTGGTTGGGGTAGTCCGAGCGGCCCGTGGCCATGATCACATCCGGGCGCGCATCGCGGGCCTGGTGGGGATGGATTTCCGGGTCCGGGTTGGAGCAGGCAAAGACCACCGGGCTCTCGGCCATTTTATCCAGCTGCTCGCACGACAGCAGGTTGGGGCCGGACAGCCCCACGAAAACATCCGCGCCTTCAATCACGTCGTCCAGGGTGCGGCTGTCGGTGTCGTTGGCGAACTGCGCCTTGTATTCGTTGAGGTTGTCGCGCCCGGTGTGAATCACGCCCTTGCTGTCGAGCATGAAGATGTGTTCCCGACGCATGCCGCAGGCAATCAGCAGGTTCATGCAGGCAATCGCCGCCGAGCCGGCGCCCAGGCAGACCAGGCGCGCCTCTTCGATGTTCTTGCCGGCAATACTCAGCGCGTTGATCATGCCCGCCGCGGTGACAATCGCGGTCCCGTGCTGATCGTCGTGAAACACCGGAATGTTGCAGCGCTGCTTCAGCTCGCGCTCGACCTCAAAGCATTCCGGCGCCTTGATATCTTCCAGGTTGATGCCGCCCCAGGTATCGGCGATGTTGGCGACGGTGTTGATAAACGTCTCCGCGTCTTCGGTGTCGACTTCGATATCCACCGAATTGACGCCGGCAAAGCGCTTGAACAGCACGCCCTTGCCTTCCATGACCGGCTTGCTCGCCAGCGCGCCGCGGTTCCCCAGCCCCAGAATCGCCGTGCCGTTGGAGATCACCGCCACCAGATTGCCCTTGCCGGTATAGCGGTAGGCATTTTCCACGTCCTTGCCGATTTCACGCACCGGCTCTGCCACGCCCGGGCTATAGGCCAGCGCCAGATCGCGCGCCGTAGCGGTCGGCTTGGTTAGCTCTACCGACAGTTTGCCGGGGATCGGCTTGGCATGATAATCCAGAGCAGCCTGCTTGAATGCGTCCGTCATGGTCAGAGTCCAGTTTAGCGTTAAAAATGGAAAGTATTTCCATAATATAGAAAATAGCCGGGTGCCTCAAGCGCCCGCATCGCGCCGGAGCCGAGGCAACGGCGCGGTAAAGGATGCCTTGCCGACAGTCCGGTTTGGCACTTTGGCCCATGATCCATGGGCTTTATTCCCGGGTAGCGACCTTCTTCCCTGGTAGCAGGATGTACGCAGACAATTGTAGCCCCTCATGCGGCAACCACAATCAGCGCGCCCCGGCGTTCCGGATAACAAAAAAACCCACGCCGAAGCGTGGGCTTTTACAACAACGCAGCCGCCGGGCAGGCACCCGGCGAAGGGAGCGTTTAGCTGCGCTTCATCGCGGCACCGAAGCGCTTGTTGAAGCGCTCGACGCGGCCGCCGGTGGTCGCCTGCTTCTGCTTGCCGGTGTAGAACGGGTGGCAGTTGGAGCAGACGTCCAGAGAGAAGTCATGGCCGGAGGTGGAGCCGACGGCAAAGCTTTCGCCGCAGGAGCAAGTGGCCGTGACCGTGTTGTAATTCGGGTGGATACCTTGTTTCATCTTGAGCCTCACAGAGTTGTATGCCGCCACCTGATCAGCGGCCAGGCACCGCATACGGGTTGAAAAACGTGCTAACCGGTTAGCCGTTGACGCCACGCAACGGGGTTACAGGGTGGCGCAAAGCAGCCGCGTATACTAGCAAACCTGACGCCGGAGGCCAATTGCCGCCCCACGAATTTTCATCGCCCGTTCTGCGGGTTGCCCTGCCCTCGCCGCTGCGCCGGCTGTTCGACTACCTGCCCGCCGGCGAGCCCCCGGCCTGCGGCTGGCAGCCAGGGCTGCGCGTTGAGGTGCCGTTTGGCCACCGCGATGTGGTGGGCGTGGTAGCCGAGCTGGCGGAACACAGCGAGCTGCCCCGGCACAAGCTGCGCACCGTCGGCCGAGCGCTGGATAACGCCCCGCTGCCCGCCGACTGGCTGTGGCTGTGCCGCTTTGCCGCGCGCTACTACCAGCATAGCCTGGGCGATACCCTGCACCACGCTCTGCCGGCGCGGCTGCGTCAGGGGTACCCCGTGGCGGGGCGCACGCGCACCCTCTGGCGCCAACACCCCGACGCCCCGGCCGAACCCGATTTTGCCCGCGCCCGGCGCCAGGCCGAGCTCTGGGCGCTGCTGGGCCAACACCCGCACGGGCTGACGACCCGAGCGATTACCGCCCACGGCCTGACTCACGACGTGCTCAACCGCCTGCTGCGCAAGGGGTTGATCGAACGTCGCGAGGTGGAAACCGCGGCGCCTGGACACGACAGCGGCTCGCTGCTGGCGACGCCGGCGCTGCCGCTCAACCAGGAACAGTCCACCGTGCTCGCCGCGCTGCACGAGCGGCTGTCCGACTTTCACCCCTGCCTGGTGGAAGGCGTCACCGGCAGCGGCAAAACCGAGGTCTACCTGCAGCTGATCGAGGCGGTTATCGCCCGGGGCCGACAGGCGCTGGTGCTGGTGCCCGAAATCGGCCTCACGCCCCAGACGCTGGCCCGCTTCGAGAAACGCTTCAGCGTGCCGGTACTGGCGTTGCACTCGGGCCTTGCCGACGCCGAACGCCTAGATGTCTGGGAGGCGGCCGCCAGCGGCCGGGCGCGGGTTATCATCGGCACCCGCTCGGCGATTTTCACGCCGCTGGCCGACCCCGGCGCGATTATTGTGGACGAGGAGCACGACGGCTCGTACAAACAGCAGGACCGGCTGCGCTACCACGCCCGGGACCTGGCCGTGGCGCGGGCGCACTATCACGGCATCCCCGTGGTGCTGGGCAGCGCAACGCCGTCGCTGGAAAGCCTCGATCGGGCGCTCGACGGCCGCTATCGCCATCTGCATTTAACCCAGCGTGCCAGCCGCCACCCGCCGGCCCGACTCGAGCTGGTCGACCTGCGCCATCAGCGCCGCCAGGGCGGGCTGCTGCCCGGCACCATCAGGACAATAAACGCCACCCTGGAAGCCGGCAAACAGGTGCTGGTGTTTATCAACCGCCGGGGCTTTGCGCCGACGCTGACCTGCCACGCCTGCGGCTGGCTGGCCGAATGCGAGCAGTGCGACGCGCGCATGACGCTGCACCGCGCCCCGCCGCTTTTGGCCTGCCACCACTGCGACAGCCGCCGGGGCCTGCCCGACGCCTGCCCCGAGTGCGCCAGCGGCGATTTGCGCGCGCTGGGCAGCGGCACCGAGCGCAGCGAGGAAACCCTGCAGACGCTGTTTCCCGATACCGTCATCCATCGCATCGACCGCGACAGTACCCGGCGCAAGGACAGCTTTGCCCGGGCGCTGAAGGAAATTCGGCGCGGCGAGCCCTGCCTGCTGGTGGGCACCCAGATGCTCGCCAAGGGCCACCACCTGCCCCACGTCACCCTGGTCGTAGTGGTCAACGCCGACGGCGGGCTTTACTCGGCGGATTTTCGCGCCATGGAGCACAATGCCCAGCTGCTGGAACAGGTGGCCGGGCGTGCCGGCCGCGCCGCCGACCCCGGCCGGGTGCTGGTGCAGACCCAGCACCCCGACGACCCTCACCTGATCCGCCTGGCCGACCAGGGGTACGGCGCGCTGGCGCGCGAGCTGCTCGAAGAGCGCCGTCTTGCCGGGCTGCCGCCCTGCGGCTTCATGGCGCTACTGCGGGTGGAAAGCCCCCACGCTGACACCGCCGGCGCGCTGGCCCGCGACGCGGCCGGTGCGCTGAACCACTGGCTGGCACAGAACGCGACCCGGGCGCGCTGCCTGGGCCCGGTGCCGGCGCCCATGGAGCGGCGTCAGAACCGCTATCACCTCCACGTCATGCTCAGCGCCGACCGGCGCAGCCAGCTGCACGCTGCGGCGAGTTTTATCACCCAGTGGCTCGAGGGCAGCGCCGACGCGCGCCGGGTACGCTGGTCGCTGGACATCGACCCGCAAAGTCTGGCCTGAAAGACCGGCCTGAACGATGCTTTGAAACTTGCCGCCAAAGGCTGATAATGAGCGCCTTGCAAGGGCGCCGCTGACCCGCCTCCCGATCCAGCGCTGACGCACGCCGCCACCGACGTTTTCCGGATACCCAGGTCAACTACCTCTCCCTGAAGGGAGAGGCTTGTGAAAGCAGGCCCGGTTGACCAGGGAAAGCGGTCGCCAGTCCGCTACGTTGGTAACAGGTCGCCAGGACTCACCCACGGATGCTTCCTCAGTCCGTGGCTCTGAAAGGTCGGGATCATGCTGGCGCAAGGTAAAACGCTGAAGGTCCCGACCGCTGCCGCCAGGCAGGAGCCGGTTATCGACATTCCCGAGGGGAGACAGGGCGAAAGCCCTGCGACACAAGGCCCGTAAGGGCATTAACACGGGAGAAAATCGCATGGCGGTTTTCGTGTTGGACAAACGCAAGCAGCCGTTGATGCCGTGCAGCGAAAAGCGCGCCCGATTGCTGCTGGAACGCGGTCGCGCCGTGGTGCATAAACGCTATCCGTTCACGATCCGGCTCAGGGATCGGGTGGGCGGCGACACGCAGGCGCTTCGTCTGGGCATTGATCCCGGCAGCAAGGCCACGGGGCTGGCGCTGATGCGTGAATCGGACGGTCAGCAGCGCCATGTGCTGTGTCTGTTCGAGCTTTTGCACCGCGGCTTTCAGATCAAGAAGGCGCTGGAACAGCGCGCCGCGTTTCGGCGTCGCCGCCGTTCGGCCAATCTGCGCTACCGGGCGCCACGCTTTGATAATCGCACTCGGCCCGAAGGTTGGCTGCCCCCTTCATTGCAACATCGGGTCGATACCGTCACGGCCTGGGTGGAACGGCTGCGCAGGCTTGCACCAATCACCGCACTGGACCAGGAACTGGTGCGCTTTGATACGCAAAAGCTCGACAACCCGGAGGTCAGCGACATCGAGTACCAGCAAGGCACGCTGCTCGGGTACGAGGTGCGCGAGTACCTGCTGGAGAAATGGGGCCGGGAATGTGCCTACTGCGGCGCCACCGAGACGCCGCTGGAAATCGAGCATGTCGAGCCACGCAGCCGGGGCGGTTCCAACCGCGTCAGCAACTTGTCATTAGCCTGCCATGCCTGCAATCAGGAAAAGGATCGGCAATCGCTGACTGACTTCTTCGCTACCAGCAAACGTCTCAAAAAGCGCCTCAAAGCCAATGGTCTGTCGGCGAACGTGCAGCTTGAGCGCGTACAGCGCCAGCTCAAGCAGCCGCTACGCGATGCCAGCGCGGTCAATGCGACCCGCTGGGCGCTGTTTGACGCCCTCAAGGCCACCGGCTTGCCGGTCACGGTCGGCACGGGTGGACGTACAAAATACAACCGCCAGCGGCTCGGCATTCCCAAAACTCACGCCCTGGATGCCGCCTGCGTTGGCGCGATGGAGGCGCTGCACGACTGGCCGGTGCCAACGCTGATGATCAAGGCCACCGGACGCGGGAGCTATCAGCGCACTCGGCTGACCCGGCACGGTTTTCCGCGTGGCTACCTGATGCGGCAAAAACAGGTACACGGTTTTCAGACCGGCGATAGGGTCAAGGCCATCGTCCCCGCCGGCAGGAAAGCCGGCACGCATATCGGTCGTGTGGCCGTGCGCAAAACCGGCCGCTTCAACATCCAGACGCCACAGGGGGCAGTACAGGGCATTTCGCACAAGCATTGCACCCTGATTCAACGCGGTGATGGCTACGGCTACCACCTCACACCATCCATCAACCACTAATCCATTAACCACCAAGGGAGGAGCGGGACAGGCGATGGCGTAACCCGGGTCGCCCTGCGGGCGACGCGCTATCCCTCCCGGCACGGAAAGTACCGGGTATCCCGCGCAAATACTGATGAAAGACACACTCAGCTCACTACTCGAAAGCGCCATTGGCGCGCTCAAGCACCAGGGCGTGCTGCCCGACGACCTTCAGCCCGCCATCAGGGTCGACGCCACCCGGGACAAGGCCCACGGCGACTACGCCAGCAACCTGGCGCTGGCGCTGGCCAAACCCGCCGGCATGAAGCCCCGGGAGCTGGCCGAGGCGATCGTCCAGGCGCTGCCCGAAAGCGATGCGGTGCAGAAAACCGAGATTGCCGGCCCCGGCTTTATCAACTTTTTTGCCGCCACCGATGCCGCCGCGCAAATCGTCGCCCGGGTGCTGGATGCCGGCGATACCTTCGGCCGCAGCCTGATCGGCCAGGGCGAAAAGGTGCAGGTGGAGTTTGTCTCCGCCAACCCCACCGGCCCGCTGCACGTGGGCCACGGCCGCGGTGCGGCGATTGGCGACTGCCTCTGCCGGCTGCTCGAGGCTACCGGCTTCGACGTCACCCGGGAGTTCTACTACAACGACGCCGGGGTACAGATCCACAACCTGGCGCTTTCGGTACAGGCGCGGGCCAAACACCTCACCCCGGACGACGCCGACTGGCCGGCGGACGGCTATCGCGGCGACTATATTGCCCGCGTGGCCGACGACTACCTGGCCGGCCATACCGTGGTCGCCGACGATCGTGAAGTCACCGCCGGCGGCGACCCGGACGACCTGGACGCCATTCGTGACTTTGCCGTGGCCTGGCTGCGCCGGGAGCAGGACCTGGACCTCAAGGCCTTCGGCGTGGCGTTCGACGTCTACTTCCTGGAATCCTCGCTATACGACAGCGGCAAGGTCGACGCCACGGTCAAAACGCTGGTGGACAACGGCCACACCTTCGACGAAGACGGCGCCACCTGGCTGCGTACCACGAGCTTCGGCGACGACAAGGATCGCGTGATGCGCAAGCGCGACGGCAGTTTTACCTACTTTCTGCCCGATGTCGCCTACCACCTGGACAAGTGGCAGCGCGGCTTTACCACGGTCATCAACGAGCAGGGTGCCGATCACCACTCCACCATTACCCGGGTCCGCGCCGGGCTCCAGGCGCTGGAGACGGGCATCCCCGAGGGCTTTCCCGACTATGTGCTGCACCAGATGGTGATGGTCACCCGCTCGGGCGTGGAGGTAAAACTCTCCAAGCGCGCCGGCAGCTACGTCACCGTGCGCGACCTGATCGACGAGGTGGGCCGCGATGCCACGCGGTTTTTCCTCGCCGCCCGGCGTTCCGATTCCCAGCTGACTTTTGATATCGACCTGGCCCGCTCGCAGTCCAACGACAACCCGGTGTACTACGTCCAGTACGCCCACGCCCGGGTATGCAGCATGCTGCGCCGCGCCGAAGACGCCGGCCAGCCGTTTGACCATTCACTGGCGCTGTCGCAGCTGGCCCTGCTCGACAACGACCAGGAAAAAACCGTGCTCAACCGCCTCGCGCGCTACCCGGAAGTCGTGGAAAACGCGACGAAAAACCGCGAGCCCCAGCAAGTCGCGCAGTACCTGCTGGACCTCGCCGGGGATTTCCACAGCTGTTACAACGCCGTCAAGGTCATGGTCGACGACGACGCCACCCGCAATGCGCGCCTGGCGCTGGGGCTTGCGGCTCGCCAGACGCTGCGCAACGGCCTTGATCTGATGGGCGTCAGCGCACCGGAGGAGATGTAACTCATGGCCAGGCAACGCAAAAAGTCCACGCGCCGAGGAGCCACCAGCCAGCGCAAAAAACCCGCAGCGAAAAACGCCGGCGCCGGCGGCTTTCGCCTGCCGGGCTGGCTTTGGGCGTTGCTGGGCATGGTCGCGGGCTTCTTTCTCGCCCAACACCAGAACGGCACCGCGCCCTGGCAGGATACCCGGCCGCCTCAAACCGACGTGGCCCCGGCCGATAGCGATGCGAACAGCACGGAAGCCGGAAGAAGCGCTGAAAACAGCAGTGGAAACAATGCCGGAAACGGCAGCGAGAAAAGCAGCGGACAGGACAACGACGACGGCATGCCGACGTTCGAGTTCTACACCCTGCTGCCCGAAAGCGAGGTTATCGCTCCCGGCGGCGCAGTGCCGTCCGACGTCGACGCGCCGGAACCGCCGGCCGACTCCGGCCGCGATGATGCCGCCGATGATGATCCCATTGCCCGAGTTATCGCGGCCAAAAGTCACTCCGAGGACGACACCTCGAGCAGTGAGTCCAGGGCGCCCACCGAACCCGGCCGCTACATGCTGCAGGCGGCGTCGTTTCGCGAGCCGTCCGACGCCCAAAAGCTGCGCTCCAGACTGCAAAACCTCAGCCTGCTGGCCAACATCAGCGAAGTGGAGGCCAACGGCGTGACCTGGCATCGCGTCCAGGTCGGCCCCTACGAAGACACCAACGAGCTCACCCGCGCCCAGGACCTGATGGCCACCCAGGGCATCGAGCCCCTGCTGATTCAGCTGCAGGACTGACGGCGACCCTTCCCGACTGCGGCGGGCGAACGGTTGATTTTTCCCCTCTCGCCCGCATTACGTTCCCATGCGCTTCGTGCCTGATGTTGTAGATACCGGGTTTCATCCGCCCGATTTTATATGCCAGGTGCCGCGTAACGGCATCCACAGTCACCGGGAGCTCGCCTCCCGCAAGGAGACCTCTCCATGACCACTATCGTATCCGTGCGGCGCGGTGACCAGGTCGCCCTGGCCGGCGACGGCCAGGTATCGCTGGGCAACACCGTGATGAAGGGCAACGCCAGCAAGGTCCGCCGCCTCTACCGCAACCGGGTGCTGGCGGGCTTTGCCGGCGGCACCGCCGATGCCTTCACGCTGTTCGAGCGCTTTGAATCCCAGCTGGAAAAATACCAGGGGCACCTGACCAAGGCCGCCGTGGAGCTGGCCAAGGACTGGCGCACCGAGCGCGCCCTGCGCCGCCTGGAAGCGCTGCTGGTGGTCGCCGACCACACTACCTCGCTGATCATTACCGGCAACGGTGACGTGGTGGAACCCGAACACGGCGTTATCGCCGTGGGCTCCGGCGGCAACTACGCCGAAGCCAGCGCCCGGGCGCTGCTGGAAAATACCGACCTGTCCGCGCGCGAGATCACCGAGAAGTCCCTGTCCATCGCCGGTGACATCTGCGTGTTCACCAACCATCACGTCACTATGGAAGAGCTCTAAGCCATGACTCAGATGACACCCCGCGAGATCGTCCATGCCCTGGACCAGTTCATCATCGGCCAGAAAGACGCCAAACGCTCCGTGGCGGTGGCGCTGCGCAACCGCTGGCGCCGCACCCAGCTCGACGACGAGCTGCGCCCGGAAGTTACGCCCAAGAACATCCTCATGATTGGCCCCACCGGCGTGGGCAAGACCGAGATCGCCCGCCGCCTGGCGAGGCTCGCCCGGGCGCCGTTCATCAAGGTCGAGGCGACCAAGTTCACCGAAGTGGGCTACGTGGGGCGCGACGTGGAGTCGATCATCCGCGATCTGATGGAATCGTCGATCAAGATGGTCCGCGAGCACGCAAAGGAAGAAGTCGGCAGCCGCGCCGAAGACGCCGCCGAAGACCGCATACTCGACGCCCTGCTGCCGCCGCCCCGGGGCCAGGAAGACAAACCCCGCGAGGACAACGGCACGCGCCAGACCTTCCGCAAGAAGCTGCGCGAAGGCGAGCTCGACGACAAGGAAATCGACATCGAGATGTCCGCTCAGGGGCAGAACGTCGACATCATGACGCCGCCGGGCATGGAGGAAATGACCAGCCAGCTGCAGAACATGTTCTCCAACATGGGCCAGCAAAAAAGCGAAACCCGCCGAGTCTCGGTCAAGGACGCCTTCGGCCTGCTGCGCGACGAGGAAGCCGGCAAGCTGGTCAACGAGGAAGATATCAAAACCCGCGCCGTGGAAGCCGTCGAAGAGCACGGCATCGTATTTCTCGATGAGCTGGACAAGGTTGCCAAGGGCAGCGGTCAGTCCAGCGGCGGGGATGTCTCCCGCGAGGGCGTGCAGCGCGACCTGCTGCCGCTGATCGAAGGGTCCAGCGTTTCCACCAAGCACGGCATGGTCAAGACCGACCATATCCTGTTTATTGCCTCGGGCGCCTTCCACCTGTCGCGGCCGTCGGACCTGATTCCCGAGCTACAGGGTCGCCTGCCCATTCGTGTCGAGCTGGACGCCCTGACCCCGGACGATTTCAAGCGCATCCTCACCGAGCCGTCGGCGTCGCTAACCGCGCAATACAAGGCGCTGCTGGCCACCGAGGGGCTCGACGTCGACTTCACCCAGGACGGCATCGATCGCATCGCGCAGATCTCCTGGCAGGTCAACGAGGGCACCGAAAATATCGGCGCGCGCCGGCTGCATACGGTTATGGAGCGCCTGCTGGAAGAGGCCTCGTTCAAGGGCGGCGACATGGACGGCCCGCTGACCATCGATGCCGACTACGTCAACGCCCAGCTGGGCGAACTCGCCGTTGACGAAGACCTGTCGCGCTATATTCTCTAGGGTAGCCACCTGCCCCGCTGCGGCGTTCCCCGGCGGGGCAGGCCCCCGGTTTTCACCCGGCCCGGTGTTGGCAGGGCTCGCGTATCGGCAGAGGCTGTATCACCGCCTCCCTGCTGCGACCGCTGACCGGCCAACCGGGCCCTGATCAGAAAAGAGGCATCATCATGGGCGCTCCCGTTCCGTCCCGCGTTCACTACCATAAAAAGGCTCGCCAGCTGGAGCTGGGTTACCCCGGCGGCGAGACCTACCGCGTCGCCATCGAACTGCTGCGCGTTTTCTCGCCGTCCGCCGAGGTCCGTGGCCACAGCGATTCGGAAGCGGTTCTCCAGGTGGGCAAGAAGGACGTCGGCCTCAGGGACATCACCCAAACGGGCAACTATGCCCTCAAGCTGCATTTCGACGACGGCCACGAAACCGGACTCTACACCTGGGAATACCTTTACGACCTGGCCAGCCGCCAGGACGCCTGGTGGGACGACTACCTGACCCGGATGCACGAAGCCGGCGCGTCGCGCACGCCGCTGGGCATCGAGATCAAGTCGGTCTAGCGCCAACTTCCCGCCCGGGACGCAGACAAGACCGGGCGGACAAGGCTACAATGGCGCCATTCTCTACTTGCGGCGGCCTGCCCCGGCAGGCCGCCTTACCGTCTCGACTTCCGGAGCCAACTCCATGAGCCCCACGGAACCGCGCCACGATGACGCCGACCCCGCCCCGGGCGGCGGCGAATCGACCATTGATTTTGGCTACCAGGACGTGCCGCGCCACGAGAAAGCCTCGAAGGTCGCCGACGTCTTCCATTCGGTTGCCGGCCGCTACGATGTCATGAACGACCTGATGTCCATGGGCATTCACCGCCTGTGGAAGCGCCTGACCCTGGAGCGCTCGGGCGTGCGCCCCGGCCACCGGGTGCTGGATATCGCCGGCGGCACCGGCGATCTGACGCTGAAATTCTCGCGCATGGTCGGTCCCCGCGGCCAGGTAGTGCTCGCCGATATCAACGCCTCGATGCTGAGCGTGGGCCGCGACAAGCTCATCGACAACGGCGTGGGCGGCAACGTCGACTACGTTCAGGCCAATGCCGAGGCGCTGCCGTTTCCCGATAATCACTTCGACTGCATCACCATTGCCTTCGGCCTGCGCAACGTCACCGACAAGGATGCCGCGCTGCGCTCCATGCAGCGGGTGCTGAAACCCGGCGGACGGCTGCTGATTCTGGAGTTTTCCCAACCGCAGTACGAGCTGTTGAGCAAGGCCTACGACGAATACTCGTTCCGCGTGCTGCCGCGCATGGGCCAGCTGGTAGCGGGCGATGCCAACAGCTACCGCTACCTTGCCGAATCCATCCGCATGCACCCGGACCAGGAAACGCTCAAGGGCATGATGGAAACCGCCGGCCTGGAGCGGGTGGAATACACCAACCTCACCGGCGGCATCGTGGCCCTGCATCGCGGGGTCAAGCTATGACCCTTCAAGCCATGAACCATCAGGCCATGAACCACCGGGCCATGAACCACCCCGGCACGCTATCCCCTGACGCGCTCGGCTTGTCGGCGAGGTGGGCATGACGACCAGGCCCACCATGATGCTCGCCGGGCTGGAGCGCGTGATCAACGGGCTGCTGGCGCGCGATCCTGCCGCCCCGGCGCGCCTTGAAGCGCTGGCCGGGCGCCGCCTGCAGGTCTGCCTGGAACAGCCGTATCTGTCGCTGGTACTGCATTTTCATCGCGCCGGCGTGGACCTGCTGCGCGCTGACGATACCGCAGACGATGCCGGCCTCTCGGCGGACGCGGTGGTCGAGCTGACACCGGAAACGCTCTCGCAGTGGATCGGCGGCGAAAGCCTCGAACGGCTGATGTTCTCGGGTCAACTATCGGTGCGCGGCCACACCTGGCTGCTGGAAGCCACCCGGGAGCTTTTGACCGATCTCGACATCGACTGGGAAAGCGAGCTCGCCGCCTGGCTTGGCGACATGCCGGCCCACTCGCTCGCCGAAGGGCTGCGGCGAATGGCGCGCTTCGGCCTGCGCGCCAGAGACGAGCTGCTGACCGACGTAAGCGACTATGTATTTGAAGAAGCCCGGCTGCTGCCCGGCCGTCGGCAGCGAGACATCCTGCGCGACCACCTGACCGAGCTGGAAGTCGCCACCGACCGGCTGGAAGCGCGCTTTGCCCGGCTTCACCGACAGCTGGCCCGGGACGGAGAAACCGGATGAGCCTGAGGCTTGTGCGCATTGGCTGGGTCATCGCCCGCCACCGGCTGGATACCCTGGTGCCCGTCGAGCGCCTGCCCTGGTGGATGCGCAGCCTGATGTGGCTGTCGCCGCTGCGGCTGTTCCCGCTCGGCTCGCGCAGCCGCGGCGAGCGACTGCGGCTGGCCCTGGAAGCGCTGGGGCCGATTTTTGTCAAATTCGGCCAGATGCTCTCGACGCGGCGCGACCTGCTGCCCGAGGACATTGCCAACGAGCTCAAGCGCCTCCAGGACCAGGTGCCGCCATTTCCCGGCGATGCCGCGGCGGCTCGGGTCGAGGACCAGCTGGAAACCACCCTCGATGCCGCCTTTGCGTACTTCGAGCGCGAACCGCTGGCCTCGGCCTCCATCGCCCAGGTGCACGCCGCTCGGCTGCACAGCGGCGAGGACGTGGTGGTCAAGATCATCCGCCCCGGCATCAGCCGTGTCATGCGTCAGGACATGGGGCTGATGTATCAGGTCGCCCGGCTACTGGCGATGGTGCCCGAAGCCCGACGACTGCGCCCGGTGGAAGTCATCCGCGACTACGAAGCCACGCTGTTCGACGAGCTCGACCTGTACAAGGAAGCCGCCAACACCTCGCAGCTCAAGCGCAACTTCAAGGACTCGCCGCTGATGTTCGTGCCCGCGATTTACTGGGCCTACACGCGCCGGCGCGTCATGGTACAGGAGCGCATCCGCGGCGTTCCGGTAGCGGATACCGATACCCTGCTGGCCCGGGGCACCAACCTCAAGACACTCGCGGAACGCGGCGTGGAGATCTTTTTTACCCAGGTATTCCGCGACAACTTTTTCCACGCCGACATGCACCCGGGCAACATCTTCGTCAACTGCCACAACGGCACCAGCCCGCAGTATATCGCCATCGACTGCGGCATCGTCGGCAGCCTCACCCGGGAAGATCAGGACTACCTGGCGCGCAATCTGCTGGCGTTTTTCCGTCAGGACTACTACGAAGTCGCGGCGCTGCATATCGAATCCGGCTGGGTGGGGGAAAATACCCGCGCCAACGAGTTTGCCGCCGCTATCCGTACCGTGTGCGAGCCGATTCTGGAAAAACCGCTCAAGGATATCTCTTTCGGCCAGGTACTGCTGGGGCTGTTTCAGACCGCCCGGCGCTTCAACATGGAAGTCCAGCCGCAGCTGGTGCTGCTGCAGAAAACCCTGCTCAACATCGAGGGGCTGGGCCGCCAGCTGTACCCCGAGCTGGACCTCTGGAGTACCGCCAAGCCGTTTCTCGAACGCTGGATGAAAGAGCGCGCCGGCGCGCGCGGCCTCTGGGACTCGTTCAAGCGCCAGGCGCCGGCATTATCCACCCAGCTGCCGGAATTGCCGGTGCTCGCCCACCAGGCGCTCTACCGCCTGGACGACGGCCAGCGCCAGCAACGGCGACAAATTGACGCCGTCAGCGACATGCGCCGGCAAATGCATCGCCAGAGCAAGCGCCAGCATCGCCTGCGCCTGGGGCTGATTCTGGTGGGTATTGCGCTGGCCTGGCAGCCACTTTCCAGCTGGGCCTCGGGGCAGGACTGGCCCGCGCTGGCCGCCGCGGCCATCGGCCTGCTGCTGCTGGCCTGGTAGCTGCTGGCCTGGTTGCTGCCCCGAACTGGTTGACCGGCTTCGCAAACCGGTGTTTTTGACCGCTACTGCTGAACGCTTTTTCAGGCCGGTTTTATCAACCGATTCGCTCACCACCCACGGATACCGACGGACACATCATCATGGCGACAACCCCCGCTCAGCCCTCGTCCCCCGCTACCGATACCGTGCTGGATGCCCTGGCCGAGGTACTGGAAACCCGCCGCCACGCCAGTGCCGACGACTCCTACGTCGCCGCCCTGCACCACAAGGGGCTCAACAAGGTGCTGGAAAAAGTCGGCGAGGAAGCCACCGAGACACTGCTCGCGGCCAAGGATGCCGAACAGGGAGGCGCCGCCGAGCGTCAGGCGCTTGTCGCTGAAACGGCGGATCTGTGGTTTCATAGTCTGGTAATGCTTTCGCACCTGGGCCTGGATCATGGCCCAGTGCTTGAAGAGCTGGCACGTCGGTTCGGCGTCTCGGGCCATGCGGAAAAAGCCGCCCGCCCGCACGACTGAGCGGCATCGCGCCGGTAATCAACATCATCGGTCAGTCAGTACCGGTATCAAGGACCGGTATTCAACACCGATAACGTCATTTTGCACGCACGGAAACCAACGAGGGAAAGCCTATGTTAGGTGGTATCAGTATCTGGCAGCTGCTGATTGTTCTGGGGATTATCATCCTGATTTTCGGCACCAAGAAACTGCGCAACGTGGGCACCGACCTGGGCGGCGCGGTCAAGGGCTTCAAGAGCGCCATGCACGAAGAGGAAAAGGACAACGGCGACGACGACAGCGCCCAGCCCCAGGGCAAGGTGCGCCACGATGACGACGAGACCGGCAACACCTACGACGTCGAGGCCCGGGAAAAGACCTCGGACAACGGCGACGAGCGCCCGTAAGCCATGCTCGACATCGGCTTTCTTGAAATCCTGATTATCGCCGTGGTCGGGCTGCTGGTGCTCGGCCCCGAGCGCCTGCCGCGTGCCGCCCGCACCACCGGCATGTGGGTGGGCAAGATCAAGCGCACCGTGTCCGGCATGCAGCGCGAAATAAGCTCCCAGCTGGAAGCCGAAGACCTGCGCCAGAAGCTCGACGACCAGCAGAAACAGCTCGATGACACGCTGAACAAGGCCAAAAGCGACGTTGAAAGCCTGGCCAACGAGCCGGCGCAGAAGGCGCGTCAGGTGGAACGCAAGGCCGAAGACGCCTCGGGCCGGCTGGATGATGCCCTCGCCTCGCTACGCGAAACGCCACCTGACGACGGACGCGACGTGAACAAGGACAAGACCGACAATGAGCCGCAGTAGCGCCAAACAGCACAACACGGATACGCAGCAGGAAAGCTCCCAGGCCCCGCTGATCGAACATCTGATTGAACTGCGTTCGCGGCTGATGCGCGCCGTTGTGGCCATTCTGGTGATCTTTCTGGGGCTGTATGCGTTCGCCAACGACATCTATGCCTTTGTCGCCGAGCCGTTGATGGCGCTGCTGCCCGACGGCTCGCAGATGATCGCCACCGAAGTGGCTTCGCCGTTTCTCGCGCCGTTCAAGCTGACCCTGGTGGTGGCGGTGTTTATCGCCGTGCCGGTGGTGCTGCACCAGGCCTGGGCCTTTGTCGCGCCCGGCCTCTACGACCGGGAAAAGACCCTGGCCGTGCCGCTGCTGGTTTCCAGCGTGGCGCTATTCTACGCCGGTGCCGCCTTTGCCTACTATGCGGTCTTTCCGCTGCTGTTTGCCTTTTTCACCCAGACAGGGCCCGACGACATCACGGTGATGACCGACATCAACCAGTATCTCAACTTCGTGTTGAAGCTGTTTTTTGCCTTCGGTGTCGCCTTCGAGATTCCCATCGCCACCTTTTTGCTGGTGCTGTCGGGCGCCACCACGGTCGAAAGCCTGAGCCGCAAGCGCCCCTATATCGTGCTCTGCTGCTTTGTGGTGGGCATGCTGCTGACACCGCCCGACGTTGTCTCGCAAAGCCTGCTGGCGGTGCCCATGTATCTGCTTTACGAAATCGGGCTGCTGCTGGGCCGTATCGTGCGCAATCGTCGGGCCCGCGAGGCGTCCTAGCCGGGCCACCCTCGCCGAGGCCCGGCGCCGCTATTCCGTTTGCCGTTTGACTGCTGGAGGTTTCCTTGACCACCCCGACTCCGCGCCACTTCCCCGGCACCCGCATGCGCCGCATGCGCCGGGACGATTTTACCCGTCGGCTGATGCGCGAGAACACGCTCACCCCGGCCGATCTGATTCTGCCGGTGTTTGTCATGGAAGGCGTCAACCAGCGCCAGGCCGTGCCTTCGATGCCCGGCGTGGAGCGCCTGACGCTGGACCTGCTGATCGAGCAGGCGCGCGAAGCCTACGCGCTGGGCATCCCCGCGCTGGCGCTGTTTCCGGTGGTTGAAGCCGACGGCAAAAGCGAGACGGCCAGTGAGGCCTGGAACGCCGACGGGCTGATCCAGCGCAGCGTGCGCGGGCTCAAGGAAGCCCTGCCGCAGCTGGGGATCATCACCGATGTGGCGCTCGACCCCTACACCAGCCACGGCCAAGACGGCATACTCGACGCCACCGGCTACGTGCAGAATGAACCCACCGTCGAGGCGCTTATCCAGCAGGCGCTGTCCCACGCCAGGGCCGGCGCCGACGTCGTCGCCCCGTCGGACATGATGGACGGGCGCATCGGCTCCATCCGCGAGGCGCTCGAGCACGATGGCTTGATTCACACCCGCATCATGGCCTATAGCGCCAAGTACGCGTCGAGCTACTACGGCCCCTTCCGCGACGCCATCGGCTCGGCGGGCAATCTCGGCCAGGCCGACAAGCGCACCTACCAGATGGACCCGGCCAACGGCGACGAAGCGCTGCACGAAGTCGCCATGGACATCACCGAAGGCGCCGACATGGTGATGATCAAGCCCGGTATGCCGTATCTCGACGTGGTGCGCCGGGTGAAGGACGAGCTGGCCGTGCCGACGTTTGCCTACCAGGTCAGCGGCGAATACGCCATGCACCGCGCCGCCTTCGACAACGGCTGGCTCGACGCCGACAAGGTGATTCTGGAATCGCTCACCTGCTTCAAGCGCGCCGGCGCCGACGGCATTCTCACCTATTTCGCGCTGGATGCCGCCAGGCTGTTGGCCCGTTAGCCGACCCGTTCATCATCGCTACTAAATCATCGCTACAAAAAAGCCGGCCCCCCGGGGCCGGCTTTTGCATGTGAAGGCGCGTTTTTACACCGTGGCGGCGCCTTCCGCGTTTGTTGCCCCGGCGCGCTCGCGCAGGCTTTCGGCGGCTTCAACCATGCGCGCCAACGCCGGCTCGACCTCGTCCCAGCGCCGGGTTTTCAGCCCGCAGTCGGGGTTGACCCAGAGGCGCTCGGCGGGAATCCGCTCGGCGGCCTTTTCCATCAGCGTGACCATCCAGTCCACGTCGGGCAGATTGGGGCTGTGGATATCGTAAACCCCGGGGCCGATCTCGTTGGGGTAGGCAAAGTCCTGGAAGGCGTCCAACAGCTCCATGTCCGAGCGCGAGGTCTCGATGGTGATCACGTCGGCGTCCAGCGCGGCAATCGCCCCGATGATGTCGTTGAACTCGGAATAGCACATGTGGGTATGAATCTGGGTGGCGTCGGCAACGCCCGAGGCGCTCAGGCGGAAACTCTCCACCGCCCAGTCGAGATACGCCTGCCACTCGGCCCGGCGTAGCGGCAGGCCTTCGCGCAGCGCCGGCTCGTCGATCTGGATCGCCTGGATGCCGGCGCCTTCCAGGTCCACCACCTCGTCGCGCAGCGCCAGCGCAATCTGGCGGCAGGTGGTATCGCGTGGCTGGTCGTCGCGCACGAACGACCACTGCAGAATGGTCACCGGGCCGGTGAGCATGCCCTTCATCGGCTTGTCGGTGAGCGACTGGGCGTATTCGCTCCAGCGCACGGTGATGGGCGCGGGGCGGGTGACGTCGCCGAAGATCACCGGCGGCTTCACGCAGCGCGAGCCGTAGCTCTGCACCCAGCCAAAGCGGGTGAAGGCGAAGCCGTCGAGCTGCTCGCCGAAGTATTCGACCATGTCGTTGCGCTCGGCCTCGCCGTGCACCAGCATGTCGATGCCCAGCGCTTCCTGGCGTTCCACTGCGTAGGCGATCTCGCCGCGCATCCGCGCTTCGTACTCCTCGGTGCTCAGGTCGCCGTTCTTGTGCGCACGGCGGTCGGCGCGGATATCCCCGGTCTGTGGGAAGGAGCCGATGGTCGTCGTCGGGTACAGCGGCAGCGCAAGCGCCTCGCGCTGGGCCCGGGAGCGGGTGGCGTAGGGCGCAGTGCGCTGGCTGTCCGCCGGTTTGATTGCCGCCAGGCGGGTGGCCACCGCCGGCTGGTGAATCCGCGCGGATTCGCGGCGAGTGTCCAGCGCCCGGGTGGCGTCCGCCAGGCGCTGCTCGTCGTCGGCGGTAGCGCGGCCGTCGAGCAGGCGCGCCAGGGTCACCGTTTCGTCGAGCTTCTGGCGGGCAAACGCCAGCCAGCTCTTCAGCTCGGTGTCCAGGTCGGTTTCGGCGTTGACATCTACCGGGACGTGCAGCAGCGAACAGCCGGGGGCTACCCACAGGCGATCGCCCAGGCGCACTTTCAGCGGCTGCAGGCGCTCGCGCAGCGCGGCCAGATCGGCGCGCCAGACGTTGCGCCCGTCGATCACGCCGACGGACAGCACCCGATGCGGGCCGATGCGATCGACTACATGGTCCAGCTCGCCCGGCGCGCGCACGGCGTCCACGTGGATGCCGGCCACCGGCAGGCGCGTGGCTACCGAAAGATTATCGCCCAGGCCGCCAAAGTAGGTTGCCAGCAGAATCTTCACCGAGGTGGACTGCAGACGGTTATAGGCGCGCTCGTAGGCCTGCTGCCACTCGGCGGGGAGGTCCTGAACCAGCGCCGGTTCATCCAGCTGCACCCATTCCACGCCCTGCTCGGCCAGCCGGGTGAGTATGGCCGCATAGACGTCGAGCACGCCGTCGAGCAGGTCCAGACGGTTGAAGGCGGCGCCCTTTTCCTTGCCCAGCCACAGCCAGGTAAGCGGCCCGGTCAGCGTAACCTTGGGGGTAAAGCCTGCGGCCTGGGCCTCGGCGACCTCGTCAAACAGGCGGCTTGAGGCCAGCTTGAAGGTTTGCCCCGCGTGCAGCTCGGGGACCAGGTAGTGATAGTTGGTATCAAAATACTTGGTCATCTCGCAGGCGGCGGCGGGCTCACCGCTGGGCGCGCGACCCCGGGCCATGCGGAAGGCGGTGTCCAGCGTGACCTCGCCCGGCCCAGCGTTTTCCGGCCCGACTTCGGCCGCGGCGTTAAAGCGCTCGGGAACGGCCCCCAGCAATACCGAGACGTTGAGCACCTGGTCATAAAACGCAAAATCGCCGACGCTGACGAAGTCCAGCCCGGCATCGTACTGTGCCTGCCAGTGCTCGGCGCGCAGGGTTTGGGCGGTGCTTTCCAGCGCCGTCGCGTCGAGGTCGCCCTTCCAGTAGGCTTCGGTGGCTTTTTTCAGCTCGCGAAAGGCACCGATACGCGGGTAGCCCGGAATATGAGAAACTGTCATGCAGGATGTCCTTTAACGTGAATGCCGCGTGGATACGCGGCGAATCGAACCTGCCTGCAGTGTGCTGGGCGCCCAAAAGTGAATCAAACTAATCTTTTTAATACATAAAATGAATATATTTCAGCAAGGCCTTGTCCTTCGGCAAGACGTTATCCTCCCGATGCCTGCCCGCCATGATTGAGCTGCGTCACCTTCGTACCCTGCTCGCCCTGCGCGATACCGGCTCGCTGGTGGAAGCCGCCGAGCGCGTGCACCTGACCCAGTCGGCGTTGTCCCATCAGATCAAGGACCTGGAAAGCCGCATCGACAGCGAGCTGTTTACCCGCAAGACCCGGCCGGTGGCGTTTACCCGCGCCGGCCTGCGACTACTCACCCTGGCCGAACAGGTACTCCCCCGGGTGCGCGAGGCCGAGCGCGACGTGGCCCGGCTCGCGGGCAGCGAACAGGGCCGGCTGCACATGGCCATCGAGTGTCACAGCTGCTTTGAGTGGCTGATGCCCACGGTGGACCGCTTTCGCGATCACTGGCCCGAAGTGGAAATCGACATTCCCACCGGCCACCACTTCGCCCCGCTGCCCGCGCTGGCCCGGGAGCAGCTGGACCTGGTCATCACCGCCGACCCTCAGCCCATCGACGGCATTCACTACGCGCCGCTGTTTCGCTACGAAGGGCTGCTGGCGGTGGCGCGCCAACACTCGCTCGCCGGGCGGGGCTTTGTCATGCCCGAGGCGCTGGCGGGACAAACGCTGATTACCTATCCGGTGGAGCAGTCGCGGCTGGATGTGTTCACGCAGTTTCTCGACCCGGCGGGCGTCGCCCCGGCCGAGATCCGCACGGCGGAGCTGACCATCATGATGATGCAGCTGGTGGCCAGCGGACGCGGCGTCTGCGCGCTGCCCAGCTGGGCGTTGACCGAGTACCTGGAGCGCGACTACGTCAGCGCCGTGCAGCTGGGCGAGCGCGGCGTATGGAGTACGCTGTACGCCGCACTGCGGGAGGAAACCCGGGAAACGTCATGGATGCAGGATTTTCTGCGCACTGCGCGGGAGACGTCTTTTGCGGTGCTCTCGGGTATCAGGCCGGCGGCTCACGACGAGGAATCAGTAACGTGAAGCGCGCACCGCCCAGCGTCTCGCTGCGGTCCACGGTGACGCTGCCGCCGTGGCCGGCCATGATCTTCAGCACGATGGAAAGCCCCAGCCCGTAGCCGCCGGAACTGCGGGTGCGGCTGGTATCCAGCCGGGCAAAGGGCTTGAAAATGCCCTCGCGGTCGTCGTCGGGCACCCCGGGGCCGTCGTCTTCCACGTCAATGCGCACCAGGCGGGGCTCGGCCGATAGCTGCACCGCTACCTGCGAGCGGCCGTAGCGGCAGGCGTTGCTGACCAGGTTTTGCAGCGCCCGCTGAAGGTAGCGCGGCTCGGCGTCGAGCATCACCTCGGGGCCCGGGGCCAGGGCGATCGTCAGGCTTTCGTGGAGCGGTGCCAGGCTCTCGATCACGCGGCCGGCCATCGCCCGGCATTCCACCGGGGTGGTTTCCATCTCGGCGCCGCCCAGGGTCTGGCCGTCGAGCCGGGCAAAGGTGAGGATTTCATCGATCAGCTCGTCAAGCTCGCCGATATCGGCGTCAATGCCCTGCAGCTGGCGGCGGATGGTCGGCTCATCGGTCATGTCCTCGACCATCTGGGCGGCAAAGCGGATACGCGCTACCGGGGTGCGCAGCTCGTGGGATACCGCGCGGATCATGTCCTGCTGGCCGCGCAGCAGCGTTTGTACCTGGCGGGCCATGCCGTTGAAAGCCATGCCCAGCCGGCCCAGAAAATCGCCGTTTTCGACCTTGACCCGGGTTTCCAGCCGGCCGCTGGCGATCCGCGCGGCGGCCAGCTCCAGACGCGCCATGCGCGACTCGATACGCTGCATCACCAGGTAGATACACAGCGACAGCGCCAGCAGCAAGCCCATGAGCAGCGGCAGATTGAGGTTGAGCGCCAGCGAGCCGCCGCGGGTCATGGGCCCCATGGTGACCCAGCGCTGCTCGCCGGGCAGCCGGGCCCAGAACGTCACCGCCAGCCGTTCGTGCGTCAGCCGCGTGATCACCTGCCCCTGAGCCAGGCGGGCGCGCTGACGTGGCGACAGCGCCGCGGGCAGGCGTTCGCGCAACGACAGCGGCCAGCTGCCCACGGCCAACGAGGCCAGGCGCCCGCGGCGGGCTTCGGCGGGCATGGCCGCCAGCCACTCGCCCAGCAGCTTTGCGGTGGCGTGCCACTGACGCTCGCTCCAGTCGTCGAACCGCGCCGTCAGCAGCCAGGAGGTTCCCGGCAGGCGTTTGCGCAGCCGCCAGGGTGAGGGCTCTACCAGGGCGCGCCCCTGCTTCAAGCGGATACGTTCAAAATAGCCCGGGTCGGCGGCGTCCATGCGGGTCAGGCGCAATTCCATACCCAGTTCCCGCGCGCGCTTGGCCAGGCGCTTGTCGCGGGGCCCGGGCGCCAGCTCGCTGAGCTCTTCGGCCACCAGCGCGACGGGCAGCGTCGCCAGCTGCTCGCGGTAATCCTTCTGACGCACCTGGTCGATCAGCGCTCGCCCGCCCACAGCGATCAGAAACACCGCCAGCAGCGACATCCCCAGCAGCAGGTAGAGGCGAACAAACGACCCTCGAATGACTTTCCAGCGCATGGTGACGACATCCCGTTGGCCTGGGGCCCAGCCGCGCGCCCGGCCCGGCGGTATCAGCTATCCCGACGGATCAGCTGTCCTTGACAAAGAGATAGCCCTTGCTGCGCACGGTCTTGATCCGGTGGGGATGGTGGGGGTCATCCCCGACCTTGGGACGAATCCGCGAGACGCGCACGTCAATCGAGCGGTCCTGGCCGTCGTAGCGGATGCCGCGCAGGTCATGGAAGATTTCTTCCCGTGTCAGCACGCGGCCGGCGTTGCTCGCCAGCAGCCAGAGCAGGTCAAATTCGGCGCTGGTGAGGTCGATGCGCTCGCCGTCCAGCCAGGCCTCGCGGGTCGCGTGGTCGATGTCCAGATTATCAAAGCGCAGGCGTTGCTCTCCCACGGCGGGAACGCTGTACTCGGCGCGGCGCAACAGCGCTCGCATGCGCGCCAGCAGCACCCGCGGCTGCACCGGCTTGGGCATGTAGTCATCGGCCCCCATTTCCAGCCCCAGCACCTGGTCGAGGTCGTCGCTGCGCGCCGTCAGCATCATGATGGGGCCGGCATAGTGCGGCCGCACGCGGCGGCAAATCGCCAGGCCATCCTCGCCGGGCAGCATCAGGTCAAGAATCACCAAGTCCGGCGCCAGACCGGTAATACGCTCCACGCCCTTGCCGCCGTCGGCTTCGAGAGTGACCCGAAAGCCGTTGGCCTCAAGGTAATCACGGGTCAGTTCGGCCAGACGCTGATCGTCCTCGATGATCAGGACGTGCTTGCGCTCGCCATACGCCAGGCCCGAACCTTCCTGCGACCCCAGCGCCTGAATCTGTTGTTCCAGATGATCGACCATGTTTGTGTATCCTGTAGCTCTGCGCGTATGACGGATCTCTTCCCTGTACAGCAGCGGCTCTACCACCCTGCCGTGCGCTACCCGCTGGGCCCCAGCAGCAGCCAGATAATAAAGCCGAACAGCGGGAAGAACAGCAGGAGCAGAATCCATAGCAGTTTGGACAGCCCGCCCGCCGGGCTTTTGGCCACCTTGATGATGGCCCAGACGATAACGATCAGCCAGATGAGGCCCAGCAGACCTCCGGTTTCAATCCCCATGGCCGCTCCTTGAAGTGTGGAATACTGCCGCCTTGCGGCATGATCGGCATCAGCATACAGCAAGGACGCCGACACGACGATTCCGCGCTGCCCGCGACATTGCGCTGTTTTCGACGACGGCTACGGCTGGCGTTTCCCGCGTCCTGCTGCCTGCCGGCCGTTATCAGGGGGAATCGGGCAGGGAAAGCACCATTTCGCCGTCGTGAATGCGGATGCTCAGCCGGCTTAAAAAGCTCATGCCCAGCAGCACGGTGTCGTTGTCCATGTTGGGGCTCACCGAGCCCTGAACATCGCGCATGCGGATACCGCCCAGGCCGACCGAATCCAGCTGCACCCGCGCCCCCTTGACCCGGCCGTTGGCGGTGCTGAACCAGACGCGCTCGCCGCGTTTCAGCCCCAGCCTGTCGGCCAGCCCGCCGGGCAGCGCCACATAGGTCGCGCCGGTATCCAGCAGAAACGTAACCGGCTCGCCGTTGATCTCGCCCGGCGCCTTGAAATGCCCGGCGCGGTTGCGCTCCAGGGTTAGCGGCATGCCGCTGTCAGCGGTGGTCACCAGATCGGCGTTGGGGTGGGTCAGCGACTCCAGTCCGCCCTGCAGCCACCAGGTGCCGACGGTCATCAGCAGTATCCAGAACAGCAGCATCATGACGATACCGCCGCGCCGCCCTCCGTTCCGTGCTGACATATAGCCTCCTAAGTGCCGTCCGCCGCCGGCTGCCACCGGCAGGCCGCGGCACGCCCCCGGGTCTCATTCACCCGGGCACAAATCAGCATCGCCGCCATGAACAGCCCCGCACACAGCAGGATGGAGGCCGCCAGCCCGATCAGGGCCTGAAGCAACCCCAGCAGCACAATGCCGAAAACGCCGGCCAGCTTGTTGGCCAGCCCCCAGAAGCCGAAAAACTCGGCCGCCTTGCCCGCCGGTGAAAACAGCCCCACCAGCGCCCGGCTGGCCGACTGGCTGGAGCCCAGGCTCAACCCTGCCAGACAGCCTACCACCAGAAACAGGTACTGCGCCTGCCAGTGCCAGCCCAGCTGCGCGTTGACCCATGCGGTCAGCGTCGGCGTGGCCCAGATCGCCACAATGGAGGCGACCCACAGCACCAGCGTCATCTGGTAGGTAAACTTTGCGCCCAGGCGGTCCTGGAGCGCGCCGAAGCCCAGCGCCCCCGCCGCCGCGGTCAGCTGTACGATAATAAACATGATGTTGCGCACCCCGGCGTCCCAGCCGATGACCTGGCCGCCATAGATAAAGGCAAAGGCGATCACAATGTAAACGCCGGCCATGGAAAACAGCAGCGAGACCAGAAACCGGCTCAGGTCCTGAAAGTGGCGCAGGTCGCGCAGCGTTACCATCAGGCGCCGGCGGGCAATGCGGCGGTAGGGCTCATTCACCGCCCGGGGGGTACCGCGCTCTTTCAGCCAGGCAAAGGTCGGCAGCGCCGCCAGCAGGAAAAACCCGGCGGCAAACGGCCCCACAAAGCGGATACGCGAAAAGTTGTCGGCGGTGGCCTCGCCCAGCACCACCAGAGTAAAGCCGGCGGCGAACAGCCCGCCGATGTACCCCAGCGCCCAGCCGAAGCCGGAAATCCGCCCCAGCGCCGACGGCGGCCCCAGCTCGGGGAGAAACGCCGCGATAAACGACTCGCCCATGGAATAGGCATAGTTGGAGACAATAATCAGCACGAAGCCCAGCGCCACGTATCCCGGCGCGACAAAGTAGAGCATCGCGGTCGACGCCACCGTGGCCAGATAGCTCCACCACAGAAAGCGCTTCTTGGCGGCACGACCGTCCATGACCGCCCCGCACAGCGGCGCCGTGACCACCACCATCAGATAGCTGATGGCCAGCGCCAGACTCCAGAGAAAGTTGGCCAGCCGGTAGCTGCCGTGATGCTCGCCGACAATCACCGTGGTAAACAGCTCGCCGAATACCACGGTGATAATCAGCAGCGTATAGGCCTGATTGGCGAAATCGAACATCGCCCAGCCGAGAATTTCCCGGCGCGAGGCGTATGCCGACGGCGGGGCCTGAGCGGGGTCGCGACGGGACGATTCGGACGGCATGGCAGTTTCCGGTGTTATCGGTGTCGGTAGCTAAAAACGCCGGCGGAGCAGCGCAAGGCGGGACGCTACAGCAGCCAGTGCGCAAGCACGGCCGCCGCTCCCACCGTCATCGCAATCACCACGGCCAACGACACCGCCGCGTTCAGCCAGCGGTCAAACCGGTTGCCGTTGGCGGCATCGCGGGTGGACGGTTGGCGGGTTGCGCCACGGCGTGAGTATCTTGCCATAGTTAATGATTGATGCGCCGATTGACCACGCTGGGCGCACGCCGCAGACGCTCCTCCTCGCCCAGCTGATCGGCCTCGAAGGCATCGGCGCCCACGGGCGTTTCGCCGTGGCGGCGGTACAGCTGAGTCAGCATCGCCTTGCGGTCGGCGCGCAGTTCGCGCAGCAGCACCACGATCATCATGTAGAGAATGAAGGTGAACGGCAACGCCGACAGCACCGCCGCCGACTGCAGCCCGGTCAGCCCGCCGGCGACAATCAGCGTCAGGCAGATCGCGGCGATCAGCACGCCCCAGAGCACGCGCTTGTACAGCGGCGGATTGATCGAGCCGTTATCGGTCATCTGCGCCACAATGTACGACGCCGAATCCGCCGAGGTCACCAGAAAGACGAAGATCAACAGCATCGCCATGATCGACAGCAGGCCGGAAAACGGCATCAGGTCGAACATTTCAAACAGCGCCACGGTGATGTTGTCCTGGGTCGCCTGCGCCAGGCCGATATCGCCGCCGCCCAGCTCCATGTGCAGCGCGGCGCCGCCGAACACGCCGATCCACAGGCAGGCCAGCAGCGGCGGCACCAGCAGCACGCCGAAGACGTATTCCTTGATGGTACGCCCGCGCGACACCCGGGCCACGAAGGTGCCCACAAACGGCGACCAGGCGATCACCCAGGCCCAGTAGAAAATCGTCCAGTCGCTGCCCCAGTTGGTGTCGGTATACGGCGCGATGCGCAGGCTCATGCTGATGAAGTTCTGCAGGTAGTCGCCGATGCCCAGGGTGATGGTTTCCAGAATCGCCACGGTGGGCCCCGAGAGCAGCACGTACAGCATCAGGAGGATGCACATCGCCATGTTGAGGTTGGACAAACGCTTGATGCCCTTGTCGAGGCCCGACCAGGTTGAGGCCATGTAGGCGCAGAACATCACCAGCAGAATCACGAACTGCCACCAGCCGTTTTCCGGCAGGCCGAAAACCGCGTTGAGCCCGCCGTTCATCTGCAGCACACCCAGCCCCAGCGATGTGGCCACGCCCATGACCGTGGCCACGACGGCGAACACGTCCAGCCAGGAGGCGTAGCGGCGCACCCGGGGATATTTGGCGGTCACCGAAGAGAGCACCGACGACACCAGCCCCGCCTGGCCCTTGCGGAACTGGAAGTAGGCAATGATCAGCCCCACGACGGAAAACGCCGCCCACTGGTGAATGCCCCAGTTAAAGTAGGTGTACTGAATGGCCAGGCGCGCGGCTTCGGTAGTGCCCGCTTGCTGGTCGCCGTAGGGCGGCTCGATGAAGTGCGACATGGGCTCGGCCATGCCGTAAAACACCAGCCCCACGCCAAAGCCGGCCGCCAGCAGCATGCTCACCCAGGAAAAAAAGCTGTAGTTGGGCCGGCTGTCCTGGGGGCCCAGCCGCACCTTGCCATAACGGGAAAACGCCAGCCCCAGCAAAAACACCACGAAACCGAATACCGAAAACAGATAAAACCAGCCAAACAGCCGGGTAATGCTATCCAGCGCGGCCTGGGCCGCATGGCCAAAAGCCTCGGGGAACGCGGCGCCGACGAGGACCAGCCCCAGAATAATCACCGTTGAGGCAATGAATACCGTCCTGCCGCCGTGATTTGCCATGTCGTCTCCTTGACCTCGCGTTGGATTCGTCGTCGACCGGACACAATGCCGGGCCGGCGCCGTGCAGACTCTACCAGCTCAGCGGCCTGTTCGCATAAGCGAACCTGAATATAAATCCGGGAATGACAGCCACGCCCACGCGGCTGAACCCAAACGGCCGGCTGTGTTCCAATACGGTATCAACCCTCGACACCGAGCCGTTATTCGCTCGTGGAGACCGCCTCATGCCCGATCCTCACAACTCGCGCAATGCCGCCTGGCAGGCCGCCAACCGCTGGCGTGCCCGCGCGGCACAAACCCGCCCGGACAGCCTGGCGAGCAGTATCAAGCTGTTTTTTACCTGGCTGCTGTTTGGCGCCATGATGATAATAGCGCTGGTGCTGGGGCTGGTGCTGCTGCTCATCGGCTGGGCGATGATGCCGTTTTTACGCCACCGCATGAAAAAGCGCATGGAAGCGGCGCGCGCCCACCAGGCCACCGATATCGGCGGCGGCAATGCCCGCCGTGAGCCGCCGGGGCCGCACGAAACCCTGGAAGGGCATTATTCCATCAGGGACGACGAACCCCGAGAGCGTTAGCCCCGGGTCAGGCCGGCGCGTGCACCCAGGTAAACACGGCGGCCAGGATCAGCGGCATGACCACCAGGCTGCCCAGGTTGCCGATCAGTACCAGCGAGGCAACCCGGTGCGGCGAGAGCCGGTACTGCTCGGCCACCAGGTAATTGAGCACCGCCGGCGGCAGCGCGGCAAACACCAGCAGCACCGCCAGCCCCAGCGTATCCAGCGGCAGTAGCCAGGCCAGCGGCAGCGCCACCAATATCCCCGACACCGGGCATGCCAGCGCGCCCAGCAGCCCGGTGCGCCAGTCGCCGAAATCCACCTCCAGCAGGCGCACGCCCAGCGCAAACAGCATCAGCGGGATGCTGACTTCCCCCAGGGTGTGCATGGGCGCGATCAACCACTCGGGCAGCGCTACGCCCGCCAGATTTACCGCCAGCCCGGCGAGACTCGCGAGCACGATGGGCAGACGCATCAGCCGCCACAGCGGCGTGCCGGGGTCTACCATGTAAAGCCCCACCGAAAAATGCAGCACCATCTCGACGATAAACACCACTACCGCCGCGGGCAGCGCCTGGTCGCCAAACGCCAGCACGATCAGCGGCAGCCCCATATTGCCGGTGTTGTTGAACATCATGGGCGGCAGAAACATCCTGGGCGCCATGCGCAACCAGCGTGCCAGCGGCCACAGCACCAGCCCCGATCCCAGCACCACGGCGGCGGCGCCGAGCGCCAGCCAGGCGTAGTCGGAAAGCGGCGCATCGCGCTCGGCGAGCACCGCAAACACCAGCAGCGGGACAAACAGCTCCATGTTCAGGGTGTTCAGGCTGCGGATATCCGGCGTGCGAAAATGCCCGTAAAGCGTGCCGCAGCCGGCAATCAGAAAGACGGGGAGAAGCGTGGTCAGAATCTGGCTAAGCATGCGATATTCCGATTAACCCGGGAGTGACGACGACGCGCCTTCGTCGGTCGCCGCCGGCTCGAACACCCGCGCCCAGAGCTCGGTGACGGCGCGGCGGTGGGCCTCGAAGGTGCCCGCCGCGACCCGGGCCCGGTCGCCGGTCAAGGCGGCGCGATGGGCGGTGCTGCGATAGGCCAGATAGGCATCGCGCAGTTCCCGGGCCTCGTCGGCGGGCAGGTAGCCGGTGTCCAGCAGCGTATCCAGAATGCGCACGTTGTCGCTGTAGGTCAGCAGCGCCGGCGCCTCGGCACCCCGCGCGAGCACGGCATACTGGCAAAGAAACTCGATATCCACCATGCCGCCGGCGTCCTGTTTGACGTCAAAGGTTTCCCGGGTGCGGCTGCTCAGGTGGGCGCGCATCCGCTGGCGCATGTGAACCACGTCATCGCGCAGCGTCGGCCGCGGCCGAGCCTGCCCCAGCACCTCCCGGCGCACGGCGTTGAAACGCTCGGCGAGGGTAGCATCGCCGGCCACCACCCGGGCGCGTACCAGCGCCTGATGCTCCCAGGTCCAGGCGTTCTGGCGCTGGTAGTCGGCGTAGGCGGCCAGCGACGTCACCAGCAGCCCGGCGTTGCCCGACGGGCGCAGGCGCATGTCGACTTCATACAGGCTGCCGGCGGGCGTAATCGCGGTCAGCAGATGAATCATGCGCTGCCCCAGGCGCGTGAAGAACACCGAGGCGTCCACCGGGCGGCGGCCATCGGTGGCTCCCCGAGTGGCGCGGTGGAGGAACACCAGGTCCAGATCGGAACCGTAGCCCAGCTCGATGCCGCCGAGCTTGCCGTAGCCCACCACCAGAAATTCGGCCAGGTCGCGGTGCATGCCCGGGGGCACACCGTGTTTACGGGTCAGATGCTTCCAGGCCATGGCCAGCACCGCATCGAGAATCACCTCGGCGATGTAGGTCAGGTAGTCGCTGACGTTCATCAGGTGGCGGGTGCCGGCGATATCCGACGCCGCGACGTGGAGCGTCTGGGCGTGCTTGAACACCCGCAGCGCTTCCAGCTGGGCTTCCTCGTCGTCCTCGGGCAGGCGGTTCAGCGTCTGGCGCAGCTCGTCGGCCAGGCGCTCCTTGCTCGCCGGGGTATACAGCGACTCCGGGGTCAACAGCTCGTCGAGCAGAATCGGATAGCGCGCCAGCTGGTCGGCGATCCAGGGGCTCGCCGCGCACAGGCGCATCAGATGTTCCAGGGCATGGGGGTTTTCCCGCAGCAGCGCCAGATACGCGGTGCGCCGC
Source organism: Vreelandella jeotgali Hwa (assembly GCF_000334215.1). Classification (GTDB taxonomy): domain Bacteria; phylum Pseudomonadota; class Gammaproteobacteria; order Pseudomonadales; family Halomonadaceae; genus Vreelandella; species Vreelandella jeotgali. Next base: position 57,294 of record NZ_AMQY01000011.1, on the reverse strand, counting down.
AGCACCGCTTCGATCAGCGGTTGCACCCGGGGCAGCGCGGTGTCGGGCGTGGGATTCTGCGCCAGCGCATCGAGGAGCAGCGGCATCAGCGCATCCAGGCGCTCAAAACCGATGCGCTGCATGCCCTGCACCGCGCGGGAATGATACAGCCGTTCCAGGCGCTTGCGCGCGCCGTCGGGATCGTCGAACCCGGCTTCGCCCAGGCGCCGCACGGCGGCCTCCGGGGTCAGTTCGCCGCGCCACAGCTGGCGCCACTGCTCAAGGTCCGGGGTGTCGCTGTCGGCGTCTTCGACATCCTCTTCGGGCTCGGCGATGACGTCGTCGAAATACCCCTGGATGCGCTCGCGACCTTCGCCCAGGCGCGCGATCACGCCCGCCCAGTCGGCAAAGCCCAGCGCCAGCGCGACGCGTTCCCGGGCGTCGGGGTCGTCGGGCAGTCGCTGGGTCTGGCGGTCGTCCAGCGCCTGTAGCGCGTGTTCGAGGTCGCGCAGAAACGCATAGTCCGGCAGCAGCTCGTCGACGGCGTCCTGCGGCAGCAGCCCCAGCGCCGGCAGCCGTGTCAGCGCGGCGCGCAGCGAGGTCTGCTGCAGCTCGGTGTCGCGACCGCCGCGAATCAGCTGAAACGCCTGAACCACAAACTCCACCTCGCGGATACCGCCGGGGCCGAGCTTGACGTTGCTTTCCATGCTGCGCCGCTTGACCTCGCGATGAATCATGGTCTTGAGCCCGCGCAGGGATTCAATCGCGCCGAAGTCCAGATACTTGCGATACACGAACGGACGCAGCCCGCGCAGCAGCCCGGCGCCGCCGACCACATCGCCGGCCACCGGCCGCGCCTTGAGCATGGCGTAGCGCTCCCACTCGCGGCCCTGATCCTGATAGTAGGCCAGAAGCGCGGCAAAGCTGCCCACCAGCGGGCCGCCGTCGCCCAGCGGGCGCAGGCGCATATCCACGCGAAAGGCAAAGCCGTCGGCGGTAACGCTGTCCAGCGCGGCGATCAGCTTCTGCCCGATTTTGGTGAAGTATTCCTGGTGGGCCAGCGATTTGCGCCCGCCGTGGGTCTCGCCGTCTTCGGCGTAGGCAAAAATCAGGTCGATATCCGACGACAGATTGAGCTCGCCGGCGCCCAGCTTGCCCATGCCCAGCACTACCAGCCGCTGGGCCGAGCCGTCCTCGCAGGGCGCCGGACGCCCCCAGCGCGGGGTGTAAAAGGCTTCAAGCCAGGCCAGCGTGGCCTCCAGCGTGACCTCGGCCAGCAGGGTAACCGCGGCGGTGGTGTGCCAGACGTCATGGCCGGCGGGGCGGTTCAGGTCGCGCCAGATAATCCCCAGCATTTTCGCCTGGCGAAAGCGCCGCACGGCGGCGTAAAGCGTCTCCTCGTCGTCGGCCTGAGCCAGCGCATCCGCCAGCCGGCGCTCCAGCACCGGCCGCGCCGGCGTGGCGTCCAGCTCGCCGGCCGCCTGCAGCTCACCCAGCAGCGCCGGAGTGCGCACCAGCACGTCCTGGGCAAAGTTGGATACCGTGACCACCCGCGCCAGTGCGGTCTGCCGCTCGGGGGTGAGCGCCTGCCAGACGGCCCGGCTGTCTGCGTCTTCCTGTGCCAGCGTATCGGCCAGGCGTTCGCGCGCCTGGCCGGCGACGTCCTGCAGCGCCTCGGGCAGGCCGCTCAGCGGAAAAATCTCGTTATCCTGCGCCATCGCTTCGCTCTCCTTGTGCGTTTACCGCCCGGGCGAGTGCCTTAACCGCACAGCCGCTGCCAGAGCAGCAGCGCCCAGGTCAGCCCGGCCAACAACAGTGCCAGCATGACCGCCGCCGAGCCGATATCCTTCGCCCGGCCGGACAGTTCGTGGTGCTCGGTGCCGATGCGATCGACCACGCTCTCCACGGCGCTGTTGAGCAGCTCGGTTATCAGCACCAGCACGCAGCTGCCGATCAGCAGCAGCACCTGGGTCGGGGTCTGCCCCAGCCACAGCGTCAGCGGCAGCAGCGCGACGCTCAGCGCCACTTCCTGACGAAACGCCGCCTCGTGGCGAAACGCGGCGGTCAGCCCCTTGACAGAGTAGCGCGTAGAATCGCGCAGATGCGCGAGCCCGGTGCGTTCAGGCTTCATGACGCTGACCTCCATCGCACTCGCGCACCGGCTGTGCATGGCGCCTGCTTGCGGTTGCCGCGTCAGTGCGCATCGATCATCTCCGCCAGGTCACGGGTCAGGGGCTTGAACACTTTGGTCCAGTTCAGATAGGGCGTCGTGCTATCGCCGTTGACCAGCACGCTGAACACGCCCCAGCGCCCGCTTTGGGTGCGAAAGTAGCCGGCCATCGCGCGCACCGCGTAGGGTTCGTTGAGCGTACCGGTCTTGAGCATCACGTTGTGCTGAAAGCTCTCCGGCCCCCGGCGAATAAAGTGCATCACGCCGTTTTCCGGCGACTGAAAGCCCGCCACATAGGCCGGAAACAGCGAGCTCTGACGGTACATCGACGCGAGCATGACGTTAACCCCGTGGGCCGTGGTGCGGTTGTCGGTGGTCAGGCCGCTGCCGCTTTTCAGGGTCAGCTCACCGTGGTCATCCAGCCCCGCGGCATAGGCTTCGAGCGCCTCGCCGGCCTGCGCCAGCTGGGCATGGGGCGTTTCCACCAGGTCCAGCGCGAGCACATCGGCCATGTAGTTGTTGGAATAGTTCAGCGTGCGCCGCACCAGCTCCTGCAGCGGCCGGCCGTCCACCGCGGCGAGGGTGTCGGCGGCTTCGGGCGGTTGGTCTGCGGTCACTCGCGGCGCATTGGCCAGGGTAATACCAAAGCGGCCGAGCATCGCCAGCAGGGTATCCGCGGTCTGCTCCGCGCCGTTGCCGGCACCGCGATACACATCCCGCGCCTGAGCATCGAGCGCCATTTCCCCGTTGATACGGATCACATCGCCGTGCTCACCGGTAATCCGCTCGGCGCCAATGCGCGTTCGGCTGCCGTTGTCCCCGGTGATCAGCCGGCTGTCCACTTCGGTCAGCGCCCGGGGGCCGTCGCAGTGGGTAATGCGCGCCGGCTCGCCGGCGGTATCCGCGGGCGCCACGTTGACGCACCAGCTGCCGAAATTCACCCCCGCGGACGACAGCGGTGCGCTGTAGGCGTTGGCCACCCGCTCGCGCGCCTCGCAGCGGTCCTCGGTAACGCACCGGACCGGCCCGAACCGCCACTGGCTGATCACCAGACCGCCGTTGATCCGCCGCACTCCCGCCTGCTGCAGGCGCTGCACCAGCCGCCAGAGATTTTCGCTGGTGAGCCCCGGGTCGCCACCGCCTTCGAGCCAGAGATCAGCGTCCAGCACGCCGTCATCATCGACATCGGCCAAACTCTTGAGCCGCGTGGTGAAGCGGTGCTGAGGGCCGAAGCGGTTGAGCGCGGCGGCGGCCATGTAGGTCTTGGTCACCGACGCCGGCGACAGCGCCCGGTCGGGGCTCATACGCCCCAGAACGGGCTGCTCGCCGTCGAGCAGGCGCGCCTCGGCGCTGATCGCAAAGCCCGCGTCGGCCAGCCCCGCCAGCCGGGAAAAGTCCGCCTGCGCGACCGGCACGGCGAACAGCACCAGCGCGGCCACGACGAGAACGGCCAGCGGACGCCCGGGGCGCGTGCGGGGCAAAACAGCATCATTCATGGCCGGGGTCATGGCCACTCTCCTTGTCTTTTATTGGAACGGGGCCCGTGACAGTTCTCTGGACTGGCCCCAGGACTGTTCTTTGGGCTGGTCCCGGAGCTGGCCTGGGCCTGAGCGCTAATGGACGCTTATCCGGGAAAACATCTGCAGCACCACGACGCCGGCGACAATCAGCAGGATACCGGCGACGGCGGGCATATCCGGCCGCTCGCCGTACGCCACCACGCCTACCAGCGTGACCAGCACAATCCCCAGCCCCGCCCAGATGGCGTAAGCCACGCCCACCGGCAGCGTGCGCAGCACCAGGCTCAACAGATAAAACGCCAGACCGTAGCCGACCACGACCACCAGACTGGGCGCAAGCCGGGTAAAGCCGGCGGACGACTTCAGCGCGCTGGTGGCCACGACTTCCGCCACGATCGCCAGAATCAGGTAAATAAATGCCATTGTCGCTCCAGGTTGACCGTCAGCTGCCAGAGCGGCTGACCGCTTCGTGCATACTTGGCTTCAAACGGTGTCAGAGGTTCGCTATCGGCCGCCTCCGGCGGCGAGTACGGCCCGAGGGTGGGCGTTCGGCCGGTAGCCTGTCCGACCGCCAGGGCAAACTCCTCGGCGTACAGACGCCAGTTGGTACGCAGTTCCAGCCGGCCGCCCAGCGCCAGCATCCACGGCAGTACCGGGTGACCGTGCCAGCGCTTTTTCAACTGCGCGGCCTTGGGATACGGATTGGGGTACAGCAAATAATGGCGCTCCGGCGACCACCCGGCCCGAAAGGCCAGCCGCCAGAAGTCCACCAGATCCCCCTGTACCAGCAGGGCGTTGTCGGGCACCGCACCGATTTCACGCCCCAGGCGGTCGGCGCTGCGATCCACGCCGATTACCGCATGGCCAGGGTACGCGGCCGCCAGACGCCGGGTCGAGAGCCCCACGCCGCAGCCGGCATCCACTATCAGCGGCCGATTCTGCGCCGCCAGCCAGGCATCGGCACGCGCGAACGCGACCCGGGTATGCTCGGCCAGGGGTTTCTGCAGCGGCCGGGCGAACGCCCGCGCGACCCGGCGCGACAGATCATGGTGCGGGCCGGGCTGGGGTGAATCCACCACCCGGCTGGGCGCCGACGGCATCGCCCGGGGCTGTGACGACCCGACTGATGAGATGGCTGATGACATGGCAGCCTCCCGGCCAAAAAGCGTGATTCTACCAGCCCTGGGCGCTTGCGGCATGACGCCGTTGCATGGCCGGTGCTATGATCGCAGGCGATAAACTGTCCGTTTCCGGCGTTCGCACCATGCGCGCCACGTTATCCGTTTTTTCATTACCGCACCACGAGGAACCCGGCTTGTCTCATTTACCGGTGATCGTCGGCATGGGTGGCATCAATCCGGCAGGCAGAACCTCGGGCCACCAGGCCTTTCGCCGTACCGTGCTGGATACGCTGCCCGCCGACCAACAACGCCAGACCGTGCAGGGCCTGGCCGCTTTGATGCGTCTTGTCGAGCCCGGCGACACGGCGGATGCCGACCGGCTGCGCGATGCGGTGCTCCAGCATACCCTGGTGCGGCGTAACGCCAGCGCCGACTTCAACGGGCCCGGGCTGCCGGCCAACCGCCAGGCCAGCCTGGCGCTGGACGCGCCGCTGGAATTCACCCTGCGCCGCCGCCAGCTGCCCGAGCAGCTGCCGAGCCACTGGGAGGTCCGCGAGCTGGACCGCAAGCGCGTGACCGTGCGCGTCCCCGAGGGCGAATTCAACGCCCTGCTGCCCGACGCCCAGACGCCCAGAGTCAAGGCCGCCGCCGAGCTGCCCGGCGGGTTCGACCCGGCGGCGCTGTATCGCAGCGTCCACCACCCGCGTGGCCTATCCATGGCCGTGTTTGGCGCCAGCGACTGCCTCGGCGCCAGCGGCATCGGCTGGGAGCATCTACGCGACCGGCTCGACCCCGACCAGGTCGCGGTCTACGCCGGCAACTCCATCGGCCAGCTGGACGACGAAGGCTGGGGCGGGCTGCTCAAAAGCCTGGTCACCGGCCAGCGCACCACCTCCAAACAAATGCCGCTGGGCTACGGCCAGATGCCCGCCGATTTTCTCAACGCCTACGTACTGGGCAGCATCGGCGGCACCGGCGCGGCGCTGGGCGCCTGCGCCAGCTTTCTCTACAACCTGCGGCTGGGCATCGACGATATTCGCGCCGGCCGCCGCCGGGTGGTCATGGTGGGCACCGCCGACGCGCCGATCACCCCCGAGGTGATCGAAGGCTTTCGCGCCATGGGCGCGCTGGCCGACGATGCCGGACTCAAGGCACTGGATGCCCTCGACGTGCTTACCGATGCCGACTACCAGCGCGCCTGCCGCCCCTTCGCCCGCAACTGCGGGTTCACCATGGCCGAATCCTGCCAGTTCGTGATGCTCATGGACGACTCGCTGGCGCTGGAAGAAGGCGCCGAGATTCTCGGTGCGGTGCCCGAGGTGTTCGTCAACGCCGACGGCTTCAAGCGCTCGATTTCCGCCCCCGGCATCGGCAACTACATCACCCTGGGCAAATCCGCCGCGCTGGTGCGCGACATCCTGGGGGAAACCGCGCTCCGGGAGCGCAGCTTTCTCCACGCCCACGGCACCGGCACGCCCAAAAACCGCACCACCGAGTCCCACGTTTTCGATGAAATCGCCCGGGCCCACGGCATCAGCCACTGGCCGGTAGCGGCGATCAAGGCGTTTGTCGGCCACTCCCAGGGCTCCGCCGCCGGCGACCAGCTGGCCAGCGCGCTGGGCAGTTTCGCCCACGGCATGCTGCCGGGTATTCCAACCCTGGACGCGGTCGCCGACGACGTGTACGCCGAGCGGCTGGGCTTTTCGCGGACGCCGGTGCCCTTCGACGCCGACGCCGGCTTTCTCAACGCCAAGGGTTTTGGCGGCAACAACGCGACCGGCGTGGTGCTCTCCCCCCGGGTGACCGAACAGCTGCTGGCCAAACGCCACGGCCAGGCCGCCATCCACGCCTGGAAAGACCGCCGCGAAAGCGTGCGCGAAGCCGCTGCCGACTACCTGGAGCGCGCCGATGCCGGCCACTACCAGCCGCGCTACCAGTTCGGCGAAGCCGTGCTGGAAGGCACCGAGCTGAAAGTTCACGCCGACCGCATTCACGTTCCCGGCTATGCGCAGCCGGTATCGCTGCACGCCGACAACCCCTTCGGCCGGCTGAACACCCGCGACAGCGAGGAGACGTCATGACCACGGCGGTGTATCCCGGCACGTTCGACCCCGTTACCCACGGCCACTACGACATCATCGAGCGCGGTGCGCGGCTTTTTGACCACATCGTGGTGGCCGTCGCCGACAGCACGGGCAAGAACCCGGCGCTGGACGTCGACACCCGCATGGCACTGGTCAACGATGTCTGCGCCTCGCTTGGCAACGTCTCGGTCATCGGCTTTTCCGGCCTGCTCACGGAGATGATGCACGCGCAGAACGCCACGGTGATTCTGCGCGGGCTGCGCGCGGTTTCCGACTTCGAGTACGAGCTTCAGCTGGCCAACATGAACCGCGCGCAAAATCCCGACCTGGAAAGCGTATTTCTCACCCCGGCGGTGGAAAACTCGTACATTTCCTCTACCATCGTGCGCGAAATCGCCCGGCTCGGCGGCGATATTTCGCCGCTGGTTCACCCACAGGTGGCGGCCGCGCTACACAGACGCTACCCGCAATAACGCCGTTTCATGGCACACCGCGCAAGGTTGTTTTCATGGCCCTGATCATCACCGACGACTGCATCAGCTGCGACATCTGCGAGCCCGAATGCCCCAACGAGGCCATCAGCGCCGGCGATGACATCTACGTTATCGACCCCGGCCGCTGCACCGAATGCGTCGGGCACTACGACCGGCCCCAGTGCCGCCAGGTCTGCCCGGTGGACTGCATCCCTCAGGACCCCGAACGCGTGGAATCCCGCGGGGCGCTGATGGCCCGGTATCAGACCCTGACCGCGGCCTGACGCGCTCGGGCAGGGCGCTTAACGCTCGGGCGCCGGCGATCGCGTCACCGCTTTCCTGTTTTTCCGCCTTTCTTTTTCTTCCCGCCCCCGACGCCGGGGACGCTTCCCGCAAGGAAACACCGTGTCTGACTTCGCCCCTACCCGCCGGCGTATCTGGGCGCTGGCATGGCCGATTATTCTCTCCAACATCACCGTTCCCATGCTGGGGCTGGTGGATACCGCCGTGGTCGGCCACCTGCCGGATTCCCGCTACCTCGCGGCGGTTACCCTGGGGGCGACGCTGTTCGGCTTTCTCTACTGGGGCTTCGGTTTTCTGCGCATGGGCACCACGGGGCTGACCGCCCAGTCCGTGGGACGCGGCGACAATATGGCGGTCAGGAATCTGCTGGGTCAGGCGCTGATCATGGCAGGCCTCATCGGCGTGCTGCTGATCCTGCTGGCTTCACCGCTGATTACGCTGGGGCTGTGGCTGCTGGATGCCAGCCCCACGGCTACGCCGCTGGCCCGGGACTATGCGCACATCCGCCTGTTCTCGGCCCCGGCGGTGCTGGCCAACTACGTTATTCTGGGCTGGTTTCTCGGCCAGCAGAATTCGCGGGTCACGCTCTGGATTCTGCTGCTGACCAACGTGGTCAACATTATTCTGGACCTGTGGTTCGTGGTGGGGTTGGGCATGAGCAGCGACGGCGTGGCCTGGGCCAGCGTCATTGCCGACTATGCGGCGCTGGCCTTCGGCGGCTCCTTGGTGCTGCGCCAGCTGGGGCGCCTGCCGGGGCAGTTTCTGCGCCGGCGGCTGCTGGCCCTGGGCGCTTACAAGGCGCTGTTCAGCGTCAACGCCAACCTCTTCGTACGCACCCTGGGCCTGCTCTTCGCCATGGCGTTTTTCACCGCCCAGGGCGCCCGCCAGGGCGATACCGTGCTCGCCGCCAACGCCGTGCTGCTGCAGTTCATCATGCTCACCAGCTACGGGCTGGACGGCTTTGCCCACGCCGCGGAGTCGCTGGTAGGGCGCGCCTTCGGCCGCGACGACTGGCGCGCCTTTGCCCAAACCGTGAGCGCCACCGCGCGCCTGTCGCTCTACACCGCCGCCATCGCGGCGCTATGCTTTGCGCTGGGCGGCAACGCCCTGATCGCGCTGCTGACCGATCTGCCCGAGGTGCGCGACACCGCCGCGGTCTACCTGCCCTGGATGGTCGCCATGCCGCTGATCGCGGTATGGAGCTATTTTTTCGACGGCGTGTTCATCGGCACCACCGCCGTCAGGGAGATGCGCAACAGTATTTTCATCGGCCTGGCGGTGTATCTGCCGGTATGGTGGCTGGCACAGCCGCTGGGCAACCACGGCCTCTGGCTGGCCTTTATGCTGTTTACGCTGGTGCGCTCGGCGGTGCTGGTCGGCTATTATCAACGCTACCGGCGCACCCGCTGGCGCCAGCGCGACGGCTGACACAGCCGGCCACGCTCCGCCCCGGCGATGCTTTCTGACACTCACACACGGGATGCCATGCTGACATCTGCCCTACGCACCCTGACCCGCCCGCTTGTTGGCGGAATACGCCGGCCGGTGGAACGCCACCTGCCGGACCCGCTGACCATTGCCCTGCTGCTGACCATCGGGGTCATCGTGGCCGCGGTCGCCGTTGAGCGCCGGCCGCCGCTGGAGGTGCTGAGCCTGTGGGGCAACGGCGCCTTCAGCCAGCTGGCGCTGTCAATGCAGGTGTTGCTGCTGACGCTGGCGGGCATGGCGCTGGCCGGCGCGGCGCCGCTCAACCGGGCACTGGAGCGGATCGCCGGGATCATCGCTACCCCCGGCCGCGCCCTGGCGTGGGTGACGCTGGTTGCGCTCACCGCCAGCCTGCTGCACTGGGGACTGGGGCTGGTGGCCGGCGCGCTGATGGCGCGGGCGCTGGCGCGCCAAATAGCGGTGGACTACCGTTTGCTGGTCGCCAGCGCCTATTCGGGCCTGGTGGTCTGGCATGGCGGGCTGAGCGGTCGCATACCGCAGATGATCGCCGCCCAGGGCCACGACTTCGCCGAGCGCATCGGCACCCTGGCACTCGCCGACACCCTGCTGACGCCGTACAACCTTGGCATTCTCGCCGGGCTCGCGGTAATCCTGCCGCTGCTCAACCGGCTGCTGGGCCTTACCGGCACCCCGGAAGGCCCGACGCCTGAGGCGCAGGAGCCGCTACCGCGCCCGCGCCGGACCCACCTGGCCGAACGGCTGGCGCAGAGCCACTGGCTGGCCGGGTTGCTGGCCGCGCCGGCGCTGCTGTTCGTCGCCTACGATGCCCTCTGGCTGGGTCGAGGGTTGACCCTCAACACGCTGATTTTGGGGCTGCTGGCAACGGCTCTGGTGCTCCACCGCACGCCCGTACAGCTGTACCACTGCCTGGAAGCCGGCGCTGCCAAAACCGCCGGAGTGATTCTCCAGTTCCCGCTTTACGCCGGCATAATGGCGGTCATGGCACAGTCGGGGCTGGCGCTGTCGCTGACCGACACCCTGCTGGCACCCGCGACCGCTGCCTCGCTGCCGCTGTGGGTGTTTCTCGGCGCCGGGACGCTTAACCTGCTGGTGCCGCCGGGCGGCGAACAGTGGCTGATGCAGGCCCCGGCCGTTATCCACTCCGCCGAAACGCTGGGCATGGATCTCCCCCGCGCGGCGATGGCCGTGGCCTGGGGCGACGCCTGGAGCAATCTGATCCAGCCGTTCTGGGCGCTGCCGATGCTGGCGATCACCGGCCTCAGGGCCCGCGACATTCTCGGCGTCGGGCTGATTCAGCTGGTGGTGACCGGCCTGGTCATCGGCGCCGGGCTGCTCTGGCTATAGGCCACATCACGGCTGTACGCCGCGGCGGCGTTTCTCTATTGTTCCCCAAAACACTGCGCCCAAAAACAGGGCGACGGCCCTTTTATCCGAAGGCTTTTCATGACTGACAATACCGATGCGTACCACGACATGCTGCCCGACCAGCATGAGCTTTCCATGACCGTGCTGATGACGCCGGATATGGCCAACTTCAGCGGCAAGGTTCACGGCGGCGCGATTCTCAAGAAACTCGATGAGGTCGCCTACGCCTGCGCCAGCCGCTACTCCGGCCACTACGTGGTCACGCTGTCCGTGGATCAGGTGCTGTTCAAGCAGCCCATTCACGTCGGCGAGCTGGTGACGTTTCTGGCCTGCGTCAACCACGTCGGCCGCTCGTCCATGGAGGTGGGTATCAAGGTGGTGGCGGAAGATATCCGCGACCAGGTCATCCGCCATACCAACAGCTGCTATCTGTCCATGGTCGCCGTCGACGATAACGGCAAGCCGGCCAAAGTGCCGCCGCTGGCGTTGAAGACCCCGCTGCAGGAGCTGCGCTTTGAAAAGGCCGCATTGCGCAAGAAGCTGCGCAAGGAAGCCGAACAGGCCGAGGAGCGCGCCCAGCAGGAACACCAGGCCAACCGCTAACGCCGCCCGGAGGTAGCCCATGTCGGCCACATCGCCGCTTACCCGCAAACGCCGGCGCGCCGTCGAGCTCGTCCATCTGGGCGGGGACGTGCTGATCATCATCGCCGTGGTCGCCAATCTGACGCTGCTGCTGGTGGACTCGCTGTTTCTGATCGAGCCGCTCAACGAGGCGTTTCAGGCCGTCGCCCCCGGCGCCCACGGCTTTTATGACAGCGTCATTCATCAGCGCTTTTTCCGGATCGATCTGGCCTTCGTGGCGCTGTTCGTCGCCGACGTGCTGCTGGGCTGGACCCTGGCCATCGTGGAAAAACGCTACCACCGCTGGTTTTTCTACCCGTTCATCCACTGGTACGACGTGCTCGGCTGTATCCCGCTCGGCGGCTTTCGCCTGCTGCGTGCGCTGCGCGTTATCTCGCTGCTACACCGCCTGAATCGCCTGGGGCTGGTGCACATCGAGCGCTGGACGGCCTACCGCTTTGTCGCCAAGTATTACGACATCCTCCTCGAAGAGCTTTCCGACCGCATTGCCGTGCGCCTGCTGAACAACGTCCAGCAGCAGGTCAAGGCCGACAGCACCCTGGCCGACGGCCTGATCAACCGCGTGGTCGTCCCGCGCAAGGAACAGCTCATCCGCGAGATCACCCAGCGCCTCGAAACCAGCGCCGGGCGCGCCTACGACGGCAACCGCGACGCGGTGATGCGCTACATCAGCGAAGTGGTCAATCACACTCTGCGCGAGAGCCCGGAAATCCGCCGGCTGGAACGGCTGCCCATGGGCAGCGCGGTCTCCGGCAGCCTGGAGGCGTCGCTGGCCGGCGTGGCGCACCGGCTGGTGGACGAACTGGCACAGGGGATTCATACCCCCGGGTTTCGCACCCTGGTCAGCGATACCGCCGAAAGCGGCTTTGACGCCTGGCTGACCGTCGACGCGGGCAGCGCCGAGGTCACCGAAGCGGTGCTGGTGGACGCGCTGGAAATGCTCAAGGAGCAGGTCAGCCACCAGGCGTGGAAGGATCGCTATGAGTAACGCCGCCGCGCGCCAAAGCCGCGGCTTTCTTTCAACCGGCTTTGCCCAAGCCACAATGATGGTTCCTGCATGTCCTGTTTTTATCGCCTGATTGTTTCCTGCCCCGACCGCGTGGGTATCGTTGCCCGAGTGTCGGGGTTTATTGCCGACCACGGCGGCTCCATCACCGAAGCCAGCCAGCACTCCGACCTGCAAACCGGGCGGTTTTTCATGCGCTACGAAGTGCGCGCCGACAGCATCAACATGACCCACGGCGATTTCCGGGCCGCGTTTGCGCCCATCGCCGACGCCTTCGAGATGGACTGGGCGATGACCGATTCCCGCGACAGCCAGCGAATCGTGCTTATGGTGACCAAGGAGAATCACTGCCTGGCGGACCTGCTGTACCGCTGGAGCAACGACGAGCTGGGCGGCGATATCGTCGGCGTGGTGTCCAACCACGAAAGTATGCGCTCACTGACCGAATGGCACGGCATTCCCTTTCACCACGTCCCGGTCGACGCCGACAACAAGGCGCCGGCGTTCGCTCGGGTTGAGCAGCTGGTGGACGACATGCGCGCCGACTGCATCGTGCTGGCGCGCTACATGCAGATTTTGCCGCCGGATTTATGCGCACGCTACGCCGGGCGGGTGATCAACATTCACCACAGCTTTTTGCCCTCCTTTGCCGGCGCCAGGCCCTACCATCAGGCTTATGAACGCGGGGTCAAGCTGATCGGCGCTACCTGCCACTACGTGACTCAGGAACTCGATGCCGGGCCGATCATCGAGCAGGGGATTCACCGCGTCAGCCACTGCCACACGCCGCAGGATCTGATGCGCTTTGGCCGCGACGTGGAAAAAAACGTCCTGGCCCGAGGCCTGCGCTGGCACCTGGAGGATCGCGTGATCATTCACGGCAACAAAACCGTGGTGTTTGCCTGACGCCAGGGCATCGCCGAGCCGGGTGTGCCACACCCGGCTGCCGCCGGCGGCTTACCCCTGGGCGGCCTCCTGCACGGCTTCACCGCCCTCTTCGACATCCTGGCCCACGCCGGCCAGGGTATTGCAGCCGGTGAGCATGCCGGCCACGAGCAGTGCGGCGAGGCCGCCCAACAGCGCCCTGCCGAATACGTTGCGGTTTGTCATTGAAGTCATGTGTGTCTCCTGTTGCCGTTATGGAATACACCCGCAGCCTGGCAGCGTCGACCGCTCGACGGCAACGTTCGCTGACGCCAGCGCACTGTCGGATCGCGCTCGGGGGGTTCGCAGCGGGGGCTTGCCTGCTATGCTTTGTCGACTTCGCCATGCTTGGCCTTTCGTATAATACTTATAAGAGATCACTACAAGGAGTTGGCACGATGCACGTTTTGCTCTGCCCCGACAGTTTCAAGGATGCCCTGAGCGCCCAGGGCGCCGCCGATGCCATGGCGTGCGGTATTCAACGCGCCCTGCCCGGGGCGCATACCCGCACCTGCCCGCTGGCCGACGGCGGCGAAGGCAGCCTCGAATCGCTGATCATGGCGACCGGCGCCGAACGCCGCGAGGCCCGGGTGCAGGATGCGCTGGGCCGCCCGGCGACCGCGACCTGGGGCTGGCTGGCCGAAGAGCGCACGGCGTTTATCGAACTGGCCGAAGCCAGCGGCCTCCAGGCGCTGACGCCGGACGAGCGCGATGCCCGGGTGACCACCACCTACGGCGTGGGCGAGCTGTTTGCCGCCGCGCTGGATGCCGGCGCGGAAAAAGCCCTGCTGCTGCTCGGCGGCAGCGCCACCAACGACGCCGGCGCGGGCATGCTGACGGCGCTGGGCGCGCGCCTGCTCGACGCCAAGGGCCAGGAGCTCGCCGCGGGCGGTGCTGATCTGGCCCGGCTTGAGACCCTGGACCTCTCGGGGCTGGATTCGCGCCTGGCAACGCTGGCCTTGGAAGCCGCCGTGGACGTCGACAACCCGCTGCTCGGCGGCCACGGCGCCAGCGCGGTTTTCGGCCCGCAGAAAGGCGCCGCGCCCGAGGTCGTCGACGAGCTCGACCGCGCGCTGGGCCACTTTGCCGACGTCAGCGCCGCCGCACTGGGCGAAGACGACCGCGACATGGCGGGCGCCGGCGCCGCCGGCGGCATGGGCTTTGCCGCCCGGGCCTTCATGGGCGCCGCGCTGAAACCCGGCATCGAGATGATCATGGAGCAGGCCAACATGGCCGAGCGCCTGGCCGAAGCCGACCTGGTGATCACCGGCGAAGGCAGGCTCGACGGCCAGAGCCTGGCGGGCAAGACCCCCATCGGCGTCTCCCGCGCGGGCCAGGCTGCAGGCAAGCCGGTGGTCGTGCTCGCCGGCAGCCTGGGCGACGGCTGGCAGGCCTGCTACGACGAAGGCGTCACCGCCGCCTTTGCCCTGGCCGACGGCCCCACCAGTCTCGAAGACGCCGTGGCCCGCACCGCCGACCTGCTGACCGACCGCTGCGACAGCATTGCCCGGCTATGGCACGCCGCCGGATAGCCGGATAAAAGTCGGCTGAACAGGAGCCCGCCCCTTGAATCCGGCGCTGTTCGCCGGCATATACCGGAGTAAGCCAAAACGTGCACGGACACGGGTTTGACTGATTCCAATGCCGCCACGCGGCTTTCACCAGGAGGCAGTATGACCGATATCAACAGCATTGGCCTGAAACAGACCAGCGCCGAACAGCTGGCCGACAAGCTCAACCAGCTGCTGGCCAACTACCAGATCTTTTACATGAACGTGCGCGGCTACCACTGGAACGTCAAAGGCCAGGATTTCTTTCAGCTGCACCCCAAGTTCGAAGAATTCTACGACGATCTGCTGCTCAAGGTGGACGAAGTTGCCGAGCGTATTCTGACGCTGGGCTACACGCCGGTTCACGCCTACAGCGACTACGTCAAACTCTCGCGCATCCATGAAGACAAGGATGTCAGCGACGGCAAGGCCTGCGTGGAAGGCATCGTCCGGGGCTACCAGACGCTGATCGAGCTACAGCGCGAAGTGCTCAAGCTCACCGAAGACGCCGGCGACGAAGGCACCGCCGACCAGGCCGGGCAGTACATCCGCGAGCAGGAAAAAACCATCTGGATGCTCAACGCCTACCTGGGCCGTTAAACGCCCCGATTCGCCCGCACCATACGAAAACGGCACCCTTCGAGGTGCCGTTTTTTTCGTCGTATTTTTTGCTGATCAAGCTCTTATAAACCCCGGGGCTACGCTGCGGTCTGGCGCCCCAGCGCTTCCGCCAGCGCCTTGAGCTGCGCCCAGAAGGCGTCGACCGAGGCAATCTCCACGCGTTCGTCCGGCGAGTGGGCGCCGCGAATCGTGGGGCCGAAGGAGATCATGTCGAGCCCCGGGTACTTGCTGCCCAGAATGCCGCACTCAAGCCCCGCGTGGATCACCTTGACCGCCGGCTCACCGCCCTGCAGCGACCGATGGCAGTCGATAAAGCTCTGCAGCAAGGGGCTTTGCGGGTCGGGCACCCAGCCGGGGTAGGCGTTCTCGGCCTTGACCCTGGCGCCGATCAACCCGAACAGCGCACGAAAGCGGTCGGTCATCGCGGCAACGGCGCTGTCGTGCAGCGAACGCACCAGGGCGCAGAGGTGAAAGCGGCCGTCTTCCAGCTGCAACACGCCCAGGTTGTTGGAGGTTTCCACCACGCCGTCGACCTCGGCGCTCATGCGTTCCACGCCGCAGGGCGCGGCGTGCAGCGCGGCCACCAGCATGGCGCTGGCATCGGGGTTGAGCGCTTCGGCGGGGACGTTTTCCGCCGCCGTGGGCGTGACGCTCAGGGTGATGGGCGCTTCGGCCCGGCCCAGCTCGCTGCGCAGCGTGGCTTCCAGCGACGGCATTCTCGCCGTCACGGCATCCACCTCGTCCGCCGGCAGGGCAACGCGCACGAAGGCCTCCCGGGGGATGGCATTGCGCAGGGTGCCGCCCTGATAGCTCACCAGCCGCGCGCCGGCAAACTCCAGCATGCGCAGCACACGCATCAGCAGGCGGTTGGCGTTGCCCAGCGGGCGATGAATATCCATGCCCGAATGGCCGCCCTGGAGTCCGGTGAGGGCGATATCCAGGCAGCGCTCGTGGGACTCCACCGGCGTCTGCGGCAGGCGCGCGTCCACCACGACATCGCTGCCGCCGGCGCAGCCGATATAGGCTTCACCGCCCTCTTCGCTGTCCAGGTTGAGCAGCAGGCTGCCTTCCAGCCAGTCTTCCGCCAGCGCCAGGGCACCGCCCATTGAGGTCTCTTCCTCCAGCGTAAACAGCGCCTCCAGCGGGCCGTGGGCGACGTCGGTGCTTTCCAGCAGCGCCAGCGCCGCCGCCACGCCCAGGCCGTTGTCGGCGCCCAGCGTCGTGCCGTCGGCGTGCAGCCAGCCATCTGCCACGTAGGTGCTGATGGGGTCTCGGGTGAAGTCGTGGGGGCGGTCGGCGTTGGCCTGGGCGACCATGTCCAGATGGCCCTGCAAAATCACGCCGGGCGCGTTTTCGCTGCCTTTGGCGGCGGGCTTTTGAATCCGCAGGTTGCCAAAGGCATCGCTGTCGTGGGCCAGCCCGCGCTCGTCGGCCCAGGCTTCCAGCGCGGCCACCAGCGCCTCTTCGTGGCCCGAGGGCCGGGGCGTATTGCACAGGGTACGGAAATGGCGCCAGACCGGTACCGGGGCCAGCGCGTCAAGATGTTCGTTCATGACAACTCGTCTTTGGGATAATCCTCCCACTTTACTCCCCTGTCCCCACGGGCGAAAGCGTACCGCCGCTGTGCCCGGCCGCGTTCAGCAAGGTCGCGGTCGCGTGGCGCAGCGCGCTGACGTGCTCGCGATGGCTCCCCGCCAGAGGGCGATTCTGAAAGGCAAAGCCCGCCAGCTCGGCGCAGGCGTCATGCGCCCGGGCCCCCAGCAGCCGATGCGCGGCGGCCACGGCCAGCGCCTGTAGCGCCGGCCGTGCCAGGCGCGGGTCCCGGCGGGCGTAGGCCACGTCGTACATGGCCTGGCGCGCTGCCTCCGGCACCGCCGGCGGCGGCAGCGCCGGCAGCAGCCGCACCAGCGCGGCGGGCGGCAAGCCGGCCAGATCAAAGGCCAACAGCCCCGGCAGGTTCCGGGCAAAACGCCGGGACAGCTCGCCGAGTACCGCTTCGCCGCGCGGGGTCAGCGCCCGGGCGACCATCAGCGCGTACTCGCCGGTGGCGGTATCCCGGGAGATTCCCAGCCGCACCGGGACAAACCCGGCGGTCTGCCAGAACGCCAGAAGCCCCGCCTCGGCGCCGAAGGTGGCGCCCAGCAGATCGGCATGATCGTCTCGCGCTGCTTTTTCGGCCGCCGCCAGCAGCCGGCGGCCGGCGCCCTGCCGTCGCTCATCGGGGTGCACTGCAATCCGCGTTATCCGCTGCCACCGCGCGGTTAACGCGTCGCGGCAACCGACGTGAGCCGCCAGCGACTGCGCCAGCAGATGCCCCTGGGGGCGGCGTTCGCCGCGCGCCACCTGCTCGGCCAGCGCGGCGTCAAAACCGCCCTCTTCGCGCATGACCGCAACCCCGGCGGGCGCCCGGGCGTCGCCCAGCACGCCGATGCGGGTCGCCGGCCCGTCGAGCAGCTGGCGCACATCGTCCGGCGTGGTGCGGTAGTGCGACTGCACCAGCAGGCCGAAAAGCGCTTCCAGCGTTGGCTCGTCCTGCGCCAGCGTCTCGCGTTCGCGCCAACCCACGGCGCTACCCTCGTGGCTTACCGGCGCCGGCGGCGCGGCGCGTAACAGCAGCAGCCGGTTGAGCGTGGCCTCCAGCGGGTCGTTTGGGGCGAAGCGCACCGGCTCGGTCAGCGTCAGCGCCTGCCATTGCGGTGTCTGGCGCGTCAGGCGCTCGCGGAACCGCAGCGCAAAGCCGCGCCCGGAACCTTCGTAGCCGTGAACGGTGGTGGCAAAGGCAATCCGTGGGAAGGCGTCAAGCCACTGCCCCAGCAGCGCCGGGGGGATCGCAGCGGCTTCGTCGACCATCAGATAGCTGCCGTCGCCGCCCAGGGTGCCCGCCTCCACGGCGGCGGTCAGCGCATCCGGGGCAAAGAACTCCAGCACGCCGCCGTTTTCCCGCGTCAGCCGCCCGGTTTTTTCCGGGCGAACGCCCGCCTCGGCGGCGGCGTGGGCAAACAGCGCCGCCACGGCATCGGGGCGCGGCGAGGTCACGGCGATGTGCGCCACGCCGCGCGCCAGCAGCCGGGCGCAGGCGATACCCAGCGCGGCGCTTTTGCCCCGGCCCCGATCAGCGGTAATCACCAGCGGCCGTCGGCGTTTCAACCGCGAGAGGCGAGCGACCGCCCGGGCCTGATCCTCGGTTATGCAGGCCGAATCCTCGGGTATCGCGGAAGCCGCCGACGAAGCGGAAAAGCGCGGCAGCCAGGGCGCGGCGACCCCGGCGCGCCAGCGAATAACGCCGGCATCGGCGGCCAGGCAGCGTTCCAGCCGGGCGAGGTAGTGCGCGCTGAGGTCCTGCCAGGCGTGGGGGTGGTCGGCAATGCGCCGGTAGTCGGCGTCCGGCTCGTTGCCCCAGCCGGCGGGCGTTATCAATACCAGCAACCCGCCGGCGGTGAGGGTGCCGCCCAACGCGCCCAGCGCATCCGGATTCAGGCCCGTGGTGGCATCGACCACCACCAGCTCGTGCTCCTGCCCCAGGCGGGTGCGCGCCTTGCTCGGGGGCAGCGTTGGCGGCAGATCGGCGGTCTCTTCAGCCGGCGTCCCCATCCACAGCGGCGCGGCCCAGTCGCGCGCCTGCCATAGCGCCAGCGCCCGGCAGCGCCCGGTCGCCGCATCGCCTTCCAGCCACAGCAGCCGGCGAGTGCGGCGGCGCGCCAGCCTGGCGATATGGTGTAGCACGGCGCTGATGCCGCGCCGGTGGCTATCCGGCAGCCGCCCTTTGCTCATCCGGCCTCCTGTTGTTTGCCGTGTATGGTTTGCCGCGTATTGTTTGCGTCGCTTCATCTGCATCGTGGCGCGCGCGTCGTTGTCGACTGCCCGGGCGATTTTCACCGTCTACCACGCGTACGGTCCAATAAAGCTACAGGTCGGGTGGCGCCAATGATACGATTTACCGCTGAGAGTTAATCGCATTATCACCTGTCACCCCGCCAAACCCGGACGCGAAGGAGGGTTGTTTTGTCTCATGCCGTTGGTCGCGGGCTGCCCGCCCTCTTTCACCGCCTGCGCTACCGCCGCATGCCGGGCATCAGCCCCTGGGCCCTGATGCTCTTTGCCATTGCGCTGCTGGTGGCGCTGCCGGTGATCGTGGTGTTCAGCCATATTCTTTTTCCGGCCGGCGATGTCTGGCAGCACCTGGCCTCGACGGTGCTGCCGGGGTATTTGATCAATACGTTCTGGATGGTACTGGGCGTGGGCACGGGCACGCTGATCATCGGTACCGGTACCGCCTGGCTGGTGGTGATGTGTCGCTTTCCCGGCAAGCGGATCTTCGAGTGGGCGCTGCTGCTGCCGCTGGCTGTACCCACCTACGTCATCGCCTACGCCTACACCGATTTTCTCCAGGTGGCGGGGCCGCTGCAAAGCCTGCTGCGCGAGCTTACCGGCTGGGAATACGGCGACTACTATTTCCCCAACGTGCGTTCGCTGGGCGGCGCGGCCACGCTGATTACGCTGGTGCTCTACCCCTACGTCTATCTGCTCGCCCGGGCTTCGTTTCTCGAGCAGTCGGTATGCGTGCTCGACGTCGGCCGCACCCTGGGGCGCGGGCCCTGGCACCTGTTCGCCAGCGTGGCCGTGCCGCTGTCGCGCCCGGCGCTGGTGGGCGGCGTATCGCTGGTATTGATGGAAACGCTCAACGAATTCGGCGCGGTGCAGTTCTTCGGCGTCGACACCTTCACCACCGGCATCTACCGCACCTGGTTCGGCCTCGGCGAACAGGTGGCGGCGGCGCAGCTGGCGGCCTGCCTGCTGGCGTTTGTCATCGTGCTGGTGCTGTTGGAGCGCTGGTCACGGGGCAAGCGACGCTACTTTCATACCACCAACCGCTACCAGCAGCTGCCCGAGTACCGCCTCGGCGGCTGGCGCGCCGGCGCCGCCCTGCTGGCCTGCCTGCTGCCGGTGCTGGTGGGTTTTGTGCTGCCCGCCGGTATTCTGCTCAGCCTGGCCGTTGACCACGGCGATGCGCTGTTCGGCGCGCGCTTTATTGGCCTCACGGCCAACAGTCTGGGGCTCTCGGCCAGCGCGGCGGTCATCGCGGTGGGCATGGCGCTGCTGCTGAGTTACGGGGTGCGTATTCACAACACGCCTTTCGCCCGGATCAGCTCCCGGGTCGCGTCCATGGGCTACGCCATTCCCGGCTCGGTGGTCGCCGTGGGCATTCTGATTCCGTTCGCCTGGCTGGATAACACCCTCAACGTCTGGCTCAACGAGCACTACGGCAGGGTCGTCGGGCTGATCTTCAGCGGCTCGGCGTTCATCCTGATCTACGCCTACGTGGCGCGCTTTCTGGCGGTGTCGTTCAACGCCGTGGAGGCCAGCCTGGGCAAGGTAACGCCAAGCATGGACGCCGCCGCGCGCACCCTGGGGCAGACCGCCGGCGGCACCCTGCGGCGCATTCACACGCCGATGATGCGCTCCAGCCTGCTGGCCGCGGGCATTCTGGTGTTTGTCGACGCCATGAAGGAGCTGCCCGCCACCATCATCCTGCGCCCGTTCAACTTCGACACCCTGGCGGTGCGGGCGCACAGCCTGGCGTCCGACGAGCGCCTGGCCGAGGCCTCGACCTCATCGCTGGCCATCGTGGTAGCCGGCATCATCCCGGTGATTCTGCTGAGCCTCGCCATGCGGCGTTCACGCCCCGGCAGCCGAGTCGGCAAAGACGAAGACCTGGGATAGATCCAGATGAATATCCACCGGCTGACCTTCGGCGGGCAAAAACACCCCCGGCACCCGAGCGTGGAGGTGGGCATCTTCACCGCCCGGGCCGTGGGCGCAGAGGTGAATCAGGCTTGAACGCCCCAGCAGCTTGGCCATGATCACATGGCTGTGGGCGTGGTCGTTGTGGTCGGCGTCGCGCTCGCTGATACGCAGCGCCTCCGGGCGCACCATCACCGTGGCGTCGCTGCCCTCGGGCAGCCAGCCGGCCTCGATGGTGCCCACCGGGGTCGCTACCCTGCCGTTTTCCACCACGCCGGCCAGTTCGTTGACCCCACCGAAAAACGTCACCACGAACGGATCGCAGGGTGCGCAGTAAAGCTCGCGCGGGGTGCCGGTCTGAACGATCTCGCCGTCGCGCATCAGGGCAATGCGGTCGGCCATGAACATCGCCTCTTCGGGGTCGTGGGTGACCAGCAGCGTCGCCGCGCCGACGTTTTTGAGCACGTGCAGGGTATCGTCGCGGATGCGGTCGCGCAGGCGCGCATCGAGGCTGGAAAACGGCTCGTCGAGGAGCATCAGTCGGGGCTCCGGCGCCAGCGCCCGAGCCAGCGCCACGCGCTGCTGCTGGCCGCCGGAAAGCATGTGCGGATAGGTCTCGGCGTAGTCGGCCATGCCCAGCTGTTCGAGACGCGCCAGCGCCCGCCGGCGGCGCTCGGACGCCGGCAGCGGCTTGAGGCCGAACATGACGTTTTCCACCACCGAGAGATGCGGAAACAGCGCCGACTCCTGAAACGCCAGGCCGACGCTGCGCTTTTCCGGCGGCACATGGCGCCGACCCGGCGCGGCAACGGTCCTGCCCTCCAGGCTGACTTCCCCTTCCTGCAGCACCTCCAGCCCGGCGGCAATGCGCAACAGCGTGGTTTTGCCGCAGCCCGACGGGCCCAGCAGGCAGACGACTTCCCCCGGCGCCACGTTGAGATCCACCCCGTTGACTACCGGCTGCCGGTCGAAACGGTGGCGCACGTCGCCAAGCGCCAGCGCCGGGGGTCGGCCCTCGGCGCCCCTGGATGGTGGCGCGACGTTTGCGGAGGTCGAGGATGCCGCCGGCGTTTGCATGGTTGCCATTATCGTATTCCGCCATTGTCGAGGGCAGCGGCTGAGGTGCCTCGCTGCCGGGATAACTGAAAGCCATTCGCATTCTAGTTTTTCCCGGCGCGCAATGCATCCATCGCCCGCCTTTTACCCGGCCGACGTTGCTGACGCCCGGGCGCTTGACGATCCGCGAACGAAAGGGTTAAATGAAAACCGATAAAAAATGCAATTCATTATCATTAACCAGAAAGGATACTCGATGATGCAATCAGCACGCCTCGCCGCATCCATTGCGGCCGTTGTCGCCGGAAGCGCCTTCGCCACCTCGGCAGCGGCCGATGACATCAACGTCTATTCGGCCCGCCACTACGACTCCGACGACCGGCTGTATGAAGCCTTCACCGACGAGACCGGCATCGACGTCAACGTGCTGGAAGGCGGCTCCGACCAGCTCATCGAGCGCATCCAGCGCGAAGGCGTGGCCAGCCCCGCCGACGTCATGATCACCGTCGACGCCGGGCGCCTGTGGCGCGCCGAGGACGAAGGCATCTTCCAGAGCGTCGAGTCCGACAAGCTCAACGAGCGCGTGCCGGACTCCATGCGCCACCCGGACGGCCTCTGGTTCGGCTTCAGCCAGCGCGCCCGGGCCATCTTCTACAACCGCGAAGAGGTCGATCCCGGCGAGATCAACCGCTACGAAGACCTGGCCGACGACCGCTTCGAGGGCGATATCTGCATTCGCTCGTCGAACAACATCTACAACCAGTCGCTGCTGGCCTCGATGATCGCCGAACACGGCGAAGACGACGCGGAACAGTGGGCCCAGGGCATCGTTGATAACATGGCCCGCGACCCCGAAGGCGGCGATACCGACCAGCTGCTCGGCGTCGCCAGCGGCGAGTGCAACCTGGCCGTGGCCAACCACTACTACTACGTGCGCCTGCTCAAGTCCGACGACGATGCCGACCGCGAAGCCGCGCGCAAAGTGGGGATCATCTTCCCCAACCAGGACGACCGCGGCACTCACGTTAACGTGGGCGGTGCGGGCGTCGTCGAAAACGCGCCCAACCGCGACAACGCCGTACGCTTCCTCGAATTCCTCGCCTCGGATACCGCCCAGCACATCTTCGCTTCCGGCAACAACGAGTTCCCGGTAGTTGACGGCATCCACAAGGACCCGGTGCTGGAATCCTGGGGCAACTTCAAGAAAGACGACGTCAACGTCAGTGTCCTGGGTGAGAATAACCCCGAAGCCGTACGCATCTTCGACCGCGTCGGCTGGCGCTAAGCCCGCGCGCTGATCGCGCCGCGCACAACCGGATACGGCCCGCCCTCGATGGCGGGCCGTTTTGCGCTGGGCCATTCTGCACTGGAGCGTTTTAGGTTGGGGTGCTCCGGGTTGGTGCGTTTTGGATTAGTTGGAGCATTCCGGATTGGGACGTTTTGGATTAGTTCGGGCGTTCCGGATTGGGGCGCTTTGGATTAGTTCGGGTGTTCCGGATTGGGGCGCGGCTGAGGCATTTTGGGCTGAGACGTTTTAAAAGATAGTACGGCTAAAGGTGGTGGATGACACATTGCGGTCAGCAGTAACTAACGCTAGGGTCTAGCGCACCAAAGCCATGCAAAGGAGACTGGATGACCATTTGCCTCCGCCGTACCCGCCTTCAAGCCGGCACCGCCGCTTGCGCCCTCGCCACCGTGATGCTCACGGCCCCCACCGTCGCCAGCGCCGACACGGCGGCGACTGAACCTGAAGCCATTCGCTTTGCCGTGCCGCCCTGGCCCGGCGTTACCGTCAAATCCGAGCTCGCCGCCACGCTGTTTGACGCCCTGGGCTACGCCCCCAAACAGGAAGAGTTGGGCGCCACCATTGCCTACCAGGCGTTGGGCGAAAACGAACTCGACGCCTACTTTGCCGCCTGGCTGCCCGCTCAGCAGGGCATGTACGACACCGCCACCAGCGGCGAGAATCAGCTGGTCGACCTGGGCACCAACGTCGACGGCGCGCGGCTCGGGTTTGTCGTGCCGGACTACATCTTTGAAGCCGGCTACACCTCGGGCAAGGACCTGTGCAGCGAGGACCTGCGAGAGAAGGCCGGCGGCACGATCTATTCCATTGAAGTCGGCTCGGGCACCAGCGACCTGCTGTCGGACATGCAGGACAGCGGCACCTACTGCCTGGACGAATGGAACCTCTCGGAAACCTCGGCCTCGGGCATGTTCAGCCAGGCCAAGGCCTCGATCGACCGCGACGAATGGATCGTCTTCTACGCCTGGACGCCGCACTGGGCAAGCATCGAATACGACATCGAATTCCTCGACGACCCGGAAGATGCCTGGGGCCCGGACGGCGGCCGCAGCGACGTGCGCTCCCTGACCACCCAGGCCTTCGCCGAGCAAAACCCCAACGCGACGCGGCTGCTGGAACAGATCGTCTTTACCGCGGATCAGCAAAGTCAGATGATCAGCGGCCTGAGCTTTGAAGACCGCCCCTCCGACGACGTCGCCATGAGCTGGATGCAGGACAACCCCGATCGCATCAAGGCATTTCTTGACGGCGTCACCACCCGCAGCGGCGACCCCGCCTGGCCGACCGTCAAGAAAAAGCTCGACCTGCCCGACGCCTGAAGCGTTGCCAACACGGGCGCAAGAGAAAAGTTATACGGCCGCCCACGGGCGGCCGTTTTGCGTTGGGTGGCGGCACGCCCAACCATTCATCGGGAAAACTTGATCACAGTCAGTGACACGAAGACACGTCATCGCTAGAATTTCTGCAAATTTCGCCAAGCCTAGCGCTACAACCTCAAAAAATGAGAAGCACTAACATGAGAAAAATAGCATTACTTTTATTAATTGGACTTCTAAGCGGCTGCGCCACCCATGCTGAAATAAAGATGCCTGTTGTTAGTGTAGGGTCCCTGATGATCAAATGAGTGATAGAAGTTACCCTCTGCTGATAGCAAGAGAGCTTCTACAGCAGTTCATCCGGGAGCAGAGACATGGACATCAAGCTGCATAAGCAGGCCACCACCACACCAAAGATCCGTGCTGACATCCAGGCAGCGCCCGCCAGCATCAGCGATAGCGAGTTGGCGCGCCAGTACGGTGTTGGTGATTCGACGATACGCCGTTGGCGGTACCGCGACGATGTTCATGATCGGTCCCATACACGCCATAACCTGCTGGCTACGCTCACGTCCGAGCAGGAGGAAGTGCTGATCGCCGCTCGCGAGTTCCTGCGCCTCGGTCTGGATGACTTGCTCGTCGTGGCACGTGAGTTTCTGAATCCTCGGTTGTCACGCTCCGGCTTGCATCGCATGCTTAAGCGCCGTGAGGTGCCGACACTCGCGGAACTGGCCCGTCAGGATGCCGGAGATGATGGCAAGCCTCGGCACAAGCCCTTCAAGGACTACGAGCCTGGGTATGTGCATGTCGATATCAAGCACCTGCCCCAGATGCCCGACGAGGAGCAAAAGCGCTACCTATATGTTGCCATCGACCGTGCCACACGTTGGGTCTATCTGGAAGTCAGGCGCAGCCAGTCCGCCAGGGATGCCAAGGCGTTCATGAAGTGTGTGGAGGAAAAGGCGCCCTTCACGATCCAGACGGTGCTGACTGACAACGGCAAGTCGTTCACCGATCGCTTCACGCGGGCAGGTGAGCGCAGGCCCAGCGGCCGCCATCCCTTCGATCTGGAGTGCCAGGCCCATGGTATCGACCATCGCCTGATCAAGCCGGGAAGGCCGCAGACGAACGGTATGGTAGAACGGTTCAACGGCCGCATCAGCGACGTGCTGGCCACCCGGCGCTATACCTCAGGCGAGGATCTGGAGCAGACGCTCAAACGCTACGCTTGGCTGTACAATCACCACATCTCGCAGAAGGCACTGCATCATCAATCACCGATTGCGGCGATGAAGGAGTGGCAGGCCAAGCGACCTGAGTTATTTACCAAGCGGGTTGTTAATCACACGGGACCCGACAGTTAGTCAAGTACAAAACGCATCATATCAAAACAAAACACTCAGCTATGATATTCTTTACAGTCAGCCACAGCCAGGAATTTTTACCGAGGGAGAGCAGCAGTCATTGACACCGCTGGAAGACGCTGAGCTTTCGGTTGCCTCAGCTTCTACATTAAGGGACTTCCCCGAATTGATGCTTGAGCAGCTCCCGGCATCCGTTAACTATGCGGAAAATAGCGCTGATCTAAAACTTCACGTGCAAATTATTGCTCATGACAAAAAGGTCCCGCTTATTCCGACTATGAATTTGGCAAAAGCCTGGGCAAAGGGATTGCAAGTCTTGGCTTTGCATCCGACGAGTACGACATAATTGCCGACTTTGATGCTAAATATACGATAGAGCAGGATAAAAGAAATATTTTCAAAAACTACGAAGTGAAAGAAACCGAAGATCACCAAGAGGGACAGTTTGACTTATCAAATGAATTAGATGACATCACGTCACAAATTCTGGAAAAGCATATTATATTAACTCTAAATGATTTTTTCTCTGAAGCAGCAGATTACATAGACCCGTAGAACCATGGTATGAATGCGCAAAAATAAATTACCCAACGCCAGTGAGGGAGACGAGCTTTTCTTAAAAACCTGAATTCAACCAATAAGCGCAGCACCTGCGGTATTCAGTGCTCCGGAGTATTCCCCCAGAAACACCTGTGCCGGTGTTCGATAGCCGAGTCGTTTTCGAGGGCGGTCATTTAGCTTTCTCACCACCCTGCGTAGCTCGGCATCAGTGACTTGGCGGAAGCTGGTTCCCTTGGGAAAATACTGCCGAATCAAGCCGTTGGTGTTTTCATTGGTTCCGCGCTGTCCCGAGCAGTAGGCGTCGCAAAAGTAGGTTCGCGCTGCTACGGCTCTCGCCACGGTCTGGTGCTCCGAAAACTCCGATCCATTATCCAGCGTGATGGTTTTCACCGCCCCTCGACGAGGCTTCAGCAGGCGGATCATGGCCGTTTTCGTCAACGCCGCTGTAATGCTGGGTAGCCGTGCCGCCAGCAGATAACCGCTGCGTCGCTCAACCAGCGTGACGATGCCTGATTGCTTATGCCCCTGCAGTACCGTGTCACCCTCCCAGTGGCCGATGTAGCGCCGCTTCTCAACCTCGGCCGGGCGATGCTCGATACCCACGCGATCAGGTATCTTGCCAAGCCCTGCGCTTTTGGCGTGTGCACGGTGCTTGCTGCGTCTCTTGGGCTGCCGGAGATGTTGCCAAAGCGTGCCACCGCTGGCCTTGTCATCCCAGATCAGAGAGTAGATCCATTGATGACTGACGCCGACGCCGGCCAACGGTGCCATGAACCCACTGATCTGCTCTGGGCTCCACTCCTCACGCAGTCGGTCTGCAACCACAGCGATCAGGCTAGGCAAACGCTTTTTCCACTTCCAGGCGGTGCGTCGTCGGTTATCGCTACACGCCTGAGCCTGTTCGGGATCATAGCCACCGGCCGTCGCGTTGCGGCGCAGCTCACGGCTAATCGTGCTGCTGTGGAGCCTCAGCTCCCTGGCGATCTGTCGCTGGCTTCTACCCAAGTCATGGCGGGCGTAAATCTGGTATCGTTGCGTCTGGGTCAGCTGTTGGTATCCCATGCTCTGCTTCACTTTGGTCGGTAAAGCAGGAAGGGTACCGGCGCTGACCCTCCTACCTCTACCGTGCTGGCCAAAGTGCTGCAGTTATTCTATGAATTCAGGAAATTGAAGAATATAATAAAATTATTTAAATTACATTTTATATGCTTGTGTTCCGGCTGCACATCTATGATGAGTATATACTAACAAACTTCAGCATAACTTAATAGAAAAGCCAAAACCCCATGAAGTAACTTACAAGGTGAAATTAAATGCATAAAATAATATTGGTCATTATAACGTCTATAGCTATAGCTGGCTGTGTCGGTGCAGGACAAAATCTTCCAGAAAAAGAAACATCAATAATATTAAAACAATTAGCTCAAGCTATGAAAAACATGGAATAGCATTATTGAGTTCTTTGCTGTTAACAACACTCCCTTGGAAA
Source organism: Vreelandella jeotgali Hwa (assembly GCF_000334215.1). Taxonomy (GTDB): domain Bacteria; phylum Pseudomonadota; class Gammaproteobacteria; order Pseudomonadales; family Halomonadaceae; genus Vreelandella; species Vreelandella jeotgali. The sequence continues at coordinate 29,235 of NZ_AMQY01000011.1, read as the reverse complement.
AATAAATAAGGGAGACGGGTTAATAACTTCGTCACGACACCTTCGCACACTTGACGAACTAGATTGCGGGCAAGCCACAGGACAAATAAGTTGGGCATCAGCAAAAATGGAAAACATTGGTGGAAACATCAACGTGGTAGTACGTTCAATTAAACCTGAAAAACAAAAGTTATCGTATCTGTTTTTGGGAGTGGCGACATTAACATAAGAAACGCCTACGGGAACTCTTTGAGCTCTCAAGAAGCAAGATGTGTTTCAACCGGCGCATTTGAAAAGTCACTATTCTCTTATTTAGAGAATAAATGAATATATGTCGGGTCCCGTGTGATTAACAACCCGCTTGGTAAATAACTCAGGTCGCTTGGCCTGCCACTCCTTCATCGCCGCAATCGGTGATTGATGATGCAGTGCCTTCTGCGAGATGTGGTGATTGTACAGCCAAGCGTAGCGTTTGAGCGTCTGCTCCAGATCCTCGCCTGAGGTATAGCGCCGGGTGGCCAGCACGTCGCTGATGCGGCCGTTGAACCGTTCTACCATACCGTTCGTCTGCGGCCTTCCCGGCTTGATCAGGCGATGGTCGATACCATGGGCCTGGCACTCCAGATCGAAGGGATGGCGGCCGCTGGGCCTGCGCTCACCTGCCCGCGTGAAGCGATCGGTGAACGACTTGCCGTTGTCAGTCAGCACCGTCTGGATCGTGAAGGGCGCCTTTTCCTCCACACACTTCATGAACGCCTTGGCATCCCTGGCGGACTGGCTGCGCCTGACTTCCAGATAGACCCAACGTGTGGCACGGTCGATGGCAACATATAGGTAGCGCTTTTGCTCCTCGTCGGGCATCTGGGGCAGGTGCTTGATATCGACATGCACATACCCAGGCTCGTAGTCCTTGAAGGGCTTGTGCCGAGGCTTGCCATCATCTCCGGCATCCTGACGGGCCAGTTCCGCGAGTGTCGGCACCTCACGGCGCTTAAGCATGCGATGCAAGCCGGAGCGTGACAACCGAGGATTCAGAAACTCACGTGCCACGACGAGCAAGTCATCCAGACCGAGGCGCAGGAACTCGCGAGCGGCGATCAGCACTTCCTCCTGCTCGGACGTGAGCGTAGCCAGCAGGTTATGGCGTGTATGGGACCGATCATGAACATCGTCGCGGTACCGCCAACGGCGTATCGTCGAATCACCAACACCGTACTGGCGCGCCAACTCGCTATCGCTGATGCTGGCGGGCGCTGCCTGGATGTCAGCACGGATCTTTGGTGTGGTGGTGGCCTGCTTATGCAGCTTGATGTCCATGTCTCTGCTCCCGGATGAACTGCTGTAGAAGCTCTCTTGCTATCAGCAGAGGGTAACTTCTATCACTCATTTGATCATCAGGGACCCTACACATAGAAGGGAACGATAAAAATAGTCATTCTTCCGCAGCAGACTTTATTAAATGCCTCTACCCGCCCGGCTTATACCGGGCGGCTCCCTTCTTGAATCCTGATACCACGCACTTCAGTGCGGTTCATCCCAATGAGTGCCGCTTTCAGCTTCGACCGTTAGCGCCACACTCAGGCTGGCGGCTTGCTCCATGCATTTGGCGACTTCTTCCTTGAAGGCGTCGAGCTCGCTTTCGGCGACTTCGAATACCAACTCATCGTGAACCAGCATTACCATCAGCGCGTCGAAGTCGCTTTCCTGTAGCCAGGCGTCTGGCAGCGCTGGCAAACCGAGAAATACGACTACCGGCCGCCGACGCTGACCGGAGCAGAGCAGAGCAGAGCAACATCCTCCCAACCAGGAAGGCGGGGGTTAAATCACGCTGGCATTGAGGCAGATTCATCGCGGACTAAGGCCCGCTCCCACCAAACGCTATCGAAGCGTCGTGCCGCTTTTCCCGATAAAGTGCGATAAGTGCTTGGTTTCATAAATGACGGCAGCACCTTGGCCCATACGGTAGAGGCAGGAAAGCCAGCGCTGGTACCCTGCCTGCTGTACCCACTAAAGCGAAGCAGAGCGCGGCGTTACGCAACAACCGGAAATCTATATGTCACCGTATTCAAAACAGAAACAAGCCCTTGGCCTGCTGGGCTGGCTGGCCGTGTGCTTTGCGGCGTCTGCCGTGGGGGCCGTTGCCTCGATACAGGCCAGCGCCTTTTACGGCCAGCTTGCACAGCCTGACTGGGCGCCGCCGGCGTCGGTATTCGGGCCGGTGTGGACGACGCTTTATGCGCTGATGGGCGTTGCCGCCTGGCTGGTCTGGCGGCGTGGCGGGGTTCAGCGCCAGCGGTGGGCGCTCACTCTGTTTCTTGTGCAGCTGGCGGTAAACGCGCTGTGGAGCTGGGTGTTCTTCGTCTGGCACCAGGGCGCGCTCGGGTTTGCCAATATTCTGCTGCTGATTGTGCTGGTGGCGGGGACGCTGGTGGGCTTTTGGCGGGTTCAGCGGCTTGCCGGTGCCCTTCTCGTCCCCTACCTGCTGTGGATTAGCTTCGCCGCGGCGCTCAACTATTCGGTGTGGCAGCTGAATCCGCAGGTGCTGGGGTGAGACGAAGCGTCTGAGACAGGCATACCACAGGCGCCTGCCCCCTATGTCACTGAAAACGCAGTGAAGCAATCTCGGGGGTTCTTGCGACTAGCACAGTGAGGAGATCGCTTCGCAAGCTCACGATGACGCGTAGAGGGTGCAGTGGCGGGTTTGGACACCTTCGCCCGGCGCGATCCGGCCTCCTACAGCGGCACAATAGCCATTTTTCGTGATTTTTCGCCCTTCATTCACTGCTGATAAAGAAATTTCGTATGGCATTTAGCGAGTTTGAACAAAAGAAAGTTGAGCGAGCCGCAGCAACATGGCGGGACATCATGCGCCCGCCAGCTGCTGTTCGCACCCAGCTGGATCTTGACATCCGGGTAGCCGACCAGAGCGTACAAGTTATCGAGGTTGCCCCGGACTTTCGCGATCCGACAGAAACCATAGAGACGCCAGCGGCAAAAGCTACCTACGTCAAAAAAAACCAGCGCTGGAAAATCTATTGGATGCGCAGTGACCTGAAATGGCATGCCTACATGCCGGAGCCCGAGGCACGCACCATCGATGATGTTTTGGCGATCGTCCACGCTGACAAGAACTGCTGTTTCTTCGGGTAGCGCATAAGCCATAGGCGCCTGCCAGCGCCCGGCGGATCCGGCCTCCCACAACGGCACCTCAAATCAAGCGCTTTGTCTTTTGATTAATGCGCCTCGTCCCAGTGGGTGCCGCTCTCGGCTTCGACCGTTAGCGCGACGCTGAGGCTGGCGGCGTTTTGCATGCGTTTAGCGACTTCTTCCTTAAAGGCGTCGAGCTGGCTTTCAGCGACTTCAAACACCAGCTCGTCGTGGACCTGCATGACCATCAGCGCGTCGAAGTCGCTTTGCTGTAGCCAGGCGTCGACGTCGATCATCGCCTGTTTGATGATGTCCGCCGCGGTGCCCTGCATGGGCGCGTTGATCGCGGTGCGCTCGGCGGCCTGGCGGCGATTGCGGTTTTGGGCGTTGATTTCCGGCAGGTAGAGCCGGCGGCCGGCGACGGTTTCGACAAAGCCGTCCTCGGCGGCCTGAGCGCGAATGCGCTCCATGTAGCGCGCCACACCGGGATAGCGGTCGAAGTAGCGGTCGATGTAGGTCTGCGCCTGGTTGCGTTCGATGTGCAGCTGGCGCGACAGCCCCCAGGCGCTCATGCCGTAGATCAGCCCGAAGTTGATGGCCTTGGCGCTGCGGCGCTGGTCACTTGAGACCTTGTCCACTGGCGTGCCGAACACCTCGGCGGCGGTGGCGGCGTGGATGTCCTGGCCTTCGGCGAAGGCGTTGAGCAGGCCCTTGTCTTCCGACAGGTGCGCCATGATGCGCAGCTCGATCTGGGAATAGTCGGCGGCGACCACGCGGTAGCCCGGGCGCGCAGTAAACGCCTGGCGGATCTTGCGCCCTTCGTCGGTGCGGATGGGAATGTTCTGCAGGTTGGGATCCGACGACGACAGCCGCCCGGTGGCGGTCACCGCCTGATGGTAGCTGGTGTGAACGCGCCCGGTGGCCTTGTTCACCAGCCGCGGCAGCTTGTCGGTGTAGGTGGATTTGAGCTTGGACAGCCCGCGGTGTTCGATAATCACCTTGGGCAGCGGGTAGTCCAGCGCCAGCTCTTCGAGCACCGCTTCGGCGGTGGACGGCGCGCCCTTGGGGGTTTTCTTGAGCACGGGGATTTGCTGCTCGTCGAACAGAATTTCCCCCAGCTGCTTTGGCGAGCTCAGGTTGAATTCGCGCTCGGCGAGCTCGAAGGCCTTTTGCTCCAGCTCGTGAATGCGCGCCTCAAGCTCCTGGTTCTGAGCATGCAGGCGTTCCACGTCCAGCATCACGCCGGCGCGCTCCATGCGCGAGAGGACCGGGATCAGCGGCAGCTCCAGGGTTTCCAGCACTTCCGCCAGCCGGCCTTCTTTTTCCACCTGCGGCGCAAGGGTATCCAGCAGGCGCAGGGTGATATCCACGTCTTCGCAAGCGTAAGGCACGGCCTGTTCGAGTGCGACCTGATTAAATGTCAGCTGCTTGGCGCCCTTCCCCGCCACGTCCTGGAACGACGTGGTGGTTTCGCCCAGATATCGGGATGCCAGCGAGTCCATGTCGTGACGGGTGGCCGTGGAGTTGAGCACGTAGGACGACAGCATGGTGTCGGCCAGCGGCGGCGCGACGGCGATGCCGTAGTTCGCCAGCACGGAAATATCGTACTTAAGGTTCTGGCCGATTTTGGTCTTGCCGGTGTTTTGCCAAATCGGCGTTAGCGATTCGAGTACCGCACGGCGGTCGAGCTGCTCGGGGGCGTCGAGATAGTCGTGGGCCAGCGGAATGTACGCCGCCTCGCCGGCTTCCAGCGCCAGCCCCACGCCGACGATCTCGGCCTCCATGTAGTCGAGGCTGGTGGTTTCCAGGTCAAAGCAGAAACGCTCGGCGGCGTGCAGCCGTTCGAGCCAGGCGTCGAGAGTTTTCTGTGTGGTGATCACCACGTCGCGGCGCTGGCTCTGGGCGCCGGGTTCATCCGCCGCGTCGCCCTCGCTGGCCGATGCGTCAGCCGGGGCGGGGCTGCCGCCTTCAACGTCGTCCACGCCCTGATCCCGGCCTTCCAGCAGCTCGTTGAGCTCGCGTTTGAACTCCAGCTCGCGGTACAGCTCGACCAGCGCCTCGCGGTCGGGGTGGGCGATTTCCAGATCGTCCACTCCGGCGGGCAGCTCGCAGTCGGTCCTGATGGTGGCCAGATCAAACGACAGGTACGCCTTGTCGCGGTGTTCCTCGAGCTTTTTGGGCAGCGTTTTGGCGCCGCGAAAGTCCAGCGTCGTTACCCGCTGGAGGTCGCCGTAGATTATATCCAGCCCGCCGTTCATGCCCTGCAGCAGGCCCACGGCAGTTTTCTGCCCCACGCCGGGCACGCCGGGAATGTTGTCGACCTTGTCGCCCATCAGCGCCAGGTAGTCGATGATCAGCGAGGGCGGGAGGCCGAACTTTTCCTCGACGCCGGCGACGTCGAGGGTTTCGTTTTTCATGGTGTTGACCATGGTAATGTGGCCGTTGACCAGCTGAGCCATGTCCTTGTCGCCGGTGGAAATCACCGCGTCGCGCCCGGCGTCGGTGGCGTGGCGGGCCAGGGTGCCGATAACGTCGTCGGCCTCGACGCCGCCGATGCTCAAAAGCGGCAGCCCCAGCGCCCTGACGCACTGGTGCAGCGGTTCGATCTGGCCGCGCAGGTCATCGGGCATCGGCGGGCGGTTGGCCTTGTATTCGCTGTAGATCTCGTCGCGGAAGGTCTTGCCCGGGGCGTCGAAAATCACCGCCATGGGGCTTTGCGGATAGTCCTTGATCAGGCGCTTGAGCATGTTGAGCACGCCTTTCACGGCGCCGGTGGGCTGCCCGGAGGCGGTCGTCAGCGCCGGCAGGGCGTGATACGCCCGATAAAGGTAGGAAGAACCGTCCACTAGAACGATGGGTGCGCGAGCCATAGCCAGTATCCGTTTGCCAGAAGATGATGGGGGCTATAATACCTGCTGTGACCCTGGCATGAAGCCGTTGGACGAAATAACCCCCGCCTGATTGCCTTGCGATGCTGCCAAGACGGGCGGCAAATCGCTACAATGCGGGGTCCGGCAACCTGAGCGAGATTCTCATGGCTGTATTCACTCCGCTTGGCGACGCGCAGGTCGCTACGTTTCTGGCATCGTTTGACGTGGGCCGCCTGGTATCGTTGAAGGGCGTGACCGGCGGCACGGAAAACTCGACGTTTTTTGTCACCACCGACGAACGCGAGCTGGTGCTCACGCTGTTTGAGCAGGGCGAGCAGGAAGAGCTGCCGTTTTTTGTCGATCTGCTGGATTACCTCGACGAGCATAACCTGCCCGTGCCCGGCCCGATTCACGACCGCGACGGCATTGCGCTACAGCGCCTGGCGGACAAGCCCGCGCTGCTGTTTCCGCGCCTGCCCGGCCGCCATCCGGAAACCCCCAGCCTTGAACAGTGCCGCGTGCTTGGCGATACCCTGGGGCGCATGCACCGCGTCTCCCGGGGGTTTTCCGGGCATCGCCCCAACCCCCGCGATCTGAGCTGGCTGCAGGCCATGCACCACAAGGTGCTGGGCTTTTTGAGCCATGACGACCAGACGCTGATGAAAAACGCCGTAGAGGATTTCGAGAGCGAATTGGCCGCCCACGGCGAGCTGCCCCAGGGGGTGCTTCACGGCGATCTGTTCCGGGATAACACCCTGTTCGAAGGCGAGCGCCTGGGCGGTATCATCGACTTTTACAACGGCTGCACCGGCGAGCTGCTGTTTGACGTTGCCATTGCAGTCAACGACTGGGCGACCCACGCGGATGGCCGTCTGGATGAAGCGCGGTATTACGCGCTGCTGGAAGCCTACCAGGCGCGCCGGCCCTTTACCCGCGATGAGCGCAAGGTGTGGCCGACCATGCTGAGCATGACGGCGCTGCGCTACTGGCTTTCGCGGCTGCTGGTGGTTTACGTCAACCCGCCGGCACACGATCTCACGCCCCACGACCCCACGCAGTTTCGCACCATCTTCAAGGCGCGCCAGCTGAACGGTGCTCTGCCGCTGCCGGAACCCTCGGCCACCGAGGCCTGATCCACAGCGGCTGGAAGAAGCGCGGCTTGCCGGTGCCGGCAAGCCGCGGGGGATCAGTCCCAGTTCATGACCACCTTGCCCGAGCTGCCTTCTTCCATGATGGCGAAGGCCTGCTCGTAGTCGTCGGCGGCGACGCGGTGGGTAATCACCGGCTCCAGGTCGAGCCCCGACTGGATGAGGCTCGACATCTTGTACCAGGTCTCGAACATTTCCCGGCCGTAAATGCCGCGAATGGTCAGCCCCTTGAAGATGACCCGGCTCCAGTCGATGGGCATTTCCCCGGGCGGGATACCCAGCATGGCGATTTTGCCGCCGTGGTTGATGGCATCGAGCATCTGGTTGATGGCGGAGGCGACGCCGGACATTTCCAGCACGACGTCAAAGCCTTCGGACATGTTCAGCTCGGCCATGACATCTTCCAGCGATTCCCGCGAGACATTGACCCCACGGGTGACGCCCATGCGGTCGGCCAGCGCCAGACGCTCATCGTTGATGTCGGTGATCACCACGTGGCGCGCGCCGACGTGGCGGGCCACGGCGGCGGCCATGATGCCGATGGGGCCGGCGCCGGTAATCAGCACGTCCTCGCCCACCAGATCAAACGCCAGCGCGGTATGTACGGCGTTGCCGAAGGGATCGAAAATCGCCGCCAGATCAAAGGAAACCTCGTCGGGCAGCTTGAAGAGGTTGTAGGCCGGCAGGGTCATGTATTCGGCAAAGGCGCCCTGACGGTTGACGCCGACACCGGCCGTATTGCGGCAGAGATGGCGCAGCCCGGCACGGCAGTTGCGACAGTAACCGCAGGTGATATGGCCTTCGCCGGAGACCCGGTCGCCCACGGCAAAGCCGTCAACGCCTTCGCCCAGGGCGACGATTTCACCGCTGTATTCGTGGCCGGTAATCATCGGCACCGGCACGGATTTCTGCGCCCATTCATCCCAGTGGTAGATGTGCAGGTCGGTACCGCAGATCGAGGTGCGGTGAATTTTGATCAGCACGTCGTTGTGCCCGGGTTCGGGCACCGGCGCGTCGATCATCCAGATGCCGGGCTCGGCTTTGCTCTTGGCCAGTGCTTTCATGCAATCACCTCCAGTTCCCGGCCGATGCGTGTGAATGCGTCAATGGCCGTGTCAATTTGCGCCGGCGTGTGCGCCGCCGACATCTGCGTGCGAATGCGAGCCTGCCCGCGCGGCACCACCGGGAAGGAAAAGCCGATGACGTAGATGCCCTCCGCCAGCAGCCGCTCGGCGAAGGTCGATGCCAGCCGGGCGTCGCCCAGCATCACCGGGATGATGGGGTGGTCGGCGCCGGTCAGGGTAAAGCCGGCCTTTTCCAGCCCCTGGCGGAAGCGGGCGACATTGTCCCAGAGCCGCTGACGCAGCTTGCTGCCCTGCTCCACCATGTCGAGCACCTCATGGCTCGCGGCCACAATGGGCGGCGCCAGAGCGTTGGAGAACAGATACGGCCGCGAGCGCTGGCGCAGCCATTCGGCAATCGCCCCGCGCGCCGCGGTCACGCCGCCCGAGGCACCGCCCAGCGCCTTGCCCAGGGTGGTCGTGATGATATCCACCCGGCCCATGACGTCATGGTACTCGTGGGTGCCGCGGCCGCCCTCGCCCATAAAGCCGGTGGCGTGGCAGTCGTCGACCATGACCATGGCGCCGTACTTCTCCGCCAGATCGCAAACGGCGGTGAGGTTGGCGACCACGCCGTCCATCGAGAAGACGCCGTCGGTGGCAATGAGCTTGAAGCGCGCACCGGCCTCGTCGGCTTCCTTCAGCCGCGCTTCCAGCTCGGCCATGTCGTTGTTGGCGTAGCGATAGCGCGACGCCTTGCACAGGCGGATGCCGTCGATGATCGAGGCGTGGTTGAGCGCATCAGAAATCACCGCGTCTTCCGGCCCCAGCAGCGTTTCGAACAGCCCGCCGTTGGCGTCGAAGCACGAGGAGTAAAGAATGGCGTCGTCCATGCCCAGAAAGTCGGCCAGGCGCTTTTCCAGCCGGCGGTGCTCGGCGTGGGTGCCGCAGATAAAGCGCACCGACGCCATGCCCAGCCCCTGCTGGTGCAGGCCGCGCTCGGCGGCCTTGATCAGCGCCGGATCATCGGCCAGCCCCAGGTAGTTGTTGGCGCAGAAGTTGATCACTTCGCCCTGGGCCACGCTTACCCGCGCGCGCTGAGGCGACATCAGCTCGCGCTCGTGCTTGTAGAGGCCTTCTTCGTGAAGCTCGTCGAGCTGACGCTGGAGCTGTTGCTGAAATGCCTGAGTCATACCTCTTCCTCGTTTACATTCTGCGTGGCGTCTTCCGGCGGATGCTTGAGTTCCTTGCCGCCCGGGCCTTCATAGCGCCGGCCCCAGCCGGTCAGTACCGCTCCCAGCATGATCACGACCAGCAGCCAGCCCTGGAAGACAAACGGGAATACCTCGGTGGGCGCCACGCTCGGCAGCCATTCGTAGGTATCCTGCATCAGTTTGATGGTCGACCAGCCGAGCAGCACCGGCGCGCCCCAGGGGAAGATGTAGCCCAGCGCCGAGGTCATGGCGTCGAGCATGTTGGCCCGGCGATAGCGGTGAATCCGGTAGCGCTCGCCCAGCTCGCGTACGAAGGGCGCGGCGGCGATTTCGGCGGCGGTGTTGATGGTAATCGCGGTGTTCAACAGCGCGACGATGCCCCAGATGGCCAGCTCGGCCTTGCGCACGGACTGCTTGATCCAGGCCACCAGCTTGCCGGTGACCACTTCCATGGTGCCGCCCAGCTTGAGCAGATAGGCCGAGGCGACAATCAGCAGGATCAGGATCGCCATATTGACGTAGCCCTGGACCCCCTGCACCAGCGCGCCGGTCATCACCGTGTCGGCGTCGGGATCAAAGCCGATGATATCGCCCAGCGATCCGGTGCCGGACAGCAGAATCACCGGAATCGAGGTAATGATACCCCAGGTCAGCGAGGTCAGCAGGTGCTGACCGGACAGCGCCAGAATCAACACCAGAGCAAAGGGGATAAGCATCAACAGCCCCATGGGGTCGGTAGAGCTCATCATCTCTTCGAGGGCGGCCGGATCAGCAAAGCTGGCGTCGCCACCGCCACCGAACATGGCAAACAGGATGGCCGTGGGAATTGCCGCGGCAATGGAATACTTGAAGCGGCTGCGCACCACGCCGGGCACATCGGCACCCTGGGTGGTGGCAGAGACGATGGTGGTGTCCGACACCGGCGCCAAGTTGTCGCCAAAGATCGCCCCGGAAAGAATCGCGGCAAACAGCATGATCGGGTCGCTGCCCACGGCCACTCCGGCGGGGTACATCAGCGTACAGAACGCCACCGTGGTGCCGTAGCCGGTGCCCACGGCGGTGGAGAAAACCCCCGCGAGCACGAACGTCATGGCGACAAAGAGCCCCCCGGTCACGTCGGATACGCCGCCTAGCCATACCAGCCCTTCAACCAGGCCGCCGACCTGCAGCACCTGGGCGAACATGCCGGCAAAAAACCAGGCAACGATGGCGACGACGCCCACCGGCTGGGTCATGCCTTCAAACAGGCCGTTGGCATAATCCGACCAGCGGCTTACACAGCAGAAAAGCCCAAGAATAATGCCGAACAGCGCGCCCATGACCAGGCCGAGTTCCGACGACAGGCCCAGCACACTGATGGTGATCGCCCAGACGACAAAAAATGCCAGCGGAATAGCGGCGCCCAGAGCGCCGAAACGAAACGACAGGGAAGCCACGGGCGGCTGTTCCTGCCCTGGCGATGCGGATGTCTCTGCCATGCCATTGATCCTTGTCTTGTAGGAATGCGTTTTGTCTGAATACGCTTTTTGGGGGTACGTTTCTTGTGGATGCGTTCTTTGTGGACGCGCTATGGGTAGAAAAGACCCTGTACGAAGTAAGCCTTGTGCGGATAAATCCGGTGCAGACAGACCCTGTGGGATGAATCATTGTCGTTATGCAGTCGAACCGGCGGCAGTAAAAGCATAAAAGCAATTTTCACCAGCCTATCGGCCTTCGACATCGTTTTTTGCGTTCACCAAGGCAAAATAGAAGATATATGACATGCAGGAAAGGATTAACGCCTTAGACGATAGACGTAATCGCTGTCGGCTTCAGGCTCTCTACCCCAGGGTATGGGCCCAGCCCCGTAACACCGGGCAGGTCACATAAAAAGCCCATAAAAAACCCACAGGAAAATAAAGGATCTACGTAAGGATTTACGTAAAACAAAAAAGCCGCCCCGAAGGGCGGCTTTTGATTGTCTGCAAGGCATTGGTAACGCGGCCTTTCGCGTGGTGCCGACACCAGGAGTCGAACCCGGGACCTACTGATTACAAGTCAGTTGCTCTACCAACTGAGCTATGTCGGCTCAGGCATTATCCTGTTAATCACCGCTTGCGGTCATTGTCGGAATAATGGCTGGGGTAGCAGGATTCGAACCTGCGCATACCGATACCAAAAACCGGTGCCTTACCACTTGGCTATACCCCAACGGTTGGCGGTTGGTGGCCGGAGACGGAATCGAACCGCCGACACGAGGATTTTCAATCCACTGCTCTACCAACTGAGCTATCCGGCCTGCCGCGCCAACGGAGCGTATTAAACTAAAACCGGCGCCCGGCGTCAATACCCTCGGCAACTTTCTTCACCGCCTGCCGGGATACAGCCTTTCATTTTCGCCGTTCATGTTCTACGCGCCTGGCGTTTGGCGCAGCATCAACCCGCCGAGACGTTCAGGTTTCGGGCGGCACATAGCCTTCCGCGCGGTCGGTTTCGCGGTTATCCAGAAAGCGCTCCATCTGATCCATCAAATAGGCCCGGGCATCGGGGTCGAGCATATTCAGGTGCTGCTCGTTGATCAGGCGGGTCTGCAGCGCCTGCCATTCGTCCCATGCCTGTTTGGAGACGTTCGCCTGGATTTGCTGGCCTTTCTCGCCGGGCAGCGGCGGAAACGGCAACGCTTCCATGTCCTGCTGATATTTGCGGCAAAATACGGTCTGACTCATGGCTGACTCCTTGCAGCAATGCATACGGATTCGGATAACAGGCTACGCACGGCCGGACAGATTATCCATAAGTATCACCGGTCAGGCGAAATGGCGCCCGCTCGGCGGCAAACTCGGCCAGCAGACGCTTGACCGGGGCCGCCAGCCCCAGCGCCGGCGGCTGGCCGACGTCGTACCAGAGGCCGCCTTCACGCACCTCGAGGAGGTCGCGACAGGCTACCGGCCGGGGCGTAATCGCCAGACGGAAATGACTGAAAGCGTGGGTAAAACCGGGCCGCGCCGGTTCGGGCTCGGGGGCGTCGACGTGGCAGTCCAGCCAGTCGTTGAGCTGTTCGTGGGTGTCGAACTGCGGCAGACACCAGAGCCCGCCCCAAAGCCCGGCGGGCGGGCGCTGCTCCAGCCAGATGCGCCCGGCCCCGTCGTGCAGCATCAGCATCAGGGTCTCGCGCGTGGGGATAGCCTTTTTGGGTTTGGACTCGGGGTAGCGGCGTTCCTCGCCCTGAGCGTGGGCCCGGCAGACGTCGTTGAACGGGCAGACCGCGCAGTCCGGCCGGCCGCGTTTGCACAGGGTAGCGCCCAGATCCATCATCGCCTGGGTGTAGTCGGCCAGCCGGGTATCCGGCGTGTAGTGGTCGGCGAGCGCCCAGAGGTCGCGCTCCACCGCCGGTCGTCCGGGCCAGCCTGCCACCGCGTGCAGGCGGGTGAGCGTGCGCTTGACGTTGCCGTCGAGCATTACGGCGCGCGCGCCAGTGCTCTGGGCCACGATGGCTCCGGCGGTGGAGCGGCCGATGCCCGGCAGCGCGGTGAGCTCATCCACACTTGCGACCGGCAGCTCGCCGCCGTATTCCTCCACCACGACCCGGGCCGCCTTGTGCAGGTTGCGCGCCCGGGCGTAATAGCCCAGCCCGGTCCACAGATGCAGCACCTCGTCCTGCGGAGCCGCGGCCAGGTCGGCAAGCGTGGGAAAACGCTGCATGAAGCGCTCGAAGTAGCCGATCACGGTGGCGACCTGCGTCTGCTGCAGCATGATTTCCGACACCCAGACGCGGTACGGCGTGCGCGGCGCCTGCCAGGGCAGGTCGTGGCGGCCGTGGCGGTCAAACCAGTCCAGCAGACGCTGCTGGAAGGTGGCGGCATCGAGAACGGGCGCGGGCCTGTCCGGCGCGGGTCGGGTCACGGCACCTCCGGCGTTAGTCAAAAAGACGCTTCAGGCCATCGCGCAGCTCGTCGGCCGCGCCATCGCCCAGCTCTTCATCAAGCTTGTCCTTCAGGCGGTTTTCCACCTCATCGCCCAGCTGGCGGCCCACGTTTTCCTTGAAGGCGTCGCGGTCGATGCTACACCACTCGCCCGGGTCGGCGTCGGTAGCGCCTTCGCAGCGCACCGGCAGCGCCAGCTGTTCCAGCCGCGGGTTGACCTTGCAGGCGGCGTCGGCGGTATTGACCAGGCGGATGCCGGCCAGAACATCGAACCGCTGCCGACCGAGGTCGTAACGGCCTTCGCCGTTGACGTTGATACCCGGTACGCTAACGCGCACGTCGTCGCTGTGCACCACGCCGTCGCGCACGTCGAAGGTGGCCGCCGCGTGGTCAAAACGGGTCTTGTCTCGCCATTCGCGGCGGGTTTCGCGGCCCTGCAGACCGGCGACCGCCTCGCACAGCTGCTGCGAGACGTTGACGTCAGCAATGGCGCCGTCATTCAACTCGACTCTGGCGCTGCCGTTCAGCCGGCGCACAAGATCGGCGCGGGTATTGCCCCGGGTGGTGAATTCGCCGCTGGCGTTGAGCCGGCCACTGAGCGCGGCGTCGCGCTTGCCCAGCGCGTCCAGCAGCGGTGCGGTTTTCACCCGCGAGACACGCGGCGCCAGCCTCCACGCCAGCGGCTCCTGGCGCGCGTCCACGCGACCCGTGGCGTTCAACGAGCCGTCGTAAAAACCGGCCTCGAAGGCGTCGAGCCGCTGAACACCGTCCTGCCCTTTCAGGCGCAGCGTTGGCTGGTCAAAGGTCAGCCCGCTAAGCGTCAGCGACTCCAGCGTCAGCGCGGCGTCGAGGTCCAGCCCGTTCAGTAACTCCCGGGGCAGCAGCGCCGGCTCGTCGGCCAGCGCCCGGCGCACCAGACCGAATCCGGCCTGATCGTCTGTTGGCGGCGCGGGCAGGTAGCGGTCGACGTTGAGCGTGTCGCCTTCCAGGTCCATATCAAGCGCGGTGCCATCCAGCCCGGCGGCCAGCCGGCCGGTCAGGGTGGTGTCATCCACGACCAGCGACAGCTCGGGCAGGCGTAGGGTCTCGGCGTCGCCCTCGATGGGGCTGGTCAGCGCCACATCGGACAGCGCGCCGGGGTTGCGCGTATTCAGCTCAACCCCGGCACGAGCCAGCCAGGGGCGCAGCGACAGCGGCGAGAGCGTTACCTTGCCGGCGTAGTGCAGATCGCTCAGCCAGTTATCCAGCTGCAGCCGACCGCTGGCGTCAAGACCGTCGGGGCCGCTGAGCTGGAGGTCGCTGAGGGTGGCCGTCCGGGCATCCCAGTCGCCTTCCAGCGCAAACTTGAGCGCCAGCGCCAGCCCGCCCTTCCAGTTTTGCGGATGATGCAGGGTGGCCTTCACGATGCCATCGGTCACCGCAAGCTGCTGAGCATCGAGACTGGCCTCGACGCGGCCGGCTTCAAGACTCAGCTCCTGGGGCTTTTGCTCGGGTTCAAGGCGGTTTCGCGTGGTCAGCACCGGCTTGTCCATGGTGAAGCGGTGCTCGGCCAGCGCCAGGTTGAAACGCGTATCCAGGTTGATTTCACTGCTGAAATCCGGCGGCTGCGCCAGCACTTCGGCGTCCAGGGTGTCGTGACGATTGAGTGTCAGCATCACCTTGAGCGGAAAGGCGTCCCGGGGATTGACGTTGCTGCCGCTGATGTTGAGCTCTTCCGCGTGCCAGAAGGTGTCGCTTTGGGCATCGCGCAGGCTGATATCGGCGTTGTTGATATTGACGCTGGCAATGCTCAAGGCGACGTCCAGGCTGCCGGCATCGGCGTTCGGCCCGGCGCTGGCGGGGGCCAGCACGGTTTCCGCCTTTTCATCGCGCTCGGCCATGCGCTCCAGCAGCGGCTCCCAGTTGCCCTCGCCCTGGGTGTCACGGCGCAGGTTCAGACGCATACCGTCTAGCGTCAGGCCGTCCACGGCGATTTCACCGCGCAGCAGCGGGGCAAAGGCAACGCTGACCTCGGCGCGGTCTACCGCGGCAAAGGGGTCCGCGTCATCCGCCTGGTCGCTCAGCCAGGCGCGGGTCTTTTCCACGCTCACGCCGATACGCGGATAAAACGACCACGACAGGGCACCGTCCAGCTCGACGTTGAGCCCGGTATAGTCTTCAACCACGGCGGTCAGGCGGGGCTTGAAGTCTTCCGGGTCCAGAAAGGTCGTGACGTAGACCACCGCCGCCACGGCGACCACGCCGAGAATCCCCACGGCGGCGAGCAAAATGCGCAGGACCTGCTTCATGGTGTGGCTCCTTGTGCAGCCAGTATCAGGCTCTCGTCGCCGTCGGGCCGATAGCCCAGGCGCGACATCAGCATGCGATCGGCATGGGTCAAGGTGGCGTTGGCAACGCGCAGGTCGTGCCCCTCGGCGTGCGCTTCGGCGGCCACCAGCGCCATGAGCCGCGTGCCCACGCCGCGCCGCCGCGTTGTGGCGCGCACGCACAGGTCGCTCAGCCACCAGTCGCCGTTGGCCGCCGGCGCCAACACCACCGCACCCAGCAGGCGAGCGTTGAAGTGCGCGCAGGCAAAACCGTTCCCCGCTTGCAGCCGCTGCCGGATAAACGGCTCAGCGGCGGTATCCGCCATGCGCTCGGCGGGCGCGTCAAGGTAGATGCGTATCAGATCCTGCCGCGCCTGGGCGTCCTCTTCCCAGCGGCTCTGATCAAGGTGCTGCAGTGTCACCGGCATGACGTATCGTCCTCCTGGCCCGGTCTGTCAGGCGAGTATTGTCCGGCCATTGTAGCCGATGGGCGGGCGGATTCACTATAATGGCGGCTCGACTCATCCTGGAGCCATATTTGAGTCACAGTCGCTTGATTCGCAGGTTTGCCCTGCTCATCCGGTGGTCTGCGCCTTGCCGGGCCTTCCTTGCCGAAGCCCGCCGGGCGCTGACCTGTTTACCGCGCCAAAGGGTGCGGGTTGCCACCGGCGTCGCCCACGGGGGCGCCCTTGCGCAGGAGAACCATCATGTCAGCGCGTAGCGCCACGGTCAGCCGTGACACTCAGGAAACGCAGGTCAGGGTCGGCGTGGATCTCGACGGTGCCGGCCGACTCAACGGCGAAACCGGCGTGCCCTTTCTCGATCACATGCTCGACCAGATCGCCCGCCACGGCCTGATTGATCTGGATATCAGCGCCACGGGGGATACGCATATCGACGACCACCATACGGTGGAAGATGTCGGCATCACCCTGGGGCAGGCGTTTGCCCGGGCGATTGGCGACAAGCGCGGCATTTATCGCTATGGCCACGCCTATGTGCCGCTGGACGAAGCGCTCTCGCGGGTGGTCGTGGACTTCTCCGGACGCGCGGGGCTGTTCATGGACGTGGCCTTCACCCGGGACACGGTGGGGTCGATGGATACCCAGCTGTTTCAGGAGTTTTTCCAGGGCTTTGTCAACCACGCGGCGGTCACGCTGCACCTCGACAACCTCAAGGGCACCAACGTGCATCACCAGGCCGAAACCCTTTTCAAGGCGTTCGGCCGCGCGCTGCGCATGGCGGTCGCCGAGGATCCGCGCATGGCCGGGCAGATGCCGTCGACCAAAGGCCGTTTATAAGGAGCACGCCATGACCATTGCCGTCATCGACTATGGAATGGGCAACCTGCACTCCGTCGCCAAGGCGCTGGAGCACGTCACCCACGAGAAGGTGATCATTACCCGGGATTCGCGCTGCATCAAGGGCGCAACGCGTCTGGTCCTGCCCGGCCAGGGCGCCATCCGCGACTGCATGGGCGAGCTGGAGCGCCTGGATCTGCGCGGCCTGGTGGAAGACGTCCTCGCCCGCCAGGGCAAGCCCCTGCTGGGCGTCTGCGTGGGTCAGCAAATGCTGCTGGAACACAGCGCGGAAAGCGGCGGTGTCACCTGCCTGGGCACGTTCAAGGGCGAGGTCAGGCGCTTCCCCGACGGCATGCGCGACCACAACAATGCCCGGCTGAAAGTACCGCACATGGGCTGGAATCTCGTCGATCAGCGCGGCGACCATCCGCTGTGGGAAGGCATCGACAGCCACGAACACTTTTACTTTGTCCACAGCTACTACGTGGAGGCGGCCGAGGAAGCCGACGTTCTCGGCTCGACCCGGTACGGCCACATCAACGCCCACGTCGCCATTGGTCACGAATCCACCTTTGCCGTACAGTTTCACCCGGAAAAGAGCTCGCGCGCCGGCCTCAAGCTACTGGAAAATTTCGTGACCTGGTCGCCCTGATCCGCCCTGCGCGCTTTAACAAGGTAACACTGACATGCTAGTCATCCCCGCGATTGATCTGAAAGACGGCCAGTGCGTGCGCCTGAAGCAGGGCCGCATGGACGACGCCACCACCTACGGCGACGACCCGGTGGCCATGGCGGCGCGCTGGGTCGACGCCGGCGCCCGGCGCCTGCACCTGGTCGATCTCAACGGTGCCTTTGCCGGCCGGCCGGTCAACGGCGAGGCGGTCACCGCCATTGCCCGGGCCTACCCGGACCTGCCCATCCAGATCGGCGGCGGTATCCGCAATGCCGAAACCATCGAGCACTACCTCAATGCCGGGGTGTCCTACGTGATCATCGGCACCCAGGCGGTGAAGCAGCCGGCGTTTGTCAGCGAGATGTGCCGCGCGTTTCCCGGCCGCATCATCGTGGGGCTGGACGCCCGGGACGGCTTCGTGGCCACCGACGGCTGGGCCGAGGTATCCACCGTCAGGGCCACCGATCTGGCCAGGCGCTTTGCCGACGACGGCGTCTCGGCCATCGTCTATACCGATATCGCCCGGGACGGCATGATGCAGGGCGTTAACGTCGAAGCCACGGCGGCGCTGGCCCGAGACGGCGGCTTGCCGGTAATCGCCTCGGGCGGGATTACCAACCTTGATGATATTCAGGCGCTGAGCCATGCCGCTGACAACGGCATCCTGGGCGCAATTACCGGCCGCGCCATTTACGAAGGCAGCCTTGACGTCGCGGAAGCCCAGCGCCTCAGCGACCGGCTGAGCGGAGGACAAGCATGACCCTGGCCAAACGCATTATTCCCTGCCTCGACGTCGACGCCGGCCGCGTGGTCAAGGGCGTCAACTTCATCGGCATCCGCGATGCCGGCGATCCGGTGGAAATCGCCCAGCGCTATAACCAGCAGGGCGCCGACGAGATTACCTTTCTCGACATCACCGCCAGCCATGAAGGCCGCGATACCACCGTGGACATGGTCGAGCGCATTGCCGGCGAAGTCTTTATTCCCCTGACCGTGGGCGGCGGCATCCGCAGCTGCGACGACATCCGCACCATGCTCAACGTGGGCGCGGACAAGGTCGCCATCAATACCGCCGCGATCACCCACCCGACCTTTGTTCGCGAAGCCGCCGAGCGTTTTGGCAGCCAGTGCATCGTGGTGGCGCTGGATGCCAAGCGCGTCTCCGGCGATGATGAAGAGCCGCGCTGGGAGATTTTCACCCACGGCGGCCGGCGCGAGACCGGGCTGGACGCGGTGGCCTGGGCGCAACAGATGGTCGATTACGGCGCCGGCGAGCTGTTGCTGACCAGCATGGATCAGGACGGCACCCGGGAAGGCTTTGACCTGGGCCTGACCCGGGCCGTGGCCGAAGCCGTTGGCGTACCGGTTATTGCCTCGGGCGGGGTGGGCACCCTCGACCACATGGTAGACGGCGTCCTCAAGGGCGGCGCCGATGCGGTACTTGCCGCGAGTATTTTTCACTTCGGCGAATACAGCATCCCCGAAACCAAGCGTTACATGGCGGAACGCAGCGTCGAGATGCGGCTCTGATATGCGCTACCCACCTCATACGCGCGCTGCCCGCACACGCCGCTGGCTGCTCGGCGCGGCGCTTGGCCTTTCCGCGCTGCCCGTGGCTGCCGACAACGCCGGCAATGGCCACAGCGACGACACCAACAGCAGCTTCTGGCGCTACGACCACACCTTTGTACAAACCAGCCTGACCACCCAGCACTATTCGGGCAGCGAAGGGTATAACGAGGACCAGAACCTGATCGGCGTGGAGGTGCACAACCCCGACCGCTGGATGGCGGGCACGGCCTGGCTGAAAAACTCCTTCGACCAGCCGGTGTGGTACTTCTACGCCGGGCGCGAATTTGCCCTGTGGCGGCCGGCGCCCGAATGGGAGGTTCGCGCCAAGCTCACCGCCGGTGCCCTGCGCGGCTACAAGGGCAATAAAAAGCACAAGATTCCGTTCAACCACTACGGCATCGCCCCGGCCATTCTGCCCTCGATGGGCGTGCGCCGGGGGCGGGTGGAAACCGACCTGGTACTGTTCGGCACCGCCGGCGTGCTGCTTAACGCCGGCATCCGCATCTAGCCCGGCGGGCGGAATCCAGAGGCCTCAGGATTCCAGCGTAAGGCCCAGGTTGCTGACGCCATCGTTTTTGCCCAGCCGGCGGATATCCTTGAGCACTGTCTTGCCCAGCGGCTGCGAGACGCTGTCCAGCACCGCGTCCTGAAAACCGTTTTCGTCCTCGGTCAGCGGATGGTCGCGGATCAGCAGCGCCAGCTTTTCCGCCTCCTCCTCGCCTTCGGTCAGCTCGATAAAGCCGCGCACGCCGGCCCGCGACGTCCGGCTGACGTCGACCACCGCTTCGAGCGCCTCACCGCGCAGGGTATCCAGCAGCGACGACACCGATACCACGGCGTCAAGTGCCCGGCGGGCGCCAAAGCTGTCGTCATCGGCGGGCGGCTCGCACTCGGCAAGCTTTTCCGCCTGGCGGTCAAAGTCGATACTGGCGCCGGGCACAGCCAGCTGCTCCCAGACCAGATCCAGCACGGTGCGCAGCGTATGCAAGTCGCCGTGGCCGGTGGTTTGCGCATAGAGCGCATAGTTGGGCAGCTGACGCTCGCACAGCGCGGCCATGAACGCTTGCTGGGCCGGTAGATCAAGCTGCTGCAGGCGTTGGTAAAAGCCCGGTTGTGTCGATGCCATGTTAAACTTCCTGTGCGTGTTCCCCACGCCGTTCGGGCCGCCTGTGCAAAATGGCTGCGCCTGGCGTGCCCGCCAGGGCAACGCTCGTTTTGCCGGTACAGCGATTATCGGGAAATCTTTATCGGGTGAGGAGACTATCATGCACGTTCATCTGCTACAGCATGGTCCGCACCACGGGCCGGCGCGCCTGGCGGACTGGCTTTCCAGCATGGGCCACAGCCATACCGTGTTTCATCTGGATGACGGCGAGCTGGCGCCGCGCCCCGGGGACAGCGATGCGCTGATCGTTCTCGACGGTGATGAAGCCCTGTTGGACTCACCGCCGCCCTGGCAGCGGGGGGAACAAAAGCTGATCGAGCGCTATCTCGACGGCCGCAAGCCCCTGCTGGGGATTGGCCTCGGCGCGCATCTGATCGCCGATGCGCTGGGGGCAACGGTGGCACCGGGTACCTTTCCCGAAGTCGGCTTTCATCCCCTGACGCTGGCCGAGCACACGCCTTTTGACCTGCCCGAACAGTTTGCCGCCTTCATGTGGCACCGCACGGTTTTCAGCCTGCCGGATGGCGCCCTGCCGCTGGGCGCCACGGCCGCCGCGCCGGTGCAGGGTTTTGCCTGGGACGGCAGCCGCGTGATGGGCCTGCTGGGCCAGCTGCACGCCACGCCGCAAAGCGTCGCCACACTGCTGGAAAACGCAACGCCGCCCGCCGGTCGCGACGACTACCGTCAGCCGGCGGAAGCTATACGCGCCGACCACGACAGCTTTAACCGTCTGGCGCCTTTACTCGACCGGGTGCTGAGTCAGTGGCTGCAGTCAGCGACGCAGGGCTGACGTACCCGACAACGCCCCCAATTCCCCCAGCTACCGCGCCGGGTCATGCTCGGCCTGCCACTGTTGGGCGGCTTCAAGGCAGCTGGCCCAGTCGCCGACGTGGTATTCCTGCAGGCCGGCTTCCTGCTTGCGCGCCAGATGGTAGCGATACAGCGGATCGTAATATTCCGTGAGCAGCGGAGCCAGCCAGGCCTCGTGGGCCTGACGGTCGCCCTGTTCGTGAGCGGAAAACGCCAGCGCCTGGAGCCGCTGCAGGCGGCCAAGCCGCGCGCTGCCCAGGCGCTTCTTCAGCCGCAGCAGCGCATTGCCGAGCTGTTGCTGCATGCGCTGCCAGCCTTCCTCTTCACCGAAGCGCTCGCAGTGGGCACGCTCCAGATCAACGATGTAGTCCTTTTGCAGCTGATCCAGCCGCCAATCCAGCGGCATTTCCACGCGAATGCGCGGCGCCTGCTCCATGGCTTCCCAGAACGTCAGCGGCACGTTGACGCTGCCGACCCGGCGCGACTCGTCTTCCAGCACCAGCGGGCCCGGCAGCGACATCAGGCGTTTACTCAGCGCGTGCTCGAAATCAATTTGCGATGGCGGCGGCTCGGGCATGCGGCCAAACGCCGAGCCCTTGTGGCGGGCCAGCCCTTCCAAGTCGACACTGTTCGCCAGGCGGTTGATCAGCACCGTCTTGGCGCAGCCGGTGAGCCCGCTGACCACCAGCATGGGCTGTTCCGCGGCGGCATCGACGCGCTGGCAGAGACGTTGACGCATGGCCTTCCAGCCGCCGTCAATACGCGGCGCGCTCAGGCCGGCGTCCCACAGCCACTGCTGGACAATACGCGAGCGCAGGCCGCCACGAAAACAGTAAATCAACGCGTCCGGGTAGGCGGCCAGATAGTCCCGCCAGGCGTTCACCCGGGCGGCTTTCAACGTGCCGCTGACCAGGGTTTCCCCCAGCTCGATAGCGGCTTTCTGACCGTGGTTTTTATACGCGACACCCACCTGATGGCGCTCGTCATCGTTCATCAGCGGCAGGTTGACGGCGCCCGGCAGCGCGCCCTGAGCAAACTCTACCGGGGCGCGCACGTCGACCAGCGGTCTGCCATCGCCTACCAGGGCGGCATCGGCGTCTACGCGGTCATCGTTCACCCTTGCACCTCGACTCGAGCATCGCCGGCAGCCGCTTTCAATACGCCAAAGGCTTCCAGTTCCAGACCGTGCTCGCGGCCCAGGCGCTGGACCTCTGCCGCGCTGTCCGGGGCAACCGCCAGCAAAAGCCCGCCGGAGGTTTGCGGATCGCACAGCCACTGCCAGTGAGCGTCGTCCATGGCCGGCAGCGCCGCGCCCAGCGCATCGCGGTTGCGCCCGGTACCGCCGGGAACAGCGCCCTGGCGGCGATAGTTTTCCGCCGCTTGCAGGTGCGGCAGGCGGCTGAAGTCCAGCGTTGCGGCAACATCGCTGGCCGCGCAGACTTCGCTCAGATGGCCGGCAAGGCCAAAGCCGGTGACGTCGGTCATGGCGTGCACGCCGTCCACGCCGGCAAGCTCGACGCCGATACGGTTGGACACCAGCATGGTTTCCCGGGCCAGGCCCTGGTGTTCATCGGCGAGCAGGCCGCGTTTTTCCGCCGTGGTGAGCATGCCCACGCCCAGCGGCTTGGTGAGAAACAGCAGATCGCCGGGTTGCGCGGCGCTGTTGAGCTTGAGGCGTTTCAGGTCGATCAGACCGTTGACCGCCAGGCCGAAAATCGGCTCCGGGGCGTCGATGGAATGCCCGCCGGAAAGCGCTACGCCGTGCTCGCGGCAAACCGCCTGAGCGCCGGCCATGACGTCGCCGGCGATAGCAACATCGAGCTGGTCCAGTGGCCAGCCGAGAATCCCCAACGCCATCACCGGGTCGCCGCCCATGGCGTAGACGTCGCTAATCGCGTTGGTCGCGGCAATGCGGCCGAAATCAAAGGGATCGTCGACAATGGGCATGAAAAAGTCGGTGGTCGCGATCATGCCGCGACCGTCGCCCAAATCATACACGCAGGCGTCTTCGCGGCCCTGATTGCCGACCACCAGACGCTCGCTGCTCGCGGGGGGCCCGGCCTTGGCGAGGATGCCGTCCAGCACATCGGGGGCGATCTTGCAGCCGCAGCCGGCGCCGTGGCTGTATTGCGTCAGGCGGATAGTGCTCATTGAGGTGTCTCCCTGGGCGTTTGAAACAAACAGCGCGGTTTGAAAGGCGGTCAGCTTACCATTGCAGCGCACACTAGAGGGCATCCAGCGCATCGCTGAGCTTGTCGACCGGGGTGACGGTCATGCCTTTGGGGGAAGTTTTGGGCGCGTTGGCGCGGGGCACAATCGCCCGGGTAAAGCCGTGCTTGGCGGCTTCGGCAATGCGCTCCTGGCCGCTTGGTACCGGGCGGATCTCCCCCGACAGGCCCACTTCGCCGAACACCACCAGCTCCCGAGGCAGCGCGCGATTCTGCAGACTCGACACCACCGCCAGCAGCACGGCCAGATCGGCGCTGGTTTCCAGCACCTTGACCCCGCCAACCACGTTGAGAAACACGTCCTGATCGCCGGTAAACAGCCCGCCGTGGCGATTGAGCACGGCCAGCAGCATCGCCAGACGGTTATGGTCCAGCCCGACGGCTACCCGACGCGGATTGCCCAGCGCCGACTCATCCACCAGCGCCTGGACCTCGACCAGAATCGGGCGGGTGCCTTCCCACACCACCATGACCAGGCTACCCGGCGCCTGCTCTTCATTGCGGGAGAGAAAGATAGCGCTGGGGTTTTTTACCTCTTTCAGCCCCTGCTCCAGCATGGCAAACACGCCCAGCTCGTTGACCGCGCCAAAGCGGTTTTTCTGCCCGCGCAGCGTGCGGAAACGCGAATCCGACCCGCCTTCAAGCAGCAGCGAGGCGTCGATCATATGCTCCAGTACCTTGGGG
Source organism: Vreelandella jeotgali Hwa (assembly GCF_000334215.1). Taxonomy (GTDB): domain Bacteria; phylum Pseudomonadota; class Gammaproteobacteria; order Pseudomonadales; family Halomonadaceae; genus Vreelandella; species Vreelandella jeotgali. The sequence continues at coordinate 5,175 of NZ_AMQY01000011.1, read as the reverse complement.
CCGGCCAGGGTGCCGTCCTTGGTCACGTGCCCCACCAGCAGCAATACGGTGCTGGTCTGCTTGGCAAAACGCGTCAGCGCCGCGGCAGACTCGCGTACCTGGGCCACGCCCCCGGGCGCCGAGGCAATGTCTTCCAGGTGCATCGTCTGGATGGAGTCGATGACCAGAATGTCGGGCTTTTCCCGCTGGGCAACCGCCAGCACGGTCTCGATGCTGGTTTCCGCGAGCATCTTGAGGCCCTGGGTGGGCAGCTGCAGCCGGTGCGCTCGCATGGCCACCTGGGACAGCGATTCTTCGCCGGTGACATAGATGATTTGCCGGGTCTGAGCCAGTAAACACGCCGTCTGCAGCAGCAGCGTCGACTTGCCCGCGCCGGGATGGCCGCCCAGCAGCACCGCCGATCCGGGCACCAGACCGCCGCCCAGCACGCGGTCAAACTCGCCGAAGGTGGACGTCATGCGCGGCACTTCGCTCAGGTCGACCTGACCCAGATCCACTACTTCCCGCGTCAGCGCACCGCTATAGCCGCCGCGTCCCGAAGAGGCGCCCGTAGCAGCGCCGGGGCGCGATGCGGCCAGCTGCACCTCGCTGAGCGTATTCCATTCCCGGCAGCTGCTGCACTGCCCCTGCCACTTGCGGAATTCGGCACCGCATTCGGTACACACAAAAGCGCTTTTGGCTTTGGCCACGCGGCACGCTCCTTTACGTTAGCCATGACAAGACAATCCGGGTGATACCACCATGACACAGCAAAGGCGGCCCCGGGCCGCCTTTGCTGTGTTTGACTTGCACTGTCAGCGAGGATTTATCACTGGCGCTTGAGGCGCAGCTTTTCCCCGTTTTCAAAGCGGCGACGCTCGGGATCGATCAGCTCGAGCGTGCTTTCATTCATGCGCAGAAAATAGTACGTCTGGCCTTCGTTATTCGGCGTCAGCTCATAGACGGTGGCATCCGGATCGGAGGGGGTGCCGCTCAGCACTTCCCAGTTGCCGGCGTAATCCTCATCCGGCGGATTCTGCGGATGATTCATGTAGGACGCCGTCAGCGTGAAGGTTCGATCCTTCATGGCGTCCGCTTCCTCACCGGTCAATTCCACGTCCAGACCGATACCGTCGCAGTTGCGGCAAGGCAGGGAGCCCTGATAGGTCGCTACCGCCGGCTCGATGGACTCCTGACTGGCGGAATCCGTCGGCCCGCCGGCACAGCCGGCCAGCAATGACAGCATCGCCGACCCGATCAGCATGCTTCTCAAGCGCATGGTGTCTCTCCTCATTACATCAAACTGGTCAAAAAACGCTGGTAACAGCATAACGGCTTCACGCTATCACGCCCACCCCTGCACGTAACTTGCGCTTTTTTTCCTCCCAAGCGACCATAACGTCACAGTGCCAACCGATTCAGGTCATGTTCAATGAGCCAGTTCTGGAGTCCCGCCGTGCGTAAGCTCACGCCTTACGTACCCGGCGAGCAGCCCGTTGATCGGGTCATCAAGCTTAACACCAATGAAAATCCCTACCCGCCTGCGCCGGGTGTTGGCGAGGTGCTGCGCAACTATGCCACCAGCCAGCTGCGCCTCTACCCCGATCCGACTTCCACGGCGCTGCGGCAAACGCTGGCCGATACCTACGACATGCCGGCCGACAACGTCTTTGTGGGCAACGGCTCGGATGAAGTTCTGGCCTTTGCTTTTCAGGCCTTCTTCTGCCACGACGCGCCGCTGGATGTGCCCGAGGTGACGTATAGCTTCTACCCGGTCTACGCCCGGCTTTACGGCGTGGAACTGCGGCAGCATCCCCTGAATGGGAAACGGGAAACGGATCTGGCGGCACTGGCAGAGGCACACGATAGAAGCGGCGTCATTCTGGCCAATCCCAACGCGCCTACCGGCCACGCGCATTCGCCCGCTGCGCTGGAATCGCTTTTGCAGCGTGTTACCGACCGCGTCGTGCTGGTGGATGAAGCCTATGTCGACTTCGGTGCAGAAAGCGCTGTGGCGCTGACCCGGCATTATCCCAACCTGCTGATCACCGGCACGTTTTCCAAATCCCGCAGTCTTGCCGGGATTCGCCTGGGCTACGCCATCGGCTCAGAGGAACTGATCGAAGGCCTCAACCGGGTCAAGGACTCATTCAACTCCTACCCCGTCGACCGCCTGACGCAGGAGATCGGCATCGCGGCACTGAAAGATACCGAACACTTCGATGCCTGTCGCAATAGCGTCATGGCCACCCGCGAGCGTACCCGAACGCGGCTGGAATCGTTGGGATTCGAGGTTCTGCCCTCTTCTGCCAACTTCCTGCTGGTACAGCACAGCACATACGACGGCGGGCAGCTGTTTGCCGGCCTGCGCGAGCGCGGCGTTCTGGTGCGCCACTTCAACAAGGCAGGACTCAACAACTTTTTACGTATCTCCATCGGCACCGACGACGAAATGAACACCCTGCTGGAAACGCTGGAAGTACTCTGCAGATAAGCGGCCAGTTGCAAAACCATCAATATAAAAGGGCTTTATAAAAGGGCTTTACGTAGGAGGCGGCGGCCAGTTTTCCTACGCCCACGCATAAAACCCGCCCACACAAAAACCCGGCACTCGGCCGGGTTCTCTGCACTGTACGTGCCTGACGATGACCTACTCTCGCATGGGGAGACCCCACACTACCATCGGCGCTGGGCGGTTTCACGGCTGAGTTCGGCATGGGTTCAGGTGGTTCCCGCCCGCTATGGTCGTCAGGCATGACCGGTCGTATATCAAGCTGCTGTGACACGTCTCGCGTATCCGACGGTGTTGCGTCTCTCGTTGTCCTGCGACCCGACCCCTTGGGTGTTATAGGGGCAAGCCTCACGGGCCATTAGTACCGGTTAGCTCAACGCCTTGCAGCGCGTCCACACCCGGCCTATCAACCAGCTCGTCTTGCTGGGCCCTTCAGGAGGCTCACGGCCTCGGGGATGTCTCATCTTGAAGGGGGCTTCCCGCTTAGATGCTTTCAGCGGTTATCCCGTCCGCACTTAGCTACCCGGCAATGCCACTGGCGTGACAACCGGAACACCAGAGGTGCGTCCACTCCGGTCCTCTCGTACTAGGAGCAGCCCTTCGCAAACATCCTGCGCCCACGGCAGATAGGGACCGAACTGTCTCACGACGTTCTAAACCCAGCTCGCGTACCACTTTAAATGGCGAACAGCCATACCCTTGGGACCGACTTCAGCCCCAGGATGTGATGAGCCGACATCGAGGTGCCAAACACCGCCGTCGATGTGAACTCTTGGGCGGTATCAGCCTGTTATCCCCGGAGTACCTTTTATCCGTTGAGCGATGGCCCTTCCATGCAGAACCACCGGATCACTAGAACCTGCTTTCGCACCTGCTCGACGTGTCTGTCTCGCAGTCAAGCACCCTTGTGCTCTTGCACTCACTGCACGATGTCCAACCGTGCTGAGGGTACCTTCGTGCTCCTCCGTTACACTTTGGGAGGGAGACCGCCCCAGTCAAACTACCCACCACACACGGTCCTCGATCCGGATCACGGATCGGAGTGAGAACGCCCATGATGCCGGGCTGGTATTTCAAGGGTGGCTCCCCCCGGTCTGGCGACCGGGGTTCCATGCCTCCCAGCTATCCTACACAGGCATCATCAGCGTCCAGTGTGAAGCTATAGTAAAGGTTCACGGGGTCTTTCCGTCTGGCCGCGGGTACACCGCATCTTCACGGCGATTTCAATTTCACTGAGTCTCGGGTGGAGACAGCGTGGCCGTCATTGCGCCGTTCGTGCAGGTCGGAACTTACCCGACAAGGAATTTCGCTACCTTAGGACCGTTATAGTTACGGCCGCCGTTTACCGGGGCTTCGATCAAGCGCGTCGCCGGAGCTAACGCCATCACTTAACCTTCCGGCACCGGGCAGGCGTCACACCCTATACGTCCGCTTGCGCGTTGGCAGAGTGCTGTGTTTTTAGTAAACAGTTGCAGCCACCTGGTATCTTCGACCGCCTTCCGCTCGACCCGCGAGGGGCGTCACGGCGTGGCGGCGTGCCTTCTCCCGAAGTTACGGCACCATTTTGCCTAGTTCCTTCACCCGAGTTGTCTCAAGCGCCTGGGGATTCTCACCCTGACCACCTGTGTTGGTTTGGGGTACGGTCGCACTGTATGTAGAGCTTAGAGGCTTTTCCCGGAAGCGTGGCATCAATGACTTCAACACCGGAGTGTCTTCGTCTCGTGTCTCGGCCCGGGAGAACCGGATTTGCCTGATTCTCCAGCCTACGCACTTTCACCGGGACAACCGTCGCCCGGCTCACCTAGCCTTCTTCGTTCCCCCATCGCCATACAGTCCGGTACGGGAATATTGACCCGTTTCCCATCGACTACGCCTTTCGGCCTCGCCTTAGGGGCCGACTCACTCTGCTCCGATTAGCGTCGAACAGAAACCCTGGGTCTTCCGGCGAGGGCGTTTTTCACGCCCTTTATCGTTACTCATGTCAGCATTCGCACTCGTGATACCTCCAGCGGACTTCTCAATCCACCTTCGTCGGCGTACACGACGCTCCTCTACCACGCATCCGACGGATGCGTCCGTAGCTTCGGTAACCGGTTTAGCCCCGTTACATCTTCCGCGCAGGCCGATTCGACCAGTGAGCTATTACGCTTTCTTTAAAGGATGGCTGCTTCTAAGCCAACCTCCTGGCTGTCTGAACCTTCCCACTTCGTTTCCCACTGAACCGGTATTTGGGGACCTTAGCTGACGGTTTGGGTTGTTGCCCTTTCCACAGTGGACGTTAGCACCCACTGTGTGTCTCCCACGCTCGCACTCACCGGTATTCGGAGTTTGCCTCGGGTTGGTAAGTCGGGATGACCCCCTAGCCGAAACAGTGCTCTACCCCCGGCGGTGATACGTGAGGCGCTACCTAAATAGCTTTCGAGGAGAACCAGCTATCTCCGGGCTTGATTAGCCTTTCACTCCGACCCACAGCTCATCCCCTCATTTTTCAACATAAGTGGGTTCGAGCCTCCAGTTGCTGTTACGCAACCTTCACTCTGGCCATGGGTAGATCGCCCGGTTTCGGGTCTATTGCCGGCAACTGTGCGCCCTGTTAAGACTCGCTTTCGCTACGCCTCCCCTCGTCGGTTAAGCTCGCTACAGACAATAAGTCGCTGACCCATTATACAAAAGGTACGCGGTCA
>NZ_AMQY01000010.1 GCF_000334215.1 Vreelandella jeotgali Hwa | reverse complement strand
AAACGTATCTCAAACGGATTCCATGACTGCTGAAAACAGCAGCGCACCGAATCCTGACGAGTCGCTTGCCTTGATATTGGGTGATTTGTCACCCACACCGGCAAGCGCCCACATGAATTACCTGATCAACTTGTTAAAGAGCGTCTCGCGGGCCGTGTCGGCTGCGAGGAGGGCGTATTCTACACCCCTTCAACTTCCTGTCAATGACGATGAAAAATAAAATCAAACCAAGACATCGCGTAACCGACTGACAGGCAAGGCTTTTTCGGGCCCTGAACCGCCGGCAACGCGGGGCGTCGGCGGCAGCGGATGCGTACTATAAGGGCTGTGGAGGTGGTTGGCAACAGCCGCCGGCAAAAAAGTTGTGGCGGCACCTGTTTCAGATTTGCCAATACCTCGACCGCTTCAAAACAACTGTCATTCCAGGACGATTCCGCTCCAACACGACTGCCGCCCCAATACGCCTATTATTGATGCGTCTATTGATTGATACGTCTATTGATGAAGGGGCGCCGGCTCCCCGTGACGCACAATAACCACCAGTGCCCTGGGACCGTGAACGCCGTAGGCCAGCGTTTGTTCAATGTCGGCGGTTTTGCTCGGCCCCGAAATCAACAGGGCGTTGGTTGGCATGGAGTCTGCCCAGCCGTGCGCCTCGATGGCATCAAACAGCGTGGCGCCCAGGGCGTCACTATCGAGTACGGCAATGTGGATGGAAGGCACCAGGCTCAGCCGGCGCGGCTCGTCGGGCGTTGGCCACAGCCAGAGGCTGCCGGTTTCGGCAATGGCGCCCCGAGTAGACGTCAAACCGGCATCGACCCGGTCAAACTGCTCGCGCTGCCAGGCTTCGATATCCCGCGTGGCATCCACCAGCTCAATGTCGCTGTCGGCCAGGCCGGCACGCGCCTCGTTGGGCACAGGGTGCTCATGCCCCAGCGCCAGTCGCTTGATCTGCCTGTCATGCAGAATATCGGCCAGCGCTCGTGTCCAACCCGAGCGGGAGGTGTGGACTACCTCGGCATGAACTGATGTAATCAGCTGCTCAAAGCGCTCAAGATCGGCGCCGAGCTCGCTATCACGCCCGGACATGATGGAGAAATCACTTTCGGGGACGGGGATTGCACCGTCAGTGCGGGTGCGCAGGCGTTCCAGGATCGTCTCGCGGGCCGTCATGATGATTCACCTCCCTGTTGCGCCTGGCGGCGCTTGATCAGCGTATGCAGTGACGTTCTGGCCGGCCGTGGCAGTGTTCGGCAATCCGTCCAGGGCGCCAGCTTCGCCGGCATCAGCGCGCGAAACCTGCCCGCGGCAGCCAGACCGCTACGCCACAGCCCGGGATGGGTGGCGGCCCATTGCCAGCTCTTCCACGCCGCCAGCTCCTTTTTATTACGTTTGGCGCCGGCACCGGGCACGTTGCCACGCCCCTCGCCCACGGCTTCCTGGCGGAGCCTGACCAGCAGGTCGGGAATGGGAATCCTGACCGGGCAAACCTCTCCGCAAGCGCCACACAGGCTGGAGGCGCTGGGCAGTTCGCCGGTATCTTCCAGCCCCATCAGGTGCGGCATCAGAATACTGCCGATGGGGCCGGGATAGGTTGTCCCGTAGGTATGCCCGCCTACCCGGCTATACACCGGGCAGTGATTCATGCAGGCGCCGCAGCGGATACAGCGCAACGTATCGAGCAGCTCGTCGTCCTGGTAGATGCTGGAACGGCCGTTATCCACCAGCACCAGGTGCACTTCTTCCGGGCCATCGTGCTCGCCGGCCTGACGCGGCGCGCTGATCATATTGAGATAGGTCGTCACATGCTGGCCGGTTGCCGAACGCGTCAGCAGGCTATACAGCGGCGGCACATCGCGCAGATGCTCAACCACCTTTTCGATCCCGGTAACCGCCACATGCACCGGCGGCACCGTGGTGGTCATGCGCCCATTGCCCTCGTTTTCGACCAGACACAGCGTGCCGGTTTCCGCCACGGCAAAGTTGACGCCGGAAATCCCCACGTCGGCCGCCATAAAACGCTCGCGCAGCTGACTGCGGGCGGCGGCAGTCATGGTATCCACGTCACGGGTGCGCTCGGTGCCGGTCTTGTCGTGAAGAATCCCGGAGATTTCATCGGTATTCAGGTGGATGGCCGGCATGATGATGTGCGAGGGCGTCTGCTCGTTAAGCTGCACCAGATATTCGCCCAGGTCCGACTCCAGCGACTCGATACCGGCTGCTTCAAGGTGCTCGTTGAGGTGCATTTCTTCCGACACCATCGACTTGCCCTTGATCACCGAGCAGGCCCCGTGCCGGTCACAGATGTCGCGCACGACCCGGCAGGCCTCATCGTCGTCCGTTGCCCAGTGCACGCGAATACCGTTGGCTTCACAGTTGGCCTCCAGCTGCTCGAGCAGATCGGGCAGTTTGGCCAGCGCGCGCCGGCGGATGTTGGCCCCGAGATCGCGCAGGCGCTCCACGTCCTGGTCGCTGAACGCATCGCGGCGCTTGTCCATCAACCCGTCCATGGCACTGCGGAAGTTGGCGCGTATCTGCGGGTTGCCCAGCGCATCGTGCGCCTGGCGATGAAACTCGCGGGGATTATAGGTCTCGACGCTCATGACGTTCTCCGCCATAGATAGCTGGCAATATGTTCGCCGCCGAGCGCCCTGCGCCGATACTCGGCATTGCCGTGGATGTTCATCAGGCAGCCGCAGTCGGAGGTCACGAAATGCCGGGTGCCGGTTGCCTCGATGGCATCCACCTTGTCTTCGACCATCGCCCCGGACACTTCCGGATGGCGCACCGCAAAGGTGCCGCCGAAACCGCAGCACTCCGCGGCGCGGGCCTGCTCGGACAGCTCGACGTTCTGCAACTGACCCAGCAGCGCCGGTGCCGTCTCCGCCAGCCCCATCTCGCGCCGGGCACTGCACGAGGTGTGCATGGCGACCTGCTCGGGGTCGCCCCGGTCATCGAGCTTCACATGACAGACATGCAGCAGAAACTCGGTCAGCTCGAAAGTGCGCGCGGCCACGTCTTCAGCCGCCTCGGCCCAGGGTGTATCCGCCAGCAGATCGGGATAATGCACCCGCAGCATGCCGCCGCAGGAGCCCGACGGCACCACGATGGGCCAGGGGTCGGGAAACAGCGCCAGCTGCGCCTCGGCAACGCGACGCGCTTCATCGTGATACCCCGACGTATAGGCCGGCTGACCGCAACAGGTCTGGTCGCGGGGAAAGATCACTTCGATGCCTTCGCGCTCCAGCAGGCGAATGGCGTCCATCCCGGCTTCGGGATAAAAAATATCCACCAGGCAGGTGCCATAAAAGTAAACTTTCCGTGGCTTGGGCGGATAGTGCTTGATGGGCGTCATGCGCGCTCCCGGCCGGTGGGCAGGCATCCGGCGTCTGAATAAAATTGGTAAAACCAATTAACAAATGAGTTGCTACAACGATAATAAGGCATCCTGGCCCTGTCAATTCGGGCTGCCGATAGCGCACTCACCGAACCCTATAGTTACGACTCGACATTTCGCTTGCCTCCTGGACCCGGCACCCGTAAAATTGGTATGACCATTTACGATTCATCAGGATTACCCACCGAACGCGACAGGGAGCCGCCATGTCAGGTTCTTCGCTGCATCAGCCGCGCCTGGCCGATGTGATTACCGAACGGCTGGAAGCCATGATTCTTGAGGGCAGCCTCAAACCCGGCGAGCGCCTGCCGCCGGAGCGCAAGCTGGCAGAGCGCTTTGGCGTATCGCGCCCGTCGCTGCGCGAGGCCATTCAGCGACTGGCTTCCCGCGGGTTGCTGTCCAGCCGCCAGGGCGGCGGCACCTTCGTCAACGACACCCTCAACGGCGGCTACACCGACCCGCTGCTGGACATGCTCTCCCGCCACCAGGAGTTTGACCTTGACCTGCTGGAGTTTCGTGACGCCATGGAAGGGCTCTCTGCCTACTACGCAGCGCTGCGCTCCACACCCGCCGACAAGGCCGCGCTGATCGAGCGCTTCGAAGCGCTCGACAGCGGCTTTGCCGGCAATGATCCCGACCGCGAAGCCCGGCTCGACGCCGCCTTCCACCTGGCCATTGCCGAAGCCGCACATAACGTACTGCTGCTGCACACCATGCGGGGGATTTTTCACCTGCTGGAACAAAGCATCGTGGAAAACCTGGCCTACCTGTTTGCCAAACCCGGCTCGCGGCGCCAGCTGATGCAGCAGCATCGCACCCTGCTGGAGGCGATTGTCGAAGGCCGCGCGGAAGATGCCCGTGTCCACGCCCACGAACACCTCGCTTATGTGGAAGACGGCCTGATGGAAATGGCCCGCGCGGAAACCCGTGCGCAACGCTCGCTGCGCCGCGCTCAGGGCACCCACTCACAAACATGAAGTACCTGCGCCCCACACGTCACAAGCGACGCCTGGCGATTGCCCTGCTGCTCGCGGGTCTGGTGCTGTGTATCTGGCAGTCGGCCCGCCTGGCGCATGAACAGGCGTTGAACAACCTGCGCGATGACGCCCGCAACGAGCTGCGGCTGTCCGCCGCCAACCTGCGCGGCTACCTGCTGCGCTACGACTACCTGCCGCAGATGCTCGCCTCCCGCGAGACCGTCAAGCGCTTTCTGACCGCGCCGGAAAAGCACGACGCCATGCCGCTCAACCTGCAGCTGGACCGCTTCCGCTTTACCGCCGGAGTCTCCGATGTCTACCTGCTGGACCACGACGGCACCACCGTCGCCGCCAGCAACTGGCACCGCGACGACACCTTCATCGGTGAAAGCTACGCCTTTCGCCCCTATTACAAGCAGGCCATCGCCGGCGGGGAGGGTCGCTTTTACGGGCTGGGCACGCAGTCGCTGGCCCGGGGCTACTATTTTTCCGCCCCGGTATGGCTGGACCATACCGCCCCGGATGCCCGCCCGGAAGGCGTCGTGGTGGTCAAGGTATTACTCGGCGACGTGGAACAGGGCTGGTCGGCGCAAAACGCCGAATTTCTGGTTACCGACCGCGACAATATCGTGTTCATGGCCAGCCGCCCCGGACTGCGCCTGAACGCCCTCCAGCCGCTGAGCGACGACAAGCGCCAGGCGCTGAAGGCCACCCGCCGCTACGCCGACGAGCCACTCGACCCGTCGGGGATTCGCATCGAGCAGAACGACGGCGATAACAGCCGCATTGTCAGCTTTGACCGGGCGCCGCTGGATGACGGACGCTACCTGAGCCTCAGGCGCCCGCTGCCCGAATTCGGTTGGACGATGCACATCCTCAAACCGCTGAAGCCGGTCATCCAGGCACAGTGGCTGGCCGCGCTGCTTGCCGGTGGGCTGTACGGCGTCGTGGCGCTGGCCGGCGGCATTGCCTGGCAGCGTCTGCGACTGCGCCGTGAGCGCGAAGCCTTTGCCGAACGCGAACGCCGCACCCTGGCCCGGGTACGCGACGAACTCGAAGACAGCGTCGAGCGCCGCACCCAGGACCTGGTCGCCAGCAACCGGCAGCTCTCGGCGGAAATCGATGAGCGCCGCCGCGCCGAGGCCAACCTGCGCCAGACCCAGGACGAACTGATTCAGGCCGCCAAGCTCGCTGTATTGGGCCAGCTGGCCGCCGGCATCAACCACGAGCTGAACCAGCCGCTGGCGGCCATCCGCGCCTACGGCGAGAATGCCCGGCGGTTTATTGACCTGGCGCGCCTGGAACAGGCCGACGCCAACCTGGAACAGATCATTGAGCTGACCCACCGCATGACGGAAATCAGCGCGCAGCTGCGGCAATTCTCACGCAAAAGCAGCGAACACCACGAGCACCTGACCGTGCAGTCCTGCCTGGCGTATGCCCTGCGGCTTTTCCAGAGCCGGCTGAATGACGGCCACACCCGGCTGGAACAGCACCTGCCGGAGACGCCGGTCTGGGTGTACGGCGACCTGGTGCGCCTGGAGCAGGTTATCGTCAACCTGATCAGCAATGCCCTCCAGGCGGTACAGGAAACGCCGGCGCCGGCCCTGAACATCAGTCTGACGGCCCGCGACGGGTACGCCCGGCTGTGCATTGCCGACAACGGCCGGGGAATCGACGACGCCCACATGGCCCAGGTGTTTGAGCCGTTTTTCACCACCCGCGCGCCCGGTGCCGGCCTGGGGCTGGGGCTGTCGATCTCGGCGCGTATCATGGAAGATCTCGACGGCAGGCTCGACGCTGCCAACCGCCCGGAAGGCGGCGCCTGCTTTACCCTGACGCTGCCGCTGTCGACAGCTCCCGATGCGCTCACGGAGACACCGCGCCATGCATGAACCGTCCAACCAGCCGGTAATCGTCATCGACGACGAGCTGCACCTGAGGATTACCGCCGCCCAGACCCTTGAGCTGGCCGGCTATACGCCGCACTGTTTTGAAACCGCCGAACAGGCGCTGGCAACCCTGCCGTCAGACTTCCCCGGCGTAGTGGTCAGCGATATCCGCATGCCTGGCATGGACGGCATGACGCTACTGCGGACGCTCCAGCAGCAGGACCCCACGCTGCCGGTGATTCTGATTACCGGGCACGGCGATATTTCCACGGCGGTGGAAGCCATGCGCAACGGCGCCTGGGACTTTCTGGAGAAGCCGTTTGCCGGCGACCAGCTGCTGGACGTGGTCCGGCGCGGCGTGGAAAAGCGCCAGCTGAACCTGGAAAATCGTCAGCTGAAAGCCGAGCTGGAAGCCCAGCAGGCGGCGCTGGGGCCGCGCCTGGTGGGGCGCACCGCGGTGATTTCACGGCTGGCGGCGATGATTCAGCGCATCAGCCAGATCGAGGCCGATGTGCTGGTGATCGGCGAAACCGGCACCGGCAAGGACCTGGTCGCCCGCGCCATTCATGAACGCAGTCCCCGGCGACACGCGCCGTTTGTGGCCATCAACTGCGGCGCGGTGCCCGAAAGCCTGATTGAGTCCGAGCTGTTCGGCCATGAAAAAGGGGCGTTTACCGGAGCCGTGGAGCGGCGCATTGGCAAGTTTGAGCACGCCAACGGCGGCACGGTTCTGCTCGACGAAATTGAATCCATGCCGCTGGCCCTGCAGGTCAAACTGCTGCGCGTGCTGCAGGAACGCGCGGTGGAGCGGCTGGGCAGCAATCAGGCCGTTACTCTGGATATCCGCGTCATCGCCGCCACCAAGATCGACCTCAAGGCGGCCGCCGAACGCGGCGAGTTTCGTGAAGACCTGTATTACCGCCTGGATGTCGTGACCCTGCCGCTGCCCGCGCTGCGCGACCGGCGCGAAGATATCCCGCTGCTGTTTCAGCACTTCGCGGTTGTCGCCGCCACCCGCAGCGGCCTCGAAGCGCCGCCGCTGGACAGCCACGACACCGCCGGCCTGCTGGCGCACGACTGGCCGGGCAACGTGCGCGAACTGCGTAACCTCGCCGAACGCTACGTGCTACTCGGCGCCGCCTTCGACTACCGCCTGAGCAGCCTCCGGGAAGGCGTCAGCGATGACACCGCGGATGCCGGCCTGGCCCACCAGGTCGAGCTGTTTGAAAAAAGCCTGATCAACCAGGCGCTGGCACGCCACCAGGGCCACGTCGTGGCCGTGTGCCAGCAGCTGGACATGCCGCGCAAGACGCTTTACGACAAGCTGAAAAAACACGGCCTGAAAGCCGAAGACTACCGCCACCAGTCGGCCCCCTGAGACAACAGCGACCCCAGCACACCCCAGGGGGGCAGCCAGGGAATCAGCGTCAGGGTGGCAATCAGCATCAACAGGCTGGACGCCGGCCGCCGCCCGTCGGTCAGCTTCAACGCGGTACCGAAAGAGCGTTTGAAGCGCCCGCCCTCGAGATCCACGCTGTATATCTCGTCCAGCAGCAGATGAATCAGGAAGCCCGTGAGCACCGCCAACCCGTGGCTCCATGCCAGCCAGGCCGACTGGGCCAGCCAGTGAAAACTCAGCGCCGCCGCCGCCAGGGTACAAAGCACGGCGGCGAGCAGGGAATGCCAGCCGCCCCGGTGCACCGTCAGACGCGAAAACAGCACACCGCACAGGTAACGCACGCCCACATAAACCCCGACACAGGCGCCCAGCAACGCTGCCGGGCTGAGCCAAGGCTGAAGCAACACCGCCGCCAGCACCAGGCACGGCACCGCCAGCAGCGTGAAAATCAGCCGGTTGGAGCGCGAATGATCTGCATCGATATCCGGCAGTATGCCGCCGAACGCGGTCAGCACGCAGACCACCAGCGACTGCTCGGGCGGCCACCACTGCGCCTTGAAGCCGGCATAGGCCAGAAAGCCGCCGCCGACCGCCGCCAGGGTAATATGCGTGCGAAAATTGGCCATGCCGCGGCACCTTGATAACGCCCGTAAGGCTGTATAAATTATCACATAATGGCGCAGCGTGACATGGGGCAGGCCCGGAAAAGCCGAACGTGGGAAAGCCAGGCGCAGGAAAAGAACAGCGGGGCGTTGGGACAGAACAGCGGAGCATGGGAAAAGAACAGCGGAGCGCTGAGACACAAAGGCGCCCACAGGAGACGCCTCGGGGCAGGCTAGGCGTCCGCGAGAAAGCGGTCCTTGAGGCTGACATAGTTGCCCGCCGTGTAGGTAAAAAATGCCCGCTCGCTGTCCTTGAGCGGGCGCATGGGCTTCGCCGGATTGCCGGCGTATACATAACCGCTGGCCAGGTGTTTGCCCGGCGTTACCAGCGCACCGGCGGCGATGATGACCTCGTCGTCCACCGTTGCGCCATCCATCACGGTGGCTCCCATGCCGACCAGAATCCGGTTGCCCAGGGTCGCCCCGTGCAGAATCGCCTTGTGCCCCACGGTGACGTCATCGCCCACGGTCAGCGGAAACCCCTGCGGATTGAAGTCGCTAGCATGGGTAATATGCAGCACGCTACCGTCCTGGATACTCACCCGGGCGCCGATACGGATGCGGTGCATGTCACCGCGAATCACCGTCATTGGCCAGACCGAGCAATCATCGCCCAGCGTCACGTCGCCGATTACCACGCTGGCCGGATCCACGTAAACCCGCGCGCCCAGGCGCGGCGCAGTGCCCTGAAACGAGCGAATGGCAGCCGTCATACAACCTCCCCGTAGACAATTTCGGCCGGGCGATCAAGGCGCCGCGCCGGATGGATCAGAAAAATGCGCTCAACAGCACCACCACCGTGAGCGGTATGGCAATCCAGCGTACCACGCCCTGCCACAGCGCAAAGCCCCGGGCGCCGACGCCCAGCGCCTGCCCGGCGGCTTGCCGGGGCATGACCCAGGCGGCAAATATCGCCGTCAGCACCCCGCCCAGCGGCAGAAAGATATCCGGCGGAATACTGCTGACCAGCTCGAAGACGTTGCGTCCCAGAAACGGGCGGAAATCGCTCAGCGTCGAGAACGAAAACGCCGACAGCAAGCCCAGCAGCCAGACGCCCAGGCCCACCAGCCAGGTCGCACGCCCACGGGTCAGGCCGAGATCCTGAAGCGTGGCGACCATCGGCTCGGCCAGGTTAATCGCCGAGGTCCAGGTCGCCAGCAGCAGCAACAGAAAGAAAACGGCCAGCCAGAACGCGCCCCCGGGCAGCTCGGCAAAGGCGATAGGCAGGGTGACGAACATCAGCCCCGGGCCGTCGGCGGGGTCCATGCCCTGGGCAAACACGACGGAAAAAATCGCCACACCCGCCAGCAGCGCCACGCTGATATCCAGCGCCGCCACGGTCACCGCCGCTTTGGGCAGGCTCTGATCGTCGGGCATGTAAGCGCCGTAGGCCATCAGCGCACAGGCGCCCACCGCCAGAGTAAAGAAGGCATGACCCATGGCATGCAGTATCACCTCGGGCGTAATGGCCGCAAACGAGGGCTTGAACAGCCACTCCAACGCCATGCCGAAGCCTTCGGTGGTCGCGGCGTAGGCCGCCAGCAGCAGCAACAGCAGGTACAGCAGCGGCATCAGCAGGTTGTTCAACCGCTCCAGCCCCTTGGCCACGCCGGCCGCTACCACCGACAGGGTCATCAGCAAAAACAGCGTATGGTTGAACACCAGCAGCCCGGGGTTGGCCAGAAACGCCTCGAAGCCGGCGCCCACCTCCGCCGCCGTGGCGCCGTTGAAGCGGCCGTTGACCGACGCCACCAGAAACTCGATGGACCAGCCCGACACCACCGAATAAAACGACAGAATACAGAACACCGTCAGCGCGCCGAAAAGCCCCAGCCAGCGCCAGTGGCGCGACGCGCCGGCCTCCACGGCCAGCGCCCCCAGCGAGCCCATGGGGCCGCGTCGTCCGGCGCGGCCGACAAGGATTTCCGCCATCATCACCGGAATCCCCAGCAGCAGCACAAACAGCACGTACACCAGCAAAAACGCCGCGCCGCCGTTCTCCCCGGCAATGTACGGAAAGCGCCAGATATTGCCCAGGCCGACGGCGGCTCCCGTCACGGCAAGGATGAAGGCACGCTTTGACCCCCAGCGCTCAAGCGTTTCGCTCATGACATGATTCCTTGTAAATGAATAGCTTGATAATGGATAACTCGATGATGGATAGCCGGTTAACGGCTCAAGGCAGCCGGCGCCTGCCGCTGCTCCGAACCGACCGTCGGGAGGGCTCGCAAGCCTAGCAGGCGCCCCGCCTCAGGCCAAACCGGGGATTGAAACCGGCCGGGGCCGCCCGCACGTTCAGGGACAATGCTTTCTATATAATGCCGCCCGCGCCGGCCAATCGAGGGACGTATGACCGCCAACCCGCTGCTTGAAACCCACACGCTGCCCCCGTTCGGCGAGATTCGCGCCGAGCACGTCGAGCCGGCGATTACCGCGCTGATTGACGAAAGCCGCGATGCCATCGAAGAGCTGGCCCGGCAGGCGCAGGAACTCCCGCCGACCTGGGACAACTTTGCCGCGCCGCTGGAGGCCATCAACGACCGCCTGGTTCAGGCCTGGGCGCCGGTCTCGCACCTCAACGGCACCATGAATACCCCCGAGCTGCGCGACGCCTACCAGGCCTGCATTGCCGGCCTGTCCGAGTTCAGCACCTGGGTGGGCCAGCACGCCGGGCTGTTTCACGCCTGGCAGGCGCTGCGCGACGGCCCCGCCTGGGAAACGCTGAATGAAGGCCAGCGCCGTACCGTGGACAACACCCTGCGCGAGTTCCGCCTCGCCGGCGTGGCGCTGCCGCCCGAGCCCAAGGCGCGCTACGGCGACATCCAGTCGCGGCTGTCCGAGCTCTCCAACCGGTACGCCAACAACGTGCTCGACGCCACCCAGGCCTGGCACAAGGATATTCAGGACGTCAGCGAGCTGGCCGGCGTGCCCCAAAGCGCGCTGGAAACGCTCAAGGCCACCGCTGACGCCAGGGGCGTGGACGGCTACCGCATTACGCTGGATTTCCCCTGTTTTTTCCCGGTGATGAGCCACGCCCACAGCCGCGAGCTGCGCCGGGAGGTTTACACCGCCTTTATTACCCGCGCCTCCGACCAGGGCCCCAACGCCGGCGAGTTCGATAACGCGCCGGTCATGGAGGAAATCCTCGCGCTACGCCACGAGCTGGCCGGGCTGCTGGATTTTGACACCTACGCCGATCTATCGCTGGCCACCAAAATGGCCGACTCTCCGAATCAGGTCATGACGTTTCTCAACGACCTGGCCAGCCGCGCCGTGCCCCAGGCCCAGCTGGAATTTGCCGAGCTGGAAAGTTTTGCCCGCCGCGAGCTGGACCTGGAAACGCTGGAACCCTGGGACATCGCCTACGCCAGCGAGAAGCGGCGCGAAGCCTGCCATGCGATTTCCGACGAGCAGCTGCGCCCCTACTTTCCCGCGCCCCGGGTCATCGACGGCCTGTTCAAGGTAGTCGAGCGCCTTTACGGCCTGCGCTTCGCCGAAAATACCCGGGTCCCGCGCTATCACGACGACGTGCGCTATTTCGAGATCCTCGAAGACGACACGCCGATCGCCGGCTTCTATCTCGACCTCTATGCCCGCGAAGGCAAGCAGGGCGGCGCCTGGATGGCCGACTGCCGAGTGCGCCGCCAAACCCCGGACGGCCTGCAGCTGCCGGTAGCGTTTTTAACCTGCAACTTCACACCGCCGATCGGCGAGGCGCCGGCGCTGCTGACCCACGACGAAGTCATCACGCTGTTTCACGAGTTCGGCCACGGCCTGCACCACATGCTCACCCGGCAGGACATCGCCGATATTTCCGGCATCAACGGTGTGGCCTGGGACGCCGTGGAGCTGCCCAGCCAGTTCATGGAAAACCTGTGCTGGGAGCGCGAAGGGCTCGACCTGATCGCCGGCCACGTCGACACCGGCGAGCCGCTGCCCGACGAGCTGTTCCAGCGCCTGCAAGGCGCCAAAAACTTCCAGTCGGCCATGGGCATGGTCCGCCAGCTGGAATTCTCGCTGTTTGATTTACGCCTGCACCTGGAGCATACCGCGCCCGGCGCCGACGATATCCAGGCGCTGCTGGACGATGTGCGCATGCGCGTGGCGGTTATTCCGCAGGCGCCATTCAACCGCTTTCAAAACGGCTTTGCGCATATTTTTGCCGGGGGCTACGCCGCGGGCTACTACAGTTACAAGTGGGCCGAAGTGCTGTCCGCCGACGCCTGGAGCGCTTTCGAGGAAGCCGGTCCGCTGGATGCCGCCACCGGCCGGCGCTTTCGCCAACAGATTCTCGAACAGGGCGGCGCCCGGGACGCCGCCGAGCTGTTTGCCGCCTTCCGCGGGCGCGCGCCCAGCATCGAACCGCTACTGCGCCACAGCGGCATTGCCGCCGCCTGAGCCGGTGGCGGCCCACTTTGCGGCGCGGCTGACTTCCATTTCGCCGCGCCGACACCTGCAGGAGAGTTGTCGATGTCATCCGTGAAACGCTTTATTGCCGGGGTGGTCTGCCCTCGCTGCGCCGCCATGGACCGCATTCGCGCCTGGGAACAGAACGGCATCCGCTACCGTGACTGCGTTAACTGCGACTTTTTCGAGCAGCTGCCCATTGATGACGAGCCCGCCGATGAGCTCACCACCCGCGTGAACGAGGTACGCGAAGAGCAGAAGCACCAGGACGACGTAGAGCCGGTGCGGATCCTCGACCCGGGCAAGTCCTCGCCCTGACGTCGGGCGCCTGGTCGCCTGCCCGTTTGCTCTTGCCCCCCTGACGGCGCCGGTTTTCTCCGGTGCCTTTCTCCAGTGCCTCTCTCCGTTGCCTCAACGTCCAGTGAAAAACGTCCCTTGAAAAACGTCTCGTGAAACTGTCTTGTGAACTGTCTCGTAAAAACCGTCCCGTGAAAACGCACTAGCCGTCGCCACTGTGCGGAAAGCCGCACAGTGGCGGGTTTTGTGCGTGTGGTTTACCGGACGGATGACGCGCTTCTGCCGTCGATACCGCCTGCCGCCTCGATTCACCTGCCCAAATAATAAATATAAGATGCTGTTTTATCTATATTGTTTACATACTGGCATGAAAATCGCACAGAATAAGGGTGCATTGGCACAGCGGCGCCATCAACGACTGCTACGCTGTGCCGGATGCCGGGCCATCTACAACGCTGGCCCATCCATCGGAATGCCATACCAACAGCGAAAAACGGGGAACCTCATGCGCATGACAAACAAGACAACCGCGCTGCTGCTTGCCGGTAGTGCCCTTTTCACCGCGTTCAGCGCCCAGGCCGACAAGTCCGACTGGCCGGAAAGCTTTACCGTGGGCACCGCCAGCCAGGGCGGCACCTACTACGTTTACGGCTCCGGCTGGGCGAACTTCATCGCCGACGAGCTGGATATTTCCGGCGGTGGCGAAGTAACCGGCGGCCCCAACCAGAACATGGCGCTGGTCCACAACGGCGATGCGGCCTTCGGCCTGACCACGATGGGACCGGCCGCCGCCGGACTCAACGGCGAAAGCCCGCTGGCCCCCGGGGTCAAGATGGACAACGTCTGTGCCATGTTCCCCATGTACGAAACGCCGTTTTCCATCACGACGCTGGCGGATTCGGGCATCGAGTCCATTTCGGACATTCCCGACGGCGCGAAGATCGGCTTTGGCCCGGCCGCGTCCACCTCGGACACCTACTTCCCCGAAATGCTCAAGACGCTGGGCGTCGACTTCGAGCGCCGCAACGGCGGCTGGTCCGACCTCGGCGGCCAGCTGCAGGACGGCCTGCTGGACGTGATCGCTTTCGCCGCAGGCATCCCGATTCCTGCCGTCAGCCAGCTGGAAGTCCAGACCGACGTCAACATCATCGAGTTCACCCAGGACGAAGTTGACACCGTGCTGGAAGACTACCCGGTGGCGGAATTCGATATTCCCGCGAGCACCTACTCCACTCTGGAAGAAGACTCCCGCGTGGTCTCCATGTGGAACTTCGCCATGACCAGCTGCGATATGCCCGACGACTTCATCTACGAAGTCACCAGGCTGACGATGGAAAACAACGACAAGATGCGTTCGATCCATCGCAGCGCGGAAACCACCGTGCCGGAAAACATCGACCAGAACACCGTACTGCCCTTCCATCCGGGCGCGGCGCGCTGGTACAAGGAAAACGGCTACGACATCGATGAGGACATGATCGACTAAACCCTGCCGCAAGCCCACACAGCCCTGCGCCGGTTCACCCCGGGCAGGGCTGTGTGCTGTTGCCTCCCTGTTCGTACTGCCTTGAGGGTGACGTATGAGTCACAACGCCAACCACACAAACGATGAGCGTGCCGCGGCCGAATCGTCCGAGGCCATTGCCGACGGCGTCGATGAAGACGCGGTGGAATCCAACCGCCGCCTGTATCATGGCTGGGCGCTATGGGGCTTTGCCGGCCTGGCCATCGCCTATTCGCTGTTCCACCTGATCTCGCTGAACATCTTTCCGCTGGAGACCTGGACCTACCGCATCATCCACATTGCCGGTGCGCTGGTGCTGGGCTACGGGCTGTATGCCGGCGCGTCCTTTGTCGAGAACGAGCGCGACGCCTCGCCCGTCTGGCTGAAATGGCTGAGCCTGGCGCTGCTGCTACCCGCCGGCTATGCGCTGTTGCAGGTGTTTTTCATGCACCAGACGCTCGACGGCAGCGCCATGCGCATCGAGCCGGCGATTGAAACCTTTCACTTCGGGTTGCCGCTGATGGCCGCCAGCGCCGCCGGCATCGTGCTGAGCTGGTTTTATCGGCAAACGCGCAGCCGTTTCAATCCTCCCGATCTGGTGCTTATCGTCTGCGCGCTGGCCAGCGCCAGCTATCTGATTCTGGTCTATAGCACCAACATCCGCATGTCCACCGGCACGTCGTTCGCTCCGCCGGGGATTTCCTGGGCGGCGATTGCCGGCTCGCTGCTGATTCTCGAGCTGACCCGCCGCGTGGCCGGTCTGGCGCTGGTCATCATTGCGGCGATTTTTCTCGGCTATGTGTTCGTCGGCCCCTACCTGCCGAGCTTTCTGGGCTATCCCGGGCTGTCGCTGCAGCGCTTTTTCAGCCAGGTCTACACCGATATCGGCATTCTGGGCCCAACCACGGCGGTGTCGTCGACCTATATTATCCTGTTTATTATCTTTGCTGCTTTCCTTCAGGCCTCGAAGGTCGGCGATTACTTCGTCAATTTCGCCTTCGCGGCGGCGGGGCGCGCCCGGGGCGGCCCGGCCAAGGTATCGATTTTTGCTTCCGGCCTGATGGGCATGATCAACGGCACCTCGGCGGGCAACGTGGTCTCCACCGGCTCGCTGACCATTCCGCTGATGAAAAAGGTCGGCTATCCCTCGCGTAGCGCCGGCGCCATCGAGGCGGCCGCGTCCACCGGCGGGCAGATCATGCCGCCGATCATGGGCGCCGGGGCGTTCATCATGTCGGAGATTACCGGCATTCCCTATACCGAGATTGCCATCGCCGCGATCATTCCGGCGGCGCTGTATTTCCTCTCGGTCTACTGCATGGTCGACTTCGAGGCCGCGCGCAAGGGCATGCGCGGCATGCGCAAGGACGAAATCCCGCAGTTTCGCCGCCTGGTCAAACAGGTCTATCTGTTTACCCCGATCATCATTCTGATCGTGGCGCTGTTCATGGGCTACTCGGTAATTCGTGCGGGCACCCTGGCCACCGCCTCGGCCGCGGTCGTGAGCTGGATTTCGCCCAACAAGATGGGCCCGGCGGCAATTCTCCGGGCGCTACAGCTGGCCGGCACCATGGCGATTCAGATTATTGCCGTGTGCGCCTGCGCGGGGATTATCGTCGGCGTTATTTCGCTGACCGGCGTGGGGGCGCGCTTTTCCTCGCTGCTGCTGGGCGTAGCCGGCTTCAGCCAGCTGCTGGCGCTGCTGTTTGCCATGTGCATTTCCATTCTGCTGGGCATGGGCATGCCCACCACCGCGGCCTATGCGGTCGCCGCATCGGTGGTCGCCCCCGGGCTCGTGGATATCGGCATTGACCCGCTGATTGCGCACTTCTTTGTCTTCTACTTTGCCGTGGTCTCGGCGATTACCCCGCCGGTGGCGCTGGCGTCCTACGCCGCTGCGGGCATTTCCGGGGATAACGCCATGGGCACCTCGGTGGCCTCGTTCAAGATCGGGCTGGCGGCCTTTATCGTGCCGTTCATGTTCTTCTACAGCCCGGCCATGCTGATGGAAGGCTCGATATTTCAGGTACTGCGCGTGGGCATCACCGCGACGCTGGGTATCGTGCTGCTCTCGGGCATGGTGCAGGCGTGGTTCTTCGGGCCGATCAAGGCATGGCAGCGCCTGGCCATGCTGGTCGGCGCCGTGTGCATGATCTACGGCGGCATCTATAGCGATGTGGCCGGGCTCGCACTGGGCGCCGCTCTCTTCGTGCTCCAGCGTCGGCATCACAGCGAAAACACCGTCGCCACCGGCTAGCGCCCGCGCGCCGATCGGCGGTACGAAAAACAAAACCCCCGCTTTACGCGATGTAAAGCGGGGGTTTTGCGCTGCATGCGGGGCCAAAAGCCAGGATCACTCCCGGAGATTATCGACAATCTTCAGCACCGGCGCCGACTGGTTGAGGGTATAGAAATGCAGCCCCGGCGCGCCGCCGTCGAGCAGATCCTGACATAGCCTGGAGACCACCTCGGTACCAAACTCGCCGATGGCGTCGCTGTCGTCGCCGTAGCTTTCCAGCTGCTTGCGAATCCAGCGCGGAATCTCGGCGCCGCAGGCATCCGAAAAGCGCGCCAACTTGGTGTAGTTCACGATGGGCATGATGCCGGGAATAATCGGCTGCTTCACGCCCAGCGCCCGGGCCTTGTCGACGAAGTGGAAATACGCCTCGGCGGTGAAGAAGTATTGGGTAATCGCCATATCGGCGCCGGCATGCATCTTGCGGGCAAAGTTTTCCACATCCCGATCCAGATTGGGCGCCTGTGGATGGGACTCCGGGTAAGCGGCCACGGCAATCTCGAAATGGTCGCCGGTTTCCTCGCGGATAAACGCCACCAGCTCGTTGGCGTAGCGCAGCTCGCCGATGCTCGCCATGCCCGAGGGCATGTCGCCGCGCAGGGCCACCAGGCTATCGATGCCTTCTTCGCGGTACTCGGCGAGCAGATCGCGCAGCTGGGCCTTGTCGCTGCCGATGCACGACAGATGCGGCGCGGTGGTAATGCCGCTTTCGCCGACGGCGCGAACGGCCTCACGGGTACGCTGCTGAGTCGAACCGCCGGCGCCGTAGGTCACCGAAAAAAAACGCGGCTGACGGCTGGCCAGCGCATCCCGCGCCTGGCAGAGTTTCTCCCGGCCGGCGTCCGTCCCGGGCGGGAAAAACTCGAAACTGAATCCCAGCGGATGTTGTGGGCTGCTCATACGTTGTCCTTGTGAATTGTCCTTGTGCATTGTCCTTGGGAATTGTACTTCGGGACTGTGCCTGGAAAATTGTGCCTGGGAACTGTGCCCGGGAACTGTGCCCGGAAAGTGCCCTCATCTATTGCCTGGTGGCATTGGCGGGCTTGTGCCGCTGAGGCTTTCGGCTATTCTGTGCGTTTGCCGCCGCATCGGCCAATGAAAGATTTCACGCCGGTGCTTCAATTCCGCTCATACAGCCACCGGATATCAGGAAATACGATGGATAATCTCGCTTTCGATGCGCTCGCCGGCCCGCTGTTCATGCTGCTGGGCTTTGTCGGGCTGGGTTTTATTGCCGCCCGCCGGCTGGCGGTCGATCCGCGTCCCATCGCCACGCTGCTGATTTACCTCATCGCCCCGTTCACGTTTTTCCGCGCGCTGATGAACGGCGGCCCCACGCCGGGCTATGTGCTGCTGACGCTGATTCTCTTCGCGCTCTCCAGCGCCATTGCCCTCACCGTGCGGGCGCTGACCCGCCACCGCTTCGGCGCTCAGGAAGGCGCGCTGCTGGCGTTTTCGTCGGGCACCGGCAATACCGGCTATTTCGGCCTGCCGGTGGCGCTGATCGTACTGCCGCCGGCGGGCGTCACCCAGTACCTGTTCTGCATCCTCGGCATCACTCTGTACGAGTTTACCCTGGGCTTCTATTTGAGCGCCCGGGGGCAGTTTTCCATTCGCCAGAGCCTGAGCAAGATCGTCCGGCTGCCGCTGGTGTATGCCTTTATCGCCGCGCTGGTGCTGGCCCAGCTGGATATCACGCTGCCCGAGCCGCTGATGGCCTCGCTGGATGTCTTTCCCGCCACCTACACGCTGCTGGGCATGATGATTATCGGCATGACCCTGAGCCACGTCACGCTGGCCGCCTGGGATACCCGCCTGATTCTCGCCTGCACCGCGCTGCGCTACGGCGTCTGGCCGCTGGCCACGCTGGCCACGGTGCTGGTCCTGCAGACGTTCTTCACGCTATCACCGGACCTGGCGATGGCGATTCTGCTGCTGGGCGTGGTGCCCATGGCCGCCAACGTGGTGGTGGTCGCCATGGAGCTGGGCATACAGCCGCAGAAAGGCGCGCTGGCGGTGCTGGTGACGACTCTGCTCGCCCCGCTGATCATCCCGCTTTATCTGACCGCCATGCTGCAGGCCGCCGGGCTGGCCTGAGGCCTCGACAGCCCCTGGTCGGATACCTCAGCGCACATTGAAGACGCTTTTGAGATAGTGGAGGTATTCCGGGTCGTGCGTTGCGGCCTTGCCCGGCTCGTCGGAAATCTTGGCCACCGGCTGGCCGTTGCACGACACCATCTTGATCACGATGTTCATGGGCTTAACGCCGGGCAGATCGCAGGTCAGGCTGGTGCCGATGCCAAAACTGGTCTGAATGCGCCCCGCCAGCCGGCTTTTGATCGTCATGGCGTCGTCAAAGGTCAGGCCGTCGCTGAAAATCAGCGTCTTGCTCATGGGGTCGATCCCCAGCGCTTCGTAATGGCGAATGCACTTGTCGGCAAATACCAGAGGGTCGCCGCTGTCGTGGCGCAGCCCGTCAAACAGCTTGGCAAAGTAGAGGTCAAAATCCGCCAGAAAGGCATCGATGTTGATGGTGTCGGTCAGCGCCACGCCCAGGTGGCCACGGTATTCCTGCACCCAGGCTTCCAGCGCGGCACGCTGGCTATCCACCAGCCGGCTGCCCAGCTGCTGGTGGGCCATGACCCACTCGTGCGCCATCGTCCCCATTGGCGCGAGCCCGTAGCGCCGGGCGATATCCACGTTGCTGGTACCCACGAACTGACCGGGAAACTCGTTGACCAGCACCTCGATAACGGCCTCGTGAACCGGCTGCGACAGCCGCCGCCGGGTGCCGAAATCGGCCAGGCGAAAATCCGCCAGCTGGTCCGGCGTATAGTCCCGGCGCAGCGCGGCAAACTTGTCGCGCAGCTGTGCCACCGCCTGATCCACGCTGGCGTCGGGGTAAAGCACGCGGTTACGCACCTCGCTGATAATCGCCAGAATCACGATCTCGAACAGGATGCTGTGCGTCCAGGGGCCGTCAATCACGATGCACAGATCACTGCCGTCCATATACATGGCGACATAGTCGGGACAGAAACGATACAGCTCGAGAAAGCGGATAAAATCCGGCGACATATAGGCAAAGCTGCCCAGGTAATCCGACTCCGCCGGCGTCAGCGCCAGCGAGCGCAGGCTGTCGACCTGGTCGCGTATCTCGTCGAGATAGGGGCTCAGGTCCTCGGCGTTACGGCAGCGAAACTCCCATACCACGCTGGCGTTGGCGTACTTGTGGTGTACGCCCTGCATCATGGTGAGCTTGTACCAGTCGGTATCCAGCAGCGAGGTAATAACCTGTTCCGGCGCGCGGTAGGTGGCTGCCATGCAAAAAACTCCCTGACAGGGACACGTTTAGGGCAAAAACGTCGTCAATAGCATAAAAACACGCATAACAATGCGCCATCGTGGTTCGACGAACAATGACGGATAGACCATGCGGCACGGAGAGACAACAAAGAGTGGAAGGTAAAAAGGTCAAAAAGGTAAAGACGCAAAGATGACAGCGAAAAACGCAAAATCCGCATCGCTACCGATGGGGCCCACGGCCACCGACGGCTGGCTAGCCGACGCGATGCCGCGGCGCGTCATCCAGCGCCCGAGCCGTTGACTGATGCGAGCCGCCGTCATGGCTGTCGGGCTTGCCGGCGGCCTCAACGGGCTCGCCGGTCAGCCGGTACCACTCGGCTTCATCCAGATAGCGCAGGCACCAGCGAGACAGATCGGCGGCGGCACTCTCGGCACTTTGGCGCTGGGTACGATAGCAGCCGGCAATATCCAGCAAATCCTGCCGAGCGGTACAGGCCCGGGACCGACCGCCGTGAACGTTCGCCAGAGGGCGGCGCGGGTCATACGCTGCATGGGTCAGCGCATCAAGCCAATAGCTCAGCTCGTGCGCTTGAATGCCACCGTAAACAGCCACCGGCCTGCCCTCCTTGTTTACCTGAATGTGTCCTGCCTGAATGTGTCCTGCTTGGATGTGTCTTACCTGAAAGCACCGCCCCGCAATGGCGCCCGGACAGCCTGCCAGCATGCCCGAAGCGGGCGCGATTGTCATCCCTGCGGCCCGGCGTGGCGCGCCCGGCGCCGACTCTACCCGGCGACGAAGCTGCCGCCTTACCTGATAGCGTAGCGGCAAGCCCGGCGAAGGCCAAACCCGGCAAGGCCGAGCGCCCGCTTGCCATCACTCGGGCCGGGCATCCTCGGGCCAGGGCCAGCGTTGCGCCCAGCCGCGTTTCTGCGCCGCACGCTGCTGCTTGAGCGCGTATTCCGCACGGCTGGCCGCGGCGCGGTCGGCAAACGGCCGGGCACCCAGCGGCGCTACCGGCGGATTGGCGCGGGTATAGCGCGCGCCCCTGCCGTCACAGTGAGCGCGATAGCGTCTGGCCAGGTCATTGGTAATGCCCACGTAGGTACCCCGCCGGCATTCCAGCAAATACACATACCAGACCCCGCCGGCGGCTGACGCCGTGTCACTCATGGCATCTTCTGACATGGCAGCTTCTAACATGACACCCCCTGACGGCCTGACAGCAAAATCATCTCTCGGGCGCACTGCCCGCGGCTCACCCGAACGCCATCAGCTCGGTAACGAAGCCAAAACCCCGCTTGGCAGCCTGCGACGAACCCGCTAGGGTTTGGGGCAAGCACCGGCGGCCGGATCGCCCGACGCCGGCTTATCGGCACCCACACGCGGGGCGACCATGATTAGTGTTTATCTGTCTCATGGCCTGGAAAGCGGGCCGGGCGCGCTCAAGGTGGACGCGCTCAAGGGCATGACCGAGAAGCTTGACGATGTTGACCCCGTCGTCATGGATTACCGCCATCTTCCCGACCCTCGGGCGCGGCTGGAGCATCTGCGCGACACGCTGCACCGGCGCGGTGACGATCCGGCCGGCTGCATCATGGCGGGGTCCAGCCTGGGCGGCTGGCTCAGCGCCATGCTCGGCGCCGAACACCCCATGCTGGGCTGTTTTCTCCTCGCCCCGGCGCTGGGGCTGGCCGACTATCCGGAAACCTCGCCCGTGCTCAGGGCGCGCAGTACCCATATCATCCACGGCTGGCGCGACGACGTTATCGCACCCGACCCGGTGATCGACTACGCCCGCCGCCAGCGCCTGTCGCTGCGGCTGCTGGACGACGACCACCGCCTGCATCAGAGCCTGCCGACGATCCTCGACGACTTCGAGCAGTTTTTACACCACTGCCAGGCCCTTGTCCGCTACGCCTGATGGCGCGGGCGCTGCCTGTGTCATACTCCTGCCGTTACGCACACCAGGGGACACGCCATGTATCGACTACGCCCGCTGCTGGCTCTGCTTCTGCTCCTCGCCGTTGCCAACGCCCACGCGGATAATCAACGCTGCCTGACACCGGGCGAGTGGTGGCAGGACGACCGCATCCTTTCCACGCCCGACCTCATGGCCCGGGCCGCAGACCGGCACGTCGTGCTGCTGGGCGAGCACCACGACCGCATGGCCGACCACCGCTTCGAGCTCCAGACCCTGGCCGGCCTCGCCGCCCACCGCGATAACCTGGTGATCGGGCTGGAAATGCTCCCGCGTAGCCGGTGCTCGATGACTGGGTCGCCGGCAAGCTCAGCGAGGAGCAGCTACTCAAGCAAAGCCGCTGGCGCGAGGCCTGGGGCTACGACCCGGCCCTGTACATGCCGATTTTTCACTTCGCCCGCATGAATCGCATCCCCATACGCGCCCTGAACATCGCCCCGGCGCTGCGCCGCCGGCTCGCGCGCGAGGGTTTTGACGCCGTTCCCGCCGACGAGCGCCACGGCATCGCGCCGCCGTCCGCTCCGCGTCGGGCTTACCGCCAGCGCCTGCGCCGGATTTACGACGCCCATCCGGCCGGCCAGGTATTCGACACCTTCCTCCAGGCGCAGCTCACCTGGGATGCCGCCATGGCCGACGCCCTGGCCGGCGCCAGCGACGACGACCGGCTGGTGGTGGGGCTGATGGGCACCGGGCACCTGCGCCACAACAACGGCGTAGCGCACCAGCTGGCCCAGCACGGCATCAACAACCCAATGACGCTATTGCCGCTGGCGTCGGACCGCTGCCAACCGGCAACGCCCGGGCTGGCCGATGCTCGCTACGCGCTGGAAGCCGCGCCCCAACCAATAGACTTCATGGAGCGGCTGGAAATCCGTTAACCGCCCGGCCTTGTTAATCGCCCGACCCTGTTAACCGCCCGAGGATGCCCGATCGCTGTCGACCACTCGCACCTCGACCACCGGGGTGCGATGGCGCACCTTCCCGGCGGCATCCAGCAGCTCGGCTTTCAAGCGGTGCCGGCCCGGCGCCAGACGCGGTACCCAGAACGCCTCGCTATGCAGCGCCGACTGGCTAACGCTGCCGTCCACCACCAGACGCGCCTGGTGGTCGTCACGCAGCGCCGGGCTGACGTCGATATTCACGGCAAAGGGCCTGGCGGGCAGGCGCGCCTCGCCCGACGGCCGGGCAATGGCAAAACGATCGTAGGGCATGAACGGAGACGACGGGGCGGCAGTATCCGACGACCTGGACGACTTCGACGATGGCGCCGCCGACGACGTTATCGTCTGCAACGGCTCCAGCGTCATCTCGCGGCCGCCGCTAGCGGCATCGTCGGTAAAGGTGACGTTGCCCGCGTCGTCTTCCACGCGGTACACGCTGTCGGCAGCTGCTGGCGTGGCCACCATCGCGGCCAGCAACACCCCTCCAACCCCCGCCAAACGCTGTGGTGTCATGGCGTACCGATCATCGATTCAGCAGCTGTAGTACATATCAAACTCGACGGGATGCGTGGTCATGCGCAGATAATCCACTTCCTCCTGCTTGACGCCGATATAGGCATCGATCATCTCCTCGCTGAACACCCCGCCTTCGGTCAAAAACGCGCGGTCTTCATTGAGTGACTGCAGCGCCTGCTCCAGCGTATTGGCCACCGTGGGCACCTGCTTGCCTTCTTCCGGCGGCAGGTCGTAGAGGTTCTTGTCCATGGCATCGCCGGGATGAATCTGGTTCTTGATCCCGTCGATGCCCGCCATCAGCATCGCTGCAAAGCACAGGTAGGGGTTGGCCGTGGGGTCGGGGAAGCGCAGCTCCACCCGCTTGCCCTTGGGGCTGGCAGTATACGGAATGCGGATCGACGCCGAGCGGTTGCGCGCGCTGTAGGCCAGCATCACCGGCGCCTCAAAGCCCGGCACCAGGCGCTTGTAGGAGTTGGTCGAAGCGTTGGTAAAGGCGTTCAGCGCCCGGGCGTGCTTGATAATACCGCCGATGTAGTACAGCGCCATTTCCGACAGCCCGGCGTATTCATCGCCGGCAAACTGGTTCTCGCCCGCCTTCCAGAACGACTGGTGAACGTGCATGCCCGAGCCGTTATCGCCCACCAGCGGCTTGGGCATGAACGTCGCCGTCTTGCCGTACGCGTGCGCCACGTTGTGGATCACGTACTTCATTTCCTGAACTTCGTCAGCCTTCTTCACCAAGGTGTTGAACTTGACGCCGATCTCGTTCTGCCCGGCGGTGCCGACCTCGTGGTGGTGCACTTCCACCGTCTGGCCGATGGCTTCCAGGGTGTTGCACATTGCCCCGCGAATATCGTGGAAGCTGTCCACCGGCGGGACCGGAAAGTAACCGCCCTTCACCCGCGGCCGATGGCCCAAGTTGCCGCCCTCGATGGCGTGATCCGCCGACCAGGCGCCTTCCTCCGACGTGATCTTGTACATCGAGCCCTGGATATCG
Organism: Vreelandella jeotgali Hwa; assembly: GCF_000334215.1. Taxonomy (GTDB): domain Bacteria; phylum Pseudomonadota; class Gammaproteobacteria; order Pseudomonadales; family Halomonadaceae; genus Vreelandella; species Vreelandella jeotgali. The sequence continues at coordinate 211,506 of NZ_AMQY01000010.1, read as the reverse complement.
GTCTTCCAGTGGACTTCATCAAAAATGAAATACTCCGGCTCGGGGCCGAAAAACGCCGTATCGCCCAGGCCGGTCGACTGCAAAAACGCCTCAGCGCGCTTGGCGATCGAACGCGGGTCGCGGTCATAGCCCTGCATGGTCGCCGGCTCGATAATGTCGCAGCGCAGCACCAGGGTCGCGTCCTCGGTAAAGGGATCCAGATAGGCCGTGCCGTCTTCCGGGCGCAGCACCATGTCGGACTCGTTGATGCCCTTCCAGCCGGCCATCGACGAGCCGTCAAACATCTGACCGTCCTCGAAAAAGTCTTCATCCACGTCCCGCGCCGGAATCGTGACGTGCTGCTCCTTGCCGACAGTATCGGTAAAGCGCATATCGATCCATTTCACATCATGCTCTTCAATCAGGGCGAGCGTTTTGGCTGACATTAGCGTCTCCGGGGTAAGCGTAGCTGAGCTTAAAAACGCGCCTATTGTTTCAGGTGCTTCAAAAAATTGCACGTTGGGGCGCCAACCGTCAAAGGCAGCCTGCCCGTAGCAGCCAGTGCCCCTGAGCATCAACCCTGACACGCACCCCGCAGGTGCGGGGATCGGCCCAGACACAGCAAAGCCCGCTCAATGGCGGGCGGTTCATCCCCGCAGGTGCGGGGATCGGGCACAACTATCAGGAACAAATGACCTGTTAAACGGTTCATCCCCGCAGGTGCGGGGATCGGATAATCCTTTTAAGCAAATCTATAGCTTCACTCGGTTCATCCCCGCGGGTGCGGGTATCGGACGCCCTGATTGTGGCCTATCTGTATGACGGGCGGTTCATCCCCGCGGGTGCGGGGATCGGCACCATGCTGGTGACCTTGCGGCCCCGGCTGGCGGTTCATCCCCGCGAGTGCGGGGATCAGTTTTCCATCATGCGCCACGTACCCATCACTGACGGTTCATCCCCGCGAGTGCGGGGATCGGTCCACGTACACCTTGCTGCCCTTGCGGCAATACGGTTCATCCCCGCGAGTGCGGGGATCGGCATAGCGGCTTGCGCCTCATCAATCAGGTGTGCGGTTCATCCCCGCGAGTGCGGGGATCGGCGGCTCAACGCCATCGAACAGGACGACTCGGCCGGTTCATCCCCGCGAGTGCGGGGATCGGGCGCAGCGCTGGCGGAGAGCTGGTCGTTCTTGCGGTTCATCCCCGCGAGTGCGGGGATCGGGGTATTTCTCCGGCTGGGTCGCTTCGTTCTACCGGTTCATCCCCGCGAGTGCGGGGATCGGGAATCGCCCCATACGGGCAGAGCGCCACGTTTCGGTTCATCCCCGCGAGTGCGGGGATCGGTTTTCATTGCCCCCGGGGCTGTTCTTATCTGAAGGTTCATCCCCGCGAGTGCGGGGATCGGCCGGGAGACGCTGTTGCCGCTGCTCTCGCGGGCGGTTCATCCCCGCGAGTGCGGGGATCGGGCGCCCGAAACGGTCTGGTATTGCTGCCCGGTCGGTTCATCCCCGCGAGTGCGGGGATCGGGGCCATGAAAACCAACGCACCCGCCAAAATGTCGGTTCATCCCCGCGAGTGCGGGGATCGGGTTGTACCGACTGCCGGCACCAACACTGCGCACGGTTCATCCCCGCGAGTGCGGGGATCGGCTGATGGCATCCATCGAGGAAATGGGCGACGACGGTTCATCCCCGCGAGTGCGGGGATCGGGACCGAGGTGAAACCCACGCATGTACAGAAGCCGGTTCATCCCCGCGAGTGCGGGGATCGGACTAATTATAGTCATCTGTTTTACAAAGGAAAATGAGCCGGCAGAAATTTCACCGGCTATTTTGCCCCTTTTTTCATTAAGCTGAATTATTAAAGATTTTTTTAAAACAGCTAGTTACGCTCTTCCGGAAGAAATCGCACCAGCCTTAATCCATCATAATCAATGGGTTGCCGTCTATTACTGCCGTATGTTTGAAACTCGAAGCCCGATTCATGCGAGCTCGCCCAGGCCATAACGACGTTGCCATCTTCGGCAAGTGTCAGTACTTGCTCCCAGATCATTTCCCGAATGCGCTTGTTGACGTCTCCCACGTAGACACCGGCTCGCACTTCCAACAACCAGATAGCCAGGCGGCCGCGCATACGGGGAGGTACCGCTTCCGTCACCACAACCAGCATTGCCATTGCATCAACTCCGGTGGCCGGCATCGCCAATAGCAGGCGGCTCGGGGATGGCAGGCGGCTCGGGGATGGCAGGCGGAACGGCTTCGGGCGGGGGTAGCGGCGGATCGATCTCGCCGGCGCTCAGCACTTCTTCAATCATGGGAATCAAGCGCTGGAGAAGGCGCGCCTGCTTGAACGCATCCCGGCAGGCCACGCGCACCTCTCGCTCCGGTTTGGGCGGATTGCGTGCCGCCACTCGAAAAGCGGCGGGCACCACCGTTTCAAACTTGACGATATCAGCAATATCATAGACAAAACTTAGCGGCTTACCCGTGTGTAAAAAACCAATTGCCGGCGCATAGCCGGCGGCCAGAATCGCCGCTTCGGTAATGCCATAAAGGCAGGCAGTGGCAGCCGAAAGGCACTGATTGGGCACGTCAGACGCGCTCCAATCCGTTTGACTATAGCGTCGCCCTTGCCATTTGACGCCGTATTGCCTAGCTAACAGCTGGTAGGTTTTACGTACCCGCGAGCCCTCGATACCGCGTAACTGTTCGATGCTACGTCGCGATGGCGGTTCTTCACCAAAGCGCAGCTCGAACATTTTGCGCACCACTTTTAGCCGCAGGGAATCATCCAGCGCCAGCCTGGCCTGATACAGCAGTTTGTCCGACCGAGCGCCCCCGGGCTGGCCGGTACTGTATAGCCTGACCCCGGCATCCCCGACCCAAATCAAAAGCGTACCGACCGTTGCCGCCAGTTTGACAGCGGCGTGTGAAATACGCGTGCCGGGCTCCAGCAGCAAACACGCTACCGAGCCCACGGGAATATGCATGCGTTCGCTATTGACATCGTCAATCACCACAAACGCGCCGTCACGCACATCAATTTGCCCCATCCCGATAAAAATAATCGACATGCGATCTTTCTCGGGGATGGGCTTTAGCGGTATAAAGCCCATGCTGTCTCCTCAGGGTCGACGCAGCAGAAACAGCCCGCAGCCAAATGCCTTGGCACGACCCAGCCCGTTTGCCAACGTCTCCATGAGAGCGGCGGGGTCTTGCACTTCAAGTAAGCCCTCATAGTCCACGGAAGAAAACTGCACCTGCTGATCGCCTCCCTTGTTCAACACATGCTGACGATAGGCGCCCAGTTCGGGCTTCACGGGAAGGGTAAAGCCGGCACCTGATGCACGCTGGGTGAGCCAGGCCCTGGCGGCATCGTCCATGGCCTGCCGACACTCCAGGCTTTTGCGTTGATCACGGGAAAAAGGCTTTTTAGCGGCCATGAGTACATCGGCGCGGTGCCCACGCTTGCCGTTTACTGCCTTTGCTACGGTGGGGTTGGCACGCAGGCGAAAAGCCAGCCGATCCCCTACCCTCAAATCGGGAGCGAAGGGTTTGCTTTCAACGCTCAGCAACCCCTCAACAGACACCGGCTCTTTTGGCGAAAGCACATAAAACAACGGCAACCCTTTGGGTACGGACTCGTGTTCGGTCTCGTCCATTTCCTGACGAAACAGAAACGGGCGCTCTCCATCATGCTCGGGAAACAGCCGCCACAATAGCTGGTGGGCGCTATAGGCCTCTCCGGCCATGACGTTGAACAGCATGGAACGAGAGAGGTTATTCAGGTCGACCCTGACGCGCGAAAGATACATCAGCAACTCTCCTTGTCCTGCATGGCTCGACGATATTCGAGCCTCGGGCCAAACTGCCAGCGACGGCGGTTCAGCGGCATATCCCAAATATCGTTGTACTCCACGCCTTCCGCATTGCCGTCAAGGTGATGGATATCGCCTTCCCAGGCGTACAAGGCACGCCCCGATAGCCGTAAGGCTTTTTCGACGGCCTCATTACGGCCATTCAGCGGTGGAAATTCGCTATCCAGCGCGTCTTTCAGGGTTGAGCAGGCGACGACTTTCGGCGCCAGCGGTGCTGCCGGCGGGCATGCCTTGCGACCCAGATAAAGACAAAAGTGCGGCATTTCCAACGCTTGCTGAAGTTCAGCTAGCGTCCAGCGGGACTCAGGGGTTAGCCAGCATGCTACGGTCCAAAGGCCATCGCAGCGATAATCCCGCGCCGAAAGTATCGGATTGAGGTCACTCTTTGGGGCGCTCAGCTCGTCCTTGCGCGTGCTGTAACGCACCTTTGCTTTTGTCGGCGGCACTTGCACTGTGTGGTAATCGCGCATCAACGTACCTTCCGAGCGCTGCTTTACCGCGACCGAAAAACTTTCACGCAGTGCCTTTTGCCCTGCATCGTCTTCACGGCGAACCCCTAGCGCTGCGCCGATCAGTCCGAGCAACGCACTCTTTCCCGGGTAGGTCGACGTAGGCCACGTTTCACCGACGGCGGCTTCTCCCCAGCTTGCCAGGGGGGCATAGAGCCGAAATACCAGATATTCCGTCATATCAGCCTCGTTTTACTGGTCGCGCAAAAAAGCGAGCAGTTCTTCAAGGCTGCCCTGCCTGGCATTGCCGGTCAGCTGGGTGGCGCTGTAGGCGGGTTCCGCGGATACGATAAAACGGCTATCAGCGCCGGCACCGTAGGCGTTATCAAACGCCTGGGCCTGAGCTTCAAGCCGCTGGATGGCATCCAGCGACTGATCCTGGCCGTTAACCGGACGCAAATAGGCAATGGAAAGCGAGCGCGGCTGTTGACCGCCCTTCTCAGCCAACACGTAGCTGGCACGCGCCCGAGAACCAAAGCTGTTTTGCTTGCCCTTGGGTGATGTCTTGACAGCGGCTTCCACCAGCGCGGCGATCGCCTTGTCAGCCAGCTCCTGATTATTATTCAGGTTTTCGACCAGCTGCTGACAGTCAATGCAAACATAGGTATAAAACAACCCGGCACCGAATCCGGCCTCGTCGATATACGCCGCGCCGCGGTCTTCATCACCCATGTTCAAATCGTCCACGGCGGCAAAGTAGTCGTCTTCTACCTCGGCGGCATGCACGGTAATCGCATGGGACACCTGGCAGGCTGCGTCTACGTTATATTTGGGCACGGCGGCCAGCATGCGGCCAAACAGCGCTACGTCTGCTGCGGCTGGCCTGTGGCGCAAAAGCTCAAGCTCGTCGCCTTCCGGCTCACGACCTTCAGCCACCAGAGTAGCGATTAGCTGACTGACCGCTTCCCGCTCTTCCGGCCCGACGTGAACCAGCTGCTCGATTTCAAACTCGTGAGCTTCATCCTTGCCGGCTTTGCGCAGCTTGCCGAACACGCCGGCAATTTTTTTCGCGCTGGCGGCGGCCGTTTTAGTTTTAACACCTTTCTCAACCAACTGACCGTATGCTTCTTTACCCAGCCGCTTGGTGCGGGTGCCCACATGGCCGGCCAGCGCTTCTTCGAACAGGTCAGACGTGCGCCAGGTACGTTTCAGGCTCTGCGAAGACACCCGCAGTCGTTTGGCACCGCCCATCAGCGCGGTTTTAGGCCGCCCCAGGTCGTCACGGTTGAGGTTGGCGGGTGGGTAGGAGGTCAGTAAATGCAACTGGATAAAATGGCTCATGGTTCACTTCCTGTGGAATAAAAGAACAAGATAGAAATAATCTCGCTAAAGCGGGTTACGTATCCTCATGGTGATAGCCCGCCGTTGCGCCGAAGTAGTCGTTGGCCAGGATGAAGCCGAAGCGATGGGTGGGCCGCGCTGAAAACCCGCTGCGATATTCGCGCCACCAGAGGGCCACAACATCGGCCAGTCGGACGGCGCTCACTTCGCTGCGCCCGGCCAACGCCAGCGCACGCCTTAAACGCTGCACCAACTCGTCCGGCGTGCGGCAGGCCAGAATTTGCTGAAAGCGCAACTCACTCATAATGGGCTTTCCGGTAGGTGCCTGCTGACCCAGCCTTGCCGCCAGGGCTTTATTCGGCGTTTCGGCACGCAACTCGGCAAGCACTAATGCGATGGAGCTCCACTTCTCCAGATTGGCATCCATAAAAGACGCCTCTCTCGTTGCCTCCGGCAATATGCGCCACAATTCGCGAAAGGCTTGGGTCAGCAAAGCGGTATCGAGCGTATCGCAGCGGCGAAGACCAGCTCGTACGCCTCTGGGCAGACCTGGCTGCGGCGTCAGTTGTTCCAGTTCCACGGGAGAAAGCGCTAGCCGCTGCCACCAGCGGCGTACAGCGACGGCTTCATCAAGCGACAGCGCCGCCAGCGATTTAAGCTCCTGCTCGCCGACAATGCCCCGCTCCTGCGGGCTATCAGCTTCGGCCGTTTCACTCATGCCGCACCTCCTTGCGTTAACGATGTTTTATCCGCTTTGGCCGTCGGCTCAAAGCCATGCTGGCTGATGAAATCCTTGACCGTCTTGCTGCCTTTACTACGGCCGCTTAAAAAGCCTTGCAGTTGACGGCGTGCGCCCGTTGCGCGCTGCCAGTTCATGTTTTCCTGGGCGCCGCTCAGTGCCTGGTCATCAAATATTGCGAAAGCCTGACGGCGCAGGGACAAATACCAGCTCTGGGCAATGTCTGCCGGTATAGCAGTCGTCTCTGCCTCTTCCTGCAAGATGGTAGCCAGGCGCGACACCGTGTGGAAAAAGGCATCATGGGTGACCGAGAAAAACTGCTTATCGACCTGTCTCATATCACCCTTGGCCTTGGCCTTGGCCTTGGCCTTGGCCTTGGCCTTGGCCTTGGCCTTGGCCTTGGCCTTGGCCTTGGCATCGGCATCGGCATCGGCATCGGCAGGACGCTTGAACCAGGCCGCTTTTATCTGCTTTCGCGTGTCGCTTGCCACCTGCTGCGATAGTCCGGTCAGCTGCTGAACCCATGCCCGCAAGATGTCCTGGCTCGATGGGGGAAGATTAATCAGCGGCATTTCCACGCTGTACCAGCCGCGGGGCTTCATATTTTCCATATCATATCCGCTGGCCCAGATTCGCATCTGTTTTAACAGCCCCGGCACATCATCGCCCCAGCGGTACGATTCATCGACCAACTTTTGTTTATGGCTGATGTAATCCGTGACTACGGCGGCCGGCAGCGCGCCACTGCCGTCATAGTCACTCAGTACAAAGCTTGACCAGTGCCGATAGCCCAGACCGTCGCGCTGGGCTTTTTTTGACCAAGGCGGCTTCGCTGGCTTTTTGGGATCACGCCGGTACGGCGTTAGCGGGTGCTGCCAGGGGCCGTCGTAGTTGGCGCCCTGATTTATGCTGCGTACCTGCCTCACTATCTGGTCAACTTCGCGTCCGCAGAGATCGCACCTACACTCGTCCTGTTCAAACAGCAGCCGAAAACGCCGCGGCACTGACCAGTAGGCATGCAGCGGATGCACCTGCTCAGGCAATACTTCGGTGCCTTTTTTGTCGCTGATGCGGGTATCGGCTATCCAGAAGAACAAATCAGGGTCTTCCGGGTGCGGCGTAGTCCAGTTTTGCCCTTGCTGAATCAGCTTTTTTGAGGGCACTACGTTGAGCCAAAGGCGCTTCCATAAGCTAGCATCGGCGGATTCGGGCATCACCAGGGTGGTCAGCGGCCCGCCGCCTCTGAGACCAACTCGGTGACACCTCCCACCGGCAGGCGCACTGGCCTGCATGGTAAACAGCGCCAGCGCCGCACAGGCTTCACACATCACATCTACCCGGCCGCGTTTGACAAAAAAGTCTTTATTATTTTTAAGCGTGTTTTTCCCAGGCGCGTCGATCAGCAGGGCGCTGACCGTGGTGGCGTTTCCGTCTTCCAGCGGATCTTTATCCTGCATGAAACGCGGGCCGTCGCCGTCCAGCTCAAAGGCGCTCTCCAGCGGCGCAAACGCTTCCTGTAACGCATCAGGGCTGGGCGGTTCAATCAGGTAGTCCAGCCACTCGCCGTGATCGGCAAGGGGCAGCGCCGTTTGCAAGAGTCCCAGCAAAAACTGGTAGGCCCCCGCCTGAAAATCTGCCCGGGGGCAGGCCAGGTTGATAACGTCAGGATTCGCCATATCCGCTGGCGGCCGATACTCCACCGTGCCGTCGCGCATTAGGCATGGTAGCCAGCACGCACCATTGAGCAGATTCATAGTTTTCCTTGTTCATTAAGGTTCAAAAAGGTTCTTGCTACCGTTCCCAGCGCCACCGGGGATTTTGTTCAGCTGTTCAATCGGCTAGCTTCCCAGGCGCAAGCCCCACTGCACGCTGTAGGTACAGCTGTCGTCGGCTTCAACAAGCCAAGGGCGGGTGTAATGCAGCACCTTATGCTGTTCCTGTAGCGCCTCCCACTGCGGCTGATAGTGCGCCGGGAGTACCGCAAGCTTTTCCGCCTGGCTCTGGCGTAGCTTGGCCTGGCTGAGCATGGCAGCGTGACGCTCGCCGCAAGCCCAAAGTTGCAAACAGCCGTCAGCAGTGTGCGTCAACAACGCGACATTAACTGTCGGCTCGTCAATCAGACGCGTGCCTATTTCCTGCTCCTCCTGCCACTGCTGGCCGCTGACATAGCCGTCTTCGAGCCTGAGAGCGTTGAAGTTGGCCATGGAGGCGGCCATTTTCTGCATGCCTTTCTGCTCGAAGCGCGCGTCCTGCAGCCCATCGGGCACCAGGTCGATCACGGCTCCATAAACGCTTTCGAGTAAATGACGCGCGTCATCCGGCATCCGCAATGCGCCGGTCTCGCGTAACACGCGCTGGGTCAGCCACATAAGAGAGGTATCGCGATACACCGCCTGAGTTCCCGGTAGCATCCGCTGTAGCCATTTGGCATCCGGCGCTTCCGACCACTCAGGTGCCAGAATCTGTAATAGTGGCTTTCCACGAGTGCCACGCGCGTGGCGCTGCAAACGCCCGGCGCGCTGGATCAGCAGGTCAATCGGCGCAATATCGCTGATCATCAGGTCCACGTCGCAATCCAGGGATTCCTGAAACACCTGGGTGCTAATCAGCACCTGACCCCGGCGAGTATCCGGCGTTGAGTGCTTACCCAAGCGTTGGATAACATCCGCTTCAATACGCTGGCGGTCGCACATGGCAAATCGGCTGTGAAACAGCAGGCAGCGCGCGGCATCGGGGTGGCGATGCGCCACGGCCTCAAAAGCACGGATCGCGTCGTCAACGGTGTTACGCACCCAGGCGACGCACTCCCCTCTTTCGACCGCTTCCAGTACGGCTTCAACGCACTGCTCTTCATCAGTTAGCCAGCCGATGTTCACAGAGCGGGCGACTTCCGGCCGCGTGGCCAGCGGCGTCTCGGTAACGCCCTGGGTGCCTGCGTGAGTCAGCAAAGGGAAGTCACGCTGTTTTGAACCTTGTGGTTCCGCATCCAGGCCTGCTTGCCAGGCATGAAGAAGCTCATCGCGCATACGTAAAGGCAGGGTTGCCGTCAGCAAAATGGCACTGCCACCCTGGCGGGCGTGATGGGTTAATAGCTGCCCCAGCAGCCCTTGCATGTAATGGTCATAGGCGTGCACTTCATCGACTACCAACACCTTGCGCGCCAGCCCGTAAAGCCGGAGCGATTGATGCCTGAAAGGCAGCAGCGCCATTAGCGCCTGGTCAATAGTACCAACGCCCACATCGGCTAACAGCGCTTTTTTACGCGAATCAGCAAGCCAGCGATTACATCGGCTGGAAGCGGTCATATCGTTGGCAGCATATTCATGGTCTTCCGGCTGGGCATCGTCTACAGATCCCATGAACTCATCGTTGAGATCCCGAGCACCGTGGGACAGCACCAGCGATGGCTCTGAATCGGCCGTAAAAAAGTGTCGATGTAGATTGCCCATTCGGGAATACATGGCGTTGGAAGTCGCCATGGTGGGTAAGGCAAAGTACAGGCTGTCGCCGTGCCCGGCGGCCAGCAGCCGCTGGGTGAGGATACCGGCGGCCTCGGTCTTGCCGGCACCGGTCACGTCCTCAAGAATGCACAGCTGCGAGCCGTCGGAAAGCGCCAGCTCTTCTGCTGCTTTTTGCAAAGGAGTTGGCGTTATATTGGCACCGCCAAACCAGCTATCCATGCCGCTATACGGCAGTGGCCGTAGCGGTGATATAAAGCCGGTGCCCTCAAGCACGGCCTCGGCGCGGGATAGCGCCAGCGGCCAATATTCCGCTAGCGGCATACGTTCCTGGCAATACGGGAAATATTCACGGCTGGAGCCCAGCCAGTCACTCAACGTGGCCCAGCCGGCAACGGTCCAGCTTAACGCTTGCAGCGCGCCACACCATTCAGGGGATGCCAGCTTTTCGATTGCCCAAACCGGCGAGACAACGTCTCCCCAGTCGGCAATAAACTGCCGAGCAGCTTCAGTATCATTGCCGATATTATCGTGGATGAAAAATGACTCAACTCGGCACTGGCCACTTTCTACCGGCTTGCCGTGGTGACCAAAAAACGGAGTAGCCAGTATGGTCAATGTTTTACCCAGCTGCCTCCGCTGCTCCCGGCTCAGCTTGCCTTGAGGCCACTGCAAGGTGCCGTCTTGTAGCCACTCGATCCAGTTTGCCTCCCAGAGTATGGCACCCAGGCGATCATGCCGCTCGGTGTAGGCCGGCGAGTTGGCTGTCGGCACCAATGCAGCACGCAATGGCTGAAAAAGCCCCTGAAACGCCCGGGAAAACTTGCCCAGATCGTGAATCCCGAGCCAGAAAACCAGCAGATTCCGTAATGTATCCGGCTCAAGCCCAAGGCGGGCAGCCAACTGCTGGGTCAACTCTTTTTCCGGCGCCAGCAAACACCAGCCAACAGCTGCTACATCCAGGCTGTGGTAAGGCAATAAATGACACTCTGCGTTACCGTCATCAGAAGCTGCTTTTCCCCAGTATAAAAAATACGCCATAACAGTCCTTGCCCCGTCAAAGTTACCTTTATCCAATCATCGACCCGCACCCCGATCATTGATGCACATCATGCCTGTCACCCTGAGCCAACAGGGCTTCCTCTGGCAGGGGCGTAATACACACGCCATGCCGGAATCGTTTTTGTTATGCTACGCCTTTATGTATTGTCCGCCGGCCCAACGGCCGGACTCCCTAGGGAAACACCATGCCAACCCATCCTTCCAGCGCCGGGGCGTCGTCTTCCCGGGCGCCCGCCCATCAACACAACCGTGAGGGGCCGTGCCACTTTTCGCTGATGTCGTTGTCCGCGGGGCGGCGGCTGGCGCTCTGTGTCGTGCCGCTGTTGGTCTTGTGGGCGCTGGTCGCCTGGGCGACGGGGTGGCTGTGATGGCGCGGGCGTCAACGCTCCGGCTGGACGATCTGCACCTGGCGCAGGGGCAACGTAGCGTGCTGGAAGGTGTCAGCGGCACGGTGGCCGGCGGCGCGGTGACCGCGCTGATCGGTGCCAACGGCGCGGGCAAGACCACCCTGGTGAAGGCGCTGATGGGCGAGCTTGATCCGCTCGCCGGCCGCGTCGAGTGTACGGTGCCCCGAGCTCGGCGGGCCTGGCTGCCACAGCAGCTGGCGCTGGATTTGTCCTTCCCCATGAGCGTGGAGGAGCTGGTGATGACCGGCACCTGGCCCAGCCACGGGGCGCTGAAAGGCTATTGCGCCGCGCACTATCGTCGTGGCCGGGAGATCATGGCGCGGCTGGGTATTTCCGGCGTGGCCCACCGGCCGCTGGGCGAGCTGTCCGGCGGCCAGCGCCAGCGCGCGCTGATCGGCCGGACGCTGATGCAGGAGGCCGAACTGCTGTTGCTGGACGAGCCCTTTGCCAATATCGACGCCAAAACGGTGGATATACTCATGCCGATTATCCGCCAGATGGCCGACGACGGCGCCACGGTGATTGTGGTGCTGCACGATATGGATCACCTCAAGCGCCTGGCCGACGATGTGCTGCTGCTGCGCGACGGCGGCGGCGAGTGGCTGTCGCCTGCGGCCATCGCCGCGCCGGGATCGCCAGCCCACGCCGCCGGGGGGGCGCCCCATGCTTGATCTGTTGCACGCCTGGCTGATTGCGCCGTTCGACTATGGCTTTATGCGCCGGGCGGTAGTCGGCGGGCTGGCGCTATCGCTGGCCGCACCGCCGCTGGGGGTGTTTCTGATGCTGCGCGGCATGAGCCTGATCGGCGACGCCATGGCCCATGCGATTCTGCCCGGGGTGGCGCTGGGTTTTCTGTTGGCGGGATTTTCGCTGCCGGCGATGAGCCTGGGCGGTGTGCTGTTCGGCCTGGCTGTGGCGCTGCTGGCCGGTGCGGTGTCGCGCATGGGCGGCCAGCGTGAAGACGCCGCGATGGCGAGCTTTTTTATTATCTCGCTGGCCGCGGGGGTCATGCTGATCTCGCTGGGGGGTAGCAGCGTGGATCTGACCCACGTGCTGTTCGGCTCGGTGCTGGCGATCAATTCCACCGCGCTGGTGCTGATTGCGGGGATGACCAGCGTGATTGTGGTGACGCTGGCGATAATGTTTCGCGCGCTGGTGGTGGAGTGCCTGGACCCGCTGTTTTTGCGCGGCCAAAGCCGATACAGCGGCTGGGTGCATAGCGTTTTTCTGGGGCTGCTGGTATTGAACCTGACGGCCGGCTTCCAGACGCTGGGCACGCTGATGGCGGTGGGGCTGATGATGCTGCCGGCGACTTCGGCGCGCTTCTGGAGCAAGCGGCTGGAGGGGCTGATCGGCCTTGCCATTGTGCTGGCAATGCTGTCGAGCACCGGCGGGCTGCTGCTCTCGTTTCACCTGGATTTGCCGTCCGGACCCAGCATTATCCTGCTGGCGGGAGCGGGCTATCTGGTCTCGGCGCTGTGTGGCCGCTACCACAGTCTGGCGGCGCGTTTCCGCCGCCGCGCCCGGCCGCTCGAACGCCCCTGACCCGCCGCTTACGCGGCATACAAGGGAGAGCCCTTGATAAGGAGAGATAGTGATGAATCCATCAGCCGGTCGATACCGTCCGAGTCAGCTGACGCTGGCTGCTCTGCTGCTGGCAGCGAGCGCGCTGTGCCCTGCTGTCGGGGCGGCCGAGCGGGTTCAGGTCGTGGCGAGCTTTTCCATTCTGGCGGATATGGTCGACAACGTCGGCGGCGAGCATGTCGACGTAACGCCGCTGATCGGAGCAGACAGCGATGCCCACAGCTATTCACCCAGCCCAGGCGACGTGCGCGCGCTGTCCGGCGCCGACCTGGTGGTCTTCAACGGCTTGAACTTCGAGGGCTGGATGGATCGCCTGCTGGAAACCAGCGACTACCGGGGGCCCCGGGTTACGGCGACCCGCCATATCACGCCGCTCAGGCACGCAGGCCAGCATCATCACGACCGCGATGACGCCTCCCGCGAAGCCGACGACCGTTCAATACCGGAGGGGGTGGCGGACCCGCACGCCTGGCAGGATATGACCCGGGCGGGCACTTACGTGACCAACATCCGCGACGGGCTGATTGACGCCGACAGCGCGCACGCGGCGGACTACCGGGCCAACGCCGAGGCGTATCTGGCACGACTGGACCGCGCCGATAACGCCATCCGCGACCAGCTGAATGAGCTGGACGACGAAGCCACGATCATTACCGGCCACGATTCCTTCGGCTATTTTGCCGATGCCTACGGGCTGCACTTTCGCGCCCCCGAGGGGATGGCCACGTCGTCGGCGCCCGGTGCTGCCCGCATGGCCGCGCTGGTGGATACCATTCGGCAGCGGAACGTGGAAGCGCTGTTTTACGAGAACATGACCAGCCCGGGCACGGTGGACCAGCTGGCTGAAGAAACCGGCCTGCCCGTGGCCGGCACGCTCTACGCCGATGCCCTGGCCGACGACGGCGAGGCGTCGAGCTACATCGGCATGATGCGCCACAACGCCCGGCTACTCCACCGGGCGCTGGCCGATTAGCCGACCCGGGCTCAGTCGCCCTTGCCGGCCATGCGGTCGGCCTGGATGACTTCGATCCAGTAGCCGTCGGGGTCCTTGATAAAGATGACGTCTTTCATCCCGCCCTGATCGGCGCGCTTGATGAAGGTGACGTCGTGAGCGTCAAACCACGCCTGCGCGGTTTCCAGCTGGGGCACGCTGATGCAGATGTGGCCAAACCCCTGGGGCTCGGCGTTGCCGTCGTGGTAGGCAAAGTCGGCGTCGTTTTCGGTGCCCCAGTTGTGGGTCAGTTCAAGCATGCCGGTCTGGCTGAAGGTCCAGGCGGTGCGCGCTTCCACGTCGTCGGGCACGTCCTGGGGGTCCGGCACATGGGCAAGAAAATACAGCGAAAAATTCATTGCCTCGAAGTCCAGCCGGCGCATCACCTGCATGCCCAGCACGCCGGAATAAAACGCCAGCGAACGCTCGGGATCCCTGATACGCAGCATGGTGTGGTTAAACCGAAAACCCTGAGTTTCCGGCGGTGTGGGCGTAATGCCGGGATGTGCCTCACCGTGAAACGACATGCGCTGTCTCCTTGTGGATGCCGGCCGTGCGGCAAAATTTCCGCTTTATTTTACCAGCCGCATCGCAACAGCGCACCGGCCATCGCCCCGGGCTTTACACGCTCGGCCTCAGCGCGGATAGTGGCCGCCACGGCAGGGGCGCTCAACGTAACCCGTTGTGCTGAGACGCACCCTTAATCACCTGAACCGGACAATGCCGGCGTAGGGAGTCGTGGTAGCTGCCTACCGCCTCTCGCCGCCGGGAGGAATGCCATGCCCTTACCCACTACCGGGCGTTACCTTCACGCCCTGCACCGCCGCGCGCCGCTGGTGCACTGCCTCACCAACCTGGTGGCCATGAATACCAGCGCCAATATCCTGCTCGCCCTGGGCGCGTCGCCGGCCATGCTCCACGCCCGCGAAGAAGCCGGCGAATTCACCGCGCTGGCCGATGCCCTGTCGATCAACATCGGCACCCTCAGCCCCGAGTTTGCCGACGCCATGCTGGATACCACCCGGGTAGCCCGCGACAACGCCACGCCCTGGGTCCTCGACCCGGTGGCCGTGGGCGCAACGGCCTACCGCCAGCGACTCTGCGCCGAGCTCATGGCGCACGCGCCGACGCTGATCCGCGGCAATGCCTCGGAGATTCTGTGCCTTAACGGCATCGCCGGCTCGGGGCGCGGCGCGGACAGCACCGCCGGCGCCGATGAAGCCCGAGGAGCCGCCGTGGCGCTGGCCGAGCGGCAGCAGTGCCTGGTGGGCGTCACCGGCGAGACCGATTTTATTACCGATGGCACGCATGGCGTCAGCGTGCGCGGCGGGCATGCGCTGATGCCGCGAATTACGACGCTGGGGTGCGGGCTGAGCGCGGCCGCAGCGGCGTTTCTGAGCGTAGCGGATGACAGCCGGGAAAGCCGCCTGAACGCGGTGGCGGCGGCCTTCGGCAGCTTTGCTCTGGCGGGCGCACGCGCCGCTGCTGACGCCGCCGGCCCCGGCAGCTTTACCGCGCCGTTTCTGGACGCGCTTTACCAGCTGACGCCCGACGACCTGGAGCGTCATATGACGCTGGAGGTCGCCGATGTCTCTTGATCTATCCGTTTACCTGGTGACCGACGCAGACGGGTGCGGCGCCTATGGCGTTGAGCGCACCGTGGAAGAGGCGATTGCCGGCGGGGCAAGTTTCGTACAGCTGCGCGACAAGCACGCCGACGACGCGGCGATGATTCAGCAGGCTCGGCGCCTGAAGCTGAGTCTGGACCAGCATGCCGCGCGTACCGGCCACCGAGTACCGCTGATTATCAACGACCGTCTGAGGGTCGCGCGGGAAAGCGGCGCCGACGGCCTGCATGTAGGCCAGAGCGATACCGCCGTGCGCGATGCTCGGCGGGTGCTGGGCGCCGACGCTATCCTGGGGCTGTCTATCAATAACCGCGAACAGCTGGCTGGCGCGCCGCTGGAGCTGCTGGATTACATAGGGCTGGGACCGGTATTTGCCACGCCCAGCAAGGCCGACCACGCCGCACCCATCGGCCTTGACGGTCTGGCTTCGCTGGTCAACGCCTGCCCGCTGCCCGCCGTGGCGATCGGCGGTATCAAGGCGGAGCACGTCGAAGCGGTCAGGCACAGCGGTGCCCGGGGCATGGCGGTGGTCTCGGCGATTTGCGGCCAGGCTTCGCCGCGCCAGGCAGCCGACAGACTGGCAGCGAGGTGGCGTCAGGCGCCGGGCCCGGCGCTGACGGCGGAGTGAGCCCCGATCAGCTCGGGCGGCGATTCAGGCTGGTACGGCGGTCGTGGTAGGCGATGGCCAGACCGCTGGTAATAATCAGCACGCTGCCGGCCAGCACCCAGATATCCGGCAGCTCGCCCCAGACCCACCAGCCCAGCAGGGCCGCCCAGATCAGCGCGGTATAGTCGAACGGCGCGGCAATCGCCGCCGGGGTATAGCGGAACGCCAGAGTAATAAAGCCGGTGGAACCGACGCCCAGGATGCCGGCAGCGAGAAAGGCCGGCCAGTGCCAGGGGTCGGGCATCCGCCATACCCAGGGCAGCGTGGCGGCGGCGACCAGCATGGGCACCAGCGAAATATAAAACACCAGCGCCCAGAAGCTCTCGCGCCCGCCGTAACGCCGGGCGGTAATCATGGTCAGCGCGTAGCACAGCGCCGCGGCGACCATCGACAGCGCGCCGGCGTTGAAGGCGTCACCGCCCGGGCGCACCACGATGACCACGCCAACAAAGCCCAACGCCGAAGCCGCCAGCACCGGCCGCGCGATACGCTCGCCCAGCAGCGGCACCGACAGCAGCGTGACGAACAGCGGCGCGACAAAGGCAATCGCCGTGGCTTCGGCCAGCGGCAGCATTGTCAGCCCCAGCACGAAAAAGCCCATGGTGCCGGTATAGATAAGACCGCGCAGCAAGTGCACCCCGGGGCGCCGCGTGCCCAGGGTGCGCAACCCGCCGCCGAAGTGGGCGAGCACCGCAATCAACGGCAGCGCGACCAGGGTGCGGAAGAAAATAATCTCGAACGGCGAGTGCACCTCCCCCAGCCATTTGGCCACGGCATCACCCAGTGCCAGAAACAGCACGCCGATGCACATATAGCCCATGCCCTTGATCGAGGCCGTCATTGCGTTCTCCACGGATGGTCTGCCGATGATCGGCGGTAATTCACTCAGCGGCTGGCATCAACCACCATGCAGTCCATGCCGCTGGCCTTGAGCCGCCGGCAGGCCTGGTGCGCCTGCGTTTCGCCCAGCGCCACCAGCCGCGCGCGGAACACCTGACGAGGACCGCTCAGGGCATCCACCGACACCTGGCCACCGACGTTTTGCGGCAGGGTACTCGCCGCCTGGTTGGCCAGCCGACGCGCATGGTCCGATTCGCTGAACGCGCCGACCTGAATCCCCCAGCCGCCGGCGGCATCGCCCATCGCCGGCGTTTCAGCGGCCATCAGCGGTTTGAGCGGGTCTTGCGCGTCCGTCGAGGCGTCCTGCGGCGCCGGGGTGTCGGCATGCGGTGACGGATCGGGAGCGGCCGACGGGCGGCTCACCTTGCCGGTGTCCACGGCCGCGAGCATGGGCCGTGACGCCGCCGGTTGAGGATGACTCGGCACGCCGGGGTCCACCAGCCCGCCAAACGCCATGTACTCCCGGGAAAACCCGGTATCTCCCAGCCAGCCGGAACGCTCCCGCAGCCTGGCGCGGGCAAAGCTGCGATCGAGCAGGTCGGCCATGTGGGTATCCCGGGACTGCCCAGTAAAACCGCCCATGACCACGCCCATCATGCGGCGGCCCTGGTGCACGGCGGTGGTCGCGACGTTGAAGCCCGAGGCGCTGATAAAGCCGGTTTTCAGCCCGTCGACGCCGGGGTAGTCATCCAGGAGATTATTGTGACCGTCGTAGGTCCTGCCGTGGAAGTCGAACGACGAAAGGCCAAAGTAGTGATAATAGCCGGGAAAATCCTTCATCACATGAACCGAGAGGGTCAGTAGATCCCGGGCGGTCGTAACCTGCTGGTCATCGGGCAGGCCCGACGCGTTGCGGAAGGTGGTGTCGTGCATGCCCAGCTCGCGGGCCTTCTGCGTCATCTGCCGGGCGAACGCCGTCTCGCTGCCGCCCAGCGCCTCGGCCAGCACCACGGCGACGTCGTTGGCCGACTTCACCACCAGCGCTCGGATGGCCTTGTCCACGGAAATATCGCTACCCCGGGACAGCCAGAGTTTGGAGGCCGGCATGGCGGCCGCCGCCCGGGAGACCTCAAGCGGCTGGCCAGGGGTGAGCCGGTTATCCTCCAGCGCTTCAAACGTCAGGTAGAGGGTCATCATCTTGGTCAGCGAGGCAGGATAGCGCGGCGCATCAGCGTTTTCCGCGTAGAGCACCTCGCCGTTCTCCATATCCACCATCATGCCGGCGTAGCGCGGGTTGGCCGCCTGGGCCGGGGTAGCCGCGAGGGCCGCCAGCAGTATCGCGCAGACGACGGCCAACGTCAGCGCGCCACGTAGCAACGAGGCAGAACGACGAGCGCATGGGGCAAAAAACGGCGCAGAAAATGGCGCAGAGAACGGCAAGTAGGACATGATAACTCCCTGTCTTCCTGCCGGGGCAGGACGACGCAATAATCCGGTGATGACCGTATCTAAACGCAAAAAAACCGGCCGGACAATCCAGCATGGTACCAGGACCACGGGAAAGTACCGACCGGTTTTGACGCGAGGCAGGCTCGGCGCAGCGTTTTAGTCGTCTGCGGCGGCTTCCACCTCGGGGCGATCAACCAGCTCGACGTAGGCCATGGGCGCGTTGTCGCCGGTGCGGAAGCCGCACTTGAGGATACGGACATAGCCGCCCGGACGCTCGGCGTAACGCGGCCCCAGCTCGCTGAACAGCTTGCCCACGGTAGCATTGGACCGGGTGCGGGCAAACGCCAGACGACGGTTGGCGACGCTGTCCTGCTTGGCCAGGGTAATCAGCGGCTCGATGACGCGACGCAGTTCCTTGGCCTTGGGCAGGGTTGTCTTGATGATTTCGTGCTCGACCAGCGAGGACGACATGTTCTTGAACATGGCCTTGCGGTGCGAGCTGGTGCGGTTCAAATTACCGCCACTCTTGCGATGACGCATGGTTGTGATTCCTTACCAAACTGGGACTTGAGGCGACGCTCACGCGGAGGTCTTGTCGTCCTTGAGGCTAGCGGGTGGCCAATTTTCCAGCCGCATACCCAGCGACAAGCCGCGCGCTGCCAGAACATCCTTGATTTCATTCAAGGACTTTTTGCCGAGATTCGGGGTCTTCAACAGCTCTACCTCGGTGCGCTGAATCAGATCACCGATGTAGTAGATGTTTTCGGCCTTCAGGCAGTTGGCGCTGCGGACGGTCAGCTCAAGATCGTCTACGGGGCGCAGAAGAGTCGGATCCACCTGATCCTCTTCTTCCTCGACTTCCTGCTCTTTGTCGGCTTGTAAATCGACGAAGGCGGCCAGCTGCTCCTGCAGGATGGTCGCGCTGCGGCGGATCGCCTCTTCCGGATCCAGGGTACCGTCGGTTTCCAGGTCGATGATCAGCTTGTCCAGGTCGGTCCGCTGCTCGACACGCGCGGCTTCCACCGCGTAGGAAACCCGGCGTACCGGGCTGAAGGTGGCATCCAGCTGCAGGCGACCAATGGCCCGCGTCTCCTCGTCGGAATCGCGGACGTCGGCCGGCTCGTAGCCACGCCCCAGCGCCACCCTGAGCTGGACATCCAGCTCGGCACCTTCATTGACGTGCGCAATGACGTGGTCCGGGTTGACGATGTCGACGCTGTGATCAAGCGCAATGTCGCCAGCGGTGACGACGGCCGGGCCCTGCTTGTTCAGCGAGAGCACCGCCTCGTCGCGGCTGTGCATCTTGATCGCAACATCTTTCAAGTTCAGGAGAATCTCGATGATATCCTCCTGCACCCCTTCAAGCGCACTGTATTCGTGCTCGACGCCTTTGATCTCGGCCTCTACCACGGCGGCGCCGGGCATGGACGAGAGCAGAATGCGGCGCAGTGCATTCCCCAGGGTATGACCAAAGCCGCGCTCGAACGGTTCGAGCACGATTCTGGCGTGATGTGCGTTGATTTCCTCGACCTTGATATCGCGTGGACGAAGAAACTCTGTCACTGAACGCTGCATAAGAACACCTTTCAGGCTGCCAAACGGATACGTGGTACTCGGCTGCCCGGCCTGCACCTGTGCGGCAGGGCTCCGGGCAGCGGAAGCAGGCGGTCAGGTACCGCGCTTACTTCGAGTACAGCTCGACGATCAGGTTTTCGTTGATGTCGGCAGACAGGTCACCGCGTTCAGGCAGAGCCTTGAAAGTGCCTTCCATCTTCTTGGCGTCGGTTTCGATCCACTCCACGTCGCCACGGTTGGCCGAGATGGCCAGGGCGTTCTGGATCCGCGCCTGGTTTTTGGCCTTTTCACGCACGGCTACAACATCGCCCGGCTTTACCTGGTAGGAAGCGATGTTGACGGTTTTGCCGTTCACGGAAATCGCCTTGTGGCTGACCAGCTGACGCGCTTCGGAGCGCGTGGAGCCGAAGCCGATGCGGTAGACGACGTTGTCCAGTCGGCCTTCCAGCAACTGCAAAAGCACCTCGCCGGTCGCGCCCTTGACGCGGGCGGCGTGCTTGTAATAGTTGCGGAACTGCTTTTCGAGTACGCCATACATGCGGCGGACTTTCTGCTTCTCGCGAAGCTGCAAGCCGTAGTCGGAAAGACGCTGACGACGCTGGCCGTGTACACCCGGGATCTGCTCGGATTTACACTTCTTCTCGAAGGGGGTCACGCCACTCTTGAGAAAGAGGTCCGTGCCTTCACGACGAGACAATTTGCACTTAGGTCCAATATAACGGCCCATGAATCTCTCTCCTTAAACGCGGCGTTTCTTCGGCGGACGGCAGCCATTGTGGGGAATGGGCGTCGCGTCGGTGATGCTCTGCACACGGAAGCCGGCGGCATTCAGCGCGCGCACGGAGGATTCACGGCCGGGACCGGGGCCCTTGACCAGCACGTCGACGTTTTTCACACCATACTCGGCTGCAGTGTTTGCTGCACGTTCACTGGCGACTTGTGCCGCGAACGGGGTGCTCTTGCGAGAACCACGAAAACCCGAACCACCGGCAGTTGCCCATGAAAGAGCATTGCCCTGGCGGTCTGTGATCGTCACGATCGTGTTGTTAAAAGAGGCATGGACATGCGCAATGGCATCCACTACCTGCTTTTTCACCTTTTTACGGTTACTGCGCGGGTTAGCCATGTTGATGTTTCTTCCTGTCTTTACGCCATAACGTGCGTATTATTTGCGGATCGGCTTGCGCGGGCCCTTGCGGGTACGCGCGTTGTTCTTGGTCCGCTGACCACGCAGCGGAAGACCACGACGATGACGCAAACCACGATAGCAACCCAGATCCATGAGACGCTTGATGTTCAGCGTCGTGTCACGGCGAAGGTCGCCTTCTACGGTATAGTTGCCAACTTCGGCCCTCAGGGTGTCGACTTCTTCAGAAGACAGTTCCTGGACCTTGGCTGTCGGCGCGATACCCGTCGCAGCACAGATGTCCTGCGCGCGAGTCCGGCCGATCCCGAAGATATAGGTCAGCGAGATCGCCGCATGCTTGTTGTCCGGGATATTGACGCCTGCAATACGGGCCATCAGCTTACTCCGAAATGTGAGCGGCTTGCTCGTTGTTCATCATTAAAGGGCGCAACAGCATACCCCGTTCACCGCCTGCGTGCAATAACGCAGGCCACGGGGCATGCCGGCACCCGACTGCATCAGCCCCGGGGATTACCCCTGGCGCTGTTTGTGCCGCGGTTCGCTGCAAACGACGCGGACGGCGCCGTTGCGACGAATGATCTTGCAGTTACGGCACATCTTCTTGACGGAAGCTCGAACTTTCATCGTTCTTTCTCCAATACGGCTGCGTCCAGAACGGCTGCGACGCGCCTTTAGCGCGTGATGCCGCCGCTACCGTAGCCTTTCAGGTTGGACTTCTTCATCACCGAGTCATATTGATGCGACATGAGATGCGACTGCACCTGGGCCATGAAGTCCATGATCACCACCACCACGATCAAAAGCGAGGTACCGCCGAAGAAGAACGGCACGTTCCACGCCACGATGAGGAACTGGGGCATCAGGGAAACCGCAGTGATATACAAGGCACCAAACAGGGTCAGACGCGTCATGACCTTGTCGATATAGCGAGCGGTCTGCTCGCCGGGTCGAATCCCCGGCAGAAACGCCCCCGACTTTTTCAGGTTGTCGGCCACGTCCTTCGGGTTGAAGACCAGCGCTGTGTAAAAGAAGCAGAAGAATACCACCGCAAGGCCAAAAAGCAAGATGTAGAGCGGCTGCCCGGGCCCCAGGGCCTGGGATGCACGCTGCAGCCATTCCATGCCGTCGCCGGCACCGACCCACTGGCCGATGGATGCCGGGAACAGCAGAATACTGGACGCGAAAATGGCCGGAATCACACCGGCCATGTTCACCTTCAGCGGCAGATAGCTGCTCTGGCCTGCATACATCTTGTTACCGACCTGACGACGCGGATAGTTCACCTTGAGGCGGCGTTGGCCGCGCTCGATGAACACCACGAACGCCACGGTCGCAATACCCAGCGCCGACAGCCCCAGCAACGGCAGCACGTTCCACGCGCCTTCGTTGCGGGCCAGCTCGAATGCCTGCCCTACGGCGCTGGGCAGCCCGGCGACGATACCCGAGAAGATCAGCAGCGAAATACCGTTGCCGATACCCTTCTCGGTAATCTGCTCGCCCAGCCACATCATGAACACCGCACCGGCCACAAAGGTGATGACCGCGGTGAAGTAAAAGCTGATGTCAGCGCTGTAGGCAATGCCCTGGCTCGCCAGGCCGACCGACATGCCGGTGGCCTGAACCAGAGCCAGCGCTACCGTGCCGTAGCGGGTATATTGGCTGATCTTGCGGCGGCCGGCTTCCCCTTCCTTCTTGAGCTGCTCAAGATGGGGCGAAACCGCCGTCATCAGCTGCATGATGATCGACGCCGATATGTAGGGCATGATGCCCAGGGCGAGAACACTCATGCGCTCCAGCGCACCACCCGAGAACATGTTGAACATGCCCAGGATGGTGCCCTGTTGCTCCTTGAACAAGGCAGCAAGCTGGTCAGGATTGACGCCGGGAATGGGAATGTGGGCACCGATGCGGTACACCACGATGGCGAGCAGAACGAAGCGCAGACGCGCCCAGAGTTCACTCAAACCGCTACCCTTCGCCGGCATGTTTCCTGACTTGGCCATTTAGTCCTCTACCTTGCCGCCGGCGGCTTCGATTGCGGCCCGGGCACCCTTGGTGACCTTGAGACCGCGAACGTTGACCGCCTTGTTCAGTTCGCCGGACAGGATAACCTTCGCGTGGCGCGTGGCATCCTTCAGCACGTCGGCCTGCTTGAGGGTCTCAAGCGTGACGTCGTCACCGGCCACCCGGGCCAGTTCGCCCAGACGGACTTCTTCCGACACCAGCGACTTGGCCGAGGTAAAGCCGAACTTCGGCAGCCGACGCTGCAGCGGCATCTGGCCGCCTTCGAAGCCGGGCTTGACGCTGCCGCCGCTGCGTGACTTGAGGCCCTTGTGGCCACGGCCACCGGTCTTGCCCAGACCGGAGCCGATGCCACGACCGACACGCTTTTCCGCGTGCTTGGAGCCCTCGGCAGGGCTCAGGCTGTTAAGTTTCATGGATTACTCTCCCTCTACACGCACAAGGTAGTTGACCTTGTGGATCATGCCGCGAACGGCGGGGGTGTCTTCCAGCTCAACCGTATGACCGATGCGGCGCAGCCCCAGACCGGTCATCGTGGCCTTGTGCTTGGTCAGTACGCCGATGGTGCTACGGACCTGGGTAACCTTGATCAAAGCTGCCATTGTGAATTACCCCGTGATCGCTTCGACTGACAGGCCGCGCTTGGCCGCCACGTCTTCCGGCGAACGCATGTCGGCGAGGCCATTGACCGTCGCGCGAACCACGTTGACCGGGTTGGTGGAGCCGTAGCACTTGGCCAGGACGTCATGGACGCCGGCAAGCTCGAGAACCGAGCGCATGGCACCGCCGGCGATAATGCCGGTACCTTCGCTGGCCGGCTGCATGTAGACCCTGGACGCCCCGTGACGGGCCTTGACCGGGTACTGCAGCGTCTGGCCGGCGAGGCTGACGTTGACCATGTTGCGACGCGCCTGATCCATCGCCTTCTGGATTGCGACCGGCACTTCACGCGCCTTGCCGCGACCAAAACCGATACGGCCGTTGCCATCGCCCACGACGGTCAGAGCGGTAAAGCCGAAAACACGACCCCCCTTGACCACCTTGGCGACACGGTTGACCTGCACAAGCTTTTCCTGCAGGTCTCCGTTTTGCTGTTCGTTCTTCGCCATCGTAAAACCCTTTAGAATTCCAGGCCGCCTTCACGGGCGGCGTCGGCCAAAGCCTTCACGCGGCCGTGAAACTTGAAACCGGCACGATCAAAGGCTACCTGGGTGATGCCTGCTTCCCTGGCGCGCTCGGCCACCATGGTACCCACTTTCGTGGCCGCCTCGACGTTGCCGGTCGCTCCTGCGCGCAGCGCCTTGTCCAGCGTTGATGCGCTGGCCAACACCTTGCCACCATCCGGCGAGATAATCTGCGCATAGATGTGACGCGGCGTGCGGTTGACGCACAGGCGGAACGCGCCTAGCTCGCGCATCTTGGCGCGAGCACGGCGGGCACGACGGAGACGGGATTCTTTCTTCGCGTTCATAACCCTGCCTTACTTCTTCTTGGCTTCTTTGCGACGCACCTTCTCGTCAGCGTAGCGGACACCCTTGCCTTTATACGGCTCGGGCGGACGGAAGGCACGGATCTCCGCAGCGGCGTGACCCAGCTTCTGCTTGTCCGCGCTTTTCAGCACGACCACGGTGTTTTTCGGCAGTTCCGCCGTGACACCTTCAGGCAGTTCGTAGTCGACCGGGTGCGAGAAGCCCAGTGAAAGATTGAGCG
Source organism: Vreelandella jeotgali Hwa (assembly GCF_000334215.1). Taxonomy (GTDB): domain Bacteria; phylum Pseudomonadota; class Gammaproteobacteria; order Pseudomonadales; family Halomonadaceae; genus Vreelandella; species Vreelandella jeotgali. The sequence goes on along the minus strand of NZ_AMQY01000010.1, from coordinate 186,582 downwards.
TCTGGCCCTGTACCTGGGCACGATAACCGACGCCGTTGATTTCGAGGGTCTTGGTAAAGCCCTCGGATACGCCCGTGACGAGGTTCTGCACCAGCGCACGGGTTGTGCCGGCCATTGCCCAGTTTTTGGCGGATTCGCTCGGGGCGAACGTCAGCTTGCCGTCTTCCTGGCCGACCACCACGGTGGGATGGATGGCCATGGAGAGGCTACCCTGACCGCCCTTGACGGTCAGCTGGTCGCCTTCAATGTTGACGTCGACGCCGGCGGGCAGTGTAACCGGATATTTCGCTATGCGGGACATTCCAGCCTCCTAGAATACGGTGCAGATGACTTCACCACCGACACCCGCCTGGCGCGCGGCGCGATCGGTCATCACCCCGCTGGAGGTAGTGACGATCGCGATGCCCAGACCGTCGGCAACCTTAGGCAAGCTGTCCTTGCCCTTGTAGCTGCGCAGCGACGGCTTGGAAGCCCGCTGGATGTGGTCGATAACCGGCTTGCCCTCAAAGTACTTGAGAGTCACGGAGAGTTCGGGCTTGGTGCTTTCATCGGCCGCGTAATCGGCGATGTAGCCCTCTTCCTTCAGCACGCGGGCCACTTCCACTTTGAGCTTGGACGACGGCATGCTTACCGTCTCCTTGGTGGCCATCTGCGCATTGCGGATACGGGTAAACATATCCGCCAGAGTATCTTGCATGCTCATTTAATGTGCGCTCCTGATGAGACTACGTGGCTTTTACCAGCTGGACTTGCGAAGTCCGGGGACGTCGCCACGCATGGCGGCTTCACGCAGCGTGTTACGGGCAAGCCCGAACTTTTGATACACACCGTGCGGACGGCCGGTAACGCGGCAGCGGTTACGCTGGCGTACCGGGCTGGAGTCGCGCGGCAGCTGTTGCAGCTTGAGCTGCGCCTCGAAGCGCTCTTCGTCAGAAGCGTTCACGTCGGTGGTCATCGCCTTGAGCTCGGCGCGCCTGGCCGCGTACTTCTCGACCAGTTTGGCACGCTTCAGCTCACGCTCTACCATGCTTTTCTTTGCCATGATCCCAGCCCTTATTTCTTGAACGGGAAGTTCAGCGCACGCAATAGTGCACGACCTTCCTCATCGGTGTTGGCAGTCGTGGTGACAGTCACATCCAGCCCCCGGACACGATCGACCTTGTCGTATTCGATCTCGGGGAAGATGAGCTGCTCACGCACGCCCATGGAGTAGTTGCCGCGACCGTCAAAGGACTTCGGGTTGAGACCACGGAAGTCACGCACGCGAGGAATCGCGATGTTTACCAGACGGTCCAGAAAGTCCCACATGCGCTCGGCGCGCAGCGTGACCTTGATACCGATCGGCCAACCTTCGCGCACCTTGAAGCCCGCGACGGACTTGCGTGCCTTGGTCACCAGCGGCCGCTGCCCGGAGATCTTTTCCAGGTCGCCGATGGCATTGTCGATCAGCTTTTTATCGCTGACCGCGTCGCCGATGCCCATGTTCAGGGTCACTTTCGTGATCTGGGGCACCTGCATTACGTTGGCGTAGCTGAAATCCTGCTGGAGTTGAGCTACGACCTCGTTTTGATAACGTTCTTTCAAGTTCGCCATTTTGCTACCCGACTCACGTTAGGCGTCGATCTGCGACTGCGTCGACTTGTAGATACGTACCTTGGTACCGTCTTCCTTTACCTGGAAGCCGACGCGATCCGCCTTACCGGTCTCCGAATTGAAGATGGCTACGTTGGACGCGTGAATCGGAGCCTCGCGCTCGACGATACCGCCCTGATTTCCCGCCATGGGATTTGGCTTGGTGTGACGCTTGATCATGTTCACACCGGACACCACGAAGCGATTTTCCAGAACCCGCTTGACGGTGCCGCGCTTGCCCTTGTCCTTTCCGGCGAGGACGATGACTTCATCGTCACGTTTGATCTTTTGCATATCCGCCTCGCTCCTTACAGCACTTCAGGCGCCAAGGAAATGATCTTCATGAACTTTTCGTTACGCAGTTCACGAGTGACCGGCCCGAAAATACGGGTACCGACCGGCTGTTCGTTGATATTCTGCAACAGAACCGCCGCATTTCCATCGAAACGGATCAGCGAGCCGTCGGGACGACGGACGCCGCTTTTCGTACGCACGACTACCGCTTTCATGACCTGGCCCTTCTTGACCTTGCCACGCGGAATCGCTTCTTTCACAGATACCTTGATGACATCGCCAACGCGAGCGTAGCGGCGGTGAGAACCGCCCAGCACCTTGATGCACTGCACCCGGCGCGCCCCGCTGTTGTCAGCGATATTCAGCATTGTCTGAGTCTGAATCATCGGTTTTCTCCAAACCTAATCTGACTGCACGGATTTGAACAGGCGCAGAACCTAGCCCTTGGCCTGCTCGACCACTTCGGTCAGTGTCCAGGACTTCTTCCTGGACAGCGGACGGCACTCCTGAATGGAGACCGTATCGCCGGCCCGGGCCTGGTTTGACTCGTCATGAGCGTGCAGTTTAGTGGAGCGCTTGACGTATTTTCCGTAGATCGGGTGGCGCTCACGGCGTTCGATCATCACCACGATGGACTTGTCCATCTTGTCGCTCACTACCTTGCCGGTGAACGTGCGTGTTTTCTTTTCTTCGGCCATCTCAGTCACCTGCCTTCTCGTTGAGCACAGTCTTCACACGGGCAATGTCCCGACGGACCTGCTTGAGCAGATGAGTCTGGCTCAGCTGGCCGGTGGCCTTCTGCATGCGCAGGTTAAACTGCTCGCGAAGGAGCTCAAGAAGCTGGTCCTTAAGCTCTCCGGCGGATTTTTCACGAATTTCCTGGGCTTTCATCACATCACCGTCCGTTTCGCAAAGGTGGTGGATACAGGCATTTTCTGTGCCGCAAGGTCGAACGCTTCGCGCGCCAACTCTTCGGAAACGCCTTCAATCTCGTAAAGAACCCGGCCCGGTTGAATCTGGGCGACCCAGAGCTCGACGGAGCCCTTGCCTTTACCCATACGCACTTCCAGCGGCTTCTTGGAGATCGGCTTGTCCGGGAATACGCGGATCCAGATCTTGCCGCCACGCTTGACGTGGCGCGTGATCGCGCGACGGCCGGCTTCGATCTGGCGCGCGGTAACGCGGCCACGACCGGTAGACTTCAGGCCGTAATCCCCGAAGCTGATCCTGCTTCCGCGGTGTGCCAGGCCACGATTGCGGCCTTTCTGCACCTTGCGGAATTTCAAACGCTTGGGTTGTAACATCGAATCGCTCTCCCCTTACCTGGAACCTTTCTTCTTGGGTGCGTTGCCCGCCGGCTGTTTGGCCCTGGCACGGACTTCCTCGATACCGCCGAGGATCTCACCCTTGAAGATCCACACTTTGACGCCGATGACGCCGTAGGTGGTGTGAGCTTCGTAAGTGGCAAAGTCGATGTCCGCCCGCAGCGTGTGCAGCGGTACGCGACCTTCGCGGTACCATTCGGTACGTGCGATTTCGGAACCACCCAAACGACCCGACAGCTGAATCTTGATGCCACCGGCGCCCAGGCGCATGGAGTTCTGTACCGCGCGCTTCATGGCACGACGGAACATCACCCGGCGCTCGAGCTGGCCGGCGACGTTGGCCGCCACGAGCTTGGCGTCCAGCTCCGGCTTGCGAACCTCTTCGATGTTCACATGGACCGGCACGCCCATCAGCTCGGTAAGATCCCGGCGCAGACGATCGACGTCTTCGCCTTTTTTGCCGATCACGATACCCGGGCGAGCCGTGTGAATCGTGACGCGAGCGTTGTTTGCCGGACGCTCGATGTTGATGTTGCTCACGGAGGCGTTCTTCAGGCGCTCGGCCAAAAAGCTACGCACTGCGAGATCGTTGTTGAGCTTATCGGCATAGGCGCCGCGCTCGGCATACCAGACAGAGGCATGGTCCTTGACAATGCCCAGCCGAATGCCTACTGGATTGACTTTCTGACCCATCTGGTCGACTCCTACTTCTCGGCTACCTTGACGGTGATGTGGCAGGTGCGCTTCAAGATACGATCCGCGCTGCCCTTGGCGCGCGGCTTGATACGCTTGAGCGTCATGCCCTCATCGACGCAGATGGTCGAGACACGCAGCTCGTCGATATCCATGCCGTTGTTTTCTTCCGCGTTTGCAATCGCGGACTGCAGCACCTTGTGAACCAGCCCGGCGGCCTTCTTCGGCGAGAAGGCCAGCAGGTCGAGTGCTTCGTCGACCGGTTTTCCGCGCACCTGGTCAGCCACCAAACGGGCCTTTTGGGCGGATAACCGGGCGCCACGCAGCTTTGCTGTGACTTCCATCTTGAATCCTCTCTGGCTTACCGTTTGGCTTTCTTGTCCGCCATGTGCCCGCGATAAAGACGGGTGGCAGCGAACTCGCCCAGCTTGTGACCAACCATTTCCTCGGACACGTGGACCGGGACATGTTGGCGACCGTTATGCACTGCAATGGTCAGGCCTACCATGTTGGGTAGCACCATGGAACGACGCGACCAGGTCTTGATCGGCTTACGATCGTTCTTTTCCGCTGCAGTCTCGACCTTCTTCAAAAGATGAAGGTCAATGAAGGGACCTTTCTTTAGTGAACGTGGCACAGCCGTTACCTCTTGATATCTTGGCGTTGGATCTTACTTCCGCGCCTTGCGGCGACGAACGATAAGTGCGTCGGTGCGCTTGTTCTTGCGAGTCTTGTACCCTTTTGTCGGCACACCCCAGGGAGTGACCGGGTGACGACCGCCGCTGGAGCGACCTTCACCACCACCGTGCGGGTGGTCAATCGGGTTCATGGCGACACCGCGAACGGACGGACGCAAGCCTCTCCAACGCTTGGCACCGGCCTTGCCCATCTGGCCCAGGCTGTGCTCGGAGTTGCCTACCTGCCCCAGCGTTGCCCGGCACTCGGCCAACACCTTGCGCGTCTCGGTGGAGCGCAGGCGCAGCGTCACGTAGTTGCCTTCGCGGGCAACCAGCTGTGCGCCGGCGCCGGCGCTGCGGGCAACCTGTGCGCCCTTGCCCGGCTTGAGCTCGATACCATGAACGGTGGAACCCAGCGGGATGTTGCGCAGCGGCAAGGCGTTGCCTTTCCTGATCGGCGCGTTGACGCCGGATTCGAGCACATCACCGCTGTTCACGCCGCGCGGGGCGAGAATGTAGCGACGCTCGCCGTCGGCGTACTTGAGCAGCGCGATGTGGGCACTGCGATTGGGGTCGTACTCCAGGCGCTCGACGGTGGCGGGAATGCCATCCTTGTTGCGCTTGAAATCGATCAGACGATAGTGATGACGATGACCACCACCGATGTGACGACTGGTGATACGACCGTTGTTGTTACGCCCACCGGTACGGGACTGCTTTTCCAAAAGCGGCGCATAGGCGCGGCCCTTGTGCAGATCCTCGCGCACGACCTTGATGGCGTGGCGACGACCGGCAGACGTGGGGTTGGTCTTCTTGACGATTGCCATTATCCGTACTCCTGCCCTTATTCGGCGCCAGCGAAGTCTTCGAGCGTTTCGCCTGCGGCCAGGGTTACATACGCCTTGCGATAACCTTTACGCAGGCCGGCACCGTGTGCCGTGCGCGTGGTTTTGCCCTTGACGTTCAGCGTCTGGACACCAGAGACCTTCTTGTCAAACAAGGCTTCGACGGCCTTCTTGATTTCCGGCTTGGTAGCGTCGCTCGCCACTTTGAAAACGTACTGATTGTGCTCTGCTGCCATCGCGGCCTTTTCGGTCACGTGCGGGCCGAGCAGAATCTTGAATACGCGCTCCTGGTTCATGCCAGCTTCTCCTCGAATTGACGCAGGGCGGAGACGGTGACCAGCACCTTGTCAAAGGCCACCAGGCTCACCGGGTCAGCGGCAGCAACGTCCACCACATCAACGTGGGGAAGGTTGCGCGCAGCCAGATAGAGCTTCTCATCGATGTCTTCGGTGATGATCAGCGCCTTGTCCAGCTCGAGCTCCTTGAGCTTGCCGGCGACCTGCTTGGTCTTCGGCGCATCCACGGCGAACTCTTCCACGACGACCAGACGTTCCTGGCGGACAAGCTCGGACAGGATGGCGCGCATCGCGGCGCGGTACATCTTGCGGTTGACCTTCTGGCTGTGGTCCTGGGGACGAGCCGCGAAGGTGGTACCGCCGGCGCGCCAGATCGGCGAGCGAATGGTGCCGGCGCGGGCGCGACCGGTACCCTTCTGACGCCACGGCTTCTTGCCGCCGCCGCTGACGTCAGAGCGGTTTTTCTGTGCACGAGTGCCCTGGCGGTTGCCGGCGAGATAGGCCGTGACAACCTGGTGAACCAGCGCCTCGTTGAATTCTTTGCCAAAGGTGGCATCGGCTACTTCGACGGTACCCGCGCCTGCAGCAAGATTCAGATTCATCGGTAATATCCTCTTCAGCCAGCTTTGACGGCGCTGCGCACGATAACGTCGCTGCCGGTGGCTCCCGGAACAGCGCCCTTGATCAGCAGCAGGTTGCGCTCGGCGTCGACACGGACGATCTCAAGGCTCTGCACGGTGCAGCGGGCGTTACCCATCTGACCGGCCATCTTTTTGCCCTTGAATACGCGACCCGGCGTCTGGCACATGCCGATGGAACCCGGCGCGCGGTGAGCCAGCGAGTTGCCGTGGGTCATGTCCTGGGTGTTGAAATTCCAGCGCTTTACGCCGCCCTGGAAACCCTTGCCCTTGGAGGTGCCGGTGACGTCGATGGACTGTCCGGCTTCGAAGAGGGATACGGTGAGTTCGCCGCCAACCTCGGGAGCGTCTTCGCCGTCTGCCAGGCGAAACTCCATGAGGGAACGGCCGGCCTCGACACCCGCCTTGGCAAACTGTCCAGCTTGCGCGCGCGAGAGGTGCTTGGCCTTGCGGGAGCCGGTTGTTACCTGAACCGCTGCGTAACCGTCGGACTCGACCGACTTGACGCGTGTGACGCGGTTAGGATCAACCTGGATCACGGTTACGGGCACGGAGGCACCGTCTTCGGTAAAGACACGGGTCATCCCGGACTTGGTACCGACCAAACCGATAGTCATTCTCAGTTCTCCTATAGTGTACGGGGCTATCACCCGCTATGGCTGCCCTTTCCAGAGCATTCCACTAGCACGTTGTGTGGCGCCTCACGGCGCGGTGGCTGCTGTTTACCGGCGGCGACAAAGGTCGCGGCAAACGCTGGGCCACGAGTGTCTAGTGTGATTAGTCGAGCTTGATCTGCACGTCAACGCCGGCGGCGAGATCGAGCTTCATCAAGGCATCAACCGTTTTCTCAGTCGGCTCGACAATGTCCAGCACGCGCTTGTGAGTGCGAATCTCGTACTGGTCACGGGCGTCCTTGTTGACGTGCGGCGACGTCAGTACGGTATAGCGCTCGCGATTGGTCGGCAGCGGAATCGGCCCGCGAACCTGAGCCCCAGTACGCTTGGCGGTATCAAGGATCTCCGCCGTGGACTGATCAATCAGGCGGTGGTCGAACGCTTTCAACCGAATGCGAATCTTCTGGTTCTGCATTTGCCCTGTACTCCAATGGATGTCGACGGCGCGAGCCGTCTACCCACGCATTCAAAGGATGCGCATTATAGGTACGCAGACAGGAAGTGTCAAACACTTCCCGTCCTGCGTACGCTTTGCGTAGAAAAGGGGCTCTTGCGAGCCCCTTTCGGAACCCCGGAAGGTTCTCGACTTACTTGATGATCTTGGCAACGACGCCGGCACCCACGGTACGGCCGCCTTCTCGAACCGCAAAGCGCAGGCCTTCGTCCATGGCAACCGGAGCGATCAGGTCGACCGTCATCTGGACGTTGTCGCCCGGCATGACCATCTCAACGCCGTCGGGCAGTTCACAGGTACCGGTGATGTCGGTGGTACGGAAGTAGAACTGCGGACGATAGCCCTTGAAGAACGGCGTGTGACGACCGCCTTCTTCCTTGGACAGCACGTAAACTTCGGCTTCGAAGTTGGTGTGCGGCGTGATGGTACCGGTCTTGGCGAGTACCTGGCCACGCTCGACGTCGTCACGCTTGGTGCCACGCAGCAGCGCGCCGATGTTCTCGCCGGCACGACCTTCGTCGAGCAGCTTGCGGAACATTTCAACGCCGGTAACGGTGGTCTTGGCGGTTTCGCGGATGCCCACGATCTGGACGTCTTCGCCCGCCTTGACGATACCGCGTTCTACACGGCCGGTAACCACGGTACCGCGACCGGAGATAGAGAACACGTCTTCGATCGGCATCAGGAACGGCTGATCGATCGGACGCTCCGGCTCCGGAATGTGCGAGTCGAGCGATTTGATCAGGTCGGCAACGGCGGTGGTACCCATGCCGTTGTCGTCCTTGCCTTCCAGCGCCATCAGCGCAGAGCCGGTAACGATCGGCGTGTCGTCGCCCGGGAAGTCGTACTCGTTGAGCAGCTCACGGACTTCCATTTCGACCAGCTCGAGGAGCTCCTCGTCGTCGACCATGTCGGCCTTGTTGAGGAACACAACGATGTACGGAACGCCAACCTGGCGAGACAGCAGGATGTGCTCGCGAGTCTGCGGCATGGGGCCGTCGGCGGCAGAGCAGACCAGGATAGCGCCGTCCATCTGAGCGGCACCGGTGATCATGTTCTTGACGTAGTCGGCGTGCCCGGGGCAGTCAACGTGCGCGTAGTGGCGCTCTTCCGACTGGTACTCCACGTGAGACGTGGCGATGGTGATACCGCGCTCCTGCTCTTCCGGCGCGTTATCGATGGCCGCGAACTCGCTCCAGTCGCCGCCGAAAACTTCGGCGGATACGCGAGTGAGTGCTGCTGTCAGCGTGGTTTTACCATGGTCGACGTGACCGATGGTGCCGACGTTGATGTGCGGTTTGGAACGTTCGAATTTTTCCTTAGCCACTGCTATAACCTCTTTACGTTAGCTAACGGTTACCCGTTTTGGTTGATGACGGCTTCTACGATGCTGGAGGGTGCCTCCTCGTACTGCGCAAACTCCATGGTGTAGCTTGCGCGGCCCTGGGTTTGTGAGCGCAGATCGGTTGCGTAACCGAACATTTCGCCCAGCGGCACCGTGGCGCGGATGATCTTGCCGGCATTGGTATCATCCATGCCCTGCACCAGACCGCGACGACGGTTCAGGTCGCCCATGACGTCACCCATGAATTCCTCGGGGGTCACGACCTCGACCTTCATCACCGGCTCCAGCAGCACGGCCTTGGCCTTTCTGGCGCCTTCTTTGACTGCCATGGAAGAGGCAATCTTGAACGCGGTCTCGTTGGAGTCCACGTCGTGGTAGGAACCATCAAACAGCGTGACCTTGACGTCAATCATCGGGTAGCCCGCGATAACGCCGTTCTGCAGCTGCTCATAGGCCCCTTTCTCGACGGCAGGCACGTATTCCTTGGGAACCACGCCGCCAACGATTTCGGATTTGAACTTGAAAAAGATCTCGTCGTCGCCTTCGCCCTTCTCCTCGGCGGGGAGCGGCTCGATGCGCATTTCGACGTGACCGTACTGGCCGCGGCCACCGGACTGGCGGACGAACTTGCCTTCCTGTTCGACGCTGCCGCGGATGGTTTCGCGGTAGGCGACCTGCGGCTTGCCAATGTTGGCATCAACCTTGAACTCGCGGCGCAGGCGGTCCACCAGGATGTCCAGGTGCAGCTCGCCCATGCCCGAGATGATGGTCTGCGCGGTCTCTTCGTCGGTGCGCACCTGGAAGGAAGGATCTTCCTGGGACAGCTTGCCCAGCGCGGTGCCCATTTTTTCCTGGTCGACCTTGGACTTGGGCTCTACCGCGACCGAGATAACCGGATCGGGGAACTCCATGCGCTCCAGCACGATCTTGTCGTTCAGATCGCAGAGGGTATCGCCCGTGGTCACTTCCTTCAGGCCGATGCAGGCGGCGATGTCGCCGGCGCGCACTTCCTTGATCTCCTCGCGGGAGTTGGCGTGCATCTGCACCAGACGGCCAATGCGCTCTTTCTTGTCGCGCACGGAGTTGTAGACGCTGTCGCCGGAGTTAAGCACGCCGGAGTAGACGCGGATGAACGTCAGCGTCCCCACGTAGGGGTCGGTGGCGATCTTGAACGCCAGCGCCGAGAACGGCTCCTTGTCATCGGCCTCACGGGTCGCCAGCGTGCCTTCGGCGTCGTCCAGCTCACCTTCGATGGCCTTGACCTCGGTGGGCGAGGGCAGGTATTCGACAACCGCGTCGAGCACGGCCTGTACGCCCTTGTTCTTGAACGCCGAGCCGCACGTTACCAGTACGATCTCGTTGTCCAGAGTGCGGCGGCGCAGCCCGGCCTTGATTTCGGCTGCGCTCAGGTCGCCTTCCTCGAGATACTTGTCCATCATCTCTTCGGAGGCTTCCGCCGCGGACTCGACCATCTGCTCGCGATATTTTTCCGCGGTTTCCTGGAGCTCGGCCGGAATGTCCAGCAGCTCGTAGGAAGCACCGAAGTCGTCCTTGTTCCAAAGGACGGCCTTCATTTCGATCAGGTCGATAACGCCCTTGAAGTCTTCCTCGGTGCCCCAGTTGATCTGGATCGGCACGGCGTTGGCGTTCAGGCGCGTGCCCAGCTGCTCGACCACGTTGAAGTAGTCGGCGCCGGTGCGGTCCATCTTGTTGACGAACACCAGACGCGGGACTTCGTACTTGTCGGCCTGGCGCCAGACGGTCTCGGTCTGGGGCTGTACGCCGGAGCTGCCGCAGAGTACGACAACCGCGCCGTCCAGCACGCGCAGCGAACGCTCGACCTCGATGGTGAAGTCGACGTGCCCCGGAGTGTCGATGATGTTGATGCGGTGATCATCGAACTGGTGGCTCATGCCTTTCCAGAAGGTCGTCACGGCCGCCGAGGTAATGGTGATGCCGCGTTCCTGCTCCTGGGACATCCAGTCGGTGGTCGACGCGCCTTCGTGCGTCTCACCCAGCTTGTGGTTGATGCCGGTGTAAAACAGCACGCGCTCGGTCGTGGTGGTCTTGCCGGCATCGACGTGGGCGACGATGCCCAGGTTACGGTAGCGATTTAGCGGAGTCTTGCGTGCCACGGTGGAAACTCCCGTTTGTTGGCAATGCTCGTTAATCCAGCCAGCAGCGCCTGAAGGCAGACCGACGCTGCCGCCCGTGAGCAGCAGCGCCCTGCTTCATAACGCGAAACCGGTGGGTTTCGCTCAGCGCCGCTATCAGAAGCGGAAGTGAGAGAAGGCCTTGTTGGCTTCTGCCATACGGTGTACGTCTTCCCGCCGCTTCACGGCAGAACCCTTGCCATCGGCGGCGTCCAGAATCTCACCGGCCAGACGCTGCACCATGGTTTTTTCCCCGCGGCGACGCGCGGCATCGGCCAGCCAACGCATGGCCAGCGCGCTACGGCGCGACGGGCGAACCTCGACCGGCACCTGATAGGTCGCACCGCCAACGCGGCGCGACTTGACTTCGACCATGGGCTGGATAGCTTCCAGCGCCTTTTCGAAGCTGTCCATCGGCTCTTCATCTTTCTTACGCTCGGCAACCTTGTCCAGCGCACCGTAGACGATGCGCTCAGCTACGGACTTCTTGCCGTGGACCATCAGGTGGTTCATGAACTTGGCGAGGCGCTCGCTATGGAACTTGGGATCCGGGAGGATCTCGCGCTTCGCTACAACCTTCCTTCTAGGCATGATAAGCCCTCTGTAAAGGATCCTTCAGGTAAACCCGGAACTCGCGCCGCGCGCTTCATGGCGCTGGCGGCACCGCCCGACCTTACTCTTATCAGACCGTTGTCAAAATATCGTCATGCGGCAGCGTTATCGCCGCTGCCCGGCGCTCGCGTCGTGATGTAACCGAGGGCTATATCAGGACTTCGGGCGCTTGGTGCCGTACTTGGAACGGCCCTTGCGGCGGTTCTGTACGCCGGAGGTGTCCAGCGCGCCGCGAACGGTGTGATAGCGCACACCCGGCAAGTCCTTGACCCGGCCGCCGCGGATCAATACCACGGAGTGTTCCTGAAGGTTGTGGCCTTCACCGCCGATGTAGGATGCCACCTCGTAGCCGTTGGTCAGGCGCACGCGGCAGACCTTACGCAGGGCCGAGTTGGGCTTTTTCGGGGTGGTGGTGTAAACGCGGGTACAAACACCGCGTTTTTGCGGGCAGGCCTGCAGCGCCGGCACGTCATTTTTCTTGACGGCGCGCTTGCGCGGCTTGCGCACTAGCTGATTGATCGTTGCCATAGTAAGTAGCTGACTCCAATGGTTGCCTGGCTTCAACAGCAGCGCCGGGCGCACCGGCCCCACTGTTAAAGGTGGCGCATTCTAATGTCTGATCCAGCGCGGCGTCAAGCACTATGGGCTTTTGCCCGCTCTGACGCCGCGCCGGGACCAGTGCCTCGGGCTAGAGCTCGTCGTCGGAATCCAGCGCGGTCAACTGGGCGCCGAGCTCCTGCTCGACTTCCGTCGCCGACGGGTTGAACGGCTGCTCGATGTCGTCGCGCTTGCGCCGACGCTCGGCGTGGTGGGTCAGCCCGGTACCGGCCGGAATCAAACGGCCGACCACCACGTTTTCCTTCAGGCCGCGCAGGTAGTCGCGCTTGCCGGTCACTGCCGCCTCGGTCAGCACGCGGGTGGTTTCCTGGAACGACGCCGCGGAGATGAACGATTCGGTGGCCAGGCTGGCCTTGGTAATGCCCAGCAGCTGACGCTGGTACTTGGCCGGGAACTTGCCTTCCTTCTCCAGGCGCTCATTCTGTTCCAGCACGCGCACCAGCTCGGCCTGGTCGCCGGTGATGAAGTCGCTATCGCCGGCGTCGGTGATTTCCACCTTGCGCAGCATCTGACGCACGATCACCTCGATGTGCTTGTCGTTGATGCCCACGCCCTGCAGGCGATAAACGTCCTGCACCTCGGCGGTGATGTACTTGGCCAGATCGGCTACGCCGAGCAGACGCAGAATATCGTGCGGGTTGCTCGGACCGTCGGAAATGACCTCGCCTTTCTCGACGCTTTCGCCCTCGAACACCGCAATCTGGCGCCACTTGGGAATCAGCATTTCGAACGGATCGGCGTCTTCCGGGGTAATCGTCAGACGACGCTTGCCCTTGGTCTCCTTGCCGAAGCTGACCATGCCGCTGGTCTCGGCCAGAATCGCCGATTCCTTGGGCTTGCGCGCTTCGAAGAGGTCGGCCACACGCGGCAGACCGCCGGTGATGTCCTTGTTGCCCGAGGCCTCGACCGGAATACGCGCCACGACTTCGCCCACGCCGATGCTGTCGCCATCGTCGGCGGAGATAATCGCCTTGCCCGGCAGCAGGTACTGCACCGGCGTGGTGGAGCCGGCAATCGCCACCGTTTCACCGGCGTCGTCCTTGAGCATGATCATCGGGCGCTTGTCGCGGCCGGCCATGGGCCGCGCGGCGGATTCGATGACTTCCATGGATGACAGCCCGGTCATCTCATCCACGCTTTCGTGCATGGTCACGCCTTCGTCGAGGTCGATAAACTGCGCCCGACCTTCGACTTCGGCGACGATGGGGTGGGTGTGCGGATCCCACTTGGCCACCGTGGCGCCGGCATCGACAACGTCGCCGTCGCGCACGTCGAGCTCAGCGCCGTAGGGCAACTTGTAGTACTCGCGCTCGCGACCCTGCTCGTCGGCCACGGCCAGCGCGCTGGAACGCGAGACCACGACCAGCTTGCCGTCGGCGCGCTCCACGTGCTTGATGTTGTGCAGGCGTACGCTGCCGCCGTGCTTCACCTGAACACTGTCCACCGCCGAGGCCCGCGATGCGGCGCCGCCGATGTGGAAGGTCCGCATGGTCAGCTGGGTACCCGGCTCGCCGATGGACTGCGCGGCGATTACGCCGACCGACTCGCCGACGTTGACCTGATGGCCCCGGGCCAGATCGCGGCCGTAGCACGCCGAGCAAACGCCGTGGTTGGTGCCACAGGTAATGGTGGACCGCACGATGATTTCGTCGACGCCCATGGTTTCCAGCGCCGCGCACCAGGCTTCGTCGAGCAGCGTATTGCGCTCGATCAGCACCTCATCGGTACGCGGATCGATGACGTCCTGAGCAACCACACGGCCCAGCACCCGCTGGGACAACGGCACGATAATATCGCCGCCTTCGATGATCGGGTGAAGCGTCAGGCCGTTTTCGGTATCGCAGTCGGGCTCGGTAATCACCAGGTCCTGCGCCACGTCGACCAGACGGCGGGTCAGATAGCCCGAGTTGGCGGTCTTCAGCGCGGTATCCGCGAGACCCTTACGCGCGCCGTGGGTGGAGATGAAGTACTGGAGTACGTTCAGCCCCTCACGGAAGTTGGCGATGATCGGCGTTTCGATGATCGAACCGTCCGGCTTGGCCATCAGGCCGCGCATGCCCGCCAGCTGGCGAATCTGCGCGGCGCTGCCCCGGGCGCCGGAGTCAGCCATGATGAAGACGCTGTTGAACGAGTCCTGCTCGACGTCGTTGCCTTCGCGGTCGGTGACGGTCTCCTTGGAGATACCCGTCATCATTTCCTTGGCTACCCGGTCGTTGGCCCGCGCCCAGATGTCGATGACCTTGTTGTACTTCTCGCCGGCGGTCACCAGGCCCGAGGAAAACTGATCCTCGATTTCCTTGACCTCGTCTTCGGCGCCGGTGACGATCTCGGCCTTGGCGTCCGGGATAACAAAGTCGTTGACGCCGATGGACGCGCCGGACCAGGTCGCCATGCGGAAACCGGTGTACATCAGCTGGTCGGCAAAGATCACCGTGGGCTTGAGTCCCGAGTAACGATAGACCTCGTTGATCAGCGCGGAAATCGCCTTCTTCTTCATCGGCTGATCGATCAGATCAAAGGGCACGCCGTCGGGCAGAATGCGGAACAGCAGCGCGCGACCCACCGTAGTGTCCTTGATGCGCCGCTGCGGCGTGGCTTCGCCGGTTTCACTGTTCACGTCGACGTCGTCAAGGCGCACCTTGACCCGAGCGTGGAGCGATACCGACTGGGTGCCGAAGGCGCGCTCGACCTCGTTGAGGTCGGAGAAGATCATGCCTTCGCCCTTGTCGTTGATACGCTCCCGGGTCATGTAGTACAGCCCCAGCACCACGTCCTGCGACGGCACGATGATGGGCTCGCCGTTGGCCGGCGAAAGCACGTTGTTGGTGGCCATCATCAGCGTCCGCGCTTCCAGCTGGGACTCCAGCGTCAGCGGTACGTGCACGGCCATCTGGTCGCCGTCGAAGTCGGCGTTGTAGGCGGCGCACACCAGCGGGTGCAGCTGGATCGCCTTGCCTTCGATAAGCAGCGGCTCGAATGCCTGGATGCCCAGACGGTGCAGCGTGGGCGCGCGGTTGAGCATCACCGGGTGCTCGCGGATGACATCGGCGAGAATATCCCAGACTTCGGCAGTTTCGCGCTCGACCAGCTTCTTCGCCGCCTTGATCGTGGACGCATAGCCCAGCGACTGCAGCTTGGAATAGATGAACGGCTTGAACAGCTCCAGCGCCATTTTCTTGGGCAGGCCGCACTCGTGCAGACGCAGCGTCGGGCCCACGGTGATCACCGAGCGGCCGGAATAGTCCACGCGCTTGCCCAGCAGGTTCTGGCGGAAACGCCCCTGCTTGCCCTTGATCATGTCGGCCAGCGACTTCAGCGGACGCTTGTTGGTGCCGGTAATCGCCCGGCCGCGGCGGCCGTTGTCGAGCAGCGCGTCGACGGCTTCCTGGAGCATGCGCTTCTCATTGCGCACGATGATGTCCGGCGCACTGAGATCCAGCAGGCGCTTGAGGCGGTTGTTGCGGTTGATCACCCGACGGTAGAGGTCGTTGAGATCCGAGGTCGCAAAGCGGCCGCCGTCCAGCGGCACCAGCGGACGCAGGTCCGGCGGCAGCACCGGCAGCGCTTCCATGACCATCCACTCCGGCGCGTTGCCGGAGAAGTGGAAGGCTTCCAGCAGCTTGAGACGCTTGGACAGCTTCTTGATCTTGGTCTCGGAGTTGGTCTGCGGAATCTCTTCACGCAGCTGGTTGATCTCCTCTTCCAGATCGATGTCCTTGAGCAGCTCCTGCACCGCCTCGGCGCCCATGCGCGCGTCGAAGTCGTCGCCGAATTCTTCAAGCGCTTCGAAATACTGCTCGTCGTTGAGCAGCTGGCCGCGCTCGAGCGTGGTCATGCCCGGGTCGATGACCACGAACGACTCGAAGTACAGCACCCGCTCGATATCGCGCAGGGTCATGTCGAGGAACATGCCGATGCGCGACGGCAGCGATTTCAGAAACCAGATGTGCGCCACCGGCGATGCCAGCTCGATGTGGCCCATGCGCTCGCGGCGCACAGCGGCCCGGGTGACTTCCACGCCGCACTTTTCGCAGATAATGCCGCGGTGCTTCATGCGCTTGTACTTGCCGCACAGGCACTCATAATCCTTCACTGGGCCAAAGACCTTGGCGCAGAACAGGCCGTCCCGCTCGGGCTTGAACGTGCGGTAGTTGATGGTCTCGGGCTTTTTCACCTCACCGAAGGACCAGGAGCGAATCATGTCCGGCGACGCCAGGGTAATCTTGATCGCGTCGAACTCTTCGGACTGAGATTGCGATTTGAGGACTTGCACCAAATCTTTCATTGGGGGGCTCCTAGCTCTCTAACTCGATATCGATGCCCAGCGAGCGGATTTCCTTCACCAGCACGTTGAAGGATTCCGGCATGCCTGCCTGCATGGCGTGGTCGCCGTCAACGATGTTCTTGTACATCTTGGTACGCCCTTCGACGTCGTCCGACTTGACGGTGAGCATTTCCTGCAGCGTGTAGGCGGCGCCATAGGCTTCCAACGCCCACACTTCCATCTCGCCGAAGCGCTGACCACCGAACTGCGCCTTGCCGCCCAGCGGCTGCTGGGTCACCAGCGAGTAGGAACCGGTGGAACGCGCGTGCATCTTGTCGTCGACCAGGTGGTTGAGCTTGAGGATGTACATGTAGCCCACGGTCACCGGGCGGTTGAAGGCATCGCCGGTACGCCCGTCGTAGAGCGTCATCTGACCGGATTCGGGCAGGTCGGCCAGGCTCAGCAGGTGCTTGATCTCGGGCTCCTCGGCGCCGTCGAACACCGCCGTGGCCATGGGCACGCCGTCCTTGAGGTTTTTCGCCAGCGCCACGACTTCGTCGTCGTTGAGCTGCGACAGATCCTCGACCTTGAGCGTCGACTCGGTGTTGTACACCTGCCCCAGGAAGTCGCGGATTTCCGCCACCTGCGTCTTGCGCTCGTCGCGCAGCATGTGGTCGATCTTGACCCCCAGACCGCGCGCGGCCATGCCCAGGTGGGTTTCCAGAATCTGCCCCACGTTCATCCGCGAGGGCACGCCCAGCGGGTTGAGCACCACGTCGACCGGCTCGCCCTGGTCGTCGAACGGCATGTCTTCAACGGGCATGATTTCGGAAATCACGCCCTTGTTGCCGTGACGCCCGGCCATCTTGTCGCCCGGCTGGATGCGGCGCTTCACCGCCATGTAGATCTTGACGATCTTGAGCACGCCCGGCGCCAGGTCGTCGCCCTGGGTGAGCTTGCGCTTCTTGTCCTCGAAGCGCTCGTCCATTTCCTTGCGACGATTGTCCAGCTGCTCGTCGGCCTGGGCCAGCAGATCGTTGTGGGCATCTTCCTGCATGCGCAGCTTGAACCAGTCCTGACGCGGCAGCGCGTCCAGGTAGGCTTCATCCAGCACGTCGCCGCGGGACAGTTTGGGGCCGCCGTTGACGGCCTGGCCGACCAGCGCGCTCTTGAGGCGCTTGAAGGTGGCTTCCTCGGCGATGCGGTAGGTTTCCTGGAGGTCACGGCGCACGTCGTCGAGCTGGGTTTCCTCGATGGACAGTGCCCGGGAATCCTTCTCCACGCCGTCGCGGGTGAACACCTGGACGTCGATGACCGTGCCGTTCATGCCAGTAGGCGCGCGCAGCGAGGTATCCTTCACGTCGCTGGCCTTCTCGCCGAAGATGGCGCGCAGGAGCTTTTCCTCCGGCGTCAGCTGGGTCTCGCCCTTGGGCGTGACCTTGCCCACCAGAATATCGCCCGGGCCGACTTCGGCGCCGATGTAGACCACGCCGGCTTCGTCCAGCTTGGACAGCGCCGACTCGCCGACGTTGGGAATGTCCGAGGTGATCTCTTCCGGCCCCAGCTTGGTATCCCGGGAGACGCTGGTGAGCTCCTGGATGTGGATCGTGGTGAAACGATCCTCCTGGGCGACACGCTCGGAAATGAGGATGGAATCCTCGAAGTTGTAGCCGTTCCAGGGCATGAATGCCATGCGCATGTTCTGGCCCAGCGCCAGGTCGCCCATGTCCACGGACGGGCCGTCGGCAAGGATATCGCCGCGCGCCACGTTATCGCCCGGGCGTACGATGGGGCGCTGGTTCATGCAAGTGTTCTGGTTGGAACGCACGTACTTGGTCAGGTTGTAGATGTCGACGCCGGCTTCGCCGCCGATAATCTCATCCTCGTTGACCCGGACCACCACGCGGCGGGCATCCACGGAGTCAATAATGCCGCCCCGGGTTGCCACTTCGCAGACACCCGAGTCGCGTGCCACGAAGCGCTCCATGCCGGTGCCGACGAGCGGCTTGTCGGCGCGCAGCGTGGGCACCGCCTGGCGCTGCATGTTGGCGCCCATCAGGGCACGGTTGGCGTCGTCGTGTTCGAGGAACGGAATCAGCGCGGCGGCCACGGAAACGACCTGGCGTGGCGACACGTCCATCATCGTGACTTGCTCGGGACGCATGAACGTCGTCTCGCCGCGGTGGCGGGCCTGCACCAGCTCATCGCTCAGCCGGCCGCTTTCGTCCACGGCAGCAGACGCCTGGGCGATAACGAAGTTGCCTTCCTCGATGGCCGAGAGGTAGACCACATCGTCGGTGACCTGGCTGTCCACAACCTTGCGGTACGGCGTCTCGAGGAAACCGTAGTTGTTGGTATGGCTGTAGGTCGCCAGCGAGTTGATCAGGCCGATGTTGGGGCCTTCCGGCGTCTCGATGGGGCAGAGGCGGCCGTAGTGCGTGGCGTGAACGTCGCGCACCTCGAAGCCAGCGCGTTCGCGGGTCAGACCGCCCGGGCCCAACGCGGAAACGCGGCGCTTGTGGGTCACCTCCGACAGCGGGTTGTTCTGGTCCATGAACTGCGACAGCTGGCTGGAGCCGAAGAATTCCTTGACCGCCGCCGCCACCGGCTTGGCGTTGATCAGGTCCTGCGGCATCAGGCCTTCGCTTTCGGCCATGGACAGGCGCTCGCGCACCGCGCGCTCGACCCGCACCAGGCCCACGCGGAACTGGTTTTCGGCCATTTCGCCTACGCAGCGGATGCGGCGGTTGCCCAGGTGGTCGATGTCGTCGACGTCGCCGAAGCCGTTGCGGATGCTGATCAGCTCGCGCAGCACGTTGAGGATGTCGTCGCGGTCGAGCACGCCCGAGCCGGTATCGGCATCGCCGCGCAGGCGGCGGTTGAACTTCATGCGACCGACGCCAGAGAGGTCATAACGGTCTTCGCTGAAGAAGAGGTTATGGAACAACGTCTCGGCGGCTTCCTTGGTGGGCGGCTCGCCGGGGCGCATCATGCGGTAGATTTCCACCAGCGCTTCGAGACGCGAGCCGGTGGTATCCAGCTTCAGGGTATCGGAGATGAACGAGCCGCAGTCGAGATCGTTGGTGTACAGCGTCTCGAGCTGGGTAATGCCGCCCTGGCCGATGGCTTCCAGCAGCTCGGGGGTAATCTCGGTGTTGCAGGGGCAGATCAGCTCGCCGGTGTTGGTGTCGATCTGGTCTTTTGCCAGCACCTTGCCGAACAGGTACTCCATCGGCACTTCCAGCCGTTCCAGCCCGGTCTTTTCCAGCTGGCGGATGTGCTTCTGGGTAATCCGGCGGCCCTCTTCCACGATGGTGTTGCCGTCGCCGTCGCGGATATCGAAAGTCGCGGTTTCGCCGCGCAGGCGCGAGGGCACGAGATCCACGGAAAAGCCGTTTTTCTCGATGTGGAAGACACTGGTATCGAAGAACTCGTCGAGGATCTCCTCGGCGCTCATGCCCAGCGCGCGCATCAATACCGACGCCGGCAGCTTGCGGCGGCGGTCGATACGCACGAAGACGTTGTCCTTGGGATCAAACTCGAAATCGAGCCAGGAGCCGCGATACGGGATCACCCGCGCGGAGTACAGCAGCTTGCCCGACGAGTGGCTCTTGCCCTTGTCGTGGTCGAAGAACACGCCGGGCGAGCGGTGGAGCTGGGAAACGATGACGCGCTCGGTACCGTTGATCACAAAGGTACCGTTCTCGGTCATCAGGGGGATTTCCCCCATGTAGACTTCCTGCTCCTTGATGTCCTTGATCGCCTTGTTCGAGGAATCGCGATCATAGATGATCAGGCGAACCTTGACGCGCAGCGGGGCGGAGTAGGTGACGCCGCGCAGCTGGCACTCCTTGACATCGAAAGCCGGGGTGCCGAAGCGGTAGCTGACATATTCCAGCGCGGCGTTGCCCGAAAAGCTCTCGATCGGAAACACGGACCTGAACGCCGCGTGCAGACCGACTTCGTGCCGCTCATCAGGCGAACGATCCTGCTGGAGAAAGTCGTAGTAGGAATCAAGCTGGATGGCCAGCAAGTAAGGCACATCCATCACTTGGGGCAGTTTGCCGAAATCCTTGCGGATGCGTTTTTTCTCAGTGTATGAGTAAGCCATCTGTCTTCCCCAGCTTGTTCACCATGGGTGGCCGATGCGTGTCCATCATCTGCCCCGCGGGCGTTTCAGACGCAGACAGCAAGCTCCCGTGCGGATAGCTCGCTGTCAGAATTCTGTCTATCGTTGCGTTGTTGAACGCATTTTCGTTGCCGGCATCCAATTCCAATGTTGCCTGGCCTCTGTTGCTGTCTGACGCTGCCGACGCCGCCGTTTCCGGCTGCCGGTATTGCCAGGCATTGGCGCAACTTTCCATTATGGCAGCATGACAGCAACAGAAAAAGGCCGGCAGCGGGACGAACCCGCCGCCAGCCGAGCAAGCTTACGCAGCGCGTAAAGCCGCCAGCATCAGAATTACTTGAGCTCGACGGACGCGCCGGCTTCTTCCAGCTTGGTCTTCGCGTCTTCAGCGTCTTCCTTGGACATGCCTTCCTTGAGGGTCGCCGGAACGCCGTCAACGGCGCCCTTGGCTTCCTTCAGACCCAGGCCGGTGATCTCGCGAACGGACTTGATCACGTTAACCTTCTTCTCGCCGGCGCCGGTCAGCACCAGGTCGAATTCGGTCTGCTCTTCTTCGGCTTCGGCTTCACCGCCGCCCGGGCCGGCGACAACAGCGGCTGCTGCGGTCACGCCGAATTTCTCTTCCATCGCCTCGATCAGCTCGGCGACTTCCATCACGGGCATTTCAGCGATGGCGTTGATGATTTCGTCTTTGGTCACTGCCATGGTCTTGGTCCTAAACGTTGCGGGAGTTTCGCTTGAGCGAAACCCGAAATTTTTGCCGGGTTCATGCAGCCTGACGTTGCCGCCAGCACTGCGCCGAGGAGTGGCTTACGCCGCTTCTTCCTCTTTCTGGACACGCAGCGCGTCCAGAGTACGAACCAGTTTGCCGGCGGAGGCTTCCTTCATGACCGACATCAGCTTGGCAATCGCCTCGTCGTATGTCGGCAGGCTTGCCAGGCGGTCAATATTTTCAGCCGGGATGAACTCGCCTTCGTAGGCCAGCGCCTTGACTTCAAAGTCCGGCGCTGTCTTGACGAAATCCTTGAACAGACGCGCAGCGGCGCCGGGGTGTTCATTGGAAAACGCCAGCAGCGTCGGGCCAACAAAAGTCTCGTTCAGGCATTCCCACTGGGTGCCTGTCAGGGCGCGGCGCGCCAGGGTGTTGCGCACAACACGGATCTGGACGCCATTTTCGCGGGCCTGCTTGCGCAGGTCGGTCATCTTGTCGACCGTGACGCCGCGAGAATCGGCAACAACGACGGAGAGTGCGTCCCTGGCAGCCTCACTGACTTCGGCAACAATCGCTTTCTTGCCTTCAAGTGCTAGTGGCACAGTGATCACTCCTTCGTGCCGGAAACCCCGAAGGGTCCGGGTTACCATCTCTTCCCGCCCGGAGGCGGGAAGCCTTGGGGATGGTGCTCACCAGAAAGCGCAACGCGATAACCCAAACAAGGGCCTTTGCTCGACGTTGGACGGATCCGGCGGCCACACCATCTGCGCAGGCGCTTTACCTTTAAGCCGCTTGTATGTCTGCCGGAGCAGCCAGCGGCACCTGCGGTCTTTGACGGTGCACCGCGCCAGGCACGGAGACCGCAAAGTCATGGATATAGTTTTGGATAAAGCTATGGATGACGGCAGCGCGCCTTATACCAGCGATCCGTGATCGATGGTCAGGCCCGGCCCCATGGTGGTGGACAGCGTCATCTTCTTGAAATAGATGCCCTTGGACGTGCTCGGCTTGAGCTTCTTGAGATCGGCTACCAGCGCTTCAAGGTTGCCCTTGATGTCGTCGGCGCCGAAATCGGCCTTGCCCAGCGTAGTGTGGATAATGCCCTTCTTGTCGGTACGGAAGCGTACCTGACCGGCCTTGGCGTTTTTCACTGCCGTGGCCACGTCCGGCGTTACCGTGCCGACCTTGGGGTTGGGCATCAGGCCGCGCGGGCCCAGGATCTGACCCAGCTGGCCGACTACGCGCATGGCGTCCGGCGAAGCGACAACGACGTCAAAGTCGAGCTGACCCTGTTTAACCTGAGCCGCCAGATCGTCCATGCCGACGATGTCGGCACCGGCGTCTTTCGCCGCCTGCTCGTTGGCGCCCTGGGTAAAGACGGCTACGCGCACGTCCTTGCCGGTGCCGTTGGGCATGACGGTCGCGCCGCGTACGACCTGGTCGGATTTACGCGGATCAACGCCCAGGTTAATGGCAACGTCAACGGACTCCTTGAAGTTGACGGTGGACAGCTCGGAGAGCAGAGCCACGGCTTCATCAACGGAGTACGCTTTTTTCGGGTCGACCTTTTCGCGAATCTGCTGCGCGCGCTTGCTTAACTTCGCCATGATTACAGACCCTCCACGTTGAGGCCCACGCTGTAGGCGCTGCCGGCAATGGTACGAACGGCGGCATCAAGATCAGCGGCGGTCAGGTCCGGCTCCTTGGTCTGAGCAATCTCTTCCAGCTGCTCGCGGGTCACGGTGCCTACCTTGGCCTTGTTCGGCTCACCCGAACCGCTCTTGATACCGGCGGCTTTTTTCAGCAGCACGGCAGCGGGCGGCGTCTTGGTGATGAACGTGAAGCTGCGGTCGGCGTATACCGTGATAACCACGGGCGTGGGCAGACCGGGCTCGATATCCTGGGTCTCGGCGTTGAACGCCTTGCAGAACTCCATGATATTCACGCCGTGCTGACCCAGCGCGGGGCCCACGGGCGGACTCGGATTGGCTTTACCCGCTGCAACCTGCAGCTTGATGTAAGCCTGTACTTTCTTGGCCATATTTCACTCCAGAAGGGTGCAAACGCCTTGCGGCTCCCCGGTAACCACAGGCGGCGACCACCGCCGCCTGCATAACAAACTGTTTATAAAAAGCCGCTTACTCTTTCTCGACCTGGGCAAACTCGAGCTCGACCGGTGTGGCCCGGCCGAAGATCAGCACGCTGACCTGAAGACGGCTCTTCTCGTAATTGACCTCCTCGACCACGCCGTTGAAGTCGGCGAAGGGGCCGTCGGTAACGCGCACGGACTGCCCCGGCTCGAACATGGTCTTGGGGCGCGGCTTGTCGGTGCCGTCCTTCACCCGACGCAGAATGGCCTCGGCCTCGCGGGTGGTAATGGGCGCCGGCTTGTCCTTGGTGCCGCCGATGAAGCCCATGACCCTGGGCGTCTCGTTGACCATGTGCCAGGTTTCGTCGGTCATTTCCATCTCGACCAGCACATAGCCGGGATAGAACTTGCGCTCGCTCTTGCGGCGCTTGCCGTCGCGCATTTCGACCACTTCTTCGGTGGGCACCAAAATCTCGCCAAACTGGTCTTCGGCTTCGTACAGCCTGACCCGCTCGGTCAACGAGCGCATCACATGCTTTTCAAAGCCGGAATAGGCGTGAACGACGTACCAACGCTTGGACATGAAGACTCCTAACCAATCACGCCGGACATCGCCCAGCCGAGAAGCGTGTCGATCAACCACAGCAGCAGGCTGACCACCAGAACGGCGACCAGCACAATGGCGGTTGTCTGTACGGTTTCTGCCCGGGTGGGCCAGACGACGCGCTGAATTTCTTTGCGGGATTCGCGCGCCAGAGTAAGCAGGCTGCGCCCTTTCGTTGTGGTCAGCGCCACGGCGGCGGCGGCGGCACAGATCACCACCACGCCCAACACGCGATACAGCAGACCGATGTCGGCAAACCAGGTGTTGGCCACGACTGCCACGGCCAACAGCGCGACTACCGCAACCCACTTGAGCCCGTCATGGCGAGACTGTTGCACCTCGGCGCCATGCTTGACCGAATTAGGCTTCATAAAACGAGACTCCTCGGGAGTGCGGCAAACGATAAGGAAATCCGGATAAGGCGCGCCAACTTGGGGAAAGCTGGCAGGCCAGGAGGGACTCGAACCCCCAACCTGCGGTTTTGGAGACCGCTGCTCTGCCAATTGAGCCACTGGCCTGTATCAATGCCGTCACAAGGGATCATTGCGACACCTTACTGACAGCGGCCGTCATGCTAGCGGAAAAGCCTGCGCCTGACAACCCTGTTTACATCGGCGCGAAAACCGCCCGATGCAGACAAAAAAAGCGAGCTTGGCTCGCTTTCTCTGACTGTATGGAGCTCATGGACGGAATTGAACCGTCGACCTCACCCTTACCAAGGGTGTGCTCTACCCCTGAGCTACATGAGCAAAACCTTGCG
This sequence comes from Vreelandella jeotgali Hwa, assembly GCF_000334215.1. GTDB lineage: Bacteria > Pseudomonadota > Gammaproteobacteria > Pseudomonadales > Halomonadaceae > Vreelandella > Vreelandella jeotgali. The sequence goes on along the minus strand of NZ_AMQY01000010.1, from coordinate 161,768 downwards.
AAGCGGCACGGAACTGGAGCGGGCAGCGGGGATCGAACCCGCATCATCAGCTTGGAAGGCTGAGGTTCTACCATTGAACTATGCCCGCAGACTTGCCTTGCCTGCCCTGAAACTGGTGGAGGGAGAAGGATTCGAACCTTCGAAGCTTTCGCGGCAGATTTACAGTCTGCTCCCTTTGGCCACTCGGGAACCCCTCCAGTGCTCGCGGCGCATTTTACCGCTATCAAGGGCGTTGTCAACAAGTCGGCTCATTGAATCCGAATCTTACGTCTCGGCTACTGAACCGTCGATGACCTGTTGCGCAGCCGTTGCCGGCCTGCCTTTTGCCCTCGAACGCGGCGCATTCTGTCAAAGCAGCATCGACAACGCAAGCCCGCCACGAATTTTTTCCAGCGCGAGGGTATCGGGTACGCCCGGTGCGCCGGTCATCTTGCCCGCACGCTCGGGCATGGTCAGCGGAAAGCGCGCTTCCAGGCCGCCATAGACCATATCCGGCCAGACGGCGTGGGGCACGGGCAGCCCGCGCGACACCACCCGGGCATCGCCGCCGGTAAGTAATAGCGGCAGCGCCACGCCGTGCTGGTCGCAGACTTCGCTGTACATGCGCTGCACGGCACTGGTCGCCGACATGAAAATACCGTGATTGACCGCGTCCACGGTGGAGTGCCCCGGCGTCAGCAGGGTATCGGCGGCATCTTCCGAATCGATGGAGACGTTGCGTGTGCCCAGCTTTAAGCTTTCCTTCATCAGCCGCAGTCCGGGCATGATATAGCCGCCCAGATGCGTGCCGCCGGGCAGCACAAAATCCACGGTGATAGCGCTGCCGCAGTCCACCGCGCAGCAGCCGCCCGCCAGCTGATAGCCGGCCAGTGCGCCCAGCCAGCGGTCCACCCCCAGCCGCCAGGGTTCGCGGTAGCCGTTGGTGACCCCCAACGCTTCGCGGGTTGAGCGCCCCACATAAACCCGGGGCACGCGGCAGCGCAGCAGCTCTACCGTTTCATCCAGCACGGCGCGGCGCGCCACGCTGGAAATGCGCACGGCTTCGACCACGTCGAGATCGGGAATGTCGGCCCCCGGACGCCACTCCTCCCGGGTCCAGACGGCCCCGCGCGAGCGGATTTCGCTGCTGGCGGTGTCTTTCAGACGCCACTTCGACAGCGTGTTGCCAATATCCAGATCGAGAATCATGGCTGCCTGCGCACGCTGATTTCTCCCCCGGCCAACCGCCGGTCACGGCCTTTCTCGCAGACCCAGAGATTGCCGTCGGCATCGGCCTCCCCGGCCACCGCTGCGCTCTGCGCGTTACCCACGGTGACGTCGACCGCCTGGCCGGCGTAGGCGTGACGGCGATTCCAGGCGTCCTGCCAGGCGCCGAATCCGGCGTCCTCGAAACCGTCGAGCATCGCCAGCAGCCCGGCCGCCAGATCGGCCGCCAGGGCGTTGCGGTCAAGGTTCGGGCAGACATCCGCCAGGGCCGCGGCCGGCTGGCCGATGGCCTCGCGGATGGCGTCGGTCAGCGACAGATTCATGCCCATACCGATCACCACGTCGCAGGGCCCCGCCGCATCGCCGGTCACCTCCACCAGAATCCCGGCGAGCTTGGCCAGGGTGGCGTCGGGGGTCGTGAGCAGAATATCGTTGGGCCATTTCAGCTGCGGCCGGGCACCGTGCTCCTCGAGCACTCGGGAGACGACGACGCCCACGGCGAGACTCAACCCCTCCAGCGCCGCCACGCCGCTGTCAAAACGCCAGCCCACCGAGAGCATCAGACTTTGCCCCCAGGGCGTGTCCCAGCGGCGGCCGCGGCGACCGCGCCCGGCCGTCTGCTGTTCGACAAAGCAGATTTCGCCGTGCCCGGCGCCCTGGCCGAAACGCTGGCGAATAAACTCATTGCTGGTGGGCAGCGTGTCCTCGACGAACAGCCGAACCAGCCGGCGCCGCGCGTCGGCGGGCAGCTGCTCCACGATGCGGGCGCCATCCAGCGGCGTGAGCGCCTGCATCAAACGGTAACCGCGCCCCTTGACCGCTTCCAGCCCGATGCCGGAGGCCTCCACTTTTTTCAACTGCTTCCAGACGGCCGCCCGGGAAATACCCAGCGCCTCTCCCAGCTGCTCGCCGGAGTGCACGTCGCCGTCGCTTAACAAGCGCATCAGGTTACCAATGGTCATGACCCTGCCCTGCCGGGGAAAAAGCCTATCCTACCGGATGCCGTACAGCGGCGAAAAGCATTACCCACGGGTCCCCGGGGCTATCGCCGTTGGTAATATTCGCGGACCCGGCGAACGCGCCGAGGCGATCAATGCGACACAGCGCTAGCCGCAGCGTGCCCGAACCCCCTATAATGCTGTCCTATTTTTTTCAAGCAGGATCGCTTCGTGATCGAGAATCTTCGCAACATCGCCATCATCGCCCACGTTGACCACGGTAAAACCACGCTGGTGGACAAACTCCTGAGCCAATCCGGCACGCTGGACCGCAAGGCCGAAGGCCAGGACCGCGTCATGGACTCCAACGACCAGGAAAAGGAACGCGGCATTACCATCCTGGCCAAGAACACGGCCATCCAGTGGCAGAGTGAAGCCGGCACCGACTACCACATCAACATTGTGGACACGCCGGGGCACGCGGACTTTGGCGGCGAAGTAGAGCGCGTTCTCTCGATGGTGGATTCGGTTCTGCTGATGGTCGACGCCGTTGACGGCCCCATGCCGCAAACCCGCTTTGTTACCCAGAAAGCCTTCGACAAGGGGCTCAAGCCGATCGTCGTGGTCAACAAGATAGACCGCCCCGGCGCGCGCCCCGACTGGGTCATCGACCAGATCTTTGACCTGTTCGACAACCTGGGTGCCAGCGACGAACAGCTCGACTTCCCGATTATCTACTGCTCGGCGCTCAACGGCATCGCCGGCCCGGACCCCGACGAGCTGGCCGACGACATGACGCCGATGTTCCACGCCATTGTGGATATCGTCGAGCCGCCCAGGGTCGAGAGCGACGGCCCCTTCCAGATGCAGGTCTCGGCGCTGGACTTCAACAGCTACGTGGGCGTTATCGGCCTGGGCCGTATCGTGCGCGGCAGCGCCAGGCCCAACCAGCAGGTCAGCGTCATCACCAAGGAAGGCACTGAGCGCAAGGCCAAACTCGGCCAGGTCATGACGCACATGGGGCTCGAGCGCGTACAAACCGACGAGGCCACGGCCGGCGACATTATCTGCATCACCGGCGTCGACAACCTGGCCATCTCCGATACCCTTTGCGACCCCGCCGCTGCCGAGGCGCTGCCGGCGCTTTCGGTGGACGAGCCGACGGTCTCCATGACCTTCCAGGTCAACGACTCTCCGTTTGCGGGCAAGGACGGCAAGTTCGTCACCAGCCGCAATATCAAGGATCGCCTCGAACAGGAACTGATCCACAACGTCGCCCTGCGCGTGGAAGAAGGCGAATCGCCGGAAAAATTCGTGGTCTCCGGGCGCGGCGAGCTGCACCTCTCGGTGCTGCTGGAATCCATGCGCCGTGAAGGCTTCGAGCTTTGCGTCGGCCGCCCCGAGGTCATCATCCGCGAGATCGACGGCGAGCAGCAGGAGCCCTACGAAGAAGTCATTATCGACTGCGAAGAACAGCACCAGGGCGCCATCATGGAAGAGCTGGGCTATCGCAAGGGCGACATGACCAACATGAACCCCGACGGCAAGGGCCGGGTGCGCATCGACTTCCTGATCCCCGCGCGCGGGCTGATCGGCTTCCGCGGCCAGTTCATGACCCTGACCTCGGGCACCGGCATCCTCACCAGCCGCTTTGACCACTACGGCCCGATCAAGCCCGACGCGGCCGTCGAGCGGCACAACGGCGTGCTGGTTTCCATGGTGCCCGGCAAGGCCGTGGCCTATGCGCTGTTCGCTCTCCAGGACCGCGGCAAGCTGATTGTCGAGCACGGCACCGAGGTTTACGAAGGCATGCTGGTGGGCATCAACAATCGCGCCGACGACATGACCGTCAACCCCACCAAGGCCAAGAAAGTCGACAACATGCGCGCCTCGGGCACCGACGAAAGCCTTGACCTGGTGCCGCCCGTGCGCTTCACCCTGGAGCAGGCCATCGAGTTCCTCGACGACGACGAGCTGGTGGAGCTGACGCCCAACCACATTCGTCTGCGCAAAAAGCTGCTCACGGAAAACGACCGCAAACGCGCTCGGAAAAAGTAACCCGGTAAGCGCCCAGGTCCCACGGCTCGCCTTTCGGCGGGCCGTTTTTTTGCCTGGCGTATCGGCCCGATGGGCGCTATGGCGTTTCCTCGCCCTGCCGGCGGCGTGCGCGCTCGCGCTGCCATCGCTTGTGGCGATAGACCCGCACCACGGCGATGCCCAGCGCGGCGGCCAGCATCAGCGCCAGACACAGGCCCTGCCAGGGGCGCGCCGCGTCACCCAGCAGGGTTTCCAGCATGATGATCATGATCAACCCCGCCGCCTGGGTGCCGATCGCCAGCGCCCGCAAGGGATCGTAGCTTGGTCGTGACATAGCCTCTCCGAATGGCTGCTGCATGATGTGGCTGCCAAGGGATGATACGGTCATCCACAAGGCAGGGTCACATCCGTCTGGTGGATGGATTATACCCCGGAACGCCCGCTCAGCGCCCGGCCGCAGACGCTCGGCCGACAACCACGGAAGGAGACGGCCGGACAAGCCCCGTTATGGACATTCCTGCCTGGACGCCGCTTTCTCGCCCGCTCCTCTATCTGCTTGCCGGCGCGCTGCTGATTCTCACCGCCGGGCTGGACCACGCCCTGACGGCATGGCGCGGCCGACCGTCAATGCCGCTGCGCCTGGTGCTGCCGTTGCTGGGGGTTATCGGGCTCTGGCTGGGCGGCGCGCTGTTGGCGCCCGACCGCTCCGCGCCACCGGCCACCCTTCCCGAGCTGACGCTGGAAGACCTCGACGGCAACGCCGTGGCGCTTTCCCGACTCGCCGCTGACCCTTCGAGCGACCGCCGGCCGCTGATCATTCACCTCTGGACGACCCGGTGCCCGCCCTGCCGGCGCGACCTGCCGCAGCTCGCCGCTATCGACCGACGCGACGACGTGCGCGTGGTCAGCGTCAACCAGGGCGAAGACCTGCTGCCGATAGTGCGCTACCTGGACAACCGGGGGCTCACTTTCAGCCGCGTATTGCGCGACCCCCGGCAGCGGCTGATGGCCCGCTTTGACGCCCCACGGCTGCCCCTGACCCTGCTGCTCGACCCTCGGGGCCGGGTACAAAAGCGCCATAGGGGCCGCCTGAGCCGCGCCACGCTGACTGGCTGGCTGGACGACTGATACATCGAGCGGTGCCTGCGGCGGGCAAAGCGCACCGGGCACCTTAATCCGCCTGCCGCTTTGCGTTAGAATCCCCCGCCCCTGGCGCGCGGCCGGCGTTTTACCGGCGGCGCCTCCCTGACCGACTGCATCCTCCGAGGCACCATGAGCGAATTTTCTCCCGGCCAGCGCTGGATCAGCGACGGCGAAGCCGAACTCGGGCTTGGCACCGTGCTCAACTGCGACGCCCGCAGCGTGACCATCCTGTTCAGCGCCAGCCAGGAAACCCGCACCTACAACACCCGCCAGGCCCCGCTGACCCGGGTTGCCTTCGGCAGCGGCGACCGTATCACCGCCGCGGACGGCTGGCAGATGACCGTACACGACAGCCGCACGCATCAGGGACTCATTGTTTACCTGGGCAGGGATGCCGACGGCCACGACTGCGAGCTGCCGGAAGCCCGGCTGGCCGACAGCATGCAGTTCGACCAGGCGCGCGACCGCCTGCTCACCGGCCAGGTCGACCGCAACGACTGGTTTGACCTGCGCTTTCGCACCCTGCACCACTATCAGCGCACCGAAAAGCACCCGGCGCTGGGGTTGGCCGGGCCGCGCATCGACCTGATTCCCCACCAGCTCTACATCGCCGACGAAGTCGCCCGCCGTCATGCCCCGCGCGTGCTGCTCGCCGACGAAGTCGGGCTGGGCAAGACCATTGAAGCCGGGCTGATTCTGCACCGCCTGCTGCTCGCCGGGCGCGTCGAGCGCGCGCTGATACTGGTACCCGACAGCCTCACCCACCAGTGGCTGGTGGAGCTGCTGCGCCGTTTTGCGCTCAACGTCACCCTGCTGGACGAACGCCAGAGCAATGCCCTCGAAGACGGCCTCGATGACGGCAACCCCTTCGCTGGCGGCCAGCTGGTGCTCGCCAGCCAGGACTGGCTGTTTGCCAATCCCGCGCGCCGGCAGCAGGCGCTCGACGCCGGCTTTGATCTGTTGATCGTCGACGAGGCCCACCACCTCGACTGGAGCGAAGCGAGCAGCGGCCCGGGTTATCAGTGCGTTGAAGCCCTGGCGGGCGAGATCGATGCCCTGCTGCTGCTCACCGCCACCCCCGAACAGATGGGCGTGGAGAGCCACTTTGCCCACCTGCGCCTGCTCGACCCCGACCGCTACCACGACCTGGCCCGATTCAGGGAAGAAGAGCGCCACTACGCCGAGGTCGCCGCCGCCATCGAAGCGCTGGACGCCCTGCCCGGCAGCGCTGACGCCCAGACCAGGATCGAAGCAGTAATTGACGACCACGACAGCCAGGCGCTGTTGGCGACGCTGACCGGCACCGGGGTCGATGCCGAACAGCAGGAGAGCGCCCGACATCGGCTGCGCGATGCGCTGCTCGACCGCCACGGCACCGGCCGGGTCATGTTTCGCAACAGCCGCCGCCACGTGGGCGGCTTCCCCGAGCGGCGCCTGCACACCGCCACGCTCGAACAGCCCTCGGCCTACCGCCGGGTGCTGCGCCGGCTGGAGCGCGACGAGGACTACCTCGACGAGCTGCTGATCGAAACCGGCATGGACCACCCGGACGTGCTTATCTACCCGGATGCCATGTACCGCGAACTGACCGGCGACCCGCTCAACCAGGAAGCCTGGTGGCACATCGATCCGCGCGTCCAGTGGCTGCTGGAACGCCTGAGCGACGATAGCGATAGCGGCTTTGCCGGCGAAAAGGTGCTGGTCATCGCCCACCACCGCGAGACCGCCGAAGGCCTGGCCGAAGGGCTGCGCAGCCTGGGCGGCTACCACGCGCCGGTCTTCCACGAAGACCTCTCGCTGATCGAACGCGATCGCGCGGCGGCCGCCTTCGCCGCCGAGGAAGACGGCTGCCAGGTGCTGGCCTGTTCGGAAATCGGCTCCGAAGGCCGCAACTTCCAGTTCTGCCGCCACCTGGTCATGTTCGACATGCCCCAGCACCCGGACCAGCTGGAGCAGCGCATCGGCCGGCTCGACCGCATCGGCCAGCAGCACGCCATCAACATCCACGTACCGCTGTTTGACTCCAGCCCCGGCGCGCGGCTGATGCGCTGGTACCACGAAGGCATGGACGCATTCAGCACGCCCCACGGCGTAGGCAACGAGCTGTTCGACGCCTTCGGCGATGCGCTGGCCGATGCCCTGCTGGACGACGACGAGCTCGACAGCCTGATTGCCGAAACCCACGCCCTGTACACCGCCAAACGCGCCGAGCGCGATGCCGGACGCAACCGCCTGCTGGAGCTCAATGCCTGCCGCCCGGCGCGCGCCGAGCGCATCATTGAAAGCGTCCGCGAGCTCGACGCCGATACTGCGCTGCCGCGTTACGTGGAGCGCGCGCTGGATATCTTCGGCGTCGACAGCCAGGACCTCGGCCAGGGCCTGATGCACCTCAAGCCCGGCGCGCAAATGCTGGACGGCCTGCCCGGGCTGGCGAAGGGCGAAGACGGCTTTACCGCTACCTACCGGCGCGACCTCGCGCTGGCCCGGGACGACGTTCAACGGCTGTCCTGGGAGCACCCGCTGCTGCGCGAGATGATGGGCCGCATTGTCGACGGCAACATGGGCAATACCGCCGTGGCGCTGTTCAAGCACCCGTCGATTCCCGGCGGCCGGCTCATGACCGAGCTGATATTTCGCACCCACTGCCCGGCCCCCCGGCGGCTGCACCTCAACCGCTTTCTACCGCCCACCGCGGTGCGTGTGCTGCTCGACGAATCCGGCGCCAACTTAAGCGACAGGATCTCGTTTACCGGGCTGGGCAAAAACCTCCAAAAGGTCAAGAAGTCCCTGGCAAGGGATCTGATCAAAAGCCGCCAGGATCAGCTGCGCCAGCTGATGACCCGGGGAGAAAGCGAAGCCGAACGCGAGCTGGCGGGCATGGTCGACGCCGCCAATGCGCGCATGCGCGACCAGCTGGACGGCGAGCTCACGCGCCTCGCGGCGCTGGCCGAACACAACCCGGCGGTGCGCGATGCCGAGCTGGAGGCGCTGACCCGCGAGCGCGACGCCCTGAGCGAGGCGATTGACGCCACCCGCCTGCGCCTAGACGCCGTGCGGGTGATCATCACGGTGGATGCCGAGGGTCAGACGTAAGGCGCTGGCGTAGGGCCTGGGCTCAGCGCGGTGCGAGAATCGCCTCCAGCGCGCGGTCCAGGGTTTTATAGCGAAAGGTAAAGCCCGCCTGCTGCAGGCGCACCGGGCGCATGTCCGCGCCGGTGAGCAGCAGCCGCGACATTTCGCCAAGCCCCGCCTTGAGCACACAGGCGGGCACCGGCAGTACCGCCGGGCGATTCAGCGCCTTGCCCAGCGTTCGGGTAAACTCGGCGTTGGTCGCCGGATGCGGCGCGCTGGCGTTATACACCCCGCTGGCGGACTCGCGCTCCAGCAGAAAGATAATCGCGGCGACCAGGTCATCGCGGTGAATCCACGGCATGAACTGGCGGCCGTTGCCGAAACGGCCGCCCAGCCCCCATTTGAACGGCGGCAGCATTTTCGCCAGGGTGCCGCCGTCTTCGCCCAGCACCAGCCCGATGCGCACGATCGCCGTGCGTACCCCCAGCGCCTCAATCTCGCCGGCGGCGGCTTCCCAGCGCGCGCACAGCCGGTGGGCAAACTCGTCGTGGGGCGGCGTCTCTTCGCTGACCACCGTATCGCGCTGATCGCCCTCGCTCTGCTCGCCGTAGTAGCCCATCGCCGAAGCCGAGATCAGCACCTCGGGCAGCGCGTTGCCGGCTTCCTGAAGCCGCTCGCAGAGCGCCGCCAGCTCGCCGGTAGCCTGCAGCCGGGAGTCGATCATTTCGCGCTTTTGCGCCTCGCTCCAGCGCTTGGCGGCAATGGATTCGCCGGCCAGATTGATCATGGCGTCCGGCGGCGTATCGGCAAACGCCAGGGCGCTGTCGCGCACATCGCAGCCGTCCGGAAGCTGCTCCCGAGCACGCCCCGGGGTGCGCGACACCACCTGAAGGGTATGCCCCTGGCGCGCCAGCGCAGCGCACAGACGCTGCCCGACAAAACCGCTACCGCCGGTTATCAATAGACGCATGACAGGCTCCTTTTTATCAACGACGCCTTTTTAACGACGCCTTGTTTATGGCGCTTCGTTATTGACGCTTTATTAACGACGCTTTATTAACGACGCTTTATTAACGATGCTTTATTATTGAAGGTTGTTCTCGAGGCTTCGTTATTGACGCCTTGTTGTCGACGCTCACCGTTCCGGGTGAGGCAGATTGCAAAACTTACCCATCATTATACAAAACCTGTTCAATGCTGCTAGCATGAATGTGTATCATATCGTGACGCCCACCATGCCGGTTCAGGACACTGCCATGACCCAACCCGCTGACGCCGCCGGCGCCTCTGTCGCCATTATCGGAACCGGTATCGCCGGCCTGGCCTGTGCCCGGGCGCTTGCCGATGCGGGGCTGGCGGTCACGCTGTTCGACAAGGCGCGCGGCCCCGGCGGGCGCATGTCCAGCCGGCGGCGGCCGAATGCCGTGGTGGATCTCGGCGCCCAGGCATTCAGCGCCCGGACGCCGGCTTTCAGCGCCGAGCTGGAAAGCTGGATCAGCGCCGGCTGCGCTGCGCCCTGGCCGGTGAGCACCTGGCGCGCCGGGCCTGACGGCTGGCAGTCCCTGGAAGACGGCCGCGAGCGCTTCAGCGGCGCGCCGCGCATGAGCGCGATCACGCGTCACCTCGCCGGCCGGCTTGAGCAGGCCCACGCCAGTCTGCACAGCCACACACGTATTACCGCCGTCGAGGGCACCGCCGGGGCATTGAGGCTGCACAGCGAAGCGGGCGACATCTTCGAGCCTTATACAGACGTTGTGGTAGCGGTGCCGCCGCCCCAGGCCGAGCCGCTGGTACAGCCCCTGGATAACGCCCTGGGGCAGCTCTGCCGGCAGCTGGAACAGCGCGCCTGCTGGGCCGGCTGGGCCATTTTCGACGCCCCACTGCCCAAGCCCGCGGGGGTCGACGCCGACTGGCAGCAGGCTCACGTCGACCATACGGCGCTGCGCCTGGTATCGCGCAACCACACCAAGCCCGGGCGCGGCGACCAGCCCGAGAGCGTTAGCCTGGTGGCGCAGACCGACTGGAGCGAAACCCACCTGGGAGACGCCCCCGAACGCGTCGCGGATACGCTGCTCGACGCGCTTGAGTCGCTTTTTCCCGGCCGGCCCCTGCCCCGAAGGCTGGACGCCGGCGCGCATCGCTGGCGCTATTCGCAGCCGGTGGCGGGCCAGGCCGCCATGCCCGATGCAGGCTTTGCCAGCGGATCGGCCGGTCTTTCGCTGTGCGGCGACAGCCTCGCCGGCGGCCGCGTGGAAGATGCCTGGCTGTCCGGCGACCGCCTGGGCTGGCACCTGGCCCGGAGTCTTACGGGTTGTGATTGAGCGCCATACATTGTACAACATCACCCTTGTACAGGACGCGCCGCAGAATGGGCGAAACACCCCGCCAAGGGGCAGCCAAACGCCTCCGGCAGCATCGCAACATCATCCTTTCACCACGGCATCCAAGAGGCTCAGGCGCCCATGAGTAACAAGGCGACCCATCCCCACGACACCCCGCTGTACCCCATTCGGGAGGTCTCCCGACTCACCGGGGTCAATTCGGTGACCCTGCGCGCCTGGGAGCGTCGTTACGGCCTGATTCGACCTCAACGCACGCCCAAGGGCCACCGCCTCTACGCTCAGGACGATATCGCCCGTATCGAGCGCATCCTGCAGTGGCTCAATCGCGGCGTCTCGGTGAGCCAGGTGGCGGAGCTGATCAACCAGCCGGAAGCCGTGGAAACGCCGGCCCCGGCCAATCACGATTGGGAGAGCCAGCGGCGTCAGCTGATGACGCTGGTCAACGCCCTGGACGTCCAGCAGATCGAAGCGCTTTACCATCAGAGCCTGGCGCTATACCCGCTCAATACCGTTATCAGCGAGCTCTGGCAGCCGGTGATCCAAATGCTGGAAACCGACTGGCAGGAAACCCCGGACACGGCCGCCCGCCTGACGCTGGAAGCCCTGCTGCGCAGCCAGATCGGCATTCGTCTGCACTACGCCAACCAGGCCACCCGCGGCCCGCTGGTACTGATTACCCCGATGCCCGATGACCCCGGCCCGCTCTGGGGGCTGATGGCGGCGCTGCTCGCCAGCGATCAGGGCTATCGCGTTCAGCTGCTGGACCGCAGCCTGCCGCTGGCAGCGCTTACCGGGGCGGTTACCCGTCTGCGCGCCTCCATGGTGCTGCTGGCCAGCGGGCAGCGCGAAGACGACGCCTATATGCAGCAGACGCTGCCCGAAACCGCCGCCACGCTCGACGTGCCCGTGGGTATCTGCGGCGACATCGCCCGCCGGCGCCAGGACGAACCGGGCGACGAACGCCTGCATCACCTGGGCGACGAGCTGCCCCGGGCCGTGGCCCGCCTGCGGCCGCTGCTGCGCGAGGCCCGGGTGCTATAACCCGCCAGCGACGGCGCCCCGCCGTCTACCGTTACTGTCTATTACGACCGTCCATCACGACCGCTTATCACTACCGTCTATCGTCTACCGCTCAAGGGGACCACCTACCGCTCGGGGAGACCACATGAGCCTGCAGCTACTCTGGTTGCGCAGCGATCTGCGTATTCACGATAACCGCGCCCTGGCCGCGGCTACGGCAGCCGGGCCGGTGGTCGCCGTGTTTCTCCACAGCCCCGCTCAGTGGCAGGCGCACGGCCACGGCGCCAACAAGATCGACTTCTGGCGTCGCGGCGTTGCGGCGCTGGGCGAAGCCCTCGACGGCCTCAACATTCCGCTATTGCAGCGCCATATCGAGCACTTTGACGACGCCCCCCGGGTACTCACCGCGCTGGCCCGGGAGCTCGGCGCCGAAGCGCTGCATTTCAACCGCGAATACCCGCTCAACGAGCAGCGCCGGGACGCCGCCGTGGAGGCCGCGCTTGGCGCCGACGGCATCGCCACCCAGGGCCACCACGACGCCGTGGCCTTCGCCCCGGGCGAGCTGCTGACCGGCAAGGGCGACTACTACGGCGTTTTCACCCCCTTCAGCAAAGCCTGGCACCGCCATATCAGCGCCGACCGTCTGGCCCTGGACGACGCCCCGGCCGCGCAAGCGCCGCTGCGTATTGCCGGCGAAGCGCTGCCGGAACTCGCTCCCCGCCCTGACGATGAGCCAATCGACCCGCGCCGCTGGCCCGCGGGCGAAGACGCCGCCGCCAACCATCTGGCACGCTTTCTACGCTTTCGCGGTCGCTTCTATCAGGGCCAGCGCGACTTCCCCGGCGTGCGCGGCACCAGCGAGCTGTCGCCCTACCTGGCGCTGGGCATGATCTCGCACCGCCAGTGCCTGAACGCGATCATGGCCGAAAACGACGGCCAACTCGCCGACGGCGATGCGGGCCTGACCGCCTGGGTCAACGAGCTGATCTGGCGCGAGTTCTACCAGCACGTCGCGGTGGGCTTCCCCCGGGTCTGCCGGCATCAGCCGTTCAAGCAAAGCACCCTGGCGCTGGAGTGGCGCGACGACTCAGACGGCTTTGCCGCCTGGTGCGAAGGGCGCACCGGCTACCCGCTGGTGGACGCCGCCATGCGCCAGCTGGTAGCTACCGGCTGGATGCACAACCGCCTGCGCATGGTCACGGCGATGTTTCTCGCCAAGCACCTGCTCATCGACTGGCGGCGGGGCGAGGCATTTTTTCTCCGCCACCTGGTCGACGGCGAGTTTGCCGCCAACAACGGCGGCTGGCAGTGGGCGGCGTCCACCGGCACCGACGCCGTGCCGTACTTTCGCATCTTCAACCCCACCACTCAGTCCACCCGCTTCGATCAGGACGCCGCGTTCATCGCCCGCTGGGTGCCCGAGCTGGCGCCACTGGCGCCCAAATCGCGGCACAATCCGCCTGCCGCCGAGCGCGCGCACCTTGGCTACCCCAAACCCATTGTCGACCACAAGGCCGCCCGCCAGCGCGCGCTGGACGCCTTCAAGGCGCTGGGCCAGGGCTGAACGGCACGGCCACCCACAACGACGTTCGAGGAGGTCGCCATGTCCCGGGACACGGCGCTGGAGGCGTTCTGCGCCTTCTTCAACAAACTCGACAAAAATTGTACAAACGGCTTGTACGATGTATATACTCATGACGTGGCGTTCAGCGACCCGCTGCACCGCATCAACGGGATCGAAGCGCTAAAAGCCTATTTTGACGGAATGTACGACAACGTCAGCCGCTGCCGCTTTGACTACCACGACAGGCACCTGAACGGCGATACGGCGTTTGTGACCTGGACGCTGCACTTTGCCCATCCGCGGCTCAACGGCGGGCAGCTCATCAGCGTCGAAGGCTGCTCGCAGCTACATTTTACCGCCGACGGCCACGTCGATCGCCACCGCGACTACTTTGATGCCGGCGCCATGCTGTACGAAAACGTGCCCCTGCTGGGGCGCGCCGTGCGCTGGTTGAAACGCCGCGCCGCCCGCTAACCGGCCAACCTCAGGGAGCCGCCATGAGCTCAGCGAACAGGCCCCAACGCATCTGGCTCACCGGTGCCACCTCGGGCATCGGCGAAGCGCTGGCCCGGCGGCTGCTGGATGCCGGCCACCGCGTCGTGCTCAGCGCCCGCAGCGAAGACAAGCTCGACGCCCTCTGCCGGGGCCACGACAACGCCATCGCTCTGCCGCTGGACGTCAGCGACCGCGAGGCGGTGCAGGCCGCCGCCGAACGCATCAAAACCGAGCTCGGCGGGCTGGAGCTGGCGCTGTTCAACGCCGGCACCTGCGAATACCTCGACGCCCGGGCGTTCGACATGGCGCTGGTGGAGCGGGTTTTCACCCCCAACCTTTACGGCACGCTGTACGGCGTGGAGGCCGCGCTGCCGCTGCTGCGCGCCGCGCGGGCCGAAGGCCAATCGGCGCGGCTGGCGGTAACGTCCAGCGCTTCGGCCTATATCGCGCTGCCCCGGGCCGAGGCCTACGGCGCCTCCAAGGCAGCGGTGAGCTACTTCATGGAATCGCTGCGGCTGGACCTCGCCCCCGAAGCCATCGGCGTGAGCGTCATCCATCCGGGCTTTGTCAAAACCCCGCTGACCGAACAAAACGACTTCCCCATGCCCATGCAGGTCAGCGCCGACCAGGCGGCGGACGCTATCCTCAAGGGCCTGGCAAAAGGCCGCAAGGATATCCACTTTCCCAAAGGCTTCACCTGGCTGGTCAAGCTGCTGGGTATTCTGCCGCCGGCGCTTCGCTTTGCCCTCGGCCGACGCATGGTGAGAGACACAGCGCGGGAGAACGAGGCATGACCGGCTCCCAGCGCATCGCCGTGATCGGCAGCGGCATCAGCGGTATGGCCGCCGGGTTTTATCTTTCCGCCCGCCACGAGGTCACGCTGTTCGAGGCGGCCCCGCGCCTCGGCGGGCATACCGCCACAGTGGACGTTGACGCCGGCGGCGAGCGCCACGCCGTGGATACCGGCTTTATCGTCTTCAACGACTGGACCTATCCGCACTTCATCCGCCTGCTGGAAACCCTCGGCGTGACCACCCAGCCCACCGAAATGAGCTTTTCGGTGCATGAAACCGCTCGGGACTTCGAGTACAACGGCCACACCCTGGATTCGCTGTTTGCCCAGCGGCGCCACCTGATCTCACCGAGCTTCTACCGGCTGCTGGCGGATATCGTGCGCTTCAACCGCCGAGCCACGCGGGACCTGGACAAGAACCGCCTGGCCGAGGGCCTGACGCTGGGCGACTATCTTGATCAAAACGGCTACGGCGAGGCGTTTCAGCGCCGCTACCTGCTGCCCATGGGCGCGGCCATCTGGTCGGCGAGCCTGAACGATCTGCGCGGCTTTCCGCTGGCGTTTTTCGTGCGTTTTTTCCGCAACCACGGGCTGTTGAACATCGTCAATCGGCCCCAGTGGTACACCGTGGCCGGCGGCTCGCGGGCGTATATTCCCGCGCTGACCGCGCCCTACGCCGAGCGCATCCGCCTCAATACGCCGGTCACCGCCGTCACCCGGGATGCCACCGGCGTCGACGTGGCCACCGCCGGCGGCAGCGAACGCTTTGACCGCGTGGTCTTCGCCTGCCACTCGAACCAGGCGCTCAACATTCTGGGCGACAACGCCACCCCCGCCGAGCGCGAGGTGCTGGGCGCCATGCCCTATCAGGACAACGAGGTGGTGCTGCACACCGACACCCGGCTGCTGCCCCGCCGCCGCCGGGCGCACGCAAGCTGGAACTACCGTCTGGACCGACGGGGCGCCGGCGATGCCGTCTCGGTGACCTACCACATGAACATCCTCCAGCGGCTCGACGCCGACACCACCTTCTGCGTGACGCTCAACGACAGCCACAGCATCGACCCGGCGCAGATTCTGCACCGCTTCACCTACGCCCACCCGCGCTTCACCCTGGTAGGGCAGGCCGCCCAGGCGCGCCACGCCGAGATCTGCGGCGCGGCGGGCAACCACGGCCGCACGCACTTTTGCGGCGCCTACTGGCGCAACGGCTTTCACGAGGACGGCGTCTGGAGCGCGCTGCGGGTGGCGCAAAAGCTCGGCTGCGACGAACCCGCGCCGCCGCCCGAGCCGCCCACGGCGACCCCTGCCCACCATCTACTGCCCGACGCCGGGCCGGGAGATATGGGATGACTCAAACCGGAGTACGCTCGCGCCTGTATCGCGGCACGCTGCGCCACCGGCGCTTTGTGCCCAAAGCGCACGCGTTCAGCTACCGGGTGTGGATGATGTGGCTGGACCTCGACGAGCTGCCCGAGCTTTTTGACCGCGTGCCGGGCTTCAGCGCCCGACGCCCGGCGCCGGCGCGGTTTCGCCGGGAAGACTATCTGGGCCCGGTGGACAGGCCGCTCGGGGAGGCCGTGCGCCAGCGCCTGCACGACAAGCTGGGGTACGCGCCCGAAGGGCGTATCTGCGTGCTCACTCAGCTGCGCGTTGGCGGCGCGGTGTTCAATCCGGTCACGCTGTATTATGCCTTCGACCGCCGCGACCGCCTGGCGGCGATCCTCGGCGAGGTGACCAACATGCCCTGGCGCGAGCGCACCTGTTACGCCGCCGCCGTGGACCCCGTGCGCCACACCCACGCCGCCCACTTTGGCAAGGCCATGCACGTTTCGCCGTTCAACCCCATGGATATGGCCTACCGCTGGCGCTTCAACACGCCGGGCAAGCGCCTGATGATGCACATGGAAAATCACGCCGCCGACGGCGAGAACGGCGCCGACCGCTGCCACTTTGACGCCACCCTCACGCTTGAAGGCGTGCCGGCCACGCGTAAAGCGCTGGTCAACACGCTTATCCGCCGGCCCGGCATGAGCCTGAAAACCCTGGCGGGCATCCACCTTCAGGCGCTCAAGCTGTGGCGCAAGGGCGTACCCATTCACGACCACCCTGCCAACCGGGAGACGCCACGATGACCCGAGCCAAATCGTTACCTGCCGCTTCCGGAGCCGCTACCTACAACCGCCTGACACGCTGGCTGCGGCCGCGCCTGCTGGAACAGCTGGAAGGTTTTGTCGGCGGCACCATTACTCTGGTGGAAGGCGACGACCGCCGGCGCCTGGGCCAGGGCGGCCCGCTTGAGGCAACCGTGATCATCCGTCATCCCCGCGCCTGGCAGCGCATGGCGCTGGGCGGCACCGTCGGCGCCGGCGAAGCCTACATGGACGGCGACTGGGAAACCGACGACCTGGTCGCGCTGGTGCGGCTCTTTGCCGTCAACCTGGAAGCGGTCAACACGAAGATGGAAAACGGCAGCGCCCGGCTGATGCGCTGGCTGCTGGCCGCGGCCTATCGCCTGCAGCGCAACAGCGCCGGCGGCTCGCGGCGCAATATCGCCGCGCATTACGATATCGGCAACGACCTCTTCGCCACCTTTCTCGACCGCGAACACTGGATGTATTCCAGCGCTGTCTTTCCGCGACCGGAGGCCAGCCTGGAAGAGGCGTCTACCTACAAGCTCGAACTGATGCTCGACCGGCTGGGCGTGGGCCCGGAGCATCACCTGCTGGAAATCGGCACCGGCTGGGGCGGGCTGGCGATCCACGCGGCCAAAACCCGGGGCTGCCGGGTAACGACCACCACAATTTCCGACGAGCAATATAACCACACCGCCAAACGTATCGAGGAAGAGGGCCTGGGCGAGCGCATCACCCTGCTCAAGGAAGACTACCGAGCGCTGACCGGCACCTACGATCGGGTGATCTCGGTGGAAATGATCGAAGCCGTGGGCCACCAGTATCTCGATACCTACCTGGCGCGCATCGACCGCCTGCTCAACCCCGACGGCCACGCCATGCTGCAGGCGATTACCATCCGCGACCAGCGCTTCGAGGCGGCCAAGCGCGAGATGGACTTCATCAAGCGGTATATTTTCCCCGGCGGCTTTCTGCCCTCGCACCAGGCCATTGTCAAAAGCCTGGCGCGTAAAACGTCGCTCAACGTGCTGGCGCTGGACGAAATCGGCCCGCATTATGCGCGCACGCTGCGCGAATGGCGCCACCGCTTCGAGGCCAGCCTGGAGCAGGTGCGCCGGCTGGGCTACGACGAGCGTTTCACCCGTATGTGGCGCTATTACCTGTGCTACTGCGAAGGCGGTTTTCTCGAGCGCTCCATCGGCACCTGCCAGCTGCTGCTGGCCAAGCCGGGGGCGCGCCCGACGCCGATCACCGGAGCGCCATGACCCGGGGCCCGATGCTTTCGCGGCGACAGCGCCGGCAGGTATTCAACGCCCTGGCGTTTGAGGCCGGCTGGCTGGCCTGCGTCATCGGCGGCAACGGGTGGGGTCTGGCGGTGGTCGCGGTGGTTATCGGCCACCATCTTTGGCGGCTCGCCGAGCCGGGGGAGTGGCGGCTGCTGGCGGGCTTCGCCGCGCTGGGGCTGATAATGGACGGGGGGCTGGTGCTGGTCGGCGGCATGCGTTTTGCCGACTCGGGCTCTGGCTGGCTGCCGTTGCCCCTCTGGCTGTGGCTGCTGTGGCCGCTGTTCGCCACCCTGGTGCGCCATGCGCTCGACTGGCTGTGGCGTACGCCCTGGCTGGCCGTGCTCGGCGGCGCGACCGGCGGGCCGCTTTCCTATTACGGCGGTAGCGTGCTCGCCGATGTCCGCCTGGCGCCCTGGCTGCTCCCCGCCGAAGCGCTGATCTGGGCGCTGCTCTGCGCCGCACTGGCGAGCCGGTATCATCAACAGAGGGCGAAGTAGACAAAATCCCGGGCCGAACCCATGCCCGGGGCGAGCAGGTACTAGACAGCCTGCTGCATCAGCGCGCTTTCCACCTCCTGCTGCGACTCGGCGAGCCAGCGCGCTTCGAGGTCGGGCACCGGAATCGGCCGGGCGAAATAAAAGCCCTGGACCGACTCGCAGCCGGCGTCGATCAAAAACTGCCGCTGCGCCTGGGTTTCCACCCCCTCGGCTATCACGGACAGATTCATACCGTCCGCCATGGCCAGCACGGCGCGAACAATGGCGGCATCGGCGACGCTGTTGGGCAGCTCGCGGATAAAGGCGCGGTCCAGCTTGACCTCGTCCACCGGCAGGCGCTTGAGATAGCCCAGCGACGAATAGCCGGTGCCGAAATCATCGATGGCCAGCGGGCAGCCCATGTCGCGCAGCGTTTCCAGGCGGGGCACGATATCGCCGGCGCGCTCATCCAGCAGCACCGACTCGGTCAACTCCAGGCCGATCTGCCAGGGCTTCAGCCGGTAACGCTTGAGACAGCCGGCGAGCTGGCTTTCGAGATCGCCCTGAAACAGCTGCAGGGCGGAAATATTCACCCAGACGGTGGTATCGGGCATGGCCGTATTCTGCCAGTGCGCCTGCTGGGCGCAGGCGTTTTCCACCACCTAGGCGCCCAGCTCTGCCATCAGCCCGTGACGCTCGGCCAGGGGAATAAAATCCCCGGGGGAAATCATGCCGTCGCGCGGGTGACGCCAGCGTATCAGCGCCTCCATGCCGGTGAGCGCGCCGGTTGAGGGGTTGTGCTGGGTCTGGTAGTGCAGCTCCAGCTGGTCGCCGGCGGCCAGCGCCGAGCGTAGATCGCTGACCATCGCCAGCCGGGGGTTGTCCTGCTGATCCAGCGCCGGGCGGAAGCGCAGCGTACAGTTGCTGCCCTGACGCTTGGCGCTGTAGAGCGCCGACTCCAGACGCTGAAACATCACTCCCGCTTCGCGCCCGTCTTCCGGCGCGCGGCAGCTGCCGATGGTCAGCCCCAGCCGCAGGGTCTGCTCGGCGATCTCGAACGGACGCCCCATGTGTTCGCGCAGCCCGGACAGCCAGTTGTCGTGGTCGTCAAAGGTGGTTGTGCGGACCACCAGAAACTCGTCGCCGCCCATGCGGCCGACAACGCCGCCGGCGACATGCCCGGCGAGGCGCTGGGCAAAACGCGACAGCAGGCGGTCGCCCTGCTCCACGCCAAGGCTGTCGTTGACGCTTTTCAGCCCGTCGATATCGATCAGCGCCATGTCCAGACTTTCTCCGGCGCGCAGATGGCGCAGCCTCGACGCCATCAGCTCGTGCAGACGGCGACGATTGGGCAGCCCGGTCAGCGGGTCTTCAAAGCCAATGCGGCGCAGGTCGTTCTCCCGCGCCTTGCGGACGGAAATATCGGTATACAGGCCGATAAAGTGGCTGATGCGGCCGCGCTTGTCGGTCACCGCGCGAATCTTGACCCATTCGGGATACTCGTCGCCGTGCTTGCGACGGCTCCACATCTCGCCTTCCCAGCTCCCGGTGCTGCGCAGCGTCTGCCAGAGGTTGCGGTGAAAGGCCTTGTCGTGGCGCGCGGCGGACAGCGTTTCCAGCTTGCGCCCGAGGATTTCCTGCTGGGTGTAGCCGGTGACCTGGGTAAACGCCGGATTGACCGCGAGGACGTGGTCCCGGGAATCGCTGATGACCACGGCGTCGCCGGCCAGGCTGAGCGCATCCTGGGCCAGCCGCGAACGCTGGCGCTGCTTGAGCACCTGACGCCAGGTGTCCGCCATGCCCAGCGCTACCGCGGTGGCCGCGGCCATGCGCAGGGCCGGATCCGGAATCCAGATACAGGCCGGCAGCGCGATCAGCGCGACCCAGACGAGCGGTCGATTGAAGGAAAGATCAGGCCACATGACAAATCGGCAATCCCTGAAGAAAAAAGATAGCGCTACTGGAAGACGGAAGCTGAAACAGCCAGCCGGCAAAGCATGGATACCGCCGCACCGGCGGTATCGGAGCCGGGCCGTTGATGCGTTCACGCCCCTTGACAGCCACACATGGTAAACCCCATGTCCTGACACCACGACCCAACCAAAGCCGGAAATCCCGAACGCCTCGGCCGGCGCCGTGACGCCGGGCATGGCAGCGCCGCCGTGTGGCGCTGGCTGAGAGGGCCGCCGCATGGCGCTGAGAAGGTATATCGGCGGGTACAGCCAAAACTGTAGGCGCCGCCAGGCATCGTCTGCCGATCCGGCACCCGCAAGCGGGCGTGCATTCAAGCACTTCGGGAAGTAGACTAGGGCAAGCCTTGCGGCTCGCGTCCCGCACCCCGCCCCGGCACGGGTGCCGGATGCGGCCTGCGTCATTATTTCACGACCCGGAACGATTCAGTGACCAAGCAAACCTCTTTTGACCGCGATGATCTGCTGGCCTGCTCGCGCGGCGAGCTCTTTGGCCCGGGTAACGCCCAGCTGCCGGCCCCCAACATGCTGATGCTCGACCGTATTACGCACATCAGCGAATCCGGCGGCGAGCACGACAAGGGCGAGCTGATTGCCGAGCTGGATATCAGCCCCGACCTGTGGTTCTTTGACTGCCATTTCCCCGGCGACCCGGTAATGCCCGGCTGCCTGGGGCTGGATGCCATGTGGCAGCTGGTGGGGTTCTATCTCGGCTGGCTTGGCCACCCGGGTCGCGGCCGCGCGCTGGGCTGCGGCGAAGTCAAGTTTTCCGGCCAGATTCTGCCCGAAGCCGGGACAGTCACCTACCGCATCAACATCAAGCGCATCATTACACGGCGTCTGATTCTGGGGATGGCCGACGGTACGGTTGCCGTTGACGGGCGCGACATTTACCAGGCCAATGACTTGCGCGTTGGCCTGTTCACCTCTACCGCGAACTTTTAACAGGAGGCTCCCATGCGACGAGTGGTAGTCACCGGCCTGGGTATCGTGTCGTGCCTGGGCAACGACCAGCAACAGGTGTTGGACGCGCTGAAAAACGGCCGCAGCGGCATACGCTTCAAGCAGGACTATGCCGACCTGGGCTTTCGCAGCCACGTCGCCGGCAGCATCGACATCGACCTGGAAGCGCTGATCGACCGCAAACTGCGGCGCTTCATGGGGGAGGCCGCGGCCTACGCCTACGTCTCCATGGCGCAGGCGATCGAGGATGCGGGCCTTGCCCCGGAGCATGTCTCCAGCGAGCGCACCGGGCTGATTGCCGGCTCCGGCGGCGCCTCCAGCGCCAACCAGGTCGAAGCCGCCGACGTCCTGCGCGCCAAGGGCCTGCGCCGCGTGGGGCCGTACCGTGTGACCCGCACCATGGGCAGCACGGTTTCCGCCTGCCTGGCCACGCCCTTTGCCATCAAGGGCGTGAACTATTCGATTTCGTCGGCCTGCGCGACGTCGGCGCACTGCATCGGCAACGCCATGGAACAGATCCAGCTGGGCAAGCAGGACGTGGTTTTCGCCGGCGGCGGTGAGGAAGAACACTGGACGCTGTCCTGCCTGTTCGACGCCATGGGCGCGCTGTCGACCCACTTCAACGATGCGCCGGATCAGGCTTCCCGCCCCTACGACAAGTCGCGCGACGGCTTTGTAATTGCCGGCGGCGGCGGCATGCTGGTGCTCGAAGAGCTGGAGCATGCCCGGGCACGCGGAGCGAAAATCTACGGCGAGCTGGTGGGATACGGCGCCACCTCCGACGGTCACGACATGGTCGCGCCGTCCGGTGAAGGCGCCACCCGCTGCATGCGCCAGGCGCTGGCCACGGTCGACGGCGACGTTGACTACATCAACACCCACGGCACCTCGACGCCGGTGGGCGACGTCGCCGAGCTGCAGGCGGTTCGCACGGTGTTTGGCGATACCACGCCGGCGATGAGCTCCACCAAGTCGCTGACCGGCCATTCGCTGGGCGCCACCGGCGTACAGGAAGCGATCTACTCCCTGCTAATGATGCAGCATGAGTTTGTCGCCGCATCGGCCAACGTCGAAGACCTGGATGACCAGGCCGACGGGTTTGATATCGTCACAAAGCGTCGGGACAACGCCCGGCTGGAGCGCGTGCTGACCAACAGCTTCGGCTTTGGTGGCACCAACGCCTGTCTGGTGTTCGAGCGGCTGCCCGAGTAAGGCGTTAGTCCTGCTCCGCTTATCAAAACGGCGCCCCGCAGGGCGCCGTTTTTGTGTGTGGCGTTGGTATTGTTTGCCAACCGGGATCAGGCGGTTTCCGGCCTGGGCACGTCGGAAATGTCGCGGAGCTGGCCTTCCACCCAGGCTTCCACTTCGGCGATGACCGCATCCGGCGTTTTGCCCGCCGTCTCGATGGGTTCGCCGATACGCACCCGCAGCACGCCCGGGCGCTTGACCCAGTGCCGCCCGGGCCAGCGCTCGCCGGCGTTGTGCGCCACCGGCAATACAGGCACGCCGGCGCGGCAGGCAATAATGCTGCCGCTTTTGTTGTAGCGCCGGCGCACCCCGGGATCGACCCGGGTTCCTTCCGGAAAAATCAGCACCGAGAGGCCGCTGTTGAGGCGTTCGACGCCCTGGGACATGACCTGCTTCAACGCCCTGGACGGACGCGAGCGGTCCAGGCTGATCGGGTGCAGCAAGCGCAGCCCCCAGCCAAAAATCGGGATGTTGAGCAGCTCGCGCTTTAGCACCGTGCAGACCGGCGGCATCATCACCTGCAAAAACACGGTTTCCCACTCGCACTGGTGATTGGACTGAATCACGCAGGCACCGGCGGGCAGGTGCTCGCGCCCCTGGATGTCGTAACGTACGCCGCAGGCCAGCCGGAACCAGCGGATCAGAAAGTGGTTATATAAGTTGAGCAGCCGGTAGCGCCCGGCCAGCGGCAGAAACGGCGCCACCGGCAACAGCAAAAGGCCGCTGACCAGCATCGCGGTGAAGTAGCCGACATAGAAGACGCTGCTGCGCAGCACGTTGATCACGGCGTATCTCCTTCCGGCGGCTCTGCGCGGTCGCCATACCGCGTCAAACACCAGGCATCCAGCATGCGTTCGACCTCCAGCCGCCAGGGTTTCTGGTGCACGCCGAACACGTCCAGCACCCGGCGGCAGTTGAGTACCCGGTGCAGCTTGGCGTCGTGGTGGTGGCTCAGCGCCTCGACCCGGCCCGGCGCCAGGGTCTCGCCGCGACCTTCCAGGTAGGTGACCAGCAGCGTGCGCACCATGGAGGTGAAGCCAAAGGCGCTGACCGGCTCGGTTCCGGCCAGGTGATAGGCGCCCCAGGCGTTGGCTCCACAGCCCAGCTGCTGCAACATGCCGATCAGCGCCAGCGCCACGGCATCGGCCGAGGTCGGACAGAAGATGACGTCTTCGGCGGCACGTACGTTCTCGCCGGCAATCAGGCGGTCGATAATCCCGTTGAGCCAGGCGTGGCTGCCTTCCAGCGCAAACAGCGGCCCCAGCCGCACAATCAGATGGCGGTGGTATTCCGCGCGAATGCGGTCGCCGGTCTGCACCAGCCGGCGCAGGCAAGTGTCTCGGGGCGCCGGCACCAGGTGCTCGTCGATGGGCTCGTTGAAGCCGTCCTCGTAGAGCTCGTCGGAGACGCACCAGACTAGCGCGACGTCCTGCGACAGGCAGGCTTCGAGGCAGGTTTCCACCGCCTCGGCGTGGGCCTCGACCGCCGCCGGCGCCAGGCTCAACGGATGCGACAGCGGCGGCACGACCACCGCGTCCGGGGCCACCTCGGCCAGCCGCTCCGACGTTACTTCGGTGGCCGACTCCACCACCAGTCGGGTATCGGAGCGCCGGCCCGCCTCGCGCACCAGGGCCAGGCTCAGGCAGTGCCCGGCATCGAGTATCAACAGCTTTACCACACGCCTCTCCGTTGCTGGTCGTTATTCCGTTGGCGGTTGTCAGGGGCAGGCTTCATTGCGCTGGCCCGCGCGAGACCTCGGGGAAGGTCACTTTACCGGATCCCCGCCGGCGGCAAAAGCAATCGTCAGGCCACAGCAAAGGGCGCGCCCGGCGGGGCCACGTCGCTCAGGTTTGATGGTGCAGGAGCGTCAGCGCCTCCTCAAGGTGCGAGGAAAGCCGCCCCCGGGGATGCACCAGATAAACCGGGTAGGCAAATTCGGGCATATCGGGGACGCGCTGCAGCCGGCCGCTGTCCAGATAGTCCTGCACCGCGCTCAGGCGGAAATAGCCGCTGCCGGCGTTGGCCAGCAGGTATTCCAGCGCCAGCGGCCCCAGGTTGAGCATCATCACCGGGCTGGCCAGATGCGGAAGGACCGCATCGTGCTCGCGGCGAAACACCTCGCCCCAATCCACATAGATGTAGGGAGCCGAGGCGCCGGCATCGGGGGTTTGCACCATGATCAGCTTTTCTTCCTGCACCAGAGTTACCTGCATCCCCGGCCAATAGTCGGCCTGGTGCACCAGCACCGCATCCAGCCCGCCGCGCGCCAGCCGCTGCTGAAGTTCACGGCGCTCGCCGATCTGAATACGCACCGCCAGCCGTGGATAGGTTTCGCGCAGTTCGCGCATCCAGCGCGACAGCAGCGGATGCCAGAGGCTGGCTTCGCCGCCAATCGCCACAATCCGGTCAATGCCCCGGGGCATCGGCAGCTCGCGCTGGAGCGTCTCCCAGGTCTGCACCAGCTGGGCGGCGTGGTCGGCAAAGCGCTCGCCGTCGCCGGTCATGGTGATACCGCCGCGATCGCGCTTCAGCAGCCGACAGCCCAGGTGCTCCTCGAGCGCCTGCATCCTCGCGGTCACCGTGGTTTGAGTCACGTGCAGGGATTCTGCCGCCGTGCTGAAACTTCCCTGACGCAAAATCTCCAAAAAGGTTCTGGCAAGCTTGATTTCCATGGCCGCTCCGCTGGCTGATGAGAACCTGGTCCCGAATCTCGCCGGTTTGTATCAATATAAATGATATAACGCCGCGCTACTTTTCATTATACGACGTTCTTTCTTACGACTATGGTGAATGGCATCCAGAGCACCGGCACCGCACGGGAGGTTGGCCATGCCGACGGCTTCTATTCCGCGTCCGCAGCGTATTCGTTGCAAGCGTGCCTACGAGGCGCCTGCCGACGATGACGGCTATCGCGTGCTGGTCGACCGTATCTGGCCGCGCGGCGTCAGCAGGGACTCGCTGGCGCTCGACGACTGGCAGAAGGCGCTGGCGCCGTCCACCGAGCTGCGGCGCTGGTTCGGCCACGAGCCGCAGCGCTGGGCCGGATTCTACCAAAAGTACTACCGCGAACTGGAACACAGCGAAGCGGCAACGGCCGCCCTGGATGACATGCTCAGCGCCTGTGACGGCCGCACGCTAACGCTCGTCTTTGCGGCCAGGGACACCGCGCACAACAACGCCGTTGCACTCAAATACTACATTCAAATACTGCGCTCAAATACTGGGTTCAAATACTGGGTTCAAATACTGAGTTCAAATACTGAGTTCAAATACTACGTGCAGCGAAACGCCCCTGAATGAGCTGCTCGCCCCCTTCAACCGACTCGCCACGGAGCCTTGCATACTCCGATGACTGACGTTGCTTACTCCCTGACTCCGCAACCGCCGCAGGACCTATAATATGACTCCGACCATTGCCATCTTGCTGATAGTTACCTTCCTGGTTTCCGTGGTGGGTTTGCTGGCGCTGATCTGGTCGATTGCGACAAACCAGTTCGGTCACGGCAAACAGGCCGCCGAGACCATCTTTCCTCCCGGCGAAGTCGGCCACGGCGAGGACCCCGCGCGGGATATCGCCGATACCCTGGACGGCAACCTGCCGCCCGACTCCGAGGCCGTCAAGGCGCGCCAGCGCGCCGACTTTTCATCGCGCGGGCCGGTCATGGCCTGGCTGTGTTCGGCGGTCTTCTGGCTGGTGCTGGGGTCGTTTTATGGCCTGCTCTCCTCGACCAAGATGCACATGCCGGAGTTTCTCGCCGATACCCAGTGGCTGACCTTTGGCCGCGTGCGCCCCATGCACCTCAACGCCGTGGCCTACGGCTGGTCCTCGATGGCGGGCATCGGCGTGGCGCTGTTTCTGCTCCCGCGGCTGTTTCGCACGGCCCTGGTGGGCGCTCGCTTCGCCATCACCGGCAGCGTGATCTGGAACATTGGCCTGGTGCTGGGCCTGCTGGCCATCAACCTCGGGCTTTCCGACGGCGAGGAATGGCTGGAATTTCCCTGGCAGGTCGACATCCTCTTTGTGGTGGGCGGCGCGCTCTGCGCGATTCCGCTGGTAATGACCGCAGCGCGGCGCAAGGTCAACCATCTTTACGTTACCAGCTGGTACCTCATGGCCGCGCTGGTGTGGTTCCCCTTCCTGTTCCTGATTGCCAACCTGCCGTATGTGTTTCCCGGCGCCGCCGGCGCCACGGTCAACTGGTGGTTTGCGCACAACGTCCTGGGGCTATGGGTCACGCCCATCGGCATCGGTATCGCCTACTATCTGATTCCCAAGATTCTCGGGCGGCCGATCATTTCCTACCAGCTGTCGCTGCTGGGCTTCTGGTCGCTGGCGCTGTTTTACAGCCAGGTCGGCATTCACCACATCGTCGGCGGGCCGGTGCCAACCTGGCTGGTCACGCTGTCGATTGTGCATAGCGTGATGATGTCGATCCCCGTCATCACCGTGGCGATCAACCACCACGGCACCATGTGGGGCAGCTTCGGCCGGCTGAAGGATTCGCCCACCCTGCGCTTTGTGTGGATCGGCGCGCTGATGTATACGGTCTCCTCGCTGCAGGGCTCGATGGAGGCGCTGCGCAGCGTGAACGTGATTACTCACTTCACCCACTACACCGTGGCCCACGCCCACCTGGGCATGTACGCCTTTCTGAGCTTTATCCTCTTCGGCGCGGTGTACTTCATCATGCCCCGGCTGCTGGACTGGGAATGGCCCTGGCGCCGGATGATCAGCGTGCACTTCTGGCTGGTGTCGGCGGGCATCTCGATTTACGTGATTTCGCTGACCATCGGCGGCTGGAAGGAAGGCCTGTCGCTGCTGGACGGCGACACGCCGTTCATGGATGTGGTGCGCATGACGCTGCCCTACCTTGAAGCGCGCACCCTGGGCGGCGGCCTGATGACGCTTGGCCACCTGGTCTTTGCCGTGCACTTCATCGCCATGCTGCGCCGTCACGGCGAGCGCCGTTACCGGCCTACGCTGTTCCGTTCCACCGGCGAGGAGACCTCACAATGAAACGTGCTCTTGCGATAATGGTCGGCGCCGCCTTCATCCTTCTGCTGGCCATGATGACGCTGGTGGTGCTGCCGTATATTCAGATGTCCACCGAGCAGGTGCCGCCGGACCTGGAACCCTATACCGACCAGGAGCAGCGCGGCCGCGACCTCTACGTTGCCAACGGCTGCGTTTACTGCCACAGCCAGCAGCCGCGCGACCCGAGCTTCGCGCCCGGCGACAAGGATCGCGGCTGGGGCCGCCCGGCGGTGCCGGGCGACTACGCCAACGACCAGCCGCACCTGCTGGGCACCATGCGTACCGGGCCGGACCTGTTCAACATCGGCGCGCGCCAGCCCAGCGACGACTGGCACCTGCTGCACCTGTACAACCCGCGCGCGGTTGTCGAGGACAGCATCATGCCGCCTTACCGCTTTCTGTTCCGCGAGGTCACCTCGGCGGATGACGACGATCGGGTAGTCAATATCCCCGACCCTTACGGCCCGGACACCGGGCAGGTCGTGGCGACCGATGATGCCCTGGCGCTGGTGGCCTACCTCAAGTCGCTGGACCATACCTATCCGGCGCCGACCCTGCCGCAACCCGAAGCTGCCGAGGAGTAAGGTGCCATGACGCGTCACGACAACAGCCATCGTCAGCAGCCGGCACAGCCGCCGCACGATACCCCGGAAGGCACAGCGGAACAGCCGCACCGTCAGGGCCCCCAGTACCGCGAGCACGGCGAGCCCGAGGAAGGCCACCGCCCGGTTCCCAAAGCCGTGGTGGCCTGGATCGCCATCCTGCTGGTCTGGGGCGTGGGCTACTACGCCTGGCAGATCGGCAAGCCCATGCTCGGCGGCGACAGCCGCTCGGTGCCCGAAGCCCCCGCCGCGGGAGAGGACATCGACGGCGGCGCCATCTTCAGCGCCCAGTGCTCGGCCTGCCACCAGTCCAGCGGCCAGGGCGTCCCCGGCAGTTTTCCGCCTCTGGCCGGCAGCGCCTGGCTTCAGGGCGACCCGGATATTCCCGTGTCCATCGTCCACGACGGCCTCCAGGGCAAAATCGAAGTCGAGGGCGACAGCTATAACGGCGTCATGCCGGCCTTCGGTGGGCAGCTTAGCAACGCCGAAATCGCCGCCGTGCTCAGCCACGTACGTCAGGAGTGGGGCAACGACGCCGACCCGATCAAGGCCGAGCGCGTCGACGCCCACGAAGACGAATACGGCGAACGCGATGCCTGGTCACCGGACGAGCTGCGCGATAACTTCGAGGCGCCGTAAATGGCCGACGCCGCCAGCGACCCGAAGACCGAGGGCGACGCTCTGAGCGAGGAGGTGCTGGTCGTCGAGGGTCTCCACTGCGGTAGCTGCGCCGCCGCGGTGGAGGCGCTGCTGAAGCGCCAGCCCGGCGTTATGCAGGCGGCGGTCAACTTCGCCGCCGACAGCGCCATGATCCGCCTCGACCCGGCCACAACCGACGTGCCACGGCTACAGCGCGCGGTGGCCGGGCTGGGATATCGCCTGCTCGCTCCGGGCGAAGAAGGCAATAGCGCCGACGGCGACGATCGCTTGCGCCGCCGGCTGCTGATCCGCCTGGCCGTGGCGGTGGTCTTCGGCATCTGGTGCATGATGCCGGCCTATCTGGTCTATCTTGCCCCGCTGGGCATCGTCGAAGCGCGCTTTACCTGGCCGCTGGCGCTGGCCAGCGGCCTTTTTGCGCTGCCGGTGCTGATGTATTCGGGCGCTCACTTTTACCGTGTGGGGCTGCGCACGCTGCGCGTCGGCGCTCCGGGACTGGATGCGCTGATTACCCTGGCCGTCTTCGCGGCGACCGCGGTCTCCGTCTGGCAGCTGGCGTCCGGCCACAGCGACGTCTACTTCGACGCCGCCGTGATGCTCATCACCTTCCAGCTGATCGCGCGGTTCATCGACGGCCGCGTGCGCCGCCGTGCCGCCGACGTGGTACGCGGCTACCTGCACCAGGCGCCGGAAACCGCTGCTCTTGTCCTCGAAGACGGCCGGATAGAACAGCGCCCGGCCGCCGACATCCAGGCCGGCCAGCGAATCCGGCTGACCGGCGGCGAGCCGCTGGCGCTGGACGCCACCGTGCGTGACGGCCAGGGCGAGATCGACCAGTCGCTACTCACCGGGGAACACGAGCCGACCGGCATCGGCCCCGGCGATTCGCTGCTTGCCGGCTGCGAGCTGCTGCAGGGCGAGCTGATACTCGACGTCACCGCCGCCGTGGGCCAGCGGCGCATCGACGCCCTGGCGCGCTCGGTACGCGGGCTGCTGAGCCGCAAGACCGCGCTACAGCGGCTGACCGACGCCGCTGCCCGGGTATTGCTGCCGATCATTGCCGGGGCGGCGGTGCTCGCCGCCGCGCTGACGCTGGCGCTGGGCGCTGGCGTGGAGCAGGCGGCGACCCGGGGGCTGGCGGTGCTGATTATCGCCTGCCCCTGCGCGCTGAGCCTGGCGATTCCGCTGGTGGTGGTCATCGGCCATGCGCGCATGGTGGCCGCCGGGGTGATTTTTCGTGATCCTGCGGCGCTGGAAACCGCCGCCGACACCCGCGGGGTGGTGTTCGACAAGACCGGCACCCTGACCACCGACACGCCCGACGTGGCCGATGTGCATCCCGCCCAGGATCACGACGCCGACGCGCTGCTGCAGCTGGCCAGCGATACGCTGGCCGGCACGCAGCATCCGCTGGCCCGGGGGCTCACCGCCAGCCGTCCGCCGTCCACCCGCGCGACCGCCGGTGAGCGGCATATCGAGGCGGGCATGGGCACCTGCTGGCTTATCGACGAGCACACCGTCCTCGCCGGCCGGGCCGCCTGGCTGCGCCGGCAGGACATCGAGGTGCCCGACGACGATGCCTCGCGCATGGCCCTGCACCTGGCCGTGAACGGTGACTATCGCGGCGCCATCCGGTTTGACGAAGCGCTGCACCCGGACGCCGCCGACACCGTCAACACCCTCCACCGGCGCGGCCATGCGGTCTACCTGCTCAGCGGTGACAACCGCGCCTCCTGCCTGCGCCAGGCACGGCGGCTGGGCATTGCTGACGACTACGTGGTCGCCGGCGTCACCCCCGAAGCCAAGCAGCGCTTTATCGAGGCGCTGGAAAAACGCTGCGCCGTGGCCTTTATCGGCGATGGCCTCAACGACGGCCTGGCGCTGGCCGGCGCGCGGCTGGGCATTGCCGTGGGCAACGCCACGCCCACCGCTCGGTCAGCGGCAGCGGTGTATCTGCCCGATGGCGTCAGCCGTGTGCCCGCCACCCTGGCACTGGCCCGCCGCTCCCGACGGCTGATGCGCCAGAACCTCGGCTGGGCGCTGGGCTACAACGCCCTGGCGCTGCCGCTGGCCATCGCGGGGTTTGTGCATCCGGTCATCGCGGCTGTCGCCATGACGCTAAGCAGCCTCTGCGTGCTGCTCAACAGCCTGCGCATCAAGTGGCGTCAAGCCCCTTCCTCTTCGGCCTCATCGCCATAAAAAAGCCCGACCTGCCGCTGTTATCAGCAGGCAGGCCGGGCCCTTTTCCTCTGCCGCCGCTATACGCGGGGCAGATACGCACGCACGGGTGCGCTACACCATTTCGCGGTGTTCCTTTTTCGCCTGACGGCGGTCACGAATGACGGCGCGACAGATCAGAATCAACACGCCGAGCGTTACCGCCGGCCAGATCAGTACGTAAAAACCCAATAGTGCGGTCATGGTGACCTCTCTCTGATGGAAGATGTCAGCCGTTGAACATCACAACAGCCGGACGTGCAACAGCCGAACGTTGCCACGGCAAAGCATTACGACTGGGCAGCGGGCTGGCCGGCGATGCCGGGCTGCGGCGCGTCGTCGGCCGTATCGGTCGCCGAGCCTGCCTCTTCGTCGGAGTGGTCGCTGTAGTCGCCCACCCGCTCGCGGATGACATCAAAGTCAAACGGCGCTTCGCGGCTGGCAAGGCTCATGACCACGCATACCAGGGTGCTGGTGCCGTAGGCGGTCAACGACGCCAGCAGGACGGTGTATTCGCGCAAAAAGCCGGTGGCAAAGATCAGCATCGCGATCAGCGCCAGCACGCCGGCCACGGCGCCCGCCATGCGGCCGAGAAAGCCAAACACCATCAGGCCGATGATGATGCCGCCGCCGATGCTGGCGAGCACTTCAAACATCAGGCCGAATCCACCCGCCAGCGGCAGCATCTCAAAGCGCGCCAGGCAGAACAGGATCATGGCGATAACCACCGAGGTGGTGAATGCCTTGTTGGTGACCTTGCTCCAGAAGCAGCTGGCGATCACCGGGAAAACGATGGCGCCCCAGAGCGCGCCGACAAACACCAGCATCACCAGGATATCCAGCGAGAAACTGGCAAAGATAATCGCCGCCACGGTGGCAAGAATCATGGTGATGCGACCCACCAGCAGCATTTTGTGGGTGTCCGGGTTCCCCCTGGCGATATTCTTGCCGTAAACGTCGGCCATCATGATCGCCGACAGCGCCGAGAGGTCGGAATCCGCGGTGGACGACAGCGAGCCGATCACCAGAATAAAGAACAGCGCGATAAAGATCGGCGGCAGGTAGCCCGAGACCATCTGCGGAATCAGGTTGTTCATGTCGCCGTTCAGCGGCTCGATACCCAGCGTCAGCGCCATCAGGCCGATCATGCCCAGGCCGATGACGATGGCGCCGTAGCCTACGGTCGCGGTCAGAAAGGTCGGCTTGATGTGGTCTTCGTTGACCGCAAACAGGCGCTGGGAAATCGTCTGGTTACCAATGGCGTAGGCCAGCACGGCGACGAAGAACGGCGCGCCCTGCTCGAGGATGGCCTCGCTGGAAAAGAAGTTGGCCTGTTCGGCGGTAAGGTTATCCAGCCCGGCCACCAGCTCGGTGGGGCCGCCCATGGAGAAGAACACCGCGGGAATGATCACCACGGCGATCGCCATCAGCGCGACCAGCTGGGCAAAGTCGGTCATCACCGAGGCGCGGAAGCCCGACCACAGGGTGTACAGCAGCACGCCCACGCCGGCAATAATCACCCCGGCCTGGAACGACATCGGCGACAGCACCGAGACCAGCGCGCCGGCGGCAGTAAAGTTGACCATCAGGCTGATCAGGCTGCCCATGACGTTGGAAATCGCCAGAATCAGCTGGCTGGAGCTGCCGTGGCGGGCATGAATCAGCTCCCCCAGGGTGGCGGCGTTGGGCGCCAGCTTGCGGAAGCGCTTGCCGAACGGGTAAATAAACAGAATCATCAACGCGCCCCAGAGCCCGTAGTGGATGGGGCCGGAAACGCCGTACTGATAGCCCGAGGTCGCTGCGGCGTAAAACGAGGCCGCCCATATCCAGGTGGCGGTCATGCTGGCCGCACCGATGCCAAAACCGATGCGGTGGTTGGACACCATGAAAGCGTCGGCGTCATTTTTCTTCTTGCTCAGGCCCAGCGTCAAAAGATAGGTGCCGCCATAAAACGCCAGCAGCAATGCAATCACGGTCCAGATCGAGAACTGATATAACGATTCGCTATTCAAGGGCAAACCCCTCTGTTGGTTAAACACACGTACCCGGCGATACAACGCGCGTGCAGACACAGCGTTGGTGCGGGCACAGCGGATGGGTAGAAAAGGAAAGCGTCCGTCGGCGTGCGTGATGCTGTTACCGGTCAGGCGCGCAAAGAGGCAGGGCGCAATACCGGTTTACCGGGGAGGAGGTATAACAGCAATCAGAAACGCACGGCACACAAATGGCGGCCGGTCAGGCGCTACCCCGAAAATGCCAGGGGCGGCGGACGGCGCGGCATACAGCGGCCTGCGTCAGCATAGTGGAATGGCATGGCTGCCTTCTCCCATTGATGACGTTAGCCGACATGGACTGGAAGCGGCGCGGGCGTGTCCGGGCGTTAGCGGACAGGCCATAACGGCGCTTTTGGAAAGGCCTCGGCGGTGGCGTTGCGAATGCCGAGTGCGGCGCTACCGTACAGCGCGAAAAAGGTAAAGTCCAACCTGTGATCAACGGGGGAGTGCTATAGCATTCAACCTCAACCACCGGGGTTGAGCCGGCAACAGGTCGGCGAGGGGGCGCTATAAATCCCTCCCTGGACGCTACCTACGCCATCCCTGGCGTAGGACCCCCTCTTTGACCTGTCCCCGGCTCTCCGGATACAGCCAGCGACGATCAGCCCTGATCGCCGGGTCCGGTGGCGGACTCAGGCTCGGGTCGGCTCCCAGGCATTGAGCAGGTGGTCGAGCAGCGCCATGACCGCCACCGTCAGCGCCATGGCCACGCACATGGAAGAAAAACGATACAGCGCGCTATACACCAGATCCTGGTGGGGCGACAGATACTGGCCGAAGAGAATACCCAGCGTGGACAGCCCGCCGAAGCCCACGCCGGACCCCGCCCGTTCAAGAACGTGCATACGCGCAAACATCATCAGCCCCAGCCAGTACACCAGCGTCACCAGCACAAAATGCTGGCTCTGGGTATACAGCAGCAGCTGGGCAAATACTGCCAGATTACAGCCCAGCAGCGTGCCGATGGCGCGCTTGCCCGCCGACTTGCGCGCCCCGGGATAGCCCAGCGCAAAGAGGATCAGCACCGTGGACATCTGCGCCGAGAGCGAGTCGCGCAGGTCCAGCACCTGAAATACGCTGAACGACAGCGTCACGGTGATTGCCCCGATCAGGGTTTCGTGGCGAATACGCGACCGCGATTTCTCGACCCTCGGCGGCGGCTGACGCGGTGCCACGTCGGGAAACACCGCGTGCATCAGCCCGGCGATGGCAACCGCCAGCAGGCTGGCGACCACGTTGCTGGTAAACAGATCGGAAAGATCGACCTCGGGGTAGCTGGCGAAGTGCAGCAGAATACTCAGCGTCAGCACGCCGTTGGCGCCAAAGAGGAAGAAGGGCCCGCGTGCCATCAGGCGGAAGCGGGTATAAAACAGCGCGAACGCGAGGCACAGCATCACCGGCGGCATGTGCTGGGTCATCCCCACGACCAGGCTGACCTCGACGCAGTTGACCAGCGCATTGCCCAGAAACTGGCGCACGATATGGCCGTTCAGTACCGGCAGAATACCCAGCAGGAACATCGGGAAGACGGTAAAAAACACCCCGTAATTCCAGTTCATCAGCTGGCTGACCACAAAGCCCAGCGCCGCCCCGCAGGCGACCCGCAGGCACTGACGCAGATCGTTGGCGTCGAGCGGCGCGGCCGAGCCCTCGTTCCCGGCAGGCCGCGCAGGGCGAAGGCGCGCTGGTAGCGCTCTAATAGACAGCGCCCTGATAGACAACGCCCTAATAAACATGGTGCAGCAGGCTCAGCAGCGCCACCTGGGTTCTCGCCAGCCAGTGGGCGAGCGAACTCTCCGACGGCGATAGCTGCACCGTGGCGCGGGCACCGGTGGGCGGCAGCGTTGGCGGCGCCTCGTCCAGGCGCAGATGGATACGCAGGCGCTGGGCATCGCGCACCCAGCGGTCGGTGGTGGGAATCGACGTCAGGTTGCCGTCGGGTAGCAGCTGGCCGTCGCGCACCCCGGCATCAATCGAGGTCACCCGAGCCGGGTACTCCTCGCCGGGGCGGGCGTCAAAGGCCACCCAGGCACGGTCACCCTCTCCCGCCTGGCGCAGGCTTTTTTCGCGGAAATCGGCGACGATATCCAGCTGATCGCCGACGTTGGCCATCACCGGCGAACCGGCGCTGACGCTGTCGCCGACATTCAGCTGCAGGTTGCTGATATAGCCGCTTTGCTCGGCGTTGACCGCGGTACGGCGCAGATCCAGCTCGGCCGCTGCCAGGGCGTTGCGCGCCTGACGCCGCATCAGGTTGGCGTCACCCTCCTGCCCGCGCTGCACCTTCAACGCATGGACCCTGGCCTCGGCCGCCTTGACCGCGGCCTGGCCGGCCTCGGCATCGGCGGTGACCGACTCGAAACGCTGACGCGATACGCTGTCGCGCTCCAGCAGCGACTGCACGCGCCGGCGCTCCTGATCCAGCTCGTGAGTCAGCGCCTGCTGCCTGGCCAGGCTCGCCCGGGCCTCGGCCAGCGAGGCCTCCAGCTGAGCGTTATCGCGGCGCGCCTTTTCCAGCGCCAGCCGCGCCTTTTCCACCGCCAGCTCGAACGGCTCGGGATCAATCCGGAACAGCACATCATCGCGCTGTACGCGGGCATTGTTCTGCACCGGCACCTCGACGACCTGGCCGCTCACCTGGGGCGCCACCCGCACCACATCGCGCAGCGCGCGCGCCTGGGGCGTCGCCGGCATGTAATGATCGGCCACGACAAAGTACACAAAAATGACGACGAACAGCACAATCGCCGCGCGTACCCAGCGGGCAAAACGCTGCTCCGGGGTCATGGCATTTTCTCCGAACGTTTCTTCAACCGGGCCTGAGTGCCATCAACCGCAGGGGGTGAACGGCAGGGAATGAACAACAGCAGGTGGCAAATCAATGACAGGGGACAAACAACGATGGCGACTCGGGGCGACGGCGATCCGGGTCGATCGCCGCCGGGCAGCAGGCACAAGTTGCCCTATACCGGCCCGAGCCACTTGCGAAAGCCGGTAAAGCTAACATGATTTAGCAGGCTAATGGAATAACCGCGCGACCGGCGGCTTTCTACTCGTCAGGCTTTTTTGACAAAGTCCGACTTCAGCTTCATCGGGCCGATGCCGTCGATCTTGCAGTCGATATTGTGGTCGCCTTCGACCAGGCGAATGTTCTTGACCTTGG
Source organism: Vreelandella jeotgali Hwa (assembly GCF_000334215.1). GTDB lineage: Bacteria > Pseudomonadota > Gammaproteobacteria > Pseudomonadales > Halomonadaceae > Vreelandella > Vreelandella jeotgali. Next base: position 125,352 of record NZ_AMQY01000010.1, on the reverse strand, counting down.
TGCCCACCTTGACCACCGAAGACGCCCCCTTGATCTTCAGGTCCTTGACCACGGTGACGTTATCGCCGTCCTGAAGCATATTGCCGTTGGCATCGCTGATCAGCGGCGCATCGCTTTCTTCTTCCACTGCGCCGTTGACGACCCACTCGTGGGCGCACTCGGGGCAGATCAACATTTCCTGGTCCTGGTAGGTGTACTCCGACCCGCACTGCGGGCAAGGGGGGAACGAGCTCATGGCGGCTTCCTCGACGGTGGATGAATACGGTGAATGAACATGGTGGATAAATAACGCGGCCGGCAGCGCGGCAAGGCCAGTCTAGCAAAAACCGTTGCCCGGCGTGGCGAACGCCCGACAGGCTGCCGCCTTGCACCACCGGCGGTTGGTATGGAAAGCTTTTCCATTAATGGCAGCGCCTGGCCGCTGCACGATGGATGACAGGCCAATACAGGATCACGGGAAAGTCCTGCTCGGAGAACTCAGCCGGAAAAGCCATGCCCGGAGAACTCAGCAGGAAAATCCCAGCCGGAAAAACCCCACAAAAGGAGAGCCGCATGTCGTCACTACCCCATGTCCGCCTGGGCGCGACCGCCCACGAATCCGCCGTCGACCTGCCCGCCATTGGCCAGGGCACCTGGTTCATGGGCGAAAACCTCGCCCCGCGCCAGCAGGAGGTGCAGGCGCTGCAGCACGGCCTGGATCAGGGCCTGACACTGATCGACACCGCCGAAATGTACGGCAACGGCGGCGCCGAAGAAGTCGTGGGCGACGCCCTGGCCGGCCGCCGCGACGAGGCCTTTCTGGTGTCCAAGGCGTTTCCCTGGAACGCCGGGCGCGACAGCGCCATTGCCGCCTGCGAAGCCAGCCTCAAGCGGCTCGGCACCGACTATCTCGACCTCTATCTGCTGCACTGGCCGGGCGGTATTCCGCTGGACGAGACGCTGGAAGCCTTCGACCGCCTGCGCGCCGACGGCAAGATCCGCCGCTTTGGCGTGTCCAATTTCGACACCGACGAGCTCAACACGCTCTACCACCTCAAGGGCGGCGGCGACTGCGCGGTGAACCAGGTGCTTTATCACCTGGGCTCGCGGGGTATCGAGCACTCGCTGCTGCCATGGATGCGCGAGCGCCGGATGCCGGCGATGGGCTACTGCCCGCTGGCCCAGGACGGCGGCCTGCGGCGCCAGCTGCTCGACCACCCCGAGGTGGAACGCATCGCCGCCGACCTCAACATCACGCCCCAGCAGCTGCTGCTGGCCTGGGCCATCCGCCCGCAGGACGTCGACGCCAACGCCATGCAGCGCGACCTGGTCGCCATTCCGAAGGCGGCACAGGCGGCGCACGTCGAGCAAAACGCCGCCGCGCTCGAGGTCACGCTCAATGACGACATCTGCCAACGGCTCGACGCGGCCTTCCCGCCGCCCGCGCGCAAGGAGCCGCTGGATATCGTTTAGCCTGCCCGTTACGGCTTACCATCATCAGCTTCAGCAGCACGGTTTGAGCCGTCAACGGGTCGACGGCTCTTCAAACACTTTTAACTGCAATAACCCAGCGGCGATACTTCAGCTGCCATAACCCCGACGGTTTTATCAGCGCTTGCCGGAGCGCGTGCATCGCGTAGAATCGGCGGGTCATCCTCCAGTTTGTGTCCGCCGAAATGTCCATGCAAAACGACCGCGATCTCCTTTCGCTTTACGATGTGGTGTATGTCATCGTTCCCCGTCTCCACCGTGCACAAAAGCTGGTGAACCAGACGGTGGAAAGCCTGATCGACAACGCCCCGTCCGCTGATGCGCTGGCCACTCGGCTGGAACAACGCCGCCAGTTCACCCTGGAAGTCCAGAGTATTCACGCCAACCTCGAACACCTGCTGGAACGCTACCGCAAGGACGTGCAGACCCTCCTGCAAAGCGGCGGCCACCAGGGAGACAGCCGCATCGCCCCGGACGAAATGGAAACCGAGGCCCTCGAAGGCGCTCGGGAAATCTACCGCAAGGTCGTCGCCTTTCAGACCGGTCGCCGGGACGTTCCCTTCTAGGGTCCGCCCTGCCCCGGCCGCTACGTCTCCGACTGCACAGCGCGGCTGCCCCACCGCCCGATCATCGCCGCCTCGCCACCTGCCCGGGCAACGAGGCTCCGGCGCCCCTCCTGATGCGGTACTTGTCGTGCGGTACCTTCTTGCCGTACCTGTCCTGCCGTACCTGTCCTGCCGTACCTGTCCTGCCGTACCTGTACATACAGTGCTCGTCATGCAGCACTTGTCATAAGTTTGCACTTTGTCGGCTTGCCGCTCTCGGCCGCCAGGCGTAACGTGAACAGTGTTATAGAACAGCGTTCGCAAATAGCAGCCAGGGGCCGGCGCCTGCCGAGCAACGCTCGACCCGCCTGACTGGCCGAACGGTTTGACTCAAAAAGAAGTGCTTTATAAAGGAGCACTTCATAAATGAGTACTACATGAAGGAGTACCCCATGAAACAGCTAACACTGGCGACCCTGACCGCCGCCGTTTTTGCCGCCGGCGTAGCCACCACCGCCCAGGCCCAGCAGCCCGCACAGCCGATGCAGGCCACACCCTACATCGGCGCCGATGCCATGCTCTGGGAAGTTGACCCGGATTACGGCAGCAGCCGCGACAGCGTTGGCCTGCGTCTCAACGGCGGCATGCAGTTCAACCAATACTTCGCCGTTGAAGCTCAGGCCGGCACCGGCGGTTCCGACGGCTATGCCGAGCTGGACTACCTGGTCGGCGCCTACGCCAAGGGTATTCTGCCGATCAACAACGATATCCGCCTGTACGGCCTGGCCGGCGCCACCAAGGTCGACTTTGACTACAGCAGCGAGTCGGACTTTTCCTACGGCGCCGGCGCCGAAATTGACGTGGCACCGCGCGTCGCCCTTGGCGCCGACTATATGCGCTATCTGGACGAGTCCAGCTACACCTTCGACGCAGCCAGCGTGGGCGTGAAATACCGCTTCTAACGCCACGGCGACATCGCCAACGGGAATGGGGCGGCCACCCGTCTCAGCGCCCTGTCTGCAACGCCTCGCTTGCCTCAAGCGGGGCGTTTGCGTTTCTGCTCGGCGCACGTCTGGCGCAACAGCGTTGAAGGATTCAACGCATAAGCTATTCAGGTCAGCGGTTGTTTTGCCGATAGTGGTATAGCCCCGGGCCGCCCGGGCCATCCGGCAAGCGGGTCGCCCGACCCCTTTGCTGCAAGGCTTTTAACGGACCTGACCCAGGAGCTGTTTATGTTGCGTTCACTGGCATCGCGCCTTTCCGGCCTCCAGGCCAAAATCCTCATGCTCGTGCTGATACCGCTGTTACTCGTCACCGTGGTGCTGGTGCTGTCGTCATCGCTCGAGCAGCAATCCGCCACCCGACAGGCTCTGGCCGCGCAAAAACAACAGCTGATCGACGCGCGCAAGGACAAGGTCAAGAGCATCGTGGAGAGTACCCACAGCGCCATTCAGCCGATACTCGACGATCCCGGCGCCAGCGAGGCAAGCAAACGCCGGCGCGTGTATGAGCTGCTGCAAAACGTCCGCTTTGAAGACGGCAACTACATCTGGGCCTACGATTACGACGGGATTGCCACGGTACTGGGGGATAACCCGGACCTGGTCGGACAGCCCCACTACGACATGCAAAGCGATGACGGCACCTACATCGTGCAAGGCATGATCGAGACCGGGCGCAGCGGCAACGGCTTTTACCGCTACGACTGGGAATATCCCGGCACCGACGAAGTGGCGGCCAAGCAGTCCTACGTTATCAACGTCCCCGAGCTGGACTGGGTGATGGGCGCCGGCGCCTATATGCGCGACATTCAGCACACCATGGCCGGTGTTCGCGAGCGTGCCGAAAACAACCTGCAACAAAGCATCATGCTGGCGATACTGATCGGCCTGGGCGCCTTTGTATTGATGAGCATCATCGCCGTATGGCTGGTGCGCCGGCTGGTACGGCCGATCAACCAGACCGCCAGCGCCATGCGCGATATTGCCCAGGGCCGCGGCGATCTGACCCAGCGCCTTGTGGTCAGGACACGCGATGAAATCGGCGCGCTGGCCGAGCAGTTCAATGCCTTCGTTGCCCGCATGCAGACCACGCTGATCAACGTGCGCCAAAACGTACACGAGGTCTATCACGGCGCCAGCGAAATGGCCCAGGGCAGCGATGAGCTGGCCTCGCGCACCGAGCAGGCGGCTGCCAACCTGCAGGAAACCTCGTCGTCCATGGAAGAAATCACCTCAACGGTGAACCACAGCGCCGACAACGCCCAGCAGGCCAGCCAGCTGGCCAGCTCGACCGTGACCGTGGCCCACCAGGGCGGCGAAGCCATGAACGAAGTGGAAGACACAATGGGCAACCTGAGCCAGTCGGCTTCCCGCATCGGCGAAATCATCACCATGATCGACGGCATTGCCTTTCAGACCAACATTCTCGCGCTGAACGCTTCGGTCGAAGCCGCCCGGGCCGGCGAACACGGCCGCGGCTTTGCCGTGGTCGCCGAGGAGGTGCGCGATCTGGCCAGCCGCAGCGCCAATGCCTCAAGCGAGATCCGCGAGCTGATCGACACCGCGGTGCGGCATACCGAGCAGGGCAGCGATACCGTCAAGCGCGCCGGCGACACGATCCGCGAAATTGTCGACAGCGTTACCCGGGTCACCGACGTCATCGCCGAGATAAGCGCCGGCGCCAAGGAACAGAGCTCGGGCATCAGCCAGGTCAATACCGCCGTTACCGAAATGGACACCATGACCCAGCAGAACTCGTCCATGGTGCAGCAGACCTCCAGCACCGCCGAGTCCATGCGCGACCAGGCGGCGGCGCTCAGCGAGCTGGTGGATACCTTCATCCTCGGCGATGACGCCGCGGCTCAAACCGCATCGCCGCCGACCGCTTCGGCGCTGCCCGATACCGGCGCGTCAACGGCCTCCCGCAACACGGCCGAAGACGACTGGGAAGCGTTTTAGCCGCAAACCCGCCGGCTACTGACCGCCCCGCCCGCTTATCCAGCGATCGGGGCGTATGGCGGCAACCCGCTCAAGCAGCCGGCCCTGGGGGCTCGCTGCGTTATTGCACAGCTGGACGCTGCCGGCCGCCGCCAGGCCGGTAACGGCGGCGCCGAGAATATCCAGCGGGAAATGCACGCCGACAAACACCCGAGCCAGCCCGCCGGCCAATCCCAGACCGACCAATAGCGCGCCCAGCAGCCGGGTGCGGCTTTCGATGGCCAGCACAAACGCAATGGAAAACAGGAAGGTGGTGTGGTCCGAGGGAAAGGAAGCATCCGGCGAGTGGGCCAGCAGGGTATGACCCAGCCCCTGTACGAAGGGGCGCGGATGGCTGTACACCAGCGACAGGGCGTAGCTGATGCCAAGCCCTGCCAGTACCGCCCCGCCGGCCTTGAGACCGGCCTTGCGCCGCGCTACCTCGGGGCTCAGCCAGAGCCCGGCGAGTACCAGCATGAACAGGTACGGCATGGCTTCGGCGGCGGCCAGGCCCAGCGCATCCAGCACGGCGCTTTGGCCGGCGGGGTGGTTGATCAGCAAAAACGCTGACACGTTGAAGTCTTCCATGGGCGTCGCGGCTCATCGGCGTTGCTGACGGGCGCTGATGCCCGTGTTTTTGGCATTCCGCCTCGGGTACGTCGTGTCGTTGGCCGGTTTGGTCAGAATCCCCAGGCCACAAACGCCGGGTTCCGCGTCTGCGCCGGCGTGGCGTAGTTCAGCGGCTCGCCGGCCGGGTCCGGCGCCGACCCGACCCCCGCCACCATCCGGCCGCCGGCCTGCTCAAGCACCACCTGGGCGGCGGCGGTATCCCAGAGACAGGTAGGCCCCGGGCGCGGATAAACGTCCGCCTGGCCTTCGGCCACCAGGCATGACTTGAGCGAGCTGCCGACCGGAATCAGGCAGTACTCGCCGAGGGCCTCCAGCCAGGCGCTGCCCCCGGCGTTGGCGTGCGAGCGGCTACCCAGCACCCGCCAGCAGGCGCCGGCTGCGGGCCGCCCGGCGACCCGGATGGGCTCGCGCTGCCGGCCCTCGGCTGCCACTTTCCAGGCGCCCTGCCCCCGGGCCGCCACGTAGGCCACACCGGTTACCGGCACCAGCACAACGCCCAGCACCGGCCGGCCGCTCTCGACCAGCGCAATGTTAACGGTAAACTCATCGTTGCGGCGGACGAACTCCCGGGTGCCGTCCAGCGGGTCCACCAGCCAGTAACGGCCCCGGCCGTCCGCGCCGGCAAAACTCGCGGTATCCTCTTCGGACAGCACCGGGATCGCTTCCGGCCATGCCGCCAGCCCATCGGCGATCACCCGGTGGGCGGCCAGATCAGCGTCGGTCACCGGCGAATGATCCGCCTTTTGGGTCACGCTGATGTCCCGGGCATACACCGCCATGATGGCGTCGCCGGCGCGGCGGGCCAGATGCTCCAGACGGTCGGGCCAGGCCGAATCAATCAAGGTAATAGTCGATGGTAGTCACCACGCGCACGGTTTTTTCCGCCTGCCGGGTCCGGCTCACGCCGGCCGCGGCGTCCCGGGCGTTGATCTGGAACACGCCCTGGTTGGCCCGGCGCAGCTTGCCCACCGTGGCGTCGGCATCCTCGGCAAACTGCTCGGCGGATTCCCGGGCAGCGGCGGTGGCTTCGGCGATCATCTCGGGCTTGATGTCATTGAGCTGGCTGAACAGGTAGCTGGGCCCGCTGCTGCCGTAATCCGACGACAGCACCACGCCCGCGTCCACCAGCTCGCTGACGGCCTGGGCCGCTTTGCGCACGCGCTCGACGTTGTGGCTACGCACGGTAAGCGTCTGATTGATGATAAAGCCCGGCCCGCCGTCGCTGTTCTGGTAGGGGTCGGCGCCCGTGTCGTTGACGCTGAGCTTTTGCAGCTCGACTCTGTCATCGCGGATATTGTGCTGTTCGAGAAACGCGAGAACCGCGTCGTGGCTCTCGCGGATGCCCGCTCGGGCGTCCTGGAGCGTGTCGCCGGTGGCCACAAAGCGCAGCGGCCAGAGCGCGGTATCCGCGGTGACATCGCGCTCGGCCAGCCCCTTGACCGTGACATAGCGGTCGCCGGTCCCCAGGTCGGCAAGACCGGTGCCGACCAGCGACGCGGCGATAATACCCGCCGCGCCGAGGATCAACGCAGGCATCACTCTTTTCATGCTCGGGGCTCCTTATGGGCAATGGCACCCGCTGGCAATGGTGCCGGCGGGCGGTAGCGTCAGGGTAGCGTCAGGCACCGGGTACGCGGCAACCGTAACGCGGGGGTCAGACTTTGGCACGGCCGTTGATGACGGCTTGCAGGCCTGCCTCCGTCACCGGGTGCTTGTCGGCATCCACGGCCTTGCCGCCCAGCCGGATAAATTCCCGGGTGAGCGACACCAGCTTGGCCAGCTGCATTTTGTTAGGGGTGGCGGAGCGGTTCTTTTTGGCCATTTTCAGGCTGATGCCCTTGATGGGCGCGGGGCCGTTATCCTGATTGAACGACGGCAACGTGCCCGGCGGGTAGGCGTTGGCAATGAGGATAGGGTTGCGCGGCGACTCCCCTGCCAGGGTAAAGGTTTTGCTGCGGCTTTCATGCACCGCGCCGGCAGTCGCCAGCAGGCCACCCACCCGCTGGTTGAGCCCCATGTCCGGGGTATCAAACATCACGAAAAGCCCCCAGGCGCCGGCCTTTTCGTCGATCAGCACCGGCGCTTCCACATTGTCGTCAGGTGAGTCATCGCGGCGCTTCGACGACCGTTGCCGATGACCCGGCAGCCGCCCCGTCAGCCATAGATAGGCGATACACAAGAGGCCGTTAAGACTCATCCACCCCGCTATAATGGCGATCACCAGCACCAGGCGCATGCTTTCCATTCCGGTATCCCTTGTCGTGTTTATCCCGCGCTTGGCCCGAAGCTAAAAAAGCTAAAAGAGCTAAAAGCGTTGGTTAGCAGGGTATCTTGCCTGATTGCCCGGGTTTTGTCACAAGTCATCCCCACGGCAGATGGCCGCCGGGTTTCCGCACGGCCGGATGACCCCGGTGAACGCCACGGTGGCCACAAACAAAAAACGCGGCCACCCGCCAGGGCCGCCGCGTTCGTTACGGAGTGTCGGGTGCTGCAGGGTTACGGGGCGGGGATATTCAACGCGCTCTGAACCACAGGCCAGGCGTTTTGGTCACCGCTACGGGTCGTGACGCCATCCATAAACGACTTCACTGCCTCGGGATGGTCCTGCAGCCAGGCGCGGGCCACGTCGGCGGCGGGCTGGTCGTCAAAGCTGTAGCCGTAAATCATCGAGCTCTGGTCGTCCGCGCTGAAGTTGAGCTGGTCCAGCAGCCGGGTTGCGTTGGGCTGGCGCCCGGCGAAGCGCTGGCCGACCAGGGTGCGCACGTTGCTGCGGCCGCCTTCTTCGCCCCAGAGGTCGTTGGGATCGTCGAGGTAGCGCACGTCGTAGGCGATGTTCATCCAGTGCGGCGTCCAGGCGCCGAAAACCACCCAGTCTTCACGCTGAATCGCGGACTTGACCGTGCTGAGCATGCCGGGCGTCGAGGTTTCCGAGATGTCCCACTCGGCCAGGTTGTAGACGTTATCCGCCACCCCGCGCTTGAGAATTTCGCTGATGCCCGACCCCACCTCGATGGAATAGACGGTGTTGCCGAACTGCGCCCGCACATCAGGGTCCTTGAGGTCTTCCGCCGAGGTAACGCCGGCATCGTAGACATAGGTCGGCACGGCAAAGCCCAGGCGGGCGCCGTCGACGTTATTGCCCAGGTCGTCGATGACCCCGTCCTGCATGGCGGCGTCGTACGATTCGCTCTGACCCGGCAGCCAGGCCGCCAGGTAGGCATCCACGTCATCCTGATTCAGCGCTTCATAGGCAATCGTCGACCCCAGCTCCTGCTGCGCCGGCTGATAGCCCAGCGCTTCCAGCAGCTGGCCGGCCAGCTCGCTCTTGACGGTAACGCCGGGCCAGGACGGCACGGCAAAGCGGACGTCGGCGGGCTCATCGGCCACGGCAACCGTGCTGAACGCGAGCGCCCCGGTGAATACGGCAACGCTCAACGCCGGCGGGGTAAAGGAAGGGGAAAACGTCATTCGGGCTCCTTGGGGTATCTGAGTTACATCTGGAAACTCTACCTGCCGGAGCGTGCCGGGGCAAAATACGTGCGGCCCGCCATTGCCGACGGGCCGCCGTCTCGATGCTTAAAACTCGACGGTGATGCCGAAGTTATACCGGCGTCCGTCCAGCACCTTTTCGAAATCGGCGTAGTTCACGTCCTTGTCCAGGGCGTTATACACCCCGCCGAACAGCCTGGCCGCGGGCGTCAGCTGGTAGGCGCTGCCTACGTCGACAAAGGTATACGACGGAATCTCGCGGCCGCTGCTGCCGTGGAACTGCGGCGCGCCGCTGGAACGTCCGCGAAAGTTGACCCGGGTCCAGCCCGAGAGCGGGCCTTCGGGCTTCCAGTCCAGGGTGGCGTTGGCCATGTGTTCGGGCAGGTTATTGAGCGGCTCGCCTTTATCGTCGCCGCTTTTCTGCTCGGAGTCGGTGTAGGTATAGCTGCCGGTCAGCGAATAATCCCGGCCCAGCGGCAGCGTCAGCGAGGCCTCGACACCCCGGGTCACCGCCTTGTCGATATTCTTGCGGGTATCGATATAGGCGTATTCGTGGTCATCGCCGTCTACCAGGCATTCCGGCGTCACATCGTCACCGCGATAGTCACCGCTGTAACACACCGGGTCTTCGGCAATCTTGTCCTTGAAGCGGTTATGGAAAAGCGTCACCCCCGCCTGGACGCCGCCGTCATTGTCCCAGAACACACCCAGCTCGTTACTGAGGCTCTTCTCCGGCTCCAGATCGGGGTTGCCGATGAGCAGCGCATTGCCTCCCGGCCCGCCGGTCGCCTGGCCCCAGCCCGGCGCGGTATAGCGCAGGTCCGGCGCGCGATAGCCGCTGGTAACGCCGCCCTTCACCGTCCACTGCGGCGCCGCGTTCCAGACCCCGTACAGGCGCGGCGACCAGTGGGTGCCGTAGTTTTCATCCTTGTTGAGCCGCGCCCCGCCGGTGAGCGAGAAGCTCTCGGCGAGCCTCCATTCGTCTTCCACGAACAGCGCCCACTGCCAGCGGTCGATCTTGCCTTCACCGTCCGCCAGGGTATTGCCCTGGCTGGTGAGCTTCTGCTTTTCGTACTCCCCGCCCAGCGTAAAAAGGTGCTGCCCCAGCGGCAGTACCGCCTGGCTGCTGAATACCGTGTCTTCGTAGTCGATACCGCCGCGCGCGTTGGGGTTGCGCACCTTTTCCTGCTGGATATGGCTTTCCGAGGTGCCAAAGTCCCAGCTGCCCTCGTGGCCCAGCGCATAGTGGCGCCGGTCATACTCATCCTTCGAGCGCGTATTGGGCCCGCCCCGCCCTTCCTCGGCGATGGACTCGCCGGGGTTGCTGGTGCGTTCCTGCTCGCTGTAGCCGGCCTCCAGGGTCAGGTCGTGGTTGACCGTGGCGTTCCAGCTCAGCTCGGCGGTGGCGTCGGCCAGGCGCTGGTCGTTGTAGCCGTTGACGATATGGTCTTCGTCGCGCTGCGAGTACTGGCCGTAAACCTTCAGCCCCAGCACGTCGTCACTGAGCGGGCCGCCCACGTAAAAGCGGCTCTGCTGGCGGTTGCCCGAGTCGGCATCCTGCTGAAGCGTGGTGTCGACGGTCACGCTGCCGCCCCATTCGCGGTCAACGCTGCGGGTGATGATATTGACCACCCCGCCCAGCGCATCGGAGCCGTACAGCGACGACATCGGCCCGCGGATTACCTCCACCCGCTCAATGGCCGACAGCGGCGGCATCCAGCTCTGCTCGATGCCCGGGCCGTCGCTGCCGGGGCGCGTCTCGCGCGAGCCCTGACGCTTGCCGTCGACCAGCATCAGCGTGTATTTGGCGCCCATGCCGCGCAGGCTGATGTCCTGCGACGACCCGCCGCCGGTGACCACCACGCCGGGCACGTCTTTCAGCGCGTCGGTAACATCGCGGTAGGCCTTGTCTTCCAGGGTGTCGCGCTCGATCACGCTGATGGACGCCGGCGCCTGCCTGATCTGCTGCTGGTGGCCCGTCGCGGTGACCACGACGTCATCCAGCGCCTCGGCCTCCTGCGCCTGTACCGGCAGACTCACCAGCCCCGCCACGGCCAGCGCCAGCGAACTCCCGAGCGCTACCGGCCGTTGACGGAAGAAAGGCCGCTGATAAGGGTGCTGTTGATAAGGATACCGTTGATAAAACCGTGACATGTCGATCCCTTGCTGGTGATTACGATGGATAAGCAGCAAGGCAAGACAATAATGCGAATCTTTGTTATTTGCAATATATTTACATAGGCGCCTGCGTTATATTCCTGTTGCTGGATAAAAGCTCTGCCGAACAGACCGAACGGCCAGGCGGTCAACGCAGCGCGCGACGAAAACGCCGATAGTCGCCCAGAGCGGCCTCGGCCGATACGGCCTTGAGGCGCAGGCGAGTGCCCGGCGAACACTGCGCCAGGCGGGCACAGGCCAGCGGTGTCAGAGCGCCGAGACGCGGGTAGCCGCCGATGGTCTGGCGGTCGTTCAACAAGGCAATCGGCTGGCCGTCGGTGGGCACCTGTAGCGCTCCGAGCCCCAGGCCTTCGGAGATCATCCGGGTGAGGTTGCAGCGCAATACCGGGCCGCGCAAGCGCACGCCCATGCGGTCGGCACGCTCATCAACCTGCCAGGGACGATTGAAGGCCGCGTAAAGGCTGGCGCCGTCAAATTCGGCCACCTGGGCACCGGGGATCAGGCTCAACGTCGGCGCGGTGCAATAGTCGGGCCGGGTGCCGGCGGGCGCCTCGTGCCCCGTCGCGCGACGAGGCGCGGCGGCGCGGACGCAAAGCTCGTCGCCTTCCGCCAGCGGGCGGCCGGTACCGTCGTGGCCGCCCAGGCCTTCGCGCACCACGCAGGCAACGCTGCCCAGAACCGGCTCGGCCTGAAAGCCGCCGGCAACCGCCAGATAGGCGCGCAAGCCGCTGGCCGGCTGCTGAAAACGCAGCAGCTGGCCGCGCTTTACACTCAGATCGCGCCACAGCGGGAGCGGGGCGTCATCCAGGGTGGCGTCAAGGTCGGCGCCGCAGACCGCAATGCGACTGTCGCACAGCACTTCAAGCGTCAGCCCGCCCAGCGCAACTTCCAGCGCGGCCGCGCCCCAGCCGTTGCCCGCCAGGCGGTTGGCCCAGGCCCAGGCATGCAGATCCGCCGGGCCGCCCTGGGTCACGCCGAGCCGACGCACGCCAAAGCGCCCGGCATCCTGCAGCATTGCCAGCGGGCCGGCGCGCAGCACTCGCAGCCCGGGCTTGTTATCGCTCATCACGCCTCCCTGACGGGCGTTATATCGCCGCCCGAACGCTCGAATCGGGTTTGCGTGACCGGCACAAAGCGCACCCGGTCGCCCACCTGCAAGAGACTGAAACCCTCGCGCCGACGATCAAACAGCACAGCGGCGGTGCGGCCGATCAGGTTCCAGCCCCCTGGCGATGCCACGGGATACGCCGCCGTCTGCTGCCCGGCCACGCCGACGCTGCCGGCCGGCACGCGCTTGCGCGGGGTGCTCAAGCGGGGCATCACCAGGCGCTCATCCACGCTGCCCATGAACGCAAAGCCGGGCGCAAACCCCAGCGCATACACCTGGTAGGTCGTGCCGGCATGGCATTCCACCACCTCGTCCCGGGTCATGCCGGCCTGCTCGGCCAGCGCATCGAGCTCCGGGCCAACGCCGGGGTCGTACCAGGTCGGCAGCTCGCGCACCGGCGCGTCTGCCTGTTGATGGTCGGGCCTGAGCGCTGCCAGCACCTGCCACAGCTGATGGCGTACGTCCGCCGGCGCTATCCGTTCGGGATCAAAAACCACCAGCAGGGTGGTATAGGACGGCACCATGTCGACCAGGCTATCGCCCAGCGCCGTTTCGCAGTCGCGCATCAGCGCCAGCAGCCAGGCCATGTTGGCTTCGTCGATGGCGTCAAACAGCCGTATCAGCCAGCCGTCCTGCCCGGCGGATTCCAGACGCGGCAGTGCTGTCGGCCTCATGACGCCTCCCGGGGAAACAGCTGATGGCGAATATCGCGGATGGCCGCAATCGACTCGGGATTGTCGCCGTGGACACAGAGCGTATCCGCGTCCAGCACCAGCTCGCTGCCGTCGCTGGCGGTCAGGGGCTCGTTGCGGGCAATACGCCGCGCCTGATCCAGAATCGTCGCGGCGTCGTGATGCACCGCATTCGCCCAGCGGCGCGGCAGCAGCCGCCCGTTGCCATCGTAGCCGCGGTCGGCGAACGCCTCGAGCCACACGGCGACGCCGTACTCCCGAGCCAGCGAGCGCACGCCCGAGGTATCCCGCGTTGCCATGACCACCAGCGACAACGCCGCACCATGGCGCGACAGCGCCCGCATAACCGCAGCGAGTATCGCGTCATCGTGGCTCATGGCGTTATACAGCGCGCCGTGGGGCTTAACGTAGCCCGGCGACATGCCCTCGGCGCGGCACAGCGCCTCCAGCGCGCCCAACTGATACAGCACCATGTTTTCAATTTCGGTTGGCGTGCAGGCCATGGCCCGCCGGCCGAATCCAACCAGGTCGGGGTACGCCGGATGCGCCCCGACAACCACACCGTGCTCGCGCGCCAGGCGCACCGTGTGGCGCATGGTGTCGGGGTCCGAGGCGTGAAAGCCGCAGGCGACGTTGGCCAGATCAACATACGGCATCAAGTCGGCGTCGCAGCCCATCGTCCAGGGGCCGAAACTTTCCCCCATGTCGGCGTTGAGGCGCAGGTCTTTCGTGGGCGGCCGTTCTTCTGTGGGCATCCGGGCCTCCTGAAGGTGCTTTTTTACAGACGGTTTTTGGAAGACATTTTATTGAAAGCATTTTGCCAATAAATTACCAACACTTTATCACTACAGAATAAAAATTCAGTCCTGAGATCGTTGACGTTAACCAGCATGGCTGCCTAGTCTTCCCGTGGAGCCAATGTCATACAACAAGAACGCACGCCCAACCCCGTGCCCTTCAAGGAGAACCCATGATCATGCCCCTGAACAACTTGCTGCCCCATAGCCTGCTGCTCCGGCGTCTATCGGGCAGGCGCCTGTCTCGCGGACGTTCGCGGATGACCTCGACCATCGCGCTGGGCGTTAGCCTGGCAACCCTGAGCCTGAGCGCCCAGGCGGCGACGGAGTGGGACATGCCCACGCCCTACGGCGACCGTACCTTTCACACCGAGAATATCCGCGAATTCACCGACGAGGTGCGCGATGCCACCGATGGCGAGCTGGACATCAACGTGCATTCCAACGGCTCGCTGATCAGCCATGCGGAAATCAAGAACTCCGTGCGTCGCGGCATCGTGCCCATCGGCGAGGTGATCATGTCGCGGCTGGCGAACGAAAACCCGATTTTTGAAGTGGACTCGGTGCCCTACCTGGCGTCGGGCTACGACGATGCCCGCGCGCTCTGGGAAGCCTCCCGGGACACGATCTCGCAGGAGCTGGCCAAGCAGGACCTGCGCTTGCTGTTCGCCGTGCCCTGGCCGCCCCAGGGCATCTACACCCAGGAAGAGCTGACCGGCCCCGATGACCTGGAAAACCTCAGCATGCGGGCCTACAACAATGCCAGCGAACGGCTGGCGCAGCTGGCCGGCGCGGTCCCCACCCAGGTCGAGGTGCCGGATATTCCCACCGCCTTCAGCACCGGGCGCGTGGGCGCCATGATCACCTCGCCGGCCACCGGCGTGGACACCAAGGCCTGGGACTACCTCAGCGAGTTCAACCACGCCCAGCTGTGGCTGCCGAAAAACATGATCATCGTCAGCGACAAGGCGTTTTCACGGCTGGATGAGGACACCCGGCAGGCCGTTCTTGACGCCGCCGACCAGGCCGAGCAGCGCGGCTGGGACATGAGCCGTGACGAAACCCGGGAAGCGCTGAAAGCGCTGAAAGACAACGGCATCAACGTCACCACGCCCACCCCCGAGCTGGCGGACAAGCTGCAGGAAATCGGCGACACCATGACCGAGGAATGGGTCGAGCGCGCCGGCGACCAGGGGCAGAAAATCCTGGATGCCTACCGCGACAATCAGCAGGACTGACAACCGGCCAGACATAGCGGCGGTCATCCGGCCGCCGCACGGCCCGTCGCCTGCGGCGACGCCACCTTCCAGCCACCCCGGAATCCACGAGCATGAAGTATCGACTCCGTTCGCTCTACCACCTGGGTGGCTACCTCTCGGCCACCTGCCTGGTGCTGATCTGCACCCTGATCAGCCTGCAGATCCTCGGCCGTATCAGCGATATTCTGCTGACGGCCCTGGGTGCCGAACGTATCGGCCTGACCATTCCCGGTCTGGCCGAAATCTGCGGCTTTCTGCTGGTCGGCGCCACCTTTTTCGGCCTGGCGTATACCTTCATCCATCACGCCCATATCCGTGTGACGCTTCTGATCGGCCAGCTGCCATCGCGGTACCGGGTATGGGCTGAAACCGTCTGCCTGAGCATCGCGCTGGCGCTCTGCCTGTACCTGACGTACTACGTTTATCGGCTGCTGACGGACAGCATCGCCTACGGCGAAACCTCCTACGGGCTGTTGAGCATCCCGCTGTGGCTGCCGCAGTCGGCCATGCTGGGCGGCCTGATTCTATTCTGCCTGGCGCTGGGAGAAGCCTGGTGGCAAACCCTGGTCGTGGCCGTTCGCCGGCCGGATAGCTTCACCCCCGGCGATACCGACCCGAACTGACGAGGCCAAGATGCTGATACTCACCCTGACCCTGTTCGTCACGCTGCTGATCCTGCTGGGAAGCGGCGTCTGGGTCGCTTTTTCCCTGCTGGGCCTGGGCTGGGTGGCGCTGAGCCAGTTCACCCCGGTGCCCACCGGGGACGTCATGGCTTCCGATCTCTGGGGCGCCAGCTACAGCTGGGAGCTGACCGCGCTGCCGATGTTTATCTGGATGGGCGAAATCCTGTTCCGCTCGCGGCTGGCCAACGATATGTTTACCGGCCTCTCGCCCTGGATGCAGCGCATTCCCGGCCGCCTGCTGCATACCAACGTGATCGGCTGCGGGCTCTTTGCCGCCGTCTCGGGCTCGTCGGCGGCGACCTGCGCCACCATGGGCAAGATGACGATTCCCGAGCTCACCCGGCGCGGCTATGACGAGCAGCTGGTCATCGGCACCCTGGCGGGTTCGGCTACCCTGGGGCTGCTGATTCCGCCCTCGATCATCCTGATCGTTTACGGCGTGGCTACCGACCAGTCCATCGCTCGGCTGTTTATCGCCGGCATCCTGCCGGGTCTGCTGCTGGTCAGCCTCTTTGCCGCCTATTTGATGCTCTGGGCCTGGCGCCACCCCGGTAGGATTCCCGCCGCCGAGCCTTCGGTGGCCTGGCGCGAGCGCCTGCGCCGATCGCGGCGGCTGGTGCCCATGCTTGCGCTGATCGCCGGGGTTATCGGCTCGATCTACGCCGGCCTGGCTTCGCCCACCGAAGCCGCGGCCGTGGGCGTGGTCCTGTCGCTGGTGCTGGCGCGGGTGCAGGGCAGCATGAATCGCCACGTCTTCCACGACGCCCTGATGGGGGCCGTGCGTACCTCCTGCATGATTGCGTTTATCCTCGCCGGGGCGTCCTTTCTGACCGCTGCCATGGGCTTTACCGGCCTGCCCAGCGACCTGGCGGCATGGATCGGCACCCTGGGGCTATCGCCGGCGCTGCTGCTGGCCGCGCTGACGCTGCTGTTCATCCTGCTGGGCTGCTTTCTTGACGGCATTTCGGTGGTGGTGCTGACCACCTCGATCCTGCTGCCCATGGTCGAGACGGCGGGCATCGACCTGATCTGGTTCGGTATTTATCTGGTCATCGTGGTGGAAATGTCGCAGATCACGCCGCCCATCGGCTTTAACCTCTTTGTGCTTCAGGGCATTACCGGGCGCAACATTCTGAGCATTGCCCGCGCCGCGCTGCCTTTCTTCT
Source organism: Vreelandella jeotgali Hwa (assembly GCF_000334215.1). GTDB lineage: Bacteria > Pseudomonadota > Gammaproteobacteria > Pseudomonadales > Halomonadaceae > Vreelandella > Vreelandella jeotgali. The sequence goes on along the minus strand of NZ_AMQY01000010.1, from coordinate 108,357 downwards.
TTCTGATGATGCTGGGCGTCGTTCTCATCGCGCTGTTCCCGGACATCGTCACCTATCTGCCCACCGCCATGGGGAACCGTTAATGAGCCACAACACCCCCGCCGCCACGCCGCTGCGCGGGCCCATTGTATCGTCCGAGCACCTTTCCCGGAGCAGCGAGGAGCTCTCCGAATTCGAGTTCGGTCTGATCATCGCCAGCCACGCCTTTCAGCGCTGGATGTCGCGCTGCATGGCCGCCACCGGGCTGCCCGAGCTGGGGTCGCTGGATGTGCTGGTGCTGCACAGCATCAACCACCGGCGGCGCGCCAAGCGCCAGGCGGATATTTGCCTGGTGCTCAACGTGGAAGACACGCACACCGTCAGCTACGCGCTGAAAAAACTCGGCAAGCTGGGGCTGGTTACGGGCAACAAGCGCGGGAAGGAGACGTTCTTTCACACCACCGATGAGGGGCAGGCGGCGTGCCAGCAGTATGCGGAAATCCGCGAAGCCTGCCTGGTCGATTCGCTGTCCACCCTGGGTGTGGAACGTCAGGAGCTGCACCACATTGCCGCCAGCCTGCGCGCCATTTCCGGCCTTTACGACCAGGCGGCGCGCTCGGCGGCGTCGCTGTAGCGAGCTTTATAGCGGGGTCTATCGCGACCCCGGGGCTCTCGGGCTGTGGCGCGGGTTAACGGCCGGGGGCAAACTGTGGGCACGGGTTAGCTGCCGGAAGAAGACTCCGGCGACGTCTCCGCAAGCGCATGGGGCCGGCGCAGGGCGATGGATAAGGCGGGAATAAACGTCAGCAGCAGGAGCCCGAACGGCAACCCGCTGGCAATCGCCGCCGACTGCAACGCATCGAGCCCGCCGGCACGCAGCAGGAACGCCGTCACCAACCCCACGGCCGCGACCCAGAAAAACCGCTGCCGCCAGCTGGGGGCATTGCCGTTTGACGTCAGCGTCGAGACCACCAGCGCGCCCGAGTCCGCCGAGGTGACGAAGAACACCAGCACCACCAGCACCGCGACGCCGGTGGTCAGGGAACTGAGCGGCAGATAGTCCAGCAGCCGATAGATGCTTTCATCCGGCGCAGCGCTTACCATCTCGGCAAACCCCGCATTCTCGAACAGCTCCAGAAACAACGCGTTGCTGCCGAACACCGTCATCCACAGAAAGTTGAACAGCGTGGGCACAAAGAGCACGCCCAGCAGATACTCGCGGATGGTTCGGCCTCGGGACACCTGGGCGATGAACATGCCCACAAACGGCGACCAGGAAATCCACCAGCTCCAGTAAAAAATCGTCCACTGCGACTGCCAGTGGGTGCCGGTGTAGGTCTCGTTCCAGGTCGAGAGTTTGGGCAGGTCGTTGATGTAGGTGCCCAGGTGCTCACCCAGCGCCTTGAACACCAGCAGCGGCTCGCCGGCAAAGAGCACAAACAGCATCAGGCCCGCCGCGACCATCAGATTCAGCTTGCTGAGCAGGCGCACCCCGTTGCCCAGGCCGCTGAGTACGCTGATCAGCGCCATGCTGCACACCACGCCGATAACCGCCAGATTCAGCCAGTCGTCGCTTTGCAGCCGGGTCAGCTCGGCAATGCCAGCGCTCGCCTGGCTGGCGCCCAGCCCCAACGACGTGGTGATACCGAACAGGGTGCCGATCACCGCCGCAAGGTTGGCCACCCAGCCGACCCGCCGCGCCCAGGCGGCGGGCAGCAGTTCGCGCAGCGGCGCCTCGAAGCTGAGCTTATGGCCGGCGTTGTAATGGAAAAAGGCCAGCGTCAGCCCCACCAGCGCGTAAATGCCCCAAGGATGCAGCCCCCAGTGCAAAAACGTCATCTCCATGGACACCTGGGCGGCGCGCGCGCCCTCGCCGTTGTAGTCCGCATAGCTGGCGTAGTGCTGCAGCGGCTCGGAAACGCTGTAGAACAGCAGCCCGATACCCATACCGGCGGCAAACAGCATGCCGAACCAGTCCAGCCGGCTGAACTCGGGGCGGGCATTGGGCCCGCCCAGGCGAATACGCGCCAGCGGCGTGAACAACAGGTAGAGCGCGAACAGCAGCACCGCGTTCATGATGAAAATCAGCATCCAGCCGGTGGAGCTCGCCATGACCTCCTGCACCCGGGAGAACAGCCGGGCAGCGGCTTCTCCCTGAACGCCGACAAAGACCAGCAGCAGGCCGATAATCGCCGCCGAGACGATAAACAGGCTCATTTTCCTGAACGAAGGCATGGTGGGAGCTCCGGGGCAGGCGTGGGTGTCGCTGTATTATATCAGCACACTAAAATATAAAGCTACGCCCGGCCCCCGTAAAAGCGGCCCGGGTCGCCGGGCCGGCGCAGGCTCAGGGCCAGCGTGGAATCGGGGCCAGCAAAATCAGGGCCGGCGGAGAATCGTGCCCTGATCGCCCACGGCGTAGACCACCCCGCCCCGGGTGGCGAGTACCGAACGCAGGCCCAGGTCGGTACCGGTGGGATCGCTGCGCCACTCATCGCCGTCCCGCCGTACCGCGCAGCCGTGGGTGCCCACGGCGTAGACGCCGGCGGCCGCAGAGCCGGAGATCGACAGCAGATCATCGCGCACGCGGATGGGCATCAGCTGCCAGCGCTGCCCGCTGAAGTGCGCCAGGGTCCCGGAAAGCCCCACGGTGTAGATATTGTCCAGCGCATCGCCCCAGACGCCGTAAAGGAAGTTTTCAGTGCCGGCGGCAAAATCGGTCCACTCGCGGCCGTTATAGCGCAGCACCAGGCCAAAGTCGCCCACGGCGAGCAGGTGCTCGTCGTCCATGCCCCAGAGGTGATAAAGCGCCGACGAGGTGCCACTGGGCAGCCGCTTCCAGCCCAGACCGTCGAAGTGGAGAATCAGCCCCTCGTCGCCCACGGCGAAAATCGAATCCGGGCGGGTGCCCCACATCGAAAGAATGGTGACATCCAGGTGCAGGTCAAAGTGCAGCTGCCATTCGTGGCCGTCGAAGCGGAAAATCTGCCCGAACTGACCGGCGGCGTAGAGCCCGCCTTCCCCGGCATCCAGCACGCAGTGCAGGTTGAGCTCGGTGGGCGCGGGGAGCCGCTCCCAGCGGTCGCCGTCGGCGGCCAGGCGCATCACCGTGCCGGCCTCGCCGCAGGCGTAGCACACGCCCTGCGGGGTTTCCCAGAGATTCCACAGCTGGCGGTCGGTGGGCGAGTCCATCGCCTCCCAGCAGGGCGTCTCGGCTTCGCCGCCCGCCACCGGCGCCAGGGCATCGATAAAGTCCGGCGCGGCGGTCATGATGGTGCCGAAATCGCCGACTACCAGCGCCTCGCCGGTAGTGAGCGGCACGATATCCATCAGGTCATGATGGCAGTTGCTTTCCAGCTGGTAAAGGCGCGGCTGTTGCTTCTCGGCGCGGGCTCCGCCGGGGCTCGCCTGGGCGAGAAAGTCGCGCAAATAGAATAGATAGCCGCGGTCGCCGACGATCAGCACACCGTCCTTGTACGGCCGCAGCGAGCGCAGCCGCGGCATGGGAGTGTCGACGTCGATGGCCTCAAAGCGGCCGTTGGCGTAGCTCACCAGCTCGCCGCGAAACCCGCCCTGATCGACGAAATAGCGCCCACCGCCGAGCAGCAGGGTATCGTCATCGACCACCAGCATGGCCTGAAAACCGGCGCCCAGCGGGCAGTCCAGCGCCTCCCAGCTGCCGTCGAGGTCGCGCCGTATTACAGTGCCTTCGCCGCCGGCGGCAAAAACGCGGCCGCCGGGCGTGCAGCCCACGGCGCGCAGGTTGATGCGGGTGGGGCTGTCTTCCCGCTGCCAGGCCTGGCCGTCGTAGTGCAGGATCATGCCTTCATCGCCTACCGCCCAGGCGTGGCCGTCGGCGTTGCCGTCGATGGCAAACAGCGGGGTGTTTTCCTCGCAGGCGGTAAAGCGCTGGTCCTCGTCGTCGATGACGCCGCCACGCAGCTTTTGCCAGCGGGTGCCGTCAAAGTGCAGCAGGCAGCCCATCCAGCCCACGGCAAACAAATGATCCCGGGAAGGCCCCCAGATGCCGTGAAGCGGCAGGTTACCGGGGGTGTCCAGCGGCTTCCACAGCCGGTCCTGGTCATCGGCGTGGCCGTCAAAGTGCAGCACCATGGCTTCATCGCCGACCACGAACACCTCACCGTCGCCGGCCCAGCCGGACCAGAGCACATCGCCGTCGCCGGCGCCCACTTCGGGCACGCGATGCCAGGCGGCGCGCTGCGGGGCGTTGGGGTTGGCGCCGTCGAGCAGCTGACGGAAAAAGCGGCGGCGGTCCGGATTGGCGGTCTGGGTCATCAAGGTATCCTGACGTAACGAGACGAATCGAAAAAAGGCGGGCCGCCGGGCGCAGCGGCGGCGGGGGTTCAGCTCTGGCGCAGCAAGTCGGCCAGCTGGCCGCGCAGCTCTTCCTGCTGCTCCGCAGGCAGGTCGGCCAGGGCAGCGTCGAACTCGCTGCCGGCGCCCTCTTCCAGGGTATCCAGCGAGGCCACGGCGGCGTCGGCGAAAAGCGCCCGGGCGTGCTCGACGCAGGCATCGACCACCGGGGCAAAGGCCCGGGCCTCGGTGCCGTCCGGGGCGTCGACCGTGATGGGCCGGCCGCTGTCGGAACCGCTGGCCAGCGCCGGCGACAGCGGAATCTGCGCCAGCGATGCAACCTCGTGTTCCGCCAGCGCCGTGGCCAGATGCTCCCGGGGGAAGAGATGAAACTCGCCCTGGCAGTGGGGGCAGACCACCCCGGACATATTTTCCACCGCGCCCAGCAGCGGCATACCGCGTTCCCGGCAGAAGCGCACCGCCTTGAGGCTGTCCATCAGCGCCATCTCCTGGGGCGTGGTCGCCAGCAGCGCCGCCGCTTCCTGACCTTCGAGCATATCGGCCAGGGTAATCAGCTCGTTGCCGGTGCCCGGCGGCATATCCACGACGAGAAAATCCAGCGGCCCCCAGTCGAAGGAACCGATCAGGTGGTGCATGAAGTCGTGCTTGTAGGGATCGCGCCAAACGATGGGCGTATCGTCGGTTTCCATCATGAACGCCAGCGAGCCGACCCGGATCGGATGCTCGATGCCCTCGGCGTTAAACGCCCGGGGGGAAAGCCCGGCCTGCCCCAGGCGGATACGCTCGCCGGCGAAGCCGAAAAAGCGGCTCTGGTTGGGCCCGTGAATATCGGCATCGGCAACGCCGACGCGATAGCCGCGAGCCGCCAGCCCCGCGGCGACGTTGGCCGATACCGTGCTCTTGCCCACGCCGCCCTTGTTGGCCATGACCAGCAGTATCTGGCCGATACCGCTCAAGCGCGACTCCAGCAGGTGCTTTTCGTGCTGGGGCTTGTCGAGGGTGCAGGTCGGCTCATCGGGGCAGAACTGGCAGGAATGGCCCCGGCCGCAGTCGGCCGACGCCAGCGCCAGCGGGTCGCGCTCGGCGTTGGCCGTCTCGGCGGATGCGCCAGGGGTGGCGGATGCACCGGGTGTATAGTGCGAAACCGACATTGAGGTACCTCGTTAACCGTCTGCTGCTGTTTCACCATCGCTGCCGGCGGCGTCCAGCCGGATCCAGGTGTGGGTCACGCGCTTGTCGCCGTCGCGCTGATTGTCGTTACCCTGCCACAGGGCGAAGCCCATGGGTACCGGGTTGCGCTCCAGGTTCGCCGCGTGCTCGCTGTCGCCGGCTTCGATGGGGCGCGACATGACCACATGCCACTCGCCGTCATCGCTGTACTCGTCGGGCACGTAGGCGCTGTCGCCGGCGATGTTCTGCTCGGGCAACCGTGTAGTGCTGCCGTAGCCGCCGGCGGCCAGGTTTTCGACGGCCTCGCGGTCAGAGCGCCAGTACCAGATATTTACCGGGTTATCCGGCCCCGAGCCCATCATGTACGAGGTATCGACGCCGTTGATCGCGTACTGCACCGCCACGCCATCGCGGAAGTCGTCCACCGTGGTGGCGCGATCCTCGCTGGCGTCCTTCCACCGCAGGCGAATATAAAAACGCTCATCGGTGCGCGCGACCTGAAAATACAGCGGCTTGCCGGCCTCGATTTCGTCGGCAAAGCGCAGCTTGACCGAGCGATGCACGGGCGGCGCGGGCAGCAGCGTCGTGCGATACGTCGGCACCCGATCCCAGATCAGATCGTCGGGATCGTTCTGGCTGCGCAGGTAGATATTGTCCGGCATCCGAGTGACCGCCACGGTGTCGCCGGGCTCCACGGCCGTGACGTTGGGGTTGCCCGCGTCCTGGTCCGCATCAGCGGCGCCGCCGGCGGCAACAACCAGCGCCAGGCCGGCCAGCGCCGCCGGGCGAAGCGGATGATGATGTCGTTTTGTGGACGTCCCTTTGGACGATTTTGTAGACGGGCTTGCGGACTGCTTCAGGGAACGATTTTTCAGGGGCAGCTTCATGGCAGGTATCCTCAACGGTCGGTGGCACGGACAGCGCGCGGCTCAGTCCCACATGGCCTGGCTGGCCGGAATGGCACCGGGGGCCGGGCAGGGGCCGACCTGCTCTTCCAGCGCCTCACGCCGGCGGTCGGCCCAGGCGGGCAGCGTGTCAATCAGCTGCGCCAGGGTGGCATCCAGCCCGTGACCGGAGGCCCTGACATACGCGGCCTTGACCGCATGCAGCAGCGGGGACAGATAGCGGGTAATAAAGTCGCGTCGGGCGCGACGGTACGCCGAGGCGTCCTGGCCGGCGCCCAGCGCCCGGGCTTCGAGATGACACAGCAGCGCGCAGAATTCGAGCATGGTGACCAGGTGGTCGGGCTCTTCGGTGTGGCCTTCGTCGCCCCGGGCCGTTTGCAGGTCAAAGTGGCGGTAAAACGCCCGGACGTTGAGCATGTAGCTGCCCGGGGTTTCGCCGGCCAGCAGCGAATCATAGGCGCTGCCGACCAGCGGCACCCGCGGCTGGCCGCGCCGGCCGTGGACGAAAGTCGCCATGTAGCCGACCTCAAGGGCGTCGAGGTCGGCGCAGGGCGACTGCGCCGGCCAGCGGTCGCCGGTCTGCGCCCGCCAGGCTTCGTCCAGCGCCTGCTGCAGGCGGCCATCCTCCAGCGCCTGCTGGGTCTCGGCCAGCGGGTAGCCCAGCAGCACCGCCGCCAGGCGGTAGAACGATTCCACCGCCGTCAGGCTATCCTCCTGCGCCGGCGCGCCGGGTGATTGAGTCAAAGCGCTCATCAAGGGTCTCCCGGCCTCAGCTCAGCTTGAACATTTCGGCGTGCTTGAAGCCGATCAGCGTATCCATCAGCTCGCTGTCCTGGCCGTCGGCCTTGGCCTGACGCTCCGCTGCCAGGGTATCCAGCACCTCGCCCACGCGCGGGCCGAACAGGCTTTCCAGATAGTCGAGCGGAATACGCGACTCGTCGAGCTGCTCGCCGTTTTCACCGAATTTGGGCGGCGACATCGGCGGAATATAAAATACGTTGGGCTCGGTGCCCCATTCCGGGTGCAGCGGCAGCGCGACCTGATGCTTGTCCACCAGCTTGTGGATGGGGCCGTCCTCGTCGTCGCGATAGCCGATCCAGCGGATCCGCCCGACGCACTGCTGGGCGCAGGCGGTGGGCAGGCCCTTCTCGATGCGCGGGTAGCAGAAAATGCACTTCTCGGATTTGGAAATCTGCTCGTTGAAGTACACCTTCTTGTACGGGCAGGCGTTGACGCAGTAGCGATACCCCCGGCAGCGCTCCTGGTCCACCAGCACGATGCCGTCTTCCTGGCGCTTGTAGATCGCGTTGCGCGAGCACGCCGCCAGGCAGCCGGGGTTGGCGCAGTGGTTACACAGCCGCGGCAGGTAGAAGTAGTAGCTGTTGGGGTAGTCGCCTTCGCCTTCGTCCTCGTCCCAGTTGGCGCCCCAGGTCGGCTTGACGTTGGGCCGCAGCCAGGGGTCGGTGCCGGTCATCAGCGCCTCGGAGTAGTTGTACTCCCAGGGGATGCCGTAGTCCTCCTGGCTGGGCTGGCGGCTCAGGCGCAGCGCGCCCTCCTCGTCGAAGCCGCCGCCCATGTTCTGGTAGTCGCGCGGGTAGCCCAGCCCCGGCTGGGTCTCCACGTTGTTCCAGTACATGTACTCGCGGCCGTTACGGTTGGTCCACATCAGCTTGCAGGCCGCCGTACAGGTCTGACAGCCGATGCACTTGTTCAAATCCAGCACCATGCTGAGTTGGCGTTTAACAGCCATGCAAATCTCCTCTTAAACGGTGCCCGGCTCGGCGATGTCTTCGGCCCTGGCCAGCTCGATGTCGTAGCAGCTTTCGTGAATATGCTGGTTGGCATTCCACATCGCGTAGATGAACTTCAGATGCCCCCAGTTGCCCACCAGCTCCAGCGGCTGCAGGAAAATCGCGTTGGACATATTCATGTTCTTGCGCTGGATGTACTGATGCGGCTCCCAGCCGTGCTCCATCATGATCGAGTCCACCGGGATGCTGGGGTAGAACTTCGCCTGGGCAAAGAACTCGCCCACGCCGTTGAACATCCGCACCCGGTCACCGTCCTTGATGCCGCGCTCATCGGCCAGCTGCGGGTTGATGTAGATATTGGGCTCGCCGCGTTGCAGGCGCAGCAGGTACTTGTTGCTGCGCCAGTTGGAGTGAATCCCCCAGCGCGCGTGCGGCGAGTAGAAGTGCAGCGGGTAGTTGGAGGCCTCCGGCCCGGCGTAGTTACGCGCGGTGGGCACGGTGGAATCCAGCTTCTCGAACCAGGGGTGATCGCAGTAAAAGGTAATGCGCCCGGTCAGGGTATCGTAGGGCTTTTTGCCCTCGGTTTGCGCGGTAAAGGGGTTGTAGGGCTCGTCGGGCTTGAGCGGCTGATTGGCGCCGGCGTGCTCGTTCATCACGATAAAGCCGCGCTCGGCCGCCTCTTCCAGGCTGACGCCGCCGAATTCCGGCGAATCCTCGACGATATGCTTGAGCACGTCGTGGTCGGTTTTCAGCTCACCGTTGCGGGTAAAGTCATCGTGGATGGTGTGCATGTCGCGGGTAACATCGCCGTCCTCGATGGCGCCGATATCCCGGGCGATAGCGCGCTCCTGAATCTTTTGCGTGAGCAGCGCCATGATGTCCCAGTCGGGCTTGGACTCGCCCACCGGGTCCACCGAGCGGGTAAAGATATTGGCGAAGCGATGATAGCCCTGGGTGCGAATGTCCCAGGCCTCGTAGTGGCTCGCCGCCGGCAGAATATAGTCGGCCCATTCGGCGGTGGAGTCCATGCGCACGTTGATGTTGACGTAGAGCTCGCTGGCCTGGCGCAGGTGTTCGTCGCGGTACGTTTCCGACATCTTGTTGCGCCGGAAGGTGTTGTCGGCGATCGAAATCATGCCCTTGATTTCGCCGTAGTAGGGCATCCATTCCTTGTCGATGGACTCGTTGACCATCTCTTCCATCTCGTCGAGATCGAAGCCCACGCGCTCCTTGAGCTTGGCGTTGTCGAAGTGCTGGCGCGCGCCTTCCATCATGCCGCCGCGCAGAAACTCACCGAGGCCGCCGGGCTCCAGCCGTGCGGATTTCTCGCCGCCGTAGCCGGAAAGCTCGGTCCAGCGCGGGTGGTTCCACGCCACCCAGGAGGTATCCAGCCCGCCGGTGCGCCCGCCGTGGCCGGTCAGCGCCAGCGTCAGCGCGTAGCCCCAGCAGGTATACAGGCAGTTGGAGTAGCTGGACGTGACATAGCCCAGCATGATGATGGCCTTGTTGGCGGCGGCAATGTGGCGCGCTTCCTGGCGCACGATATCCGGGTGGATATTGGTGGTCGAGTGGGTCTCTTCCGGGGTGTACTTGGCCGCTTCGCGCTTCACCTTCTCGAACACCGGCGTCACGGTGATGCCGTCAAACTCGTACTCGCCCTCGATGGCCGGGTCCACGTCGCCGAGCTTGAGCGTCTTGTCGTCGTCGCCCATGGAGCCGCTGGCCTTCACGCCCTGGCCGCTGTTGAGGTCCCAGTGGTAGAAAACCTCGTCGGAGCCGCCCTCGACCAGGTCTTCTTCGCGCAGCAGCTTGCCGTTGTCCAGGCGCACCAGCATCGGCAGGTCGGTCTGCTCTTTCATGAACGCCGGCTTGAAGAGCTCTTCGTCGATGATGACGTTGACCAGCGACATCGCCAGGAAGGGGTCGGTGCCCTGCTTGATGGGCATCCACAGATCGGTATGAATCGAGCTGGGGTTGTAGTCCGGTGCGCTGCTGGTAATCCGCGCGCCGTTGTACTTGGCCTCCCAGATGTAGTGGGCATCGGGAATGCGCGTGGCGTTGGGGTTGATCATGCCCAGCATGATGTAGTCGGCATCGAACCAGGCGTCCGAGGTAAAGCTTTCCAGCGGGCTGCCGTACGCCAGGTGGGCGCCGGTCAGCAGGTCGCCGACCACGGTAAAGCCGTCGAGCTGGATGCCGCCCACCAGCGCCGCAAAGCGTGCCGGGCCGGACTGGCGGACCATGGACTGATTGCCCGAGCCCTGGTGGGTCTTGAGCTTGCCGGGGCCGTACTTTTCAAAGATATCGAGGATCTTGTCGGCAACTTCCTCGGTCGCCTGATCCCAGGAAATCCGCTGCCACTTGCCCTCGCCGCGCTCGCCGGCGCGCTTGAGCGGATGACGCAAGCGATCGGCCTCGTACATCGCGGTGGAATGAATCGCGCCCTTCTGGCAGCCCCGGGGGTTGGCATCGGGCACGTTGGGGTTGACCTGAGGGTACTTGGCGATCTGCTCCTCGCGGATAACGATGCCGTCCTTGACGTAGACGTTCCACGCGCAATTGCCCATGCAGTTGATGCAGTGGGCGGCGTGGCCGACGCTGTCCCAGGTCCATTCGTTGCGGTAGAGATCTTCCCACCCGCGGTACGGGTATTCGCTTGCCAGGGTATCGCCAATCGGCTCCAGGCGGTTGAGCGCCCAGACGTTGCCGCTGAGCATGGCCCCGGTACCGGTGACCCCCAGCCCTTTCAGGAAATCACGACGCTTGAGCTTCCACATGGTGTTCTCCTCATCCACAGCTGCCGCCGGAAAGCCGGGCGCGTCCCGGTAGCGGCGCTGAGTCACGGCGCTGAATCCGGCCTGGTGCCACGCCTGGATATAAAATGATGGTGTTGGATACCGCCGGCGTTGTGCCTTCAACGTGGTGTCATCAACGCTGTTGCTCCACGTTCCGGCTCGGCCCTGTCCTGCTTTGTTTATGGCCTGTTTCAAGGCCGTCCTGATAAACCGTCTGCGGCAAACCGTACCACCACCAAAGTCGGACCAACACCGCGCCGGAGCGATATCCGACCATTGTTTGACCTGCATCATACTGCCCCCGCCACGCCGCTCGGCCGGGTTGCTGCCCCGGCGGGGGCCGTGTTTAATAGCAACAGCAAAGCGAACACGCAGAACCCGTCAACAGAGCCGACAGAGCTGAATACAACACAGCATGCAAACCGGGCGGAAAGGCCTTCAGCCAAAAGGGGAGAAAAAACCATGACCTTGATGCACAAAGCCGGACTCGCCGTGGCCCTGGCCGCAGGCGTCGCCCTGCTGCCCGGCAGCGCCCTGGCCGAGGGGGATGCCGAAGCCGGCGCCGGCAAGATCGCCGTTTGCGTGGCCTGCCACGGCAAGGACGGCCAGGCAACGGCCCCCACCTATCCCAACCTCGCCGGCCAGTCCGCCACCTATCTGGAAGGCGCGCTGAAAGCCTACCGCGCCGAACAGCGCAAGGGCGGCTCCTCGGCGATCATGACGCCCCAGGCGGCCACCCTGTCGGATGAGGACATTGCCGATATTGCCGCGTATTACAGCGAGCAGTAACTGACCCGTAAAAGCCCGCCGCCAGCCGAGCGCTGGCGGCGGGCTAACCGAATCGATTCCCCTTCCCGCCGCGATTCTTCTTTTCCTGCCGCTCGTTTTTCTCGCGCTCTTTTCTCAGCTCACTTGCTGTTTTTCTTCTCCCCGCGCTTTTATTTGCTGCCTGTATTTGCTGCCTGCCTCTCCGCACGCTTTTTTACCTCTCTGTACGACCGGTTTTGTCTACCCGAACGACCCGCTCCTGCCTCTCTTGTCTCTATCCTCCCTTACCTCCATCGGCACCCGACGACGCCCGAGCGCTCTCTTAAAAAGATTCCCCGCATGATATAATCATTCTTTAATAAAGCAGCTACACTCAGCCCAACCAGGGACTGAGGCCGAATAAGCGCTTAAAGCCGAATCGGTGATTGAATCGTGATCCGCAACATCCTGACCTGTCTCAAAACGTCAGACCGCTAATTCAGCTACATTGAAAACAGCCAGGATGAATAACACCGCGCAACGGTGGCTGGCAGCGCCGGGCGCGGGCAAAACGCAAGCGGGTACTATCCACGCCATTGGCATAACGATGGCGGCAACCAAGGGAGCAAGCCATGCCAGGCAAACGCAAGAAGATTTCCATCGCGGTGGCAGGAGCCGCTGTTCTCGGGGTCGGTGGCTTCCTCGTGCTGACCTCGCCCTGGACCTGGTCGCTGACGCACGACATACCGGCAGCGAAAACCGACGAAAGCCAGGCCGATATCGACAACGGCCGGCGTATATTCGTGGCCTCCGACTGCGCCACCTGCCACGCCACCACCGGCCAGGACGACGACGAAATGCTCGGCGGCGGCAAGGTGCTCGACAGCGAGTTCGGCAAGTTCCACATGCCCAACATCTCGCCGGATTCGGAGCACGGCATCGGCGACTGGTCGCTGGCCGAGTTTGACCGCGCGGTGCGCGAAGGCGTGGGCCCCAGCGACATCTGGCCGGACGGCGAGAACCTGTACCCGGCGTTTCCCTACACCTCGTACCAGCGCCTCAAGCCCGGTGACGTGCGCGACCTCTACGCCTACATGATGACGCTGCCCGAAAGCGACAAGGTCGTGCCGGACCACGAGCTCAAATTCCCCTACAACCTGCGTCGGGGCATCGGCGTCTGGCGGCTGGCGTTCCTCGACGGCAAAAGCACCGAGGAAATCGGCATCGACACCGACCAGCTGGCCGACAACGTCGACCAGGACCGCTTCGAGCAGGGCCGCTACCTGGTCGAAAGCGCCGGCCACTGCGTCGAATGCCACTCGTCGCGCACCTTCATGGGCAACATTCCCAATGACGAGCGCTATGCCGGCGGCGTCAACCCCGAGCAAACCGGCTACTTCCCCAACATCACGCCGGACGAAACCGGCATCGGCTTCTGGTCCGCCGCGTCCATCGCCAACTACCTGCATACCGGCGCGAGCCCCATCGGCCGCACCGCCGGCGGCGACATGGCCGAAGTGGTGGAAAACACCTCGCAGCTGCCCTGGGAAGACCTCCAGGCCATGGCGACCTACCTGAAACAGCTGGACGCCGTGGACAAGCCCGCCCCGGGCATGCCCGAGCCCAACCGCAGCGAAGAAGTGGTGATGCTCGACAACATGGTCGACAACCGGCCGCCGCTGCCCACCAGCGACCCGCAGAACATCGCGGACGGTGACCAGGTACACGTCGTCGGCACCAAGACGCTGTTCATGGACAGCGCCACGCCCGACAACAGCGATGGCGAAGCGAAAGGCGACGGCAAGCTTCTCGGCGGCGCCAGCGTCCAGGTCGTCGAGCGCCAGGACGACCGGCTCAAGCTCGCCATTGACGGCTGGCAGCCGGAAAACGCGCCCTCGGTGATCTATCAGGACAAGGGCCAGCGTGTGCTCGTGGCCGCGCTGGGCGAAAGCGCCACCGCCGCCGCGGAACAGGGCGAGGCGGAAACCGACGCCGATACCGACCAGGTCTGGCACCCCATCAGCCTGACCGCCTGGACCGACGCCAGCGAGCTCAACCTGGAACAGCAGGCGCTATGGAGCTATAGCGAAAAGACCTATCAGAGCACCTGCTCGTCCTGCCACACGCTGCCGAAGAAAGACCACTACACCGCCAACCAGTGGATCGGCACGCTCAAGTCAATGGAACGGTTCACCACCTTCAGCGATGACGAATACCGGCTGATTCTGTCGTACCTGCAGAACCATTCCAGCGACCTGAACCCGGACACCGCCGGCCAGGCAGCCGCCAACCACGCCAGCGAAGCCGTGCCGCAGGACAAGGGAGATGCACAATGAACCAGCCTGCCGTATCAGACACGCCCCGGGAGGCGATGCCGGATACCGCAGCCCTGATCGCAGCGGCCGAGTGGCTGAGCGATGTTTTCCGCGCACCGCCGCCCGGCGAACTGCACCAGGCCGACGCGCAGCAGGAACAGCCAACGCTGCGCTGGCTGGGCCGGCAACTCGACGCCGAAGCGCCCGCCCGGGCGCTGGAAGACGCCCTTACCCGGCAGCCGCCGGAAGGGCTCGGCGTGCACTTGCAGCGCCGTTATACGGCGCTGTTTGAAGGCATCTTCCAGCATCGCGCGGTGCTGCCCTACGAAAGCGCCTGGCAACCCGGGGCCGACGGCCCGGCGCTGGGCGGCCCATCGGTGGCGAGCATGGACGCCACCCTGCGCGCGCTGGACCTGCACGTCAGCGAGGACTGCTGCGAACCGCCGGATCACCTGGCCATCGAGCTGGAAGCGCTGGCCACCGCGCTGCGCGACGGGCAGACCGCCACCGCCGATGACCTGACACAACGCCTGGCCAGCTGGGTGCCGCCTTTCAACGAGGCGCTCAACGCCCGCGATGCCAACGGCTTTTACGCCGCCGCCGGCAACCTGCTGACCGCCCTGATAGACCGCGCCGGCTCCGCCCCCGAGACGGCGGACACGGCGGCCGTCAACGAACGACGCCAAGGAGAATACGCATGAGTGACAAGACCGACGAGCTCAAGGTTATATCCACTGCCGAGGTCGCCTCACCGGGTCGGCGCCGGTTTCTGCAAGGCTCCGTAGCCACAATGGCGGCGAGCTCGCTGCCGCTTTCCACCTCGCTGCTCAGCCGCGGCGCCCAGGCGCAGACCGGCAAGCAGGAAATCGTCTCCGGCTGCCACTGGGGCGTGTTCAAGGGCGTGGTCGAAGACGGCCGCGCGGTTGAGTTCAAGCCCTGGGCGAAAGACCCGCAGCCCACGCCAATGCTCGAAGGCGTGCGCGACTCCATCTACTCGGCCTCGCGCATCCGCTATCCCATGGTTCGCCGCGCCTGGCTGGAACAGGGCCCCGGCGCCGACCCCGCCGGACGCGGCGACGGCGACTTCGTGCGCGTGTCCTGGGAAAAGGCCACCGAGCTGGTGGCCAACGAGATCACCCGCGTGCGTAACGAGCACGGCCCCAACAGCCTCTTTGCCGGCTCCTACGGCTGGAAAAGCCCCGGCAAGCTGCACAACTGCCGCACGCTGTTAAGCCGCATGCTCAACCTCACCGGCGGCGGCTTCACCTCCAGCATCGGCGACTACTCCACCGGCGCGGCGCAGGTCATCCTGCCCTACGTCACCGGGTCGATCGAGGTCTACGAGCAGTGCACCACCTACCCGGTACTGGCGGAAAATACCGACCTGATGGTGTTCTGGGGCTGCAACCCCATGAACAACTCGCAGATTTCCTGGCAGGTCGCCGACCACGGCGCCTTCGCCGGCTTTGACCAGCTGAAAAAGGCCGGCGTCGAGGTCATTTCCGTCGACCCGGCGAAAACCGAAACCTGCGAGTATTTCGACGGCGAATGGGTCGCGCCCAAGCCCCAGACCGATGTGGCGCTAATGCTGGGCATCGCCCACACGCTCTACAGCGAAGACCTCCACGACCAGGAATTTCTCGACCGCTATACCAGCGGCTTCGACGACTTCAAGCCCTACCTCATCGGCGAGACCGACGGCCAGCCCAAGGACGCCGAGTGGGCCGCCGACATCTCCGGCATCGACGCCGAGAAAATCCGCGAGCTGGCGCGGCGCTTCGCCAACAGCCGCACCATGCTCTCGCTGGGCTACGCCACCCAGCGCCAGCACCACGGCGAGCAGTCTACCTGGATGCTGGTGACACTGGCCTGCATGCTCGGCCAGATCGGCCTGCCCGGCGGCGGCTACGGCCTGAGCTACCACTATTCGTCCGGGGGCGCGCCGACCCACGAAAGCCCGGTGCTGCAATCCATCGGCGATGCCGCCGGCAGCGGCGGCGGACTATCCGTGGAAAACGAAACCGGCGACTCCGCGATTCCCGTGGCGCGCCTGGTGGAAACCCTGCTCAACCCCGGCGGTAAGATGGACTTCAACGGCGGCACCATCGACCTGCCGAAGATCAAGATGGCCTACTGGGCGGGCGGCAACCCCTTTGCCCACCACCAGGACCGCAACGAAATGCTGGAAGCCTGGCAGACGCTGGACACCTTCGTCGTCAACGACTTCCAGTGGACGGCCACCGCGCGCCACGCCGATATTGTCCTGCCGACCACGACCACGTACGAGCGCAACGATATCGAGCAGGTCGGCGACTACGCGCTGAGCCATATCGTGCCGATGAAGAAAATCGTCGAGCCGCAGTTTGAAGCGCGCAACGACTTCGACATCTTCGCCGATATTGCCGGCAAGCTGGGCAAGGGACGCGAGTTTACCGAAGGCCGCACGGAAATGGACTGGATTCGCGGCTTCTACGAAGGCGCCAAGATCGAGTCTCGCGCCAAGGGCATGGAAATGCCGGTCTTCGGCGTTTTCTGGGAATCCAACGAACCCCTGGCCTTCCCGCTCGAGGACGAACAGAAGCACTTCGTCCGCCACCAGGACTTCCGCGAAGACCCGATCCTCAACGCCCTGGGCACGGCCACCGGCAAGTTCGAAATCTACTCCCGCGCCGTCGCCGAGTACGACTACGACGATTGCCCGCCGCACCCCACCTGGCTGGAACCCATCGAGCGCCTGGACGGCCCGACCACGGTTTACCCGCTGGCCATCGCCAGCAACCACCCTCACGGCCGGCTGCACTCGCAGCTCTGCGGCACTTCGTTCCGCGAGACATACGCCGTGCAGAACCGCGAACCCTGCTGGATGAACCCCAAAGACGCCGGGGAACGCGACATCCAGGACGGCGACGTCGTGCGGGTCTACAACAACCGCGGGCACATCCTCGCCGGCGCCGTGGTCACCGAAGACCTGATGCCCGGCGTCATCCGCATTCAGGAAGGCGGCTGGTTTGACCCGGTCAACCCGCGCGAAATCGGCAGCCTCTGCCGCTACGGCGACGTCAACAACCTGACCCCGGGCATTGCCACCTCCAAGCTGTCGCAGGCCAACTGCGGCCAGACCGGGGTCGCCGATGTCGAGAAATTCACCGACGACCTGCCCGAGGTCACGGTGTTCTCCCAGCCGTCGTAACCGCACCCAAACCACCCACCAACCACAGGGGCTTGCGCCAGGGCGCAAGCCCCTTTTTTGTCGAGCCAACGACTCCTGGCGAATGGAAGTTTACTTTCCATGTATCGTTATTTGGAAAGCTTACCCGGAAAGATCATCCGGCAAGTAAGTCGGAGACTTGCCCATGCTGGGATAACGTATACGACAGGCTCGCCTCGCTGACGGCCTGACAGTCCTCTTTCCATTAACAAGCCTGCACATAAGCTGACGCCAATGCCTACAACATAGGCTGGAAATCCTTCAGCATATTAACCGTCTCGGGTAGCCGCTGGTTGAACAGCAAATCCAGATACTCGTCAGCAGTGAACGGCGGATTTTTTAGACTTCTGCGGTGATGCTGCACTGCCTGTATAACATCGCCTGGACTTAGCGCCAGCATGTCAGCGACAAATTCATCCGGATGAATCGCCTTGACGTCATACTGTTCCAGTGCTTCATCGGGAAAATCCTTCAGATTAAATGTAATAATAGCTTCTGCCCCACTGTGAATAGCGCATGCCAATACATGTCGGTCGTCAGGATCGGGTAATGCCAGCCCATCAATCAAAGGCTCAAAACCGGTTACAACGGCGTCACGGGTATGGCGATCCATGAGTTGCCGGACACGTTCCAATTTTTCCCGAGTCAAGTCAGGGCGTTTTGCCAGTAAATTACATATCCATTCGTGATGAATCTGCTGCGACCAGCGAGCCCGGTATAAATCGGTTACGGCCATGTACATCAACAGACTGCGTAATGGGGCGGGATACAGCACACAGGCATCGTACACGACCGTATAGTATGAACTCATCAGTACCCCAGCCCATCCAGCTGATCAAGCTCCGACAGCTCTTGCAGCGTTTCCAGGCGCTTGTTGTCGATGGTCTTTTTATACGCCATAACATCGCGGTATTTGACCTTGCGGCGATTACCGGCGCGATGGTAGGGAAGCTCCCCGTCATCCAGTAACTTGATGAAGGTTGGGCGTGACATGTTCAGCACATCCGATGCCTCCTGGGTCGTCATTTCCGCATGCACCGGCATCATTTTCACCGTATTGCCATCGCCCAACTCCGTCAGGATATTCACCAACAGGCGTAGCGCCGCGACCGGCAACTCCACCTGATGATACTCACCGTCCTGTTGGGTAAAGGTGACGTGCTGAGTGGTCGCACCGGTTTCCACATAAGCGGCCAGCTCACGGCTTGAAAGCCTGGCCAGGGCAGCTTCTTCCCGGCTGGGAAGCCGTGTAGACAGAGATGCCATTGTATTCTCCTGCTGCTGTCATGGTGGTTATCAGTGTAAGCCGGAAAACGTCATTATTCGAATTTTTCGAAATTCGATGCACGGTCCACGTTGCTATCGACTACTGACAGGCAAGCCACCCCGCTTGCCAAAATAGCGCATGGGCGGCATCCTCGAATGCTAATGTTTCATTGTCAGCAACGCCCGAGGCCGGCATGTCCCTACTCCGCCACTCCGCTTCACACCACACATCGCCCCTCGCCCAAACGCCGTTATCGCTGCTGGACCTGGCCCCCATCCGTCAGGGCGCCAGCATCCAGGACGCCCTCGACGACAGCGTCGCCCTGGCGCGCCGGGCCGACGAGCTGGGGTATCAGCGCTACTGGCTGGCCGAGCACCACAACATCGACGGTATCGCCAGCGCCGCCACCTCGGTGCTGATCGGGCACATCGCCAGCCACACCCGGCGCATCCGCGTAGGCAGCGGCGGCGTCATGCTACCCAACCACGCGCCGCTGGTGATTGCCGAACAGTTCGGCACCCTGGCCACGCTGCACCCGGAACGCATCGACCTCGGGCTGGGTCGCGCCCCCGGCGCCGACGGCGCGACCATGCGCGCGCTGCGCCGGGACCCGCTCGCCGGCGTGGAAGACTTCCCCGAACGTCTGAACGAGCTGCGCCGCTACCTGGCCGACGCCCAGCCCGACCAGCGCATCCGCGCCGTGCCCGGCCAGAGCACCCACGTCCCCGTCTGGCTGCTGGGCTCCAGCGGCTATAGCGCCCGGCTGGCCGCGCACCTGGGGCTGCCGTTTGCCTTCGCCGCGCAGTTTGCCCCCGGCTACCTGCTGGAAGCGCTGCATATCTACCGCAACGAATTCCAGCCCTCGGCCGTTCTTGAAGAGCCCTACGCCATGATCGGCATGCCGGTCACCGTGGCCGACACCGACGCCCAGGCGCACTACCTGAACACCACCGCCCAGCAGAAATTCCTCAACCTTCATCGCGGCAAAAGCACGCGGGCGCTACCGCCCACCGAGCACATCGACTGGACCTCACGGGAACGCGCCGCCGTGGCGCAAAACCTCGGCGCGGCCGTGGTCGGCAGCCCAGGCAGCGTGCGCGACGAGCTGGACGCCTTTATCGCCCACACCGGCGCCGACGAGCTGATGGTCGTCACCGACGTTTACCACCGCGACGACCGGCTACGCTCCATCGAACTGCTTGATGCGCTACGGCAGGGCACATCGACTTCGTGATCCACGGCAATGGCAAGCAAACCAGAGCGGGCTTGTACCGGCGCTGACCCTGCTGCCTCTACCGTATGGCCCAAAGTGCTGTGGTTATTCCATGAATCCAGGCTTATCCCTCTCAGGACGCGCCCGAGACAGGCGACGCTCTCACCCCTGCGCCAGCATCGCCTGGGTGTGATCGCGCTGGCGGGTGACAGCGTCGTTGAGGATGACGAGCAGCCGGTTGTAGTCGTGGGGCATTTGGTTATCCATGCCCGTGGCTTCAAAGCGACCGAGGGTGTGCTGAGTATCGCCAATGAGGGTTTGCAGCTCGTCGATGATCTGCTGGTGCTCTGCTTCACGCATGATGCCCTTGTTGTTTTTACTCGCCGGTACGAGGCGAAAAGCCCCGCCGAAAGAATCTACTGGAATAAACCTCACCGATACGAAAAAGACAGCCTCGATGGACTGCCTTCTTTATACGCGGTAAAGGCGGTATAAGCCGGGATTTAGTGCGCGAACGCCAGGCGGCGGGTTTCTTCATCCGCGCTAAGCTCGCGGATGCGGCTCATAACAGCAAGCCTTCCAACGTGCTGGATTGAAAGATCTTCTGCCCCCAAGCACCCAACTGTTCTGAATCAGCCTCGTTCAGCTTTTCCTGCACCCACTCGGGACAGTCGCCATACTTGGAAATAATCATTTTTTTCAGCAGCTTGGCCTCGCCTTTGACTTCACCTACCTGACGTTCTTTAGCCAACGCCTGGCGCTCCAACGTATTCACATAAGCCATTTTCTTCTCCGGCCCGCCCATGACTCAGGCGTTCAGCAGCGCTTCCAGTGAATCTACCGACAGGATCTGAACAACCCACTCGCTTAGCTCAGCGTCATCGGCTTGCTGAATGCGCTGATCTGCCCAGGCAGGCACCTCACCAAACTTCAACTTGATCTGGTTGCGCAGCGTACTTTCCAGCGTCGTCATGCGGCCTTTGACTTCACCTTTGACTTCACCTTCCTGACGCCCTTTTGCCAGCGCATGCCGCTCTATCGTGTTCACATAGGCCATTTTCTTCTCCTCCTGTATCTCATGGACTTCATCGATGAAGATCGGTTCCAGCCCATGCGGTATCTGAATCATCCAGTCAATGATGTTGAATAGACGCACGACTTCCGCGCGTTCATAGCCCCGCTCAAACAGCAGGCGCGTCAGCGCGACCTTGGTGTCCTTGCGCGTCGCGCCGTCCTTCAACCGCTTGGCGTGTAGCTGGGCCATTACCACCAGGGAAATCTCGTTGGGGCTTTGTTCCAGCGCTTCCCAGTGCTGCTCCCAGTCAATCAGCTTGGCCGTGGGAAACGTGTAGGTCAGTTCGCATCCCCAGCGCTCATAGTGAAACGTCGTGGGCCGGAAGGTCTCGCGGGTATCGGCCAGCACCGCCAGACTCACCACATCCATGCCGTAGCGGTCGCGTAGCCGGTACTGATAGGTATACATCCGCTCGGCAAAGTCGTCTTCCGGTTCGCCCTGAACCTCGACATGAATCAGCACCCAGGTTTCGCTGCCGTCCCGGGCGTAGACCCTGATGAGCTTGTCGGCATAACGCCGCCCGCTGTTGGCGTCAGCGGTGATTTTCTGCAGCTCGTTATCCAGAAAACTATAGCCCCGCGACCAGTCCACCTGCTTTTCGATATCGGGGAACAGCAGCCCCAGAAATTCCTGACAATAGGCGTCCAGGGCCATCTTCCAGGGGCTGTCGTGATCGCTGCTTCGGGATGTATCCGCGTCGCTCATGGGGGCTCCTGCTTCAATGCCTGAATAATAGCACATCGCCATCTGTCAAGCGCTTTTCTCCACGTTGCAGATACAAAAAGGCAGCCTCGATGGGCTGCCTTCTTTATGCGCGGTAAAGGCGGTATAAGCCGGGATTTAGTGCGCGAATGCCAGGCGGCGGGGTTCTTCGTCCGCGCTGAGTTCGCGGATGTGGTTCATGGCCATCAATGTGTTACCTCATTCCGGAGCACTTCAATTTCAGCTTCAGAAAGGCCCGAAGCGCTCGCGATTTGGGCATCCGTCAGCAGCTTCATTTCAATCAAATTCCTTGCCACTTCTTCGCGCCCTTCACGCTTCGCATCATTCAGCAGCGACACTTCATCCCGCAGCGCGCGCTCGCGTACAAACGCCAGGCGGCGGGTCTCTTCATCCGCGCTAAGCTCGCGGATGCGGCTCATGGCACGCTTGACCGGTTCATGGGCGACATTGGCCATCGTCAATTCCTCCTGCCAGTGTTTGAAGAAGGTGATCCAGGCGCGCAACGGGCCTTCCGGCAAGCCCAGGCGATCCGCCTTGTGTATTTCGATCAGGTTCATCTGCAACACGTTCCCAAGCGACACCTGGGGCTGGCGTGAATCCCGCATCTCGAAACGCCAGGTGGCCTGCTCGCGCTCGGCTGCCGTGTCGGTGAACAAGTCGAAGTCCAGCAGGTGCAAGCCCACCGACGCGCGCAGCTCCGTGTAATCCTCTCCGGCTCCCAGCTGGCTACCCAGCGTGCGGGTCAGGTAGAACAGGCCTCGCTTGTGCCAGGCACCATAGCGACGTACCTGTATCTCGACATTGTAGCAGTGGCCTTCCGCATCACGCGCCAGGAGGTCAAGAAGGCAGCTTCAACGGGCTGCCTTCTTTTATGCGCGGTGCTTAAGGTATAGGCGGAAGAAGCGGAGAGTCAGTCCGTGAACACCGCTTCCAGCTTCTCCGCCGTCAGAATGCTACCCGTCCAATCATCCAGCTGGTCGGCATTGGCTTGCTTGATTTTTTCATCAGCCCAGGCCGGCGGCTCTCCGAACTTCAGCTTGATAAGTTTGCGTAGCGTGCTTTCCAGTGCGGTCATGCGCCCTTCCTGACGTTCTTTGGCCAACGCCTGGCGCTCCAACGTATTCACATAAGCCATTTTCTTTTCCTCCTGTATCTCATCGACCTCATGAGAAAATATCGGTTCCAACCCGTGCGGCAGCTGAATCATCCAGTCAATGATGTTGAATAGACGCACGACTTCCGCGCGTTCATAGCCCCGCTCAAACAGCAGGCGCGTCAGCGCGACCTTGGTATCCTTGCGCGTCGCGCCGTCCTTCAACCGCTTGGCGTGGAGCTGGGCCATCACCACCAGTGACATTTCGTTGGGGCTTTGTTCCAGCGCTTCCCAGTGCTGCTCCCAGTCAATCAGCTTGGCCGTGGGGAATGTATAGGTCAGCTCGCATCCCCAGCGCTCATAGTGAAACGTCGTGGGCCGGAAGGTCTCGCGGGTATCGGCCAGCACCGCCAGACTCACCACATCCATGCCGTAGCGGTCGCGTAGCCGGTACTGATAGGTATACATCCGCTCGGCAAACTCGTCTTCCGGTTCGCCCTGCACTTCAACGTGAATCAGCACCCAGGTTTCGCTGCCGTCCCGGGCGTAGACCCTGATGAGCTTGTCGGCATAGCGCCGCCCGCTATGGGCATCGGCGGTAATTTTCTGCAGCTCGTTATCCAGAAAGCTGTAGCCCCGCGACCAGTCCACCTGCTTTTCGATATCGGGGAACAGCAGCCCCAGAAATTCCTGAAAATAGGCGTCCAGGGCCATCTTCCAGGGGCTGTCGTGATCGCTGCTTCGGGATGTGTCCGCGTCGCTCATGGGGGCTCCTGCTTCAATGCCTGAATAATAGCACATCGCCATCTGTCAAGCGCTTTTCTCCACGTTGCAGATACAAAAAGGCAGCCTCGATGGGCTGCCTTCTTTTATGCGCGGTACAGGCGGTATAAGCCGGGATTTAGTGCGCGAATGCCAGGCGGCGGGTTTCTTCATCCGCGCCAAGCTCGCGGATGCGGCTCATAACAGCAAGCCTTCCAACGTACTGGCTTGAAAGATCTTCTGCCCCCAAGCGCCCAGCTGTTCCGAATCAGCCTCGTTCAGCTTTTCCTGCACCCATTCGGGGCATTCGCCATACTTGGAAACGATCATCGTTTTCAGCAGCTTGGCCTCACCTTTGACTTCACCTTCCTGCCGACCTTCCCGCCGACCTTCCTGCCGCTCGCGCTTCGCCCAATTTTCCAGATTGTCTGCCAACATATTTCTATCCTCCACCAGGCTGTTCAGCTCTGTTAGATCGACCTTTGCCCCCAAACGTTCAAAATGCCGTTTGATCCAGCGCGTGACGATGCGGTCGATTCGATCCTTGTCCGGGTCGGCCTGGATGATTGCCACGATGCGATCCACCGCTTTTTGCAGCGCTTCGCGGCCCTCCCTTGCCTTTTCGATACCAAAAATCCCGCTCAGTACGCTGTTGCGCTCGGCCAGGTCCTCATCGCTATAACGGCCTTCATCCACCAGATAGTAGCGCAAATGTGGCTGGTAGGGCTGCAAGAGTCCCGGTGGCCGTGGGGCAATCATGTCGAACACGTCCTGCCTGGCTGCCCAGGGTTTCGAGCCGTTGTACAGCACCATCGGAAACACCGGCGGCAGCCCTTTTCTCGCCGTGGTCTCGCCGTTTTTGATCAGGTGATCATGGAATCCTGCCGCGTAGTGCATCATCCGCAAGGGCATCGTGTAATCCACGCGGGACCCACGCGGGACTGAAACTCCAGCAAAATATATAGATAGACCCGCTGGGTCACGCCTTCCCACGTTGCCTTCACCGACCATACCACGTCTTCGATCTTTTCCTGATTCAGCGGCGTCACGTACTGCCCGTTGTGCTGCTTGAGCGACGTGAAGTCCATCAGCGCTGCGATGTCGTCGGGCGCAAAGCCTTCGATGAGCTGCTGCACAAACTCCGGATGGCTGAACAGTTCCTTGTAGGCGATGTCGTGGTGGTTGGTGGCCATATCCGCTCCTGTCGTAATGGCCCTATGCTAGCACATTCCCGCTTGTCAAGCCCCGCCGAAAGAATCTACCGGAATAACCCCCGCCGATACCGTAGGCCGTATTCGGCGAAGGGTTGAGCGTCGCAGCGGCTACCGGCTGGCGGCGCGGCTACCCCACCCGGCCGGGTTTGCTGGCGGGTGGGTTTCATGGCGCGACGCATCCGGCGTTATCTTCCGGGTCGGGGTCAGTGGCCCAGCGCTTCGGCGACCTGCTCGATCAGCCCCAGGCTGTGGTGGCATAGCTGGCGGGCGGGGTGGTCAGCGGGCAGCTCGGCGGTGAGCGCGGCGAAGCCTTGCCACCACTGGCGGTTTTGCTCGATGAGCTGGCGTTCCAGCTCGGCGACCTGCTGGCGGGCGACGAAATCGGTGTGGGCAAGGCCCAGCTGGTGGACAAGATACGTCAGCACACGGCGCAGGCTGTGGGGGTTTTGGGTGCAGAGCATCAGCTTGGTGACGGTGGCGTGGCTTGAATTTTTGCGCTGAGTGCCGGGGATGTAGGGGCGGATATCCGCCAGGGCGGCGGGCAGCGTGCCGCTGAACTGCATGGCAACCCCCTGCACCGCCAGCGTTTGCCCGCTAACGCTGAGCGTAACCGGCACCGAGGCCAGCCAGTGGCTGGCGGCGTCCACAAAGCCGTAGCTTAGCGTGGTCGTCACGGCGTCGTTGTAGTTGTAACGCACCAGCAGCTCGCCGGTGTGGGCATCCGGCCGGTGGTACAGGGCAATCGCACGTCGAGATTCGTTCGCAATTGAATCATGCAGAGTGATTCGATATAGCTGTGGCATTTGACCAGAGGACCTGATGCATCAGACGGCCACACCGATTCTGGATATCTTCGCCTGCGTTACCGACCCACGTCACTCCAGCCAGGTGCAGCACCCCTTGCCTGACTTGCTCACCGTCGCCGTCTGCGGCGTACTTGTTGGCGCCGATACGTTTGAAGAAATTGAATTGTGGGCCCGGGAAAAGCTCTCCTGGCTTCGTCAATACCTCAACCTGCCCAATGGGATCCCATCGCATGACACTTTTGCCCGGCTCTTCGGTTTGATGGATCCACGCGAGTTCGAAGTGACCTTCCGGCGCTGGATAGACGGCGTTCTGCCCAACCTCTCGCCTCAGGTTGTGGCCCTGGACGGCAAGACCAGCCGGCGGTCGGCCAGGGCCTGCGAAGCGCCTCTGCACCTCGTCAGTGCCTTTGCCGCTGATGCTGGCGTCATTCTCGGCCAGCAGGCGACTGCCACCAGGTCTAACGAGAAGACCGCCATCCCGGACCTGCTGGCGACTCTGGCGTTGGAAGGGTGCATTGTCACCATCGACGCCATGGGCACTCAGCCTTCGATCGCGCAGGCGATCCGCGAGAGGCGGGCCGACTATGTACTGGCTATCAAGGAGAACCAACCGCAACTCAAGGAGGCAATCGACGACTTCTTCGAACAATTCGGGATGGCACCGGCATCGCAGACCCCGCATCAATTCAAGGAGGAGGTAAACAAGGCACATGGCCGCCTGGAAACACGGCGTTGCTACGTGTTCGATGCGCTGGACTGCCTGCCAAAGCCTGATCGCTGGCCGGACATGCGCTGCTTCGCCGTTATTGAGTCAACACGCGAGTACCGGGGTAGAATGGAACGTGACTACCGTTATTACATCAGTAGCCTGGAACCGAATGCCGAGCAAATGGCCAGGGCAGTTCGACAGCACTGGCGCATCGAGAACCAGGTACACTGGTGCCTCGACGTCACCTTTGCTGATGATCAGATGCGGGCACGAACGGCGCATGCGGGACATAATCTGGCCATTCTCAAGCGATTGACGCTCAATGTCATTCGTCTGGATCCGATAAAACGCAGGGGAAGCTTCAAGACCAAGCGTATCCTTGCGGCTACCTCTGACGACTATCGCGCCCATCTACTTGGCCTGGAATGAGACGTCTTCTTTACGTGCGATTGCCCTGGCCGGTGGTAGGTACGCATCACGGGGTTGCCGCCGGCCATTGGCGTATAAAAGCCCTCGGCCTCAAGGCTGTGGTTGAGGCAGTCCACCAGCGGCAGCAGCACATTGCGTTGCCGGGGGTTATCCTTCACGCCCATAGCGTCCAGGTGATGAGGCCTGAGGCCAAACTGGCGCGAGCCAATGAAGCTATCCACCAGCAGCTTGCTGTGCTCGCCGGCCCGCTGCTGCTTACGGAAGCGGCGGAGTTTGCTGTCGTGCGGCCTTGCGCTCAGCAGGTAGTCCAGCACCTTCGGGGTTTGCTGCCAGGCGAGAAACGGCAGGCTGGCCTGCCAGAGGTTGAGCTTGTCGGTGACATTGAACAGCTCGAGCATGGCTTCCAGCATTTCCTGCTGGCGGGGCAGCAGCTTCATGCCGTTGGGCGTGGCGGCCAGCCGGCCTTTTTTGGCCTCAATATCGAAGCCTTCGAGCTGGGGCATCATGGTCATCGGCACGCGCATATAGCTGGCGCGAGCCGCCCCCGGGGTGCCGTAAAGCGAGAGGCTGCCGTTGTCGGCGTGGATACGCAGATCCGGATTGAACCAGGCGCCCTCCTCTGCCACCGCGCGGCAGATGGCGTGCATGGGCCGGGTAATGGCCGCATCGCCTTCGATCACCGGCAGCCGAGGCGGGTGCGCCTGACCGGCGCCGGGCCGTGGCGCGGCCTGCGGCTCGGCCTCGCGCTGGAGCAGCCAGAACTCGCGGTAGTTGATGCCGTCGTCGCATAGCGCGCCCTGGCGTATAACGCTAAAGCCGGCGCTGGCCACGGCCGTGGCGCGGTCGGTAAAGCCCGGCTCGGGGTGGCGCGGCTGGCTTGTGCCGTGGCTTTCCAGCAGCACCACGCCGCCGGGCTTGCAGAGCCGCGCCAGAGCATCGCCAAAGTCTTCTTCGGGCAGGTGAAGGTGCTGGTGTACGGCGCTGGCGATCACCAGATCAAACCGCGACGCTTCGGCGGCGGCAGTGCCGCCGGGCAAGCCTTCCGCCACGTAGTCGGCCAGGGTTTGGTGGTGCAGCTGAATATGCGCATGGCCGGCATGCTCAACGACGGCGTTGCCGACCTCTACACAGGGTTGGCGAGCGTCAATGCCGGTGCCCTGGCCGAGAACATCCGCCAGCGCCAGCAGCAAAAAGCCCTGATGGCAGCCGATATCCAGCGCGGTTGCCCCCTGGGGCAGCAGGTCCGGCAAGCCGTAATGCTCCAGCCGCGCCGGCGTCGGGCGGTTGCCCGCCAGCATCAGCGGCGCCATGCCCTGGGTAGGCAGGCCGTAATCGCCAAGGCTGGCGGTCAGCGCCTTGCCTTCGTGCCGGCGCCAGGCGCTGTTCAGCCTGGCGTGCAGGTTGGCCAGCTGCTGGTGCTCGGCACGGGGGCTTTGGCCCAGAGCGTCGTGCAGGCGGGCGGCGGCCGTCGCGGTATGCAGCGAGAGCGGCCGGGTGGCGCAGGCCTGCCATAGCGTTTCAACGGCCGGCTCAACGTCACCGGCGGCGAGCCGCGCCTCGGCCAGCGCGGTGAGCATTTGTGCCCGCAGCGGCCCCTGGCGGTCGCCCAGCGCCGCCAGCGCGGCCTGGTGGGCGTCAACGGCGCCAGCCTGCGTTGGGGCGTCATCGGCCAGCGCCTGCTGAAAGCAGGCGGCCAGGTGCAACAGCTCGGCGCGGGCGCTGGCCGCATCCGCCGGGGCATCGCCCAGGCCGGCGGCGACCAGCGCGGCATCGGTATGGTCAAGCAGCGTGCGGCAGCGTTCGAGCGCCTCGTTCAGCTCGCGGCGCTTGTGGCTGGCGAGCACGGGCAGCAGCGCCAGCCGCGCCACGGCCAGGTGATCCGGGTGCTGCTCGGCGAGCTTGTCAGCGATGCGGCGTACCGCCTTGTTACGCCCCGCGCGGTGCCGGGCTTCGCCCAGCGCCAGCCCGTAGCGCAGCGTCGGCGCCTCCTGGTACAGCGCGTCCAGCTGGGCGCAGGCCGGGTCGTGGCGGCCCAGCTGCGACAGCGCCCGGCCCTGATAGTAGCGGCCGTCCGGGTCGTCGGGGTGGTCCTTCAGCAGCTGGCGGGCCTGGCCCAGCGCCCGCTGGCTGTTGTGTTGCGCAAGCGCCGCCTCCAGACCGCGCTCGGCCCGGCGCCGGGCTTTGGGCACAGCGAACAGCGGCGGCTGTTTTTTCGCTTTGGCGCTGCGGTGTACGCCCACGTAGCCACGGGCCTTGAGGTAACGCTCGCCCATGGCGTCATCCACCTCGGCCAGCAGCTGGTGGGGCAGATCGTGAATGCCGTAAACCGTATCCAGCACAAAGGCCAAGCGCTTGCGCTGGTTAGCGTCGAGCGCGGCCAGGCGCTCCGGCGAGGGAATGAACAGCGCATCGGCGCTGGCGAGCTGGGTCGCCTGGGGCCGAGCGAGGCCCTCGCGCTGGGGCATCAGGCTGCGGTGGCGGAGGTTATTCAACCGGTAGAACGTAAAGCCGTGGCGGCTGGCCCAGTGGCTGATGCGGGCCAAATCCGCCTGGCCGTAGTGGGTCGGGGCAAAGGCAACACCCACCTGCAACAGCAGGGTATGGGCCAGCGCGCGCTCGCCGTTTTCCAGCACCGTATGGGCGTCGGCCAGTTCGTCGAGTATCAGCCAGTCGAGGCTGGCCAGGCCGTCGATGTCATCCAGCCGCAGGGTATTGATGGGCAGGCGGGTGAGCACCCGGGCGCTACCGTGCAGGCTTGCCGGCAGCTGCGCATCGGGCAGCGGCTCCAGCGGCGCGGTAAGAGATTCATCGAGGGTGGCGTGGAGCGTGGCGGGGTTACCGTCGCCCAGCAGCACATGGGGAACGTGCTGAAACTCCTCCACCTCGGCCAGGTTCTCGGCCGTGACGCGGCTGGCCGGATCAAACGCCACCACGGCGAAAGCATTCGTCGCCATCAGCGCGGCGAAGTTGGCCTGGCGCGGCAGTTGAGCGGCGTTGTCCACCGTGACCACGCGGCCCTGGAGCTGCCAGTCAAACCCCTCGATGGACTGCGCGGGCAGGCCGCTGGCTTCCATCGCGTCCTGATAGCCTGCCAGCAGCGGGGCCAAATGCGGCTTGAACGCCCGGGCCAGCTCAGTCTGCGCCACCCAATGCGTCGCCGGGCACGCTGCCTGCAACGCCTCGGCCGTTGCCTCTTCCGCAGGGCGATTGGCCGGGGGCAGCGCGGCGATAAGGCGCCTGGCAACGGTCGCCGGTGTTGCGGCCAGCTCCGCCGGCGTGACCCAATACACGGGGTTGGGCAGCACGCGCGCCCAGTGCTGGCGGGCCTGCTCCGCCTCGGCCAGGCGCTCGCCGATGGCGTGCAGGGCGGGCGCCGGCTGGCCGGCGTCTGCCGCCTTTACCGCCGCCAGATAAGCGGCCAGGCCCTGCTCGGCCAGCTCGCGGGGGTAAAACACCACGGGCAGTTGAGGGAACCAAAGCCCCACCAGCCCCAGCTGATGCAGCGCCAGCGGCTGAGCGGCCGGGCCGGCATCATCGCCGGTTGCGGCCAGGCAGCGCCGGGCGTCCGCCTGACACTGCGCCGGAGTCAGCGCGGCCAGGTAGGCTTCAAGCCCGCCGTGCTGATCCAGCAGCGTGTCGATAAAACGGCTGAGCGGCGAAGGCGCGGCGGCATCATCGCCCATAACGTGCAGCCAGGGCACCGCCGCCAGCCCGCCGGCCTGCTGCATGGCGAGCCGCTCGGCGGTCACGGCTGCGGTGGCCTCGTAAAGCCGCGAGGCGCCGTCCGGCGCGGTGCCGCCAGCGGTGCTGAACGCCCCCTGGTCATCGGCCCGGGCGGCAAGC
Organism: Vreelandella jeotgali Hwa; assembly: GCF_000334215.1. Classification (GTDB taxonomy): domain Bacteria; phylum Pseudomonadota; class Gammaproteobacteria; order Pseudomonadales; family Halomonadaceae; genus Vreelandella; species Vreelandella jeotgali. The sequence continues at coordinate 78,018 of NZ_AMQY01000010.1, read as the reverse complement.
GCGAGAATGCCCAGGGCGCCGTCGGGCTGCGGGTGCTGCTCGGCCAGCGTCGCGGCCCGGGCTTCGGCATCGGCGTAATGGCCCTGGGCAAACAGATCGTTGACGGCGTGGAGGTCTTGCGCGGCGGGCGAGGCGGTGTGTGGCATGGGGGCGGCCTATCCTGGTTGGCAAATAAGGTCAGCCTAACAGGAAATGCCGTGGGTGAAGCGTTGAATATGGGGGTAGGAACGGTGGCGTTTGGCTTGCCGGAGGCAGCATCGCTACTGGCTATAAGACAACAGCTTCGGCCCTTGGGCCGAAGCTGTTGTTTAACGGTGTTGAGTCACCTTAACGAAGGCGAAAAACGGAATGCTCGGCGCGCCGTTGCGCCTCTGCTGCCGTCATGCTGACTTTAACTTCACCGCGTTTCCTTGCTTGCAGGTAGCGCCGGCGAGCTTCACGCAGCTTGGCAGCTCTGGCCTGCTGGGGGTCTGCTACTGGGTTATTGGCGTAGGAATGCATAGCATGTTCCTCCTGTGGAGGTGTAGGGCTTCAAGCCTTTGGCTTTAAAAACGTTGCCGTACCGCCGATATAGCCTTTTATAATAGCAAACCAGCCGCGGATCGTCATCAACGGCGCAGCCATAATAGCCTGAGCAAGCAAACTGTTCATCAAACATGCTCAAAGACGCCAGCAGACCTCCTCCTAAAATATTCATTTCTTCATACGTATAAGGGCGCAGTCCTAGTTCGGCTCGGGGACGAAAACCGTGGGCAGGTTCCGTATCGTAAAGGCTCTCCAAGGTGTCAAATTTTATTTCATACGCTTCAAGCGGTAATGTAATGCCAAGCTTATTAGAGACCTGAATCGCTGTATTATCATCCCAGGCCGAGCGAGGGACAAAAAGCGCACCATAATCGGTGCCTGCCAGCGAAAAGTGCTGGATTTGCGCGCCCGGCAACGTGCTTTCGTCGATAAACTCCCTGGGGCCAAACTCAATTTTCATGTTTCCCCTTTTCCAATCGCTTCTGCTGTAGGCCATATTCGACACATGACAGCGGCCTATCCTGGTTGGTAAATAACGTCAGCGTAACACTAACAGAAAAAGCCCCGGATCAAGCGTTGGATATGGGGGTGGGAACGGTGGCGTTCGCACACTGAAACGCCGTCGTGCACTGCTTTCTCTATGCTCTTCTTCTCAGAGCATTTTAATATGACGAAGATGTCATTATATAAAAACCTGGCCTTACTAGAAGTCAACTAATATAAAAGCATCTCTAAAAGATAAAAAATATCAGCTCCCCGATTTTCAAATCTTCAAAAAGCTAATGGCTTCCTCAAACATTTCCATAGCAGCTTTAGCCGAAGGGTCAAGTTTCAGGTAATCAGAAATGATATTTTTGATTGATGCTATGACAGTCAATATTATGCTTATAGCTTTATTATGCCTTGCTTTTTTATACCCCAACAACTCCTCTACCGATTTCCTTACAGCATTAAGCTCTGATTCAAACAAGGATTTAGCAGATCCCTTTGTGCTATCAAAAAACTCCTTCAAATACTTAGAAATATCATCAGCATACTCTTTCTGAAAACTCTTTAGAGCTTCGCCAGCGTGCTCCATAAGTGGTTTTTCGTATTTAAAAATCGGGGACTTCTGCCCCATCGAATCTAGTACCGCTTGCACGGTCTTAAGAAAATCGTTGATCAAATTTCATTCCTTTTGTCAGCCACAAAAACGGGCCCCTCTCGGAGCCCGTCAAAATCCAGGTCTCAAAACCGCCCCGTGGGGCGGTGGTTGAGGGGGTCAGCTTAGCCCAGCAGAGACAGCGCGTTCTGCGGGAGCTGGTTGGCCTGGGCCAGTACCGAGGTGCCTGCCTGCTGCAGGATCTGGTTTTTGGTCATGGCCGCTACTTCGGAGGCGTAGTCCGCGTCTTCGATGCGCGACTGGGCATCCGAGAGGTTGGTCTCGTTGGTGCTCAGGTTGGTGATCGCGGATTCGAAGCGGTTCTGGATCGCACCCAGGTTGGAACGCATTTTGTCGATGTTGCCCAAGGCGTCGTCGAGCTTCGCCAGCGGATCTTCGGTGCGATCGCTTTCGGTCACGCTTTCCGGGGTCAATTGGTCATCGCCGTCCTTGAAGATCTGGGCACCGGTGTTGTCGGTCACAATGCCTTCACCTTCGACTCCCTCGCTGCTTTCCTGGGCGTAGTAGGTGGTGGTTTCAGTGGTTTCAGTCGCTTCGGTGAAGTTGCCGTCGCCATCGGTGTACAGGATATTGGTGTCATCCAGCTGACCACCGGCAGAAGAACCGTTAACTTCGACTTCACCGTTGCCGTCGACGGTGAAGGACTTGATGTTTTCTTCACTGCCAGAATCATCTTCGGCTTTAATGTTATCGGCCAGCGTCACATCACCGCCATCAGCGGCCAGCATGCTGGAGACGTTGGCTTTGTCAGCCACCACGCCGGTGACTTCGATACCAGCAGTAGTACCGTCGCCACTTGCACCTTCAAACTTAGTTCCGCTATCGCTCATCGTCAGAGTAGCCGAACCAAGATCATCATTGGCTGATACATTAGCACCAACCGCACCATTATCGCTCATGGCGGTGGTCAGATTCTCAACCGTGCCATCTTCAACCGAGCCGGCTTGAGTGGCCGTCAGGTTACCGCTGGCATCAATATAGAGATCTTCACCGCTTTCGTTTTGCAGCTGGCCGCTTTCCTGAATCATCACGGTCGTGGATTTACCGCCAATCTCTACTGTCGCTTTGCTGGGGCCTTCACCCGCTCCGGGCACGATTGCATCGGCGGATGACGCTTGGTCGACTTCACTGCCTACGTCGTAGGTGAAGTTATCGTTGTCAGCGCTGTATTCCAAATCGCCAACTGAATCAAATGCGATATCACCACCACCACCTTGGGCGACAAAGCCCGTATTGGAGCCGGTGGAACCAGTCAGATCGACGGTCGCACCGTCATCCAGATTCCCCATCAGGTCGGCGGCGTTCATGCGGTCGTTTTGGGTCGTTTCGGTGTTAGTGTATTCCACCGAGCCGTTGGACTGCGCGTTGCCGGTTTTGCTAAAGCCGTTCAGCGTCAGGTCGTCAGCGCTTGCGGCTTCGTTATCCACCTTGCCTTCGCCATTGACGTTGAAGCCTTCCATTCCAAGCGTTTTGGCGTTGACCTGCTCCAGCTCAATGGTGATTTGTTCGTTATCGTTGGCGCCGACCTGAATATCCAGCCCACTCACGCCTTCGTCCAGCACCTTGGTGCCGTTGAAGTCGGTCTGCTGGGAGACGCGGTTAATCTCTGACAGGCGCTCGGTGATTTCGTCCTGAATGGAATTCAGGTCATTTTCGGAGTTGGTGCCGTTCTCGGCCTGGACGGTGAGCTCACGCACGCGCTGGACGTTATCGTTAATCTGGTCCAGGGCCCCCTCGGCCGTCTGGGCCACCGAGATACCGTCGCTGGCGTTACGCTGGGCCTGGGCGAGGCCGGTGGTCTGGGCTTCAAAGCGGTTGGCGATGGCCTGACCGGCCGCATCATCCTTGGCGCAGAGGAAAGCGTAGCATCGTAAGCGCATGATTCAAAAAGAACTTAGCGGATACTATTAGCATCTATTTTGTTGTTTGTGGCTATCTTGTTCCTCCGCGCCGATCACTTGTTATGAAAATGTCTCCAGTATCTACATAAGTATCTGATATTAAACGTTTTTTTGCTTTCCCGCTTTGTTTATCTTATTTTCGACTGCTTCACTCAGGAGCCGAGGCGTCTGCGCCTGTATCATCAGCGCTTTTCTTCGACGCTTGCCTGACCCCCACCCCTGTTTGAGCCCGGTCTTTTCTGCGCTTACCTTGATCCGACAGCTTGGTTAGCAAAGCCGTGAGCGCCTCTGGCTCAAACTCTACCTGCACGTTATCGCTCAGCACTGTATCTATGTTGACGCCTATTTTTTTCAGGTTTTTCATCATGTTGGCGTAAGCGTCAAAGCGCATTGGCACCTCCAGCGTCTCGATTCGGGCCACCGTTGGTTTGGAAATCCCGATTAACTCAGCCAGGTCATTTTGGCTGAGGCCTAGTGCACCACGTACTGCACGCATGGCGACAGCGATTTTCAGGTGGGCATGGATATTGTCGTCTGAGGTCATAAGGACACCGGCTATCGATAGCGCTATACAGCACCAACAGTTACTGATACTATAAGCATATTGTTTGTAGAAGCTGACCCGGAGGGTGCCAAAATGCCAGCTGTAAAGCTATCCCAAAAACTGGTTGATACTGCGACCTGCCATGAAGGCAAGCCGCATACTGACTATTGTGACACAGAACTGCCTGGCTTCATGCTGAAGGCCCAGCCCAGCGGAAAGCGTAGCTTCTATTTGCGCTTTAAAACCGCGTATGGCAAGTATACAACCCGTCATCTCCTGGGGGCTGAGGCCGTGAGCCTCAAGCAGGCGCGTCAACGTGCCAAGCAGTACCTGTCTCAGCTGGAGCTGGGCGAAGACCCTTTTGCGGCACAAAAGGTCAGGCGTCAAACCACGACGCTTGCGGCCTTCATTGCCGACAGCTACTTGCCCCACATCAAGGTCAGCAAAAAAAGCTGGGAGGTAGACGAGGCCATGTTTCGACTACACATCGTCCCTGTCCTCGGCAAGCTCCATCTTGACCAGATCTCGAAAAAACACATGGTTGACCTGGCAGCAGCCCATGGCCAGCGGCACAAGCCCAGCAGCACCAACCGCATGATGAACGTCCTTCACCGCATGTTTGCGCTTGCGCTGAAGTGGGAGATCCCCGGGGTCACCGCTAACCCAGTGGCTGCAGTTGAAAAGCGAAAGGAAAACAACATCCGATCTCGCTATCTGTCCGACGACGAGCTAAAGGCATTGTGGGCGGCTTGCGATGAATCCGAATCGACGGCACTGCCCTACATTTTCCGCATGCTGCTACTGACGGGGGCAAGAAAAACAGAGGTCTTGCAGGCCAAATGGCAACATATTGACTGGCAACAACACCAGTGGTGCATCCCTGACAACAAGTCGGGGCGGGCTCGATACGTACCGCTATCGGATTACCTGATAAAAATGCTGCGCTATCTGGAAAAAGAGAAAGCGTGCGACTACATTCTACCCAACCCTGAAACACTGAAGCCTTACGTCAATATGTATCACGCATGGAATACTGCACGTAAAAAAGCCGACCTACACGACTTCAGGATGCACGATTTACGTCATACTGCAGCCAGCTACATGGTCAACAACGGGATTCCACTCTATATCGTGAAGGAGATCCTGGGGCATGCCAACTATGCGACCACACAGCGTTACTCTCATTTGGATAACCAGGTTTTAATCAACAATTCCAACCGCTTAGCTAATATCGTGGAAAATACGCTATTGCCTCTGCTCGATGCTGACATGTACAGCGCAAGCGATTGAATGGACCAAAATGAACGGTGGAATATGTGGCAGGCAGCTTTCAACGGGCTGCCTTTTTTATGCGTGATGCTTCAGGATACAGGCAGAAGCAGCGCTTCCAGTGAATCTGCCGACAGGATCTGCACGACCCACTCGCTTAGCTCGGTATCATCAGCTTGCTGTATGCGATGATCAGCTCACGTTGGCACCTCACCAAACTTGAGTGTTATTTGCTTGCGCAGCGTGCCTTTCAGCGCGGTCATGGTGCCCTCCTCCATACCTTCACGGCGAGCATCATTCAAAAACGAGACTTCATCCCGCAGCGCACGCTCACGCACAAACGCAAGGCGACGAGTCTCTTCGTCCGCGCTAAGTTCGCGGATGCGGCTCATGGCACGCTTAACCGGTTCATGGGCAACATTGGCCATCGTCAATTCCTCCTGCCAGTGCTTGAAGATCGCGAGGCTATAGATAAGGCAAAGTCAGTGCTTATCCTCGGCATGCAGCGCGCTAATCTCTGCCACTGTCATACCAGTTACCTCGGCAACCTTTTCGTCACTGAGGACACCCAGCTTGATCAAATTACGAGCTGTCTGCTCTATACCTTCCTCTCTGCCTTCTCGGCGGGCATCGTTCAAAAACGAGACTTCATCCCGCAGCGCACGCTCACGCACGAATGCCAAGCGGCGGGTCTCTTCGTCCGCGCTAAGCTCGCGGATGCGGCTCATGGCACGCTTAACCGGTTCATGGGCAACATTGGCCATCGTCAATTCCTCCTGCCAGTGCTTGAAGAAGGTAATCCAGGCGCGCAGCGGGCCTTCCGGCAAGCCCAGGCGATCCGCCTTGTGTATTTCGATCAGGTTCATCTGCAACACGCTCCCAAGCGATACCTGGGGCTGGCGTGAATCCCGCATCTCGAAACGCCAGGTGGCCTGTTCTCGCTCCTCGGCCGTGTCCGTGAACAAGTCGAAGTCCAACAGGTGCAAGCCTACCGACGCGCGCAGCTCCGTATAGTCCTCTCCGGTTCCCAGCTGGCTGCCCAGCGTGCGGGTCAGGTAGAACAAGCCGCGCTTGTGCCAGGCACCATAGCGGCGTACCTGTATCTCCACATTGTAGCAGTGGCCGTCCCCGTCGCGAGCCAGTACGTCCAGAATGATGTACTTGCCGTTCAGCTCGGTCGGCTCGATATTCGGGTTGAGGATTTCTACCGACGCGATATTGGGTAGATCCGGCCGCAGGTCGTTGATCAGATTGACCAGCAGATCGGGCGCTTCGGAAAACAGCCGCTTGAACACGTAGTCGTTGGTGGGATCGAGTAGCTCGCTCATGGAAACTCCTGTCGTAATAGCCCTATGCTACCACATTTTCGTCTGTCAAGCCCCGCCGAAAGAATCTACTGGAATAAACTCCACCGATACGCAAAAGGCAGCCTCGACGGGCTGCCTTCTTTATGCGTGATGCTTCAGGATACAGGCGTGATAAGCGGGGAGTCAGTGCGCGAATACCGCTTCCAGTGAATCTGCTGTCAGGATCTTTTTTGTCCATCCTTTCAGCTGGTCAGTACTCGCCGCGTCGATGCGCTCCTCAGCCCAAGCCGGCGGCTCACCAAACTTGAGAGTAATCAAACTACGCAGGCTAACCGCCATACCACGCGTTTCACCTTCCTGGCGCCCCTTTGCCAGCGCATGGCGCTCTATCGTGTTCACATAAGCCATTTTCTGCTCCTCCTGTATCTCATGGACTTCATCGATGAAGATCGGTTCCAGCCCATGCGGTAACTGAATCATCCAGTCAATGATGATGAATAGACGCACGACTTCCGCGCGCTCATAGCCCCGCTCAAACAGCATGCGCGTCAGCGCGACCTTGGTGTCCTTGCGCGTCGCGCCGTCCTTCAACCGCTTGGCGTGTAGCTGGGCCATTACCACCAGCGACATCTCGTTGGGGCTTTGCTCCAGCGCTTCCCAGTGCTGCTCCCAGTCAATCAGCTTGGCCGTGGGAAACGTGTAGGTCAGTTCGCATCCCCAGCGCTCATAGTGGAACGTCGTGGGCCGGAAGCTTTTGCGTGTATCGGCCAGCACCGCCAGACTCACCACATCCATGCCGTAGCGATCGCGTAGCCGGTACTGATAGGTATACATCCGCTCGGCAAAGTCGTCTTCCGGTTCGCCCTGCACTTCAACGTGAATCAATACCCAGGTTTCGCTGCCGTCCCGTGCGTAGACCCTGATGAGCTTGTCGGCATAGCGCCGCCCGCTGTTGGCGTCGGCGGTGATTTTCTGCAGCTCGTTATCCAGAAAGCTGTAGCCCCGCGACCAGTCCACCTGCTTTTCGATATCGGGGAACAGCAGTCCCAAAAACTCCTGACAATAGGCATCCAGGGCCATCTTCCAGGGGCTGTCGTGATCGCTGCTTCGGGATGTATCCGCGTCGCTCATGGGGGCTCCTGTTTCAATACCTGCATGATAGCACATCGCCATCTGTCAAGCGCTTTTCTCCACGTTGCAGATACAAAAAGGCAGCCTCGATGGACTGCCTTCTTTATGCGCGGTACAGGCGGTATAAGCCGGGATTTAGTGCGCGAATGCCAGGCGGCGGGTTTCTTCATCCGCGCTAAGCTCGCGGATGCGGCTCATAACAGCAAGCCTTCCAACGTGCTGGCTTGAAAGATCCTCTGCCCCCAAGCGCCCAGCTGTTCCGAATCAGCCTCGTTCAGCTTTTCCTGTACCCATTCGGGGCATTCGCCATACTTGGAAACGATCATCGTTTTCAGCAGATTGGCCTCACCTTTGACTTCACCTTCCTGCCGACCTTCCTCACGCTCACGCTTCACCCAGCTTTCCAAATTGTCTGCCAACATATTTCTATCCTCCACCAAGCTGTTTGGCGGGACTAGCCCTTGAATACCGCTTCCAGCGTCTCCGCCGTCAGAGTATTACCCGTCCAATCATCCAGCTGGTCGGCATTGGCTTGCTTGATTTTTTCATCAGCCCAGGCCGGCGGCTCTCCGAACTTCAGCTTGATGAGTTTACGCAGCGTGCTTTCCAGCGTCGTCATGCGGCCTTTAGCTTCGCCTTCCTCACGCTCACGCTTCGCCCAATTTTCCAGATTGTCTGCCAACATATTTCTATCCTCCACCAGGCTATTCAGCTCTTTTAGATCGACTTCATCGCCCCATCGTTCAAAGTGGCGCTTGATCCAACGCGTAGCAATGCGGTCGATACGCTCCTTGTCAGGGTCGGTCTGGATAATCGCCACGATGCGATCAACGGCTTTCTGCAGCGCTTCGCGGCCATCCCTTGCCTTTTCGATACCAAAAATCCCGCTCAGCACGCTGTTACGCTCGGCCAGATCCTCATCGCTATAACGGCCTTCATCCACGAGATAGTAGCGCAGATGCGGCTGATAAGCCTGCAGAATACCAGGCGGCCGCGGGGTGATCATATCAAACACGTCCTGTTTGGCCGCCCAAGGCTGAGCACCGTTATACAGCACGATGGGAAATACCGGCGGCAACCCTTTGCCGGGGGTCGTCACGCCGTTTTTTATCAGCTGATCGTGAAACCCTGCCACGTAGTGCATCATCCGCACGGGCATCGTGTAATCCACGCGGGATTGAAACTCCAGCAGGATATACACGTACACCCACTGGGTCACGCCCTGCCACGTCGCCTTGACCGACCAGACCACGTCCTCGATTTTTTCCTTGTCAAGCGGGGTGACGTAGTTGCCATTCAGCTGCTGGAGCGACGAGAAGTCCATCAGCGCTGCGACATCGTCGGGCGCAAAGCCTTCGATGAGCTGCTGCACAAACTCCGGGTGGCTGAACAGCTCCTTGTAGGCGATATCGTGCGAGTGACTGGCCATGCGTGCTCCTGTTTCAATGCCGTCATTATAGCACACCGCCCTGCCGGGCCCCGTCAGGCCATGCCATGCGCCGGGTACATCCACTATTAAAACCAAAAAAGAAAGCCCATCGCCGTGCCCTGCCCCACGGTGCCGATCAGGGCAGCCGTGAGGCAACGCAGTAATGCTGACGGGATTTTCGGGGAGCGCAAAATGACACGAGCCCCCGCTTTACAGCCACCCCCGCTGTACGAACGAAGTAAAGTCTTCGTGGGCCACCACGACGTGATCGAGTACGCGGATATCCACCAGCCCCAGGGCATCCTGCAGGCGGCGGGTGATCCGCCGGTCGGCGTCGCTGGGTTCAGGGTCGCCGCTGGGATGGTTGTGTACCAGGATTACCGCCGCAGCATTGTGCTGGAGGGCATGCTTGACCACTTCGCGAGGATAGACGCTTGCCGAATCGATCGTCCCCCGAAACAGCTCGTCGAAGGTGATCAGGCGGTGCTGGGTGTCGAGCAGCAGCACGCCGAAGACTTCGTGCTGGTAGTCGAGCATCAGCGTTTGCAGGCACCGCTGGACCTTGTGCGGTTCGGTGAGTTTATTGCCCTTGCGCAGCTTTCGCCGGGCGATCATCTTGGCCAGGTACAGCAGTTCCTCGGCGGTCACATCATGGGAGAGCTGATAGGTGCCGGGGTCTTCCCCGGCCATGAGTCTGGGATGGGATTGATTGGCGTGTGGTTGGGACATGTTGCCTCCAGTTGATAGGCCGGTCGCGTAAAAACGGACCGTGGGTAAAGGGCGTGTCGGAACGTGCAGGCCGGGGACTGCCTGCCGCGGGTTATGCGGGGAACGCGGGGAGCGTGGCGCCTTTCAGCTCGGCAAAGCGTTCGGTGAGCGTCCACAGCGCGCGGTTGAGGCGCACGTCCTCGGTGACGTTGTTGATCGCTCGGGTACGGGTACGCCGACCGCTCGTGGACTGGCCGCGCACGCCGCCCTTGAACAGGTTTTCCTGGGTACGCCCGAATACCTGCCAGAGCGTGCCGCCGGCATCCTCGGTGCGGCGGGCTTCCAGTACGTTGTCGGGCTGAATGGGGCTTTGCTGCTGCCAGTCATCGCCGTAGCGCAGGGCCAGCGCGGCTTCGGCAAACAGCCGGGCTTCGTCGCTGTGCACCATCGTGGACTGGAAGACTTCCATGCCTTCGGCAATACGCGGCACCTGGTGGCTCAGGGCTATCGAGCCTTCGAGTATGTCGTCCACCACATGCTTGCCGTGGCGCACGCGTATCCCGCCCATGTCGCTGACCGGGGCGACCATGCCGTTGGAGCAGATCAGCCGGAACAGGCCCAGATCCAGCTGGTAGGCGGCGCTGCGGTCGTGGCTGTTGGTCAGTACCAGCTCGGCCACGCTGTCCCCCAGGTCAACCTGTCTGTCGGGTTCCTGCCGAAAGCGGATCATGTGGCGAGCGGTGGTCTGGCGGCTCATGTCGCGCACGTTGGTCTGCTGGGCGCGTACCGGGTACCAGCCTTCGTCCTGCAGGGCATCCACCACGTTGATGGTGGGCACAAAGCCGTAGCGTTCGGACACGGCATCATCGGGCTCCCGGGCGAAGATCGCGGGGGCGTTACGGTGCAGGCGGTCGTGAGTCAGAATCTGCATGACAATTCTCCTGATGTATTGGATTGTCCTGATCCCCGCACCACGGCATAGCGCCCCACGCCTGGCGGGGAGCGGGCAGGTTCGTGGCGTTTACGGGATGAAAAGAGGTAATCGGCCCTCAGGCCTGATGGGCTTGTGAAGTGCCGAGCTGCTGTTGGTGTTTTGCCTGGAGCTTGCCGGCCAGCGTGGCGGGTACAGGGGAGTGACTACCGCTCTGCTCTGCGTCAGCAGTCGGTACAGCTGGCGTTGTGGCCTGCGCCTCGGGGTAGAACTCTTCCATCACGTCGGCGCTTTCCTCGGCGCTGTCTTCAAACGCGCCGTTGGCAAAGCCGGCTTTGGCGGCGCGGTCGAGCGCTTGCTGATCAAAGCCCATCGCCTGGCGTTCGTCGTCGATGCGCCGGGCTTCAGCCAATGTTGCCTCCAGCGTCCAGCCATCGCGCAGAGTGATATCCACGTAGTAGATCGGGGTGCCCCGGCTCTGGCGGGTGGACTTGCCGCGCAGCTTTAATGCCAGCGGCATGCAGGCCAGCCGGTTGCCGGCCACGGCCTTGAAGTAGGCCAAGCGAGCCGCGAGCGTTCTGATCGAGTTGAAGCCCGTGGTGCGGAAAATAAAGCTGCCCAGCGGGTCGTCATCGCCGACCAGCACGTTCAGACGGCCGTAGGGCTTGCAGGCGCCGCCCTGGGCCAGCGGGCAGGTATCCGGTGCGGGGCAAGGCAGCGTCTCCATGCCGTCGCGCGTACGGCGCTTGCACTGCTCGCCGTCGCCCACGCACAGCGGGCGTGCGGTCTGGCGATCAAACAGCGCGTACTCGGCCCGGAGGTTGAGATCGGGGTCGTTGAATAACAGGCGGATGGGGATATCGCGCAGCTTTCCGTCCTGCTCGCCGCGCAGCTGCTCATCCACGGGATGCGGTATCCAGCCCTCTTTGGTCTGGAGCTGGGAGGTGATGGTGAACTGGTCGTCCTTGCAGGGCAGGCGCTTGCCGTTGTGTTCGACCACCTTGCCAATGGCGATCCGCCCGAGTATGGGCGGGGTGATGGCGAGTCCTTTAAGCATGGGAGAGCTCCTGACATAAAAAAACGCCCCAGAGCGGCCGGAGAAGCAGCACTGAGGCGTTGCGTGGTGTGAGTTGATGTTGGGTGCGGGTAATACGTCAGCGCCGCTGTACAGGGCGCATTACTGGCGAACAATAAAGCGACGCGAGCCGGGTACGGTCTTGAGGTAGTCCGCGCAAATCTCGGGATGCTCCTGCTGGAGCCGCTTGGTATCCAGCCGCGTGCCGGGTTTGGATTGTTTCCAGCTGAGGCTGCCGCTGGGGAACGTGGCCCCGGTCGCGGTGCCCATGGCCTGCTGAAGGTAGTGCTTGAGCTTGGCTTCGCGCTTTTTCAGGTCATCGAGCTGCTGGCGTACCTGCTGGAGGTTGGCAAACGCCTCGCTCAGGGTGTCGTCGTCGGTGAAGTCCAGCACCTCACCGTCGTCCCGGGGGAACAACTGACGCAGGGCCCGGTCGTCGGATGCCGAGCCGTTGGCAGGCGGCGCAACGTCCTGTTCCACGTACTCCCAGAATTGGCGTTCCAGTGCGATCATCTGCTCGATCATGTCGTCGTCGCGCTCGACACGATGGATCTGCAGCTCGTGGCCGCCCAGCAATACGGCCACGTCGGCTGCCTGCTGGCCGGTGACGGCCAACTGGTGCATCACCTGTAGCTGCACATAGACAGGAACGCCGAACTGCCACAAACGGGCGCCATGAACCCCGGCGGTCTTGCACTCCAGCACGTCCACGTCAGCGTTGCCCACCACCTCACGATCAAGGTTGGCCATCATCCAGGGATAGTCGGTGTGCTGCAGAATCGCGTTGACCCGCTGAACGCGGTAGCCGGTGTGTTTGGCGTAGTGATCGGCGACGATGGGCTCCAGTATCTGCCCCCAGTGCAACGGGCTGGTGAGCTGAGCATCGCGGTCGGGTTCGGTCAGTCCCGACTGACGGCCGGTTTTCTCCAGCCAGAGTTCCAGCTGAGACTTGTACGGATGCAGGCCGATGGCCGCTGCCGCATCCGAGCTGCCAATCCCGCCCTGTCGAATGTCCAGCCAGGCATTGCGGTCAAGCGCGCGTGTGTCGACCAGGCGGCGAGCCTGATCCCGATAGCGACGCTGTGGCGGCTTTGGGCGTTTTACACGGGCATCGCGGCTGACGGGGGCCGGCATGCTGCTTTGCTCGATGGCGTCCAGTACAGACGCCGTCACGCTGCCCGGTTTGTCCCTGGATGACAGCGGCGGGGCTTCCGGCGTATCAGTGGCAGACGCCGCCTGGTTGCGGCGCTCCTGCCCGGCCTGATCAAACGGAATCAGCGTGCTGCGCTCGACTTCCTCGGGGGAAACCGGGAACAACGGCGTTTTGGTGTGAAGGGCTGTTTGGGTCATGGGAGGCTCCTGAGAAACGTGCACGTGTGGCGAGCGATCTGTCGCCCACGGCATAGCAGCCCGCGCCCGAGGGGCAGCGGGCCGCGTGGAAGACAAGGCAATCATCGGGGTGGGCAATACGGGGGCGCATCGCGCCTGAAAAGCGGATAGCAACGCTCTACCTATGGGGAAGAGCCGAAGGCATAGCCACAGGCCGGGCAAAAACCGGTGGAGACGGACCGGGCACGCCACGGGGCGCTGCCCAGCATTCCGCCGAGTACCGCACCGGCTATGCTGCCCACGGCCATGCCGGTACGTCCGCCGACGGCACCAATCATGTTGCCCAGCTGGGCACCGGCCATGGTGGTGTCCTGGCGTTGAGGGTCGCGGGTATCGTGTGACGCGGCGGGTGCGCCGCATCGGGGGCATGTTTGAGACATGACAAGATCCTCTATCACGGGTAAACGACAGCGGGCTGCTGTCATCCAAGTGATATAGATCCGGGATTATTTTCACTGGGCAGGTAGATACTGTGAGCCAATTCAGGCTCATCGCTATCCTGTCAAGCGGATTGACCTAACTTTTTCATCAGAAACGTCAGATTGAGCGGCCTTCGCGGGCCGGCACGTCAGGCGGGGCGGGGCCTTGTCGGGTTTACCCTCCGGCTTTGGCTCGACGGTGTAGTAGTATGGGTATATCACCAGGGTACTACAGGTATATTCCAGGGGTATAACCCAAGGGGGAAAGACCCCCTCAAGCAATAGAACCCGATGGATATCTCCCCCCAGGGGATATCCATCAGATACCGATACCTCCCCGTACCTGTCAGCGGGATACCTCAACGTATCCCGTCTCCCATCGTAGCGCCCTGTCCGGCATATCCGCCTCAAGCGGTATGCCATGGCGTTAATGGTGACTGTTCCGTGAGTAGGCGTGCTGGCCTCCTCCGTTACCTGTCCCGCTTGTCTCTTGTGGTTAACCGTCCGTACCCGCTCTGACCGGGGCGTGCGTCATATCGGCCTGTGTGGGCCGCTGACGCCGTTTTGACCTGATAGCGCGAGCGGTGTGTCCGACACCGCATTTTATCGCTCAGGCCGGGCATATGGCTCGGCTTGATGACCTTCCCTGCGTCTCCGTATCGCCTTACTGCCTCCTCTGGCCAGTCGGGCCGGAGGCATGGGCGTGCGTGGGCGTCTGATCAGGATCTTTCCCATGTATACCCATCAGCCCAAGCGTCACCCGCTTAATCCGAAACTTCGCCTGCACTACGAGCATACCTTTCACGGCGCACCGGTCTTCCAACACCCCGCAGCCCCGCTGGTCACCAACTATCTGGAAACGACGTGGCGTGTGCTCCACGACGCCCTGGACGCCCGTCTCCGCACGCTGGCTATTCGGCTCGACCTGCGCTTCCCTCAGCGCATGCCGGCTGGCCCCATGCACGCCGATAATGCCTGCCTAAGCCGTTTCTTTACGGCGCTGCAGCGAGAACTAAAGGCCGCTCATACCAGGTATCAACCAGATCTGCGTTACGTCTGGTGCCGGGAGCAGAACAACAGCGACAAACCGCACTACCACCTGCTGCTGTTACTGAACTACGATGCCTTTCGTTTGCTGGGTCACTTCGCCCCCTGCGCTGACGGTCAATACCATCAGCCTAACCTGTATCACCGCTGTGTGCGTTCTTGGCAGGATGCTATCGGTATGCATGGCCAAAGCATGCAAGGACTGGTGAACGTCGCTCAGGATCAACTCACACGGGCCTACGGCGTGCATAGACTGGACCGGGGTGACATTGAGGCCTTTCGCACAGTGTTTTGTATCAGTAGCTATCTGTGCAAACTCTACTCCAAACCAGTAGGTACGGGCGTACGTGGATTTGGTAGCAGTCAATAATCGATGAAGCATGCCGCCGGGTGCGTTAGCCACTCGCCCGGCGTTTTAGCCAATCAGCAAAATCACTGCCAACGGTTTCAAGTGTCACCAGCGTGGTGGTAGGCACGGCATCGTGGGCTTCATCCCGCAAATAGTATTGCAGTTGCCAGTGTTGCCGTGCTCCATGCATGACAGGCATCAAGGTCATGCCTTCAACGCAAAGCCCATCCGTGTCCCATGGCAGAACTGCGTCCGTCAGCCATCTCAGCAACGACCTCGCCAACGCATGGGCCAGGGCATCAAGCGCCTCGATATTCTTCGGTGATGCATCCGGGAAATCTTGTTTTAATCGACCCCGTAAGTCCGTTTGACGCTCACCGCCCGGTGTACGTAGTGCTTTTGCGTCATGCTCCAGTAACCAGCAGGCATACCGCTGCACATAGGCAAGCCACCAACCCGCCAGGGCCGGTTCATACTTCCAGCGATGTAGCTGGCTCAGCTTGATATCGGACAATATATGGCGAACATCATCACGTACCTCGCTATCTTTTTGCCATGCTGCAAGCAGTGTTTTGCCAGAAGTCAGAGATGCATTGCTCGTGGCAAATGCCCACCCGGCCCTTTTCCATCCAGTTATCCTGCGTAGCTGATGCTCAGGCTCCATCGTCTGAAACACACCTGCCGCATCGACAATGCCATTCACCACATGGGTTGCTTGTCGTTCCTTGCCATGGCGACTGATATCCGGAAACACCACGCGCCGTGCAGAGCGCGATGTATAGCCAATCTGCGCATGATGAAGGTTCAGCGTAAAAGTGGAGCATTCGAGGCGAGCCCCCAGCATGACTCGCATTGAGCCTGGCTGATGGTGCAGCACGCCCATCGCGTTGAGTTTTGTTATCTGGCTTTGAATACGGCTCCGGCTCATGCCTGTCAGGGCCATCAGGTCAGCATAGCCCAGCGTCGTTACCTGCCCAGCATGATCCATGTGGGCTAGCAGTACAGCCACTAACCAGCTATTGGCCAACGTTAGTGTTTCTTTGCGCGCTTCACCGTCGCGTAGCGTATCCCCGGATGACGCGGCAAACGAGATGAGTTTATCCAGCCCCTGGGTTATGTCAGGTCGCATGTCGATGGGTTTCAGCCATTGTTGCGTAGCAGCTGACACGCAATGCCACGTCCGCGGGCGGCCTCTTTTTTTAGGCGTACCCGAGGCTTTTGTCACTTGAGCCTGGGGCTGTTTTGTCGCACTGATAGCCCCGTATTCCTTGAGCTGAGCCAGTGCCCGACTCCCTTTCTTCACCGTAATAGTCAGCCGCTTACACAGCTCGCGCAGCGTCTCATTCGTCGCGCCTTCCGGCCCGATGATATTCAGCCATTGCCACAAAAATACGCGAGCTTCTGGCAGGAGGGTAGTGTCTTTGTGATATAATAAAGAGTATCTCATTGGCCAAGAATAGCAGGAGGTCTGGTGATTTAAAACCCTATACAAATATACCCACGGTTCCATTCAAAATATCACCATGTATTAATGGTTGTGTTAGGGCATGTGTTGAGCCAGGTGTTGATACAAAATTAATACCTTTGAGAATACCGGTATGCCCACCATGGGTTAGCACATGTTTGATAGAATAGGCGATCGTTATGCTGTTTTTTGCGAAGGATGTAAGGGGCGGGAAAAAACCACGCAGCTCAGCAAGGCTGGCGTGGTTCCGAAATGTCATCAGGAGGAAGGTATGCCAGCACGCACGTTGACCTGGATAGACCCGAGCAATCACGAGCAGATGCAGTGGATCATTTACCAACTGCAGGTCAAAGGGGTGTGGAACTACGTCACCCCCTACGGTGAAAGCCTGGAGTATCCTGCGCTGGTGGAAAAACTGAGGAGGCTTTACCGGGAAGGCAATCAGCCAAACGCTCAACCGACAGCGGCGAAGGTCACGCTGGTGATGAAAGGTATCAGCG
This sequence comes from Vreelandella jeotgali Hwa, assembly GCF_000334215.1. GTDB lineage: Bacteria > Pseudomonadota > Gammaproteobacteria > Pseudomonadales > Halomonadaceae > Vreelandella > Vreelandella jeotgali. The sequence goes on along the minus strand of NZ_AMQY01000010.1, from coordinate 60,867 downwards.
GTGCCCAGCAACAGCAGCGCTATCGAAACGCAAACGGACGCCAGCATTCCTTCCAGCTGTCCCAGGAGGTCATCAAGGATCTGAAGCGGCTGGCCAAACAACGAGGCGACAGCCAGGTACAGGTGGTGAGAGACATCATTACCGAGGCAGCTCAAGATCAGGGGCGTATACAAAAACTCAATAAAGCCCACCAGCAAGAAAAAGCCGCAAAGCAGAAGCAGCATAAAGACGAAACATACGCACTGCGTCGCATGCTGGACCAGGCGCTGGACGCTCTGGCTGAGAGCCTGCATGGCCACAGCCGTCTGGAGGCGCAGGTGGGAGGTGCCGATGACACAGACAATGAGCCGCTGGATAAAGACACACACGACGCCTATCAAAAGCTGCTGGGCGATAAGATAGAGCGCGTCAATACCGGCATTACCGATTTGAAAACACAGCGCCTACCCGGTGGGTCACTTCAGCAACGCATTGACAAGCTAACTCCGGTATCCTGACGCCATCGTCCACCGTGGCGTCCTGCTGACGAAACGCCACCGCTCCAGGGAGAGTCCATGTTCATTACGGCTTACCAACATTTTCAGGCCCGCTGGGTAGCAACCGATGTCCGTATGGCGGCTGCCCGCCAGCGCTCAATAAGCCTTGTGGAGGCGGATGTCGCTGCACTGGCCGCACGACTACCCATTATCCTTCCGGCAACGCCTGATGCCCTGCCGCAGGCGCTGGTGGTGCCCAAGGATACCGACACGCCTTTTGGCGAGCATACGCCGCGACTGTGGGAGAACTATCCGTTTTCATTGATACCGGAAAGCCTGGGTGTAGATGACAACGGTGAACCCACCACCCACGACATGCTGTGGATGGACCCGTTAGCACCGCAGCCCACACACCCGCTGGATGGGTATCGTTTGTTTGATCAGGACAGTCAGCCGTCCGAGGCACTACGTGGTGTGATGCAGCGTTTGCGCCGCGTACAGGGTGAGGTAGTCCAGATGCAGGCCATGATCCGCTTGCTGCACGATGCCAAGGCGCTGACGGCACGCAAGCTAGAGCACTACGGGGAAAGCCTGCGGGTGTACGAGGTCAGCACCGAGGGCTTGGATGAAACCATGGATAAAAGCCATCTGGAGCTGGCGTATAAGGCGGCGGCGATGGCGGAGGCCATTCAGCAGTCCCAGCAAAGCCTGAATTTTGAGCCGGACGAGTGGGGTCAGGCGCAAGCCAGCTCGTAATACGGCAGAGAGCGCTCCAGAATCGCGCTGGAGCGCTTTTCCAGGATTAGGCAGACCATAAGCCGCGTTTAACGTAGCGAAGCGCAGAACGCCTGACAGGTACCATACAGCGCGCATGCTTTACGCTGGCATAACTGAATCAAGGAGCCACCCGCCATGACCCACCCCATCAAACGCCATGAGCACCTGGTACAGGAACAGGAACGCATCAAGAAGCAGCTACAAGAGCTGGAAAAAGACAAGGCATACAAGGATGCGATCGATTTTCAGAAAGCGATCGAGGAGGTCCTGGAGATGTATGATAAATCGAAAGATGAACTGCTTGAGCTGTTCGGTGATGCCCCTGCCAAAAAAACCGGCCGATCTTCCCGAAAGGCAGCAACACCCAAGCCGACCAGGCACTACCGCAACCCCCACAACGGTGAAACGGTACAAGCGAAAAGCTTCAGAAATGCCACGCTGAGAGAATGGGTAAAACAATACAGCCGAGAAACCGTTGAAGGCTGGGAGGTTGATCCGAAGGCCGAGAGTCAGCCTTGATTCAGGACAATGACGACACAAAGTCGTCAACACCCAACCAGAAGAGCCAGCAGGGCCGTCAGGCCGCTTTTATGCCATCAGGTAGGGTAAGCCGCCGTGTTTAACGTAGCGAAGCGCAGAGCGCCTGACAGATCCCTTATCACGCACCACCACCGGGTCACCGATGGCCCGGCGTTTCTCCCGGCGGCATAGCACGCTGCACCGGAGCAGCGTCTTCGTTGAGGGTTTGCAGCTCGTCGATGACCTGCTGATGGTGGGCTGCACGCATAGGGCTTATTGGCCCACCTTCACGATAGTGTAGCGCGCGCAGTCGAGCATTACCTCGCCGGTGAAGCCGGCCGGTATGTCGTTCAGTGAATGCACTTTGACGTAGTTTTTTTGGCTGAGCCATGCGCCGATGCTGATGGCATCGCACTCGTCGTCATCCGAATCACTAAAAAAGTCCTGCACATCCTCGCTGAAGATAAGCGCAAATTCACCTTCGGGAATAATTTCAGCTTCTACCGCACCTTCTTTGGCTCGAGTATATTCATACGCTAGGGCAATATCCGGCGAGCAGAAAACGCACGTACTGCGAGCCTTAACGCCCAACTCTGCATAAAACCAAGCATCTGCCGCTTCGTGCAGTTCAGTGGGCGTATGCACCGGGGTTCTACCCGTTTTTCTCAGGGTGTTTTCCACGGTGCCATTCTCGATAGGGTGGCCAAAACCTCGGTATAGCTTCATATCGCGACTTCCTGTATGTGGCAGGATACGGGATGTCGTGATGGGTTAATCGCGCAGTTTCTTGACCAGACGGCCTACCTGGCTGACCGCCTGCTCCAGGGCAAATATCTTGTCTTCCTCGACGCGGGATATCACCGTTTTGATATCCGTAGTGGAGATGCCTTCGGTTCGTGGCAGATAGATGACCTCTACATCGCCGGCAATATCGTCGAATTCACCGACCCAGTCGTCGCCCATTGCCAATATATCGACGTTATACGTCTGAACATCGTCTCGCTTTTGTTCCCAATGCTCTTCCGCAATCACCTGGTCGACAAAGCCTAACGCTTCAATAATCTCGCGGCGTTCGGCAAAGGGATAGATGGAGCTTTTACCCTTTAACTCATTGAACGCATCCGTGGAGACACCCACGATCAGCGTATCGCCCAGCGCTTTCAGGCGCCTTAAAAGGCGCACATGGCCCACATGCAGCAAGTCAAAAGTGCCGTACGTCAGAACAGTCGTCATGGAAAAATCCCGTTTTCCGCGCGGGGTAGCCGGCGGCTACCCTATTGGTCATCAAACGCCGCCGTGCCGGCGGCGTGGCGACGTTTGTGGGCCTACTCGGCCAGCGGCGTCAGGCGTTCCTGCAGCCGGTGCAGCAGGTCATCGTCCGGCTGGTGTTCCAGCGAACCCTCCACGAAGGCCAGCGCCTTGTTGATCTGGCCTTCCTGCCATTTATTGTAAATACGCGAGAACGCATAGCACTGGGTGAGCAGAGAGAAGCGGCACAGGTTTTTCGCGCGGATGACCGTATCAAAATTGGGGTCCGGCTCCTTCCAGCCCTCGCCGTAAATGGCTACCAGCCAGTCTTCCGGGTGACGCAATGACCAGATAGGCTCGCCTGCCGGGGTAATGTCTTTATCGAGAATGATCGGCGGATAATAGGTGTTGCGGTTCCATTCGTAGGGCACATCGTCGCTGGTCAGCCAAAAGCCCGTGAATGAGCTGTCGCTGTCGTTATCCATGACGAACCCGGAGAGGTCCACCGTCACTTTTTTGACGGGATGCATCATCGCCCTCGGGTTGGTCAAAAACGGGTTGGGGTCTTCCACCCAGCCGTTATTTTCCAGGCAACGCACGGCGCGCTCCATCTCGGTATGCGGCAGGCCCAGGTCAATATCCTTGTCAAAAGGTATCAATCCGCCGTCGCGCACCAGCCCCAGCAGGGTGCCGTAGCAAGCAAAGGCGTGGACGTTACCCATCGCCAGTTGATTAAGGGTATCCCACATCAGCTCTTCGGTTTCGGGCTTATCGAAGTCATCGCGCTGCTTTTTGGGCGCGGGCAGCTTTTCGTCGTCTTTTGCCGGCTGCTCCAGCTTCAGCGCGAGCGCCTGGCGAAAGTGCTCGACGGATTCCGGCAGCTCGCCCTGGCGCTGCTGCATGACGCCGTAGCTCATATGAACGCCGGGGGTTTCCGGGGCGGCTTCCAGCGCTTTTTGCAGCAGCGGTGCTGCTTCGTCAAGGCGGTTTTGCTTGCTGTAGGCCTGGCCCAGGTTGATTTGCCCCATCAGATTATCGGGGTCGATCTCCAGGGCTTTTTCGTAGTGCTTGATGCTGGCTTCGGCACGGCCGTGTTTGCCTAGCTGCTCGCCGAGCATCAGGTGCAGAGTGATATTCTCCGGGGCCACTTTAACGCCCTGCAACAGCATATTGATGCCGCGCTGGACCTCGTTATCACGAAAAAAGCCCTGGGCGCGGTTGATGTAAACGCCGGCCGCTTTGGCCTGTTTGGGCTGGGCGTCGCTCGTGTTTTTGCGGCGGTTTTTCTTACTCATGGGCCCCTCCTGCGTGCGGCTGGCGGCTGGATGATGTATCCCGGTTGGCCCAGGGCGCCGGGCTGTAGTCGGCGGTCAGCGTGAAGGTATCCGGCTCGCTGTCAAACTGGCTGAGGTAGCCACGGGTGGCGAGGTAGTGCGTAGCGGTATCCGGGTCGACCCGATTGAGCAGCCGGTAGGCCAGGTCATGAACGCCGTGAACGGCATCGAGCAGAAACGCCAGCTTGCGCAGCCGCTCCGGCGCCATAGCGGCCAGGCGCGCCTCATCGGGGATAAACACCGCCTCGATGGTATCCAGCTGGCTGGCCTGCTCACGCTGTAGCGGCACATCATCGGGCAGGTGGCTATAGTGGGTCGGCTGATCAAAGCGGTAGCACTGAAAGCCGTGGCCGGTCATCCACTGGAACACCTCGGCGACGCCGGGCTGCCCCTGGCAGCTGGGCATCATGGGCAAGCGGGCGTGCACCAGCAGAGTGTCGTTGAGGTAGGCGGTGCCGTGTTCCAGCGCGGCAAGGCTGTCGTTGCGCTCGTCGAGGAGCAGCCAGTCGACCTGGCCCAGGCCGTCGATGGCGTCCAGCGCCAGAGTGGGCACCGGCACCTGGGCGAGGACCCGCGCGCCCTCGTGGCGGTTATGCGGCAGCTGCGCCGGCGGCAGCGGCGCCAGGGTGCCACTGCGCTCGGCGTCCATGCAGGCGTGTAGCATGGCGGATTGGCCGTCGCCCAGCAGCGCATGGGGGAAGACCTGAAACTCGTCCAGCTCGGCGAGGTCGTCGTTTTCCTGCAGGCGGCTGGCGGGGTCAAAGACGATAGTGGCCAGGGCGTTGAGGTCCATCAGGCCATTGAAATTCTTCTGGAACGGCAGACGGGCGCCGTTATCCACCACCATGATGCGGCCGGTAAACTGCCAGCTGAAATCCACGGTGGCGGGGGTGTCCACGGGTTTTTGATCCATAAAAGGCCTTGTGTTCTCCGGGCGGCGCCGAGTGCCGACGGCGGTACGCCATCAGACTGTCACTTGATAAGACAGGGTAACAAAAAATGTTGGAATTAAGAGGATAAAAAAGAATTTATCAAGAATTGAGTTTATTTCTTTTAGCCTTCTTCTTCATCATAGCTTCCGCAAACGGTAAGCCATCATCAATCAGATGACTTCCATCTTGTGAAGAAAACCCACAAGCGTTACCGAAAACAACAGGGCCACATAAGTCTTCTTTTATTTCAACTATTTTCTCTCCTATTCCTTTTCGAAGGAACCCCTTACCAGCTTCGCTGAGATCCATGTTAATAACTTTGAAATAGTCACCATTTGGATCCTCAACAGGTGAAAAAATAAAGCCACCAATTCTTTTGATAAACACATATTCTTCATCAGGTTTATCAATCAGACACACATCAGCATCGCCTTCGACTACGATTAAGATATAGCAATCTGAGCCAAGCTTAAAAACTCTTCTTTCAGCATCATCGAATACGTTTTCTATTTCTTCTATTTTCATAACCTCTTCCCCAACGCAAAACGGGCCCCGCAGGGCCCGTTACAATCCAAGTCTCAAAACCGCCCCGTGGGGCGGTGGTTGAGGGGGTCAGCTTAGCCCAGCAGCGACAGCGCGTTCTGCGGGAGCTGGTTGGCCTGGGCCAGTACCGAGGTGCCTGCCTGCTGCAGGATCTGGTTCTTGGTCATGTCGGCCACTTCACTGGCGTAGTCGGCGTCTTCGATGCGCGACTGGGCGTCGGTGAGGTTGGTCTCGTTGGTGCTCAGGTTGTTGATCGCGGACTCAAAGCGGTTCTGGATCGCACCGAGGTCGGAGCGCAGGCTATCGATGTCGCTGAGCGCACTGTCCAGCGTTTCAAGGCCTTTTTCCATCGTCTTGTCAGCGGCATCTGCCTCTGCCTGGACATCAGTGATGCCTTTGGCCGTAGCGTCGATCGGTTCGGCATCCGCACCGTCTTTAAGATTTACCTCGACGGAAGCGAACGTACTACCAGAACTGCTAGCCGCTTTTGCAGTCACATCTACCTCGTAGAATTCTGCATCTGCACCGCTACCAACTTTGGCAAACTGGTCGCCATTTTCTGTTGCTACCAGATTAGCGGAATCAAGTCCCGATACACCTGAAGGTGTGTCGCCGGAAAAGTAGTTTACGTCCACATCTGTAGATTTCGCTACTACATTCTCACCATCTTGAGCAGAGGTAAGTGAATCAGAACCAGTACTTGTCGCTGTAAACTCAATGCCGGCAACGGTAACAGTCTCGCCATCGCCAGTAGATGAACCCGCCGTTGCGATGGAGGCAGAAGTCGGCTTCTCAAGCGATTGGACGTCGAAATCATCAATGCCCAGCTCTTTGGAGTTGATGGCTTTCAGGTCAATATCGATGGTTTCGTTATCGTTGGCACCCACCTGAATTTGCAGCGCTTCATCACCAACGCCTTTGTCAAGAACTTTAACGCCGTTGAAGTCGGTCTGCTTGGAGATGCGGTCAATTTCGTCGGTGCGCTGGTTAATCTCGTCCTGGATGGAGGTCAGGTCCTGCTGGCTGTTGGTGCCGTTTTTCGCCTGAACCGTCAGCTCACGCACGCGCTGGACGTTGTCGTTGATCTGGTCGAGCGCGCCTTCGGCGGTTTGCGCAACGGAGATACCGTCGCTGGCGTTACGCTGCGCCTGAGCCAGGCCGGTGGTCTGCGCTTCAAAGCGGTTGGCGATGGCCTGACCGGCCGCATCATCCTTGGCGCTGTTGATGCGCAGGCCGGAGGACAGACGCTCCATGTTGGTTTCCAGCGCGCCTTTGGAATCGTTGAGATTCTGCTGGGCGATCATGGAGGTGATGTTGGTATTGATCACTGACATGGTGATTCTCCTTTCGGTGTCATCTGGCCGGGTGATGGCCCCTGGCGCCAGCTTTGCGGCCACTGTACGTGCGCCGTTGTGTCAATTAACGGCCGCCGGGGGAAAAGCTTTAGGGCGGCGGCGGGATTTTACTGTAACAGAATGTATCCGGCGCTTTATTGTGGCGGATGGCAGCTTATGTGGCCCGGGGGTCGGCGCCTTCGGGCGCCGGCGCGAGTTTGAGCGCGGGGAGCTCGCGGGGGGCGGCGCCGAGGTCGTGCCAGTGTTCGGGGTGGCAGGTGAACAGCAGGATCTGGTGGCGCCGGGCGGCGTCAAAGAGGATGCGCTTCATCTGCTCGCGGCGGGCGCGGTCGCAGTGGACCAGGGCGTCGTCGAGGATGATGAGGGTGGGCCGGCCGGCCTGGCGGAGGAGGTCGGCGTAGGCCAGGCGGCTGATGAGCCCCATTTGCTCCCGGGCGCCGTAGCTTAACGCCTCCAGGTCGTCGCGCTCGGCGCGACTGGCGCCGGGGCGAATCAGCGTTTGCGGCTGCAAGTGGGCGTCCACGCTGAGCTCGGCGCCGGGGAAGAGCCGCTTGAGGTAGTGGTCCAGGTGGCGTTGCAGCGGCGCCTGGAGCCGCCGGGTGACGGCCTGGCGCTGCTCCTTGAGCAGTTGCAGGAGAAGCTCTAACGCCCGGGCGCGGCGCTGGAGTTCGTCGCGGCGGCGCTGGCGGTCGCGGTGCTGCTGGCGGGCGGCGTCGCGCTGCTCTTCGAGGCCCTGGGCGCCCTGGGTTTCCAGGCGGATGTGGAGCTCGTGAATCTCGTGCTGGCGGGTGTCGGCCTGGCGTTGCAGCGCCTCGGCGGCGCGGGTGTAGCGCGCGAGGTCCTGCGCCAGGCCGTCGGGGTCGGCGGCGTCGATTTCGCGCTGGCGCCGGGCGAGGGAGTCGGCCAGGGCGTCTGCCCGGGCCTGGAGGTCGGTGAGGGCGTTTTGCGCGTCGTCGTGGCGCTGCCGGCGGCCGGGGGCCTGGAGGGCGTCGTGCTGGCGCTGCCATTCGGCCTCGGCGGTGGCCAGCGCCTGGCCGGCGAGGCTGAGGGCTTCGCGGTGGGCGATGTCGGCGTGTTCGGCGGCCTTGAGGCGTTCGTCGGCGGTGGCCAGCGCGGCCCGGGCGGCGTCTTCGTCGAGCGGTGCTGCGTCGCTTTGCAGCTCTTTTTCAGTTTCAGTATTTGTCAGCTCTTGAGAACGCTCTTGAGGCTGTTCTTGAGACAGCTCTTGAGAAAGCTCCTGGGACAGCTGCTCGCGGCGCTGTTCGATGCGCCGGTGCTCGCCGGCCAGGGCGTCGAGCCCCCGGGGGGCGAGGCCCTTGAGCTGGGCGCGTTCGCGTTGCCGGCGGCGGTCGAGGTCGTCGGCGCGGGCGGCGCGGGTGTCGGCGTCGGTGAGGCTGGCGACGCCCAGCTGTTGCAGCAGGGCGTCGCGCTCGGCGGTGTGGCGCTGCTGGCGGCGCGCGAGGTCGGCTACATCGCCGCCGCCGGGGGTGACGGTGAGCTGCCCCACGCCGGGGATGCGCAGCTCGGCGGCGGCCAGCAATTCCTGCTCGCCCTGCCCGCTCAGCGGCTGGTCGTTGAGGGTGAGCTGCCGGCCGTCTTCCAGGCGGTAGGCCAGGCGGGTGGCGATGGCCTGCTGCTGGATGGCGAGTTTGTCGCGCTCGGCCTCGATGTGTTGCAGCCGGCGCAGGGCGTCGGGGTCGAGGTGCTGGGCCTGGTGCTCGCGGGTGAGCTCATCGAGGGTGGCGGCCAGGCGGCGGGCGTCGGCCAGGGCGTCGTTGAGCCGGGTGGCCTGGTCGGCGAGGTTTTGCTGCTCGGCTTCCAGGGTCCGGCGGTGGGCGTGCCGGCGGGCGGCGTCGAGGGCGCGTTCGGCGTGGCGGTAGTCGGCCCGGGCGCGTTGCAGGCGCTGGCGGATGGCGTCGTCGCCGGCCTTTCGCTGGTCCAGGTGCTGCTGCGCCTGCCGGGTATCGGCCCGGCGCTGTTCGAGCTGGCGGGCCTGGTGGTCCAGGTCCTGCAGCTGCTGGCGGTAGAGCGTCTGCTGGCGCCGGCAGGCGTCGTGCTCGCGCTGTTCGCGGTGCTGGTCCTGCTGGCGGGCGTGAACGGCGTCGAGCTGGCGGCGGGTGTCGTCGGCGCGTTGCTGCTGGGCCTGCCAGGGGCGGTGGGCGTCTATCTCGCGGCGCTGGCGCTGGAGCTCGCCCAGGCGGTCGACCTGGTCGCGGTAGGCGTCGACCTGGCGGTCGAGGGTGTCCAGCTCTTCGGCGAGCCGGGCGCAGTCCTGCTCGGCCTGGCGGTAGTCGCCGGTGGTTTTGCCGGTGGGGGTGAGCAGTTTGCCGCGGGCTTTTTCGACCCGGGCGATGAGCGCATCGCCGGTGGTGCTGGCGACGTGGCCCAGGGCGTTGCCGAGGGCGCTGCTTATGTTATCAGTACCAGAATTGTCAGCTCCGGGATTGTCAGCATTGGCGTTGTCAGCGCCCTGTTCTTCCGCTTCTTTCTCCGCGACGCCTTCCTCCAGCGCCTGGCCGAGGGCGGTTTGCAGGTGTTCGCGGGCGTGGTCCACGGGGTCGCGCATGTTCTGGACGGCGCCCTGTTCGACCCAGAGCAGGCCGGGGATGCCGCGATGTTCGGCCTTGCTCGCGCCGCGTCCGGGAAATTCGTAGCCCAGCAGCCGGGCCAGGCGGTCGTCGGCGGCGCTGCCGGTGTAGGCCTCGCCGTCGGCCTGGAGGTCGCAGCGCGGCTGGTGGAGGAAGCGTTTGTCCAGCGTCCAGTGGCGGCCCTGCCAGTCAAACGCCAGGGCGACGGTGGGCGCGGCGGCGGAGTCGTCCCAGGGTTTGAGGTGGGCGACGCTGTTGGTCTGGTGGCGCTCGAAGAAGGCGGCGCGGATGGCGCGCACCAGGGTGCTTTTGCCGGATTCGTTGGGGCCGACGAAGAGGTTGAGGCCGGGGTCGAGGTGGGTGATTTCCAGCGGGGTGCGGAACTGCTGAAACTGCTCCAGTCGCAGGCGGGTGAGTTTCATGGCTGGCCCTCCTGGCCGGGTTGGTCGCGCAGCAGGCCGGCGAGCAGGCCGAGGGCGTGGCGCGCGGTGTCGGCGTCGGGGTCGCCCTGGGTCTGGCGCTGCTGTAGCTCGTGGATGACGTTGCCGACGTAGCCGTCGGCGTGCAGGGCGGCGATGTCGTCGGCGGTGGGGGTGAGCGCGAGCGCGTCGCGGTGGGTTTGCAGGCTGCGGTGGCGGCCGGCGGCGGCGCCCAGGGCGCGGTCAAGGCGCTCGCGGCCGGCGAGGTCGAGCTCGCCGGTGAGGGTGAGGTCGAGCACCGACATGGCGGGCAGGGCGTCAAGCTCGGCGAGCAGGGCGTCGAGGTCGGAGGCGACGGTGAGGTGGCGCTGCCACTGGTGCCAGGCGTGGCGGCCGATGGCAATGGGCGTGACTCGGGGCGCGGCGCCGGGGCGGTCGATGTCGACGCATAGTGCCTGGCCGGCGCCGTTGTCCTTGAAGCGGTCGGGCTCGGGGGTGCCGCTGTACCAGGTGCGGGCGTCGATCTGTTTGAGGCCGTGCCAATCGCCCAGCGCGAGGTAGTCGAGCCGGGCGGTGGCGGCGCGGTCGGCGGCGATGGGGTTGGTGGCGATAGCGTTGGTGGCGTCGAGCGCTTCGGGCAGCTGGCCTTCGACGCTGCCGTGGGCGAGGCCGATGCGCAGCCGGTCGTCGGCGGTGTTGGCGGTGTCGAGCCAGGCGGTGAGGTCCTGGGGTGTCTGGCGCTGGGTGAGCGGCGCGGGGAGGATGACGCTGCCGGCGCTTTCCAGCTCAAGGGGCTCGGGCTCGCTGAGCAGGTGGGCGTTGGGCGGTATGGCGCCGATGCGCCGGGCGCGGTGCCAGATGCTTTCGGCCAGGGCGGCGTCGTGGTTGCCGGGGAGCATCAGCCAGGGGCCGGTATAGCCGCTCATGGCCTGGAAGGTGCGGTGCAGGGTGCGGTCGCCGAGGGTCTGGGCGTCGAAGAGGTCGCCGGCGACGAGGACGGCGTCGACGGCTTCGGCGGTGGCGACTTCGGCCAGGCGTTCGACCGCTGCGAAGCGGGCTTCGGCCAGGGCGGTGGCGTCTTCGGTCTCGAAGCGGGCGTACTGGCGGCCGATCTGCCAGTCGGCGGTGTGGAGGAATCGGGGCATGGCGGCCTCCTTGCGCGATAAATGCCGGGGTGGTTTCAGAAATCTCTGACCATGCCGTGAACCGGTCGGCGAGGGGGCGCTATCAATCCCTCCCTGGACGCTATCTACGCCATCCTTGGCGTAGAACCCCCTCGCCGACCGGTTCACGGCTCGTCGGGCGTCGAGCGGATGACGCTGCGGCGCGAGCCGTTGACAAGTCTGCCTGCCGGCTCCGACATTGTCTGTGAAAACTGACTGTGAGGATCGATGGCGGCGATACAAGCCGCTGAAGTATAACAACCTACCCGGAGTGAAACGCCATGTTGATGACTGATCGCGTTGCCCTTTCAGCGTTTTTACCGCTGGCTTTGGTGACGTCTGCCTGCCTGGCGCCGGTGCTGTCGGCGCAGGCCGATACGGATGATCTGACGGCGGATATCAGCGCCGAGTCGCTGGACGTGGCACTGCAAGGCTCGGCGGATGACGCCGGCGGGCATGTGACTATCGACCAGCTGACGGCCAGCGGCGTTAGCGATCAGGCCGTGGAGCATCTGACGTTCAGCGGGCTGGAGGGCCAGTTGAAAAACCTGGACGAGCTGGGCAGCGGCAGCGTGGCGCTGGGCTCGGGCACGCTGCGCGGTTTCAGCGGGCTGGATGATGACGAGCCCGAGCTGGACCGCCTGGCGCTGAAGGATCTGGATGTTGATCTGGACCGGCTGACGGGCTCGCTGGCGGCGCTGGATGTGGATACCCGCGACGAGAACGAAGGCCGCTTTACGCTGGATGCGCTGACGCTGGAGCTGGACCCGCTGATCGCTCAGGCGCCGGCGGACCAGCGTAGCCCCTTGCGTATGGTCAGCAATCTGGTGACCGACGGCAGCGGTGTGCTTCATCTTGATGCGCAGGCCAACGGCCGCCAGGAGGATGACGGCGGCGCGACCCGTTTCACCGGTGACAGCCGGCTGCGCATTGGCGATGCGCTGGGCTGGCAGATCACTACCGATGTGACGGCCCGCCTGCCCGAGGGCGCCGACCCGAAGGCGCTGGCTGCCGGCGTGGACGGGCTGGATGATCTTGAGGGCGTGACGCTGCTGGGCGGCGATATGGATATGACGCTCACCGAGCAGGGGCTGTTCGGGCGCCTGCCGGCGTCGCTGGCGGCGATGCAGGGGATGTCCGAGACTGATTTCATGGAGCAGGCGCGCACTCAGGCCGAGGGCTTCGGGCAGATGTACGGGCCCGGGGTCAAGCAGATTGCCAACGGCCTGGTGGCGATGATGGCGGGCGACGCCGAGGCGTTGAGTATTCATCTGGACGTGCCGGATGAGGCCAACCTTCAGCAGCTGGCCAGCGACCCGCTGGCGCTGCCCGACCGCCTGAGCATGAAGGTCGAGCAGGAGTAGTCGCGGCGGTGCGCCGTTAGTGGCTGCCTTGGCGCCGGGCCAGCTGCCAGCCGACGATCATGGCGGCGAGCATGGCGATGAGCGGGGCGCTGGGCGCCGCGAGCGAGGCGATTGCCGGGCCGGGGCAGTAGCCGGACAGCCCCCAGCCGATGCCGAACAGCGCCGACCCGCCCAGCAGGCGAGCGTCCAGCTCGCGGCGGGTGGGCAGCTGAAAGTACCGGCCGAACAGCGGGCCGGTGCCGCGCAACACCAGGCGGTAGCCGATGAAGGTGGTGACTACTGCGCCGCCGAGCACGAACATGAGCGTGGGGTCCCAGGCGCCGGCGATGTCGAGAAAGCCCAGCACTCGCGCCGGGTCGGTCATGCCGGCGAGCGCCAGCCCCAGGCCGAACAGCAGCCCGGCGATGTAGCCTGCCAGCGTTTTGGTCAAGCGGGTTTTCATCACTCACCTCCGATAACGTGGCGCACGATAAACACGGTGATGACGGCGGCAACCAGAAAGCTGAGGGTAGCGGCCAGCGAGCGCGGCGACAGCCGGGCCAGCCCGCAGACGCCGTGGCCGCTGGTGCAGCCGCTGCCCAGCCCGGTGCCGATACCCACCAGCAGCCCGGCGACGAGCATCAGCGCTACGCCGCCGGCCGGCGCGCCGATAATCGCACTCGCCGACGTTCCCGACGCGCCCGCTGCCCCGGCGACGTTGCCCAGGCCGGCGCCGGTTTGCGCGTTGATCAGCATGACCAGCAGCGGCCCGCTGATGATGCCCAGCACAAACGCCAGCCGCCAGGCGTTCTCACGCTGCGGCCGGGCGGTGACCAGGGTGGCGGCGATGCCGCTGATGCCGGCGATGCGGCCCAGCGCGGCCATCAGCCAGGTGGCGGAAAGGCCGATCAGCACCCCGCCGGTTAGCCCTTGCAGGGCTGCCTGCATGTCCATTTTTTGCTCTCCGTGAGCGTTTCGTCTCAGAAAACCTTCCGTCTCTGTCAATAGCCGTGCCGGCGCGGGCCTAAAAGCGGTTGAGCGGGACTTTCAAGTACACCTGGCCGTTGTCTTCCGCCGGGGGCAGCTCGCCGGCGCGCATGTTGACCTGTACCGAGGGCAGGATCAGCCGGGGCATATTAAGGGTGGCGTCGCGTTCGGTGCGCATTTTGACGAATTGGGCCTCGCTGACGCCTTCGTGTACGTGGATGTTGTGGGCGCGCTGCTCGGCGACGCTGGTCTGGTGCTGGTAGGTGTCGCGGCCGGGGGCCTTGTAGTCGTGGCAGAGAAACAGCCGGGTGGCGTCGGGCAGCGCCAGCACCTTGTGAATCGAGCGGTAGAGCGCGGCGGCGTCGCCTCCGGGAAAGTCGCAGCGGGCGGTGCCGTAGTCGGGCATGAACAGCGTGTCGCCGACGAAGGCGGCATCGCCGATGACGTAGGTCAAGCACGCCGGGGTGTGGCCGGGGGTGTGCAGCACGCGGCCTTCGAGCCCGCCGATGGTGAAGGTGTCGCCTTCCTCGAACAGGCGGTCGAACTGGCTGCCGTCCCGGGCGAATTCGGTGCCGGCGTTGAACGCCTTGCCGAAGACATCCTGCACCACGGTGATGTTGGCGCCGATGCCGGTGCGCCCGCCGAGCTGCTCGTGGAGGTAGGGCGCGGCGGAGAGGTGGTCGGCGTGGACGTGGGTTTCCAGCACCCATTCCACGCTCAAGCCTTCGCGGCGCACGAAGTCGATGATGGCGTCGGCGGAGCGTACGTCGGTGCGCCCGGCGGCGTAGTCGAAGTCGAGCACCGAGTCGATGATCGCGCAGGCGGCGCTTTGCGGGTCGCGGACGACGTAGCTGAAGGTGCTTGTGGGTTCGTCGAAAAACGCCGTTACCGTCGGGATGGATACGTCTTGATCAGACATTGGGGCTCTCCGTCAAAATGTGGCTCAGGAATCGGGGGTGGCGCAGAACTGCTCGTACAGCGTTTCGATCACCGCCAGCGCCTTGCCGTCGGCGATGCGGTAGTAAATCTGTTTGCCGTCGCGCCGGGTGGCGACCAGCGCTTCGCGCCGCAGCACGGCCAGCTGCTGGGAGAGCGTGGGCTGTTCGATGCCCAGCTCGTGCTCCAGCTCGCCGACGTTCATCTCGCCCTGGGAGAGCTGGCAGAGCAGCATCAGGCGGTCGGTGTTGGCCAGTGTCTTGAGCAGGTTGCGGGCTTCGCCGGCGTTTTCGCGCAGGCGGGATAGCTCAATTGGTGTGGCGTCGGGCATGGCGCTGGAGGTCTCGGTGTGGTGGGTGGATTTCATTTTATAATATCACATTATGTTTTTGTTGAAAGTATTGAGTGTCCCGGCTAGTCTGTAATGGCTGGTCGATCAGAGCACTGCTCCACAACACTGTTCCAAAACACTGATCCAAAACACTGCTTCACATTCCGTTACCTCCCAGCATTTCGGTACCTCCCAACATTCTATTAGCTCCCAGGAGAACGCCATGAACTGCAACGTAGGCAAAATCGATAAAACCCTCCGCATTGTCGCCGGCCTGGCGCTGATTGCGCTGGCGCTGACCGACGTGATCGGCGCCTGGGGCTGGATTGGCCTGGTGCCGCTGGCAACGGGCTTTTTCAGCTTCTGCCCGGCGTACCGCCTGATAGGGTTGAGCACCTGTTCCAAAAACCAGTCCAAAAGCCAGTCCAAAAGCTAAGTCCAAAAGCCAGTCCAAAAAACAGCCATCCATCACCGTTGAGGATTTGATATGCCCAGCTTTCCCCATTCGTATCGCGTGTTTGCGTCCGGTCACGAAGAAGGCAGCGTCAACGCCGGCAGCGAGGGGCTGCCGACGCTGGAAACCAATCCGCCGCCGGCGTTCAACGGCCCGGAGGGCTACTGGTCGCCGGAAACGCTGCTGGTGGCGTCCGCCGCCGACTGCTTTATCTTTACCTTCCGCGCCGTGGCCCGCGCCTCGCAGCTGGAGTGGCGGGACCTGCGCTGCGATGTGGAAGGCGTGCTCGACAAGGACGGTAAGGCTACCCGCTTCACTCGGCTGATTATCCGCCCGGCGCTGACGCTGGCCGACGAGGTGCAGCGCGAGAAAGCCGAACGCTGCCTGGAAAAGGCCGAGCGCAACTGCCTGATTACCAACAGCCTGAATACCGACAACGAGCTGGTGCCCGAGATTACCGTGGCCTAGCCGCCGGCCGGGCTGATGGCAGAGATAGATAGAGACATGAACGGAAGGAGGCAGCAGCACCATGACGCGACGCGTTGAGCTCGCCATTCTGGGCGCGGGCACCGCTGGGCTGACAGCGCTGAAGGAGGCCCGGCGCTATACGGATAATGTCGTCCTCATCAACGCCGGGCCGTACGGCACTACCTGTGCGCGGGTGGGCTGTATGCCGTCCAAGGCGCTGCTGGAGGTGGCGCACGCCTACGGCCGCCGCGACTGGCTGACCGCGTGCGGGATGCAGGGCGGCGACTCGCTGGCGATGGATTTACCCGCGGCCATGCAGCATGTTCGCTCGCTGCGCGATGGCTTCGCCGCCGGCCCCGCCGGTGCGGCGGAGGCGCTGGGCGAGCGCAGTCTTCAGGGCCGGCCGCGCTTTCTCTCGCCGACTACTCTGGAAGTCAACGACGAGCGGATTGAGGCCGAGGCGGTGATCATCGCCACGGGCACCCGCCCGAACCTGCCGGATGCCTGGCGCCGGCTGGGCGACCGCGTGGTGACCTCCGACGAGGTGTTCGAGCTGGAAACGCCGGGCCGCCGAGTCGGCGTGGTGGGCCTGGGGCCCATCGGCCTGGAGCTGGGCCAGGCGTTTGCTCAGCTGGGCTGCGAGGTCCACGGCTTTACCCGTGGCGCGCACCTGGCCGGGCTCAGCGATCCGTCGCTCAACCCGCTGCTGCTCGACGCGCTGCGCCGACAGATGCACATCACCACCGAGGCGGACGTGACGTTGCACGACGGCGAAACCGGCGTGCTGATGCAGGCGGGCGACCGCGAGGTTGAGGTGGACTGGGTGCTGGCGTCGCTGGGGCGGCGGCCCAACGTGGAAGGCCTGGGGCTGGAGAACCTGGGCGTTGCGCTGGACAACCAGGGGCTACCGGCCTTCGACCCGGCGACGCTGCGCGTGGGCGAGCTGCCGGTGTTTATCGCCGGCGATGTGGACGGCCTGCGCCCGCTGATGCACGAGGCGGCGGATGCCGGGCGCATTGCCGCGCATCATGCCCTGCACCCGGAGGCCGACTGCCTGGCGCGGCGCACGCCGCTGGGCGTGGTGTTTACCCAGCCGGGGGTCGGCCATGCCGGCCTGACTCACGCCGAACTGCCCGACCGGGGCGTGGTGACCGGCCATGCCGACTTTGCCCGCCAGGGGCGCGCGATAACCGCCGGGCGCAATACCGGGCGCATTGTGGTCCACGCCAGCGAGGAAGACGGCCGCCTTCTCGGCGCCGAGATGGTGGCGCCGGACGCCGAACACCTGCTGCATCTGCTGGCCTGGTCGATTCAGCAATCCATGACGCTGGAGCAGCTGCTGGCGATGCCGTTTTATCACCCCACCGTGGAAGAAGGCCTGCGCAGCGCGCTCCAGTCCGCCCGCCGGGCGCTGGGCCGGCGCTCACCCCGGCCCGACCTGCCGCTGTGCCGCGAGCCGGCGGTGTAGCCAGCCTGCCCCACCCTTTCGAGCCGGCTTTGCACGGCTCGCTTTTCCACCGCTTTTATCGGGCGCTTCTGATTTTATCGGGGGCGCTTCCGGTTTTAACGGGCGCTTCTGTTTTAACGGACGTCTCTGGTTTTAACGGGCGCTTCTGTTTTAACGGACGCCTCTATGCAGGAGCGTCCGCACAGAAGCGTCCGCTTTGAGGCGTATTAAGAGCTTTTGAGAGCTTTTGAAAAAATGAGGAATATGAGCATGTCACGACTTCCCCTTCTGACGATCGACCAGGCCGATGAGGCGGCGGCGCCCGCGTTGCAGGGCGTGCAGCAACAGCTGGGTATGCTGCCGAATTTCTTTGCGGGTATGGCCCACCACCCCGGCACGCTGAACGGGTTTCTCGCCGCGCAGCAGGCGATGACCGCCGACAGCCGGCTGACCGCTGCCCAGCGTGAGCTGATCGCGCTGGGCGTGGCCAATGCCAACGGCTGCCATTACTGCGTTAGCGGGCACAGCATGGCGGCCAAAGCGGCCGGGATTAGCGCCGAGGCGGCCAGACAGGCGCAGGCCGGCAAGGCCGACGGTGCCCATGATCAGGCGCTGCTCGACCTGGCGCTGGCGGTGTTGGATACGCGCGGCCACCTTCCCGATGCCGCGCTTCAGGCGGCCCGCGATGCCGGCCTGGACGACGCTACCCTGGTGGAAGTAGTCGGGCTGGTGGGCGTCAACAGCCTGAGCAACTGGGTGAACAACATGGTCCGCCCGGCCATCGACTTCCCCGAGGTGCCGCTGGTGTAGGCACGGCCCGGCGGCGCTCGGAAATGAAATGGTTTGTTCTTAAAAGCGGCTTGCTCCTGGAGGCGGCTTGCTCTTGAAAGCGACGTGCTTTTAACAACGATTCGGCTATCAAAATATGTCAGTGCTGGCTAAAGTACGGGCCTTTTAGCTGACAGGATCTGCCATGCGCCCTTCCATTGACCGAACGACTGCCGGCAAGGCGACCTTGCTGGCGGGTATTCTGCTGATCGCCGCCAACCTGCGCGCGCCCTTTACCGGCCTGCCGCCGCTGCTGGATTGGCTCGCCGGCGATTTCGATCTGGGCACTACTGCCGCGAGTGTGCTGACCACCTTGCCGCTGCTGGCGTTTGCCGTGGTTTCGCCGCTGAGCGCTCGCCTGGCGCGGGCGCTGGGGCTTGAACGCACCCTGCTGGCGGCGCTGCTGCTGATCACCGTGGGCATTGCGCTGCGCTCGGCCGGGCCGCTGTGGAGCCTGTACGCCGGCACCGGCCTGATCGGCATGGGCATTGCCGTGGGCAACGTGCTGCTGCCCAGCCTGATCAAGCGGGATTTTCCCGACCACATCGCCATGCTGACCGGGGCGTATGCGCTGGCGATGGGCTTGGCGGCGGCGCTGCTGTCGGGCCTGGCGGTGCCCATGGCGACCAGCTGGGGGTGGCGCGGCGCGCTGGCGGCGTTCATCGTGCTGCCGCTGGCGGCGCTGGCTGTCTGGGTGACGCAGCTCAGGGCTCCCGCGCCCCGGGCCACCGGGCAGGCCGCAGCGGCGACGGGCAAAAGCGTCTGGCGTACCGGCCTGGCGTGGCAGGTGACGCTGTTTTTCGGGCTGAACTCGACGATCTACTACGTGGGCATCGGCTGGCTGCCGGCGATTCTCACCGATGCGGGCATGACGCCCGAGCGGGCCGGCTCGCTCCACGGTGTGTTGCAGTTTGCCACCGCCGTGCCCGGGCTGGTACTGGGGCTGATTCTGCGCCACATCGAGGATCAGCGGCTGCCCGCTGTGGGCTCGGCGCTGATGTCGGCCGTGGCGCTGCTGGGGCTGATCGTGGCGCCGCAGCAGGCGCTGCTGTGGTCGCTGCTGTTTGGCCTGGGTACGGGCGCCGGCATCATCATGGGGCTGTCGTTTATCGGCCTGCGCACCGCCAGCGCGCAACAGGCCGCTGCGCTATCCGGCATGGCGCAGAGTGTGGGCTACCTGCTGGCGGCGTCGGGCCCGCCGGTGATGGGCCTGCTGCACAACGCCCCCGGCGGCTGGCAGCTCCCGCTGGGCGTCTGCGTGGTGCTGGCGCTGACTATCGCGGTAATGGGCATGCTCGCCGGCCGCGATCGTCGGCTCGGGGCGGAGTGAAGGGGTGTTGTGGCACGTATACTGATACCATCAACGCTGCGGTAACGGCACAGATCGCGTTCAAGCAGGCCGCCCAACACATCCTTGACCTGTCCGAGGAACACCTGGTTGAGCTGATTCATAACGGGCAGTTTTCGGAGGTAGAAGACGATGGCTAAACAATACCGCAGCAATGCGATGGCCGCGATCCATGAAACCATGGAGGCGCTGCATGACGTCGGCGCCATCGACAAACAAACGATACGCGACTTCGATGAGACATGCCTGACCACCGCCAGGACGATCCCGGCAGAAGACATTCGGGCGCTCCGTGAGCGGGAGCATCTTTCCCAGCCCGTATTCGCCCGTTATCTCAATGTCAGCAGGAACCTGGTCTCCGATTGGGAACGCGGTGTCAAGCGTCCTGGCGGGCCCGCTCTACGTCTGCTGACCCTGATAGACAAAAAGGGCATTCAGGCAATCGCTTGCTGAGCCGTCCGTACCGTGACACAGCAGCACCAGAGCGCCGTTGCCTATCGGCGGCTTCCCCGGTAGGCACCGTCTGTCGACGGTCAGGTTTTTGGCCATTGCCGTTATGGCTGACCAAAACGCTGTAGCTGCATTTCCTGCAAACGGCTCAGGGTACGGCGGAAGGGAAAAGCCAGCGCGCCGTTGCGGTAGAGCTCATCCAACGGCACGGCTGCGTCCAGGTAAAGCGGCACACCACGGTCGTAACATTCATCCACCAGCGCAATAAATCGGCGTACTCCGTCGTCCTGATGCGATAGCGCCGGCAGCCGGCGGTCGCCTGCTGCTACCTGCATCACGCCATCTTCGGTACCACGGGCTATCGCCTTTTGCTGGCCACTCCCGGTCAGCCGAGGCACTTCGCTCAGGAAAACAGGCGAAAAGCGCTCACAGAGTTCAATAAAATCCTGTGGGGCCAGCTTTTGCTCGCACAGGTCGGCGTAACGGCACCACAGCACATGCCGGCTACGCTGCACGACCGTGATCCGGCGGTGCCCCAGCAGCAAGGGGTCACTATGGGGCTGTTCGCCCTTGCCAAGCTGTGCGGCAAAGGCGTTTGCCAGCGCCTGCGGCTGGTTAACCCAATAGCGTTGCTGATGTTTCCCGGGGTGCAGCCGGTGATCCTGGCCGCCGTCAACGCCCACTACCTGCATCTGCTGTTTGATGGCCGCAATGGCCGGCAAGAGTCGCTCACGATTAAAGCCGTCCTTGTAGAGGTCATCCGGCGGCTGGTTGGACGTGCTCACCACTACCAGCCCTTGCGCCAGCAATGACTGAAACAGGCCACCCAGCAGCATGGCATCGCCGATATCGCTGACAAACAGCTCGTCCAGACAGAGAACACGCGCCTCGGACGCCAGCTCCCGGGCCAGCCGTTCCAGCGGCGATTTCTGCCCGGTCAGCTGAAACAGGCGCCGGTGGACCCAGCGCATAAAACGGTGAAAATGCTGCCGCCGGGCCGGCACGGTTAACGCTTGGTGGAACTGATCCATTAGCCAGGTTTTGCCGCGCCCCACCGGCCCCCAGAGATACACGCCCTGAATATCCGCCTGGCCCGCCTGCAACTGTTCATGGCAGCGCTGCAAGCACCGGGCCGCCTCATGCTGAGCCGGATCGTCCTGAAAGCCGGACGCCAGTGCCTGGCGATAGGCGGCGTAAGGGGAAGGGGCTGTTGTGTTTGCTCTGGCCTTGTCGCCCTGCTGGTCGGCCATTATCACCTTGGCTCCTTTTGCTGATATGCGCCTGGCGTGGCTTTCGGCGGTATCTCCGTCCCGCTTATGCACAGCGCCACCGGACAGGTCAGCCGGACGTTGAATCGATGGTGGGAACTATCCTTGGAAGCTGTCTTTGGAAGCTATCCTCTACCAACCGCCGGGGCGCTTCTCACGTTATCCAGCCGGCATCTATTGGAGTCCTGAAAAGGCCGCATATACGGGCTAAGGCGAAACAGGGTATTCACTTCCAACAGCCGTTGCGCACGCTCCGGATCGTTCACGGTCAGGCCACGCGCCTCCAGTAGCGCCAACTGCTGTTCCGGCGTGAGCGGCGGCTTGGAAAAATCAGTCATGCCGCGTGTTCTCCGTGGCAGGCAGTGACAAGCGCCAAGTGCCTGAATGATAGCCAATAAAAAACCCGCACGATTTGAGCGTGAAGACTGAAGTCTACATAGGCTTGGCGGGTATATTACCGGTAAAAGTAATATATTACCGGATCGCTGGCAAGGCATTTTTACGATAAGCGCGAGTTTTGAGCGGACTAATGGGCATCAGGCATAGCTCTGCCAACACATCATCTTTCATGCGCCGTCACGCGGCCTTTGCGCTGCTGACAAGAGGTGTTCATACGAGGCCTATATCGGGCGAAGCAGGCCCGCAGTGTAGTGATGAAGTGTTTTTGGCCAATACATCCCGGGGCCAAACAGCTAGCGCCTACGCCTTGCGCTCGGTTATCGCGCCACTCGGGGTGGCACCATGTCGCGCCGGCGTTGGCCGCAGACGCGCTTTCTTTCGCTTAACGCCATGAATTCAAAAAAAGGGCAGCCCCTCCGGGCTGCCCTTTTACGGAAGGTCGCGCGCGCATAAAAATCAAAATCCGCGCGTGCGACGGGTCAAGGTTGCCGGATTCTGAACAACACGGAATAGAGTAACGGAATAACCACCAGCGTTAGCGCCGTGGCAAACAGCAAGCCGAACATGATGGTCACGGCCATGCTTTTGAAGAACGGGTCCATTAGCAGCGGGGCGACCCCGAGTATGGTCGTCAACGCTCCCAGCACCACCGGCCTGGCACGGCTGATGGCCGCTTTCATCACCGCATCAAATGGCTCAATCCCCGTGCGGATGTTGCTATCTGCCTCATCCACCAGAACAATTGCGTTTTTCACCATCATCCCGATCAGGCTCAAAAAGCCCAGAATGGCCATGAACTCAAAGGCCGCCTGGAATGACGCCAACCCGATGACGACGCCCACCACCGCGAAGGGTACGGTCAGCCAGATCACCAGGGGTTGCCTGATGGCGTTGAACATGAACACCACCACCAGAATCATCGCCGCAAATCCGTACGGCGCCGAAACGGCCAACCCCTCGTTGGCATCCCGGGACGCTTTATACTGGCCGTACCAGGTCAGCTCATACCCCGCGGGGCGCTCAATGGCTTCAATTTTGTCACGAACCGAGTTGAAAGCGTCATCCGTAGGCACCCCGGGGGCCGGATCGGACTGCACCATAATCGTCGGTTGACGATCCACCCGGCGAATCATGGCATCATTCCACTCAACATTAACCGCCTCGGTCAGTTCGCTAACGGGCACTGATTTGCCGAGTTTTTTGCTGTAGACGTTGATACTTTCAATCGCCTGCTGGCGGCTTCTTTCATCCAGCGGGGCCCGCACCACCAGCGGTATCAGGTCATCGCCTTCGCGATATTGCCCTACGGTCCGACCGCTCAGCGTCTGGGCGATCGCCTGGTTGATTTCGACACTGGTAAGCCCTAACCGCTGAAGCAAGGCGTGATTGTAGACGGGCACCACGCCGGGCACCTGCTGGCGCCAGTCATCCTGTACCGCGATCAGGTCGTCATCCTCGGCCATTATGACCTTGGCCTGCTCGGCCAATTCGCGCAGCACCGCCGAATCGGGGCCGCTGAACCCGGCTTCGATTTTCTTGCCACCGCCACGGCCCAGCATAAACTTCCACGCCTTGATGGACGCATCCGGATGCCCGGCCGTTAACGCGCCCTGCAAGTCGTTAATCAGCCCGGAAATCCGGCTTTCATCATCAACATCCACGAGCAGCTGGCCATAGGACGGATTACGCGGCTCCGGTGAGTACGTCAGCATAAAGCGCAAACCGCCGCCGCCCACAAACGACGTCACGTCGGTGACACCCTCGCGCTCGGTCACGTCATCCGCCACGTCACTCAGCACGTTTTGCGTGCGTGAGATATCCGAGCCCTGGGGCAGGTAGACGTCGACGACAAACTGCGCGCGCTGGGAGTCCGGCATAAACCCGGGCGGCACCAGGCTGGTGCCGGCAACGGCGGCGATAAACAAGCCAATCAATACGACGCCCGTGGTCTTTCGATATATCAGAACCCGCTGCAGTAAACCACGATACGCGCGCAGGATAATGCCCTCGGCATCGGACTTGTCCGTCTGTTTCACCATCAGGAACTGATAGCACAGCATGGGAATAATCGTTACCGAAAAAATCCAGCTGAGCGCCATCGAATAGAGAATCACCCAGAACAGTGAGCCGGCGTACTCGCCCATATCGCTCGGCGACAAACCGATCGCACTGAAGGCCAGGATGCCCACCATCGTGCCCCCCAGCAGCGGCCATTTGGTCGATTGCACGACATCCAGAACGGACTGGTAGCGGTCCTCACCGTTTTTGAGCTTCACCAGGATGGCGTCCGTCACCACAATCGCATTGTCGACGAGCATGCCCAGCGCAATGATCAGCGCGCCCAGCGACACCCGCTGCATGGCGATGTTATCCACCAACATGATAATCAGCGTGCCGGCGACGGTGAGCAACAGGACAAAGCCGATGATCACGCCGGAGCGCAGGCCAATAAACGCCAGCAGAACGATAAAAACGATGACCACCGCTGCGGCCAGATTACCGATGAAGCTGGATACGGAATCGCGTACCGCGTCAGACTGTATGGAAACCGGGTTAAGCGAGACTCCTACGGGGCGCTGCCCGTCCAGCTCGGCCAGGCGCGCCTTGACGGCATCGCCCATCTCCACCACGTTACCGCCGGAGATATTCGAAATACCCAGGCCAATCGCCCGTTCACCGTTATACTGCATCAGGAAGGCAGGCGGCTCCTGATAGCCCCGTTCCACATTAGCGACATCCTTCAGCTTGACGGTCTGGCCGTCTTCCCCTATTCCCAGCGGCAAATCCTTGAGTTGCTGAAAACTCCCGACAGCACTCTGCGGAATCACCGGCAGGCGCATTGCGCCGGCTTGTATATCGCCCGCTACCGTAATGCTGTTCTGCTTGTTCAGGACCTGATAGACCTGCTCTGCGGTGACGCCCAGGTTTTCCAGCCGCTCACTGGAAATCTCGATAAAAATGCGGTCTTCGCGCTGACCGGTCAGCCGGGTTTTCGCCACGCCATCGACGAGTGCCAGCTCCTGGCTTAAAAAGTCGGCATAGTCGTGCAGCTGCTTATCGCTGTATCCCGGCGCGGTAATGGCATAAAACAAGGCATAGACATCGGAAAAGTCATCGTTGACAAAAGCAGGATTCGAACCTGCGACCCTCGGCTTCGGAGGCCGGACACATCCTATTTTTCTTGCCTAGGCCTATAGGCCAAATATACAGCTAAAAAATCTCAAAAACAATTAATATCAAAGACTTACCTTACGATATCTTGCGATTTTGGCTTATTTCGTCGAGCAACTTAACGCCGATTAGCGCCGCCCTTCACCATACGGCTGGACACAGCTTGGCACATAATGTGATTTGGGTGTGTCCGGTTTCCGGACACTTTTGACCCTTGGCCAAACTGTTTTCTGCGGGAAGCGATATCGTCACACAAAAAAATGGTGACATGATTCCAGCCGTAGCCATTTCCCTGCGCTTCGGCCTGCCACCCGGCAGATTGATATCTGCTTTTGAATGGCCAGCTCTCAGCCTGTGTAATAACCCCCTGGTTTCTGCACACCCTACGCTATTAATGCTGGGTGTGCCCGTGGCGCCACATAATCGAGAGACTGATGTGGCCGCTCTTCGTTGTAGTATCGAATCCAGCGATCGATCGCTACCCTAGCTTGGCCCAGCTTGATAGCTATCGGCCGCTGCTGCCTCCGTGCGCGAGTAACTGGCCATAGGTATATGGTCGGCTGGCAGGGTGATAATCAACGCATCATCCTGCGCTCCCTCGCGTATCATGGCAAAATGCCTGGTGCTGCAGACTGCCGGTTACCCGGCAGCATCGACGAAAGAGAGCTACACCAAGCGCGACGGTTAAGGCAATAGGCGGGTACGATCGACTAGCGCAGCAGATCGTGGGTCAGCTCAGTCACCGTTTGCAAGGTAACAGTTGATCATGCGGACCCCGACACCAGGCACCTGTCTAATTTTTGGGGTCCACTTCACTTCCTTGGTTACGCGAAAGAAGCTTATTTTCGAGCAACAAGTCCTGGCTCGGAGCACAGGGGCGAAAGTTGGTCGGCATGAAAAAAAGCTATTGGCGCCGGGCGGGTGCATCCTTAGCCACGTAATAGGGGACGTCCGCCTTGGGTAGCGGGTCTCGGCCGCGCACTTTATCCGCCATCTTCTCGGCGATCATGATCGTCGGGGCATTAAGGTTGCCCGTGGTAATTATCGGCATGATCGAGGCATCGATTACTCGCAGACCTTCGAGGCCATGCACACGCCCGGCACCGTCCACCACCGCCATGGCATCATTACCCATCTTGCAGGTGCCGCAAGGATGGTAGGCGGTTTCAGCATTCTGGCGAACGAATTCGTCGAGTTCCGCGTCGGTTTTTATGTCCGGGCCCGGGGCGATTTCACGGCCGCGATACGGGTCAAATGCCGGCTGGGCGATGATCTCACGAGTGATGCGGATAGCGTCGCGAAACTCCTGCCAGTCCTTTTCCTTGGACATGTAATTAAACAGGATACTCGGTGCCGCGCTGGGATCGCGAGAGGTCAGGCGTATGCGCCCTCGACTCATCGAGCGCATGGAGCCTACATGGGCCTGGAAGCCGTGGGCCTGGACCGCGCTTTTGCCGTTGTAACTAATGGCAATCGGCAGGAAATGGTATTGCAGGTTGGGCCACTCTTCCTCGTCGTTGGTGCGGATAAAACCGGCGGCTTCGAATTGATTGCTTGCTCCGACGCCCTTGCCGAAAAATAGCCATTCGGCGCCGATTTTCGGCTGGTTCCACCACTTGAGCGCCGGATACAGCGAGATGGGCTGCTTGCACTCGTACTGGATATACATTTCCAGATGGTCCTGAAGGTTTTCTCCCACGCCGGGCAGTTCATGTACCACCGGGATATCGAACTCTTTGAGGTGCTCCGGGTTGCCGACCCCGGAGCGCAGCAGGATCTGTGGCGAGGCGATGGCACCACCACAGAGCAATACCTCGCGGCGGACCCGCACCTCCTGCTGCTCCCCCTTGCGTGAATAGCTGACCCCTACGGCACGCTTGCCCTCGAAGAGAATACGATCGGTCAGCGCATGAGTCTCAATAGTCAGGTTGGCGCGTTGTTTGGCGATATCCAGATAGCCCCGGGCAGTAGAGGAGCGGCGCCCTTTGGGGGTGACGAAACGATCCATGGGACCGAAGCCTTCCTGCTGATAGCCGTTGACGTCCTCGGTTGCCGGGAAGCCCGCCTCAACACCTGCCCGCATGAAGGTATCGTAGAGTTCATTGTTGTCTGCCTTGGGCGTGGTGACGTGGATCGGCCCATCTCCGCCGTGGTATTCATTGGGGCCGATATCTCGAGTCTCCCACTTCTTGAAATAAGGCAGGCATTCAAGATAATTCCAATCCTCGAGCCCCGGTATCTCGGCCCAGCGATCGTAATCCAGGGCATTGCCGCGCAGATAGCACATGCCGTTGATCAGGGATGAGCCGCCCAGCCCCTTGCCGCGCCCACACTCCATGCGCCGGTTGTTCATATAAGGTTCCGGGTCCGTTTCAAAGGCCCAGTTGTAGCGCTTGCCTTGTAACGGGTAGGCCAGGGCGGCGGGCATCTGGGTACGAAAGTCGAAACGATAGTCCGGCCCGCCAGCCTCCAGCAGCAATACTTGCACCTCGGGGTCCTCAGTCAGGCGTGTGGCGAGCACGTTACCCGCCGAGCCGGCGCCGATAATGATGTAGTCGAACTCACGAGTCTGCGTCATAACCTACTCTTTTTTTACCTGGTGTTAACGTGAAAAACAGCTGTTTCTTTAAGGGATAAAGTCCCAATCGTCTGTCACTATACCCCCTGAAGCGATCAGAAAACCGCTGGGAAAGGGCCCATCTCGACCTGAACAGACTTGATCTGGGTATACTGATCGAGGGACGAAAGACCGTTCTCGCGCCCGATACCCGACTCTTTGTAGCCGCCCACAGGCATCTCCGCCGGCGAATCCCCCCAGGTATTGACCCAGCAAATGCCCGCCTCGAGACGCTGAATCACCCGGTGAGCCCGGTTCAATCCTTCACTGAATAAGCCGGCAGCCAAGCCGTAACGGGTAGCGTTGGCGCGGCGAATGACTTCCTCTTCGTCATCGAAGGCCAGGATCGCCATCACCGGGCCGAAGATCTCTTCGCGTACGATGCGCATGTCATCCGTGCAATCCGTGAAGACCGTGGCCTCCGCCCAGGCACCTTTGGTGTAGTTGTAATCGGAACCACCAGTCATGCGATTGCCCCCAGCGAGCAGGCGTGCGCCTTCCTGCGGCCCGAGTTCGAGGTAGGACATCACCTTCTCGAGATGTTCAAAGCTGACCAGGGGGCCGAAATTGACTCCGGGGTCGAGGGGGTCGCCAGTTTTGATGCGCTTGACGCGCTCAACAATCTTGTCCTCAAAGGCATCCTTCACGGAACGCTGTACAAAGACCCGAGTGCCGTTAGTACATACCTGACCGCTGGAATAGAAATTGGCCATCATCGCCGCGTCAGCGGCACGCTCGAGATCCGCATCGTCGAAAACGATCAGTGGCGACTTGCCGCCAAGTTCCATGGTCACTTCCTTGAGAGTTGAGCCGGCGGCGGCGGCCATGACTTTCTTGCCGGTTCCTGCCTCACCGGTGAAGGTAATCTTGTCGATATCCGCATGCTGGGTGAGCATCTCGCCAACGCGGCCGTCGCCTTGAACCACATTGAATACGCCGTCTGGCAGTCCCGCTTCCGTAAATATCTCGGCGAGCTTGAGGGTGGTCAGCGGCGTAACCTCGCTGGGCTTGAACACCACGGCATTGCCAGCGGCCAGGGCCGGGGCGCTTTTCCAGCAGGCGATCTGGATAGGATAGTTCCAGGCGCCGATGGCGCCGACCACTCCCAGTGGTTCGCGGCGGGTGTAGACGAAGGAATCCTCACGAAGCGGGATCTGCTTGCCCTCGATAGCCGGGGCGAGGCCAGCATAATACTCCAGCGAATCGGCGCCGGTAACAATGTCGACGCTCTGAGTTTCGCTGATGGGTTTGCCAGTATCCAGAGTTTCCAGATGGGCGATCTCATCGTTGTACTCACGCAGCAGCGCCACGGCACGCAGGAGGATTCGGCTACGCTGCATACCGCTCATCGCGGCCCAAGCCCTCTGACCTTCCCGGGCAGAGGCAACAGCCCGATCGATGTCCTCCTGAGACGCCTGCTGTACGCTGGCGAGCACCGAGCCATTCGCTGGGTTAATAGTATCGAAGGTCTCGTCGGAGGTGGCGTTCACTCGGCTGCCATCTATGTAGAGTTGCTGGGTTGTCAAGGTAGTCATGCGATACTCCTGCTGAAACCGGTGTGAGAAACCTTTGTGCGTCGTCGTTCAGGCGTGCTGTTTGGTACCAGCCCTATTGACTGTGACCTTAGCTGATCTTCCAGATAGCCGCAGACCAAACGCTTGGCGCGTTGTATCCTAAGCGTACCATTCAGCCTGGGCGGGGAAACATCAAGGGCCACTCGTACTGGTCGAGACAGTTGTGGATCAGTTATGCACCGGTGAGCCCATCACATCATAGGCCTAGCCGCCGTCGTTGGGGGTGCACCTCGAGGCGAGCGTACTTCCCGAGACACAACCCTCAGGAACAGCACCTGCCGGTGCTACGCGCCATTCCTGGCGCACAATAAAAACAGGGAGGCCTACTGGCCTCCCTGTACCGGGCACCCCGGGTACGTTCACTTGCACGCGTTTGCGTCAGTTTACCTCTTGGTCAGTGAGCGCAAATTCCTGCATCTGCAGAAACTCCAGGTGGCGTTCGTATTGATCCAGCACGTTATCCAGCAGTTGCTCTCTGGTGTAGCCCATGATGTCGTAGCCTTGCGCATCGGCGACGTCGAGGTAGACCTCCATGCGCACGAATTTGTCTGCCACCTGGGTCGGACGCCCGCCAAAATGCGGTATCGGTGCTTCCTTGCGAAACACCTGGTAGCGGAAGGGGTGCTCGGATGAGGGGTCAATCTCAAGTTCGATGCAGCTGTCACCTTCCTCGTCGACGTACTTGTCACACTTCGCGGTGATGCCACGCTCGCTGAATTCATCGACGATTTCACCGAAGGTGGGCAACAGGACCTTCTCTTCGAATTCCCGTGCCCGTCCCGCGTTGGAGAAGGTGAGCATCCGCCCCAGGCGTTGCTGCCAGCGCATCTCTCCACCACGAGCGGTGCGCCCTGACAACGTACGGGGCATGGCCTGCTTGCCACTGTCCAGGCGCCGGGCTTCTACCCGTAACGACCGGTACAGGCTGACCATTACCAGAATCATCACGAAGGAGAACGGTAGTCCCATGATGACCGTGGCGCTTTGCAAGGCGCCGATCCCGCCCACGATGAGCATGGCGATGGTAAGCGCACCAGTGGTGATCGCCCAGAAGATCCGCAGCGCGGCCCGTCCATCGTGTTGGGGCGTCGGTAGGCGCGAGGATAGGTTCGCCATGACCAGCGCGGCGGAGTCGGCGCTGGTGACGTAGAACAGCAGCGCGGTCAGCGTCGCCAGCCCGGCGATGAACATGAACGCCGGGTAGTGCGAGAGCAGTTCGTAAAAGCCGCTCTCGGGGTTGAGAACGGTCTGGACACCGAATTCGGCGTCCCCGCTGCGGATAATATCCAGCGCCGAGTTGCCATAAATGGAGATCCACATGAGGATGTACGCAAACGGGATTGTCAGCGTGCCGATGACGAACTGGCGAATCGTGCGCCCGCGAGAGATTCGGGCAAGGAACATGCCAACGAAAGACGCCCACGCGACCCACCAGGCCCAGAAGAACAGGGTCCAGTCGCTCATCCAGCTGCCGGTCTCCTCGAAGGCAAAGGTCTGCAGGACCATGTCGGGGAACATGTTGACGAAATCCCCGATGTTCAGCACTAGGCCATCCAACAGGTATTGGGTTTTCCCCGTGATGAGGATCCACAGGCTCAGACCGATGGCGGAGAACACGTTCAGCAGCGACAGGAACTTGATACCTTTATCGACCCCTGATACCGCCGAGAGAATGGCCACGCCCACGCCCATGATGACAATCGCCACCTGGGTAGCGGTGCTCACCGGCACTCCCAGTACGGTGGCGAGCCCCACGTTGACCATCACCACGCCGATCCCCAGCGAGGTGGCCACGCCGAAGATCGTGCCCAGAAGTGCGGCAAAGTCCACGGTGTCGCCCAAGGGGCCGTGAATGCGCTTACCGAAGACCGGGGCCAGCGCGGAGCGCACGGCGAGGGGAAGCTTCATTCGATAGGCGAAGTACGCCAGGGCCATCCCCATCAGCGCATACATACCCCATCCGGAGAGGCCGTAGTGGAACAATGTCCATACGGTTGCTTGCCGGGCAGCGTCAACGGTTTCTGCTGCACCCGAAGGCGGATGCAGGTACTGGGTGACGGGTTCGGCGACGGCAAAGAACATCAGGTCGGTACCGATGCCGGCGGCAAACAACATGGACGCCCAAGCGAGGGTTGAGAACTCGGGCCTGGAGTTTTCCGGCCCAAGTTTGGTGTTGCCAAAACGCGAAAAGGCGAGATAGATCACAAAGGTGAGCACCCCGCCGGCAAGCAGGACGTAGAACCACCCAAACCAGCCCGAGGCCCACCCCACCACAGCACCCAGCGTTTGCTGAGCGGACTCGGGAGTGATAAGCGCCCACAGGGTGATCGCTATTGACCCGATAGCGGCCCAGATGAACACGGGCCAGTTGACCGGGGGAAGAATCGCCTTGTCTGAATGCTCCGAAGGTCGTTCGGGATCTGCGGTCTCGATGCTCATACCGCACCCCCGGCAATCGCGTAGTCACGGCGTTTCATTTTTTAACTCCTTGATGATTCCCTCAGTGTCCTGATTTCATGGAATAATTGCTACACTTGGGCCAACACAGTAGAGGCAGAAGGATCAGCACCGGTACCCTCCCTGCTTTACCGACCAAAGTGAAGCAGAGCATGAGAACCAACAACTGACCCAGACACAACGATACCAGATTTACGCCCATCATGACTTGGGCGGGGGCCAGCGACAGATCGCCAGGAAACTGGGGCTCCACAGCAGCACGATTAGCTGTGCACTGCGCCGCAGCACGACGGCCAGTGGCTATGATCCCGAACACTATGTAGTCGCGTGACTGCTCCCCGCCCGACGCGCTAATGCGCCACGGACGGGGCTTCCCACTTCAACGGCTGCTACCGACAGTACGCCGGCTTTACGCGAGCCTCATTGGACAGAAACGGACAGCCCTGCCGCCTTTAACTGCACGATGCCTTGATGCTTGATGTTCAGCGCCGCGTTGATGTCCCGGTCGTGGCGTGTATGGCAGGCGGGGCACGCCCACAACCGGACGTTTAGCAGCATGGCATCCATCTTGTGATGGCATGCATGGCAGGTTTTGGAGCTGGGGAACCGCGGGTCAAGTTTGACCAGATGCTTTCCCTTTTCCTCTGCTTTGTAGGCCAACTTGGCGATCAAGGCATGCCAGGACGCATCGCCAATGTGTCTGGCGAGCCTGGCATTTTTCATCATGTTCTTGACTTGCTGTTTTCTCTTGAGGTTTTTCTGCGCCTGCTTGAGAAAACGCGGATTGGCAGTCTTGCGACCGCTTGAGTCAATGGCAAGATGCGACAAGCCCATGTCGAGGCCGACGACGCTTGAGGCGTCGAGGTCTTGCAGACGTTCCGGCGCGTCCTGCCCCGTTTCAAACAGCAGCGCGGCGTAGTGCTTGCCGGTGACGGTGCGCGACAAGGTCATGCTTTTCAGCTTACCCTGAGTACACCGATACACAGCTCAAATTCCCGCCGTGCTTTGTATTCCCGCCCACATTGGGCGAGGGTTTACGCGGATTTTTGCTAACCTGCTCCGCCAGTTCCTATAAACCCCATAAACTTAAAAACCCATATATATATCAGCATGATATTCAATAAAATTTATGAGTTTATCTTTTCCTGCGGCGGTTTTACGCACCGGTTAACGCCGCCCTTCGCCACCCTGCCTGTCACAAACCGGCACATACCGTGATTTTGATATGTCCGCTTTTGTACCGCTTTTGACCTTTGGCCGCCAAAGGTGAACGAGCTTTTTTTGGCGAGCTGCTTACGGCGATATTCGAATATGCAGCGCAGAGTCGATTACCTTCGTCGCTCCATCTCGCGCAGACCTTCATTAGGCGACTGGACGAGGTGCGCAAGAGGGAACACCGCGGGCAGAGATATCCCGGAGTGCGGCGCTAAACCTTGCGGGAAAGTCTAGACAACGAGGCCTTACGCCCGGGCAGCTGGCGGCACCCCAAGAGCTGGCGGCTTATCAGAATGCCGAATCAGATGCTTGGGTGATTAAGAAGTGGTGGACTGGACCCAGCAAACTCCGACGTCACGATCCGCTCAGTGGCGAATCATGAACTATTCTGGGCTCATGACTGCGGCGGTCACGGAGAGGCCACTGCTGAAGCCAATGGACAAGGCCCCAGCAACGCCGGAGCGGCATGCCAAGTCCAAGGCAGTGGTCAGACGCTGGACCTAGAAGCTGACAAATGCTCGACCACTACAACTGGAGGGGATGAATAGCTTTTCCAGGCGGCCAGGCCACACGCACACCTCGACCGGAATGAAGACAACTTCATCACCATGACCTAACTGACGGGCAGCCCGGTGGACCGTCTACTGAATCAGGCCAAATCCACATGAAACGACGAAGGATCAAAATTCTAATACGCAAAACTAGGCAACATAAATGACCGGGCATCATCAAGACCAACCGGTCAAATGAACAATAATATCTTCCAAGTGAGGGTTTATGAGCGGCCTAAGAAGCATCATCCTGCACCACTCCTATTACAACGGTCTCAGGGTCAAAATTCCGTGCTCTGGGCACGCCTATCTCTTGGGTACGAACGGGTCTGGCAAGACCTCCGCGCTAAACCTCATCCCCATCTTCTACGGCAAGGATCCCTCCAGCCTGGTGGCCCGTACCGCCGACAAGAAAAACTTTATCGACTACTACCTGCCGAACCAGCAGAGCATGATTGTCTACGAGTATGAACGACTCGGCGGCGAGGTGTGCTGCGTGGTGATCTATCGGCGTGAGGCGGGACAGTACGCCTATCGCTTCATCAAGGGAGCGGCTGACGATACCTTGTTTCAAGAAGACCTCGAGGCGCTCTACTCGCGCGCGACGCCCGCCAACGAGCTGCTCAAGTACGAGCTCCCGAAGCGGGGCATCGAGGTGAGCAACCAGATCCTCAACACCATCGACTACCGCTCAGTCATCCAGAACGATCCCATGTCCAGCGGCAAGCGCCGGCGCGCTCGCAGCGCGGCGTTCACCATGGGGCGCGAGGCCCGCGAGTTCTCCCTCGGAGGCCTCGGCGACAAGTTGCAGCACATCGAATCGCTGACGGCCGTTGCACTCAACAAGGGGCGGATGCTCGAAAGCCTCAAGTCGATGATCGTTGACACGATGATCCATGACCACATCGCCATCACCCCGCCGCAGGCCCACCACAAGAACAAGGAGCTCTGGAGCGACCTGGCCAGCCTGCAGGAGTTCGCCAGGGATAACTCTAGGCTACGCAAGGGCTTGGACGCCTACGCCGGCCTGCAGGAGGTACGCGGCCCGCTGATTGCCCACCAGGAAGCCTTGACCGAGCTGATTCGCACCACTCAGGCCGAGATCCGCGATCTGGAAAACAAGGTCGATGAGCTGGGGCAGCAGGTGGAGGGGCTCGATGATGCGCAGAGAACCGAGCGCAACCGACTGGGCGAGCTCGAAGCCAGGCACGGTGGGGCCGTGGCCGACCTCGGGAAGTGGCTGGACGCCCTGGAAAAAGAGCGCGACGACTGGGAGGCGATGGACATCGAGGCAATGAAGCGCCGCGCCGAACAGCGCCCCTCCCTGGAGAGCGAGGCCAAGCTCGCCGAAAGTCAGCTGGTAGCACTGACCGCCCACGCCAAGGAAATCGACGTGCGGTTTAGCCAGCAGCGCAAGGATGTGGAAAAGGCCTTCACCACCGAGGAACGCCGGCTGACGGATCGCGAGTATTCGGTCATGCGAAAGCAAGCGGTACTGGCCAACGAGGCAAAGGAGCAGGCCGAGCACTTCAACCATCAGTGCCGCGTGGAGCTGGATGAACAACATCAGGCCTCACAGAAGATCCTGCTCGATATCAGGGAGGGAATCGAGGAGCTTTACCGGAAGCTCAACGAGGCGGGTCGGAACCTGCCTGGCGAAGACGAAGACATAGCCATGTCGCAGGAGGCGGTGGAGACAGCGGAGCGGGAGCTAGGGTGGCTCGATGACGCCAACGAAGAAGCCAAGACGTCGCTTGATGAGGCACGCAAGGCCCACGAAAAGGCGGTTGAGCAGCTGGATGAGGCCGAGGCCGAGAAGGGGCGTCGAGGGAAGCGTGTCGAGACCCTGGCTGACCAGCTCTACCCACCGGATAACACGCTGCTCGCGTTCCTGCGCGAATCCGGCCTCCCATGGCATGACACCTTGGGCAAGGTGGTCGACTCCAGGCTGCTCCTGCGCAAAGACCTCTCGCCTCGCCTCGCGGAACCGGCCGCCCTGAAGCAGGCGTTCGGCCTGGAAATCGACCTCACCGTCCTCCCCCGGCCCGAGAGCGCCGAGGAGGAGGCTGTGCTCCAGGCGAAGCTGGAAAAAGCCGAGAGCGATCAGCGGCGCGCCAAGGCCACGGTCGAGCAGCGCCAGGACGCGGCCCGGAAGGCACTGGACGAACTCAACGAGCGCGACAAAGCCGCCACTCGCGCCCGGGACCGGCTACGCCAGGGGCGGGAGAAGAACGAGCAAGCCCGCGCCAGCCACCGTGCGCTGGAGCATGACGTCACGCATGCCAAAAAGGGGCGGTGCCAAGCCGTCGAGGAACAGATTACCGAGGCCAGGCAGCGGGAAGAACAGCAGCAGACCGAAGCGGAGCGTGAGCGCAAGGCATTGCAGGATTCTCATACGCGCCAGCGCCAACAGCACAAGGCGGACCAGCAGGCCGATGAGCAACGCCTCACGGCGCAGCTTAAGTCGATCAAGGCCGAGCAGGGGCGGATCAAGGGGAACCTCGACGCCAAGTGCAAGGAGCTGGAGATCCAGCATGAACAAGCGCTGAGCGCTGAGGGGGTGGATCCCGAAACGCTGCGGAAGACGAAGGAGACTATCACTAAGGCCGAGGAGGCATTGAAGCAGATCGAGGAGGACCAGCCCTGGATCCGCAAGCATGACGATTGGCTAAAAGACCGCTGGGGCGCCAAGCCCGACAAGGAGCGTGCATTGGGCGAGGCCCAGCGTTTGCTGGAAGAGGTGCGGCGCCAGCAAAGGACCTCGAAAGCTCAGTACCAGTCGCGCACCAGCGAACTGAATGCCGAGAAGCGCGCCGCCGGCACCGAGGCAAAAAAACTCAAGGAAGAGGTGGAGACGTGGGAGGCATTGGACTCCCATGCATCGATCCTCTCCGCCGAGATCCCGCCCTTGGCGGCTGAGGCTGCCACCCCCTCGCCAGCGCAGACTCATGTCAGCGGTAGCGCAGAGCAGCTGGTGGCGGAGCTGCGCCGCCTAGTGTCCAGTGGCAATGAGCGCAAACAGATGGTCTTCAAGGCCGCCACGCTCTGCCACAACCTGCTCGGCAAGCACCCGCAGTCGAAGATCTACCAGGAATGGCTGAACCTGCGTGAGCACCGCCGCGGGATCAGTCGCCACGAAGAGGGCACCCCCGCCTACAACATCGAGATGATGCAGGACATCGAAATCCTGCTGGACGACCGCCTGCCCCAGGTCGAGCGAGCCCTGATCGAGAACATCCACTCGATAGGGTCGCTGCTGAGCGACTACCACGAGAACCTGCGCAGCCTGAACAGCATCGTGGACCAGGTCTCCAGCCAGCTGCATCGCAACCTGAACACCGATCACTCCTTCGATGTGATCAGTGACGTGAGCATCCGGGTGCGTTCCAGGATTCACGACCTAGGATTCTGGTCGGAACTGGCGGCATTTGGCGAGTCCTGGCGGCACTGGCTGATCTCGGGTAGCAACGAGTTGCCCAGTACGGAGCTGCTTAGCCGCATGATGCTCCTCGAGGATCAGATGCAGCATGCACGGATGAAGCCCGATGATCTCCAGAGCATGGTGGAGCTGGAGATCGAGTTCTACGAGCAGGCACGCCGCGTGCCGATCCGCTCCGATGCCGACCTCGGCGAGGCCAGCAGCGTGGGCATCTCTCGCCTAGCGATCTTGGTGCTGTTCAGTGCCCTCACGCGCTACCTCTGCCCGAATCCGGATATCTGTATCACCTGGCCGATCGATGAACTGGGCCAGTTGGCGCCTGAGAACATCGTGCGTGTGTTCACGATGATGCGGGAGCGTAACATCGCCCTGTTCTGCGCCGAGCCCAGGCTATCTCACGAACTTCAAAGCCACTTCTCGCATCGCGTGGCACTCAGTAACAAGAGAGGAGTGATGACCATGGCGCCTGACGCGGAGACAGCGCGAGACAACCCATTGCTGACGCACCTCGCCGGGTCGATGCCGGCACCGCCGTCTACCCAAAAGTTCGTCCCGCGATGAGGTGAAATATGAGCCAAGATGAGCTTTTCCGTGACTGCGTGGAGCGCTTGCTCAAGGGGGAAGTGATCTGCCCCTTCAGCGCCCCCGAACTCTACAACTACATGGCCCGGCCCGGCCTGTATCCGCGCGTCGAGGACTTCCTCGGCCAGATCGGGCGTGGCATCTCGAGAACCCGCGACGGCCACGCCTTCTACGCCGTCTATCGCGACACCGTGGATCAAGGCACCCGCAGCCTGATCCGCAATCACTTCGAGCGGCTGACCACGAACTGGGAGGGCTTGCTACGCTGGCTGCGCCTGGCGCGACAGGCCAGCGAATCGGGGCATCCGCTTTACGCCGGGGATATCATCAGGGAGAGCGACTACCTGGCGGCCATCGAGAACTCGACCAGCCTGCAAGAAGAGCTCGAGGCCATTGCGTCGAAGTTCGGTCTCAAGGGCAAGGGGCGGGATCCTCGGCACCGGCTCAGCCATCTGCTGGACCGCTTGGAAAAGGACGGCTTCCTGCAGCGGGTCGGCACGGCCGGGACCATCTTCAAGGCCACGGGGCGCTGGTCGATTCTGTGGGACCAGCTTGAGTTCGTGTACCAGCAAGAGGGCATCCTGGATACCCAGCGCGAGCAGGAGCAAGCCGAAGCACCGGACCAGGAGGGGTTGTTCCATGGCTCGTCCTGATGACGCCAAGGCGGCGCTGAGGGCGCTTACCGCGCATGCTGACCTACTCATCCAGGCCTGCCTCGAGGAAGGCGGCAGGCTCACCGAGGACAACGAGAACGAAGCGGCGCTCGCCCAGCTGCGGCGGCACCGCCTCGTCTTCGAGCTCGATGAAGAGCGCCAGTTTTCCCAAGTGAGCCGGGTCGTCAGCGATCTTATGCACCATGTCACCCAGAGCTATCGGCGCCAGATATCCTGCTCAGCGGCCGGCGGCATCGTGCAGGAGCTCGAAAGCATCGTCGAGGCGTACAAGCTCGCCTGGCGCAACAGCTCAAGGGATCTGCATCTGAGAGAGGCCGAGGCCCAGGAGACCGTGGCATCGCTGATCGACACCCTGCGGGAAATCACCCAGCGTTTCACACGCTACATCCACAGCGAGTTCAGCTATGTCAGCGACCTCGACCAGCGCATTCACGAGAACCGGCGAGCCCTTCAAGAAGCGAAGGACCTCAACGAGTTGTTCGATACGCTGACACCGGGATACCTGATGGACCGGGCAGGAGCCATCAGCGGCCTGCAGTACCTGCTGATGAAGGTCCTGCGGCGCAACCTCGACAAGCTGCGCAAAGACTTGATCGATGCCACCCATGGCCTCCGGGAGAACCTGGCCAAGCTCGAGCAGGATCAGCAAGCTCGTCAGCACAGCAACATGATCGAGGCCTTCCTGCGGCATTACGAGCAGAACCTGAGCTACCGCCCGGACCCCGGCCTGCTCGAGGCGACCGAGCATATCCCGCCGACGTTCTGTCGGGTGGAGCCCATGGTGATGCGCGCCCAACCGGATATCGATGACGCGGCACAGCAAGATGACCTGCGCGAGCTGCTCGCCGGGGCCCTGAGTCGCCGAGACGCCCGAGACCGGGAGCGTGAGGTGTCGCCGGATCGCGCGCCTGTCGCCGTGCAGGATAGCCGGGAAGCGGTGGTGGCGGTCGAGCCCGCCCCCTTCGACCGGGCGATCGACTACTTCTTCGATGCCCTGCCGGAACT
The DNA here is from genome assembly GCF_000334215.1 of Vreelandella jeotgali Hwa. Taxonomy (GTDB): domain Bacteria; phylum Pseudomonadota; class Gammaproteobacteria; order Pseudomonadales; family Halomonadaceae; genus Vreelandella; species Vreelandella jeotgali. Next base: position 21,969 of record NZ_AMQY01000010.1, on the reverse strand, counting down.
GACGGCCCACACCGGCAAGGTTTCCACCATGGCCGCGTATCAACTGCTCGAGGTGCAGGAGCCGGCCGATGTGTGGTTGCTGGGCGTGTATGGCCGCTACCAGTCTCATCTCGTGGAGGGCAACCCGCCATACCGGGGGCAACTGCTCGAACATGAGGTGCCGCGATACAGCGGAAACCATGAGGTCAGTGACATTATCTTCCGGGCAGCGGAGACGGCATGAAACGACGACTTGCGGCTATTCAGGGCGTACTCCAGAAACGCCAGCGGCGGGTACCCGCCAGTGTCGACTGGCTGGCACTACACGAAGAGTGGGACGTTGGGCGCCTGCGCGGTGGCTATCTCCACCTCTCGCTGGAAGATCGGGAGGTGATGAGACAGCGAGCCATCCAGCTCTACCGGGCCGACCCCATGACCCTGGACCTAGAGAAGGACAGGACGGCGCTGACCGAGGAGACCGCCAACGAGAAGCTCTCGCGCCAACGGGCTTTTGGCCGGCTGCTGCGGGTTGCCGTGCCTGGCCATGGCGTCACCGTCGCCACGCTGGAGCCGGGACAAGGTGACGAGCTGTTTCTGCCGACCCCGCCTGGGGTACTGTTATCGGTTGAGCCCTCCCAGCTGCTGCTCGACACAGCGCACATTACCCGCGTTCTTGTAATCGAGAACGCCCAGCTCGTGGAGCGATGGTGGGAGTTGGTGCCACTGCTTCCCGAGGCCTGGCGGCACAATACTCTCATCGCCTACCGGGGGCATCGCCAAGACCTCCGCTCCCTGCTTGAGTGGATAAAGTCGCACAGGGAGCACATCACGCTCGGCTTCTACGGGGATTTCGATCCCCACGGGGTTCGGATCGGCCTGCGCAGCTATGCGCCGCTGATGCCCCCCGAGCAGTTCTGGCTCATCGGACCAGACGACCCAGCTTCCATCCCGAGACAGGTCAACAAGCCTGACACCTTCGCATCGCACGAAAACACCTTGCGCTATCTGGAGAGGCATACGCCAATTTCATCAGGATTTCGGCCGCTGATTGATCATATCCGCAGGGGGCGATGGGCTGTAACCCAAGAAGCATTACTGGCGCTCAGCACACCACTTTATGGGTTTCAGGATAATCAACGGTCAGGCACACCCCTTCGCGACAGATCTTTCTAAAAGGGCAATACCCGACCGCTTACAAGCTTCCTTTGCCGGAGCTGGCCCGGGACTAGCTGTATGGTCCCGGGAAGTGGAGGGAGTGTAGCTGACCAACAAGCAGTCGCAGGTGAAGTGGTCTAATTGGAGCGGACACCCCGATAAGCCTCATAATGGAGGCAATGGAGGTGTTCATGACCAAGAAGACTCGACGTCGGTTTTCCGATGAATTCAAAGCGGATGCGGTGAGCCTGGTGATCGATCAGGGGTACTCCGTATCCGAGGCTGCCCGGCGACTGGGCGTGGAGCGCAGCGTGCTGGACCGCTGGTGCCGCAAGCACCGTCAGCTGGCTTCCAGCACTCCGGGGCGGCAGGAGGTTGATCGCGACGCCGAGATCAAGAAGCTCCGCGAAGAAGTTCGTAAGCTTCAGATTGAAAAGGATATTTTAAAAAAGGCGGCGGCCTTCTTCGCCAAAGAGTCGAGCTGAGATATCAGTTCATCGAGTCGGAGAAGGCCACCTATCCCGTAGCCGTGCTGTGCCGAGTCATGCGGGTCAGCCGGAGTGGCTTCTATGCCTGGCGACGGCGTGGCCCTGATGACCATCGTCAGGCCCTACTCCGCGAGGTCAGAGAGATCCATTGCCGGAAGCGCGGCAGCTACGGCAGCCGCCGCATGGCCATAGAGCTGCGACGCCGCGGCCACGACGTCGGCCGGTACCAGGCCCGTAGCCTGATGCGAGAAGCCGACGTAGCGGCACGGCAGCGGCGCCGCTGGCGTCATACAACCGACAGGGAGCACAGCCTCCCGGTGGCGCCCAATCTGCTGAACCGCCAGTTCATGGTGGCGGAGCCGAACCAGACCTGGGTGGCCGACATCACCGCGATCTGGACGCTGGAAGGATGGCTTTATTTGGCGGCGGTGCTCGACCTCCACGACCGGCAGCTCGTGGGCTGGGCGATGGCTGACCACATGCGCACGTCGCTGGTGCTGGACGCCCTGGAGATGGCCGTAGGGCGCCGGCAGCCTGATAGCGGGTTGATCCATCACAGCGACCGCGGCAGTCAGTATGCGTCTCGTGACTACCGCTCCACGCTGGATCGGCACGGGTTCCAGGCCTCGATGAGCCGCAAGGGGAACTGCTGGGACAATGCCGTCATGGAGCGCTTCTTCGGCTCACTGAAAAGCGAGTGGCTGGCTGGCCAGCGATACTGGAGCCGACAGGCAGCACGGCGGGATGTGATCGAATATATCGAGATGGAGTACAACAGCTGCCGGCTCCACTCGACCCTGGGCTACCAGACGCCGAGGGAGATTGAATTGGCAGCTATCGCTTGAAAATGTGTCCGCTCTGACTTGACCAGAACATGAGTAACTACACCAACCATATTGCCGATACGCCGATCGACAAACCCTTCCAGAAATTTGCGTGGCACAAGGTAAACTGAAAAAAGGTAAGCGACATGAACAGTCTGACAGCGGTCGATGAAAGCAACTATGCCGATGAAGTAGTGGAAAGCCACCAACCGGTGCTGATCAAGTTCTGGGCGCCGTGGTGTGGTCCCTGCAAAATGCTCGACCCGGTCGTCGAAACCATCGCTGGGGAACGAGGAAAAGCCCTCAAGGTGGTGACGCTTAACGTTGACGAGGCACCAAGCCTTGCGGCGCAAAACGGCGTACGCGGTTTGCCAACGGTGGCCCTGTTCAAGGGGGGAGAGAAGCTCGACGCACTGAGCGGCGTGCAGCCCAAGGAGCGATTCGACGCGCTTCTGGACGGGTATATCCCACGCTAAGGCGCTTGGGTAGCGATCATTAAATAGCCCGGTGAAGGCGTCAGATAACCTCACCGGGCGACACTCAAAGCGGACAGCTGGCAGAGTCGCGCAGCGCTTCCAGAGAGGAGGCCATATCTTCGGCCAGCGCATGTACGGCCGCACTATGGATATCGCGCTGAGCGAAGGAGCGAAGCCCCATCACCTCGGCCTGGAGTCGCCGGCCAAGCCGGGTGGGATCAAGCCGTGAGTCAAGTTCACCGAGCTGCTGTGCCTGCGTAAAACCGTCAATAAAGCGCTTTTCCATAGCGGCGAGCAGCGCCTCAACGTTGTCTCGGGCGGCCTGCTCGCGTTCGCCAAGCTCCAGCAGGCTTTTGACCAGCATACAGGCGCGGCTGGGTATGGCCTGATCGCAAAGCCCACCAAGCTGGCGCAAATAAGCCGCCAGCCCGACTAACGGCGATTCATGAGCGGCCAGAATACGCTCAAGCTCCGCCAGTGCCAGACGTGCATAGCGCTCCAGTGCTTCCTGAAACAGCTGCCCCTTGCTACCAAAAGTGGCGTAGATACTTCCGGGACGCATATCCAACGCGTGTTCAAGATCTTTCAAGGAAGTGGCATGAAATCCCTTGCGCCAAAATAGCTGTAAGGCACGCTCCAGGGAGTCTTGCCGGTTATGGAGTGTGGCGCGGGACATAGTGTCGTTCCATGGTTCAGCTTGTTCGACAAAGTTGAGTAATTGCTCAATATTATCTTTCTACGCCCACGCGCGTCCAGCTGCCGCCACTTGATCTTGCCAAGCGTTGGTGGAAACAAAAGGAGACATTATGACCCAGACGACGGATTCTACCGTTCTTGTTTTTGACGTTAACGAAACGCTGCTGGATATCACGCATCTGGAGCCCTTTTTTGCCCGCGTTTTTGGCGACCGCGCCGTGCTGCGCGAATGGTTTGCGCAGCTGGTGCTTTATTCGCAAACCATGACGCTTTCAGGCCTCTACACGCCTTTTGGCGACATTGGCGCGGGGGCGTTGCAGATGCTGGCGGAGATTCATCAGGTCAGCGTGACGCCGGCCGATATCGCCGAACACAAGGCGCTATTGGCTGCGCTGCCGGCCTATCCGGACGTGGCGCCGGCGCTCGCTCGGCTAAACGCTGCCGGCTTTCGGCTGGTCACGCTGACCAATTCGGCTGCGAGAGCGTCGCCTACGCCGCTGGAAAACGCGGGGCTTCAGCGGTTTTTCGAGCGGTCGTTCAGTATCGAGGCGGTAAAGCAGTTTAAGCCGGCCCCTGATACTTATCGTTTGGTGGCCCGTGAGCTGTCGGTAGAGACGTCTGATCTGTGCCTGGTTGCCTGCCACGTATGGGATACCATCGGCGCCCAGGCGGCCGGCTGTCGCAGCGCTTTTCTAAAGCGTCCCCACAACGCTATTTTGCCGGCATTGAGCGTCCCTCAACCGGATATAGTCGTGCCGGATATGCACGCTCTTGCTGACCGACTTATTTTAGGTGTGTGATCCGCTTCTATGTCATTTAGAACAATGCTCTATGATTGTATTAGCCCACTCGAAAAATGGTATGCGAGCGGGCTACATGTCATTGATAGCGTACGATCAGAGCGTTTCTGGAAAGGCATCGACACGCTTAATTTTGATAGGCACCGGCAGCATAGGTCAGTTCATAGCTATGGCTGTAGATCTCGATGACGTTGCCAAAGGGATCTTCCATATAGACCATGCGGAACGGCTTCTCACCCGGGTAGTACTCGCGCACCGGCATGCGCTGCTTGCCGCCGGCCGCCACAATGCGTGCCGCCAACCCTTCGACGTCCGGATCCTGAACACAAAAATGAAAAATACCGGTTTTCCAATACTCAAAGTTGTTGTCAGGCTGCTCCTGGTGCTGGAACTCAAAAAGCTCTACGCCGATTCGATCACCCGTTGACATATGAGCGATACGAAATGACTCCCAGCCGGGACCAAAAACGTCGCTGCACATAACGCCAATGGCTGAATCATCCTCAACGATAGTGGTTGGCTCCATAATGACGTACCAGCCCAATACCTGGGTATAGAAGTCGATGGCTGCTTGAACGTCGGGCACGGAAATGCCGATATGGGAAAACGTGCGGGGGTAAACCTGAGGCATAAAAGCTCCTGTTGGCAAGGGAGGTGAATCAGCTAACGAATGCCATTTTATGCGGCCTTTGCTATAAGGTGAATCGACATGTCGTTATGATAATGATAAGTTTTCGTTATGATTAATCCTCAGTGGCTCCGTACTTTTACCACCCTGGTTGAGCTGGGTAACTTCACGCGTACCGCCGAACGGCTGGACTTGACTCAGGCAGCGGTCAGTCAGCACATCAAGCGTCTGGAAGGGGAAGTGGGGGCGTTGTTTATCCGCCATCCGCGCCGGCTGGAACTCACGCCATCGGGTCATGCGCTATGCGAGTACAGTCGCGAGGTGGGCGTAGCGAATCACCGTTTGCACCAACGGCTGACGGACGACGATGGCCAGCAAGGAGAAGTCAGCCTAATCACGCCGGGAAGCATTGGGTTAGCGCTATACCCTCACCTGCTGGAAATACAGCGCACGACGCCTGGACTATCCATTTACCATCGCTTCGCCCCGACTCAGGAGATAGTGGCGGGCGTTCTCGAAAATCGTTTTGAGCTGGGGATCGTGACGCTGCCGCAGGATGATCCACGTTTGGCCGTATCGGTCTTTGCGCGTGAGGCGCTGGAGCTTGTGGTGCCGGCCCATGCCAAGGCTGATGAGTGGGCCGATCTTGCACGGCTGGGTTTTATCGATCATCCCGACGGTCATGAGATGGCCACGCGCTTGCTAAGCCGTCGTTTTCCCGGCTTTTCCGGCGTGTGCAGTCTGCCGAATCACGGCTTTACCAATCAAGTTGGCTTGATTCTTGAACCGGTGGCGCTGGGGCTAGGGTTTACCGTGCTGCCCCGATTCGCGCGTCAGGCATTTTCTCGCCCTGAGGCGATACGCGTTGTCACCGGCGAACCGGCCGTCGTGGATACGTTATGGTTGCTGCATCGCGCCGAGTGGCCGCTTTCGGCGAGAGCAGAGCGTATGCTCAATGCCATCAAGCCGGTGCTAGGCAGTGCACATTAGCCGAGCGGCAGCATGGGCAGCCAGAGCGCCAGGGCGACCAGCGCAGCCAGCAACACGGGTGGGGTGATAACCAGACCAACCTTCATGTACTGCCCCCAGCCGATGCGGTAGCCCTTGCCGGCCAGCACGTGTAGCCATAGCAGGGTGGCGAGGCTGCCAATAGGCGTAAACTTGGGCCCCAAGTCGTTACCGATAACGTTGGCATAGAGCATCAGCTGCTGGGTCGTCGCTGACACCTGGGCCTGGTCGATCGCCAGGGCACCCACCAGGGTTGAGGGCATGTTGTTCATCAGCGACGCCAGAATTGCCGAGGCGAAACCGGTGCCCAGGGTGGCCACGAAGGTGCCTTGGTGGCCCAGCCACTCCAGTACCCGGGCGGCCTCGGCGGTGAGCCAGGCGTTGCCCAGGCCGTAGACCACCAGATACATGCCCAGCGAGAACAGCACGATCTGCCAGGGGGCGTTGCCAATGACCTTCTTCAGCGAGATGACGTGCACGTGGCTCGAGCTGAACCAGCGCCCGGCAATCGCCATCAGCACCAGCGCCGCTATCCCCATGATGGCGGCGAAGGGAATCGGCCAGCGGGTGGTTAAAAACAGCGCGACCAGCAGCACGGCAAGTAGCGGGAAAGCGGCGCGGAAAACCTGACGGTCGCGGATCGCCGTGGCGGGTGCCTCGAGTCGTTCAACCTCGTAGCGGGCGGGAATGTCACGGCGGAAGTAGAGGCCCAGCACCACCAGCGTGGCGAGAAGCGATACCAGATCGACCGGCAGCATCACTTGGGCATAGCGGCTGAAGCCGATGTCGAAGTAGTTGGCGCTGACAATATTGACCAGGTTCGAGATGACCAGCGGCAGGCTGGTTGAGTCGGCGACGAAGCCGGTGGCGATGATGAAGGCCAGAGCGGCTTCAGGGCGGAAATCGAGCCGCGCCAGAATAGCGACGACGATGGGCGTCAGCAGCAGAGCGGCACCGTCGTTGGCGAATAGCGCGGCGATCATCGCGCCGAGCAGCACGATCAGCGGGAACAGCAGGCGGCCCCGGCCGTTGCCCCAGCGGGCGATGTGCAGGGCGGCCCAGGCGAAGAAGCCCGCCTCGTCGAGAATCAGCGAGATGATAATCAGCGCCACGAAGGTAAAGGTGGCATCCCAGACGATCTGCCAGACGATGCCCACATCACCCCAGCCGACCACGCCGGTGGCCAGTGCCACCGCGGCCCCGCCCAGCGCGCTCCAGCCGATGCCCAGCCCTCTGGGCTGCCAGATCACCAGCACCAGGGTGATAACAAAGATGGCGAACGCCAGCATGCAGGGCTCCTTTTCCGGTGGGTGGTCTCAGTGCGTTGACTGGTTGACGCGCCGAGACACGGCCTCGGCGCTCTCGACCCGCTCCGAATAGCGATCGGTCAGGTAGGCCGACCGCCCTCGGGTCATCCAGGTGAACTTCACCAGCTCCTCGCAGATGTCGACCACGCGCTGGTAAAGCGGTGACAGGAGCATGCGCCCGGCCTCGTCGAACTCGTTGAAGGCTCTGGGCACGGAGGACTGGTTGGGGATGGTCAGCATGCGCATCCAGCGGCCGAGCAGGCGCAGCTGGTTGACGGTATTGAAGCTCTGGCTGCCGCCGGAGACCTCCATCACCGCCAGGGTCTTGCCCTGGGTCGGTCTCACGCCGCCCAGCGCCAGAGGGATCCAGTCGATCTGGGCCTTCATGATGCCGGTCATGGCGCCGTGACGTTCGGGGCTGACCCACAGCATACCCTCGCTCCACTCGGCCAGCTCGCGCAGTTCCTGCACCCTGGGGTGATCGCTGTCGGCATCGTCGGGCAGCGGCAGGCCGGCGGGATTGAAGGTGCGCACTTCGCAGCCGTACCAGCGCAGCAGGCGGGAAGCCTCCTCGGACAGCAGGCGCGAATAGGAGCGCTCGCGCAGCGAGCCGTAGAGCACCAGGATACGCGGGGCATGACGCGGCTCGTCCGGGCCCACCAGAGCGTTGATATCGATGGCATTCAGTTGCTCCGGATCGATGTTGGGGAGTGGGTCGTGCGTCATGAAACGGTTTCCTTCGACGGTGGGCAGCAGGGCTTCAGGTCTTCGAGCAGCGGCTCGCAGAGCTCGGGGCGCCCGGCACAGCAGTCGCGCACCAGGAAGCCGAGCGTTTCGCGCATGTGGTTGAGGCTGACTCGGTAAATAATCGAGCGGCTCTGGCGGCGCGAAACGACTAACCCCGCGCGAGACAGCACGCCCAGATGAGTTGACATGGTGTTATGCGGCACGTCCAGCAGGCGTGCGATCTCACCGGCCGGAAGGCCTTCCGGCTCGTGGCGCACCAGTACGCGGAAGGTGTTTAGGCGGGTCGCCTGGGAAAGCGCCGCGAAGGCTTCGAGAGCTTTATTCGTGTCCATATGTCGAGAATTACAGAAATATAAAGAAAGCACAAGAGACTACATAATACAGGGCCTTGCCCGTCAGCACTTTTCCGCCTCTTTTTGTTGATGATCTTAAAGCTTCCTCAGCCCCCACATAAAATAGCTACCGCCGATCAGTGAGGCAACCAGGCCGGCCGGAATTTCCTGGGGAAACAGCAGCTGGCGCCCGAGCCAGTCAGCCACGACCATCAACAGGGCGCCGAGCAGAGCCGCGCCTGCCATGTGGCTGCGAGCCCGCGAGAAACCAAGCATGCGCGCCATGTGCGGCGCCAGTAGGCCGACAAACGACAGGGGCCCGACAATCAGCGTGGCTCCGGCGGTGAGTAGCGCTACCAAGGAAAGCAGAGCGAGCCTGGCGCTTTCCACGCGAATGCCTAGCGCTCGCGCGGCCGCTGCGCCAAGCGGGAGAATATCCAGCCAGCGCCCCAGCGGCTGTGTGGCTAGAGCCAGCAGTAAAGCAGCGATCAGCACCACCAGCGCCGAAATAGGGTCAACGTAGTAAGTAGAGCCAGATAACCACGCTACCACCTGCTGACCTCGTGGGTCGCCGCCGGCGAGCGTGATGGAGCGTACCGCATCAAACAGCGCAGTAATGGCGACGCCACATAGCAATAGTCGTTCTGGCTGAAATCCACTGGAGTGATTAAGTGCCAACAGTACGCCAAGGGTGATCAGAGCGCCTAGTGTTGCGCTGCCTACCAGCAGCAAATTACTGGGCCCCTGGATCAAAAATAGCGTGATGATCAGAGCAATAGCGGCCCCGCCGCTGATGCCGAGTAGCTCAGGGCTCGCCATGGGATTGGCGGTCACACGCTGAATCAGGGTGCCGGCAATCGCCAGCAGGATACCGCTTCCGGCGGCGGCCAGTAGGCGTGGCCAGCGCCACTCAAGTACCGGAGGATCGAGTGCCAGATCCCATCCATTGGGGCCTTGGCCGATAGTTAGGCCGGCGAGGGCGGCAACGGCGATCAGCACCATCAAGACGATCATCAACCGGCCCGGCAGGGGGTGACGAAAGGATTCGTTGCTGCTGGCGCTGGGCGGGCGGCGGGCGGTCATACGCAGGCGTGGAATTAGCCATAATAACAGGGGGGCACCGAGGGCAGCAGTGGTGGCGCCAGTAGGAAGCAGCGTCGGCAGCCTGCCGGCAAATCCTTGCAGCAGTAGGTCGGTTGTGGCGAGTAGCAGGGCCCCAAGGAGAACCGAGCCGATGAGTCGTGCCTTGAGACGCCGGGCCCCGACCAAGCGCACGATATTGGGTGCCGCAAGGCCGATGAAGCCGATGATGCCAACCACGCTGACCACGCAGCCGGTGAGGAATACGGCGAGGCCAAGCCCGCCCAAGCGCAGCCACTTGAGCGAAATGCCGAGGTTCTTGGCGCTGGCGTCGTCGAGCTCTAGAAGCGCCAAGGGCCGGATCAGACAGGCCGATGCGAGCCCGGCAATGGCCAGTCGCGGTGCCAGATAGGCCACTGACGACCAGTCATTCTGGGCTAATGACCCAGCGCCCCACACCAGCAGGCCCTTTAACTCTTCCTGATGGAAAAGCAGGAGCACCATGCCGAGGGCGCCAGCGTAGAGATTCACTACCAGGCCGCCGAGCACGACGACGCCCGGTGACAGCCCACGTCGCCAGCCAATACTGAAGACCAGAGCCATGGTGCTGGCACTGCCGCCCAGGGCGACCCACTCGCGACCGGCGACAAGCAGGCCGGGAGCTACAAGAGTTGCCGTCATCAGTGCTAGGTTAGCGCCGCTGGCGACGCCCAAGGTCGTGGGTGATGCCAAAGGATTGCGCAGCGTTTGTTGCATCAGCACGCCGGCAAGCCCTAAGGCGCCGCCGGCGAGCAATGCCATTGTGAGGCGCGGCCACCAGCTGTAGTGCAGCACTAAGCCATCCACTCCGACAGCGGGGGTGAACAGGCTCTTGAATGCCGTTATTAGGCCGTTCAATGGCGCAAGCGACACCACCAGCCCTAAGAGGAAGGCCGTCAGAAGTAGGCTGCCGGCCAGGATTGGCGCAGTCAATACCGATAGCGGCCGCCGCTCACTCGTTGCCATGGGCGTTCTCCGTGGTGACGTCTGGGGTGGTGTCAAACCTGCAGATGATTGGCGAGGTGCTGGACGCTCATTCTGGCGGTTTACCGTTTGCGCAGGCGCCGAGCGTTTGTGATTGAGCGTCGCTCAGTGCCGCTGTCAGTGTTTTGGCGAAACGCATCGCCGACGGTAAGCCGCCGAAACTCCAGGTTGGCGGCAGGGTGATAACGTCGTCGCGGGTTACACTGGGGATGCTTTGCCACAGACCGCTGGTTTTCAGCGCTTCGGCCACGCCCGCGGGGTAGGGCTCGATGATGACCAGGCGTGCTTGCTCGAGGCTGATTAGGCGCTCAAGGCCCGCCAGGCTGAAACCCCAGGCGTTAGTCGGCTCTTTCCAGATATTAGTCAGGCCAAGCTGATTGATGACAGCGTCGAACAGGCTGTTGGCACCGAATACACGGACATGGCGAGCATCCATGAACTGGACGATCATCAACGGCCGGGGTGCTGCCGGCTGGCGTGAGGCCAGGCAATCGATCTCAGCTCTGGAGGATGCAACCAGCCGTTCCGCGGCTTTTTCGTGATCGCTTAGCTCCCCCAGCTTGCGTGTCAGCGCCTCAAGCTCTGGCCACACCGGTTTGTCGGGGGTATAGATCGAAAGCGTTTCCACCGGCGCTATGGTGGAGAGGCGCGGTGCGAGATTGGCGAACATCGGCGAAATCAGGATGCGATCGGGAGCGAGGTTCGCCAGCAGTTCGAGGTTGGGTTGGGTGCGCAGGCCTATGTCGGTGACCGACATAGGCGTTGATTGACCCACCCAGCTTGCATAGTCGTCGGTCTGAGCCAGCGCTATCGGCGGCGCGTCTAACGCGATGAGAGTCTCGGCCAGGGTCCAGTCGAGGCTGGCGATCCGGGGACCGGCAAAGGCCGGGGACGCCAGCGCTATGACCAAAGCCAGCGTTAGGGGCAGAGTTATAAAGGCGTGATAGTAGCGATAAATCATGGTGTTGACAGAGAGGGGGCGTTAGTGCACAAGGGCAACGGCATGCTCCCCGCTAGGGTGGGGCATGACCTGCATGGGGATACCGTAGATCTTTTCCAGCAGGTCACTATGCATCAACTGTGCCGGTGAGCCTTCGGCAATGACCCGGCCGGTATGCAGGGCGACCAGATGATCGCAGTAGCGCGAAGCCATATTGATGTCGTGCAGCACGATAACAACGCCCAGTTCCAGCTCCCGGGATAGGGTCTGCACCAGCGACATGACTTCAACCTGATGGGCAACATCCAGGGCCGCCAAGGGTTCGTCGAGCAGCAGCAGGCGACTGCCCTGTGCAAGCAGCATGGCTAGCCACACCCGCGTGCGTTCACCACCGGAAAGGGTGTCCACCAAGCGATCAGCGAAAGACCCGGTATGAGTTAACGCCATGGCACGGTTTATGCGCTCAATATCGTCGCGGCGGGAGCGACCAAGCAAGCCTTTCCATGGATAGCGGCCAAAGGCAATCAGCTCGCGACAGGTCAAGCTTTCGGCACTGGGCAGATGCTGAGGCAGGTAGGCGACTTCCCTGGCGAAGGCACGCTGGCCCCAGGTAGACAGCTCGCGGCCAGCGAAGTGTATGGCACCACGGGTAGCCTGCTGCTGTTGGGCAAGCAGCTTGAGTAGAGTGGATTTGCCTGAGCCATTGTGGCCGATTAGGCCATGGATACGTCCCGTCTTGAAGCTCAACGTTGTAGGGTGTAGCAGGCGTTTACCCTGGATTTCAAAGCTTGCGGCGTGAACGTCGAGCATCATGGTCTCCGCATCATCTCCCGCGCGAGAGATGATGCTGTAGGAGGAGTTGAAAAACACGAAAAGGTAATGGTTATCAATTCCAGCGGAAATGTCAATACGCCATTCTTTTCGGCCGCTAGAAACGATAGCTCAGAGTGGCATTGACGTTACGCTCGGCGCCGAAGTAGCAGAAGTCCAGCGAGTTGCATGACGCCACGTACTCCTTGTCCAGCAGATTGTTGACGTTGAGGCGGGCGGACATGCCCTCAAGGCCAACCTGGCTGAAGTCGTAGCCCAGGGTCGCATCGACCAGCGTATAGTCCGGCACCATCTCGGTATTGGCGCGGTCGGCCTGAATATCGGCGTGATAGCGTACGCCAAGTCCAGTGTTAAGGCCGGTAAGCGGCCCCTTCATGAAATCGTAGTAGCCCCACACGGAAGCGCTGTGTTTCGGCGCGTAGATAGCGCTGTTGCCCTCGTTGCCATCGTCACTCTCTGAGTAGGTAATATCAGTGTAGGTATAGCCCGCCTGCAGGCGTAGCGCTTCGGTCAGCTGAGTGTTCGCCTCGAGCTCGATGCCCCGGGATTCGATCTCGCCCACGGCGCGGTAGGGGTCGGTAGGTTGCTCCTTGGTTGCTACATTCTTCTGGTTGATATGAAACAGCGTGACCGAATATTGGTCCTGGGTGCCGTTGGGTTCAAACTTGAGCCCGGTCTCGACCTGTTCACCTTCTGTCGGCTCGAGCAGATTGCCCGCGGCGTCGACGAAGCTCGTTGGAGTGAACGAGGTGGAGTAGCTCACGTAGGGAGAGATGCCGTTATCGAAGGCGTACAGCAAGCCTGCGCGGCCGCTGAGCTGGGTGTCGTCCAGTTTGCTTACGGCACCGGTATCGCGATTCTCGTTTTCGATGTTGACCCAGTCGTAGCGCCCGCCGAGCGCCAGGTGCCAGCGGTCCCAGCTCAGCTGGTCTTGCAGGTAGACGCCGGTCTGCTCGAGCTTGTGCTGCTCACGGGTGGTGACGGCGATGTCGCCGATGGGATCGGCACCGTAGCTCGGGTTGAAGGCATCAATGGCAGGAAAAGTGCCGGAGATCCAGACCACGTCATTGTCGCGGGTCTGGTAGTCGAGGCCGGTGAGCACACGATGTTCGATGGGGCCGGTGGCAACGCTGGCCTCAAACTGGTTGTCGACGGTCCAAGCCTTGAGCGATTCGTCGCCGCCGGAGTAGTAGCGGTTGAGCTCAGTGTCGCTGGCCCAGCCGAAGGCGTAGACTTGGTTGAGCTCCACGTCAGACTTCAGGTAGCGCACCTTCTGACGAGCACTGATGTCGTCGCTGAAGCGGTGCTCGATATCGTAGCCAACCAGGACCTGGTCGCTCTCGAATTTGTCGTAGTCGTCTTCGCCTTCGAAAAACTCATTGTCGATATGAGGCCCGAAACGGCTGTCCACTGCGCCTTCATAGGGGAGGCCGGAGTGATAGCCACCCTCCGGCTCTCTGGACAGATAGGCCGACAGATTCAGAGTCGTGGCATCGGTAATGTCCCAGGTCAACGACGGTGCAATGGCATAGCTCTCTTCTTCGACCGGCCCGAACTGGGTGTCTGCGCCCTGGGCAACACCGGTGAGGCGAAAGGCAGCGCGCTGTTGGTCATCGATGCTGCTGGTGATATCAAAAGCAGCGCGTTTTTGGTTATTGTCGCCGAATCCGATCTGCACCTCGCCGGTGGGTGTGGCGGTGAACTCTGGGCGTTTGCTACTCAGTGCTACCAGACCGCCGGGGGAGGCTCGGCCATAGAGGACCGACGCCGGCCCCTTGACCACTTCGATAGACTCAAGCATGTACGGATTGATACTCAGCGAGCTGTAGGAGTTGGTATCTCCCATCAGTTTCAGGCCATCGAGAAAGGTGTTGCTCAGGCTGCCATCGGAAAACCCGCGCAGCACGATGTAATCGTAGCGGTTCGAGGCACCGACTTGGTTGGTATAGACGCCGGGAGAGTAGTCGAGTGCGCGCTGAACGGTCTGGGCGCCGCGCTGCTCAATGTCCTCGGCGGTGACGGTGGACGTCGCCTGCGGCGTTTCGCGAAACGGTGTCTCGGTTTTGGTCGCAGCCTGGCCAGTCACGGTCATGGGAGTGAGCGCTGAGGCGTCAGCCGCAGAGCCGCTGCTATTGGCGGTGGCCGCATCAAACGCGGTGTCTTGCGCCAACGCTGCCGAAGAGAGGCTGGCCGCCAGCAGGGCAGGTCCGACTTTCACGGAGTAAGGCAGTCGAGAGGAGAGCAATGGGCAAAAGTGCATGTCATTCACTTACCGGTCGGGGCCTCTCGCCTTGGGGCCGACGGATTGAGGCCGAGATTGAACTTTATTGGTAATGCAAATTATTACATTTCGAGGGCCATTTGCGGCTATGCGCAATGACGCAAGCGTTATGCGAGATGACATAAGCGTCAGGCCAAGGCGCTTGGCGACATGCCGAAGCGGCGGCGGAAGGCAGTGGAGAAGTTAGTAGCGTGATTGTAGCCGCCCAAGTGAGCCGCCTGTTGCACGCTATAACCCTGTTGGAGGAGTTGATAGGCAAGCTGCAGCCGACGTTCGCGCAGGTAGTCGAATAGCGACAGACCGAAGCAGCGCTGGAACTTGGTGCGTAGGCTTGTTTGACTCATCGAGGCCTGGAGCGCGAGATCTGCCAAAGTATGAGACTCGGTGGGAGCGTTATGGAGCCGGCGTCTGACTCGTTCAAGACGTTCGCGCTCGCCGGGTGAGATGCCTGAACAGCGGATGTAGTCGCGGTGGGGCAGCCCGTGGGATAGCAGCTGCAGGCAGATCGCCTCTAGCAGCAGGCAGTGCTGGCCGGCAGACGGCTGAGGGGCAGTGACTTGCTCAAGCATTGGCGTCACATAGCCTGGCAGCGTCCACAGATGCAGGTGCGGCCTATCGGCTGCAAGCAGTGGCCCGATGGCGGGTTGCTGGCTCAGCGCCTCGATAGCGTCACCTTCCAGCGCCAGATTGAGCGTTATCAGGCGTTGGCCGGCGGCCTGGTGGACCTGTAGCGGCAACTGCTCGGCGAGACGGGCGCTCATGGCATTGCCGGCATTTAGCCGATGTCGCCGCGAGCCGATGCAGACGTCGATCGACCCCTTTAGAACGATACAGATAAATAGCGGGGCGACCAGACGCGAACAGGAGTCGTAGGGTTCAAGTACGTCGACGTCGGAAAAGGTCATCAGCCAGCCGGGGCGGGGCGTTTCTTCGAGCACGTGACCGCTAAGGATCGGGCGCGACGGCATCTGACTTGCCTGGTTCTCGCCGAGGAAATCGTTGTCGCCAAAGCGATAGAGGATGCCGTGGCGCGCGCCAAATTTTTTCAAGTCTTCAGCGTAGATCTGCACGCGGTGCGTCCCCTGAGGTGGATTGAGACCGTGTGCATTCCAGCGGGCAGTTGCCGCAGTAGGAAAATTCGGGCAGGCGGTAGCGAAGACAGCAGAGCCGCCGAGTGCGGCAGCTCTTTTCACTTTTATCGGCCAGATAACGCACCGGCATGAACAGCGGGTTGCGTCGTCCATCGGGATAGGCGCGATGCTTGATCAGGCGTAGAGGTTCTTCGGCCAAACCTGACAGGGCCATGGGGTGCTCCGCCGTAGCGTGGGAAAAGTATTCGAAGTAGTTGCCGAAATTACTCCAGAATACTTTGGGTGAAGCACCCGAGAGACCGGCTAGCTTTTCTATCAAAGGGGCAATGTGGCCCTGAAGAAGCTGCTCGAAGCGGGTAAAGGCATCAAGAGAGCCCAGCGGCTTGCCTTCGTGAAGCAGGACAAGCTGCGTGGTACGGCTTTCTTCATTGGTGATGATGGCCATTTCGTCGAGCGCCAGCGGCAGTTCCCGTGCTAGCAGCAGGTTAGCAGCCAGCGCCGGCGCTGCTACGTTGGCGAAATGCCACTTTGACCATAGCGAAGCGATAGCCTTGAGGTCGTCTCCTTCGTGTTGGAGAGCAAAACGAGCCAGTAGATCACTGAGCACGGAGGCGTCCAACAAGGATTCGCCGCAGATGGCATCACTTGGAAAGGCCTCACCGATGACCGGGGGCGTAAAGTGCTCAAGGGGACCGTAGTAGAGGTGTGAAAGGGCGAGCGTCATGGCGTATCCGAAAGCGGGCGGGAGACCACCACAGTGGTTAGGTAAAGTTTTCAGCGGGACCCTACAGATACTAAATGCGAATAGTTATTAAATTCAATAGCGATGTCTTGCATTAATTTCACCACCTCGGGTGCTGTATTTGTTGCTTGAATTCAGTCAGAGGTGGTCGTATCCGGCATCGGTGGAAAACGATCTAAGCGATCATCTGGACTCGACAGCACGCTGCTTTCAGGGGAGTAGAGGGATAGCGCCGGGCTGGCGGGGGATAGGGGCTTTGCTCGGTCTACTCCACTGAGCCACAATACGCCGCCGCCGTTCTTCAGGAACTGAGCGGCGCCTTATCTTTTATCGCCTCCAACAACGTCGGGTGCTGCCGTGGACCTTCTACGCGTCGTCTATCGCCACTATCGCTGGCCTTTTCTTGCAGTGATGGTCTTGAGCTTGGTTAGCGCAGCGCTTGGCATCGGTGCTATTGCCTTCATCAATCAGCGATTGATCGAGAGCGTGGGAAATCCAGGCCATGTGCTGCCGATGTTTCTGGGGGTGATCGTATTGCTGCTTGTGGTGACCCTGGGTGCCCAGCTGGCGCTGACTACCCTGGGTCACCACTTCGTCTACGGTTTGCGTGGGCGCTTGGTGAAGCAGGTTCTTGATACCGACATCGAGCGCCTGGAGCACCTCGGCAGCGCCGAGCTGCTGGCCAGCCTGTCCAGCGATATACGCAATATCACTATCGCCTTTGTGCGGTTGCCCGAGCTGATTCAAGGCGTCGTGCTGACCCTTGGTTCCGCGGCTTATCTGGCGTGGCTGTCGCCTAGCCTGCTCGGGGTCACGGCGGTTTGGGTAGGCGCCACCATTGCCGGTGGCTCCTGGCTGGTGGCGCGGGTTTATCGCCACCTCGCTCAGGTGCGAGAAACCGAGGACAGACTCTACGCTGATTTCGAGGCGGTGATTCATGGGCGAAAGGAGTTGGCGCTTAACCGAGCGCGTGCACAAAGCCTCTACGAGGACGACTACGACCGCGATGCGTGTCACTATCGTCATCACATTATTCGCGCTGATACCTTTCATTTGAGTGCGCTGAACTGGTCCAACATCATGATGCTTGGTGCGATTGGCGTGGTCTTCTATCTTGCCAACGGCCTCGGTTGGGCGACGACCGAGGTGGCCGCCACCTTTTCGCTGACGCTTCTATTCCTGCGCACGCCGCTGATCTCGGCTGTCGGTGCGCTGCCAACGCTGCTCAGCGCTCAGGTGGCCTTCGACAAGCTTCATAGCCTTGCTCTGACCGAGTACCGCGGGGGCTTTGCCGGCAGAGAAACCCGGGATGATGCCTGGGAGTCCCTGACGCTGAAGGGCGTCAGCTTTCGTTACGCCGCGAGCGAAGCCCGTGAAGGCTTTGCTGTTGGGCCCATTGATCTGACGCTGAAACGCGGCGAGATGGTCTTCTTGATCGGCGGAAACGGGAGTGGCAAGTCGACGCTGGCGAAGCTGCTGACGGGGCTGTATCGTCCCCAGGGTGGTGAGATTCGCCTTGACGGGTATGCGATTGGCGAGGGCGAGTGGGAGGCCTTTCGCCAGCGCTTTTCGGCCGTATTCACCGATTTTCATCCCTTTGACAGGCTTGTTGGCCCCAGCGGTGAGGCAGCTGACTCGTCTCTGGTTGATACTTGGCTTGAGCATCTTGCCATGCGCGAGAAACTTCATTTTGACGGTCAGCGGGTGACCAACCCAGCGCTATCCCAGGGGCAGCGCAAGCGTCTAGCTCTGCTGATGGCGGTGGCCGAAGAGCGCGATATTCTGTTGCTCGACGAGTGGGCCGCCGATCAGGATCCGCAGTTCCGTCGGTTCTTCTATCGCGACCTGCTGCCGCTGCTCAAGGACATGGGCAAGACGGTATTTGCGATCAGCCACGACGATCATTATTTTCACCATGCTGATCGTCTCTACGAAATGCGAGCGGGCCACTTGAGCGAACTGACCGGAGCCAGTCGTGAGCGAGTCAGTAAAGACGCCGTCGCGAGGCTGAACGAAGACCTGTGAGAGACCCGCAGCGTCCGGCTATCGGTTTCGGAGCTTTCGGCGCCTTTATGCCAATGTCAGAAATCCGCGCCCGTATGGTGAGGTAATCGTTGCCAGCAGACGACGCTGGAATACGCGTGATTGCGCCTGCAAATAAAAACGATTAGCATCCCGGAACATGTTTCACATGCGACCCGGTAAGCCGGCCATGATCTTTTCCCGCTGCCATATCAAGGCCTTTGTCGATGCAAACTTTCCCGCCATTTTCCGGGCTGTCTCCCGTAACCGTAGCGATTCGCCGTGGCATGGGGCTAACGCTCTCCTTCTCCTTGCTAGGCATCTCGCCTTTGGCCCTTGCGCAATCTGACGCCGTTGCCGACGTCAATACCGATACCATGGTTGTAACCGGCACAGCGCTCAAGGTCGATGCGCCGATATTGGAGACGCCGCGCTCCACTTCCCAGGTATCTCGCGAAGAGCTTGATAACCGCCAGGTCAATAAGTATGACGAGGTATTTCGATACCGCAGCGGCGTGCTGTCTCAGCCCTTTGGGCAGGACAACAAGGCCGACTGGTTCTACCTTCGCGGTTTCAACGCCGAGGATTCCACCTATCAGGATGGGCTGCGCCAGTTTCGCGAAGGCGGCTACTTCTGGTGGAGCACCGAACCCTTTGGTCTTGAAAGCGTCGAGTTACTCAAGGGGCCTGCCTCCATCCTGTATGGGGAAGCCCCTCCGGGCGGCGTGATCAACGCTGTCAGCAAGCGGCCTACCGAAGAGCGTCGGGGCCTGGTCGAGCTGCAGGCCGGAAGCAATGATCATAAGCAGGTGGGTATCGATGTGTCTGGCCCCGTGGCCGACCGCGATGACGCTCGCTATCGCATGGTTGGGTTATTCCGCGAAGGTGATGGCGCCATTGAGGATACTGACAACCAGCGCGTTTATCTGGCACCAAGTCTAGAGGTGGACCTTTCGGATAACACCGGCATTACCTTCCTTGCCAGCTATCTGAAAGATCACGGGACGCCGACCAACGGCTTCAAATTGCCCCATGGCACTGTGAACAATACGCCGTTTGGCAAGCTTGATCCCGAGGACAACCTGGGCGAGCCCGGCTATGAGAGGCAGGAGCACGAGCAGTGGGCGCTGGGCTATGAGCTGAGTCACAGCCTCAACGATACCTGGGACCTTGAGCAGAACCTGCGCTATAGTCATCTGGATCTGCTCGAGCGTGATGTCTATGTGTCGTATATGCTCGATGATCGCCATGCTCAGCGTGGAATGACTTACCGCGATGGTGACTACGATGCCATCACAGTGGATAGCCGCGCGATCGGCCACTGGTATACTGATCGTCTAGAGAACACCTTGCTGCTTGGCTTCGACTATCAAGACCTGGATATCAACTACGACAATTACGACGATGCTGCTTTCGGTGGTCCCTTCGATATCTTCGATCCTGACTATGGCAACTTCACACCGTCGTCACGCAGTGGCACTGAACACCAGGAGGGCAAGGAGCAGCTTGGCTTCTACGCTCAAGATCAGCTGCGTATGGATGATCGCTGGATCTTTCTCGCCGGCCTTCGTCATGACAGCGTTGACGTGACCAATCGTATTGACGGTCAGGATAATGGCGGGGGTCGCGAGGATGAGATGACCTTTTCTGGCGGTATGATGTACCTCGGCGACTACGGTGTTTCACCCTATTTAAGCTATAGTGAGTCATTCTCGCCGCAGATTGGTACCGACCCTGACGGTAATGTTTACCAGTCGAGTGAAGGTGAGCAGTGGGAGCTGGGCGTTAAGTACGCGCCGAGCTGGCTCGACGGCTATGTGACTACGTCGGTCTTTGATCTCGAAGAATCTGACACCCTCTACGTCAGCGGCGAGTCGTCGAATCGTCAAGGTGGCAAGCGTAAGTCCCGGGGCTTTGAAGTCGAGGGCGTGGGTTATGTTACCGATGAACTCAAGGTTACTGCAGCCTATACCTATACCGACGTGCGCGTTGATCTCAGCCAGGCTCAGAAAGATGTTCGCGCCGGCCTGATTCCTCGCAATCAGGCTTCACTGTGGATGGATTATGAGGCCCAGGGGTTGTTACGCGGCCTGAATATCGGTGGTGGCGTACGTTATGTGGGCGAATCTAAGGATAGCCCGCAATACTCGGATACTCAGGTAGATTCTTATACCTTGTGGGACGCTAAGGCCAGCTATGATCTTACTCCACAGTGGACCGCCCAGGTCAACGTCAACAACTTGACCGACGAGGAGTACGTCAGCGGATGTGAGTATTGGTGCTATTATGGGGAAGAGCGCAGCGTAGTTGGGAGCCTGAAGTACCGGTTCTAACCCCTGAATTCAAATAATGAGTGCAGCATCTACGGTGTTCAGCGATCCTGAATCTTCCCCAGGAAGATCTGTGCCGGTTTCCGGTAGCCGAGTCGCTTTCGAGGCTATCTGTAGGGTCCCGGATGATCAAATGAGCTATAGGAGTTATCCTCTGCTCGCAGCCAGAGAGCTTCTACAGCAATTCATTCGGGAGCAGGTTCATGGACATCAAGCTGCATAAGCAGGCCACGACGACACCGAAGATTCGTGCCGAGATCCAGGCGGCACCCTCCAGCATCACGGATAGCGAGCTGGCCCGCCAGTTTGGCGTCTCCACCGCGACCATCCGGCGTTGGCGGTACCGTGAGGATGTTTATGATCGGCCCCATACGCGTCATAACCTGCTGGCCACGCTCACGTCCGAGCAGGAGGAGGTGCTGATCGCCGCCCGCGAATTCCTGCGCCTCGGTCTGGATGACCTGCTTGTCGTGGCACGTGAGTTCTTGAACCCTCGACTGTCCCGCTCAGGCCTGCATCGCATGCTCAAGCGCCGCGAGGTGCCGACACTGGCAGAACTGGCCCGTCAGGATGCCGGAGATGATGACAAGCCCCGGCACAAGCCCTTCAAGGACTACGAGCCCGGGTACGTGCATATCGACATCAAGCACCTGCCCCAGATGCCCGACGAGGAGCAGAAGCGCTACCTGTATGTCGCCATCGACCGTGCCACACGCTGGGTCTATCTGGAGGTCAGGAGCAGCCAGTCCGCCAAGGATGCCAAGGCGTTCATGAAGCGTGTGGAGGAGAAGGCTCCCTTCACGATCCAGACGGTGCTGACTGATAACGGCAAGTCGTTCACCGATCGCTTTACGCGGGCAGGTGAGCGCAAGCCCAGCGGCCGCCACCCCTTCGACCAGCAGTGCCAGACCCATGGTATCGACCATCGCCTGATCAAGCCGGGAAGGCCGCAGACAAACGGTATGGTAGAGCGGTTCAACGGCCGCATCAGCGACGTGCTGGCGACCCGGCGCTATACCTCAGGCGAGGACCTGGAGCAAGACGCTCAAACGCTACGCTTGGCTGTACAATCACCACATCTCTCAGAAGGCGCTGCATCATCAATCACCGATCACGGCGATGAAGGAGTGGCAGGCCAAGCGACCTGAGCTATTTACCAAACGAGTTGTCAATCACACGGGACCCGACA
>NZ_AMQY01000009.1 GCF_000334215.1 Vreelandella jeotgali Hwa | reverse complement strand
TGTAGGGTCCCTGATGATCAAATGAGTGATAGAAGTTACCCTCTGCTGATAGCAAGAGAGCTTCTACAGCAGTTCATCCGGGAGCAGAGACATGGACATCAAGCTGCATAAGCAGGCCACCACCACACCAAAGATCCGTGCTGACATCCAGGCAGCGCCCGCCAGCATCAGCGATAGCGAGTTGGCGCGCCAGTACGGTGTTGGTGATTCGACGATACGCCGTTGGCGGTACCGCGACGATGTTCATGATCGGTCCCATACACGCCATAACCTGCTGGCTACGCTCACGTCCGAGCAGGAGGAAGTGCTGATCGCCGCTCGCGAGTTCCTGCGCCTCGGTCTGGATGACTTGCTCGTCGTGGCACGTGAGTTTCTGAATCCTCGGTTGTCACGCTCCGGCTTGCATCGCATGCTTAAGCGCCGTGAGGTGCCGACACTCGCGGAACTGGCCCGTCAGGATGCCGGAGATGATGGCAAGCCTCGGCACAAGCCCTTCAAGGACTACGAGCCTGGGTATGTGCATGTCGATATCAAGCACCTGCCCCAGATGCCCGACGAGGAGCAAAAGCGCTACCTATATGTTGCCATCGACCGTGCCACACGTTGGGTCTATCTGGAAGTCAGGCGCAGCCAGTCCGCCAGGGATGCCAAGGCGTTCATGAAGTGTGTGGAGGAAAAGGCGCCCTTCACGATCCAGACGGTGCTGACTGACAACGGCAAGTCGTTCACCGATCGCTTCACGCGGGCAGGTGAGCGCAGGCCCAGCGGCCGCCATCCCTTCGATCTGGAGTGCCAGGCCCATGGTATCGACCATCGCCTGATCAAGCCGGGAAGGCCGCAGACGAACGGTATGGTAGAACGGTTCAACGGCCGCATCAGCGACGTGCTGGCCACCCGGCGCTATACCTCAGGCGAGGATCTGGAGCAGACGCTCAAACGCTACGCTTGGCTGTACAATCACCACATCTCGCAGAAGGCACTGCATCATCAATCACCGATTGCGGCGATGAAGGAGTGGCAGGCCAAGCGACCTGAGTTATTTACCAAGCGGGTTGTTAATCACACGGGACCCGACAATTATCTGCATACGCAGCTCAAAGAGCGCGGCTGTTCGGCCGAAGAAGTAGACGCCTTCATGGGCCATTGGGATATGGGCCAGGAGCCTTGGGCAAAACACTCGACGTTTTGCCCCCGGGCCTATCGCCAACATATTACCTCTCGCGTGGAAGAGATGATGCAGGAGCAAGGCTGGACCGTCATTGAGGGAATCGCGCTATGAATCACACTTCGATTTGGTCAGGCTGGCACCTGACTGAGCCACAACGAACCGATACTGACGGCGAGGCTGAACGAAAATACCAGCGTGCTCTGGCGAAATACCGTCTAACTGCCGACGCGCTGAAAGCCCTGGAAAAAGAGGTGTCTGGTGCAAGCGAAGGCCAGCCATCACTCACTTTTCCAGATGCAGCAATCAGCAAGGTTTTCGAGGTACTGCATCAGAACAGTAGCCCCGCAGCGGTACGCACCCAGCATAATTTTCTCGTGAAAGGCCTTGAGCATGGCGCGCGGCAGCTTGGCTGGCAGGTGAATATTCCCAGCCCGCTGGTGACCATGATTCGACGCGCACCGTCGGTGACCACGGAAACGTTTAGCGAGCTTGAAGCCTGGGACGCCCTTGTCAACGTACACGACACTGTGGTGTCTCCCGGTGATTTAGCCGATAAATCGCAGGCGAAATGGATGGTCGGGCGATTGGTGTTTCAACTGATACGCGAGGGGGCTGTACTGTGCCGACGCTGGCTAAAAGCGCTGCCGGAGGCCGTGGTAAGCGGCGTTATGTTTGCGGAGGGTATACCTTTTCTACTGCTGGCATTGGCACCTGACAGCAGCGAAAGGGCGGCTACTGTCGAACTGTCGGACGAAGAGCCAGTAGAAGAGACTTCTGCCATACAGGCGCTGAGCGATGAAGCCGGCACCCTGTATCGCCGGGTATTTTTAAGCCCGGTCAGTCAGTTACTGCTGCTGAGCTACTATCGGCAGGTAGGCCAAACGTGGCCGCCTCAAGCCCGCATAGAAGCCTGTGTTTTTCACTACATCAAGCATATTTCACCAGCCCATCGGCCTCAAAGCCTGGCGTGGTTTATCAAGACGGCGCACACCTCGGCATCGCTGGATATGATGCCGCTGCTCACCCACTATGCCAGCAGCTCGGACGCCGCACCGTCATTACGACCTTCGACGTGGCATAGGCTAACCACCGGACTGGTGCTCACGCCGGCGAGCGAACAGGAGGACACTGAGGACGCCAATCTGGATTATGCGCCAGTGCCGCCCAGGCCTGCGGAGCTGCCTGATCAAATACAGCGGCTGCGCCAATTACAGAATGGCTTTATGGTTGCCACTCGTCAGGAAGGCCGCACAGCGACTCTTCAACATCTCGAGCAATTTCTAAATGAACCGGATAAAAACGGCCCGCTGCTAAACCTGTTGGTCGGTTGGGCTCAAACGCTGATACGGCGTGGCGGCCGAGTAAAAACCCGATTGGCCATCGGCACGGTGGCAACGTACCTGTCCAATATCGCACGCCCGCTGCTCACTCACGGCCATGAAGTGGACGACGTTCAAATGCTGGATGCCGTTCAGTGGCAGTCGCTGTATGACCGCGTTATCAGCGATGCCAAAACGGTTCGCAGTCGGGTGCGAACACAAAACCGCCTGCGGCAGTTTCATGACTACGTGATGGATACCCAGGCCGCACCGGACGTTGAACTGGAAGTGGCGAAAAGCAACGCATCGTTGGCGGATACCAATATCATCACGCCGGCAGAGTATCGGCGTGCCTTGAGGCTGATTGCTACTTCCAAGCAGCCCGAGCGCTTTCGCACCATGCAGTCGCTCGTTCTGATACTGGGCTACCGGCTGGGTCTGCGGCGCAGCGAGTGTGCATTTCTGCTGGTACGCGATGTGGCATTCGTACTTGACCATGATGAGATATCCAGCGAACTGATAGTTCGCGCCAACCAGTTCCATACCGGTAAAACCTACTCGGCCACGCGGCGGTTGCCGCTATGGCTGCTGATGCCGGAAGAAAAGCGCCAGCTGATCGACTGGTGCCAGCGTCGTCGCGGCGAAAGCACAACGAAGGCAACAGAGCAGCATTTGCTCTTCTGCCACAGCGGTAACGGAACGCTGCCGCTGGGCGATAAAGAGCTGTTTCGCCCGATTCAGACGGCGCTTAAAACAGTCAGCGGTGACCCAACGGTACGCTACCACCATCTGCGCCACAGCTTTGTCAGCTTCACGTTGTTACGCTTGCTGGAGCGGTCGCCCGGGGAACTACTGCCTCAGCGCTGGCTGTTGAATGATGAAAGCAAGATTGCCATGCCCAACGCCCAGGCTGATATATCAACGCTGGCAGGGCTGGCGCCTCAATCAAGCCCTACCCGTAAGCGGCTCTGGCAGCTGGCGCTGTGGGCCGGGCATGCCACGCCGGACGAAACCCTGGGCACGTATTCACACCTGGTGGATTGGGCTTTGGGCCACGAGCTGCGGCAGTGCATCGATCCGCTGGTGACCACCGATATGCAAATGGGATTGCTGGACATGAGTTCCCAAAGCGCCCTTACCAGTTGGCGTAAGCGGCACCGACTGGAACGGCAAACGCATGCCAGCGATCTGCTGGCTCCAGTCAGCAAGCACTGGAAGCCATACCACGGGCCAACGCCATTGGCAGGCGCTTGGCAGCCCTATCATCCACCGGCGGTTAACCCGCTGGATACTCAGACGACCGCCGCTCTGGAGTGGCCCGAAGCCATCACCATTTATCAAAGCCTACGGCTTATTGAGCAGCAAGAGGCGAAAGGCGCCTCTCGGGGCGAGGCTATCAGGAAAGCAGCGCATCGGTTTGTCGTGGATACTGTCCAACTGACCGCATGGGCAGAGAGCGGCGAGCAACTGATGCAGGAGAAAACGCGTCGTCACAACCAGCGTTTTAGCCGTCGGGATCAGCAGGACCGCCGCGATGAGTTGGCAGCCGCGCAGCACATCTACATGCCCGAGCTGCATCGTTGTATGGCCCCACCGATCAAGCCGACTGTTCTCCGAGAGGCCGGACAGCTTTTCCACAAGTTGCTGGATTGGCATCATGATCAGCTCGACGAAGCGGAAGAAAGCCTGACGATATTTCGCCGACACATGCAGCGCAGCACGGGCCATATTACGCTGCCGGATGCCCACGCCATTTGCTGCATTTGTCGCATGCTCAAGCGGCTACGCTGCATGACCCATACGCAACTGGTAGTAGAGGTGGAAAAAGCGGCCAAAAGCAAAGCAGTAAAACGCTATTGGGCGCAGGAAACAAGCATTCCGCAACATCGCATAGAGCTGGTGCCTGCGGCGTCTAAAACGGGAAAAACACGATACTGGTACGGCAATGCTGACCTGAAAATTACCCGTGAAGCCAGCTATTCCAGTACCGAGCAGCCGCTATGGGAGGCGGTGCGTTTTTCCGCTT
This sequence comes from Vreelandella jeotgali Hwa, assembly GCF_000334215.1. GTDB lineage: Bacteria > Pseudomonadota > Gammaproteobacteria > Pseudomonadales > Halomonadaceae > Vreelandella > Vreelandella jeotgali. Next base: position 25,301 of record NZ_AMQY01000009.1, on the reverse strand, counting down.
TTATGACGCTGCTAGTACTGGGACTGACAGGCAACAACGAGGTACATACCGCTGCCGCCGAGCCATGAAAAATGTCCCCAGCCTGCAATATCTGCTGGCTGGGGACAGGTCTTGTCGTAGTCAAAGTAGCATTAGCGTGGCAGTGGGTCGCTGACTACGTGATACCCCGTGAGAAAGCACAGCCGGATGCTGATGAATTTGGCCCATTTAGCCGTGGCCTGAATGCGCTGCCCCATTTGCGGTACGCCATGCGCATTAACGTGGCGATCGGTAAGATAAAAGCGGCAGCCGCCCTTGGCGCCGATCACATACAGCGCCCAGACTCGGTGCTCCATCAGCCACTCTGGGCCCTCCACGCCGGCGATATAAAGCTCACCTTCAAAAGTGCGCCCGCCCTGCGGCGTCTGTGCAGTTTTCGTTAGTGCCATGACTGATCCTCCCAGGCCCACAGAGTACGTTCCAACTCGGCCAGCAGGTGTGGAATGGCCTGCCGATTGGCTTCAAGACCCAGCTGCTTGAGCGTGAAGCTTGTCCATGTCACCAGCGCATCCAAATTGCTTTTTTCATCACCGTTGCCCAGCCACATCACCAGCCCGCTGCCGCTGGCAATGCTGGTAGCCGCCGCCAGGGACTCAGCCAGGCGCCGCTCCACACGGCGCTGAATTTTCGTTTTTTGCGAAGCCTGCAGCGACATCTCGATATCTTCGCGGGCTTTTTTGATGGCATCCAGGGTATACATCATCGTCTCCTTACGCCTGTTTTTGTTCCAGCATGCGTTCAAACGCCGACCCGTCCTGACGCGTCAGGTTGGGCACAAAGCGCGAGTAAACGCGGAAAAGCATTTCCGTGGTGGTATGGCCCATTTGCCGGGCGATCCACTCCGGGCTTTCACCGGCCGCCAGCCACAGCGTCGCGGCGGTATGACGGGTCTGATACGGGCGGCGCGGGCGCAGCCCCAGCTCTTCCAGCAGCGGATACCACACTCGCTTGGTCACGTTGCGATGCGACAGCGCCGTGCCATTGCGCGTGGTAAATACCAGTCCGGTTCTGCCGGTTACATCAAACTGCGCTTGCAGGGCATCAAATACCGGCTGCGACATATCGATGGAACGAAACGAGCCGTCGGTTTTGGTGGGGACGAACTCCCCCACCACCAACGCCTGATGAACCAGAATCTGGCGCCGGGCAAAGTCCACGTGCTCCCAGGTCAGGCCGTCGATCTCGCCGGTACGCATACCGGTAAAAAAACGCACGGCGTAATACTCACGAAAGTCCGCGCGCACCCGTTGGATGATTTGCTGTGCCTCCTCCAGCGTGAAAGGCTCCACGTCGGTGCGCGGCACGTTAAGCGATTTGATCCCGCGAAACGATGAGCTAAACTCGTAGCGGTCGGCGGCCTCATTCAGCATCATGCGCAAAGGCGTCATGATGTGGTTGATACGACTGGCAGAGAGCTTCTTGCCGTTCCGGGAGCGAACTTTGGCGAGTGACGCTCGGAATTCAAGAATCTCTGCGCGGGTGATGCTGCCGACCTCTTTATGCCCCAGGGCCGGCACAATGTGCTGATCCAAACACCCTCGCACCGTCACGATCTGTGTATCCCGCCATTCGATCTCCTTCTCGGCAAACCACGTCTCGGCGAAGTCGCGCAGCAGCGGCGTCGCGTGATAACCACTCGTGCTGGTCAACGCGCGCTTGCTGAGCGTTTTGGCGCGCGGGCTATCGGGGAAATAGCGGCCGTAATCAAACGTCTCCAGCGTGATCTCCGCTTCGATCTTCTCCAGAATCCGCTCAAGCTTTTTGCGGTTCGCTGCGGTATCGGATAACGCCGTCTGCTCGCGGCAGCGCTTGCCCAGATAACGAAAGTCAAAGTAGAGATTTCCTGTTTCGGGCCGTGTAGCAACCTTACCCATGACAAACACCTCCGCCGGCCATCGGCACGCCAACGCTCTCTTCCTGGGAATGCAGCTGCATATCACGCTCGATGGGTTCCCAGAGATACAAAATCTTGCGGCCGCCAAACGGACGAATGTAATGGATGCCCTCGATCAGCACATCGTCTTTCAGACGCTCGCGAATGGTGCGGATGTCGTACTTGATCCGTTCGGCAAGCTCGCTGGTAGTTAAGTAGCTAGTAGACATCTTACGTCCTCCTTAGTGGCCTTTCGTAGTTTACACGCTACATAATAGACGCCGAAAAGAAGGTGTCAAGCATCTTTTGATGCCTTTGTGCTACATAAGATGCGGTAGTGCCATGAGTTTGGTAGGCTATACCCAGTCAACCAGAGTCGAGTTTATGATTAGATTCCGCTTAAAAGAGATGCTGGCCGAGAAGGGATTTCAGGAAAACCGCCGGGTAACACTGGATGAAGTATCCAAAGCTACCGGTATACACCGCACGACGCTTTCCAAAATCGCCAACCAGCGTGGATACAACACAGGTACGGAGCAGGTAGACCGTCTATGCGCCTATTTCGGCTGCCGCGTTGAAGAGATTATCGAGTACGTTCCGATGAGCGAGCAGCCCGAGTAGCGCGCCAGGCATTCCCCCAGACATATCCCCCAAGGACCTCCATGATTCTCACCCTTCACCAACTCGAACGGCACCTGCTCAAGGCCGCTGATATCCTGCGCGGGCGTATGGACGCCTCGGAATTCAAGGAATACATCTTCGGGATGCTCTTCCTGAAACGCTGCTCGGACGTCTTCGAGCAGCGCCAGGAGGAAGTGCGCGCGCAGCTCACACAGGCTGGCAAAAGCGAGATCGACATCGCTCACGTCATTGAAATGCCAAGCTGGTACAAGGCTACTTTCTACGTACCCGAGCAGGCGCGCTGGCCGTATCTGCTCAAGGAAGCCCATCAGGGTGTTGGCAATGCGCTGAATAAGGCGCTGGCCGGTCTGGAAGAGCACAATCCCAGCCTTGCCGGGGTGCTGGAGCACATCGATTTCACCCGCAAGGTGGGTTCCACTACTCTGCCGGACAAGAAGCTGCGCGACCTGATTACTCACTTCAGTGAGTACCGGCTTCGCAACGAAGACTTCGAATTCCCCGACCTGCTGGGTGCCGCCTACGAGTACCTGATCCGCGATTTCGCTGACTCTGCTGGCAAAAAAGGCGGCGAGTTCTACACCCCGCGCCCGGTGGTTCGTATGATGGTGCGGCTGATGGCACCCAATGAAGGCCACAGCGTATACGACCCTTGCATGGGGTCGGGCGGGATGCTGATTCACGCCAAGGAATACCTGGAGGAGCAGGGCGCCGACCCGCGACGTCTCAACCTCTTCGGCCAGGAGGCGTCGGGCTCGGTATGGGCCATCGCCAAGATGAACATGATGCTGCACGGGATAAGTAGCGCCGACCTGCGCAACGACGATACCCTGACCGACCCGCAGCATATCGAGGGCGGCGAACTGGTGCGCTTCGACCGCATACTCACCAATCCGCCGTTTTCCATCGGCTATACGCCGAGCCAGCACTTTCCCGAGCGTTTCCACTACGGCAGCGTGCCCGAGGGCGCCAAGAAGGCCGACCTGATGTTCCTGCAGCATATGGTCGCCTGCCTCAAGGCCGATGGCCGCCTGGCCACCGTCATGCCCCACGGCGTGCTGTTCCGCGGCGGCGACGAGAGGCACATCCGCGCCGGTATGCTCGAGGACGACCTGGTGGAGGCAGTGATCGGCCTGGCCCCCAATCTTTTCTACGGCACCGGCATCCCGGCCAGCATCCTGATTCTGCGTGCCAAGGGTGCCAAGCCCGAGGCGCGTCAGGGCAAGGTGCTTTTTATCAATGCCGACCGCGAATACTGCGAGGGCCGCGCTCAGAACCATCTGTTGCCGGAGCATATCGAGAAGATCGCCAGCACCTATGAGGCCTTCGAGGAGGTGCCTGGCTTCGCCCGGGTGGTGCCCATCGAGGAGCTGCGCGACAACGACTACAACCTCAATATCCGCCGCTACGCCGATAACACCCCGCTGCCGGAGCCCCAGGATGTGCGGGCCCACCTCAAGGGTGGCGTGCCGGTGGCCGAGATCGAGGCCAGGCGCCCGCTGTTTGATGCCCAGGGCCTCGATCCCATGGGGCTGTTCACACCCAGGGCGAGCGATCCAGACTACGCGGACTTCGCCGAGCGGCTAAGCGAAAAGCGCGACCTCAAGCCCGCTATCGAGAAGGATGCCGGCCTGACCGCCAAGGAGGCCCGCGTGATGGCCGCCTTCGAGACCTGGTGGGCGCAGCACGGGGCGAGCATTACCGGGCTCTCCGGCAACGGAGGCCGCCTCACCCAGCTGCGTGACGAGCTGCTCAGCAGCTTCTCGGAGGCGCTGGAACCCACCGCCATGCTCGACCGCTTCGCGGTGCGCGGGATCATCGCCGGCTTCTGGTTCGACAACAAGAATGAGTTCCGCACCCTGCAGGCACGCGGCTGCCTGGGCGTGGTGGACGCCTGGCGCACCAGTATCAATAGCCTGCTGGAGGACGACCAGAGTAAGGCCAATCCCCTGGATCATCGCCTGGTACACTTCCTGCTGGCCGACTACGTGGCCGAGCTGGAGGAACTGGCCGCCCGCAAGGCCGAGCTGGATGTCCGGATCAAGGCCGCCGAGGCCAAGCCCGAGAGCGATGGCGACAACGAGGCCGAATCCGATGACGGCGAGGATGACGACGCGCCCACCGAAGAGGAGATCAAGACCTGGAAGATGGAGCGCACTCAGGTGCGCAAGGCCCACAAGGCCAAGGTCGCCAGTTTCGAGACCCACCTCAGCGCCGCCGTGGACGCCCTGGACGAAACCGCCGCCGCCGAACTGGTGAATACCATTCTGCACAACGACCTCAAGGGCATCCTCGAGCGCTATATCCGCCAGCAGCGCCAGCAGGTGATCGCCGCTTTCGAGACCTGGTGGGATAAATATCGCGTCACCCTAGCCGACATCGAGGTCGAGCGGGATGCCGCTGCCAAGGAACTGCAGCAATACCTGGAGGGGCTGGGGTATGTTTGAACACGCCTTGCCTGGCTGGAGCCGTGTCAACCTTACCGACTTGGGCGCCTACATCAACGGCTACGCCTTCAAGCCAGAAGACTGGTCTGAGCACGGGCTCCCTATCGTTCGGATTGCACAGATCACCGGCTCCAGTGCCGACTGTGACTATTACCAAGGTCGCCTGAGTGAAGATGTCAAAATCGATAGCGGCGACATCATTTTTTCGTGGAGCGGTACTCTCTGTGTTGTTCGGTGGAATGGAGGCCCAGCTTGGCTTAACCAGCACCTTTTCAAGGTTAGACCAGCAGAAGGCGTAAGCCATCGCCTTCTCTACCATGTGCTCTTTCATGCCGTTGCGGAAATGGACAAGAGTGCTCATGGCAGCACCATGAAGCACATCAAAAGAGGTGAGCTAAAGCGTTACCAGATTTTGTTTCCAGACTGCAGGAAGGAGCAGGAGAAGATTGGCAGGGTCCTCGACACCCTCGACACCCAGATCCATAAGACCGAGGCGCTGATCACCAAGCTGGAAAAGGTCAAAGAAGGCCTGCTCCACGACCTGCTGACCCGCGGCATCGACGAAAACGGCCGGCTGCGTCCCAGCCCCGAGCAGGCGCCGGAGCTCTATAAGGAGTCGCCGCTGGGGTTGATTCCGAGGGAGTGGTCCTGCCATGCACTAACCGAAGCTGCGGATGTTCAGCGTGGTCGATTTACGCATCGACCACGAAATGATCCCGCCTTCTATGGTGGAGAATATCCTTTTATCCAAACCGGTGATGTCGCTGCAGCCAAAGGGGGGGGGGTGAGCTACTTTTCCCAAACATTAAGCAGGTTAGGCACTACTGCTAGCACCCTGTTCCCAGCGCAAACAATAGCCATAACAATCGCAGCAAATATTGCGGATACAGCAATTTTAGGAAGGCCTATGTATTTCCCGGACAGCGTTGTTGGTGCGGTCGTTAATGACAGCGCCAACGTCAGATACATAGAGCTCTGCATCAGAAGGGAAAAGCGATCACTGGACGCAAGAGCTCCACAAAGTGCACAGAAGAATATCAACCTTCAGGATTTGAGGCCTCTTCTTATACCTTTTCCCAGCCAGCGTGAGCAAAATCGAATAGCTGAAAGCTATGAGGCCTTTATGGGCCGATTGCTAGCGGAGCGGCAGCAAATGACAAAGTTAAAATCCGAGAAGATAGCGCTCATGGACGATCTCCTTACCGGCCGCGTCCGCGTCACCTCGCTGCTTGAACAGGCCCAGGGCACCACCCCGGCATAGAGCGGGGCTCTCATAACAACATCACAACACCAGGATCACATCGCACAGGGAACCGCCATGACCACCTTCGATAGCACCAAGCGCTCGCTACCCGAGCTTCTAAAGGACATCACCACCGGCAAGATCCAGCTACCCGACTTCCAGCGCGGCTGGGTGTGGGACGACGACCACGTGAAGAGCCTGCTGGTCAGCATCGCCCGCTCCTTCCCGGTGGGGGCGGTAATGCTGATGGAGACCGGCGGCGAGGTGCGCTTTCAAACGCGCCCGGTGGAAGGCATCGACCCGAATACCGTGACCAAGGATCCGGACCACCTAATTCTCGACGGTCAGCAGCGCCTCACCAGCCTCACCCAGGCGGTGGGCCTGGATGCCCCGGTGGATACCCGTACCGCCAAGGGCAAGAAGATCCGCCGTCACTACTACTTCGACATTCGCACCGCCCTGGAGGGGGAGGATCGTCTGGAGGAGGCGGTAATCGCGGTGGACGAGAACCGTCAGACCCACAAGAACTTCGGCCGTGAAGTGGATCTCGACCTCTCCACCCGACAGTTGGAGTGCGAGCAACTGCTTTTCCCCTGCGACAAGATTCTCGACCCGTCGGATTGGCTGCAGGATCTGTTCCGCTACAACCAGGACGCCATGGGGGAGTTCCTGGAGTTCCAGAAGAAGATTCTCGGCGCCTTCTCCGCCTATCAGCTGCCGGTAATCGAGCTGAAAAAGGAGACCACCAAGGAAGCCGTCTGCCTGGTGTTCGAGAAGGTCAATACCGGCGGCGTGCAGCTCTCGGTGTTCGAGCTGATCACCGCCAGCTATGCCGCAGACGGCTACAATCTGCGCGATGACTGGTACGGCTCAGAACTTCGTAACGTGCCCGCGCGCAAGGCCCGTTTCGCAGAACATGAGCTGCTGAAAGATGTTGAAAGTACCGATCTGCTGCAGGCCATCACCCTGCTGTATACCCGTGAACGCAAGCAGGACGATCTGGCCGCCGGCAAGACGGGCAAGCAGGTCCGGCCGGTCAGCGCCAAGCGTGCCTCGGTGCTGGACCTGCCCCTGGAGGCCTACAAGCGCTGGGCCGACGCTGTGGAGAGGGGCTTCGTCGAGACGGCCTATTTCCTCAAGGGTGAGTGTTTTTACAGCCGCCGCGAGCTGCCCTACGCCACCCAGCTGGTGCCGCTGGCCGCTGTGATGACACTCCTAGGCGATCGCTGGCGCGAGCCGCGCATCCACGCCAAGCTCTCGCGCTGGTTCTGGAGCGGCGTGCTGGGCGAGCTCTACGGCGGCGCCGTGGAGACCCGCATCGCCCTGGACCTGGAGGAGCTGATGCAATGGTTCAATAACGACAACGAGCTGCCGCGCACCGTGATCGATGCCTCCTTCGATCCCTCACGCCTCGAGACCCTGCGCAGCCGAAACAGCGCCGCCTACAAGGGCATCAACGTGCTGATCCTGCGCGAAGGGGCCAAGGATTTCTTCTGGAAGGGCGGTATTCAGGAGCTGGATAAACAGGACGTAGCCCTGGATATTCACCACATCTTCCCGCGGGCCTGGTGCGAGGCTCAGGGCCTTTCGTATCGCACCTACGACGCCATCATCAACAAGACGCCGATCTCTGCCCGAACCAACCGCATGATCGGCGGTGATGCGCCGTCGCAGTACCTGGCCCGCCTGCAGGACCACAAGCAGGTCCAGCTCGATGACGCAGCGATGAACGTCATCCTCGAAGGGCACCGCATTCCTACCGACGCCCTGCGTGCTGACGACTTCGACGCCTTCTACCAACAGCGCAAAAATCGGCTGCTCGAGATCATCGAGAAGGCGATGGGCAAGGCACCGCTGGCGGGAGCTGATGAGACGGAGATAAGCTGAATGGCAGCTACAAACCTGTCCCGCAGCCTGAATCCTCGGAAGGCACTGATTTTCCGCATCACGCATCGCGATAACCTTCCGTGGCTACTGGCGAATGGCCTTCACTGCCGTTCGGCTGTCGAACAGGATCCCGGCTTTGTCACTATCGGAAATCGCGATTTGATAGGGCGCAGGGCGACACGGGAAGTCCCAACGCCTCCGGGCGGCACACTCAGCGACTACGCGCCTTTCTACTTCACGCCCGCCTCGCCCATGCTGCTCAATATCGTCACCGGCCGCGGCGTGCCCATCCAGCACAAGGAAGATATCCTGGTGCTGGTCTGCTCGCTGCCACGCTTGCAGGACATGGGGGTGGCCTTTGTCTTCACGGACCGTCACGCCTACCTGCCGCTGGCGCGCTTCAGCAATCAACTGGAGGATCTTCCGGCGTTTATACCCTGGTCGCTGCTACAGGCGCAGGACTTCAGCCGAGACCCCGAAGATCCGGAGAAGGCCGAGCGCTATCAGGCCGAGGCGCTGGTGCACCACTATCTGCCGGCCTCGGCACTGCTGGGCATTGGCACGTATACTGATGACATAAACGCTGCGGTCACGGCACAGGTCGCGGCTCACGGTCTCCACCTGAAGGTGGTCACACGGCCCAACTGGTTTTTCCCATGATTGAATACAGGCGTGGCAACCTCCTCGAAGCTGACGTCGAGGCAGTGGTCAACACCGTCAATACGGTCGGTGTGATGGGCAAGGGCATTGCCCTGATGTTCAAGGAAGCCTTCCCCGAGAACTTTACGACCTACGCGGCCGCTTGCAATAAGCAGGAAGTCACCACAGGGCGTATGTTCGTTACCGACCAGGATGCCCTGCTGGGGCCGCGCTGGATCATCAACTTCCCTACCAAGCAGCACTGGCGTGCCAGAACACGTATGGAATGGATCGAGTCCGGGCTGGAGGATCTCAAGCGGGTTATCCGCGAGCAGGGTATTCGTTCCATCGCCCTGCCCCCACTGGGCTGCGGTAACGGGGGGCTCGATTGGAGTAAAGTGCGTCCGCGTATCGATGCCGCGCTGGGTGAGTTGGAAAGCGTCCAAGTGCTGGTTTTTGAGCCCACCACCGAATATCAGAATGTCGCCAAGCGTTCAGGCGTAGAGAAGCTGACACCAGCACGCGCGCTGATCGCTGAGCTGGTGCGCCGCTACTGGGTGCTGGGCATCGAATGCTCGCTGCTGGAAGTCCAGAAGCTGGCCTGGCTGATGGAGCAGCGCATCCTCAACCATGGTTTGAAAAATCCGCTTGATCTGAGGTTCCAACCTCGGCGCTACGGCCCCTATTCCGACCGACTGCGACATCTGCTCAATGGCCTGGACGGTAGCTATTTGCATAGCCAAAAGCGCATCAACGATGCCGCGCCCGAGGAGATCGTGTGGTTCGATGAAACACGGCGCGAGCACCTCCATGCGTATCTGCGCAGCGCCGAAGCAAGCCCCTATGCCGAGGTGCTTGAAGAGGTTGATGATTTGATCGATGGCTTTCAATCACCGCTGGGGATGGAAGCGCTGACGACGCTGGACTGGCTTATCAGCCAGATGGATATCGAGCCAACTGTTGAGGCCATCAAGGCAGGGTTGCGGCACTGGCCCGATGATCTTGCCGGCCAACGCAAGCTGCGACTCTTCTCGGATCAGCTGATTGCGCTGGCGCTGGAGCGGCTAACCAGCGCGCCTTTTGCTGCGGACGAACCCATGCGCATGTTGCGATAACACGATAAAGGAGTCTCGGTGTGGCTAGCCCTGAATACACGGATGTCGAAAAGCCTTTTATCGACCAGCTGGTCGGTTTGGGCTGGGAGTATCTGGCCGGTTCGGTGGACGATCCCGCCCTGACGCACCGCGAGAGCTTCGCCCAGGTGGTGATGGAGCCGCTGCTGCGCGAGCGGCTGCGGGCGATCAACCTGCGCGATGGCCAGCCCTGGCTCGATGAAGCGCGCCTGGATCAGGCTGTGGCGGCCATTACCCGGCTGCCGGCCAGCAAGGTGATGGAGGCTAATAAGCAGGCCACCGAACTGTTGCACAACGGCTTGCCGGTAGACGGCATGGAAGGCTGGGACGGCGGCCGCGGGCAGATACTGCGCTACATCGACTGGGACGAGCCGGACAATAACGTCTTTACCGTGGTCAACCAGTTCAAGGTGAAGTGCCCACCCGGCCACGACTCCGCCAAGGGCCACGTGATCCCGGATCTGGTGCTGTTCGTGAACGGCATCCCGCTGGTGGTGGTGGAGTGCAAAAGCCGCACCGTACCGGAGGGGCTTAGTGAGGCGGCGGACCAACTACGTCGCTACCACGACCAGCGCTTTCTGGAGAACGAGGTCGGGGAGCACGAAGGTGCTCCGGCGCTGTTCGCGACCTGCCAGTTGCTGGTGGCCAGCAACTTCGATGAGGCCCGCGTTGGCACCGTTGGGGCTCGCTTCGCTCACTACCTGAGCTGGAAGACGGTAGCCCCGATGCGAGAAGCGGAGGTTGCCATCGATCTGGATGTGCCGGAACTCTCCGCCCAGCAGCGCTTGATCGCCGGCATGCTCACCCGCATCAGCCTGCTCGATATCGTGCGCCACTACACGCTATTCATGAACATTGGCGGCCAGGAGATCAAGCTGGTGTGCCGCTATCAGCAGTTCCGTGGCGTCACCCGAGCCGTAGAGCGCCTGAAAAGCGGCAAGACCCGCCGCGAGGATGGTGAGAGCGATCGCCGTGGCGGCATCGTCTGGCACACTCAGGGCAGTGGCAAGAGCCTCTCCATGGTGTTTCTGGTGCGTAAGCTGCGGACCGACGCTGCGCTGCGCCGTTTCAAGGTAGTGGTCATCACCGACCGCAAGGACCTGCAGGCCCAGCTCTCCGCCACCGCCGCACTCACCGGCGAGAGCGTCGAGAAAGCGGGCAATACCACCCAACTCAAGAAGTTGCTGAGCCGCGATGGTCCCGGTCTGGTGTTCGGTACGGTGCAGAAATACAGAGACCAGCAATACCACGACTCTGATACCGAAAGCGAAGCGGAAGCTGAGGCGGGCAATGACGTACCCGCTGGTGGGCTGGACAGCGGCCGCCGTGATGCCGCCGAACCCACCAGGAAACCGACCCTCAGCGAGCCCTTCGAGGTGCTCAATACCAGCGAGGACATCCTGATCCTGGTGGACGAGGCCCACCGTACCCAGGCCGGCGATCTACACGCCAATATGATGCGCGCCATGCCCAACGCTGCGCGCATCGGCTTCACCGGTACGCCCATCATCATGGGTGACAAGAAGCGCACCCACGACATCTTCGGCGAGTACATCGACCGCTATACCATCAAGGAGTCCGAGCAGGACGGTGCCACGGTGCCGATCCTCTATGAGGGGCGCACTGCCAAGGGGGCGATCAAGGACGGCGCCAGCCTCGACGGCCTGTTCGAAGACCTGTTCCGTGATCACAGCAAGGAGGAGCTGGAAGCGATCAAGAAGAAGTACGCCACCAAGGGGCAGATCTTCGAGGCGCCGCAGCTAATCCAGGAAAAAGCCCATGATATTCTGCGTCACTACGTTACCCACATCCTCCCCAACGGCTACAAGGCTCAGCTGGTAGCCTACAGCCGCCGTGCGGCGCTGCGCTTCTTCGAAGCTCTCGAGCAGGCCAAGGCCGAGCTGCTGGAGGAGGCGCTGGCACTTTCTCCTGAAGACAAGGCGCTGGACGATACGCAGCTTTTGAACCGGCCCCTGCGGGTCAAGGCAGCAATCCAGGCCTGGCGCTATCGTCAGGTGCTGGGCGAGCTTGAGTTTGCGGTGGTATTCAGCGGCGGCAACAACGACGATCCCAGCTGGGCAAAGTGGAGCGACCGCGCCGCCGTCGAGAACCACGTCAAGCGCTTCAAAAAGCCGCTGCCGCCGTTGGATGGCACGTCCCCGAAGGATCCCCCCAAGCACGACCCGCTGGCTTTCCTGATCGTCAAGAGTATGCTGCTCACCGGCTTCGACGCGCCTATCGAGGGGGTGATGTACCTGGACCGATCACTGCGCGAGGCGGAGCTGTTGCAGGCCATTGCTCGGGTCAACCGCACCGGCCATGGCAAGACCCACGGCATAGTGGTGGACTACTTCGGTGTGGCAAACCACCTCAAGGAGGCGCTGGCCGCTTACAGCGAGGAGGACATCGAGGGCGCCCTGCAGAGCCTCAAGGACGAGATTCCGTTACTGCGTGACCGTCACCTGCGGGTGGTCGATGTATTGCGCGCCCAGGGCGTGGACAGCCTGGATGACGCCGAGGAGGCGGTACAGGTGCTCGCCGACGAACGGCTGCGGGCCGAATTCCTGGTCAAGCTCAAGGAGTTCAACCGCAGCCTGGATGATGTGCTGCCGCGCCCCGAGGGGCTGGAGTTCGTCAATGACGCCAAGCAACTCGCCTATATCCACGCGCTGGCGCGCAACCGTTACAAGGACACTCAGGAGCTCGGTCGCGACATCGGCAACAAGGTACGCAAGCTGATCGACGATTACGTTATCTCACTCGGCACCAACCCACGTATCCCGCCGGTGCAGCTCACTGACGCCGAGTTCGACGAGCATATCGGCCGCCAGGTGGGCGACCGCGCCAAGGCCTCGGAGATGGAGCACGCCGTGCGCTCCCACGTACGCAAGCACCTGGATGAGGACCCGGTGAAGTATGGCCAGCTGAGCGAGCGCCTGGAGCAGCTGCTGGATGAGCTCGATGGCCAGTGGGACGAACAGGTGGCGGCACTCAAGGCACTGACTGATCAATTACGGGATGGTGCCACGGTAGATGGCGAGACAATCCCCGAAATGCCCGCTCACGCGGAGCCCTTCTGGCGCGAGCTGTTGGCCAGCGCCAGTCTGGATGTGAAGACGATAGAAGCTGCCACGGCACAAAAGTTGCTCAATACTACTGAGGAAATGGTGGCCACGATCCAGCAGGAGATCGCCATCCCAGATTTCTGGAAGCCATCTCACATTCCGGATCAGGAACGCCTCAAACAGGAGCTTTTCAGCCAGCTAATGATGGGCAGTCTGGTGCCCATGGATCAGGCCGAAGCCACCGCCGAACGGCTTTTTGACTTGGCCCGCAGCAACCACAACAGGCTGGTGAACGCATGACGCAGCTGGTCGTGGACGACTTGACCTTGGACGTGCGCGAGAGCACTCGCCGAAAAACGCTGGAAATTACCGTGGACCGCGACGGCGAACTGATAATTGCCGCGCCCACCGGCACCGACACGCAGCACCTGCGCGATTTCGTGCTCGAAAAACGGCTATGGATCTACCAAAAGCTGGCGCAAAAGGCCGAACGCCGTCGCCAGCTGCCCCGCAAGGAGTACGTCAACGGTGAGGGGTTTCTCTACCTGGGGCGCAGCTATCGGCTCAAGCGAGTGTCCAACGATTCACAAGATGCCCCACTTAAGCTGGTCGCTGGGCGCTTCCATCTGCGCGAGGACTGCCTAATCAATGCCCGCGAACATTTCATCCACTGGTACAGCACACGCGCCCGAGACTGGCTTGGCGCCAGGGTCAAGCAGCACGCTCAGCGGATGAACGCCGCGCCCACCGGCGTGGCAGTGCAGGATCTTGGCTACCGCTGGGGCTCCTGCGGCAAGGGCAACCGAGTCTATTTCCATTGGAAGACCATTTTGCTGCCCCGCCATATTGCCGAGTACGTCGTCGTTCACGAGCTGGTTCACCTACACGAACCCCACCACACGCCCGCTTTCTGGCGTCGTTTGGAGCGTGCCATGCCGGATTACGAACAACGTAAAAACTGGCTCGCCCGGCATGGTATTGAAGTCGAAGGAGTTTAGCTGACTGATAAAACAACCGCTGGTGTATCGAAAACTGCGGCGTGAATGCCTGCTTCCTGACTCGCTATCGCTGGAACTTTTTGTGACCACACCTGTGGCTCATGAAAGCCAAAGGTCATCAGCTTGCACCAAGCCAAAACAGGATGAGGCGGCAGAGTGGCCACATTCTGGTCACATTTTGGTCACACGCATAAAAAAAGGACCTACGCGTTAACGTAAGTCCCTGAAAAATATGGTGCGCCCAGCAGGATTCGAACCTGCGACCCTCGGCTTCGGAGGCCGATACTCTATCCAGCTGAGCTATAGGCGCTTGATGGTGGCGTATGGTAACGGCGCCGGCGACGCATGTCCAGCCGTGGTCGCCGGCGCCGTGTTTTTAGCGGGTTGGAAGGCCGGGTTAGAACTCTTCCCAGTCGTCATCGCTTTGGGACGACGATGCCGACGCCTGAGGCTGACGGCCTGGCGCCGGTGCTGGCCGGGGTTGCGGCGATGACGATAGCGCCGGGCGCTTGAGGTCGGAGCCGGAGGCGTCGTCGCCCAGGACGAAGGTGTGGATCAGCTCGGTCAGGTGTTCGGCGTAACGGCGCATATCGGCCGCGGCGGTGGTGGATTCCTGCACCATGCTGGCGTTTTGCTGGGTCATGGTGTCCATTTCCGCCACGGCGGTGTTGATCTGGCCGATACCGGCACTCTGTTCCTTGGCCCCGGCGGTGATCTCGCCGATAACGTCGGTCACGCGTTCCACGCTGGAGACGATTTCCTGCATGGTGCCGCCGGCGTTGCGTACCTGCTCGGCGCCGGACTGAGTATGTTTGACCGAGGTATCGATCAACTCACGAATCTCCCGCGAGGCTTCACCGGAACGGCTGGCCAGGGTGCGGACTTCTTCGGCCACCACGGCAAAACCGCGCCCGTGTTCGCCGGCTCGGGCGGCTTCCACCGAGGCGTTGAGCGCGAGAATGTTGGTCTGGAAGGCGATCCCGTCGATCATGGTGATGATTTCGCTGATGCGATTGGCCGAGGTGTTGATGTCCTGCATGGTGGTTTCCACCTGCCCCATCACCTCTTCGCCCCGGTGGGCGACTTCGGCGGTGGACATGACCAGCTGGTTGGCCTGCTGGGCGCTTTCGGCGCTGTTGTTCACCGTGGAGGTAATTTCCTCCATTGAAGCGGAGGTTTGTTGCAGATTGGCGGCGGCCTGTTCGGTGCGGGTGGCCAGCTCGCTGGAGCTGTGGGATATGTGACCGCTGGCATCGTGAACGCTGACGCTGCTTTTGCGCACGTCGAGCAGGGTTTCCTGCATGCGCTGGACAAAGGCGTTGAACTGGGTGGCGAGGTTGCCGATTTCATCGCGGCTTTCGACGGTCAGCCGGCGGGTCAGATCACCGCGCCCCTGAGCGATGTCGTGCATCGCGCCGGCGGTGCGGCGGATGGGCCGCACAACGCGCTGGACCAGGCCGTAAGCGACCAGCGCAACGATGATAAACAGCCCGGCGCTGATCACGACGGATATCCAGATGTTGCGCTTCAGGTCGGCATCGGCGACGGCTTCCAGTTTGGCCATGGTGTCGTCAACGCTGGTGACATAAACGCCCGCGCCCAGCGCCCAGTCCCATTTATCCAGGCTTTCCACGTAGGAGTATTTGGTTTCGGTGGTATTCGTATTCGGATTTTCCCAGGGGT
This sequence comes from Vreelandella jeotgali Hwa, assembly GCF_000334215.1. Lineage (GTDB taxonomy): Bacteria > Pseudomonadota > Gammaproteobacteria > Pseudomonadales > Halomonadaceae > Vreelandella > Vreelandella jeotgali. The sequence continues at coordinate 9,655 of NZ_AMQY01000009.1, read as the reverse complement.
ATTGGGTAAACCCGCTGCCGCTTTTGGCCACGTCGATGATATCGCGCAGGATATAGGTGCCGTCCGGCGCCTGGGTATCGATCATGTCGGTGCCTTCTATCTCCGGCATGGGCGCTGTAACGATATTGGTGCCATCATAGTCATAGGCAAAAATATAGTTGTCGTTATCAAAGCGAATCGAGCGCAGGATTTCGGCCGCGCGCTCCTTGGCGTAGCCGGTATTGAGGCGGTCATTGTCGTAGATGGGCGCAATCGCGGTTTTGGCCGCGTTAACCGTTTGCTTCACCGCTTGTTTGCGCTCTTCGATCAGCTGGTCGCGCTGATGTGCCAACGAGCTATTGGTGTCCTGCGCGCGGCTGTAGGCGGCGTAAACCACCAGGGCGATGGTCACCAGCAGCAGCGGTACCAGGGCCAGCCCCAGCATTTTTGCCTGCAGACCGAAGATGCGTCGTGAAGAAACGGGGGGAGTCGTCATGGTGCCTCGCGGTTGACAAAAGGATGATTAAGAACGCTTGTCACAACCGCTTTATAGCAATATTCAGGGCGCTATGTCTTGACGTGCATTACCCAATACAACCTTTTGACGACACGCCCGGCGGGCACCATGACGCTTTTTTGGGGCCGCGAACGGCCTAGAATTCCTCCCAGTCGTCGTCGGCGTTTTGCGACTCTGCCGGCGCCGAGCGGCCTGACGTCGGCGCTGGCCGGGGTTGCGGCGCTGACGACAGCGCCGGGCGCTTGAGGTCGGAGCCGGAGGCGTCGTCGCCCAGGACGAAGGTGTGGATCAGCTCGCTGAGGTGCTCGGCGTAACGGCGCATATCGTCGGCGGCGGTGGTGGATTCCTGCACCATGCCGGCGTTTTGCTGGGTCATGGTGTCCATTTCCGCCACGGCGGTGTTGATCTGGCCGATGCCCGCGCTTTGCTCTTTTGCCCCGGCGGTAATTTCGCCGATAACGTCGGTCACGCGTTCCACGCTGGAGACGATTTCCTGCATGGTGCCGGCTGCGTTGCGTACCTGGTCAGCGCCGGACTGGGAGTGTTTGACCGAGGTGTCGATCAGTTCGCGAATTTCCTGAGAGGCTTCGCTGGAGCGGCTGGCCAGGGTGCGGACTTCTTCGGCCACCACGGCAAAGCCACGCCCGTGCTCGCCGGCCCGGGCGGCTTCCACCGAGGCATTGAGCGCGAGAATGTTGGTCTGAAACGCAATGCCGTCGATCATGGTGATGATTTCGCTGATGCGATTGGCCGAGGTGTTGATGTCCTGCATGGTGGTTTCCACCTGCCCCATCACCTCTTCGCCCCGGTGGGCGACTTCGGCGGTGGACATGACCAACTGGTTGGCCTGCTGGGCGCTTTCGGCGCTGTTGTTCACCGTGGAGGTAATTTCCTCCATCGAAGCGGAGGTTTCCTGAAGGTTGGCAGCGGCTTCCTCGGTGCGTGTCGCCAGCTCGTTGGCGCTGTGGGAGATGTGCCCGCTGGCATCGTGGACGCTGACGCTGCTTTTGCGCACGTCGAGCAGGGTTTCCTGCATGCGCTGGACAAAGGCGTTGAACTGGGTCGCGAGGTTGCCGATTTCATCGCGGCTTTCGACGGTCAGCCGGCGGGTCAGGTCACCGCGCCCCTGAGCGATGTCGTGCATCGCGCCGGCGGTGCGGCGGATGGGCCGGGTCAGATGAATGGCGCCCCAGTAGGCCAGCCCCAGGAAAATCACCGCGAGGACCAGCCCGGTTGCCAGCGCGCGCCAGGTGGCCTGGTGCATGGCGCCGTACACCTGATCGGCGGGAACTTCCATGACCACGCGCCAGCCGCCGAAGGACAGCGGTGTACTCAGCGCAATATGATCATCGCCGTCGCGGGTGAAGCGGGCAAAGCTGACGTCCTGGCCGTTTTGGCCCTTGCTGCCCGCGCCATTCAGCAGGTCTTGCGCCACCTCGCCCGAGGTGCGGCTGGCCAGCGACTGGCCGATGTGGTCTTCATCGGGATGAATGGCTACCTTGCCGTCGGCATTGACCAGGTAAACGATGCCGCTTTCGCCAAAGCGGAAATCACGAATCAGATCGCTCATGGTGTCCATACCCATGCCGACACTGGCAATACCCAGCGTTTCGCCATCCGAACGGATACGCTGATTGATGTACAGCGCAAAGGTATTGTCGGCCTTGTCCCGGTCCAGCGAATATTCCTTCTCCCGGTTGCTGTCGATGAAGTCATAAAACCAGGCATCCTGCGCCTCGCCTCGGGGCGCCAGCGTGCGCGACAGCCCTTCGCCGGTGTAGTAGCGGCCGGTTTCGCGGGAAATGATCGCCGCGACGTGGGCATCCAGGCTGTTATGGGTGCGGCTCAGAAACTCGGCAACGACGGGCGTATTCTGCGGGTCTTCGCCGTTTTTCACCCACTCATGCATCAGGGCGTTATTGGCCATGGCGCGGGTCGCCGTTATCGGCTCGGCCAGCTCGGTATCAATCTCCCGGGCAATTGACGTGGCGTTGGCCGGCAGCGCCGAGTCGAGCAGGTAGCGGTCCAGCAGGCCCTTGATCTGGGCAATGTTGAGCCACAGCATGGCACCGATGCAGGTCAGCAGGGCAATCGCTACCCCGAGTATAAGTTTCAGACGAATCGACATGAGCGAGCATCCCTTCCGGTTGTTAGCAACGTTTTTGTCAACGCTTCCTGGCGGCGCGCTCGGCCGTTCAGAGCGCCCCGACCGGGCGTTCTGGTAACGGCGCCCGGCATGATCCGTTTAATACACGATAGACTTTTGTATATCGACACATCGTCGCATATCTTGAGCGCCCTGCCTTCATCGACATCACTCCTTACTCGATTCTTTACCCGGGGGATACCTTCGATTACACCACGGAGAGCCGGCGACCTCGACCACAGGACCCAACGATCGTTCCATTCCCATTCGACCCGCTTTTATGCCTATGGTAGGCTTCGCCCCTCTTATACATACGAGATAACCATGAGAAGACTCATGAGGGCGGAGGCAACATAGCGCCTTGTGTGCTTTCATCCTGATTCATCTTGTGTGCATCGCCATTCAACGAATGGCGTTTTTTTTCGCTGTATTCCCCATACGCCCCTCTTTTTCCACCCGCCAACGATTGATTTCGATCATTTCTCAACCTCAACGGTGTAACCCACATGCCTACTTCTTCTGATAGTACCCCCCGATCGCCGGGGGACTCGGCGGACGCACCCAAAGGGCTTCGTGCGCTAGGCGATCCGGTGGTGCTGATTCTCAGCATCGGCTTTATCATCGCCTTCATTCTGCTGTCGTTCTACGACCTGAACATGGTCGCCGACGGCGTCAGCGCCGGCTTTGCCTGGACGGCCAAAACGCTGGGCTCCTACTTCCAGTTCTTTTTGCTGGCGACGTTTTTCATCGCCATCGGCCTGGCGGCAACCCCGGCGGCCAAGGCCAAAATCGGCAACCTCGACGCGCCCGAGATGAGCACGTTCAAGTGGCTGTCGATCATCCTGTGTACGCTGCTGGCCGGCGGCGGGGTGTTTTTTGCCGCGGGCGAGCCCATTTACCACTTCGTGGTTACCCCGCCGGCGCTGGATACCGAAGCCGCGACGCCCGAAGCGGTCGCCGGCGCACTGGGCCAGTCGTTCATGCACTGGGGCTTTCTCGCCTGGGCGGTGCTGGGCACGCTGGCCGCGATCGTGCTGGCGCATTCGCACTACGTGAAGGGCCAGCCGCTGCAGCCGCGTACGCTGCTTTATCCGGTGCTGGGCAAGCGCCTGCTGAGCGGCCCGCTGGGCGGCGTGATTGACGCCCTGTGCGTGATCTCCATGGTCGCGGGCACCGTCGGCCCCATCGGTTTCCTGTCCACTCAGGTCAGCTTCGGTCTGCACGAGCTGTTTGGCGCACCGAATGCCTTCGGTACCCAGCTCGCGGTACTGGTCGCGCTGGGTTCCATCTATGTGATCTCGGCAATGACCGGCATCCACCGCGGCATTCAGATCCTGAGCCGTTTCAACGTCTTTCTGGCGCTGGGTATCGGTGCGGTGATTGTGCTCTTTGGCCCGACGCTGTATTTCGTCAATACCTACCTGTCGAGCATGGGCTCCTACGCCACCAACTTCTTCGCCATGGCCACCACCACCGCCGATACCGCTCCGGACTGGTGGATGCAGTGGTGGACGGTGTTCTTCTTTGCCTGGTTCATCGGCTATGCGCCGCTGATGGCCATTTTCGTCGCACGGATTTCCCGCGGCCGCAGCATCCGCGAGATGATCATCGCCGTCGCGGTTATCGCGCCGATCGCTACTACTGTCTGGTTCACTCTGCTGGGCGGCTCGGGCATCTACTATCAGCTGGAAGGCGTGATCGACCTGACCGAAGCGCTCAACAACTTCCAGTTTGACGTGGCGACGCTGACCGTGGCCCAGGCGTTGCCCGGCGGTACCTGGATGGGGCTGGCGATTCTGCTGCTGACCACCATCTTTGTCGCCACCACCGGCGACTCCATGAGCTACTCCATCGCCGTTGTCGGCGCCGGCCACGATCAGCCGAGCCCGAAAGTGCGCGCCTTCTGGGGTATTGCCATGGCGCTGATGGCGGGCATCCTGCTGAAAATGGGCGCCGGCCAGGTCGGCGCGCTGCAGCAGTTCATCGTGCTCGCGGCCGTGCCGGTGTCGTTCATCCTGTTGCCGACGCTGTGGGAAGGTCCGAAAGCGGCCTACGCCATGGCGCGTCAGCAGGGCATTATCGACTAAGCCAAGGGGTCAAACGGGGCGCCCGACAGCCGCGCCCCGCCTACCCAAACGCAAAGAGGGCCGCTTTTCAGCGGCCCTCTTTGCGTTTCCAGTCGTTAAATAATGGGAAGCAGACGGTTACTCTTCCACGTCATCCTCGGAAGGACGCTGGTAATCCGCCCCCTTGCCCGACTGAATGCCCTGGCTCGGATCGTCCCGGCGCCGGGGCCCGGTGCGCTCCACGGCGCTGGATTCGAGCACGCGGATATTGGCGGCCGGCGCGCTGCCGTCCTTGCCTTCGCCAAAGTACAACGTGGTGTGCGGCCGCGGAATCTCGATGCCGGCTTCCTCGAAGCGCAGCTTGACCAGGCGGTTGTAGGCACGGCCCACGGCCCACTGGTCGCCCGGCGTGGTCATGATCATCACGCGGATGTTGACCGAGCTATCGTCCAGCGAGGTCACACCGGCCACGGTGAGCTCTTCCAGCAGTTTATGGCCGTGCTCATCACTGCCCTGAAGATCGCTGTAGGCGACCTGCAGCTTCTCGACCGCGTGGTCGATGCTTTCACGGTAGGCAATGCGATATTCCTCGACGTGGTAGGCGAAGTCGCGCATGTAGTTGGAGACGGTGCCTACGCTGGAGAACGGCACAATGTGGTAGGTGCCCGAGAGATCGCGGATACCCACCGAACGGATGCTGAAACGCTCGGCCGTGCCGGTGACGCCACCTGCCGAGACCACATCGCCGGTGTTCATGGCGTTTTCAATCTGGATGAACACGCCGGTAATCACGTCCTGCACCAGCTGCTGCGCGCCGAAGCCGATCGCCAGCCCCAGCACCCCGGCGCCGGCAATCAGCGGGCCGATGTTGATGCCGATTTCGGCCAGCACGATCATGCCGGTCATGGTGATCATGGTAATGATCAGCGCGTTGCGGAACAGGCTCAGCAGCGTTTTGGCCCGAGCGGTGGGTTCGCCCTTGCCGGTATCGGGATTGAGCTTGTGCTCGATGAAGCTGGCCAGACCCAGCCACAGCCCCAGCGCTACGGCGAGGATGATGGCAACGTGAACGAGCTTGCCGACCAGCGCAGTGCCCTCATCGGAGGCGTACCAGGCGGGCAGGTCAAACAGGTACCAGCCGTCCAGCACCACCATGATCACCAGCACCAGGATGAACCCGCGCAGCACGCGCAAGGCGTTGGGAATATAGCTGTTGAGGCGTTTTTCCAGCATCGGCAGCTTGCGATTGAGCTCGTCCGACAGCTGGATGCGCCGGCCGATGGTCTGGGTCAAAAGCGACGACAGCAGTATTCCCGCGACCACGGCTATCAGCGTTTGCAGCGTGGCCGTAACCACGAACGGCAGCGCCTCGGCCGGGCTCAACAGGGTGATGACAAACACGCCGGTGAAATACACCAGCGCCAGCAGATGCCAGGTGCGCGCCAGCAGCTGAAGAGCCAGACGGCTGGCGGTTAGCGTGCTGCGCTTCGCCGCGGCGTTGATGCTGTGGCGCAGGCGCAGCCGGTTTTTCAACACCACGACCACCGCATAGAGGAAGGCGACCACGGTAATCAGCGTGGCCAGCGCCTCACCCAGCGAGGCGGCCAGGTAATAGTTGACCAGCGGCACGGCAACCATCAGCCCGTAACCGACCATGCCCACCAGCCGCGCGATCCAGCGGTTCCAGTAGGACGCCTCGGTGGCCGCAATCGGCAGCAGCCGCAGGCCTTCATAGCGCGAGGAGAACAGCATACGCGTGCCGGCCTTGATCAGCTCGATGACCAGAAAGGCGTTCAGGAACAGCGATCCTCGGGTCGATAGATCGCCGGATTCGCCCACGGCAAACGTCGCAATCAAGTTGCCACCGACGTAGGCCAGCGCCACAATCATGACGTCAAACAGCGCGGCAATCGCCACGCAGGAGATCAGCCGCAGCACCGGCGTGTAGTCGCCCCGCTGCGACCAGGCGCTGATGCGGGTAAACAGCGGCTTGGCCAGCCGGCGACAGGCGATGAACAGCAAAAACGTCGCGGCGATGACCAGACCGAGATTGACCGCAGCGCTGATAAAGGCAGCCGTATCAAAATGGCCGGCGCCTTCGCCGCTCAACAGGTCTCGGCCCAGGTCGACCAGCTGCTCGAAGTGGCCGCCGACATCGCTGACGATGCGACTGGATATCTCGGCCACCTGGCGTGGCAGGGAGACGTCATCCGGGGCCATGTCGCTGCCCTGGGCGGCTTTTTCCGCGGCCTGTTGCGGCGCGTCGGAGGCCAGCGTGCCGGCCTGGTCACGCAATACCTCAACCAGCGCCTGACGCGACTGATCGTCTTCCAGCATGTCGGCCAGCGTCGTATAGGTCGCCGGATCGCGGTCGGCGCCGGTATCGGCGGGCGCCGCCTGAGCCAGCATGGGCACGGCCAGCAGCAGCATGGCCAGCAGCCAGAGGCCGAGCCGGATACCCGCCCCGGGTAAGAGTCGTAATGGCGTCACACCGTTGTCTCCTTGAGTCAGATGAAATCGGCTGCGTTAAACCAATGGGGTACGCAAAAGCAAGCGTACGTATAAAGCAGGGTGCGCAGAGCACGATGATCTTGCCTGAGCCCGGGAGAATCAAGGTGTCGTCGTTCAGCGCGAGTCCTGACGCGGGACGCGTCCGCCCAGCTGAGCGGTAATCTCGGCGGCGGTATTCTGCACCCGGCCACCCAGCTCGATCAGCCGAGCCTCGGGAATCCGCGCCATGGGGCCGGACACCGAAATCGCCGCCAGCGGCGTACCGCGCTCGTCGTGGACACAGGCGGCGACGCAGTGCAGGCCGATCGCGTGCTCTTCGCGGTCACAGGCAAACCCCTGAGCACGAATACGCGCCATTTCCTCTTCCAGGGCATCCGGGGCATACAGCGTGTTGTCGGTTACCCGGGTCAGCTCGTGCTCCTGAAGCAGGCGGGCACGCTCATCGTCGGGCATCCAGGCCAGCAGCGCCTTGCCTACGCCCGAGGCGTGCAGCGGCGCCCGGGATCCCAGGCGGGTAATCATGCGCATCATCTGCGGCGATTCATGCTGGGCGAGGAACACCGCCGTGGCGCCATCGCGGATGCCAAGGTTGGCGGTTTCGCCGGTCTCGCCGGTCAGGCGGCGCAGGTACGGCCGGCTGGTGGCGATGAAGTCGCGGGCCTCGAGAAAGCTGTTGCCGATACGAAACGTCTTGACGTCAATCCGCCACAGGCCCTGCTCGTTTTCCTGGGTCACAAACCCCTGGCTCTGCAGCGCCTGCAGCAGCCGGTGGGTAGTCGACGGGGCCAGCTCGGCCATGTCGGCCAGCTCGGACAGCGACAGCCCCATGGGGCTGACGGAAATATGCTCAAGCAGCTTGAGGCCGCGCACCAGCGACTGGCTGTGACCACCGCTGGCTTTGGCAGTGCCGGCCGGCCGGCCGGCGGATCGGCGTTTTACCTCACTCACCCGACTGTCTCCTGAAGCGTTGCAGACACTCCGTGGCAGAACGTCCAGCGCGGCATTCCTTTCCTTTATCAAAGGCCCGGTGCAAAGCCCCCCGGGCCAAGCCTTTGTGGAAGACCGGCTGTAGAACGTCTGCGACGGAAGATGGGCCCATGGCAGATAGGCCCGTGGAAATTTAATTGATGCGATACGCTCTCAGGATAACGCCTCGGAGCGGCACTGTCGCGTCCATGGAAATAATTTCCATAAAAGTCCGCCGGTGCCGGCCGGGGCTAACCGGCGTGGCGCGGGTTACGCCCCAGAGGGTGCGGCTCGCCGCGCTGCCGTGCCAACTCGATCTGGCGCTGACGCTCCCGGGCACTGGCGCGGGTTGTTTCGGGCAGGGTGTTAATGCAGTGCGGGCAGCTGATGCCGGGCTCGTAGGCCGGATCCTGCATATCATCGGCGGACACCGGCCGGCGGCAGGCGTGGCACTGCTTGAACTCGCCTTCGCTCAGGTCCTGGCGCACGGTGACGCGGTTGTCGAACACAAAGCATTCGCCTTGCCAGAGCGAGTCTTCCTCGGGGACCTTTTCCAGGTAGTTAAGTACCCCGCCCTTGAGGTGGAACACCTCGTCAAAGCCTTCCCCGAGCATAAAGCTTGAGGCTTTCTCACAGCGGATTCCGCCGGTGCAGAACATGGCGACCTTTTTGTGCCGGGCGGGATCGTAATGCTCGCGCACGTACTCGGGAAACTCGCGGAAGGTGGCGGTCTTGGGGTCAATCGCGCCCTGAAAGCTGCCGATTTCGACTTCGTAATCGTTGCGGGTGTCGATCACCAGCACTTCCGGGTCGCTGATGACGTCGTTCCACTCCTCGGGCTCCACATAGGTACCCACCGTCTCGTTGGGGTCGATACCGGGCACCCCCATGGTCACGATCTCGTTCTTGAGCTTGACCTTGGTGCGGTAAAACGGCGGCGTCTCGCAGCAGGATTCCTTGTGGTCGATATCGGCAAGGCGGGGGTCGGCGGTCAGCCACGCCAGCAGCGCATCAATACCCGCACGGCTGCCGGCGACGGTACCGTTGATGCCCTCGCGGGCGAGCAACAGCGTACCTTTCACGTCGTTATCGAGCATGGTCTGTCGCAGCGGCTCGCGCAGCGCCTGATAGTCGTCGAGGCTGACGAACCGGTACAGCGCGGCAACCACGATGGGCGCCGCCTGGGCGGTGGGTGCATCACTCATGGAACTCTCCTGGAAATCGCCCGCGTAAAGGGCGGTCCGGATCAATAAAATGGCGTAAAAAACCCGCCTATTTTAACCCGGCAGCGTCCTAGCGACCAGCCGAGGCACCTCCTTTTTACCCATCTGCGCGTAAAGCATCGCCCAATGCGGGCGGTGATAAAAGCGCGCACCGCAACGCGGTGCCGGGGTTGAAGGTTTCATCATCACCTGATATTTATACAAAATGACGAAACGTGCCTACAAGGAACGGTTTTATCCGACGTTC
>NZ_AMQY01000008.1 GCF_000334215.1 Vreelandella jeotgali Hwa | reverse complement strand
AAGAATATCGAAACCGCCGGACTGGCGGGGGTAGCCTGTGGAGCGACTGGATCGGGGGCTGTGGCCTAATCGTCACGGTCCAGTGAAGGCGTGTTGAAGCAGGAAGGTTCTCGGGGTGACCCGGGAACCCTCGCCCAAAGCGCGGTGCGCGGCGGGCAGAGAGTGTCAGGGCGAGTACAGCACGCGCACTTTCAGGGTGTTTTCGACTTTGCGCAGGGCTTCGAGCGCCTGCTGGCTGTAGGCCTTGTCAACGTCCATGACCACGTAGCCGACCGTTTCATTGGTTTGCAGGTACTGGCCGGAAATGTTGATGTCGCTTTCCGAGAGTACGCGGTTGATCTCGGACATCACGCCGGGCACGTTGTGGTGGATGTGCAGCAGGCGGTGCTTGTCGGGATGCGCGGGCAGCGCCACTTCGGGGAAGTTGACCGAGGTAATGGTGGTGCCGTTGTCCGAGTAGGTGACCAGTTTTTCTGCCACTTCGACGCCGATATTTTCCTGCGCCTCCAGGGTGGAGCCGCCGATATGCGGTGTGAGGATGACGTTTTCGAGGCCACGCAGCGGGCTCTGGAACTCGTCCTTGTTGCTCTTGGGCTCCACGGGGAAGACGTCGACCGCCGCGCCCTGCACCCTGCCGGCCTTGAGCGCTTCCGCCAGCGGCTCGATTTCCACCACGCTGCCCCGTGAGGCGTTGATGACAATCGCCCCGGGCTTGAGCGCGGCAATTTCCTGTTCACCGATCATCCAGCGGCTCGACGGCACGTCGGGCACGTGCAGGCTGACCACATCCGCACGGCCCAGCAGCTCTTCCAGGCTGGCGACCTGGGTGGCGTTGCCCATGCCCAGCTTGGCGATAACGTCGTAGTAGAGCACATGAAAGCCCAGCGACTCGGCGAGCACCGACAGCTGCGCGCCGATGCTGCCGTAGCCGACGATGCCCAGCGTCTTGCCGCGCGCCTCGTGGGAGTTTTTCGCCGACTTCAGCCAGCCGCCCTGATGCGCCCGGGCGGTCTTTTCGGGAATGCCCCGCAGCAGCATGATGGCCTCGGCAAGCACCAGCTCGGCCACCGAGCGGGTGTTGGAATAGGGCGCGTTGAATACCGCGATCCCGCGCTTGAGCGCGGCGTTGAGATCCACCTGGTTGGTGCCGATGCAAAAGCAACCCACGCCGACCAGCTTGTCGGCGGCGGCAAAAACGCGCTCGGTCAGCTGGGTGCGCGAACGCACGCCGATAAAGTGCACATCGCGGATTTTTTCCATCAGCGTGTCTTCGTCCAGCGACGTCGACACGTGTTCGATATGGGTATAGCCGGCGTCATGAAAACGATCCACCGCGCTCTGGTGGATGCCCTCGAGCAGCAGGATTTTGATTTTGCCCTTGTCCAGGGACGTTTTGGCCATGGCGGATTCAACCTCTATCAACGGCGCGGGCCGCGTTGTCCGGGTACGTGAAAAGCACGGAAAAGTGCCGGGTGAAGACGCTTCATGTTACCACAGCCGCCTGCCACACGCCGGCCGCTGCGGATGAAAAGTGCACGCGCAGGCCATGAAGCCAACGCATATTCCACCACGACGGGCAGACGCCACCGGGGGGAAGCCGTGTATACTGGGCGCCCGATACGTTTGACTTGTCTTTTGCAGCAGGCTTCGCTCATGAGTGATACGGAAACGTCAGCGCAGGATTTTGCCACCACGGTCGAGCAGCTGGAGTCGCTGGTCGAACGTCTGGAAGGCGGCGCGCTGTCGCTGGAAGATTCCCTGGCGGCCTTCGAGCAGGGCGTACGCCTGGCACGTCAGGCACAAACGCGGCTGGACGATGCCGAACTCAAGGTCCGCACCCTGAGCGAAGACGGCGCCGGCGGGCTTTCGGTAACGCCCTTTGCCCCCCTGGACGATACCAACTCGAACGACGCCGGAGACAGCGACGATCGCCAGGGCTCGCCGGGCGAAACACCGAGTGAGGAGGCACCGCCATGGTAGCCGTTGACGCTGCAACGCTTGAGGCGCGCCGCCGGACCGGGAGCGACCGCGTCGAGACCACGCTGGCGGCGCTGTTCGAAGCTCGCCCGCCGGCCGCGCCGCCGCTTGAGGCGGCCATGCGCCACGGCCTGCTGATGGGCGGTAAACGCCTGCGGCCGCTGCTGGTCTACCTGGCCGGCGAAGCGCTGGGCGCCGATGACGAGGCGCTGGATGCGCCGGCGGCGGCAGTGGAGCTGATCCACGCCTATTCGCTGATCCACGACGACCTGCCGGCCATGGACGATGACGACCTGCGCCGGGGGCATCCCACGGTTCACCGGGCATTTGATCCGGCCACCGCGATTCTCGCCGGCGATGCGCTGCAGGCGCTGGCCTTCGAGGTAATGGCCCGGACGCGTCATCCGCGCCTTGGCGCGCTGATACAAACGCTCGCCGGCGCCGCCGGGCGCGACGGCATGGTCGCCGGCCAGGCGCTGGACATGGCCGCCGTGGGCTACGCCGCCGACGCCACCGCGCTGGAAACCATGCACGCGCACAAGACCGGCGCGCTGATCGAAGCCGCCGTGCGCCTGGGCGGGCTGGTCGCCGTCGACGAGGACGACCCGCGCCTGGCGGCGCTTGCCACCTATGCCCGGGCCATCGGCCTGGCCTTTCAGGTGCACGATGACGTTCTTGACGTCACCGGCGACAGCGCCACCCTGGGCAAGACCAGCGGGGCGGATGCCGCCCGTCACAAGCCGACGTATCCCGGCCTGCTGGGGCTGGACGGCGCCCGGCAAAAGGCCCGGCGCCTGGCCGAAGACGCCGTAACCGCGCTGGCGCCGCTCGGCGAGCGCGGCGCGCCCCTGGCCGGGCTTGCCCGGTATATCATCGAGCGCGATCATTAAGCCGTGTCCATCGAGGTAGACCCACCCCATGTTGTCGATAAAACCATGTCCATGAAGCTGTTCGACGAAATTCCCCGGGAGCGCCCGGCGACACCCTTGCTCGACACCCTTGACCACCCGGCAGCGCTGCGTGCGATGTCGCCCGAGCGTCTGGCCCGGCTGGCCGATGAGCTGCGCGCCTATTTGCTGTACAGCGTGGGCGTTTCCGGCGGGCACTTCGGTGCCGGGCTCGGCGTGGTGGAGCTGAGCGTGGCGCTGCACCACGTCTTTCACACCCCCGATGACCGCCTGGTGTGGGACGTGGGGCACCAGGCCTACCCGCACAAGATACTCACCGGCCGGCGCGAGGCCATGACGAGCATACGCCAGCACGGCGGGCTGGCGGCGTTCCCCCGCCGGGCGGAATCGGGCTACGACACCTTCGGCGTGGGGCATTCCAGCACCTCGATCTCCGCCGCGCTGGGCATGGCGCTGGCCGCCCGAACCCAGGGAGCCGAGCGCAAGGTTTGCGCGATTCTCGGCGACGGCGCGCTGACCGCGGGCATGGCATTCGAGGCGCTGGCCCACGCCGGCCACGTCAACGCCAACCTGCTGGTGATCCTCAACGACAACGAAATGTCGATTTCGGAAAACGTCGGCGGCATGGCCAGCTACCTGGCGCGGGTACTCTCCAGCGCGCCCTACCGGAAAATGCGCGAAGAGAGCAAAAAGGTTCTCTCGCACCTGCCCGGCGCGCTGCAGTTTGCCCGGCGTACCGAAGAGCACATGAAAGGCATGGTCAGCCCCGCCACGCTGTTTGAAGAAATGGGCTTTACCTACACCGGCCCCGTGGACGGCCACGACCTCGACGGCCTGACCCGCATTCTCGACGCCCTGAGCCAGGCCGACGGCCCGCAGTTCCTGCATATCAAGACCTGCAAGGGCAAGGGCTTTCTGCCCGCCGAGGCCGACCCCATCGGCTACCACGCGATTACCAAGCTGGAAAAACCCGGCGCCGCCGCTCAGGCGGCCAAGCCGGAACCGGCGGCAGCGCCAAAACGCAAATACTGCGCGGTGTTCGGTGACTGGCTGTGCGACATGGCCGCCGCCGACCCGCGCCTGATCGGCATTACCCCGGCCATGCGTGAAGGCTCGGACCTGGTGCGCTTCTCGAAGGAATACCCCGAGCGCTACTTCGACGTGGCGATTGCCGAACAGCACGCGGTGACCCTGGCCGCGGGCATGGCCTGCGAGGCCGCCAAGCCGGTGGTAGCGATTTACTCCACCTTTTTGCAGCGCGGCTACGACCAGCTGATTCACGACGTAGCGGTGCAGGCGCTGGACGTGACCTTCGCCATCGACCGCGCTGGCCTGGTAGGGGAAGACGGCCCGACCCACCACGGCAGCATGGATCTCTCGTATTTGCGCTGCGTGCCTGGCATGGTAATTCTGGCGCCGGCGGACGAAGCCGAGTGCCACGCCATGCTCAGCGCGGGCTACCACCACCCGGGACCGGCGGCGGTACGCTACCCGCGCGGCACCGGCCCCGGCGTGGCGGTTCCCGACGACCTGACGCCGGCGGCCATTGGTCAGGCGGAGCCGCGTCGGCAGGCCGGTCACGGCACGACGCCGCGCATTGCCCTGCTGGCCTTCGGCAGCCTTAATACGCCGGCGGCGACGGTCGCCGAAACGCTGGACGCCACGCACCTGAACATGCGCTCGGTCAAGCCGCTGGACCGCGACGCGGTATGTCAGGCCGCAGCGGATCACGACCTGGTCGTGACCCTGGAAGAAAACGTCATCGCCGGCGGCGCCGGCAGCGCGGTGAGCGAACTGCTGGCCGCCGAGCGCATAGCCGCCGATGTGCTGCATCTGGGCCTGCCCGATGCCTTTGTGGAACACGGCACCCCCGCCGAGCTGCGTACCGACTGCGGGCTGGATGCCGACGGCATCGAGCGCGCCATTCGCCGGCGGCTGGCCGCCCGGGGCTAAGCGTGCGCGCAACAGGCGCCGCGCCAGCTTTCTGTTTTCAACACTGATTTTATTCACTGCTTACTTGCAAGAGAGACGCCATGTTAATCATCACCCTGATCGGCGCCTTCATCGGCTATAAACTGGGCGGCCTGATCGGCCTTTTGATCGGCGGCGGCCTCGGCGCCTGGCTGGTCAGGCAGCTACGCCGCAAAATGGTCAACCGCCTGATGGGCGCCCAGCAGCAGTTCCTGTCGTCCACCTTTGCGGTGATGGGGTGTCTGTGCAAGGCCGACGGCCGCGTGTCCGAGGACGAGCTGGAAGCCTCGCGGCAGCTGTGGGACAAGCTGCGCCTGAACGAAGCCCAGCGCGCCCAGGCGCGCGCCGACTTCAACCGCGGCAAAAGCCCGGAGTTTGACCTGGACGCCGAGCTGGAGCGGGTGCGTCGGATGGCCAGCAGCCAGCCGGCGCTGCGCCAGCTGTTCCTGCAGGTACAGCTCACCGCCGTGGCCGCCGACGGCGAGCTGCACCCCGCCGAGCGTGAGATGATCATGCGGGTGGTGCGCGGCCTGGGGTGCTCCGAGGCAGAAATCGAGCAGGTCGAAGCCATGCTGCGCGGCGGCCCTCAGGGGGCGGCCAACCAGGGGCCATCGCTGGAGGATGCCTATCAGGTATTGGGCGTGTCGGAAGAGGCCAGCGATGCCGAGGTAAAAAAGGCCTACCGCAAGCTGATGAGCGAAAACCACCCCGACAAGCTGGCGGCCAAGGGCCTGCCCGAGAGCATGCGCGAAGTGGCCAAGGAGCGCACCGCCGAAATCGGCAACGCCTACGAGCAGATCCAGAACGCCCGGGGCAACGGCTAAACAGCCGCGCGGCGGGCAACCGCCGCCGGCGCGACCGTCAGCGGATAATACCCTTGTGCGCCAGGGCCTCCAGGTCGCTGGCGCTATCGGGACAAAACGCCGACAACACATCCCGGGTATGTTCCCCCAGCCCGGGCGGCGGACGGTCGGCATTGAGCTTTTCCCCGCCGAAACACACCGGGTTGCTGACCAGCGACATATCGCCGGCATCCGGGTGCGACATCGACATCTGCATGCCGCGGTGCTGTACCTGGGGGTTGTCGAACACCTGCTCGACCCGGTTGATGGGGCCACACGGGACCCCTTCGGCTTCCAGCGCCTCCAGCCAGAAAGCCGACGGCCGCGCCGCGATCAGCGTTTCCAGCTGTGCCACCAGCCGGTCGCGGTTGTCGACCCGGGCCTGGTTGGTAGCAAAGCGGGTATCTGCCGCCAGGTCGGGCTCCCCGGCCACGGTGCAGAAGCGCTGAAACTGGGCATCGTTGCCCACGGCGAGGATGATATGGCCGTCCGCGGTGGCGAACGCCTGGTAGGGCACGATGTTGGGGTGCGAATTGCCCAGGCGCTCGGGGGACGCGCCGGACGTCAGGTAGTTCATGGCCTGATTGGCCAGCATGCTGACCTGCACGTCCATCAGCGCCATGTCGATATACGCGCCTTCACCGCTACGCTGCCGGCCGATCAGCGCGGAGAGGATCGAGGTGGCGGCATACATCCCGGTGAACAGGTCCACCACGGCAACGCCGGTTTTGATCGGGCCGCCGCCCGGCTCGCTGTCGGGCCGGCCGGTGATGTCCATCAGCCCGCCCATGCCCTGCACCAGAAAGTCATACCCGGCCCGCCTGGCGTAGGGGCCGCTCTGGCCGAATCCGGTGATCGAGCAATACACCAGGTCCGGCCGGCTGGCTTTCAGGCTCTCGTAGTCCAGGCCGTAGCGCTTCAGCCCGCCGGCCTTGAAGTTCTCCAGCACCACATCGCAGTGCCTGACCAGCTCGTGAATCAGCGCCTGCCCTTCTTCCCGGGCAATATCCACGGCAATCGACTGCTTGCCGCGGTTGGTGCAGAGGTAGTACGCGGCGTCCCGGGTCCCCTGGAGATAGGGCGGCCCCCATCCCCGGGTATCATCACCGCGCTCGGGGTGCTCGACCTTGATCACTTCGGCGCCCATGTCCGCCAGGTGCTGGCTGCACCAGGGACCGGCCAGAATACGCGACAGGTCGAGCACGCGAATGCCCGTTAACGGTTTGTCCATCATCAGCCTCCCGGCCTGGATCAGTAGCGGCGTTGCCGCCAGTTGGCAAGTTGCCGTCGATTAGAAAAACGCCTGAATGCCGGTCTGGCTGCGGCCGAGAATCAGCGCATGCACATCGCTGGTGCCTTCATAGGTATTGACCGTTTCCAGGTTGACCATGTGGCGCATGACCCCGTATTCGTCGGCGATACCGTTGCCGCCGTGCATGTCCCGGGCCGCCCGGGCAACATCCAGCGCCCTGGCGCAGTTGTTGCGCTTGATCAGCGAAATCATCTCCGGGGCCCAGTTATCGCTGTCCATCAGGCGGCCCGTCTGCAGAGCGGCCTGAAAGCCCAGCGCAATATCGGTCTGCATGTTGGCCAGCTTGAGCTGAATCAGCTGGTTGGACGCCAGCGGGCGGCCGAACTGCTTGCGGTCGAGGGTGTACTGGCGCGCTGCATGCCAGCAGAACTCGGCAGCGCCCAGGCTCCCCCAGGCGATGCCGTAGCGGGCCTTGTTGAGACACCCGAAGGGGCCGGCCAGGCCGCTGACGCCGGGCAGCAGGTTATCATCCGGCACAAAGGCGTCATCCAGCACGATCTCGCCGGTAATCGAGGCGCGCAGACTCAGCTTGCCGTCGATTTTGGGCGTGGAAAACCCGTCGGTGCCGCGCTCGACGATAAAGCCCCGAATCTTGTTGTCGTGGGCATCGGATTTTGCCCAGACCACGGCCAGATCGGCAATGGGGCTGTTGGTGATCCACATTTTCTGCCCGGTGAGCCGATAGCCGCCGTCGACCTTTTTTGCCCGGGCGTTCATGGACCCTGGATCGGAGCCGTGGTCGGGCTCGGTCAGGCCGAAACAGCCAACCATTTCACCGCTCGCCAGCCGAGGCAGGTAATGCTGCTTCTGCGCCTCGGAGCCATAGGCTTCAATCGGATGCATGACCAGCGATGACTGCACGCTCATGGCCGAGCGGTAGCCGGAATCGACATGCTCGACCTCGCGCGCAATCAGCCCGTAGGCAACGTTGTTGAGGCCGGCGCCGCCGTACTCCTCGGCCACGGTCGCGCCCAGCAGGCCCATCTCGCCCATTTCGGTCATGATCTCGCGGTCAAACCGCTCTTCCCGATAGGCGCTGAGCACGCGCGGCTGCAGCTCCTGCTGGCAGTAGGCGCGCGCCGCCTCGCTGATCTGGCGCTCATCCTCGGTTAGCTGCGTGGACAGCAGCAGCGGGTCGTCCCAGTTAAAAGAGGCATGTGACATGGTCATTCTCCGTATTTCAGGCGATCCGGGCCGTAGACCCGCCGGTGAGTTCTTCGAGGCTGTTTTCGATCACGTCCAGCCCTTCTTCGAGCACGTCATCGCTGACGGTAAGCGGTACCAGAATGCGAATGGAATTGCCCCAGAAGCCGCAGGAGAGCAGGATCAGGCCCTTCTCCCGAGCTCGGGCGCAGAGCGCCGCAGCGAGCTGCGGGTCCGGCGTGCGCGAGGCCTTGTCGGTTACCAGTTCAAAGGCGGCCATGGCGCCCAGGTGGCGGCTGTTGTCCACCGCCTCAAAGCTTTTTTGCCAGCCGGCAAAGCGCTGATAGAGCTTGTCGCCCAGCCTGGCGCCAGTGGCGACCAGGTTTTCCTCCTCGATGGCCTCGATCACGGCCAGAGCGGCCGCGCACGCCAGGGGGTTGCCGCTGTAGGTGCCGCCCAGCGAGTTGGGCCCGGCCGCGTCCATGACCTCGGCGGTGCCCACCACGGCGGACAGCGGCATGCCGTTGGCCAGACTCTTGGCCATGGTCATGATGTCGGCCTCTATCTCGCTATGCTCCAGGGCGAAAAACCGACCGGTACGCGCAAAGCCGGACTGGACTTCGTCGACGATCAGCATGATGCCGTGCTCGTCGCACAGCTCGCGCAGGGCCTTGAGAAACGCCGGCGACGCCGCGTAGAAGCCGCCTTCCCCCTGCACCGGCTCGATCACGATGGCCGCCGTGCGGTGGGGAGCAATATCGGTCTTGAACACCTTTTTCAGGCCGTTCAGGGCGTCTTCATCGCTGATGCCGTGGTAGGCGTTGGGAAACGGCGCGCGAAAAACGTCGCCCGGCATCGGGCCGAAATCATTCTTGTAGGGCAGCACCTTGCCGGTCATCGACAGCGTCATCAGCGTGCGGCCGTGAAAGCTGCCGTCAAAGCAGATAATGCCGCTGCGTCCGGTGGCGGCCCGGGCAATCTTGACCGCGTTTTCCAGCGCTTCGGCGCCGGCATTCACCAGCATCGCCTTGGCGTCGTGCCGGACCGGCGACAGCTGGCACAGCTTTTCGGCCAGCTGCACGTAGCTGGCGTAGGACATCACCGTCTGGCAGGTATGCATCAGGTGGTCGAGCTGGTCTTTCACCGCCGCCACCACCTTCGGATGGCGATGGCCGAGGTTGAGCACGCCGATACCCCCGGCAAAGTCGATAAAGCGCTGACCGTCGGCGTCCCATAGCTGGGCGTTTTCGGCGTGTTCGGCAAAGTGCGGCGACGGCGTTGCGGCCCCGCTGGCCACGTAGCGCTGCTTGAGTTCGTTGAGCTCTGCGTTGTTCATGAGGTTCTCCCTGGGAAAAGCCGGCTTAAAGGCCGCCGATACAGACGTATTTCAGCTCGGTGAATTCTTCCAGTCCGTAGCGCGACCCTTCACGCCCCAGACCGGATTCCTTGACGCCGCCGAACGGTGCCAGCTCGGTGGATAAAAGCCCTTCATTGATGGCCACCATGCCGTATTCCAGGCTTTCCGAGACATGCCAGATCCGCCGGTAGTCCCGGGCATAGAAATAGGCCGCCAGGCCGGACTCGGTGGCATTGGCCAGGGCGACGCCCTGGTCGTCGGTAGTAAAGCGAAATACCGGCGCCAGCGGGCCGAAGGTTTCTTCCTGCGCCACCCGCATGGTGTCGTCGGCGTCGGCCACAACGGTGGGCTCGAAAAACGTGCCGCCCAGCGCATGCCGTTGGCCGCCGCAGACCAGGCGCCCGCCCTTGTCGAGGGCGTCGCGGATGTGTCCTTCGACCTTTTCAACGGCCGCCGTATTGATCAGCGGCCCCTGCATCACGCCGTCGTCGAGCCCGCTGCCGACCGGGAGTTCGCCGACCCGGGCAGCCAGCTTCTCCAGAAAGGCATCGTAGACGCCATCCTGCACCAGAAAGCGATTGGTACACACACAGGTCTGCCCGGAATTGCGATACTTGGCGACCAGCGCGCCCTCCACGGCCGCGTCCAGGTCGGCATCGTCAAACACGATAAAGGGCGCGTTGCCGCCCAGTTCCATGGAGGCCTTCTTGACGGTATCGGCGCACTGGGCCAGCAGCTTTTTGCCCACGGCGGTCGAGCCGGTAAAGGAGAGCTTGCGGATCCGCGAGTCGGTACTCAGCACCTGGCCTACCTCGGCACCGCTGGCCGCGGTGATGACGTTCAGCACTCCCGCCGGCAGGCCGGCTTCTTCCGCCAGACGAGCGAGCGCCAGCGCGGTCAGCGGCGTGGCTTCCGCCGGCTTGACCACCACGCTGCAACCCGCGGCCAGCGCCGGCGCGCACTTGCGGGTAATCATCGCCAGCGGAAAGTTCCAGGGGGTAATCGCCGCCACCGGGCCCACGGGTTCGCGGAACACCAGCACACGCTTGTCCACCCCGTGGCCGGGCAGGGTGTCGCCGGCGATACGCTTGGCTTCCTCGGCGTAGTATTCAACAAAGCTGGCGCCGTAGGCGACCTCCCCCCGGGACTCGGCCAGCGGCTTGCCCTGCTCCAGGGTCATCAGCTGCGCCAGCTCTTCCTGATGCGCCATGATGGCGTCGAACCAGCGCCGCAGCCGTGTCGCGCGCTGTTTGGCGGTCTGCCGGCGCCAGTCGGCCTGGGCTGTGTCGGCGGCGGCGATCGCCTGGCGGGCTTCGTCGGCGCCCATATCGGGCACCCGAGCCAGTTCGTCGCCATTGGCCGGGTTGGTGACCGCGAACGTCCGCGCGCTGGTCAGCCACTGGCCGCCGATCCAGGCCTGGTCCATCAATAGTGTCTGGGGTGACGCCATGGAAAGCTCCCGGTGTTTGCTTGAATACGATTTGCCGTGCGCATGCTGGCTGACAATATTTTAGATTTTTACTAAAAAAATCGACAAAATATCAACATGCCTACACGCTAACCAAATACGCGGGATTCCGGGATTAGACATTTGTCGAAACCGACAGGATCAAGACGCCGCCAATGCCTGGCCGCCACGGAGCGGCAAACGCCGGCAGGCGCGCCGGTCGAGCGATTTTCAGGCAGAGGGGTGTTACCCTCCCGGTCCGACAAGGAGAGACCTGATGACGACCCCAACACAGCTCAACCAGGGCATTGGCGCCTACCATCGGCTGAAGGCCGATATTATCCACAACGCCTTCAGCCCCGGCGAAAAACTCCAGATGAGCCGTCTCAAGGCCTACTACGGCCTGGGTGTCGGGCCGTTGCGCGAGGCGCTGTCCCGGCTGGTCGCCGAGCGCCTGGTGGTCGCCGAGAGCCAACGCGGCTTTCGCATTGCGCCGATGTCGCTGGATGAACTGCACGATATCTACGAAGCCAGGGCCGAAATTGAAGGGCTGATGCTCCGGCTGGCCATCGAGCGCGGGGACGATGCCTGGGAAGCGGAAATACTCGCGCGGGCGCATACCCTCGGCAAGGTCATGGAAGTCAAGACGCCCGAGGAGCTGCTCGATATCTGGGATTCGCGTCATCAGGCCTTTCACACGGCCATTGTCGCGGGCTGCCGCTCGTCGCATCTGATGCAGATCCGCGCCGACCTTTTCGACCGGGTAGAGCGCTATCGCAACCTCTGGCTACGCGAGACGGTATTGTCCGAGGCGGCTCTGGAACAGAAGCGCCAGGAACACGCCCGCCTGGTGGACGTGATCCTGGCGCGCGATACTCGGGCCGCCACGCAGATGATGATCGACCATCTGATGACGCCGGTACCGATCATTACCGAGGTGATGCGCCGGCATCAGCGAGGCTGATTCAGCCCTTGCGCTCGATATCCACGCTGCCGGCGGGCGTAAAGTCGCCCAGCGCCATCATGTGACCGAGCTTGCCCGCCTTGGTGGACAGATAGCCCTCGTTGTGGGGGTTCAGCCCCGTGGTAAGCGGCACGCGCTCGGTGACGTTGACGCCGTCCCGGGTCAGCGCGTCGACCTTGCGCGGGTTGTTGGTCATCAGCCGCAGTGCGCGGACGCCCAGGTGGTCGAGCATGGGCACGCAGAGGTCGTAGCGGCGCATGTCGGCGCCGAAACCCAACTGCTCGTTGGCCTCGACGGTATCGGCGCCGTCGTCCTGCAGCTGATAGGCGCGGATCTTGTTGAGCAGCCCGATACCCCGCCCTTCCTGACGCAGATACAGCAGCACCCCGCAGCCGGCCTCGGCGATACGTTTCAGCGCTTCCTGCAGCTGGTAGCCGCAGTCGCAGCGCATGGAAAACAGCGCGTCGCCGGTCAGGCATTCCGAATGCACCCGGCCGAGTACCGGCGCTTCGCCGTTGATATCGCCCAGGGTCAAGGCAACGTGATCCTTGCCGGTGGCATCGTCCTCGAAGCCGTGCAGGGTAAAGGTGGCCCAGGGCGTGGGCAGCCGGGATGCGGCAATGAAGCGAATCGTCACAGGTTACCTCGATGATCGAACGGCCCGCACACGGCGGGCGGGTCAGAGCGGGTTGGGCAATGGTGCGGCGTGTGGTAGCGGCGCAAAGCGGCTGCCGGCGAAGCCGGAGTTTAGCAAACGGCTCGGTATGCCATACAATTCATTCTACACCCTCGACATGCCTTTCAGGCAGGCCATTTTTCAAGAGCAGGTATTCCATGACTTCAGCATCTGTTGCTTCCTCGTCTACGGCTTCACCGCTACACAACGATCGCTTTCTGCGGGCATTGGCGCGCCAGCCGGTGGATCGCACGCCGGTCTGGATGATGCGTCAGGCGGGCCGCTATCTGCCCGAATACCGCGCCAAACGCGCCGAAGCGGGCAGCTTCATGGACCTCTGCCGCAATCAGGATCTGGCCTGCGAGGTAACGCTGCAACCGCTGGATCGCTTTCCCCTGGATGCCGCCATTCTGTTCTCGGACATCCTCACGATTCCCGATGCGATGGATCTGGGGCTGTACTTCGTCACCGGCGAGGGGCCGAAATTCAGGAAAACCGTACGCACCCCCGAGGAAGTGGACGCCCTCAAGGTGCCCGACGCCGAGCGCGACCTGGACTACGTGATGCGCGCGGTTTCCACCATTCGCGGCGAGCTCAACGGCCGCGTGCCGCTCATCGGCTTTTCCGGCAGCCCCTGGACGCTGGCCACCTACATGGTGGAAGGCGGATCGAGCAAGGACTTCCGCCACGTCAAGGCGATGCTCTACGACACGCCGGACGCCATGCACCAGCTGCTCGACAAGCTGGCCCACGCGGTCACCGACTACCTCAACGCCCAGATTCGCGCCGGCGCCCAGGTCGTGCAGATTTTCGACACCTGGGGCGGGGCGCTGTCCACGCCGGCGTACATGGAGTTTTCCCTGCGCTATATGGAGCAGATCGCCTCGGGGCTGATCCGCGAACAGGACGGCCGCCGGGTGCCGGTGATCATGTTCACCAAGAACGGCGGCCAGTGGCTTGAGCAGATCGCCACCGCCGGCGCCGATGCCGTGGGGCTTGACTGGTCCACCGAACTGTCCAACGCGCGCCAGCGGGTGGGCCACCGCGTGGCGCTGCAGGGCAACCTCGACCCCAACGTGCTGTTTGCCCGCTCCGGCGCCATTCGCGCCGAGGTCGGCCGCATTCTGGAAAGCTACGGCAGCGGCCCGGGGCACATCTTCAACCTGGGCCACGGGGTCAGCCAGTTTACCAACCCGGATAACGTCAGCGCCTTTGTCGACGCGCTGCACGACCTCAGCCCGGCGTACCACCGCCAGCCGCAGGGTGATATTCCCGCCCGTCAGCAGGATAGCTGATCCGCGCACCCGCGCCCGGCATCACGCCGGCACGCGGGTGGGCAAAGCCAACGCAATGGAATAAAAAAACAGCCAGACAAAACACCAGGGCAAAAACGCGATACCCGGAGCGTTTATTTGCCCTTCAAGTCCGCATAACACTCGCCGATAATAAGACCAATGGCTGAGGCGCTGCGTGGCACCCGCGCAGCGCCTTGTTTATCCTCACCCTACCCTAGAGACCTGCCTGTCATGTTCATTTCACTTCGTGTTCGCCTCCTTGCTGCTGCGCTGGCCGCCGTGGTCTTCGCCCTGGGGGCCAACGGCATTGCCAGCTTCTTTACCGTCAAACAGCACAACGACGAGCAGATTGCCGGCAACCTGAACGCCGTGGTCGGCGGCAATGCCCAGGCGCTGGATACCTGGTTCAACGCCCGCTTCAACATGCTGACCGCCATGGACGAAGCGGCCGAAAGCGACTCGCCCCGCCCCGCGCTGCGCCAGCTCAGGACATCGGGCGATTTCATGGCGACCTACCTGATCAAGCCCGACACCGGCAAGACCATCTTTTACAACGGCTGGACGCCGCCGGATGACTTCGACCCCCGGGAGCGCGCCTGGTACAAGAGCGCCGTACGTGAGAAGGACAGCATTGTCACCAAACCCTACGTCGACGAGCAGACCGGGGATCTGGTGGTCACCTTTGCCCACCCGTATTACCGCGACAATCAGCTGATCGGCGTGGTCGGCGGCGACGTAACCGTTACCGCGGTGATCGATATCGTCGACAGCATTGCCCCCACGCCGTCCAGCTTTGCCTTTCTCACCGCCGCTGACGGCAGCCTGATTGCCCACCACGACGAGGATCTGACGCTGGCCCCCGCCTCACGCCTCAACGACCGGCTGACGGCGGACATGCTGGCAAAGCTGGCCGGAGCGGACACGCCCATGACAATGGCACTGCAGGGCAGCGAAAAACGCCTGCTGGGCCGCAACGTCGGCGGCCAGAGCGGCTGGGAGCTGGTCGTCGCGCTGGATGAACACGAAGCCACCGCCGGGCTTCGCGCCATTGCCGGCACGACCACCATCACGCTGATTGTGGTGGCCGTGCTGACTGCTCTGGTACTCAGCTTCCTGCTCAAGCTGATGCTGCGACGCCTGCATTCCGCGCGCAACGCCATGAACAGCGTGGCATCGGGCGAAGGCGATCTCACCCGGCGTCTGCCGGAAGAAGGCCACGACGAAGTGACCCAGATTGCGGCCGCGTTCAACCGCTTCGTGTCGCGTATGGAAGACGTGCTGATCGAAGTACGCACCGGCAGCGAGGCCGTGAACACCGCCGCCTCGGAAATCGCCAAGGGCGGCCATGATCTGTCGCGGCGCACCGAAAGCACGGCCTCGAGCCTCCAGGAAACCTCGGCCTCGATGGAGGAAATCACCTCGACCGTGGAACATACCGCGGCGTCTTCGCGTGAAGCCAATCAGCTCGCCAAGTCCGCCACCGAAGTGGCCGAGCGCGGCGGCGAGTCGGCCGCTCGGGTGGCCGATACCATGGAGGAAATCGCCACCTCGTCGAACAAGATCGGCGACATCGTCACGCTGATGGACAGCATCGCCTTCCAGACCAACCTGCTGGCGCTCAACGCCTCGGTGGAAGCCGCCCGGGCCGGCGAGCAGGGTCGCGGCTTCGCCGTGGTCGCCGAGGAAGTGCGCAAGCTGGCCCAGCGCAGCACCGACGCCGCGCACGAAATCAAGGCACTCAACGAGGAGTCACGGGACAAGGTGCAGAACGGTACCCAACTGGTTCAGGGCGCCGCCGAAACCATGAACGACATCGTCGCCCAGGTGACCCGGGTGACCGATGTGCTGGGCGAAATCACCTCGGCCACCGGCGAGCAGAGTGACGGCATCGGCCAGGTCAACGTGGCCGTGGCCGACCTCGACCGCATGACCCAGGAAAACGCCGCCATGGTCGAAGAGTCCAGCACCGCCGCCGAGCAGCTGCAGGAACAGGCCGACCATCTCACCCGGGTTATCGGCCACTTCCGGCTCTCGCGCCGCGAATCCGGCAGCGGTCAGGCCCCCGCGCTTGACGCGCCGCGCTAATCTGTCGCTCCCGCCCCGCAGCGAGCGCCGTCAATGATAAAGTAGGCGGATAACGCCGGCCGGTCGATAATCCTTCGGCCGGTCTGGCGGCCGAATGTTGTGGCCAAACGCCGCATCGCGGCCGGGTGATGCGGCGTTCGGCATGAATATCGGTTAAACATCCATCCGGCCCAACCGGTAGCGGTCAGGGAATACCGCTTCCAACGTATAACGGTCAAAACGTATAACGGTTAAAAGGAGCCTCAATGAGCAAGTTCGCCAAGGCCGACGTGCTAAGCGTTCACCACTGGAACGATACGCTGTTCAGCTTTCGTACCACCCGCGAGCAAAGCCTGCGTTTCAAGTCCGGCCAGTTTGTCATGATCGGCCTGGAGGTGGACGGCAAGCCGCTGGTGCGCGCCTATTCGGTTGCCAGCCCGCACTATGCCGAGCACCTGGAGTTCTTCAGCATCAAGGTACAGGACGGCCCGCTGACGTCGCGTCTGCAACACCTGGAAGTCGGCGACAGCATCCTGGTTGGCCGCAAGCCCACCGGCACCCTGGTCACCGACGACCTGCTGCCCGGCCGCAACCTCTATCTGCTCTCCACCGGCACCGGCATGGCGCCCTTCATGAGCCTGATCCAGGACCCGGACGTTTACGACCAGTACGACAAGGTCGTGCTGGTGCACGGCGTGCGCTACGTCTCCGAGCTGGCCTACGCCGATTTCATCCGCCAGGATCTGCCCGCGCACGAATATCTCGGCGAGGAAATCCGCGAGAAGCTGGTCTACTACCCCACCGTGACCCGGGAAGATTTCCACACCCAGGGGCGGCTGACCGACCACATCAAAAGCGGCAAGCTCACCGCCGATACCGGCCTGCCGCCCATCGATCCGGCGCAGGATCGCGCCATGATCTGCGGCAGCCCGGCGATGCTCGACGACACCAGCGCCCTGCTGGATGAACTCGGCTTCCGGATCTCGCCGCGCATGGGCGAGCCCGGCGACTACGTTATCGAGCGCGCCTTCGTGGAACGGTGAAACCCCCGCCACCGTAACTCGCCAGGCTGGATCGCCACGGTGAGGTACATCGGGGCGTGGCAGGGTATGCATCAACGGTTATGCACAGCGCTTATACCGCGTCCTTGCCGGTTTCGCCGGTGCGAATACGGATAACCTGCTCCAGCGGCATGACAAAAATCTTGCCGTCGCCGATCTTGCCGGTGTTGGCAACCTGGGTGACGGCCTCGATAACCGGCTCGGCCATGTCGTCATCCACGGCCACTTCCATCTTCACCTTGGGCAGAAAGTCCACCACGTACTCGGCTCCCCGGTACAGCTCGGTGTGCCCTTTCTGACGGCCAAAGCCCTTGACCTCGGTCACGGTAATGCCCTGCACACCGATATCGGAGAGTGATTCGCGCACGTCATCAAGCTTGAACGGCTTGATAATCGCAGAAATCAATTTCATGGCGGCTTCCTTATAGCGTAATGCGGCATCCACAGGGCTGTACCGGGAATGCGGCATAAAGAGTGAAGAACGGGCACCGGCGGCGCCGTTGCGAATTACGCCCAAGCATACACTGCCACCGGGCCCGAAGAAAAAACGCCGCTGCGCCGTCTCGGCGGTGTTTTCTGTATGCGTAACCGCGCCGGGGTGCGTATCCTGACGGATATACCCCTGCTATTGAGCCATCAAGGAGAACGTCATGGCCGCTCAAGACCGCATCAGCCAGCTTGCCCAGCAAATCGGCGACCGCCTGCAAAACGCCTCCCAGGCGCCGGAAGACATCCACAAGGGCGTGCAACAGGCCGTCCGCGGGGCCTTTGACCGCCTGGAGCTGGTCTCCCGGGAAGACTTCGATATCCTCATGGATGTTCTCCAGCGCACCCGGGCACGAGTGGAAGCGCTGGAAAGCCAGGTCGCCACCCTGGAGGCCGAGGTCAATCCCGACGGCGACCGCCAGGCCGGACACACCGACAACGCCGGGGCCGAGGATACCTTCCCCCGAGCCGACGACGGCCCGGCCGCAGGCGACGACCGCCAAAGCTAAGCCCGGCACAAGGCAAACGCCGCCACATACGTCAAACGCGAGGGAACGCCATGACGCTTGCCATTGTTGCCACCCGCGCCGGGTTGGGGCTCGAGGCCCCGCCGGTGCAGGTGGAAGTGCATCTGGCCAACGGCCTGCCGGGGCTCACCCTGGTGGGCCTGCCCGAAGCCGCGGTGAAGGAAAGCCGCGAGCGCGTACGCAGCGCGCTGGTCAACGCCGGCTTTGATTTTCCCAATACCCGGCGGATCACCCTGAACCTGGCCCCGGCCGACCTGCCCAAGGAAGGCGGGCGCTTTGATCTGCCCATCGCACTGGGTATTCTCGCCGCGTCCGGCCAGCTGCCGGTGGAGTCGCTGGAAGGCATGGAATGCGCCGGCGAGCTGGCGCTGGACGGCCAGCTGCGCGCGGTGCCCGGCGTCTTGCCGCTGGCACTGGCGACCCGGGCCGCCGGCCATCAGCTGATTGTCCCTCGGACGTGCGCCGACGAAGCTGCGCTCGCCGGGCAGGACCTGACCGTGCTGCCCGCCGACTCGCTGTGGGAGATCGTGGCCCACCTGCTGGATCAGGAACGCATTACGCCGCATCGGCTACCCAAACCGCCCGAAGCCACCGAGCCCCTGGCCGACCTTGCCGACGTACGCGGCCAGCAACAGGCGCGCAGGGCGCTGGAAATCGCCGCCGCCGGCGGCCATAACCTTTTATTCGCCGGCCCACCGGGCACCGGCAAGACCATGCTCGCCAGCCGCCTGCCCGGCATTCTGCCGCCGCTTTCCGACGACGATGCGCTGGCCGTAGCCGCGGTGCGCTCGGTGTGCGGGCTGCCGCTGGAAAAACACTGGGGCCAACGGCCCTTTCGCCAACCCCACCACAGCGCCAGCGCCGCCGCGCTGGTGGGCGGTGGCTCAAAACCCCGCCCTGGCGAAATCTCGCTGGCCCACCACGGCGTGCTGTTTCTCGACGAGCTGCCGGAATTTTCCCGCCAGGTGCTGGAAGTGCTGCGACAACCGCTGGAAACCGGAGAAATCCACCTGGCCCGGGCCAGCCACGAACGCCGGTATCCGGCCAGTTTTCAGCTTGTTTCGGCAATGAACCCCTGCCCCTGCGGGCACCTGGGGGACCCCCGCAGCCGCTGCCAGTGCACCGCCAGCCAGATTCAGCGCTACCAGGCGCGGCTCTCCGGCCCGCTGCTGGACCGCATCGACCTCCAGGTGGAAGTGCCCGCCCTGCCGCCGGAGCAGCTCACCGCCCGCACCCGGGGCGAATCGTCCGCCGACGTGCGCCAGCGCGTCATGGCCGCCCGGGAACGCCAGGCGCAGCGCGGCGCGCTCAACAGCCAGCTCGGCGGCCGGGCGCTGGAAGCCGCCTGCGCGCTGGACGATGACGAACGCGCCTGGCTGGCCAACGTGCTGGAAAAACTCAAGCTCTCTGCCCGGGCCTACCACCGCGTACTGCGCGTGGCGCTGACCCTGGCCGACCTCGAAGGCGCCGCCCGGCCCACCCAACCGCACTTCGTCGAAGCCATCGGCTACCGCCAGCTCGACCGCCTGCTGAAGGACGGCTGAACGCCTCACTTGCTCTGCCTTGCTATCATCCCGCGACGTATTGACCGGGGGTGGTCGGGTGGCTAGTCTTGAGCCGTGACTTGACCGAAAGGTCAGGAAATAGCCGGAGCCTCACCAGAGGCTGACCTCGGTCACAACGACCAGTCACAACAACCAGTTACAACGACCAGCCACAACAACAAACAAGGTATGGGTATGCACGAGACGACTGCTCGCTCCGCCGATGAAAACGGCGCGGCTGCCACGCGCCGCCTGTCGCTTCTGGACCGTTTTTTCAACGTCTCCCAGCGCGGCTCCAGCGTCAAAACCGAAATTCTCGCCGGCCTCGCCACCTTTCTGGCCGGCATGTATATCATCGTGGTCAACCCGGCGGTGCTCAGCGATGCCGGGATTCCCTTCTCCGCCGCGCTGTCGGCGACCGTGGTTATCAGCTTTCTGGGCAGCCTGGCGATGGCGCTCTATGCCCGCAACCCCATCCTGGTCGCGCCGGGCATGGGCATGAACGCACTGTTCACCTACACCCTGGTGCTGGGCGCGGGGCTCAGCTGGGAAGTCGCGCTGGGCTGCGTGTTCTGGTCCGGGGTGATCTTCGCCATTCTCGCGCTGTTCAACGTGCGCAAGGCCGTGATCGAGGCCATCCCGCTATCGCTGCGCTACGCGATTACCTGCGGCATCGGGCTGTTCATTACCTTCGTGGGGCTGCAGAACGCCGGCTTTATCGTCGGCAGCGATGCCACGGTGGTGACCCTCGGTAATATGGATGCCCAGCTGGCGACCTTCTTTCTGGGGCTGATCGCCACCGCCGTTTTCGTCATCCTGCGCTTCAACGGGGCGCTGGTGATGGGCATCGCGCTGACCACCCTGGCCGCCGCGCCCATGGGCCGGCTGTGGGGCGATGAAATCACCGTCGCCTGGACCGGGCTCGCCGCCTGGCCGGATTTCAGCGCGGTGATGAAGGTCGACATCATGGGCGCGCTGAAAGTGGGCTACCTGCCGTTCATCTTCGTGATGCTGTTTACCAACTTCTTCGATGCCATGTCGTGCTTCATGGCGCTGGCCGAGTCCGCCGACCTCAAGGACGAAGACGGCAACCCGCGCAACCTCCAGCGCTCGATGACCGTGGACGCCTTCTCCTCGATGATCGCCGCGCCGCTGGGCACCAGCGCCGCCCAGACCTTCATCGAATCCGGCGCCGGCGTGGCCCAGGGCGGGCGCACCGGGCTGGTGGCGCTGGTGATTGCGGTGCTCTTCCTGCCGTTTCTGTTCCTCTCGCCGCTGCTCTCGCTGGTGCCGGGCATTGCCACCGCGCCGGCGCTGGTCATGGTGGGGCTGTTCATGATGGCGCCGATCAGCAAGATCGACTGGGAACACTTCGACCAGGCCTTCCCGGCGTTTCTGGCGATCATTCTGATGCCGCTGACCTACTCGATCACTCTGGGGATTGCCTTCGGCTTTATCAGCTTCGTGCTGATCAAGGTGCTCACCGGGCGCTTCAACGAGATCAAGCCGGCGATGTGGATCACCGCCGCGCTGTCGGTGGTCATGCTGCTGACCACCTGACGTCACGATAAGCTCCGCCTGTCAGCTGTCAGGCGGCGTTGCCCCGGCGGCCGGGCGCCGAATACCGCAGCCCTTGACCACCACCTGGATAAGAAACTGCGTGATGTCTTCCAGATCATCGTCGTCCAGCGACTGCCGGCCGGTAATCCCCAGCACCTGGGTTTCAAAATCGGCGTAGTGCTGGGTCGACGACCAGATCAGGAAAATCAGCCAGACCGGATTCACCGGGTCGATCAGCCCGCGTTCGGCCCACTGGCGCAGCACGACGGCACGGCTTTCCACCCAGTCGCGCAGATCCCCCTGCAGGTATTCCTGCAAAAACGGCGCGCCGCCGAGGATCTCGCTGGCGAACAGCCGCGAGCCCTCGGGGTGGCTGCGGGACAGGCGAATCTTGGCGCGGATAAAGGCGGAAATGACCTCGACCGGGTCATCGTCCGGGGAGATATTGTCCAGAATCGCGTTCCAGCGCGACATCATCCGCTCCAGCAGGCGCACGTAGAGCCGGCGCTTGCTGCCCATGTAATACAGCACGTTGGATTTGGGCAGTCCGGCCCGGCGGGCGATGTCCTGGAGGCTGGCGCCGCGATAGCCGTGGCACGCAAAGGCCCCCTCGGCGGCCTGCAGAATCGCCCGCTCGTTGCGCCGGCGAATGGCGCCGGCTTCCTGTTCGGTGGTGGAGTTGGCCATGGGCTCTCGCTTTATTCGACACGCCGCTTCAAGGCTCGGGAGTGGTCACGCTGCGGCTCACACCGGCTGGCTCCGTCGCGGCGGTGTTATCCCTGTTTTGCCTCTGTTTATTCCTTTTGACCCGTCTTTTTACCACAACAGCGGGCCGGAAAACGACTTGATAAAACTGACCGAATGGTCAAGAATTAAAAATCCCCGGCACCACCTGCAATGGTCCAACGCTATAGCGGCGGCAATAACGATCACGGTTATCGTTTCAAAGACAAAGACAAAGACAATCGGAGCCGACCATGATTGACTTCTATCTCAACGGCGAGCGCCAGCGCCTGAGTGGCGTGAGCGCCGATACCAGCGCGCTGGAGCTTCTGCGCCAGCGGCTCGGCCGGACCGGCACCAAGGAAGGCTGCGCCTCCGGCGACTGCGGCGCCTGCACCGTGGCCATCGGCGAGGCCGACGCCGGCGGCGAGATCCGCTACCAAAGCGCCAACGCCTGCGTCACGCCTGCCCACCAGCTTAACGGCTGCCACCTGGTCACCGTGGAAGGCATTGCCGACGGCGAACAGCTGCACCCGGCCCAGGCGGCCATGGTGGAATGCCACGGCAGCCAGTGCGGCTTTTGCACGCCGGGTATCGTCATGTCGCTGTTTACGCTTTATGAAGACCGCCAGCAGCAGGCAAGCACCGGCCAGCGCCTGGCACCGCTGGATCAAACGCAGCTGGAGCAGGCGCTGGGCGGTAACCTCTGCCGCTGCACCGGCTACCGGCCGATCCGCGACGCCGCGCTCTCCATGCAGGACCATCCCAGGGCCACGCCTGCCTGGGCCGCGGACGCGTCGCTGGGCAAAAACGTCGCCGAGCTGGCCCAGGACCTGGGGGACAAGAACGCGGGCAGGCAAGCCGCCCCCGCCAGCACCGAGCAGGCCGAAGGCTACGCCATCCCCCACACCATCGCCGAGCTGCGCGAGCTCAAGGGCAAGCGCCCGGGCGCGCGGCTGGTGGCCGGCGGCACCGATCTGTGGCTGGAGACCACCCAGCAGGTAAAGGACCTGGTTGACGTTATTGATGTGCGCCGGGTGGCCGAGCTGACCGAGGTCAACGAAACGGACGCCGGCTGGTGGATCGGCGCTTCAATGTCGCTGTCTGCGCTGATGCCGCTGCTCGCCGAGCACTACCCGGCGTTTGAGCACCTGATGCACCGCTTTGCCTCGTCCCAGATCCGCAATCGCGCCACCCTTGGCGGCAACATCGCCAACGCCTCGCCCATCGGCGACACCCCGCCGACGCTTCTGGCGCTGGATGCCCGTCTGCGGCTGGACGGCCCGCGCGGCAGCCGGGAAATGCCG
The DNA here is from genome assembly GCF_000334215.1 of Vreelandella jeotgali Hwa. Lineage (GTDB taxonomy): Bacteria > Pseudomonadota > Gammaproteobacteria > Pseudomonadales > Halomonadaceae > Vreelandella > Vreelandella jeotgali. Next base: position 46,198 of record NZ_AMQY01000008.1, on the reverse strand, counting down.
CTGGAAGACTTCTTCCTCGACTACAAGAAGACCGCCATGGAGGCCGACGAGTTTATCGCCGCGGTATTTCTCCCGCGCCCGGCGGCGGATCATAACCTCAAGGTGTGGAAGCTCTCCAAGCGTCGCGAAGACGATATTTCCGCGGTGCTGGGCGCGTTCGCCTGGCGCATGGAAGACGGCGTGATGCGCGATGTGCATTTGGCCTTTGGCGGCATGGCGGCGATCCCCCGCCGTGCACCCGAGGCCGAAGCGGCTCTGGAGGGCAGCCGTGCCGACGCTGCGGCTTTCGATCAGGCCCGCGCTGCACTGGCCCGTGAGCTGACGCCCATGGCCGATATGCGCGGCAGCGCCGAATATCGCTCGCTTGCCGCCGGCAACCTGCTCGAACGGCTGTGCCTGATACTCAATGCCGCCAGCGACAGCGCTAATAACAACGACGCTAACAACAACAAGGCTTCCACCCCCGCGAATCAGGTGACTCTCCATGCGTACGCTCACTGAACTCGATCCCACGCGTGAACCCGGCCGTCGCCAGGGCGGTGCGGGCAGCGCTCGTCCCCACGAAAGTGCCGTGAAACACGTCACCGGACGCGCGGCCTACATCGACGATTTGCCCACGCCCAGGCGCACCCTGGACGTGATGGTCGGCCAGTCGCCGGTCGCCCACGGGCGCGTAACCCGCCTGGATCTGGAAAAAGCCCGCGCGCTGCCCGGCGTGGTCGACGTTATCAGCCTGAACGATGTGCCCGGCCATACCGATATCGGCCCGGTGTTCGGCGGCGACCCGATCTTTGCCTTTGACGAGATCAGCTACGCCGGCCAGACCCTGTTTGCCGTGGCCGCCGAAAGCTACAAAATTGCCCGTCAGGCGGTGAAGGCGGCGATCGTGGAAATCGACGAGCAGCCGGCAAGCCTCGACCCGGTGGCCGCTGCCGAGCGCGAGGAGCTGGTCCGCCCCACCCACGTTCACGAGCGCGGCGACTGGCGGGAGGCCCTGAAAGGCTCGCCCCACGTGCTCGAGGCCACCCAGTTTATCGGCGGTCAGGAGCACTTTTACCTGGAAGGCCAGGCCTGTCTGGTAGAGCCCACCGAAGACGAGGGCGTGCTGGTGCACACCTCCAACCAGCACCCCAGCGAAACCCAGAAGCTGGTGGCCGAAGTGCTGGGCATCCCGTTTCACGCGGTGACGGTCTCCAACCGGCGCATGGGCGGCGGCTTTGGCGGCAAGGAAACCCAGGCCTCGCCCTGGGCGTGCATTGCCGCGATTATCGCCCGGCGCACCGGGCGTGCGGCCAAGGTACGCCTGCCCCGGGCCGACGACACTCGCGGCACCGGCAAGCGCCACCCCTTCCACAACGCCTACAAGCTGGGCTTTGATGAGCGCGGCGTGCTCACCGGCGGCGATATCGATATCATCGGCGACTGCGGCTATTCGCCGGACCTGTCCGAAGCGGTGGTCGACCGCGCCATGTTCCACGCCGACAACGCCTACTCGCTGGGCCGCGCCCGAGTCACCGGCAAGCGCGCCAGGACCCACACCGCGTCGAACACCGCATTTCGCGGCTTTGGCGGCCCCCAGGGCGTGATGATCATCGAACGCGCCATGGACGACATCGCCCGCTACGTGGGCGCAGACCCGCTCATCGTGCGCAAGCGCAACCTCTACCGCGACGCCGATCCCGACGGCACCCCGCGCAACGTCACCCACTACGGCCAGCGCGTTGAGCAGATTCCGCTGCTGCACGACGTCATCAGCCAGCTGGAAGAAAGCAGCGACTACTGGAACCGCCGCCAGGCCATCACCCGCTTCAACGCCGAAAGCCCCATCATCAAGCGCGGGCTTGCGCTGACGCCGGTGAAGTTCGGCATCTCGTTCACCGCCCAGCATTTGAACCAGGCCGGCGCGCTGTTGCACGTCTACACCGACGGCAGCGTGATGATCAACCACGGCGGCACCGAGATGGGCCAGGGCCTGCACACCAAGATTTGCCAGGTGGTGGCGCGCGAGCTGGGGCTGGATCTGGAGAAGGTGCGCATTACCGCCACCCGCACCGATAAAGTGCCCAACACCTCGCCCACCGCCGCCTCCAGCGGCGCAGACTTGAACGGCATGGCCGCCAGGGACGCCGCTGCCAAGCTGCGCGAGCGCCTGTTTGATTTTGCTACCGACCACTTTGACGCCGACGCCGGCGGGCTGGACCGCGAAACCATGCGGCTGGAAAACGGCGAGCTGGTCGCCGGCATCAACGAGGACGAGCACCGCATCGCCTGGGGCGAGCTGGTTCAGGCGGCTTACTTCGGCCGCGTGTCGCTGTCCGAAAAGGGCTTTTACGCCACGCCGCTGATCCACTACGACCGCGCCACCGGCCGCGGCCGGCCCTTCTACTACTACGCCCACGGCGCGGCGGTATCCGAGGTAGAAGTGGATACGCTCTCCGGCGAGTACCGTGTCAGCCGCGTGGATATCCTCCACGACGTGGGCGACTCGCTGAATCCGGCAATCGATATCGGCCAGGTCGAAGGCGGCTTTATTCAGGGTATGGGCTGGATGACCAGCGAAGAGCTCAAGTGGAACGACAACGGCCAGCTGACCACGCTTGGGCCTTCGACCTATAAAATCCCCGCCTTTGGCGATGCGCCGGAGACGTTCAACGTCAAGCTGATGGAAGGCCACCCCAACTCCCAGGCCAGCATCTACCGCTCCAAGGCCGTGGGCGAGCCGCCGTTTATGCTGGGGATTTCGGTGTGGTCGGCGCTGCGCGACGCCCTGGCAAGCCTGGTGGACTACCGCTACTGCCCGGTGCTGGACACCCCCGCCACGCCCGAGCGCGTGCTGCTGGCCGCCGAGGCGCTGCGCCAAAAAGGCACAGGAGGCACGTCATGACCGCTTCCGAGCGCTGGCATTCCGCGCTTGACCGCCTGCAGCGCGAAGCCCGCCCCCACGCGCTGGCAAGCGTGGTGGGGGCCGCCGGCTCCACGCCCCGGGAGCCGGGCTGCAAAATGGTGATCACCGCAGACACCATTTACGACACCCTGGGCGGCGGCAACTTCGAGTGGCAGGTGATGGATACCGCGCGGGAAGCGCTGGCCACGGGCGAAAGCGGCACGCGGCTGGAAGCCTTCCCGCTGGGCGGGCGCAGCGGCCAGTGCTGCGGCGGCTACGTGCACGTGATGCTGGAGCTGTACGCCGGCGCCGAGATGCAGGTGGCGCTGTTTGGCGCCGGCAACGTCAGCCGCGAGCTGGCCGCCCTCATCGCCCCGCTGCCCTGGCGCCTGCACTGGCTGGACAGCCGCGAAGACGCCTTCCCCGAAGCTTCATCCAACACTCCGAGCAACGAGCGCCAGCGCCGCCTGCGCATCATGCCCGGAGCCGACGGCGAGCCCGACGTGGCCACGGCCATAAGCGAGCTTCCGGCGGGCTGCCACGCGCTGGTGATGACCCAGGACCACGGTGAAGACCGCGCCATTGTCGATGCGCTGCTCAAGCGCGGCGACTGCGCCTCTATCGGGTTAATCGGCTCGCGCTCCAAGTGGGCGAGCTTCCGCCGACGGCTGAAGGATGCCGGCCACAGCGACGAAGCGCTGGCCGTGGTCCGCTGCCCCATCGGCGTTGCCGGCGCCAAAGGCAAGCTGCCCTATGAAATCGCCCTGGCGGTGAGCGCCGAGCTGCTGACGCTGAAACCTGCCGCCGAGCACCGTGACCATCGCGGCGTCGCCCCGGAAATCCTGCGCGCCGCGTTTTATCCGGTGGCCCCCAGCCCCCAAAAACAGAGCTCGCAAAAATCGAGCCCTCAACAAAAGCGCGCTTAAGACGCGTACGCCAGTCCCTGGCACCAATGGAGACCCCACAATGACTGACCTGACGACCGACACCCGCGTGCTGCGCGGCCCGCTTTTAAGCTTTGCCGACGACCCGGGAGACGGCAACGCTCCCGCGCCGGGCAGCGTGCACCATCTGGAAGACGGCGCGGTGTGGATCATCGACGGCCATATCCACGCCGTGGGCGACTACGCCGAGCTGGCCCCGCACCTGCCCGCCGGCATCGAGGTCGTCGATTATTCCGGCAAGCTGATGATGCCGGGCTTTATCGACAGCCACGTGCACTATTCGCAGCTCGACATCATGGCCTCCTACGGACGCCAGCTGCTCGACTGGCTCAACGACTACACCTTCCCCGAGGAGTGCCGCTTCGGCGACCGCGCCCACGCCGACGCCGTGGCCGAGGCGTTTCTGGATGAAACGCTGCGGGTGGGCACCACCACCGCCCAGGTGTTCTGCACCTCGCACCCGGGCTCGGTGGACGCCTTCTTTACTGCTGCCAACCGCCGCGGGCTGCGCATGCTCGCGGGCAAGGTACTGATGGACCGCAACGGCCCGGATGATCTTACCGACGACACCCTGGGCGGGCTGGCCGACAGCGAGCGGCTGATCGCCGACTGGCACGGCAAGGGCCGGCTGGGCTACAGCCTGACCCCGCGCTTTGCCCCTACCTCCACCCCGGAACAGCTGGAGGCCACCGGTGCGCTGCTACGCAACGCCCCGGACGTACATCTACAGACGCATCTGTCGGAAAACGAAGGCGAAGTTGCCTGGGTATCCGATCTGTTCCCCGACAGCCGCGACTACCTGAACGTTTACGAGCGCTACGGGCTGGTGGGGCCGCGCAGCACCTTTGCCCACGGCATTCATCTGGATCAGGGCATGCGCCACCGCCTGGCCGACGCCGGGGCGAGCATCGCCTTTTGCCCCACCTCGAATCTGTTTCTGGGCAGCGGCCTGTTCGACCGCGAGGCCTGCAAGGACGTAGGCATGGCCACCAGCCTCGCCAGCGATGTGGGCGGCGGCACCGACCTGTCGGGACTGGCCACGCTGAAGGGGGCCTATCAGGTCGGCCAGCTGCTGGGCCAGCCGCTTACCGCCTGGCAGGGCTTTTACCGGCTGACCCTGGGCAACGCCCGGTCGCTGCATCTGGACGAGCACATCGGCCAAATCAGGAAAGGCGGCGAGGCCGATATCGTGGTACTCGACCCGGCGGCCACGCCGCTGCTGGCGCGGCGTACCGCCCGCTGCAACACCCTCGCCGAGACGCTGTTTGCGCTGATGATGCTGGGCGACGACCGCAGCGTCTACGCCACCTGGGCCGGCGGCCGGCAGGTTCACGCCCGAGAGGCTGCCTGAACCGCCAGACCGTCGAGGAACCTCCCCAATTCGGCCAGCAGCGCCTCGCGGATCGGCGGCGCCTCGTTGACCAGATGGTGGCGCGCATCCGGCTGACGGTAGACATGCGCCCGGGGAAACTTGTCCGTCAACACCGCGAGGTTGTAGCGCCAGTCCACGGTGCGGTCCTGCTCGCCCTGCATCAGCAGCACCGGCAGCGTACTCGGGGCCGCGGCCAGCAGCTGCGGCATCCAGCGGCGCATGGCGCTTACCCACCCCAGGTTGAGGCGGCGCGGCTGCAAGGGGTCACGGTGGTGAAGAAAGTCGACAAAGGCGCGGTCGGTTGAGTTGTGCCGACCCGGCCGGGGAAAGGTTTTGACAAAGGGAGCCGCCAGCCGCTGCAGCGGGCCGGTCTGGCGCCAGCGGCAGGGACGCACCAGCGGCGCCAGCAGCGCCAATCCGACCCAGGGCGCAGCGGCCGGCCGGCAGAGCGCATCCGTGGCGAGTATCGACGCCCCGGTGCTCTGGCCGATACCCACCCAGGGCGCGGGGGTCAGCCGCCGGGCACTCAGCGCGGCCTGAATGTCGTGCAGGCAGTCGCCGTAAGTGGCAAAGTCGTCGATCGCCGCGCGCTCGCCGCTGGACAGCCCGTGGCCGGGCAGGTCCCACAGCACCACCTGCCAGCCCCGCGCCAGCAGCATGGCCAGCAAGTGGCGATAAAGCCCCAGGTGGTCAAAATAGCCGTGAACCACAAAGACCGTGCCCACCGGGGCCGGCGGCGCCCACACCTGGCACCAGAGCGAAAACGCGCCGCTGGCGATAAAGCCGGCATACACCTGGTCGACGTCCCGCCCCTGCCATAGCGGCGTCAGCGCGTAACGGTCGAGATAGGGCATCAGCGCGCGCGTCTCGTCGCGCGCCGTCCGCAGCGGCAACGGGGAAACCTCCGCCGTGCCGCTGAACGCCTCCCGCAGCGGCGCGAATTCATCCATTCAGCATCTCCTGTTAAGGCGACCGTTCCGTGAAAGAGCCCTTTGCGACCGCCTGGTGGGATAGACGGAAACAATTGATCCGTTCGCAGCCGGCGGCGTAAATTATCATCATTTAGTCGGCCATGACGGCGGCGTCAGGGTCGCCCTATTTACATAAGTGCACATTTGTGGAACTATTTTCCGCAAATTATACTGTCGCCATCAGCGTCAGCGCTGCCCTCCGCACGCCTATCGGCGTGCTTTCAGCAGCTGTATTCACTATGGTCGTGGTCGGCATCCGACAGCCGGATGCGCCACGGGCATTCCAAGGGAGAGTTTCCATGAGCGAGCGTATCACGCGCCACCGTTTACAGGTGTCGGCCGACCTTGATCGCTTCATCAACGAGCAGGCGCTGCCGGGTACCGGCGTTGACCAGGACGCCTTCTGGGCCGGCGTTGATGCGCTGTTCAACGATCTGGCGCCGCGCAACCGTGAGCTGCTTGCCCGGCGCGACTCGCTGCAGCAACAGCTGGAGGCCTGGCACCGCGACAATCCCGGCCCCGTCAAGGACATGCCGGCCTATCGCCGCTTTCTCAACGACATCGGCTACCTGACCGACGTTCCCGACACGGTGACGACCACAACCGCCGACGTCGACAAGGAGCTGTCCACTCAGGCGGGGCCGCAGCTGGTAGTGCCGGTCAACAACGGCCGCTACGCGCTGAACGCCGCCAACGCCCGCTGGGGCAGCCTTTACGACGCGCTTTACGGCACCGACGCCATCTCCGAGGAGGACGGCGCCGGCATCACCCGCGAGTTCAACTTCACCCGCGCCAACAAGGTGATTGCCTACGCGCGCGGCGTGCTCGACCGCGCCGCCCCGCTGGCCACCGGCTCCCATCGCGACGCGGTCAACTACGCCATCCGCGACGGCCATCTGGTGGTCAGCCTGGCGGGCGGCCGCGAAACCGGCCTGCAGGATGCCGCCAGGCTGGTGGGCTTTGACGGCAGCACCGCTGACCCGGACTCGATCCTGCTGGCCAACAACGGCCTGCACATCGAGATCCGGATCGACGGCGAGCATTTCATCGGCAAAACCGACCCGGCGCGCGTCAGCGACGTGGTGGTCGAAGCCGCTATCTCGACCATCATGGACTGCGAAGACTCCATCGCCGCCGTGGATGCCGAAGACAAGGTCGGCGTTTACCGGAACTGGCTCGGCCTGATGAAGGGCGATCTCCAGGAAACCGTCGCCAAGGGGGACAAGTCGTTCACCCGGACGCTGCGCGACGACCGCACCTGGCAGACCACCGAGGGTAATACCCTGACCCTGCAGGGCCGCTCGCTGATGTTTATCCGCAACGTCGGCCACCTGATGACCACGCCGGCGGTGCTCGACGACAACGGCAACGAGGTGCCCGAAGGCATTCTCGACGCCGCGGTCACTTCGCTGATTGCCATCCACGACTTGAAAAAGTCCGCCGATCAGCCGCGCAACTCGCGCACCGGCTCGGTGTACATCGTCAAGCCCAAGATGCACGGCCCCGACGAAGTCGCCTTTGCCAGCGAGCTTTTCGGCCGCGTCGAGGACATCCTCGGCCTGGCGCGCGATACCCTGAAAATGGGCGTCATGGACGAAGAGCGCCGCACCAGTGCCAACCTCAAGGCGTGCATCAACGCGGCCCGCTCGCGGGTGGTATTCATCAACACCGGCTTCCTCGACCGGACCGGCGATGAAATGCACACCGCGATGGAAGCCGGCCCGGTGGTGCGCAAGGGCGACATGAAGAGCACGGCCTGGATCAACGCCTACGAGAAGAGCAACGTCCAGATCGGCCTGGCCTGCGGGCTGCGCGGCCGCGCCCAGATCGGCAAGGGCATGTGGGCCATGCCCGAGCTGATGCACGACATGCTGGAACAGAAAATCGGCCATCCCAAAGCCGGTGCCAACACCGCCTGGGTGCCGTCGCCCACCGCCGCGACGCTGCACGCCCTGCACTATCATCAGGTCAGGGTGGCCGATGTGCAGCGCGAGCTGGAAGACCACGGCGAACCCGACATGCTCGACGACCTGCTCACCGTCCCCGTGGCGGAGAACGCCGACTGGAGCGCGGAAGAGGTCCAGCAGGAGCTGGACAACAACTGCCAGGGCATCCTCGGCTACGTGGTGCGCTGGGTCGAGCACGGCGTGGGCGTGTCCAAGGTGCCGGACATCCATAACGTGGGCCTGATGGAAGACCGCGCCACGCTGCGCATTTCCAGCCAGCACATTGCCAACTGGCTGCACCACGGCATCGTCAATGCCGCCCAGGTGCAGGACACGCTCAAGCGCATGGCGCGCATGGTCGACGAGCAGAACGCCGGCGACCCCGACTACACGCCGATGAGCTCGCATTTTGACGAGTCCACCGCATTCCGGGCAGCGTCCGACCTGATCTTCAAGGGGCTGGAACAGCCGTCGGGCTACACCGAACCGCTGCTCCACGAGTGGCGCCGGGTGGAAAAGGCCAGGGCGCAGTAACGCCGCCCCGGCCGCCGGCCAGCCCCCTTACGGTATGCCCTGAGGGGGCTTTTTTCCGGGTTGTTACGCCTGGCGGCGAGCGCCGGCGCGCCACGCCGTTACCCCCAGCGCCAACCAGCCCGCCATCAGCAGCAGGCCGCCCAGCGGGGTAATCAGGCCCGCCGCCAGGCCGGTAAACGCCATGGCATAGAGCGAGCCGCTGAATGCCGTCATACCCAGCGTCCAGAGCACCATCACCGGCCGCGTGCGCATGGGCAGCGCTGACGGGCGCATCAGCAGCGCCAAAAGCGCCAGGGTGTGCCACATCTGGTAGCGCACGCCGGTGTTGACCAGCCCGGCCGCCGGTTCGGCCATGCCGTGGGCGGCGTAGGCGCCCAGCATCACGGTCATCGCGCCGGAAAGCGCGACGCCACCCCAGGCGACCCTGGCGGATGTTACAACCTTGCCTGACGCCATATAACGCTCCTTCTAGTGACTCGTCGTATAACACGTCTTGTGGCTAGCACTATTGCTCGCCGCTGGCCGGAGCTGCATGGAGAGCGGCTGCCGGCGCACACGAAAATCGTTATAATCGTGCTACCTTGGTTGAACGCGGCGGGCACCCGCTTGTCCGCCGCGCGCTTGCCACACTGACTGAAGAGGTAGGACATGACCGCAATGACGGCCACGACAGAGGCGGCCATTCAGCTCAACGGAGAATCCCGTGCCCTGGCGCCCGATACCAGCGCTGCCGACCTAGTCGAGCAGCTGGGCCTCGGCGGGCAGCGAATTGCCGTTGAGATCAACGAGGAAATCGTGCCCCGCAGCCGGCTGGCGGAAACGCCGCTGGCCGACGGCGATCAAGTCGAAATCGTCCACGCCATCGGCGGTGGGTAACCTGCTCAACCTCCGGGGCATCCCACGGCCGGCGCACAACCACAAGGAAACGCCATGACATCACACCCGGATACACCGCTGACCGTTGCCGGTCGCGAGTTTGATTCTCGCCTGCTGATCGGCACGGGTAAATACCGCGATTTTGCCCAGGCCGGCGCCGCGATCCGCGAGAGCGAGGCCAACATCGTCACCTTTGCCGTGCGCCGCACCCATCTGGGCGAGGCGGCGGGGGAACCTGGCCTGCTCGACACCGTATCACCCGAGCACTATACCCTGCTGCCCAACACTGCCGGCTGCTACAGCGCCAAAGACGCCGTGCGCACCTGCCGGCTGGCCCGCGAACTGCTGGACGGCCACAGTCTGGTCAAGCTCGAAGTGCTGGGCGACGAGAACACGCTGTACCCCAACGTCACCGAAACGCTCAAGGCGGCGCAGACGCTGCTCGACGACGGCTTCGACGTCATGGTCTATACCAGCGACGACCCCATCGTTGCCCGGGAGCTCGAGGCCATGGGCTGCGCGGCGATCATGCCGCTGGGCTCGCTGATCGGCTCGGGCCAGGGAATCCAGAACCCGTACAACGTGCGCCTGATCGTGGAACAGAGCCGCGTCCCGGTGCTCGTCGACGCGGGTATCGGCACCGCCTCCGACGCCGCCATGGCCATGGAGCTGGGCTGCGACGGCGTACTGCTCAACTCCGCCATCGCCCACGCCGATGATCCAGTGCGCATGGCCAGGGCCATGCAGCAGGCGGTGCGCGCCGGTCGCAATGCGTTTATCGCCGGGCGCATGCCGCGCCGTCAGAGCGCGTCGCCGTCTTCACCCCTTGCCGGCCGTATCAACGGCTAACGGATGCTTGCCGCCCCATGACTGACACACGCTCTCCCGACACAGAAAGCTCTTTCGACACAGAACCTTCCACCGACGCAGCACCCACCGGCATGGAAAGCGCCGACGCACCGCTGCACCGCCCGGGCATCAAAAGCTACGTGATTCGCGCCGGACGCATGACCCAGGCGCAGACTCGAGGCCTGGACAACGTCTGGCCCCGGCTGGGGCTGACCATCGCCGACGGCCGCCAGGATCTGGACGCGCTGTTCGGCCGCCGTGCGCCGCGCGTCGTCGAAATCGGCTTCGGCATGGGCCATTCGCTGGTCGAGCAGGCCGAAACCCACCCGGAGACCGATTTTATCGGCATCGAAGTGCACGCGCCGGGCGTGGGCAAGCTGCTCGACGAGGCCGACAAGCGCGGCCTGACCAACCTGCGGGTTTACCGCGAAGACGCTCTGGCGGTGCTGGAACAGTGCCTGCCGGCAAACAGCCTGACGACCCTGCAGCTGTTCTTCCCCGACCCCTGGACCAAGAAAAAGCACCACAAGCGCCGCATCGTGCAGCCGGCGTTTGTCGAGCTGGTACGCACGCGCCTGGCGCCCGGCGGATGCTTTCACCTGGCGACCGACTGGGAAAGCTACGCCGAATGGATGGCCGACATCATGGACGCCGCCCCCGGCTTTGCCAACACTGCCAACGCCGACACCGCGCCTTATGTCCCGCGCCCGGCGTTTCGCCCGCTGACCAAATTCGAGCAGCGCGGCGAACAGCTCGGCCACGGTGTCAGCGACCTGATCTACCGCCGCACCGATTGACGGCCGGGCGTCTGTCGCCCGAGCGTCACCAGCCCGGGGCGCGATAACGCCAGGGGATCAACCAAAAAAAAGCCGCTCCCAGGTGGAAGCGGCAATCAAACCGTGACTAGCAATCCAGGCTAGCGTCTCGCCTGGCAATGAGAGGGAGAAACCATGGCAGTTAACTGGCGGTTGCTGCCGTGGCGCGGCGTCTCATCAAACGCCGCACATTTAATATAATCATTCTCATTCAATGCGTCAACATGAATGCGAATCTTTTTTATCCTGCCGGCGTCAGGCCGCCAGCTGTAGCCACAGCGGCAGAGTCAGCATGGCGAGCAGCGTCTGCCCGGTAATAATCGCGGCCATCATCTCGGCATCGCCGCCCAGCTGTCGCGCCAGAATATACGCCGAAGTGGCCGTGGGCAGGGCGGCAAACAGCAGCACCACATCGCGGCTCACCGGGTCCAGCTGCAGCGCCCAGGCCAGCGCCAGCGCCAGGCCGGGCATCAGCACCAGCTTGACCCCCGCCGCCGTCACCACGCCCCGGCTCAGGCGCAACAGCGCCGACAGCCGCAACGCCACGCCCACGGCCAACAGCCCCAGAGGCAGCGCGGCGCGCCCGACCAGGGTGACGGTGCCTTCGCTCCACCCCGGCAAGCCCAGGCCCGAGAGGTTCAGCCCCGCGCCCAGCAGGCAGGCAAGTATCAGCGGGTTACGGATCAACGCCAGCACGCTCTGCCGCACCCCGGCGCGCCCCAGGGTGCCCGCGGCGACAAACCCGGTTACGCAGATCACGTTCACCGTGGGTACCATCAGCGCCACGGCCACCGCTGCCACGGTCGTGCCCTGACCGGCGTGCAGCGCGGCGGCGCCGGCCACCCCCACGTAGGTATTGAAACGCAGCGCGCCCTGAAACACCGAGGTAAACGCCGCGGCCTCGAGCCCCAGCCAGTGGCGCAGCCGCCACAGCAGCAGCGCAAAACCGGCCATGCTGCCCAGCAACACCACCGCCAGGCGCCCCACGGGGACCTGGCTGATATCCGCCGTGGCCAGCGTGGACACCAGCATCGCGGGAAACAGCACGAAATACACCAGCCGCTCCAGCTGCGGCCAGAACCCCGCCGGCATGAAACGCACAGCGCCCAGAACCGCGCCCAGCCCAATCAGGGCAAACAGCGGCCCCAGCGCATCGATAATGCTTGTCATCGGTTTCTCCGCCCGTATCGTCCGGGTGCATGGTGCCGGGCATGCCCTGTCCCTGCGACATCCCGGCACAGGGGAGCGGGTGCCACAACTGCTACCATGAGGTTATTGACGCCGCCGTTCCGGCGGTTCTGTCCATCCCTGATTTTTCCATCAAACCCGCATACCGCCCGGGGGTCCGCCACGTTGAAGCAGCCATGAACAAAACGCCGCACTCCACCGCCAGCACACCGCGCCCCGCGCTCAAGGGGCTGATCCTGATGACCGGCATCGCCCTAGTGTTGTTTGGCGGCTATGCCGTCTCACACTGGCTCAGCAGTCGCGACGACGTGACCTGGTACCCGCCTGACCAGGCGTGCAATCTACACCGCCAGAGCTGCTCCGCGCGGCTTGGCGACCGCGGCAGAGTAGCGCTGAAGGTGGATACCGGAGGACGCATCGAGGCGCGTGAACCGCTGCCGCTGGAGGTCGACGTCAAGGATCTGGATGCCCGGGAAGCCACGGTGGACTTTATCGGCCGCGACATGGACATGGGGCGTCACCGTTTCACGCTGGAGGCGGGCACCAGCGGCCATTTTTCCGGCCAGGGGCACGTCAACGCCTGCACCCGTGAGGTCATGCCCTGGCGTGCCCGGGTTATCCTGAATACGCCCGACGGGCGCATCGGCAGCTGGTTTGATTTTGACGTGGCCAGAAGCTGACGCCGAGGGCTAACGCTCGGCGGGCGCCGTCTGCAGGCGGTCGAGCATGTCCATCAGGGCGCTGGCCTGGGTGCCGTTGCGGGTATCGTGCAGCGGATACAGCTGCCAGGAGCTTTCGGCAAAACCCCACCAGTCCCAACAGCCTTTGGGATTGGCCATGGAGCTTTCCACCTGCGGGTACAGCACCACTTCAGCGTGGGTATCGGCCCAGGCATTCAGGCCGTTGTCACGCATGAACCCCTCGCCCGGCGACGCTTGATCATCCGACGACGCCTCGTTCACCCGACAGCCGTGAAGCGCCAGGGTAGCGCCGCAGCCGCCGGCGGTGCAGGCCTCGGGCACGTAGACGTAGCCGGTATCGGCCAGCCCCCGGGCCTCGAAGTCGCTCTGGTCAAACTCGCGCAGCTCGCCGCCGGCCGACGGCGCGTCATCTGCATCGCGGGCAGGATACAGCCAGTCCATCATGCTGCCGGCCACGCGCTCGCCGTCCTGCGGCCAGCCGTGGCCGGCCTCGGCATCACGCGCTACCTTGAGCTGCTGCTCGCCGTCGGCCAGCCAGCGGTCGAGCTGTTCGGCCAGCAGGTCGCCCAGCACCGGGGCCATGACGTCGTCCTGCTGGCCGTGCCAGACGTAGGCGCGCAGCTGCTCAAGGTCGGCATCGGCGCCGACCTGATTGCGAGACTGATAGTCGGCGCGGCGATCGTCCAGCTCATCAAGCGAGGGCTCACCGCGGCGCACCATCATGCACTGGTTGAGCGCCAGCGACAGCTTGCCCTGGGCGCAGGCCCAGGGGCCGGCGCCGAGCACGCCCAGGCCGTGAAAGCGCTCGGGCCAGGCCACCGCCAGCTGGGTGGCCATGTAGCCGCCACCGCCGAGGCCCACGGCGCTGGCCTCGGCCGTGCCCAGTGCCGGCAATGCCGGCGCGGGAGGCTCGGGGTCTGCCGCCATGACCGCCGACGGCAGCGTCAGGCTCAGCGCGACGACATACCCGGCGCGTTGCCAGCCGGCACGCCGCGCGGCGTTACTCGACATCCAGCAGTTCAACGCTGAACGTCAGCACCTCGTTGGGGCCGATGGGGCCCTGGCCGCGCTCGCCGTAGGCCAGATCCGCGGGAATATACAGCTTCCACTTGTCGCCCACGCTCATCAGCTCCAGCGCTTCCTGCCAGCCCTTGATCACCTGGTTGACCTGGAAGCTGACCGGTTCGCCGCGCTCGATGGAGCTGTCAAACACGGTGCCGTCCAGCAGCTTGCCTTCGTAGTCCACCTTGACGGTATCTTCCGGCCCCGGTGTCTGGCCGTCGCCGGATTCGAGCACTTCGTATTGCAGCCCGGAATCGGTCACGGTGACCGCGTCGCGCTCGGCGTTGTCGGCCAGAAAGGTCTCGCCCTGCTTTTTGTTTTCCGTGGCGACTTCGGCGGCTTCTTTCTGCCGCGTTTCCATGGCGTCCTTCTGGAAGGCGGCCAGCGCACTGGCGACTTCATCCTCGCTCAGGGCCAGGTCGTTGTCGTTGAATACATCGCGCATGCCGCTGGTGAAAGTGTCGATATCCAGGTCATCGATATCGTCGTGCATGCTTTCGCCCAGGGTAACGCCAAGGCTGTAGGCCAGACGCTCTTCGTCGGTTTCCGGCGCTGCCAGCGCCAGCGGGGCCGCCACCAGGGCAGCGAGCGAAACGGTAGTCAGCAGTGTTTTCATGGATGGACCTTGTTATGGAATCAAACAGCGTTGTGGAGTCAAACAGCAAATCAACAGGCGGCCAGGGTCGCGCCCCGCGCCAACGCAGCACCCTGTCATCCGGCAGGGCCGTCGGGCAACCGCTGCTGCCCCGTTTTGCGGGCATTTCGACACCTTAACAGGGCAGGCGCCGGCACGCATCCGGGCAGCCGGCCTACGGGATAATAGCCGGGGTTTCAACCTTGACATGACGCCGGGATTCCTCTTCTCTAAGTATGTCACTATAAAAAAGGAAGGAGAGCATAATGAAACTGAACAAACTGGTAGTGGGTATTACCGCCTGTGGCCTGATGACCGCAGCCGCAACGGCCAACGCGGAAACCTGGCGCTTCGGTCTGGAAGAAATCGAAGGCAGCGTGCAGCACGGCTACGCCGAGGAATTCAAGAAGCTGGTGGAAGAGAAGTCCGACGGCGACATCAGCGTCGAGCTGCTGCCTTACGGCACCTGGGGTTCCACGTATTCAGCACTGTATGACGCCGTACAGAGCGGCTCCATTCCGCTCGGTTTTGGCTCGGGCGCGCTGGGCGGTACCGTACCGGAAAGCCAGCTGCTCAGCCTGAACTTCGTTATGCCGCCGGACCAGCTGGAAACGGCGCAGGTGCTGAACTCCGACGAATTCCTCAAGAGCGACGCCTGGCAGAAGGCGTTCCGCGAGCGTGACCTGGTGCCGGTTGCCGAGCTGGCCGAAGGCTATCAGGTCTGGACCTCCAACCAGGAAGTCCGCGACCCGGAAGACATGGAAAACCTGCAGATCCGTGTGATGGACAACAGCCTGCTGCGCGAAGGCTACAAGGCCTACGGCGCCTCGCCCATCTCCATCGCCTACGGCGAGCTTTACAGCGCGCTGCAGCAGGGTCAGGCCGAAGGCAACATCCAGCCGGTCTTTGCCCACGAGGAAATGGGCTTCTACGAAGTCCAGGATTACATGATTTTCGCCAAGCAGGCTCAGTTCGTGGCCACGCTCATGGCCAACGAGAGCTGGTACGACAGCCTCAGCGACAGTCAGCAGGACATGCTCGACGAAGTCACCGACGAGCTGGTGGAAACGGGCTACGACATCCAGGATCAGTTCAACTCCGAGCGTCTGGATACCATCAAGTCCAAGAGCGACATCAACATCATCGAGCTGAACGACAAGCAGCGTGCCGAATTCCGCGAGCTGGCCAAGCCGGTCCGCGAAAGCTTCGTGGATGACGTTGGCGAGCGCGGCGGCGATGCCCTCGAAGCGCTGCTCTCCGCCTTCGACAAGGCCGAAGAAGACTAAACCGTCACGGCACGCCGCGCTCTCAAGCGTCGGGCAGCCAACAACGGAAAGCCGAGCGGAATCCCCGCTCGGCTTTTTTCATGGCCGGCGGTTGAGGATTGCCGGGTAATGATAGGCGGTTGGCGGTTGGCGGTTGGCGGTTGGCGGTTGGCGGTTGGCGGTTGGCGGTTGGCGGTTGGCGGTTGGCGGTTGGCGGTTGGCGGTTGGCGGTTGGCAACCGAGTGTGGACGCCCTGGCGCCGACGAAAAAAATCAGGCGCCGGTTTTTCCGACGCCTGATCCTGATGGAAGCTGATTCCCGGAGAACCCCCGAGGCTTAACGGCTGACGGGTCAGTTACTCCCCAACGAAGGCAGCAGCAGCGAAATCTGCGGGAAGAGAATCAGCAGTATCGTGGCCAGCAGCATGATCGCAATAAACGGCGGCGTGCCGCGAATCACGTCCATATAGGGCCGGCGGAATACCGCAATCGCGGTAAAGATATCGCAGCCGAACGGCGGCGTGGCCGAGCCGATGGCAGCCTGGAGGGTGACAATCACGCCGACATGGATCGGGTCCAGCCCCGTGGCCATGATCAGCGGCTTGAAGATCGGCACCAGAATCAGGATCACCACGATGGGGTCGACGAACATGCAGCCCACAAAGAAGGCGGCAGCGATCAGCATCAGCGCCAGCAGCTGATTGTCGCCGATGCCTTCGATCAGCGGCCCCAACACCTGCTCGGGTACTCCGGCGGTGCCCAACGCCTGGGAGAACGCCGCGCCGATGGCCACCAGGATGAAGACCACGGCCGTGATCATGCCGGTGGACAGCGCCAGCCCGGCCAGGTCACGCACCGAGACCTGACGGTAAATGATGACCTCCAGCATCAGCGCATAGGCCACGGCCACGGCCGAGGCTTCCACCGCGCTGAAAAAGCCGCCGTAGATACCGCCGACCACCAGCACCGGAAAGCCCATCGGCAGGATCACCTTGCGGATGGCCTGAAAACGCTCGCGCCAGGTAGTGCGCGTTTCCGGCTCGATGCCCTTGAGTCGCGCATCGATATAGCAATAGGCAGCAAACAGCATGAGGATCATCACGCCGGGCAGAATACCGGCCAGGAAGAGATCGCCGATGGATTCCTTCATCACCACGCCGTAGATGATGAAGCCGATGCTCGGCGGAATCAGCAGCGCGATATCGCTGGCGTTGATAATCAGCGCCAGGGTGAAGCTGTCGGTATAGCCCTTGGCCAACAGGCGCGGGCGCATGGGGCCGCCCATGGCCACCACGGTCGCCTGGGTGGACCCCGAGACCGCGCCGAACAGCGCGCAGGACGCCGCCGTGGTAATCGGCAGGCCGCCGCGAATGTGGCGGGTAAAGGCATCGACCACGTCGAGCAGACGGTTGGCCGTATGCCCCTTGGTCAGAATATCGGCGGCAAAGATAAACATGGGCACCGCCGCCAATACCCAGCTGCCCACCCCGTTGATCATCCAGCTCACCGCCTGATCCGGGCCGAAAAAGGTCATGTCGGTGAACATCATGTACAGCGTTCCTGCGGCGAGCGGCACCATCATGGGGAAGCCCAGCAGCAGCAACACCAGCATTATTATCCCGAGTCCGGCTAACATGCGCTTGTCCTCAGTGTTGTTATGGAGTCGTTGTTATCGAGTTGTTGTTATCGAATCGGTGTCGAAATAACGCCCGGGCCGTTGCCCGCTGCGTCGAGGGACACCCCTATTCGTCTGCGGGTACATCGGAAAACGACTCCTTTTCCCTGAAGTTGCGATAGATATCCCGGCTGACGATGTTGCGCACGGCGGTCAGCACGTACTGCACGCCGGCCAGGGTAAACCCGACGGGAAGCGCGGTGTAAACGATCCACAGGGGAATATGCAGCGATGAGCTGGTGCGCCCGCGATCGAAGATCGTGACCACATAGCCCACCGATTTATAGGCAAAATAGAACATCAGCGCCGCGCTGCCGATGCAGATCAGAATCAGCAATCCCTTGCGCAACCGGCCCCCGAGCTGCTCGTAAATGGCCGACATGCTGATGTGACGCGCGTGACGCGCCGCATAGCTCACCCCCACAAAGGTGATCACCACGATCATCATTTCGGTGACTTCGTAAGTACCGGGAATCCCCGTCTGGAACACCAGGTTGCTGACCACATGGGTGCTCATGAGCAGCGCCATGCCCAGGATACTGGCGGTAATAATCCATTTCTCGATCGCACCAAGCGCCATGTCAAGCGCGCTGAGCGCCCGCAGCAGACCGCTTTTCGGCGGCTGTCCGGTTGAAGGCTTGTCAGTCATATCAGAGTTACCTTATGGCTTGCTGCCAAAACGCGGCGGCGTTACGCCAGGATCGGTGGATGGCAGAAGCCACGTCTGGCCTGGCGCCGTTTGGGTATTGTTGGCTGCCCTACGACTTTAACGGTAGCGTACCCTGACAGGTGCTTCAACGCAGCATTGACTCCGACCGGGCAACCAGCTCGGCCAGGCTACGCTGCTGCCAGGCGGGCAGACCGTTGGCCCGACCGCCGGCAAGCACCGAGTGGGCAGGCTCGTCGGCGTCGATCCGGGTGACGCCACCTGCCTGCCACGACAGCGCCTCCAGACGCTGCAGGGCAATTTTTTCGGCCTGCAGTTCGGCCTCCTTCAGCGTTCGGCGCAGCTGAGCCAGGGCCGCATCCTGCGGAGCAGCTGGCTTGAGCCGGCGGCGCCGGCAGCGCAACGGAACGGTATAGTCGCGCTGCCATGCCAGCACATCATCCAGCTGATGCTCGGCCAACTCGGTCGGCGCCAGGCCGTGGCGCTTCAGCCACAGGCGCCACAGCAATACACAGACATCCAGCCCGGCGTCGTCCTGCAGGCGCAAAAGGCGCGACGACACGCCGGAACGAGCGTAAAAATCCACGGCAAAATCCCACAGGGGATTCTGCTCAAGGGCTGACAATCGGGTAGAATCGCGCATCGGCCCGTTTCCTTCATCAACGGTGGTCTCCGGGAGCCTTTCCATAGCGCCTGTCTACAAAAGCAGTCTATAAAACCGTCTATAGCGACGGTTCGACACTCAGTTCAACTTCCAGGGAGAATGCATGATTGCACTGCGCCAGGTTGCCCTGCAACGCGGTACGCAAACGCTTTTGGATAACGCCGACCTGATGCTGCACGACGGCATCAAGGCCGGCATTATCGGCACCAACGGCACGGGCAAGTCGAGCCTGTTCAAGATGCTGCTGGGCGAGATCGGCGCGGATCAGGGGGAAGTCACCATCAGCGGCGGGCAGCGTATTGCCCACATGGATCAGGAAATTCAGGCGCTGGACCGCTCGATTCTGGATTACGTGCTCGACGGCGACCACGCCCTGCGCCAGGCCGAGGCCGACCTGGCCGCCGCCCGGGAAGCCGACGACGCTCACCGCGAAGCCGAGCTGCACGGGCTGATCGACACCCTGGACGGCTACACCGCCGAGCCCCGCGCCGCCCAGCTGCTGGTGGGGCTGGGATTCATGCAGACCGACCTGGACCGGCCACTGGCGGATTTCTCCGGCGGCTGGCGAATGCGCGTCAACCTGGCGCGCACGCTGTTCATGCCCTCCGACCTGCTGCTGCTCGACGAGCCCACCAACCACCTGGACCTGGACGCCCTGCTGTGGCTGGAACAGTGGCTCAAGCGCTACCCCGGGATGCTCCTGCTGATCTCCCACGACCGCGACTTTCTCGACGCCGTGTGCGACCACATCGTCCACATGCACCACCAGACCGTCGAGCTGTATCGCGGCAACTATTCGCGTTTTGAGCATACCCGCGCCGAAAAGCTCGCGCTGCAGCAGGCCGAAGCCGCCAAGCAGCAGGCACGGCGGGAAGAGATCGAACGCTTTATCACCCGCTTCAAGGCCAAGGCCACCAAGGCCCGCCAGGCGCAGAGCCGGGTGAAAATGCTCGAACGCATGGAAGACATCGCCGTGGCCCACGTCGATTCCCCCTTCCATTTCACCCTGCCCGCCGCGGACAAGACTTCGCACCCGCTGCTGGTGATCGATCAGGCGCGGATGGGCTATCCCTCGGACGCTGGCGAAAACGTCCAGCTGGACAACGTCAACCTGACGCTGCTGCCCGGCAGTCGTATCGGCCTGCTGGGCCCCAACGGCGCGGGCAAGTCCACGCTGATCAAATCGCTCACCGGCGAGCTGGAGCTGTTGGGCGGCGAACGTATACCCGGCGAGCACCTGTCCATCGGCTACTTCGCCCAGCATCAGCTGGAAGGGCTGGATACCACCTCCTCGCCCTTTGTCCACGTACAGCGGCTTTCTCCCACCGCCAGCGATCAGGCCATCCGCAACTTTATCGGCGGCTTCGGTTTCAAGGGCGACGACGCCTTTGCCACGGTGGCCAACTTTTCCGGCGGCGAAAAGGCGCGGCTGGCGCTGGCGCTGATTGCCTGGCAAAAGCCCAACCTGCTGCTGCTCGACGAGCCCACCAACCACCTGGACCTGGAGATGCGCGAGGCACTGACCCAGGCGATTGCCGGCTTTGACGGCACGGTGATCATCGTGTCTCACGACCGCCACCTGCTGCGCGCCAGCGTGGATGACTTCTGGGTGGTCGCCGATCACCGGGTCGAGCCCTTCGACGGCGACCTTGACGATTATCACGTCTGGCTCAAGAACCGCCTGGATACCCAGCGCCGGGAAAACAAGCGCAAAAGCCGGGGCGCGCCTTCCGAACCGGTAGCCGCCGAGCCCGCTGCGCCGGCCGAAAGCCAGCCCGCCACCGCCGAAGAGCGCAAGACCGCGCGCAAAGCCGCTGCCGAGGCGCGCGAAAAGCTGCGCCCGCTGAAAAAGCAGCGCGACCGCGCGGAAAAGACCATGGAAAAACAGCAGAAGGCGCTCAAGGCGCTGGAAGACACCCTGGCCGACCCCGAGCTGTACACCGACGCCGCGCGCAAGGCCGAGCTCGACCGAACGCTGGCGCAGCAGGCCGACGCCCAAACCCGGCTCAACGACGCCGAGCAGGAATGGCTGGAAGCCGCAGAAGCGCTGGAAGCCAGCGACGCCTGACTCGGCGCCGCGCCAGCTTGCGAAGAGGTCAGATTGAGAAGAGATCAGCTTTCGAGGAGAAAGGTCACCGGGCCGTCGTTGACCAGCGCGACCTGCATGTCCGCGCCGAACTCGCCGGTGGCCACGGGTAGCGGATGGCGGCGCGCCTGTTCCACCAGGTAGTTGAACAGCCGCTCGCCGTCGGCGGGCGGGGCGGCGCTGGAAAAGCTCGGGCGCAGCCCCTTGCGCGTGTCCGCCGCCAGGGTGAACTGAGACACCAGCAGGAGCCCGCCGCCGGCCTGCTGGACGTTATGGTTCATTTTGCCCTCGGGATCGGCGAATACCCGATAATGCAGCAGCTTGTGCAACAGCTTGTCGGCGCTTTTCTCGTCGTCGCCCTTTTCCACGCCGATCAGCGCCAGCAGACCGCCGTCGATGGCGCCCGCAGTGCAACTGCCGGCGGCGTCGTCAATCTCGACGCTGGCGCTCTGCACGCGCTGAATCAATGCTTTCATATCGCCATACTCTATTAACCACCGACTCTATTAACTACCTGCTTCATTAACTACCGACTGTATTAACTACCTATCCCATTAACTACCTACCCCACTGACTGCCCGGGCTTACCACCAGGCGTGAAAATGGTGTACCGGGCCGCATTCCTCGCCCACGTCCAGCCGTTTGCCGGCTTCAAGCGCGACCTGTAGCCACTCTCTGGCCTCTCTGATGGCCGCTACCACGTCGGCATCCGAGAAGCCCCCGGGCAGCCTGGACAGCGTTGCGGCGATGGCCGACGACAGCGAACAGCCGGTGCCGTGAAGATTCTGCGTCACCACCCGCGGAGCGGTGAGCCATTCCTGACGCTCCGGGGTCGCAAGCAGGTCGGGGCACTCGTCGCCTCTCATGTGCCCGCCCTTGAGCAGCACCCGGGGCGCGCCCAGCCGGGTCAACGGCGGCATCAGCGCCTCCATGTCAGCCGCGGTGGCCGGCGTGTCGGCGTCCAGCAGCACCGCGGCCTCGGGCATGTTGGGGGTGATCATATCGGCCAGCGGTAACAGCACGTCGCGCACCGCGGCAATACCGGCGTCGTCCACCAGCACATCGCCGCTCTTGGCCACCATCACCGGGTCGAGGATAATCCAGCGCGGCCGGCGCTGGCGAAACGCCGCGGCAATCACTTCGGCCACCTCGCGGCTGGCCACCATGCCGATCTTCACCGCGTCAAGCGCGATGTCATCCAGCACCGCATCCAGCTGCTCGGCGATAAAACCGGGTGATACCGGCTCGACGCCGCGCACGCCCTGGGTGTTTTGCGCGGTAAGCGCGGTGATCACGCTGGTGCCGTAGCAGCCCAACGCGGAGAAGGTTTTCAGGTCGGCCTGCATCCCGGCACCGCCGGACGGATCCGAACCGGCGATGGTCAGCACGCGACGAATGGAGGCAGCGTTGGACATGGTTCTCCCTCTTTTCCTTGTACGCTATGTAGATTGTAATTTGTCATTTGCACGCAAGGCGGTCATGCGGGCCGGCCAGCGATCAATCAAACTGCGCCGGCAGCCAGGTCGCCAGCTGCGGAAACACGGCCAGCAGCCCCAGCATGATCAGCTGAATGGCGATAAAGGGCGCCACCCCGCGATAGATCGACGCCGTGGTGACCGAGGCCGGCGCTACCCCGCGCAGGTAAAACAGCGCGAAACCGAACGGCGGGGTCAGAAATGAAGTCTGGAGGTTGATCGCAATCATGATGCCCAGCCAGATCGGGTCCAGCCCCATGGTCAGCAGGATCGGCCCCACAATCGGCACCACCACGAAGGTGATCTCGATAAAGTCGAGAATAAAGCCCAGCAGAAAGATCACCAGCATGACAATCAGCGTCGCGCCAACCACGCCGCCGGGCATGTGCTCGAACAGGTCGGTGACCATTTCCTCCCCGCCGTAGGCGCGAAAGACCAGCGAAAACAGCGCCGCGCCGATCAGGATCAGAAACACCATGCTGGTCACACGCGTGGTGGAGCGCAGCACCTCCCGCAGCGTCGCCAGGTTCAGCCGGCGATAGACCAGCGCCAGCACCAGCGCCCCGAAGGCGCCCACGGCGGAAGCCTCGGTGGGCGTGGCGATGCCCGCGAGAATCGAGCCCAGCACCACCACAATCAGCAGAATCGGCGGCACCAGACCCTTGAGCAGCAACGATGTCAGCCCGCCGTTATGGCCCAGCTCCTCGGTCAGCACCTCCCGGGGCACCGGCGGCGCGGCGTCGGGGTTGCGCCAGGCAGTAAACGCCACGTAGAGCATGTACAGCGCCACCAGCGTCACGCCCGGCACCAGCGCCCCCATGAACAGGTCGCCGACGGACACGGTTTGGGGGCTGAACACGCCCATGGACAGCTGCGCCTGCTGGTAGGCCGACGACAGCACATCGCCCAGCAGTACCAGCGCGATGGAGGGCGGAATAATCTGGCCCAGGGTACCGGTCGCACAAATCGTGCCGGTGGCAAGCGCAGGCGAATACCCGCGCTTGAGCATGGTCGGCAGCGACATCAGCCCCATGGTCACCACGGTGGCGCCGACGATCCCGGTGGACGCCGCCATCAGCATGCCCACCAGCGTCACCGCAATGCCCAGCCCGCCGCTGCGCGAGCCGAACACCAGCGCCATGGCGTCAAGCAGGGTTTCGGCCACGCGGGACTTCTCCAGCAGCACGCCCATCAACACGAACAGCGGCACGGCCAGCAGGGTCGTGTTGGTCATGATGCCGTAGAGGCGATTGGGATACGCCGCCAGATACCCGGGGTTGAAGTTGGCATCAATCCCCAGCGTCTGGAGCCCCAGTCCCAACCCGGCAAACGCCAGCGCAGTCCCCGAGAGCGACAGCGCCACGGGAAAGCCCAGCATGAGAACGGCACAGACGGCGAGGAACAGTACCAGCGGCATCAGCTCCAGCATCACAGGCCCTCCTCGGGATGGGAATCATCGCCATCGTCGGCATCGACGCGTCCGGCGAGAATATACCCGCTGCGGACGAATTCGACCCCGCCCTGTACCAGCATCAACCCGGCAAACACCGGCATCAGCGTTTTCAACACGAACACGCCGGGAATGCCGCCGTAATTGGACGAGCCTTCGAGAATCTTCCACGACGCCGCCACATAGCCCGCGCTGGTGGCGATGATGAACACCATGACCGGCGCCAGCAAAAAGACGATGCCCAGCATGTTGATCAGCGCCTGACGCCGCGCCGAGAGCTTGCGGTAGATAATATCCACCCGCACATGGCCGTTTTCGCGCAGGGTATAGCCCGCCGCCAGCATGAACAGCGTAGCGTGCATGTACATCACCAATTCCTGCATGAAGGTGCTGTTGATACCCAGCGCGTAACGCAGCACCACCACGGCAAACTCGATCAGCAGCATGGCCAGCATCAGCCAGGACAGCGCGTGGCCCAGGCGCTGCGAGGCCCGATCCAGCACGCCAAGCCAGGGCGGCAGCGAAGGGGGAGACAGGGGGGTGGGCATGATGGTGCCTCGTTGTCTTGTTGTATTGTGACGCAGCCGGCCGCAGCGGCGCGCCGCCTACAGCCGGGTATTGCGTATGGCATCCAGACACGCCAACGGCAGCGGCAGGTCCACCGCCACGGGCAGGTGGTCGGAAAACAGGCGCTTCAATACCTGCACGTTGGCGGCTTCCAGGCTGCGCGATACCAGAATATGGTCCAGCGCCCGGCGCGGCTGCCAGGCCGGGTAGCTCAACAGCGGCGCAACCGGATGCAGGTCGAGCGACGTACGAAACCGCTCGTGGGCGTGAATCCGGTCGGGGGTGGTGTTCAGGTCGCCCATGACCACTACATGGCGCAGCGGCTTGATGATCTCGCTCAGGTAGTCGAACTGGCGATGGCGTCCGCGCTCGCTCAGCGCCATGTGCGCCACGAAGATATGCAGCGCGTCCGGCCCGTCACCCAAACGCGCGTGAATCGCGCCGCGCCCAGGCAGCATCCCGGGCAGCCGGTGTTCCTCCACGGCATCGGGCGCCAGACGCGACAGCAGGCCGTTGCTGTGCTGCGCCACGCGCCCGAGGTTGCGGTTGAGCTGCTGGTAGTAATGGGCAAACCCCGCCCGGGAGGCCAGATATTCCACCTGGTTGATACGCCCGGAGCGAAAGCTGCCACCGTCGGCTTCCTGAAGCCCCACCACGTCGTAGCGGCTGAGCACCCGGCTGATCAGCGCCAGCCGGCGGATGCGGTGCGGATGCGGCAGCAGATGCTGCCAGCCGCGTGTGAGGTAATGGTGGTACGCCGACGTCTGAATGCCGACCTGTAGATTAAACGTCAGCAGCCGCAGGTGGCCGCTGCTCAGCAGCGACGCGGACGCCTCGGCCTCCGAGGGTTCGTCATCCGGCGTTTTAGCATCCAAAGCGCCGATATCCCGGGGACCGACCTCCGCAGTGCCGGCTTCCAAAGAACTCATGAAAGAACTCATGAAAGAACTCATGGCCGCGCACTCCGGCGGCGCTGCCGCTGCGGCCAAACCGGCTTATTCCGCGTCATTGTCCGAGGAGGCATTGCCTGAAGAATCGTCTGCAGAATCGGCGGACCGCACGCGCTCGACGAGGGTATCGGCAATCTCGGGCATGTTGGCCAGGCTGCCGGCACTTTGCGGCGTCACCACATAGCGACCGTCGACGACCAGCGCCGGCACGCCTTTCAGACGCATATTGCGCAGGCGCGCATGCGCCTGATTCACCCGGGACTTCACCCCGAAGGAGTCCAGCGCTTCGCGGGCCGCTTCTTCGCTGACGCCGTAATTGGCGAAGAAGGTCGCCAGCTTGTCGGTATCGGTCAGCGAGCGATCCTGCTTGTGGATGGCATCAAAGAAATCGTCGTGCAGCTCCTCTTCGATACCCAGCTCCTGCGCAGCGTAAAACGCGCCGGCGTGGATGTTCCAGGCGCCGCCCATGGTGGCCGGCATGTGCACGACCGCAACGTCGTCGGGCAGCGTTTCGTACCAGTCGCTGACCAGCGGCTGCAGGCGATAGCAATGCGGGCAACCGAACCAGAACACCTCGGTGACCTCGATCCGGCCGTCGTCCACCTGCGTTTGTACCGGGGTCTCGAGGCGCTTGTAATCTTCACCTTCGGTCAGGGTCTGCGCGCTAACCGCAGCCGACAGGCCCAGCCCGGCCAGCGCTACAATGACGGATTTCAACATGGATTGCTCCAGAAAGGCGGTCAGGCGTCGCCCGGCGCGTCGTCTCCCACGCGCCGGGCGACGCCTGAATCATGTCACATGACCCGGCGCTTAATGCAGGCCATGCACGTAGTTGGCAACGGCTTTCATGTCGCTTTCGCGCAGCTTGTCGGCGATGTCGCGCATGACCGCGCCGGGGTCGTTGGAGCGCTCGCCGGCGGAAAAATCGCTCAGCGTGGACGCCACGTACTCCGGGTGCTGGCCGGACAGCGCCGGATACACCGCGCTGCCGATGCCTTCGCCGGTGGGCGTGTGGCAGGCGGCGCAGGCCGGGATGCCTTCACTCAGATCACCGGCGGTATACAGCGTCTTGCCGCGCTCCAGCATTTCCTCGTCGGCGTCGTCGGCCTGCCCCTTGTTGGGCGTTTGCTCGGCGAAGTGAGCCGCCACGTCCCAGGCATCCTGATCGGAAAAGTTATCGACCTGGCCGGCCATCTGCGCGACGACGCGATCCCCGTCGCGAATGTTCATGATCTGCTTGGCCAGATACGATTCCTGCTGGCCGGCGAGGTTGGGAAACATGCCCATTTGGCTGATCCCGGTGTCCCCGTGGCAGGCCGCGCACGGCTTGGCCATTTCCGCGCCTGCCGCCGCATCGGCGTTGGCGGCCGGATCGTTGGACTGTGCCTGGGCCGTGCCCACGGCCCCGATGATGATTGCCAGACTTGCCAGTAACTGTCTCATTGCGATTCCACTATCCCCTTGTCGGGTCCCGTTGATTGGCGACGGTTGCACACCCGGGCACTGCCCTGCCTGGCCGCTACGCCAGAGTCGTCGGGTTGTTATACGGCTGTCGCGTGGGTGACAGCATAATGCTGGACGCGCGCCCCGGGTCGCAGGTATAAACCCGTCTGAGTATAACGAATCCCCCAGGCTGCGGGAATGCACGAGCCCACTGCTTTTGGGCTAATTCGCCGCAAGATTGTCGGCCGTCATGTCGAGACCCATCGACGCGAGACTCCGTCGCCCGCCGCTCGCCTTTTGTCAGGATAAATGCCATGCCCGCAACGCAAGCCCCCAGGACGCTGAACTACGCCACCGCACGCTTCATGAAAAGCGCCCCGGGGCTGGCGCAATGCCCGGACGACACCGGCGCGGAAGTCGCCTTTGCCGGGCGTTCCAATGCCGGCAAGTCCAGCGCGATCAACGCGCTGACTCGGCAAAAAGCGCTGGCGCGCACCTCGCGTACCCCGGGGCGCACCCAGCTGATCAACAGCTTCAACCTGATGGGCGACGACGCCCTGCGGCTGGTCGACCTGCCCGGCTACGGCTATGCCAAGGTGCCCGAGTCGGTCAAGCGCAAGTGGCAGGCGCATTTATCCGACTACCTGTATCAGCGCCAAAGTCTGCGCGGGCTGGTGCTGATGATGGACGTACGCCACCCGCTCACCGAGTTCGATCAGCTGCTGCTGGGCTTTGCCGACGAACGCGACCTGCCGGTACACATCCTGCTGACCAAGGCCGACAAGCTGAAAAAGGGCCCGGGCAAGGCCTCGCTGCAGAAAGTCCGCCACCAGCTGGTTGAATGGGAAGACCTGGTTACCGTGCAGCTGTTCTCGGCACTGAAAAAGGACGGCCTGGAGACGCTCTCGCAGCGACTTAACCAGTGGCTTGACGCCCCGGACGCGGAAGACGAATAGCCACCGCGTCGTCGCCCGGGGCTTGTTCTTCGGGCGCTTTCGCCCTACAGATAGAAGGGCGGCGCCCCGGTACCGGGGCCAATTCATCGGGCCGAGGTAGCGTGGTGGCCAGCGCGGAGCAGCCGGATACAGCGTCTGCCCGGCAACTGGGCAGACAGGACGAACAGCCACCCCGGGGAGCGCGCGGCATGCTGCGCTTTCTCGCGCTGGTGCTGCTGGGCGCGCTGACCGGCAGCCTGGCGGCGCTGGCCGCGGTGGGGTTTGTCAGCGCGGTGGTCTGGCTTAACGACCTGCTGCTGGTCTCGCCGCGTGGGCGCATGATGTTCGCTCACCCGGAGGCGCTGGCCATCGCCACGGTATTGGTGCCCACCCTGGGCGGCCTGGCGGTGGGCCAGCTGCACCGCGCCATCCGCGAGCGCCGCCCGCACACCCCCGCCGAGCTGATCGCCGCCGTGCAAACGCGGCGGGGCCGACTGCCGGCGCGCGCCGGCGTGCTTTCGGCGCTTTCCGGCCTGATCTCGCTGGGTAGCGGCGCGTCGGTGGGCCAGTACGGCCCGCTGGTGCACATGGGCGCCAGCCTGGGCTCGCTGGGCGCCAGGCTGCTGCGCCTGGGGCGCTCCGACGATAACGTCGCCATCGCCTGCGGCGTGGCCGCGGCCATTGCCGCCGCCTTTCACGCGCCGCTGGCCGGCATCGTCTTCGCCCACGAGGTCGTGCTGCGCCACTACGCCCTGCGCGCCTTTGCCCCGGTGGCCGCCGCGGCTATCGCCAGCCACATCATTGCCACCCAGGCGCTGTCGCGCGGCGCGCTTTTTCACGTTACCGACACCGCCGTGCCGACCCCCTGGGAGTTCGTCGGGTTTATCGTTATCGGCGGCCTGGGGGCGCTGGTCGCCGGCGCCTATATGCACGCGATTCTCGCCGTCGGCCGCCGCGCCGCCAAGCTGCCGCTACGCCCTTCGCTGCGCCCGGCGGCAGCGGGGGCAGCACTGGGGCTGGTAGCACTGTGGGTGCCGGATATCCTCGGCATGGGCCAGGAAACGCTGCGCTTTGCCACCATCCAGGGCGCGTTCAGCAGCCTGGACCTGGTTATCGTGCTGGTGCTCAAACTCGCCGCCACGGCGATGTGCATCGGCATGGGCTTTGGCGGCGGCGTCTTCAGCCCGGCGCTGGTAATTGGCACGCTGTTCGGCGCGCTGTGCGGCACCCTGGCCACTCAGGCCGGTCTGGCCGGCGATACCTTTGTCTTCTACGCGGTATGCGGCATGGTCGCGGTGACCGCGCCGGTGATCGGCGCGCCGTTGACCACGCTGCTGATTGTTTTTGAGCTCACCGGCAGCTATGCGCTGACCACCGCCGCGCTGGCCAGCGTTATTCTCGCCAGCCCCATCGCCGCACAGCTGTTCGGCCGCTCGCTGTTCGATACCCAGCTCGCCCGGCGCGGGCTCGACCTGTCTGCCGGGCGCAGCCGCGCGCTGCTGCAAAGCGCCCGCCTCGAGCACCTGCTGAGCGAAGACGGCGTGACGCTGAGCCCGCACGACAGCGTTGATCAGGCCATCGCGGCGCTGAGCGCCGGGGGCCACGGCGAAGCCTACCGGATCGACAGCCGGCGCCGCTATCGCGGCAGCGTGACCCTGGCCGACCTGGAGGTCATGCGCGGCAAGGGCCAGGGCCACTTCCGCGTCAACGAATGCCGCGACACGCCACGGCCGGTGCTCGGCCCCGACGCCTCGGTGTGGGACGCCATGCAGCACCCCCAGGACGTATCCGGCGAGGCCATTGTGGTGGTCGACGAGGCCAGCGATACCTTTCTCGGCGTGGTGTACGAGGCGAGCATCACGCGCGCCTACATCCAGCACAGCGAAGCACTGCAGCGGGAGGAGCATGGCACAGGCTAAGCGACCGACAACATGCGCACGGCGCCTCCTGACTCTGGGGCTGGCGACCGTACTGCTCGCCGCCCCGCCGGCGCTGACTCAGGCGAGCGACGATACCGCCGCGCCGCTGGATGTTCTCAGCTGGGGCGGCACCTACGTCGAGGCCCAGCGCCGCGCGCTGTTCGAGCCCTTTACCCAGGCCACCGGCATTCCCGTCAGGGTGCATCGCTATAACGGCTCGCTGGCGCAGCTGCGCCAGGCCGTGAACCGCGGCGATGTGCCCTGGGACGTCATCGACATGCGCCGCAGCCGCGCCCGAACCGGCTGCGCCGACGGCCTACTGCAGCCGCTGTCGGCGGAGATCCTCACGCCCTCGCCGCAGGGCACGCCGGCCAAACGCGACTTTATCGACGGCGCCCTGAGCCGCTGCGCCATCACCCACTCGGTGTTCGCCACCGTCGTCGCCTACCGCCGCGACGCTTTTCCCGGGCAGCGGCCGACCGAGATCGCCGACCTGTTCGATCAGCAGCGCTTTCCCGGCCCCCGCGCGCTGCAGCGCGACCCGGCGGTCAACCTGGAGTGGGCGCTGCTTTCCTACGGCGTCCCCGAACAGGAAATCTACCGCCTGCTGAGCACGCGCCGCGGGCTGTCGCTGGCGCTGAAACGCCTCAAAAACCTCGAAGACCTGCAATGGTGGGAAGGCGGCGACGCTCCGGTCCGTCTGCTGGCGGAAAACAAGGTAGTCATGGCCTCGGGGTATAACGGGCGCTTCTTTGACGCCATGGTCGACCGCGACCTGCCCATCGAGATTCTCTGGGACGGCCAGGTACAGGAACACGAAACCTGGGTGATACCCAGGGGCGCCGAGCAGGCCGAAAGCGCCCGCCGGTTCATTGGCTTTGCCACCGCCACCGAGCGCCAGACCGCCTTCGCCCAGATCATTCCCTACGGCCCGTCGCGCCGCTCGGCGACCCGCCAGGTCAGCAACCACCCCGACAGCGGCGTGGACATGCGCCTGCACATTCCCACCCACCCGCTGAATGCCAAACACGCCATTACCAAGGACGAAACCTGGTACGCGCGCACCCACGACCGCATTCGCGACTACTTCCGCGAGGCGCTGCCGGGCGATTCAGCGGGCGCTGACAACCCGCCGTGACACCTCAAGGCATTCGTTTGCGCATGTGAGCCGGGAACATCATCAACTGTGAGATCGCCGCGTTAACGCAACGTGCTAACGCCGGCGCTCCAGCCACTCAAGCAGCTCGGGCAGCTCTCTGACGTGGGCGATGCGCTGAACGCCGGCGGGCAGCGGCCGGTCGTGCTCGCTCGACACCCAGGCGGCGTGCATGCCCAGCCAGTTAGCGGGGAGGATATCTTCCGCCCAGGAATCGCCGACGTGCATGGCGCGCTGCGGAGCGGCGTCAAGGCGCTCAAGCGTCGTGAGAAACGCGCGGGGATCGGGCTTGGGGGTAAAAAGCTCGCCGGCGGCGATGGCCACGGGGAAGTGGTGCGCCAGCGGCTGGCGCGCCAGCTGGATATTGCCGTTGGTAATCGCCGCCAGACGGTAGCGCTGCCCCAGCGTTGCGAGTAGCGAGTCGGCCTCCGGGTGGGGCGTTACGTTCAGGCGCAGGCGGTGAAACTCTTCCATCGCCGCCTCGGCCCAGACCACGGCCTCCGCGCGGTTAAAGCCGACAGCCTGCAGCTGTTCTTCCAGGGCGCGCAGGCGCAGCCAGGTAAAATCCCCCCGGCGCTCGGGCACTTCCCGGGCCAGACGCAGGCGGCGCTCGACGTAGTCGGCCAGGCCGTCGGCATGGCCCAGTTCCAGCAGCCGCGACGTTTGCTCCGGCGCATAGTGGGCCGCCAGCGCCGCGTGTAGCCAGCGGTAGTGGCCGTGTTCGGTGAGCTCCATGACGCCGTCGTTGTCCCACAGCGTGTCGTCCAGGTCGAAGGTGATGGCGTGCAGCCGGTGCATGACGCTTACTCCGTTTCGCGGCGCCGAGCGCGGGGGTGGGCGGCATCGTAGCTGTCGGCCAGATGCTGCCAGTCCAGCCGGGTATAGACCTGGGTGGTCGACAGGTTGGCGTGGCCCAGCAGCTCCTGCACCGCGCGCAAATCCTGGCTGGATTCGAGCAGATGGCTGGCAAAGGAATGGCGCAGCCGGTGCGGGTGCAGGTGCTCGGGCAGCCCGCGTTCCAGCGCCAGCTTCGCCAGGCGTTTTTGAATCGCCCGATGCCCCAGGCGGGCGCCGCGCCGGCCGACAAACAGCGCCGTGGTGTGCCGGTCGGCCAGCCCGCCGCGTACCTTGTGCCAGGCCGCCAGGGCATCGATTGCACGACGGCCCACCGGCAGCTGGCGTGGCTTGCCGCCCTTGCCGATGACCCGCACCCGGCCGGCCCGGACGTCATTCACATCCAGCGAGGCGAGTTCGGCCAGGCGCAGGCCGGCGGTATAGAACATTTCCAGCATGGCCTGGTCGCGCCGCGCCAGCGGGGTATCGTCATGGGGCGTATCCAGAAAGCGCGACAGCACATCGATATCCACCGGGCGCGGCAGGTGATCGGGCTGTTTGGGAGTGCGCAGCGGCGCCACCGGGTTGTCGGCCAGCCGACCGGCGGCCACGGCTTCGTCGCAGAACCGCGACAGCGCCGCGCGGCGGCGGGCCAGGCTGCGCGGGGCCAGCCCGCGGCTGCGCTCGGCGGATAAAAACCCCCGAGCCAGCAGGGTGTCGATATCGCCGACGTCGTCAACGTCCCGGCGGGCGGCAAAAGCCTCGAAGGCCGCCAGGTCGCGACGATAGGCGGCCACGGTGGCGGAGCTGGCGTGCTGCCCCAGCGCGGCCAGAAACGCCGCCACCTGTTCAGCCAGGCCGGCGCGACTCTTACGCATGGGGCGCCAGCCGCAGCAATAGCCGGGCTACGACGTCGCCCAGATACTCGGTGAACTGGGTATCCATGCTGGCGCGGTACTGATCGGGATCGGTGCTGGCCAGCAGCAGGTAGCCCGGCGACTCTCCCGCGACCAGCCGCGTCACCGCGCAGGAACCGGGCCTGGTCGGCACCGGCACATGGGGCAGCAGGGTCTTCCAGTCGCTCAGGCCCAGTTTGGCGCAGCGGCTGGTGCGCCCGTCCAGCAGCGCGGCCAGGCGTGCGCCGGCGTGGTGGCCGAGTACCTGGCGCGGCGGCTGGGGCGGCGCGGCCTCGTCATTGCTGAGCTCCGGCGCGCACCACAGCGCAACCGCGGGTGTCGCAAACCGCTCGCTCATCTGCGTGGCCAGCGCCTGCGCCAGGGCGTCACGATCGGGCGCTTCCAGCAGCGCCAGCAGCGTATCGCGCAGCTTGCGGTACTGGGCTTCGCTGTGGCGGGCGGTGCCCAGCAGGTGATCCAGATGGCTTTCGGCCATTTCGGCGCGGCTGCGCAGATCCAGCACCAGCCGTTCCAGCAGCGATACCGCCCCCTCGGTATGCGGATGCGGCACTTTCAGCTGTTGCAGCAGCCCTTCGCGGCCGACAAAAAAGTCGGGATGGCGCGCCAGCCAGAACGCCACCTGATCGGGATCGAGAGTCTTGCGGGGTTCGGGGGCCTCGGTCATCGCCATTCTCCTTGAGCGTTGGGTTCGGTGCCGACTCAGCGCCCGAGCGCCACACGGCCGTCAAACACGCGCTCGGCCGGGCCGACCATCACCAGCGGCGCTTCGGGGCCGGGCCATTCGATGGTCAGCTCGCCGCCGGGCAGTGAAACCCTGACCGGGTTTTTCAACAACCCCTGGCGGATACCCGTGGCCACGGCGGCACAGGCGCCGGTGCCGCAGGCCAGGGTCTCGCCGCTGCCGCGCTCGAAGACCCGCAGGCGAATATGGCCGGGCGAAACCACTTCCATAAAGCCGGCATTGACCTGGTGGGCAAAACGCGGGTGCGCTTCGATCAGCGGCCCCAGCCGCTCCACCGGCGCCTGTTGCACCTCTTCTACCTGCAGCACCGCGTGGGGGTTGCCCATTGAGACCACGCCGATGGCCAGGGTCTCGTCGCCCAGGTCCAGCTCGTGCAGCGGGCGGTCGCCTTCGGCGTCAAACGGCAGCGCCGAGGGCGTAAAGCGCGGCCGCCCCATGTCCACGCGCACCTGGCCGTCGTGCTGAACCGTCAGCGTCAGCGGCCCGCCGGCGGTTTCCACGCGGATGTTGCGCTTGTGGGTCAACCGCTGGTCGCGGACAAAACGGGCAAAACAGCGCGCGCCGTTGCCGCAGTTTTCCACCTCGCCGCCGTCGGCGTTGTAGATGCGGTAGCGAAAATCCATGTCCGGGTCCCGGGGCGGCTCGACCACCAGCAGCTGGTCAAAGCCGACCCCCAGACGGCGATCGGCCAGGGCGCGCACCTGGTCGGCGTGCACGTGCACCCGCTGGCTGACCCGGTCGATCATCATGAAGTCGTTGCCCAGACCGTGCATCTTGGTGAAGTGCAAAAGCATCAGCGCTGCGCTCCCGAACGGGCCCGGTCATCGGGCAGCAGCGCTTCGCCGGCCCAGAGGTCGGCGACGGTTTCGCGCCGGCGCACCAGGTGGCAGCTGTCGCCATCGACCATAACTTCCGGCGGACGCGGGCGGCTGTTGTAATTCGAGGCCATGACAAAGCCGTAGGCGCCGGCGGAACGCACGGCCAGCAGATCGCCGGCGGCAATCGCCAGTTCGCGCCCCTCACCCAGAAAGTCGCCGGTCTCGCACACCGGGCCGACCACATCGTACACCGCCGCCTCACGCGCCTGCCGGGTATCCACCGGCAAGATGGCCTGCCACGCCTGATACAGCGCGGGGCGAATCAAGTCGTTCATCGCCGCGTCGACGATGGCAAAGTTCTTGCTCTCACCGGGTTTCAGGAACTCGACCCGGGTCAGCAGCACGCCGGCGTTGGCGGCAATCGAGCGCCCGGGTTCAAACAGCAGCGTCAGATCTTCCGCGCCTTCCCAGCGCGACAGGCGCGCCAGCAGCTGTCGGGCATAATCAAACGGGTGCGGCGGCGTTTCGTCGCGGTAGGGCACGCCCAGGCCGCCGCCCAGATCCAGATGCTGGATGGTCACGCCGCGTTCGCGCAGCTTGTCCATTAGCGCGAGCAGGCGCTCCAAAGCGTCGAGAAACGGCGCGGTTTCGGTCAGCTGCGAGCCGATGTGACAGTCCAGCCCGACCACGCCGAGGTTTGGCAGCTCGGCCGCCAGGGCGTAGACATCCAGCGCATCGTCGATGGCAATGCCGAACTTGTTGTCCTTGAGCCCGGTGGAAATATACGGGTGGGTGCCCGCGTCGACGTCGGGATTGACCCGCAGGGATACCGGCGCCACGACGCCCAGCTCCCCCGCGACGGCGTCGAGCCGTTCGAGCTCCGCGCGGGATTCGACGTTGAAGCACTTGATACCCACTTCCAGCGCCCGCCGGAGCTCGCCGGCCTGCTTGGCCACCCCGGAAAACACCACCCGCGCCGGGTCGCCGCCGGCAGCGAGCACGCGCTCCAGCTCGCCCACGGAAACAATATCGAAGCCCGCGCCAAGGCGCGCCAGCAGCCCCAGCACGGCCAGGTTGGCGTTGGCCTTGACGGCATAGCAGATCAGGTGCGGATGCTCGCCCAGCGCCTCGCTATAGGCGCGGAAGTGACGCTCGAACGTGGCCCGGGAATAGACGTAGCAGGGCGTACCGACATCCGCGGCAATACGCGTCAGCGGCACCTCCTCGGCAAACAGCTCGCCGTCGCGGTGGTTGAAAAAATCCATGCGTTCCTCATTGGCACCGGCCGCTGGCGGCCGGCGTGTTGTGTAACGGCGCCCGGCGGCCGCATTCAGCCGCCGGTGTCGGTCTGCTCGGCTGTGCGGTCGGCATCCGGGTGATAAAGCGGCCCTTTCTGACCGCAGCCGGCCAGCAGACCGGCGAGCAACAGCCCGGCCAGCAGCATTGCGATCAGGTTTCGCCGGCGCTGCCTCATGTATTGGCCCGGATATCGGCCAGCGTCGCCTGCGCCCGGCCGGCCGCCGCGCGCACCTGGTCGGGCGCGGTGCCACCGATATGATTGCGCGCGGCGACAGAACCTTCCAGCGTCAGCACATCAAAGACATCCGGCTCGATCGCGCCGGAAAAGCGCTGGAGCTCGTCGAGCGTCATCTCGGAGAGGTCCTTTTCCTGCTGCAGGCCGTAGGCCACCGACTGGCCGACCACATCGTGGGCGTCGCGGAAGGCCAGCCCCTTGCGCACCAGGTAGTCGGCCAGGTCCGTCGCCGTGGAGAAGCCCTGGCGCGCGGCCTCGAACATGTGGGCCTTTTTGGGCTCGATGGCCGGCACCATGTCGGCAAAGGCCTTGAGGCTGTCGAGCACCGTGGTCACGGTATCGAACAGCGGCTCCTTGTCTTCCTGGTTATCCTTGTTGTAGGCCAGCGGCTGGGACTTCATCAGCGTCAGCAGACTCATCAGGTGGCCGTAGACCCGCCCGGTCTTGCCGCGCACCAGCTCGGGCACATCGGGGTTTTTCTTCTGTGGCATGATCGACGACCCGGTGCAGAAGCGGTCGGGCAGGTCGATGAAGTCAAACTGCGCGCTACTCCACAGCACCAGCTCCTCGCTCATCCGCGACATGTGCATCAGCAGGAGGCTGGCGAAGCCGGTGAATTCGATGGCGAAATCGCGATCGCTTACCGCGTCCAGCGAGTTCTCCGCCGGGCGGTCAAAGCCCAGCAGATCGGACGTGACATGGCGGTCAATGGGATAGGTGGTGCCCGCCAGCGCCGCCGCGCCCAGCGGCAGCACGTTCATCCGCCGGCGGCAATCCAGCAGGCGGTCGTGATCCCGGGCGAGCATTTCCTGCCACGCCAGCAGATGATGGCCAAACGTCACCGGCTGGGCGGTTTGCAGGTGGGTAAAGCCCGGCATGATGGTATCCGCCTCTCGCGCTGCCAGCGCTACCATGCCCTCGCGCAGGCGGATCAGCTCGGCTTCCACGGCGTCCACGGCGTCGCGCAGGAAGAGGCGGATATCGGTGGCCACCTGGTCGTTGCGCGAGCGCCCGGTGTGCAGCTTTTTGCCGGTCACCCCGATCTTTTCCGTCAGGCGCGCCTCGATGTTCATGTGCACGTCTTCCAGCGGCACCGACCAGTCAAACTCGCCGCGCTCGATCTCGCCGCGAATGTCGTTAAGCCCGTTGACGATGGTATCGCACTCATCGCGACTCAGAACGCCAATCCGCGCCAGCATGGTCGCATGGGCAATGGAGCCCTGGATGTCCTGCTGCGCCAGGCGCTGATCAAAGTCAACGGACGCGGTAAAGCGCTCGACAAAGGCATCGGTTGGCTCGCTGAAGCGGCCGCCCCAGGACTGGTTGGTGGCTTGGCTCATGGCAAAAGTCCCTCAGGTATGCAGTTGGCATCGCAGGCCCGGACGCGGGTAACGCCGCCATGCGACAAAACGCCGGGCGCATGGCACAAGGTCAAGGATGTTATGCGAAGATAAAAAGCAGAATGTACCGATGGGCAAAAGTGTACCAGAGTCGCCGGGGCCTGCGGCACGCCCCGGGGCGCGATTTTTCCTGGCTGCTCAGGTGCTTTATGATGGGTTCCATTGTCTTTTATACGGTCGTTTAGCGACCCTGGGGAGAATAACGTGCCATCCTTTAACAAGTTGCGTATCGCCACGCGCAAAAGCCAACTGGCCATGTGGCAGGCCGAGCATGTGCGTGAGCGCTTGATGACCACCCACCCCGAGCTGGACGTCGAGCTGGTGGCCATTTCCACCAAGGGCGACAAGATCATCGATACGCCGCTGGCCAAGATTGGCGGCAAGGGGCTGTTCGTCAAGGAGCTGGAAGAAGCCATGCTCGACGGCCGCGCCGACATTGCCGTGCACTCGATGAAGGACGTGCCCATGAGCTTCCCCGAGGGGCTGGGGCTGTCGGTGATTCTCGACGGCTCCGACCCCACCGACGCCTTCGTTTCCAACCACTACCGGGACGTGGACGACCTGCCCGAAGGCGCCAAAGTGGGCACCGCCAGCCTGCGCCGGGGGCTGCAGCTGCGCGAAGCGCGGCCGGATCTGGAGATTCTCAACCTGCGCGGCAACGTCCAGACGCGCCTGGGCAAGCTCGACGACGGCGAATTTGACGCCATCATTCTCGCCACCTCGGGCCTCAAGCGCCTGGGGCTTGAGGACCGCATCACCAGGGCGCTGCCGCCGGAAGTTTCTCTGCCCGCCTGCGGCCAGGGAGCGCTGGGCATCGAATGCCGCCTGCACGATCCGGAAATGATTGGCCTGCTCACACCGCTCGACGATGCCGACACCGCCACCCGGGTCCGCGCCGAACGCGCCATGAACACCCGCCTGGAAGGCGGCTGCCAGGTCCCCATCGGCGGCCATGCAATCCTCGACCGGGATAACGAAACCCTCTGGCTGCGCGGCCTGGTGGGCAACCCGGAAGGCACCGAAGTGCTGCGCGCCGAAGGCAGGGGCTCCATGCACGAGCCCGAGGCGCTGGGCATTCGCATCGCTGACGAGCTGCTCGACCAGGGCGCCGGCGACATTCTCGCCGACGTTTACGGCCGCCAGTAGGCATGCAGCCGGTACTGGTCACCCGTCCCGGCGAGCGCGGTGATGCGCTCGCCGATGCCCTGCGCCACAGCGGCCACGCGGTCGAGAAGCTGCCGGTCATGCAGCTCATACCGCTCACCGAGACGCCCGAACAGCGCAGCTGCTGGATGGATATCGACCAGTACGCCAAAATCATCGTGGTCAGCCCCTTTGCCGCCCACTGCCTGGCCGATGCCCTGGACCGCTACTGGCCGCAGCTGCCCGTGGGGATCGCCTATTACAGCGTCGGCATGGCCACCGCCGAGGTGCTGCACCAGCGGCTTGGCGTGCGCGTACGCACGCCACCGGAAGACGCCGCCGAGGACACCACCGAGGCATTGCTGACGCTACCCTCGCTGCGTCACCCGGGCGGCAGCGGCCACGGCATGCCGGAAAGGATCCTGCTGGTCGCCGGCGAAGGCGGCCGTCTGCTGATGACCCAAACCCTGCAGGAACGCGGCGCCCGGGTCACCCGCAGCGAAATCTACCGCCGCGAATACCAGCCGCCGCCCCGGGCATCGCGCGAGCGGCTTCACCACGGCCGTTACCGGGCGTTGATCGTCACCAGCGGCGAAATGCTGCAACATCTGGCAAAATGGTGCGACCTGGCCGCCTTGCACCAACCGCTAATCGTTTCCAGCCAACGATTGGCTACACTGGCTGGCACGCTGGGCTTTACGGCCACCATCGTGGCGTCAGGGGCTACACCGCCCGCCCTGACCGCCGCGCTCGCGCGCGTTGGCTCTCCACCGGGCGCCGATGTCGATCAAGGAATTTAACAAAGGCTAGTGACACATGAACCAACACTCCCATGATCAGGACGAGGCGCCCAAGGCGGACGACGCCAAGCGCAACGACGTCACGCAAGGCACCACGCCCGATGACACCGCGGCCGCGTCCGACGCGCCATCGAACAAGGCCCGCCACAAGGGTGGCAAAGGCAAGGGCAACAACAGGCACAATGCCCAAAAGGTCCAGACGCAAAAAGACCAAGACAAAAAGGCCGACGACAAGGCGGACCGTCAGAAAGCGGGCAATGACCCCAGGCCCGGCGATAAAAGCTCTGGCAACAAAGACTCCGGCCATAAAAACACTGGCAACAAAAACTCCAGCAACAAGGATTCCGGCGACCCAAAGCCCGAGGATAAAAAGCCCGGCGACAATAACCGCAACGATAGTCGCAACACCGGCGGCGGCGGTGGCGGTCAGCCGCCGCAAAACGCCAAAGCGGCGGGCGGCAGCAAGGCCGGACTGCTGGCTATCCTGCTGGTGTTGATCGTCGCGGCCGCGCTGGCGTTTCTTGCCTGGCAGGGCTGGCAGCGGCTGCAAAGCCAGCAGCAGCGCCTCGATTCGGTAGCGGAAGAAGCCGTGGGCAGCGCCTCGAAGCAGCGCGTTGACGACCTGGCCTCGCGCCTGGAAAGCGGCGAGAAGAAGCGCAGCCAGAAGCTCGACAACACCCTGGGATCGCTGCGTAGCGAGTTTTCCGACTACCGCCAGAGCATGGACAAGACCCTCGATAAGGTGCTCACCCAGCTCTCGCAGGAACAGGACACCGACGAGCGCGACTGGCTCCACGCCGAGGCCGCTTACCTGCTGCGGCTGGCCAACCAGCGCCTGCAGTTTGAAGGCGACGTTCAGGGCGCCGCGGCGCTGCTGAATTCGGCCGACCAGCGTCTGGAAGACGCCGACAACCCGGCGCTGACCCCGGTACGCCGTCGGATTGCCGACGAAATTTCCCGCCTGGACGCCGTGCCCAACGTGGACCGCACCGGGCTTTACCTGGCGCTGGATGCCCAGCAGGAACGCATCCGCAGCCTGCACCTCGACCAGGATGTCGAAGCGCAAAAAGCCGAATCGGACATGGACGAAGCGCCCGAGGGGCCCTTCCCGCGTCAGCTCGCCCGCTTCGGCGAGGAGCTCAAGGACCTGGTGGTTGTCCGTCAGCATGATGAAGGCCTGGAAACGCTGGTCACGCCCGAGCAGGAAGCCTACCTGGGGCAAAGCCTGCGGCTGATGATGGAACAGGCCCAGCTGGCGCTGCTCAAGCAGGAACAGACCCTTTTCGAGGGCAGCATCGACGACGCGCTGGAACTCATCAACGGCTATTACGATACCGACCGCCCCGATACCCAGGGCGTGATCAGCCGTCTGGAAGAGCTCAAGCAGACCTCCATCAAGCCCGAGCTGCCTGATATCAGCGGCTCTCAGCAGGCGCTGGCCGAGTTTATCGACAAGCGGTTTGAAGCGCGCCGCGAAAGCGGAGGTGGGGCATGAGAAAGCTCGTATTACTGATCGTTGCCGGGCTCGCGCTCGGCGCGCTGTTCGGGCATCTGATGATGTCGGTGCCCGGCTACTGGCTGGTGCGCGTGGGCGATACCTCGGTGCAAACCTCGTTCTGGTTTGGCCTGGTGCTGCTGTTTGTCGCCTTTGTCGTGCTGCACTTCGTCCTGCGCCTGCTGACCGGCCTGCTGCGCCCGGTAGGCCGCTTTCGCCGCTGGAACGGCCGGGCGCGCAACCGCCGGGCCATGAAGCGTACCGTGCGCGGGCTGGTCTCGCTCACCGAAGGTCGCTGGAAAAAAGCCGAGAAAACCCTCGCCCACTCGGCCGACGACTCCAGCACGCCGCTGGTCAACCACCTCTCGGCGGCGCTCGCGGCGCACTACCAGGGGCGCTATGACCAGTCGCAACGGCATCTGAACCAGGCGCAGCTGTCCACCGACGGCGCCGATGCCGCCATCGGCCTGATGCAGGCACAGCTGATGATCGACCGCCAGCAGCCCGAAGAGGCGCTGGCCATCCTCAACCGCCTGGACAAGAAGCTCGCCAATCATCCCCAGGTGCTCAAGCTGCTCAAGCAGGTGCACCTGAGCGTCAACGACTGGGACGGCCTGCGCCGCCTGATTCCGCGTCTGGCCGCGCAGAAGCTGATCTCCGCTGCCGAGCGCGAACAGCTGGAAACCCGCGCCTACCGCGAGCTGATTATCTTCGAGGCTAAAAACCCCGGCGATATCGAACGCGTGCGCAGCCTCTGGGCCGACATGCCCGACTACCTCCGGGCCAACACCGAGCTGATCGTGCTCTACGCCGAAGCGCTGATCCAGGCCGATGAAAATACCATCGCCGAACGCCTGCTCAGCCATTCGCTGGATTACCACTGGGATGCGCGGCTGGTGAAGCGCTACGGCATGCTCAACGTGGACACCCGCCGCCAGCTGGCCAAGGCCGAAGGCTGGCTCAAGGAGCGGCCCAACGACCCCGAGCTGCTGCTGGCCTGCGGGCGGCTGTCGCTGCGCACCGGCGCCTGGACCAAAGCGCAGGAATACTTCGAGGCCAGTCAGCGTCAGCGCCCCAACGGCGTGGTCTGCGCCGAGCTGGCGCGGCTCTATGCCAGCCTGGGCGAGCACAACAAGAGCCAGCTCTACTACCGACACAGCGTGGAAATGCTGGCCAAGTCGCTGCCGTCGCTGCCCCAGCCTGACAGCGACCAGGCGGACGACGCCGCCAAAGGCAAGAACCGGGGCAAACACAGGAAGAGCGCCTGATAGCGGCCGTGCCGTGATAACATGGCTACTATCGTCATCATCAGGGCGCCTAACGGCGCCCTTTTTTACGTCACCCGTCCTGCTTTCATTGA
Organism: Vreelandella jeotgali Hwa; assembly: GCF_000334215.1. Lineage (GTDB taxonomy): Bacteria > Pseudomonadota > Gammaproteobacteria > Pseudomonadales > Halomonadaceae > Vreelandella > Vreelandella jeotgali. The sequence goes on along the minus strand of NZ_AMQY01000008.1, from coordinate 4,128 downwards.
TATGACCCTATCTGTCATGCCGCGTGCTGCCCGGGCGCTGGGCCTGAGCCGCAAAACCGCCGTGTTTGGCGCCAGTACCGCCGCCATGGCGTTGACTTCCTTTGCCATTGCCTCGCTGTTCCATCTGCCCAACGCTTTCTGGGCGCCGATGGCGGTCTGGATCGTGGCTCAGCCCTCGCGCGGGCTGCTGCTGGAGCGCGGCGTTTACCGCCTGGTCGGCACGCTGGCGGGTGCCGCCGTGGGCTTTGCCCTGCTGGCAGCACCTCTGCCCCTGCCGCTGGCGCTGATGCTGCTGGCCGCCTGGGCCGGCGGCTGTGCAGCGTTGACCCACCTGACTCGAGCCGCATTCGGCTATGCCGCGCTCATGGCCGGGCTTACCGCCAGCGTGGTGCTGCTGCCCAGCCTGGCCGCCGGCACCGGCGGCGCTGCCATCGCCCTGGCGCGCGTCATCTGCACGCTGATCGGCGTTATCTGCGTCATGGCCATGGGCATGGTTCTGCTGCCGGCCCCGCCCCGGCGCGAACTGCTCGATCGCGTGCGCGGTCTCAGCGGCGACGCCCTCCGACAGCTGGCGCGAAACGATTTCCAGGACTCCCCCCAAGGCGATGCGCCACCGGCCGACAACGAGCTGCTGCTGACGCTGACCCGGCTGGAGCAGCAGCTCGACCCCGATCATGCCGGACCGCTGCGGCGCTCGTCGGGAGCGCTGGTCAGCGGCGGCTTTGTCGCCGCCACCTTGAGCCTGCTGGCCATGGCCCGCCTGGATGCTCGGCAACCCATGCCGAAGGCGCTCGGCGACGCCCTGAACCGCGCTGCCCGGCAGCTCGACCAGCCCGCCCGGCAAGGTAGCGCCAGCGACGCACTGCACGACGCCGCCCAACAGGCCGAGATCTTCTCTCCCCGGCTGGCGCGGCTGCTCGGCCAGCTGGCACAGGCGGAAACCGCAGGACACGCCTGGCGAGAACAGCGCAGCGCCCGGCGCCACCTGCCGGACCCGATCACCCTGCCCACGCGCCGGGACATCCCCTCGGCGCTGATTGCCGGCGCTGCGGGTGGCGTGGTCACTCTGCTCGCCGGGCTGCTGGTGGGCTATTCGGGCTGGAGCAACGCCTGGCTGCCGGCGATGGGGCTTTGCACCTTCACCATGGTGCTGTCGAGCATGGACATGCCGCAGTTACTGGCACCGCGCATGTTGCAGGGCATCATCGTCGGGGTCAGCCTGGCCGCGGCGTTCCGCATCGGATTGATGCCGCACGCCGAGGGGCTCGGCGATATCGTGCTGCTGCTGGCGCCCTTCATGCTGTTCGGTGGTCTGGCCCGGGCCAGCAGCAAAACCGGCATCCCCGCACTGGATGGCAACATGTGCTTCATGCTCGCCAGCCAGCCGTTCATCGACGCCCCGACGCTACCCGGCAGCGTATTGCTGGACGCCGGCTCGCTGATTGCCAGCATCGCCCTGGTGGCGCTTGCCTATCGGCTGCTGCCCCGGGACCCGACGCGCCGCGCCGCCCACCTGGCGCGATTGATGCTGCGCGATATCGAACGCCTGTGCGGCCGGTCGGACGGCCAGCCGCCCGATGCACGCTGGCACGGCCGCATGTATCGCCGCCTGCTGCGCCTGATGCTCCACGTGGGCCGGGCGCAGGCAGCCGGCGGCGCCAGCCACGCCGGTACGCTGGGGATATTGAACCTGGCCGACAGCGTGATTCATCTGCGCACGTTATTGCAGGACGCCAGGCTTAACGATGTGGAGCAGCGCGCCGCCCGGCAGCTGCTGGGAGCACTGCGCCGGCTCCATCGCGACCCCGACGGCATCACCCAGGCACTGGCCAACCTGCCGCCCGGCGAGGACATCCCCTCGCTGGACAGCCTGGCCGGCCAGCTGCGCCACGCGTTGAACGATACCGCCGCGCTGCGCGGTGGTTAACCTGCCCGGGCGGCCACCACGGCGTCCAGCGCCGCGTGGTAGCCCTGACTGCCCAGCCCCGCGATCACTCCGTCGGCGCGCAATGACACATAGGAATGCTGGCGGAACGCCTCGCGCTTGTGGACATTGGATAGATGCACCTCGATCACCGTGCCGTCGAAGGCATTGAGCGCGTCAAGAATCGCCACCGAAGTATGCGTATAGGCGGCGGGGTTGATGATGATGGCGGCCGTGCCGTCGGTGCGCGCCGCCTGAATGGCGTCGATCAGCTCACCCTCGTGGTTGCTTTGCTGGTGGTCAAGCGTCACGCCCGCCGCGTCGGCGCGGCGCGTCAACGCGGCGTTGATGTCCGCCAGGGTCTCACGGCCATAGATATCGGGCTGGCGGGTCCCCAGCAGGTTCAGGTTGGGGCCGTGCAGCACCAGCACTTTCAACGAGTCCGACATGCAGAATCCTTGTGTTATGGTTTTTTTTCGGAGGCGCCAGGCATCAGGGTCGCAAGCCGCTGCCCGAAGCGCGCGGCCACCATCCAGCCGATCACACTCAGCGCTATATAGCCGACCGCCAGCACCGGCTGCCCACGCTGCCACAGCATGACCGCCTCAACGCTGAACAGCGAGAACGTGGTAAAGCCGCCGCAAAACCCGGTGGTCCAGAAGCCGTGCCAGCGTGCCAGCCGGCCGTCGGGGTCTTGCGCCGCACGGGTCGAGTAGCCGGTTATCAGCGCCGCACCGGCGAAGTTGATAGCCAGCGTGGGCAGCCAAAAGGCCGAGCCAACCACGCCGGCCGCTGCCAGCGCCACCAGGTAGCGCGCCCCGGCACCCAGGCCGCTGCCGGCGGCCACGGCCAGATAAAAACGCAGCTTGCTCATCCCGCCACCCCGCCGGCCAGCCAATAGCCTAGTGCCGCAAGCGCCGCGCCGCCGCTCACGCTGAGGCCGAGATACACCGCGGCGGCAGCCTGCCGCGCCTCCTGCCAAAGCCCCAGAGTCTGCTGGGCCAGCGACGACACCGTGGACAACCCGCCCAGCGCTCCGGTCGCTACAAAGGCCAGCAGCAGCCCGGACGTATGGTTCAAGGCAGCAGCAGCGGTCAACGCGCCCAGCGCCAGCGCGGCCAGGTAGTTGGCCGCCAGCGTCCCCCAGGGCAGCTGCGCGCCCAGGTGGCGCGCACCGGCGCGGGTGGCATAAGCGCGTAGTGCCCCGCCCAGGGCACCACCGGCTACCACACCGGCCAGCGTTACAGGGCTGAACATGGCGTCTCCTTGCAAGCTATTGATGGTTGGCGACTTGTGATGGTTAACGGCTCATTGATCAAGAGCGGCTCAAGGATCAGGGATGACCCCTTGCTGAATGACAGCCGCTGAAAACCAACTTATCCACAACTTGTTATCGCCGTGACTTTTTGTTGATAACCTCTTGCGCACGCCCATCACCCCGCTGCGAGACGCGTGCCGCCTCCGCTGGCCTTCGGCTTCTCCGCTGTGCGGTGCGCTTGCCGACCCTCGGCGGAAACGCGGGTCACACGGGGCTCTCACGCCCCAGGGGCGAAAAAGCGCGGCATGCTGCCTCATTGACACAACCCCATCAAACCGCTAGTAGAAGCGTCGCCTGGCGAAAAACAGCTGTGGATAACATCGGGGACAACCTATGGCTCAACTGTGAATAGCCGGTGACTGCTCCCCGCCCCAAGCGCTAACGCGCCACGGACGGGGCTTCCCACTTCAACGGCTGCTACCGACCATGTGCCGGCTTTACGCGAGCCTCAGTGGGCAGAGACGGACAGCCCTGCCGTCTTTAACTGCTGGATACCTTGATGCTTGATGTTCAGCGCGGCGTTAATATCCCGATCATGGCGTGTATGACAGGTGGGGCACGCCCACGACCGGAGATGTAGCGGCATCATATCCATTTTGTGCTGGCATGCGTGACAGGTTTTGGAACTGGCAAACCATTGGTCAATTTTGACCAGGTGCTTTCCCTTTTCCTCTGCCTTGTATGCCAACTTTTCGATCAAGGCATGCCAGGACGCATCGCCAATGTGCCTGGCGAGCCTGGCATTTTTCATCATGTTTTGGACTTTCAGTGTCTCGACGATCACCGCTTGGTTGTCGTCAACGATCTGCCGAGACAGTTTGTGCTGGAAATCCTTGCGGGCATTAACCACCCGCTCGTGCGCTTTGGCAACAAGCAACCGTGCCTT
>NZ_AMQY01000007.1 GCF_000334215.1 Vreelandella jeotgali Hwa | reverse complement strand
TCCGCCTTTTTCAACCAGCCGTACTTTCGAGACTTTTTCGCCACGGGCAATAGTTTCTTGATGTCATGTTTGGCATTCAATGACTGGCCGTGACGCTTATAGCGATGGGACATGATGCGAAGGCCGGTATTGTACACAAAGCGCACCGAACCGAACTGGCGGTTCAGTAAATCCGCCTGTTCGGTGGTGGGGTAAATACGTACTTTGATGGCCTTCAGCATGTCAGTGCTCACTGCTACAATGCCTATAAATTAAGGTATAAACGGAGAAAAGCAAGTGAGTGTACCAAGAAGGACTACCGACCTAGGTAGGCACAGCGTCACGCGGCTGGTTGTTCACCTCATCTTCACAACGAAGTATCGCCGCAAGGTGTTCGACGGCTACATGATCGGCCAGCTTCAGGAGGCGTTTGAGTCTGCTTGTGAAAAGCTCGACTGCCGCATCCTTGAGTTCGATGGCGAGCAAGATCACGTCCATTTGCTCGTGGAATATCCGCCGAAGCTGTCGATCAGCGTACTGGTCAACAACTTGAAGTCCACGTCGTCTCGACGCGTGCGTTACCTGAATACGCATATCCCGCGTTTGAGCAAAAACGCCGCGCTGTGGTCGCGGTCGTATTTCGCCTGTAGTGCAGGCGGCGCCACTATCGAGACGCTTAAAGCCTATGTTCAGGGGCAGAAGACACCAGAATAGAACTGCTTCGCAGTCCCCGCTTGTATCCCCGCACGAATGGGCGAGGGTTTACGCGGATTTTTGCTAAAACGATGTTTTAACACATCTATTAACGTGGCCCGGCTGGCACAGACTGCGTTGATCAGATAAATTGACCCCACTTTCGGATAAAACGCCGGCCTATAGCGAAAACGCATAATGCCTTGCGTGCCCGGTATACCCGGCCTTCCGAAACGATGCACTTGTAGCGCATCCAACAACTTTACTATAACGCACTCAATCACAGGTGATGTATGGCAAAACTTGCTCATGCGCAGTGGTCATCACGCATGACCTTTGTGCTGGCGGCGGCGGGATCGGCCGTGGGCCTGGGGAATATCTGGCGCTTTTCCTATATGGTCGGCGAAAACGGCGGTGCGGCTTTCGTTCTCGTCTATCTGGCCTGCGTGGCACTGGTCGGGTTGCCCATCCTGGTCGCTGAATGGCTCATGGGTCGGCGGGGGCAGAAAAACCCCGTGGATACCATGGACGGTCTGGCTCAGGCCAACGGCAAATCCCGTGCCTGGATGGGCATCGGGATCACCGGGGTACTTGCCGCCTTTCTGATTCTCTCGTTTTACAGCGTGATCGGCGGCTGGTCGCTCAACTATACGCTGGGCACGGTGACCGGCACCTTCAACGGCGGCGATGCGGACAGCATCGGCGCGCTGTTCAACGGCATGCTGGCCAGCCCGGGTGAACTGCTGGCCTGGCACACTGCCTTTATGGCGCTGGTGATTTTCATCGTGGCACGCGGCGTGACCAAAGGGCTGGAAGGCGCCGTACGCTCGATGATGCCGGCGCTGGTGATCCTGATGCTGATTCTGGCGGGCTACGGCATCAGCACCGGCTACTTCGGCGAAGCCATGGCGTTCATGTTCAGCCCGGACTGGAGCGCGCTGGACGGCGGCGTGGTGCTGGACGCCATGGGCCAGGCGTTTTTCACCCTGTCGCTGGGCATGGGCATCATGGTGGCCTACGGCTCCTATCTCGGCGAGGATATTAACCTGATCAGTACCGCGCGTACGGTGATCATTCTCGACACCGTGATTGCCCTGCTCGCGGGCATGGCCATCTTCCCCATCGTGTTTGCCAACGGGCTGACGCCGGGTGAAGGGCCGGGGCTGATCTTCGTCACCCTGCCGGTAGCCTTCGGCAACATGGCCGGCGGCACCGTACTGGGGCTGATGTTCTTCCTGCTGCTGACATTTGCGGCGCTGACTTCCGCGATTTCACTGCTGGAACCCACGGTGGAAATGCTCGAAGAACGCACCTCGATGAACCGCATCACCGTCACGCTGCTGGGCGGCGGCGGCGTATGGCTGCTGGGTGTAGCGGCGCTGCTGTCGTTCAACGTCTGGTCGGAAATCAGCCTGCTCGGCCTGAACATCTTTGACTTCCTCGACACGCTGACGGCGAAGTTCCTGCTGCCGCTGACCGGTCTGGGCTCTATCGTCTTTGCCGGCTGGTGCCTGAATCGTCAAAGCGTGGAACAGGAGCTGGGGCTGTCTGCCACCGGCATAACCGCCTGGAACGTCATTGCCCGCGTCGTGGCTCCCATTGGCGTGGTCGTGGTGTTTATTACCGGCGTTGTCGGCTTGTTTTAAGCGCTAGCCGATAAGCCAAAGCCCCGACGCGCCTGCCAGGCGGTCGGGGCTTTTTCATGCGCGGTGCTTTTTTTACGCGCGAGCTTTTGATTCGTATCGTGCGAAACAACATCTGCGCTCAGGACGCCCGGCGCGGTCGGTGGGCGATATCCGGCTCGCGGCCGGCCAGCATGTGCTTCCAGTAAAACGCGGGCAGAAATGACGTCTTCACCCACCAGTAAAAGCGCGATGTCCTGAACGGATTCAGCGGCAGCGTCGGCGCTACCACGCCGTCATAGACAAACTCGGCGATCATCACCCGGCCGTAGTCGGTGACCAGCGGGCACGAGGTATAGCCGTCGTAGGCGGCGGTGAGAGCTTTTTCATCGGCCTGGGCGAGCAGGTTTTGCACCGTTACCGGCGCCTGCTTGCGCACCGCCGCAGCGGTCTTGGATGTAGGCAAAGAGCTGGCGTCGCCCAGCGAGAACACGTTGGGGTAGCGCACGTGCTGGGTGGTGGCTTTATCCACCTCTACCCAGCCGCCTGCGTTGGCCAGCGGGCTTTGCGCGACAAAGTCCGGCGCGCACTGGTGCGGGGTGACGTGGAGCAGGTCAAAGGGCTGCTCCACGCGCGCGGTCTCGCCGTCGGCGTTTTTGCTCTCGAAAGTAGCGACTTTATTCTCGCCGTCCACCGCGACCAGATCGTGCAACAGCATCACCTCGACGCCATGGCGCTGGGCGACCTGCTCCAGCGGCGGCACAAAGTCCGGCACGCTGAACAGCGCCCCGCCGCCGCTGTAGAACTTGAGCTGCGTTTTCTCGGCCAGCCCCTGGCGTTTGACGTGATCGGCCGCCAGGTAGGCAATTTTCTGCGGCGCGCCGGCGCACTTCAGCGGGGGCGGCGGCTGGGTAAAGATGGCGTTGCCGCCGGTAAACGCGCGCAGGCACTGCCAGGTGTATTCCACGGTCTCGGGGCTGTAGTTGCTGCACACGCCGTTTTTGCCCAGCGTCGCTTCAAGCCCCGCCACGCGGCCCCAGTCGAGCTTGATGCCCGGTGCCACCACCAACTGCGAATAGCCCAGACGCCGGCCGTCGTCGAGCTCGACGGCATTGTGCTCGGGATCAAGGGTGCGAACGGCGCTGTTGATCAGCGTAGCGCTGCGAGGCACGACGGACTGCGTCGCCCGGCGGGTTCGAGCCAGATCGTAGGCGCCGCCACCGACCAGGGTAAAAGCAGGCTGATAGTAGTGGCGGTCGGCCGGCTCGACAATAGCCACATCCAGCCCGGGGCGACGGCGCAAGAGCGACGCGGCCACGGTGATACCCGCCGTACCGCCGCCGATGATAACGACCTGATGACGACTGTCTGGTGATTCCGCTGACATGGGGCTCTCCTTGTTGTAAACGTGCCTGATTGTGAACGTGCCTGGATCGGAACGTCGCCGGGTTTGAAGGCGTTCCGGTCTGGCCCTGTCTTGCCATGAGCGCGTAAAAACAATAAAGCACTAAGCTGCAGAATATTAATAACCATTCAGCATATATTTAACTATCAAACACATAGATAAAAATGGCGCCACGGCTGTTGGTTCTTTTCTGGCGGTAATAAACTGTTTTTGAAGCATATTCCTCGAAACTGGGAGTCTTATCGACCTTATATAACAATATCATATATAAAATATGCCGGTTAATATCACAAAACAATATCAATGTTTTTACAAACCGCCGGTCCCGCAGTGATAGCGTTACGTCAAAAGTGAACCCCGCTGACCCTGTCGTATAAAAATCACGCTATGAAAATCGATCCGAGTAACTCTCCGCTGTCAGCCGAACAGGCCAGCGGCTTCAACCGCCTGATGGAAACCCTGGCCCCCAACCAGCTCGACTGGCTGGCGGGCTTTATTGCCGGCCATCAGGCAGCCAACGCCGGTACCACGGGCAGCGCCACCGCCGCGCAAGGCGCCGGCGATGCGGGCCAGGAAGGCCCGTCGCTGACCGTGCTCTACGGCTCTCAGACCGGCAATAGTGAAGGGCTGGCCGAAATGCTCGGCGATCAGGCCAACGCGCTGGGCATTAACGCCCGGGCGGTCGACATGGCCGACTTCAAACCGCGCCAGCTGAAAAGCGAATCGTTTGTCGCCGTGATTACTTCAACCCACGGTGAAGGCGAGCCGCCGGATAACGCCATCGACCTGCACGAGTTCATCCACGGCCGCAAGGCGCCCTCGCTCAAGCACCTCAAGTACGGCGTGCTGGCGCTGGGCGACACCAGCTACGAGCACTACTGCCAGACCGGCAAGGACTTCGACGAAGCCTTTGCCAGGCTCGGCGGCACCGCACTGGTGGAACGCGCCGACTGCGACGTCGACTACGACGACGAGGCCGAGGCGTGGATCGCCAACCTGCTCGAACAGCTGCAGCACGAAGCCGGCGCCGCGGGGATTCCCACCGCGACCGGCGCGGGCACCGCTCCCGCCGCCGAAACCGCCAGCTACAGCCGCCGCTATCCGTTCATGGCCGAGGTGCTCGACAACCAGAGCCTCAACGGCCGCGGCTCGAGCAAGGAGACTCGCCACGTCGAACTGTCGCTGGAAGACGCCGGCCTCGCCTACCAGCCGGGGGATTCGCTGGGGCTTTACCCACAGAACGACCCGACGCTGGTCGCCGCGATCATCGAAGCGCTCAAGCTCGACCCGGACGCCGCCGTTACCGCCGGCGATATCGAGACCACGCTTGCCGTGGCGCTCAAGCATCACCGCGAAATCACCCTGCTGACCCGCCCGGTGGTGGAAAAGTGGGCGGCGCTTTCCGGCGATGAGACACTGGCCGAGCGTTTAAGCGACAACAAGGCGCTCACCGAATGGCTCTACGGCCGCGACGTGCTCGACCTGATCGAAGGCTCGCCGGTGGACAGCATCGATGCGCAAACGCTGATCGACACCCTGCGCAAGCTGCCGCCGCGGCTATATTCGATTGCCTCCAGCCAATCCGCCGTGGACGACGAAGTGCACCTGACCGTCGCCGCCGTACGCTACGAAAACGACGGCCGCGAGCGCGGCGGCGTAGCCTCGACCTGGCTTGCCGACCGTCTCAGCGACGACACCGCGGTGCCGGTCTACATCGAGGCCAACAAGCACTTCCGCCTGCCCGAAGACGACGCCGCCCCCATGATCATGGTGGGCCCGGGCACCGGCATCGCGCCGTTCCGCGCCTTTATGCAGGAACGCGAAGAGCGCGAAGCCGAGGGCAACAACTGGCTGCTGTTCGGCGACCGCAACTTCCACACCGACTTCCTCTATCAGAGCGAGTGGCTGGCATGGCGCCGCCAGGGCGTGGTCGATCGCATCGACGTGGCCTTCTCCCGCGATCAGGGCGAGAAGATCTACGTTCAGGACCGCCTGCGCGAAAACGCCGAGGAGGTCTGGCGCTGGCTGGATCGCGGCGCCTACCTTTACGTCTGCGGCGACGCCGACCGTATGGCGCCGGACGTCCATCAGGCGCTGCTTGACGTGATCATGCAAGAGGGCGGCAAAAACCTCGAAGACGCCACCGAGTACCTGCGGGAGCTCTCCCGCCAGAAACGTTACCAGCGGGATATTTACTGATGAGTACCCATTTACCTGAAGCCGAGATTATCAAGCGCGAAAGCAACTATCTGCGCGGCACCATCGCCGAGGGCCTCGACGATCTGGCCACCGGCGCGATTGCGGATAGCGACAACAAGCTGACCAAGTTCCACGGCACCTACCTCCAGGACGACCGCGACCTGCGCGACGAACGCCGCCGCCAGCGCCTGGAGCCGCTGCACATGTTCATGGTGCGCCTGCGCCTGCCCGGCGGCGTGTTGACGCCTGCGCAGTGGCTGGGCATCGACGACATCGCCGGCGACTGCGCCAACCACACCCTGAAGCTGACCACGCGCCAAACGTTCCAGTTTCACGGCGTTTACAAGCACAAGATGCGCCCGCTGATGCAGGCCATCAACGCGCTGGGGCTGGATACCAAGGGCGCTTGCGGCGACGTCAACCGCAACGTCATCGCCAACGTTAACCCTTACCAGTCGCAGGTTCATGCCGATATCCACCGCTATTCGGTCGATATCAGCGAGCGGCTGAAATGGCGCTCCAAAGCCTACGCCGAGATCTGGCTGGGCGAAGAGCGCGTGGAAGCCCGCGGCGAAGACGAAAGCACCGAAGAAGAGCCGTTCTACAGCTACTACTACCTGCCGCGTAAGTTCAAGATTGCGCTGGCGGTACCGCCGGAGAACGACGCCGACGTGCTGTCCAACGACATCGCGCTGATTGCGATTGTCGAAGACGGCGAACTCAAGGGCTTTAACGTCGGCGTGGGCGGCGGCATGGGCATGACCTACGGCAACGAAGCCACCCACCCGCGCCTGGCCGACGTCGCCGGCTACGTGCCCGCTGAGCAAATCGTCGACGCCTGCGAAGCCATCGCCGCCATCCAGCGCGACCACGGCTGCCGCACCGAGCGCACCCACGCGCGCTTCAAGTACACCATCGCCGACCACGGCGTAGAGTGGTTCCTCGAGCGCTTTGCCGAATACCACGGCACGCCCATGGAGCCGGTGCGCGACTACGTGTTCACCCACAACGGCGACCGCTTCGGCTGGGTCGAGGGCGAAAACGGCAACCAGCACCTGACGCTGTCGATTCGCAGCGGTCGCGTTATCGACACCGACGAGCTCAAGCTGCGCACCGCGCTGCGCGAAATCGCCAAGGTGCACGCCGGCGACTTCCGCATTACCTGTAACCAGAACCTGATCATCGCCAACGTCGCGCCGGAGCACAAAGCCGAGATTCAAACGCTGGTGGACCACTACGGGCTGGAAGACGGCAGCGGTATCTCACCGCTAGCGCGTAACTCCATGTCGTGCGTGGCCTTCCCCACCTGCGCGCTGGCCATGGCCGAGTCCGAGCGCTACCTGCCGTCGCTGACCGACAGCCTCGACGCGCTGATGGACAAGCACGGCCTTGCCGACACGCCGATCAACGTGCGCGTCACCGGCTGCCCCAACGGCTGTGCGCGGCCATACCTTGCCGAAATCGCGCTGACCGGCAAGGCGCTGGGCAAGTACAACCTCTTCCTCGGCGGCGACGAGCGCGGCGAACGCATGAACCGCCTCTACCGCGAAAACATCGACGAAGCCACCATTCTAGAGCTGATCGACCCGATGCTCGAACGCTACGCCGCCGAGCGTAACGACGGCGAAGGCTTCGGTGACTTTCTGATTCGCGGCGGCATCGTCGACGCCGAGCGCACGCCGGACGTGTTCCACAAGGCCTACGCAGTCTAGGTTTTTGGCGAACCGTCACAACAACGCCCCGCCGGCTTATGAACTGACCCCAATAGTTGGACGGTTCATTCAGCCGGCGGGGCGTTTTTATATCCTGAGTAGGCTGTGAATAACGCCGGATTCAGCTGGCCGGGTCAGTGCAAATCGCCGTTTTGTGGCGGCTCTAGCGGGTCGGGCAGTTCGGCGATGTTTTTTGTCAGGGTTCGCCACTCGCGGTGCAGTTCAATGCCGCGCCGGGCACGCAGATGGCGTCTGGCCAGTTCACGGCGGCGGGTTTCGTGCTCGCTGACCTCCATGTCCATGAAAATATCCAGCAGCTGAGTCTTGACCGATGTGACGCGTTCGACGTTACGCATATCGACGTTCCTCCACCAAGCAGATGCCTGCGCCCGGTGGCGTCCATGACGCCCCTGTGACTGACGGCGCGGCACTTCATCTCATACTGTCGACTTCTTGCTGTTCACTTCATGCTGTCCAACTCATAGTATCCACCTCATACTGTCCAGCTAATACTGTCTATCTCATACTATAGCCTTAAAAACGATAGCCTGAAAAACGATAGTTTGAAAAACAGCAGGTTGGCGAACCTGTACAGAAGCCCGGGCAGCCGCTACCGCCAGAACGTCGCGGGATGCCCGGAAAGTCATCCACCTGCGCAAAGCGCGCCGGGCGTGCGATAATCCGCTCCGGCGATGCGTTCGCTGCGGCCGTGGGCCGATAGAGCGTACGGCCGACCCCGTTATTGACGGCGCAATCGTTGCCTAGATGGCGAGAACCACGATCACCCGACCAATCGAGCCGACTGCCACTACCGAGGAGCCTGCCGTGAGCCGCGCCCTGTTCGATGAAATGAGACACCGCATGGAGCATTTTCGCCGCTCCGAGCAGAAAGTTGCCCGCTTTGTGCTGAGAAATCCCGAAGAAGTCATTCACATGCGCATTGTCGATCTGGCTACCGAAGCCAAGGTCAGCGAACCCACGGTGGTACGCTTCTGCCGAGCGCTGGGCTGTAGCGGCTTTCAGGATTTCAAGCTGCGACTGGCGCAGATGCTGGCCACCGGCAGCCAGTTTGCCCAGTTTTCGATGAACGACAGCGACTCCATTGCCGAGTTTTCCCAGAGTATTTTTGACTCAACCGTGGGCACGCTGCTGTCGGTGCGCGACCGCATCGACAATCAGGCGCTGGGGCAGGCGGTCAATGCGCTGGCCAACGCCAACCGCGTGGAGTTTTACGGCTTTGGCGCCTCAGGCGCCGTGGCGGTGGATGCCCAGCACAAGTTCTTCCGTCTGCAAATATCCACCTCCGCCTACAGCGATCCGCACATGCAGAATATGTCGGCGGTCACGCTGAATCCCGGCGATGTTGTCGTCGCCATCTCCCAGACCGGCCGCACCCGGGCCCTGGTGGCAAGCGTACGGCTGGCACGCGAAGCCGGCGCCACCGTTATCGGGCTCTGCCCCGCCGACTCGCCGCTGGCTGCCGAAGTCAGCCTGGCGCTGTACGTCGATGTCTTCGAAGACACCGAGATCTACACCCCCATGAGCTCGCGGATTGCGCACCTGGTGCTGGTCGATGTACTCGCCGTGGGCGTCGCCAAGACCCGCGGGCCACGCCTCGCCGAACAGCTCACCGAAGTCAAGAAAAGCCTCAACCCGCTGCGCTTTCCCGAAGACGACACCACGCGGTAACGAAGCAAGGGGAAATACCATTAGCTTTGCCAATTCGCTGACGCGTCTCACCCATATCCGCTATCCCATCGTGCAAGCGCCGATGGCCGGCGTGTCGACGCCGGCGCTTGCCGCGGCCGTCTCCAACGCCGGGGCGCTGGGGTCGCTTGGTATCGGCGCAAGCTCGGTCGAACAAGCGCGGGAGATGATCGCCGCGACCCAATCGCTTACGCACAAGCCGTTTAACGTCAATGTCTTTTGCCACCGCGAAGCGACTCGGGATCCGGCTCGAGAGGCCCGCTGGATTGGCTATCTGAAGCCCTTTTTCGAGGAGTTCGAGGCGTCAGTCCCGCCCGGGCTAAGCGCCGCCTACCCGAGCTTTAACGACAACCACCAGGCTCTGGAGATGCTCCTGGAAGAAAGACCCGCTGTCGTCAGCTTTCACTTCGGCTTGCCGCCCGTGGAATGGATTCAAGCGCTTCAGGCAGCAGGTATCGTGACCTTCGGCTGCGCCACCACGCCGGAAGAGGCCAGCATGGTGGAAACCGCAGGCGTGGATGCCGTAGTGGCCCAGGGCGCCGAAGCCGGAGGACACCGCGGTGTTTTCGCACCCGAAAAGGGCGACCCGCAAATAGGCAGCTTAGCGCTTACCCGCCTGATCAGCGCCGCCAGCGGCATACCGGTAATTGCGGCCGGCGGCATCATGGATGCCCGGGGCATCGAGGCGGCATTCGACCTGGGCGCTGCCGGCGCTCAGCTGGGCACCGCCTTTATTCTCAGCCCCGAATCCGCCGCCGGCGCGGCCTACCGTCGGGCGCTACAAAGCGAGCGCAGCTACCATACGCAAATCACCAGCGTCATCTCGGGCCGCCCCGCCAGAGGTCTGATAAACCGCATGCACACCGACATCGATCGACCTGAAGCGCCGACACTGCCCGACTACCCGATTGCCTACAGCGCGGGAAAAGCCCTGGCCGCCGCCGCCACGGCCGGCAACAGCCCTGAGTTTTCCGCCCACTGGGCAGGGCAAGGCGCACCGCTGGCACGCGAAATATCGGCGGGCGAACTGATTGAAAGCCTGGTAAAGGACTGCCGGTTTTTGTCCCTGCCGCAATAGCAGCGCTTCACGCGCGGCTCTGGCCGGCGCGCATTGCGGAGTGGATCACCCAGGGACGCCAACGAACGTGTCGGGGATCATATTCCTGGACATGGTCATTCTGTGATACCCCCTACCGTGCGATAACCTTGCCGGCTGTGATTCGGGACGTTGGGATAGCGAAGTTGCAACTTCCCGGCCTTAACCAGGGGAGCAATGTGGCGCTCACCTATATTTTTAGGCGAGCGTCGGAGTAGTTCAGACAGCTGAGCAAGCGTAAGAAATCGGCCTCGGCAGAGTCGAAGTAACGTGATCTGCATCGTCTCCGGTGGGGCGCGCCTGGTTTCTGCAATCGGGGCAGCTATCTGCTGTAGCTCTTTCCATGCCTGAATGTCTTTAGCGATATCGCTATGCGGGAAACTCTCCTCACTGCGGGGAGAGCTAGTGTCCTTGTGGGGGAGCTAGTGTCCTTGTGGGGGGAGCTAGTGTCCTTGTGGGGGGAGCTAGTGTCCTTGTGGGGGGAGCTAGCATCTTTTTGAGGTATACCGGCCTCCACCTTCAAGTCGGCTGGAATCTCCAGGGGGAGCGTGTAATAGGCCCCCCGGCGACGGCCGTGGGGCACCAGCATATCTTTCTCTACCAATCCACTGAGCATTTGGGTTATATCGACTCGATGTAGGGTGAGCATCTCCTGCAGGCGGCGATTGGTGACCTGCTGCTCCAGGACAGCTATGATCAGCGTCTGGGCCTCATCAGCAGAGAGCTCCTGAAAGGCCTCGCCAAAATACTGCTGCAGCCTTTCCATCACATCTTCGGGCATCACGCTGATCAGCGGCAGCGACAGCATGACCCGATCCGGGCGGAAACGCTCACCAAGACTGGGAGGCTGCCAAAGATGTGCATGCCAGCTACGCCGAATCTTGTCGAGGCCGGAACCCGCCTTATCGCCTACGCCCAGCAGCTGAAACATCAGCTGCAATGACTTGTTGCGGCACTCACTGACACCGCCTTCCATCAGCTGCTCCTGCGAAAGCAATAGCGTACCGGGGTTGGAGAACTCAAAGCGGTTCTTGAAGCGATCCACCACAATACCGCCCTGACCGTGGTGCTCAGCATGGATCAAGGCATTGACTAGCGCCTCCTTCAACGCCTCATGGGCCTCGCTTTCACCACGGCGATCGGCGCTGAAAGGCACCTTGAGTGCCGGGTCGTGTGCAAGCTTCTGGGCAACATGCAGATAAAACTGAAAGAGATTGGCTTCCCAGGTACCGTCGATGGTAAGCCGATCGCTCCAGCGAGTGTTCTCCTCTTCGGCCAAGCGCTCACGATAGTCGAGCTGGAAGCCTGGTAAGGCTGCGACATCCTGAATGGCTTCGACTTTGCCAAACATCAGCAAGCCCGAAAGGGTAAGGCCCTCATCTCCACTGCGCCGATCCTTGCGCCACCCACCCAGCTTGGCCAGCAAACCCAGATCATCCTCGATAAGCCAAGGGTGGTCGGGCACCCGCGAGGCCACCCGATTGCGGTACTGTTTGAGCGAGGCGGAATCAATGTCATCGAAGTCAAAGTACTCAAGGATGCGGCTATCGGCCGGCTGCTGTTCGAGCCGATCGGCGAACATCCGCTGCACTTCAGCCTCATTACAGCGGAAATCACCCTCGTGGTTACGCCGATAGGTCCCCTTGAAAGGATCAACGCCAGTATAGACCGGCCGCTCGCTGCGCGTAGCCCGAGGCACCTCAACGATAAGGATAGCGCTGCCCTCAAAAGACTCAACACTGACATGACGCTCCTGAAGGAGGCTGGCACTGACCTTCTGGGAGTTATTGAGCGTCATCCAGAAGTCACGCTTCAGCTTATCCACATCAGCCCCGGAAAGACCGACTGTGGATGGCCCTTCATTGCCCTCCTTCACTCCCAGGTAGAGCGTTCCGCCTGCGGTATTAGCGAAAGCACTGTAGGTTTCCCAGAGGCTTTTAGGCAGCCCGCCCCTGGCGGCCTTGTATTCAGTATCAACGCCTTCATGGCGCGCCAGGACTTCAAAAAGGCGTAAGTGTTGTGTCATTGATCAGTGTGGCCCAATAACTTTCAGCAACTCAATGTCGCAATGGCAGTCGGCTTGCTGCTGCCTATCTTGCTTGGGCGGAACTCTATTGACAAGCTAGCACGGCTCCGGCAAAAGCTACCCCCTATGCTAGACTGACCGCTCACTTTTCGACCCTTGGCAGCGGTGTTTATGGACGACGTGACGGCGATTCTCGATCAGCTCAATCCGGCTCAGCGTGAGGCGGTGAGTGCTCCTCAGGGCAACCTGCTGGTGCTGGCGGGGGCAGGATCGGGCAAGACCCGGGTGCTGGTGCATCGCATTGCCTGGCTGATGCAAGCGGAAGGGCTTTCGCCCTATGCGCTGCTGGCGGTGACCTTCACCAACAAGGCTGCCCGGGAGATGCGCACGCGGCTCGAGGCGCTGCTGAGCATTTCCATGCGCCACGTCTGGGTGGGCACGTTTCACTCCATCGCCCACCGGCTGCTGCGCACCCACTGGCAGGATGCGCGCCTGCCCCAGCACTTCCAGATCATCGATAGCGACGACCAGCTACGCCTGGTCAAGCGCCTGCTCAAGGATTACAGCATCGACGCCGAGCGCTTCCCCCCGCGCCAGGTGCAGGGCTTTATCGGCGGCTGCAAGGAAGAAGGCCTGCGCCCGGCGCAGGTGAATACCGACGGCGACGCCTACCTCAACCAGATGGTCGAGCTTTACCACTTTTACCAGCTGACCTGCGAACGCGGCGGGCTGGTCGACTTCGGCGAGCTTTTGCTGCGAAGCCTTGAGCTGCTGCGCGACAACCCGGCACTGCTGGCTCACTATCAGGAGCGTTTCGGCCACGTGCTGGTGGATGAGTTTCAGGACACCAACACCCTGCAGTACGCCTGGCTCAAGCTGATCACCGGGCAGCAAACGCCCACCACGGTGGTGGGCGACGACGACCAGTCGATCTACGGCTGGCGCGGAGCCAGGGTGGAAAACATCCGCCGCTTCGAGACCGAGTTTAATCAGGTGCATACCGTGCGCCTGGAGCAGAACTACCGCTCCACCAGCGCGATCCTCGACGCGGCCAACGCGCTGATCCGCCACAACAGCGAGCGCATGGGCAAGCATCTGTGGACCGACGGCGCCGAGGGCGAGCCGATCTCGGTGTACGCCGGGTTCAACGACCTCGAAGAAGCACGCTTTATCGTCGATACCATCAAGGGGCGCACCGCCTCCGAGCTCAGGCGCCAGGACGTGGCGATCCTCTATCGCTCCAACGCCCAGTCGCGGCTGCTGGAAGAAACCCTGATCCGCCAGGGCGTGCCCTACCGTATTTACGGCGGCCAGCGTTTTTACGAACGTCTGGAAATCAAGAATGCGCTGGCGTATCTGCGCCTGCTGCTCAACCGCGACGACGATGCCTCGCTGGAACGGGTGATCAACATACCCACCCGGGGCATCGGCACGCGCACCGTGGAAACGCTGCGCTTTCGCGCCCGGGATCAGGGTGTTCCGCTATGGCAGGCGCTCCACGACAGCGCCAGCGACGGCAGCCTGAAAGGCCGGGCGGCCAATGCCGTGCGGGCCTTTGCCGACCTGATCGAACAGCTGGATAACGATGCCGCCGGACTGTCGCTGCACGAGATTATCGAGCATATCAATGCCCGTACCGGGCTGCTCGAGCACCACCGCTCCGAGCCCGGCGAGAAAGGCCAAGGTCGGGTGGAAAACCTCGAAGAGCTGGTTAACGCCGCGCGCGCCTTTACCCAGGGCGATGTCTTTGACGCGCCCGAGGCCGGCGAAGGTCTGGTGGCGCTGGAAGCGTTTCTGTCCGAGGCCGCGCTCAACGCCGGCGAGCACGAGGCCGAGGAATTTGAAGACAGCGTCCAGCTGATGACCCTGCACTCGGCCAAGGGGCTGGAGTTTCCGCTGGTGTTTATTACCGGCGTCGAGGAAGGCCTCTTCCCGCACAAGATGTCGCTGGAGGAATCCGGCCGGCTGGAAGAAGAACGCCGGCTGGCCTACGTCGGCGTTACCCGGGCAATGCACAAGCTTTACCTGACCCACGCCGAAACCCGCCGCCTGCACGGCAAGGAGATTTTTCCCCGGCCGTCGCGGTTTCTGCGCGAGCTGCCCCAGGAGCTTCTGGAAGAAGTGCGCCTGCGCGGGCAGGTCTCACGCCCGGTCACTGCCCGCGGCAGCGCTTCCGGTGGCCTGTCTCAGCAAGGCGTAGAGGGCGGCGACGACCTGCCCAGCCTGCATATCGGTCAGGCGGTCGAGCATCCGGTATTCGGCGAGGGCGTCATTCTCAACGCCGAGGGGGAAGGCGCCCGCGCCCGGGTCCAGGTCAGTTTCGAGCACGAAGGCGCCAAGTGGCTGGTGCTGGGTTTTGCTAAACTGATTCCGCTGTGACCCACGTTGGCCGCATCGCCGGCCCATTCGGCTTTAAGGCTGATCACAAGCACGACGAACCAACAATAATCGGAGCTTCATCATGCAACGCCGTCATTTTCTCAAGCAGACCCTGACCACCGCCGGCCTTGGCGCCGCGGGTACCGCCGCTGCGCCCTTTATCGCCACGGCCAGCGCCGACGAGACCATTACCTGGGACATGGTCACGTCCTGGCCGAAGAACTTCCCCGCGCTGGGCACCGGCGCCAACGAATTCGCTCGCCGCGTCGAGGCGCTGTCCCACGGACGCATGCGCATCCGCGTGCACGGCGCCGGCGAGCTGGTGCCCGCCCTTGAGGTATTTGACGCTGTTTCTTCAGGGACGGCGCAGATGGGTCACTCAGCATCGTATTACTGGCGCGGCAAGGTGCCGGCCGCGCAGTTTTTCACCGCCGTGCCCTATGGCATGACCACCCAGGAAACCAACGCCTGGCTCTACTACGGTGGCGGCCAGAAACTCTGGGACGAGCTGTACGCCGAGTACAACCTCAAGCCGTTTGCCGTGGGCAATACGACGACCCAGCCCGCCGGCTGGTTCAAGAAGGAAATCAACTCGCTGGAGGACCTTCAGGGCCTCAAGCTGCGCCTGCCCGGGCTGGCCGGCGAAGCCATGAACCGCATCGGCGTGACCACGGTCAACATGCCCGGCAGCGAGATTTTCACGTCCATGCAGACCGGCGCGCTGGACGCCGCCGACTGGGTCAGCCCGTATAACGACCTGGCTTTTGGCCTGCACGAAGTCGCCGACTACTACTACACCTCGGCCTGGAACGAGCCCAGCGCGGTGCTCGAAGGCACCGTCAACCTGGACGCCTGGAACAAGCTACCGGACGACCTCAAGGACGTCGTCACCGAAGCCGCGCACGCTGCCAACCTGTCGATGATCAGCGAATTTACCTTCCGCAACGCCCAGGCGCTCGAGGCTCTGGTCAACGAGCACGGCATCAAGCTGCGCAGCTTCCCCGAAGACGTCACCCAGGCGCTGGCCAAGGCCTCCCAAGAGGTGATTCAGGAGCAGGTTGAAAGCGACCCCGCCTCGAAGAAAATCCACGATTCCTATCGTGCCTTCCAGCAGACCGTACGTCCGGTCACCGATACCGGCGAGTTTGCCTACCTGAAAGCCCGCGACAAGGTCACGCAGGGATAACGCCATTCGCGTGGCTGACTGAGACCTTCCAACAGAGATCTTTCAACACAGACTTCCGACAAGGATCTTCTGACCCAGACCTTCTGAGAAAGACTGACGCCACCGCAGTGCAGCAACGCTAATCGCGTTGCTGCACTGCGCGTATACGCCCGTTGTCATCCAGCGCGACTCGCACAAAGCGCGCTTCGGTGACTTTATGGCGCGACCCGGCTTGCTCGTGGGGCGCGCAGACCCATACCTCGACGTCGATCTTGATCGAGCTGTGGCCGATGTCCTGCACTCGTGTAAACAGACTCACCACCGAACCGGCGCGCACCGGGCTGAGAAAGTCCATGGCTTCGATGGCGACCGTGGCGGTCCGTCCGCCGGCTTCACGGCCGGCGGCCAGCTCGGCTGCCTGATCCATCCGGCTGATCAGCCAACCGCCGGGAATGTCGCCGTAAAAGTTGGCTTCCTGACGGTCCGCCGGCAGCTTTAGCGTCAGCTGGCCGCTGGGGGCGGGAATGGCATCGGCGCCGTCAGCGTCGGGCGAGGGGTGATCATTTTCGCAAAAGGTCATGGTGCTGTCTCGTTATCTGTCGCTTTGTTCGACTGTTGTTGTGTGTTCTGTGTTGCTTATTGTTGTGTAGCGGCTGTTGTTGCGTATCGGCCGTCTCGCATAATGTCGTGTGCCCCACGGCGCGCCAGGTAACGCGCTTTTTATCACGTTTATCGCTACGTTTGTGATGGCGTTGCGACTACAATACGCCGCGCCTGGCGCCTGGCACCGGGCATTGCTGTTACGCCACTTTGTGAGGACACCCCATGCTGAACGCCGTTGATGCCATCGCCCAGGGCACACGCTGGGTTTATCGGCCCGGCCTGCGGCGCTATGTATTTGCGCCCATTGCCGTCAACCTGACCGTGTATATCGCGCTGGTCAGCCTGGTGATCAACCGCTTCGGTGGCTGGCTCGACTACTGGATGAGCCTGGTACCGGGTTGGCTTGACTGGCTCTCCTGGCTGATCTGGCCGCTGTTTGTGGTCTGCCTGCTGCTGGTGGTGTTTTTTACCTTTACCCTGGTAACCCAGCTTATCGCCGCACCGCTGTACGGTTTTCTCGCCGCCAGGGTTGAAATCGTCGCAACCGGCCGCGAGCCGCTGGACGATCGCGGCCTGGCCAAAACCGCCGTGGATGCGCTGGGCCGCGAGCTGGTCAAGCTGGGCTACATCCTGCCCCGGGCCATTGTGCTGTTTATCCTCAGCTGGATTCCCGGTATCAACGTACTGGCACCGTTTTTATGGGCGCTGTTTTCCGCCTGGATGATGGCGATTGCCTATCTTGACTACCCCATGGACAACAACAAGGTCAGCTTTGCCGATATGCGCCGCCGGCTCAAGCGCCGCTGGTGGCACAGCTTGAGCTACGGCGGCGTTGTCACGCTGATTACCTGGCTGCCGCTGGCCAATCTCTTCCTGATCCCCGGCGCCATTGCCGGTGCGGTCCTGCTCTGGGATGCCCACTATCGCCACGGTTACGCCCCGGACGCAGCGACGCTGCCGCCGTAAACCCGGCGCCGGGGGTTACACGGCCGCCGGCCAGAGGCCGAGCACGATGCCGGCGAAGACCAGCAGCCCCGACCAGAAGTTGTTCAGAAATCCCTGGAAGCAGCGCTCGCGGACACGACCGGCAATCAGCCATTGCTGGTACACAAAGGTCGCCGCCATGCCGGCGAGCCCCAGCCAGAAAAAGCCGCCAGGCGCCAGGCGCCAGCCGGCCCAGCCGAGAAAGCCCAGCGCCGCCAGCTGGAAGAGTCCGATCATCAGCTTGTCGGCGCGACCGAACAGCACGGCGGTGGACTTCACGCCGATCTTGAGATCGTCGTCGCGGTCGACCATGGCGTACTGGGTATCGTAGGCAATCGTCCAGGCCACGTTGGCGCCAAACAGCAGCCAGGCTTCCAGCGGCACCTGCCCCAGCACCGCACCGTAGGCCATGGGAATCGCCCAGGAAAATGCCGCGCCCAGAAACAGCTGGGGAAGGTGGGTAAAACGCTTCATGAACGGATAGATAAACGCCAGTACCACGCCGCCCAGCGACAGCAGAACGGTAAACAGGTTGGTCATAAGCACCAGCAGAAATGACACCGCCACCAGCCCGACAAAGACGCCCCTGGCCTCCTTCTCACTGATGCGGCCGGTGGCCAGCGGGCGCTGTTGCGTGCGTTTGACGTGGCCGTCGACGTGGCGGTCGGCGTAGTCGTTGATCACACACCCGGCGGCGCGCATGGCGTAGACGCCGGCAACGAAGATCAGCACCACGTTGCGCCCGGGCACGCCCTCGGCGGCCAGCCACAGTGCCCAGAGCGTCGGCCACATCAACAGCCAGGTGCCGATGGGCCGGTCCAGCCGGGTGAGGTGAAGAAAATCTGCAACCCGGACCCACCCTGCGGGCCGCAATAAAGAACGTTCCATGCCTACCTCACAATCAATAAAACCACGCCGGGCCCGGCGCTATGGCAGGCCGAGCTCTACCGCCATCGCCGGCAGAAAATACTCCTGCACCAGCAGCGACAAGCGGCCATGACAAAAGACGGAGCGCCGCCCCCAGCGGCTCGTCTCCGCGACAAACCGCGGCGGCGCCAGGGTGACTTCCAGCGGGCGGCGCGTCAGCCCGGGCTGGCGGAACAGCCAGCTACCCAGTGACGTTTCACCCAGCCGCTGCAGGCGCTGGCCTCGAAGCGCTGCCAGCGGCGCCACCGAACGCGCGGCCACCCAGGGCGTGCCGTCAAGGCACAGCGCTACCTCGCGCTGCCAGACATAACGGCCGGGATGAAGTCCCAGCGCCCGGGCCTCGTCGGCAAACGGATAGCCGACGCCCTGGCGTTGCAGGCGTACGCTGAACTGCCGGGGCGCCCCGGCAGCCTTCAGGCGTGCAGTGAGAGAGTCCGTCGACGCCACCCAGCGCCACCAGCCCGGCGACATCAGGGGGCGCGCCGCTGCGGCCGGACGCCAGCGCGCGGGCAAACCGGGCGCTATGCCATGTCGCTGGATCTTATCCTGCACCACGTTGATCCTGCACCACGTTGTTGTCCCTGCCCTGAAGATGAGTCCGCTAGTGTAACATGAGCCTATCCATACGCCGGCAGGCGTCGTATCGTGCCACTGCCGTTTGACTCCGCGTTTTCTCCAGGGTGATCCAATGTCTGTTCAACACGCCGAGCTGGTGATTATCGGCACCGGCATGGCCGCCATCGGCCTGGCCCGCGCACTGCGCCGCGAAGGCGATACGCGCTCGCTGGTGCTGATCAGCCAGGACAGCGGCGATGCCTACAGCAAGCCGCTGCTGTCCACCGGCTTTGGCAAGCGCCTGGCGCCGGACGACATCGCGCAGCGAGACACTACCGAGCTTGAACGCGAACTGGATGCCACCTTCCGGCCGTACAACCGAGTCACCACGATCGAGCCCGATTTCGGTCAGCTGACGCTGGCGCCAGCCCGTACCGACCATACCGCCACGGCCGCCGCGCAACACTGCCGGACGCTGACGTTCACCACGCTGGTGCTGGCCACCGGCGCCGAGCCGCAGCTACCGCTGTCACTGCCTGCCGAGGCGGCCCCGCGCTGTTTCAGTGTCAACGATCTGGATGACTACCGCCGCTTTCACGCCGCCCTGGGCGACACCCCGGCGCGGGTTGCCGTGGTGGGTGCCGGGCTGGTCGGCTGCGAGTTTGCCAATGACCTCCACGCCGGCGGCCATGAGGTGACGCTGGTCGCCCCGGAAACCACGCCGCTACCCCGGCTGCTGCCCGCACCGCCGGGCCAGGCGCTGGCCGAGGCATTCAGCCACGCCGGCATGGCGCTGCACCTGGGCCGCACTCCCGAGCGTATCGACCTTGATGCCGAGGACACTCTGACCCTGACGCTGGACGACGGAAACAGATGCCAGGCCGACGTCGTCCTGTTGGCCACCGGCCTGAAACCGCGCACCGCACTGGCAGAAGCCGGCGGGTTGGCCGTTACCGAAGACGGCATCGCGGTAGATCGGCTGCTGGCGACCTCGCATCCAGGGGTATACGCGCTGGGTGACGCGGCCTGCGTTGACGGCATTAGCGCCATGTACGTCCAGCCGCTGCAAGCCAGCGCCAGAGCCCTGGCCAAAACCCTCTGCGGTACGCCGACGCCGGTACATTTCGGCGCCTGGCCGGTGATCGTCAAGACCCCGCTGCTACCGGTGGTGGCCTACCCGCCCCTTGAGCCGCCCCACCGCTGGCAGATTGATGCCGACGGCAACAACATTAGCGCCCTGGCGGAAGATAAAAACGGTCGTTTGATTGGATTTGCATTGACAGGCCGATCGGTGAGACGGAAAGTGGAGCTTTCCAGGGCGGCGCCGGCGCTGCTAGGCTGACGCCTGCAGGCGCAGGGGCGCCGCGCCAACGGTAGCGGCACGCCTCTCACTGCGTTTCGGTTATAACCACCAAAAAAGCGCCTGATCCATTACAAGGGAGACATTTTATGCGCAAACCCGAACTGGCTGCGGCCATTGCTGAAAGCGCCGACCTGTCCAAGGACAAGGCCGGCCAGGTGCTCAACGTCATGCTCGATGAAATCACCCACAGCGTTGCCCAAGGCGACGACGTGGCGCTGATCGGTTTTGGCACCTTTACCGTTCGTGAGCGCGCCGCGCGCACCGGCAAGAACCCGCAAACCGGCGAGCCGCTACAAATCCCGGCGAGCCGGAACGTCGCGTTCAAACCGGGCAAGGCGCTCAAGGA
The DNA here is from genome assembly GCF_000334215.1 of Vreelandella jeotgali Hwa. Lineage (GTDB taxonomy): Bacteria > Pseudomonadota > Gammaproteobacteria > Pseudomonadales > Halomonadaceae > Vreelandella > Vreelandella jeotgali. Next base: position 2,008 of record NZ_AMQY01000007.1, on the reverse strand, counting down.
CGCGGTTTCCTGATGAAGCTCAGGTTTGCGCTCTGGTGTCTGGGCGTACTGCTCAAGCGCGCGCTGCGCCGCAAGCCGCGTTTTGCCGAGCAGTTGGAAAAGCGCCGCATGGATTTCGGCATTGCTACCGAAGACCTGTCCATTGCCCGTTATTACCGCCTGTCGACGGACGGTATTCAGACACAGGCGGGGCTCCCCACCGATCTGGATCTCGAACTGCGTTTTGCCGACGCCGACGCCGCGCTGGCGGTGCTGAAAAAGCCCACCTCCAGGGCATTTTTTGACGGCATGAGGCAGAACAAGGTGCGCCTGGTCGGTGACTCTGCCGAGATGACGCGACTGCAAAAGCTGCTCAAGAACCTGTAACACCGCTAGCCCGATCCTGCGGGCACAAAAACGCTGCGCACCGGTAGGCAACACCCGGCGTGCAGCGTTTTTTATTCACTAGCGCGTAAAACCTCTTCCTGAAACGCGGAGCGCGAAGGGAGAGCATATAAGCGCGGCGCAGCGGGCGCCTGTCGACTCTTGCTTTCTATTCAAGGCAATCGCACGTCGAGATTCGTTCGCAATTGAATCATAACGAGTCATTCGGTATAGCCGGGGCATTTGGCCGGAGGATGCGATGCCCCAAACTGCCATGCCGATCTTGGACATCTTTATCAGCGTTACCGATCCGCGTTATTCCAGTAAAGTGCAGCACCCCTTGCCAGACCTGCTTACCATCGCCGCCTGCGGCGTGCTTGCCGGCGCCGATACGTTTGAAGAGATCGAACTGTGGGCCCAGGAGAAGCTCCCTTGGCTGCGCCAATACCTCAGCTTGCCCAATGGGGTCCCGTCGCATGAAACTGATCTTGCCCACCAAAAGTGGACACCCCGTTAAGGTAGTACTGAATCGCCCCGGATATTCTAGATGTTTAGTCCCGGGGTATAATGGCCCATGGTACGAACCATTGTCCGAGGAGGATCCATGGCTCAAGTACTTCATCAACGCGCCAAGACCACGCACGCCATCCGAGAAGACATACAGCGATCGTCAGCTTCGATCGCGGAACTGAGTCGGCGCTACAGCCTCAACCCGAAAACAGTCCGCAAATGGCGGCGCCGTGCGTTTGCCGAGGATGAGTGCATGGGCCCCAAAGAGCCAGCATCCACGTCGCTATCAGGCATCGAGGAGGCAGCTGCTGTTGCCTTTCGGCGAACCACTCTGCTTCCTCTTGATGACTGCCTCTTTGCGTTACAGCGCTTTATGCCTCACCTGAGGCGCTCAAGCCTGCATCGGCTGTATCAACGCCACGGCATCAGCCAGCTACCGCGTTCTCGGGAGGAAAACCGAAAGCGTCATCCTTCAAGCGCTACCCGATCGGTTACCTGCATATAGACATCCGCGAAGTACGCACCGGAGAAGGCAAGGCATACCTGTTCGTAGCCGTTGATCGCACGTCAAAGTTTGTTCATGCCCGGCTTTATCGTAAGGCACAGCGTGAGCAGGCAGCCAAATTCCTCGAAGATACCGTGCTGCAACTGCCGTACCGGGTTCATACCGTGTTGACGGATAATGGCGCACAGTTCGCCAAACGCCCTGGAACAGAAGCCTACAAGCCCCACAGGTTCGATGTGATATGCCATCGATATGGCATTGAACATCGTCTGACACGGCCGTTTCACCCCTGGACCAACGGGCAAGTCGAGCGAATGAATCGCACGGTCAAGGAAGCAACGATTCGAAGCTTTCATTACGCAAAGCTGGAAGAGCTGAGCGCACACCTGGCTGACTATCTTTGGGCCTATAACAGCGCTTGTCCATTACGAGCTCTGAAGGGCAAAACGCCTATTGGCTTCATTCTTGAGCCTTGGCAGGATGAATCCAAGAGATTTCATGAAAATCCTGCCCACTACTTCCCGGGACCATACACCTAGGAGGACTTGGGTCTTTATTCTGATAAATTCAAGAGTTGATCACAGTCATGTTGGTACAGCTCACGATAAGTGATATAATACCTGAATTCAA
>NZ_AMQY01000006.1 GCF_000334215.1 Vreelandella jeotgali Hwa | reverse complement strand
ATGACGCCATTTACGGACTGTTTTGGGGTTGAGGTTGTAACGCCGACTCAACTCCGCGACCGAAGCTGACGATCGCTGTATGTCTTCTCGGATGGTGTGCGTGGTCTTGGCGCGTTGATGAAGTATTTGAGCCATGGATCCTCCTCGGACAATGGTTCGTACCATGGACCATTACACCCCGGGACTAAACAACTAGGTTTTGTACGAAAAGTTGGCTCGCAGGCAACGTTGTATACACGCGAGGCATACCATGGCACGAAAGCTACGAGCCAACTTGTCATAGCGCGTCGCTATGCGACGCAGTTCTTTTAGCCAGCCAATGCTGCGCTCCACGGCATTACGCTCACGATATTTCGGCTTATCAAATCCACGAGGTAGCCCGGGCCGAGGTTTACGCCGCATTTTTCGCTGGGGAATGACGGGCTTCATGTGATGGCGGTCGCAGTACCGGCGTAGAGTATCACTATCATAGCCTTTATCCGCCACCACGTAGCGGCAGCGCTTGCGAGGCCGCCCGCGGTATCCGGGCAAGTGAACACTTTCCAGGGCAGATACAAAGTGTCGTGAGTCAGCG
>NZ_AMQY01000005.1 GCF_000334215.1 Vreelandella jeotgali Hwa | reverse complement strand
TATAGAGCTGAATGGATAAAATCAACTATTTATTTATTTGGATAAATAAAATTATCAGCCATCATCTGTGTCTGGCAGTACTTTCATAAGGTTGAGATTTTTATTTATAGATTGATGAGTAAAAATTAATAGTTATGTTTCACAGAAAAATCTATCAGATAAAGTTAAAAATGGAATAATTTCCATGATTCACTATGAACAACTAGGCGTGACATTATTATATCATGATACTTGGCAGCATAAATTATTTAAGATCTTATTTGTCAATCGGTTTTTTAACACAGTACTGCATTGGCTTTCATTTCTCACTATCCACTATTGGTTAGATTTTAACCAAGCATCTAGCAATTTATTATCGTTCTCAATTGCCGTGACGTTCTCTTTTTTCATGAATGCTCGTTATACATTTAAAACTCAAGCGACATGGAGACGTTATCTCTTATTTGTTTCTTTCATGGGGCTGTTAAGTTTTACTACTGGGTACTTTTCCGAAAAATGAATTTTTTCCCCAT
>NZ_AMQY01000004.1 GCF_000334215.1 Vreelandella jeotgali Hwa | reverse complement strand
GGAGTGCCTGTGCCAGGCAAGCGTAAAACCGGAGACGAGTGGTCGGCCGATGCCAAGCTGGCCGTGGTGATTGAAACGGCGTCTCTGTCAGAAGCCGAGATGGGCGCCTACTGCCGCGAGAAGGGTTTATACCCGGAGCAGGTACAACGCTAGAAAGACGCCTGTCTCCAGGGCGCCGACAAGCAAGAAGAGCAGGAAAAAGCGGTCCAACAGCAGCGTAAAAAAGACCGCCAGACGATCAAGAAACTCAAGTCGGAGCTCCGACAGAAAGACCATGTCCTGGCGGAAACGACCTCGTTACTGGTGCTCTCAAAAAAGCTCGAAGCCTTGTACGGCGAAGACCCGGACAACGGGGACAACTGACGTCGTTGAACGAACGTACAAGGCTGCTGAGGGCCTTCGACGATGCGGTGGCCAGTGGCGCCGCCCGCTACAAAGCGGCCAACATGATGGGGCTGAGTCAGCGCACGTTAAAACGCTGGCGGCACGCCAATGGCAAAGTGACCATGGACCAGCGCCCACAGGCCGAGCGGATAGTGCAGCCTCATCAGCTCACCCAAGCAGAAGAGAAGGCGATGTTGTCAGTCTGCTGCCAGCCCGAATACCGGAGCTTGCCGCCGTCGCAAATTGTCCCGCGCCTGGCCGACCAGGGCCGCTATCTCGCCTCGGAATCGTCGTTCTACCGAGTACTGAAAAAGTACCGGCAGCTGAGTCATCGTGGCCGTACGGCACCGGCCCGCAACGTGGCAAAGCCAACCAGCTTTACCGCATCAGGCCCCAACCAGATATGGAGTTGGGACATCAGCTACTGTCCCTCAACAGTCCGCGGTGAGCATTGGTATCTATACCTGATACTGGACGTGTATAGCCGCAAGATCGTTGCCTGGGAGATGTATGACAATGAATCCGGCGACCTGGCGAAACAGCTGGTGGAGCGTGCCCTGTTGCGTGAACGTTGCTGGCACACGCCGCCGGTGTTGCACTCGGATAACGGCGCGCCCATGACCTCGTACACCCTGCGCGCGCGACTGGCGGAGCTGGGCATGCTGATGTCCCATAGTCGGCCGCGGGTGAGCAACGATAATCCTTACTCAGAGGCGCTGTTCCGCACCGTCAAATACTGCCCGGCGTGGCCAACCAAGGGGTTTACCTCGCTGGACGCCGTGCGTAAATGGATGCTGTCGTTCGAGCACGCCTATAACGAACAACACCTGCACAGCGGCATCAACTTCGTGACACCCGCCGACCGGCACCGAGGGGTTGATACCCGACGCCTGGCCCGGCGGAAGGCGGTATATGAACGGGCGAAACGCCTGAACCCGAGGCGTTGGTCCGGCAATATCCGATGCTGGGAAGCCACCGGGGCCGTATCGCTCAATCCCGGTAAACAGCAGGAAACCGAGCGCAATAAATGGGCCGCTTAGACGTGGCCACTTGGACAACTGGGTTGAAAACTACCGGTCCTGGCCGGGCGACAAGGTGAAGGTCAAGGGCCAGCCGTGACGATCACATACTAGGTGTATTTTGGTGGTCAATCCGCCACGACTGCGCCCCAGCGCATAATTTAACGGTTCGTTTGAGCCCCCTTTTTGCCGCCTCCCGAGGCAGCACGCGTGGCGCGAATGGAAGTAGAGTCAACCATCCATGTGTCCAGATCCATCAGCCCATCCTGTCGCAGCTGCAGATGCAGTCGCTGGAGAATGGCATCGAAGGTGCCATTGTCGCGCCAGTGACGAAAGCGATCATACACGGTGGTCCAGGGGCCATAGCGCTCTGGCAAATCTCGCCATTTGGCACCGGAGCACAGTACCCAGAAAATACCGTTCAATATTTGCCGGTCATCTCGTCTGGGCCTTCCCATGCGCTGTGGCGGGGAGACAATATCCTCGATCAGTGACCAGCCGTGGCTTGAGACTTCGTAACGACCTGCCATACGTCACCTATGCTGCTACGTTATGGGCAAATCTAGCAAAAATCACTTTTCGTACAAAGCCTAGATGTTGGGTCCCGGATGATCAAATCAGCTATAGAAGTTATCCCCTGCTCGCAGCCAGAGAGCTTCTACAGCCATTCATTCGGGAACAGGTTCATGGACATCAAGCTGCATAAGCAGGCCACGACGACACCGAAGGTTCGTGCCGAGGTCCAGGCGGCACCCTCCAACATCACGGATAGCGAACTGGCCCGCCAGTTTAACGTCTCCACCGCGACCATCCGGCGTTGGCGGCATCGTGACAATGTTTATGATCGGCCCCATACGCGTCATAACCTGCTGACCACGCTCACAACCGAGCAAGAGGAGGTGCTGATCGCCGCTCGCGAATTCCTTCGCCTCGGCTTGGATAATCTCCCGGTCGTGGCACGTGAATTCCTGAATCCACGCTTGTCCCGCTCCGGGCTGCATCGCATGCTCAAGCGGCACGAGGTGCCGACATTGGTGGAACTGGCTCGGCAAGACGCCGGCGGTGATGAGAAGCCCCGGCACAAGCCCTTCAGGGACTATAAGCCGGGTTCGTGCACATCGACATCAAACACCTGCCTCGGATGCCTGACGAGCAGCAGAAGCGCTACCTGTACGTCGCCATCGATCGTGCCACGCGCTGGGTTTACTTGGAAGTCAGGCACAGTCAGTCCGCAAAGGATGCGCGGGCGTTCATGAAACGAGTGGAGGAGAAGCGGTAGTTTTCAACCCAGTTGTCCAAATGGCCACGTCTAAGCGGCCCATTTATTGCGCTCGGTTTCCTGCTGTTTACCGGGATTGAGCGATACGACCTCGGTGGCTTCCCAGCATCGGATATTGCCGGACCAACGCCTCGGATTCAGGCGTTTCGCCCGTTCATATACTGCCTTCCGCTGGGCCAAACGTCGGGTATCAACCCCCCGATGCCGGTCGTCGGGCGTCACGAAGTTGATGCCGCTGTGCAGGTGTTGTTCGTTATAGGCGTGCTCGAACGACAGCATCCATTCACGCACGGCGTCCAGCGAGGTAAACCCCTTTGTTGGCCATGCTGGGCAGTATTTGACGGTACGGAACAACGCCTCTGAATAAGGGTTATTGTTGCTCACTCGGGGGCGGCTATGAGACATCAGCATGCCCAGCTCCGCCAGTCGTGCGCGCAAGGTATACGAGGTCATGGGCGCGCCGTTATCCGAATGCAGCACCGGCGGTGTATGCCAACAGCGCTCACGCAGCAGAGCACGTTCCACCAGCTGTTTCGCCAGGTCGCCGGATTCACCGCCAGGACATGGTCTTTCTGCCGGAGTTCCGACTCCAGTTTCTTGATCGTCTGCCGGTCTTTTTTACGCTGCTGTTGAGCCGCTTTTTCCTGCTCTTCTTGCTTATCAGCGCCCTGGAGGCAGGCGTCTTTCCAACGCTGCACCTGTTCCGGATATAAGCCCTTTTCGCGGCAGTAGGCGCCCATCTCGGCTTCTGACAGAGACGCCGCTTCAATCACCACGGCCAGCTTGGCATCGGCCGACCAATCGTCTCCGGTTTTACGCTTGCCTGGCACAGGCACTCATTGTTGTCGGCATATTTTCAGCCAACCATACAGGGTTGCGTCCGCGATGCCTTCTTCGGCGGCGACCGACGTCACACTACGATTGTCGGGCGGCAACAACTTCTTCAGCACTGCGGCTTTACGTTCCTCGGAATAACGTGGCACAAACGATCCTATGCCGCCCCGGGTGATGTTGATTCAGGCAAAATCGCCAACTGGACAACCAGGCTGACAGAGGGGGGAAGGCCTCCTTCACGATCCAAACGGTGCTCACCGATAACGGCAAGTCGTTCACCGATCGCTTCACGCGGGCAGGCGAGCGCAAGCCCAGCGGTCGCCATCTCTTCGATCAGGAGTGCCAGGCCCATGGTATCGAGCACCGGCTAATCAAGCCGGGACGGCCGCAGACGAATGGCATGGTAGAGCGCTTCAACGGCCGGATCAGCGACGTGCTTTCAACCCGGCGCTATGTTTGGAACAGACACTCAAACGCTACGCTTGGCTGTACAATCACCATATGCCGCAGAGGGCGCTGCACCACCAGTCGCCCATCGCAGCGATGAAGGAATGGCAGGTCAAATGTCCTGAGTTATTTACCAAGCGGTTGGTCAATCACACGGGACCCGACATGTACCACTACATTAATGCTGGAGTTTTGGCGGCACGGCTTGAGTCACGAAGCCCGGCTAATGGCGCTTTGCCATGTCTCGCGCCACCCATCATAAAACGACTGTTTGAATTCTGGCGTGTTTCCTCACACACTCGAGAAACATCTCTCGGGAGTTCGCCCTTATGTCTTATTCGCCCGTCAACTCGTCTCACAGCTCAGCCAACAACTCGCCCACCACTTCACCTACCCACTACGTGATTGATGAAAGCGTACAGGTATCCATCGTTGATCACGTGGCCGAGGTGCGCATGCTGCGCGCCGATCGCCATAACGGCCTCGATTGGACAATGATCGATGGGTTGCTGAAAGCTCAGCGGGATCTGTCTCGGTACTGCTGCCAGGAGAGTCACGCCTCAGGAGAGTTGCGTGCGCTGGTGCTGAGCGGCGACGGTAAAAGCTTCTGCGCCGGCCTCGACATGGCCGACATCATGTCGCAGCCCCAGCGGCTGCCGTCGCTGCTGGAAGCCGACGACGACGGCATCAACCCGGTTCAGCGCCTGGCTCTGGGCTGGCGCGCCCTGGGCGTACCGGTGGTGGCAGCGCTACAGGGCCATGTGTACGGCGGCGGACTACAAATCGCGCTGGGTGCGGATATTCGCATCGCCGACCCGCAAACGCGCCTGGCACTGCTGGAAGTCGAATGGGGCATCATGCCCGACATGGGCATCAGCGTGACCGCCGAGGGCATAAGACCCGATGCGATCCGCGAAATGGCGTGGAGCGGCCGGCGGGTAGCCGCGGAAGAAGCCGTGACGCTGGGCTTGGTCAGCCGGCTGGCCGAGGCGCCTCGTGAGGCTGCCATGGAAACCGCCCGCACCATCGCTGCGCGTTCACCGCGCGCGGTGAGAGCCTTCAGCGAATTGATGGCGCAGTCCCCCGACTTGAACACCCAGGAGCGCCTGGCCCTGGAAGCCCGCTTGCAGAGCGGGCTGCTGGGCGGCAGCGAACAGCAGGAAGCCGTTGCCGCACGCCGGGAGGGCCGAACGGCACGCTTTGGCAGCCCGAACGAAAAATAAGAGCCGCTACACCTGCCCGTAGCGCCCGGCGGCATCGCCCAGCCAGCGGCGGATCAACACCGACGAGGCCTCGGCGTTGCCCTGCAGCTCGGTGGCCACAGCGCTGACGCTATCGAGCAGGTCGGCATCGCGCTCCAGGTCGGCGACTTTCATTTGCGCCAGCCCGGTCTGGCGGGTGCCCAGCACCTCGCCGGGGCCGCGGATTTCCAGGTCCTTTTCGGCAATGCGGAAGCCGTCGGTGGTGTCACGCATCACCCCCAGCCGCTGGCGCGAGCTTTTGGAGAGCGGCGGAGGGTAGAGCAGCACGCAAAAGCTTTCAGTGCTGCCGCGCCCCACCCGGCCGCGTAGCTGGTGGAGCTGGGAAAGCCCCAGCCGCTCGGGGTTTTCGATCACCATCAGGCTGGCGTTGGACACATCCACGCCGACCTCGATCACCGTGGTGGCCACCAGCAGATCCAGCTCACCGTCCTTGAATCGTGCCATGACTTCGGCCTTTTCGGCGGCTTTCATACGCCCGTGCACCAGGCCGATGGAGAGCGCCGGCAATGCGGCAGTCAGCTCGTCGCTGGTCACTTCGGCGGCCTGGCACTGCAGCGCCTCGGACTCCTCGATCAGCGTGCATACCCAGTAGGCCTGGCGGCCCTCATCGCAGGCGCGCTCGATGCGCTGAACCACCTCGGGGCGGCGCTCGTCGCTCACTACCACGGTTTTGACCGGCGTACGCCCCGGCGGCAGCTCGTCGATCAGCGACACGTCGAGGTCGGCGTAGGCGCTCATGGCCAGGGTGCGCGGAATCGGCGTGGCGGTCATGATCAGCTGGTGCGGCGTCAGCCCGCCGGCCTCGCCTTTTTCCCGCAGCGCCAGGCGCTGGTGCACGCCAAAGCGGTGCTGCTCGTCGATGATCGCCAGGCCCAGACGCTGGAAATGCACGTCGTCCTGAAACAGCGCGTGCGTGCCCACCACCATGCGCGCGCGGCCGTCGGCAATCGCGGCCTTGGCGTCGAGGCGCGCCTTGCCCTTGAGTTTGCCGGCGAGCCACGCCACCTCGATGCCCAGCGGTTCCAACCAGGCCTTGAAGGCGCGGTAATGCTGCTCGGCAAGAATCTCCGTGGGCGCCATGATCGCCGCCTGGCAGCCGCTTTCCAGCGCGGCAAGCGCCGCCATGGCCGCTACCACCGTTTTGCCCGAGCCCACGTCGCCCTGCACCAGCCGCAGCATCGGTGCCGGGCGCGCCAGGTCATGGGTGATTTCTTCCAGTACCCGCTGCTGAGCGCCGGTCAGGGCAAAGGGCAGCTGGGTGAGAAACCGCGCCTGTAGCCCGCGACCGTCGGTCAGCGTCGGCGCGCCGTCCTGCTGAATGCGCAGGCGCACTTCGCGCAGGCTGAGCTGATGCGCGAGCATTTCTTCCAGCGCCAGGCGCCGGGTCGCTGGGTGCCGGCCGGCATCGAGCTGCTCCATATCCGCTTCCGGCGGCGGCTGGTGCAACAGCGCCAGACTTTGCTGCAGGCCGGGTAGCGCAAAGCGCTGACGTAGCGTTTCGGGCAACACCTCGGGCAAGCCGCCGGGGTCACGCTCCAGCATGCCCAGCGCCTTGCCGACCAGCGCGCGCAGGCGCGGCTGGTGAAGGCCCTCGGTTGTGGGATAAATCGGGGTAAAGTGTTCGTCTACCGGCGGTTCGCTACCGTCCTGACGTAACGGCACAAGCTGATATTCGGGGTGATAGAGCTCCAGCCCGGTCGCCCCCGCTCGGGCTTCGCCAAAGGCGCGCACGCGCACACCGGAGCGCAGCTGTTGCTGCTGCGCAGGAGCAAAATGAAAAAACCGCAGGCTGATAATGCCGCTACCGTCGCGCAGGCGCACCAGCAGGCTGCGCCGGCGCCCCTTCACCACATCGCTTGCCGTGACGTCGCCTTCAATCACCGCTTCCTGCCCGGCGCGCAGCGTGCCCATGGGCGTCAGCCGGGTGCGATCCTGATAGCGCAGCGGCAGGTGAAACAGCAGGTCGCTGACCCGCTCGATGGACAACCGCCCGAGCTTTGCGGCCAGCGCCTCGCCGACGCCCTTGAGCGCGGTAACCGGCGCGTCGAGCTCGCTCACCTCAGGCTACCTCGACGGCGCCGTTAACCGGCTGACGGCAGCGCTCGGCCGCCTGGATCAACGCTTCGATGGCTTTGGGCCGGGGGAAGCTCGCCCGCCAGGCAATGGCCACCGTGCGCGACGGCGCCGGCGACACAAAGGGCCGGCTGATGAGCATGGCGTGATCGTGATGCTCGCTACCCAGCGCCGACTGCGGCAGCACGGTAATGCCCAGCTTGGAGGCCACCATGTGACGAATGGTTTCCAGCGAGCCGCCTTCGGCAATCAGGGTATTGTTGGGGCTGGCCAGTTTCTGGCCGATGGCGGGGCAGGCTTCCAGAATCTGGTCGCGGAAGCAGTGGCCTTCGCCCAGCAGCAGCAGGCGTTCGCTGAGCAGGTCTTCCTTGTTGATGGCCTTTTCCGCAGCCCAGCGATGTTCGGCGGGCAGAAGCACCTCGAACCCTTCTTCGTAGATCGAACGGGTGAGCACATCGGTTTCGGTAAACGGCAGCGCCACGATGATGGCGTCGAGTTCGCCGCTTCTCAGCTTGCCGCGCAGGGTGCCGGTCATGCCCTCTTCGATGTATAGCGGCATCTGCGGGGCAGCGGCGGCAATCTCGGGAATCAGGTGGGGGAACAGATACGGCCCGATGGTATAGATCGCGCCAATGCGCAGCGGGTTGGCCAGCTGATCCTTGCCCTCGCTGGCCATGGCGTAAATCTGGGTGCTCTGCTCCAGCACGCGCTGGGCCTGGGCGACGATTTTCTCGCCCAGCGGCGTTACCTGAACGGTGGATTTGGAGCGCTCGAACAGCGGCACGGCAAGCTCTTCCTCGAGCTTCTTGACCGCCACCGACAGCGTCGGCTGGGAGACGTGGCAGCGCTCGGCGGCGCGGCCAAAATGGTGCTCCTGCGCCAGGGTTACGATGTAGCGGAGTTCTGTTAGAGTCATGGCGGCGCCCGTGGCATCCTCCCGTGCTGAATAGGCTGGCGGTCATCGGGTATCCGGCGGCAGCGCGGCGCCGGCGGATACGTGGCATTGTCGCCGAGTGATGCCCTGTTGATAGAGAGGATCTATCAAGAGAACGCGCTTTGTCAAAGACGCGTGTTTCGTACAGGAGGGAAAAGGTGAAACCAAGCGTACTGATTATCGGCTGTGGCGATCTGGGCACCACGCTGGGACGCGAGCTGGTGGCCCGGGGACACAGCGTGACCGGCGTGCGCCGCCATGCCGACGCCCTGGCCGGTACCGGCATCGAACCGCTGGCGCTGGACCTGAATGCGCTCGACCACGCCGGCGCCGACGCGCTGCCCGAAGCGGACTACGTGATCTATACCGTCAGCGCCGACCGCTTCGAGGAAAGCGCCTACCAAAGTGCCTATCGGGACGGACTGCAACGCGTGCTCGCCGTGCTGCAACAACACGCCAACCCGCCCCGTCAGGTGCTGTTTGTCTCCTCGACCAGCGTTTACGGCCAGCAGGACGGCGAGGTGATCAACGAGCAGAGCCCGACCAGCGCCAGTAGTTTTTCCGGCCGGCTGATGCGCGAGGCCGAACAAAGCCTTCTGGACCACCCCCTTCCCGGCACCGTGGTGCGCTTTTCGGGCATCTACGGCCCCGGGCGCGATCGCCTGATCCGCCAGGTGGCCGAAGGTCGGGTCGCGGCGGTCACACCGGAAATCTATACCAACCGCATCCACCGCGATGACTGCACCGGCATTCTTGACTTCCTGATTCAGCGTCGGGAGCGCGGCGAGCACATCGAGCCGCTGTATTTATGCAGCGACAGCGAACCCGCCACCAAGCATGAAGTCATGGCATGGCTCGCCCGTCAGCTCCGAGTCGAGGCCACCGAAACCCTGCAGACACCGCTGCGCCGCCGCACCAACAAGCGCTGCGACAATACCCGCATCGTCGAAAGCGGCTACCGGTTCCGCTACCCCGACTTCCGGGAAGGCTATACCCAGGTCTTGCAGGTCGGCGGCTTTCTCCCCGAACAGTCCGACGAACAGACGCCCTGATACGCCAAAGGCCCGGCTGCCAAAGCCCGGGCCTTTTACAGGAACCGACGGCCTACCGAGTCTCAGTCGCCCAGCACCATGACCGCTTCGGCCTCAACGCGCGCGCCCTTGGGCAGCGCCTTGACGCCCACGGCCGCCCGGGCGGGATACGGCTCAGCGAAAAACGCCTGCATCACCTCGTTAACCGTGCCGAAATGCTCCAGCTCGGTCAGGTAAAGGTTGAGTTTGACGATATCGCCCAGGCTGCCGGCGGCTTCTTCGCAGACCGCCTGAAGGTTGCTGAACACCTGGCGCGTCTGGGCTTCCACATCGCCTTCCACCAGCGTCATGCTCGCCGGGTCCAGCGGAATCTGACCGGAGATATAGACGGTATTACCCGCCTTGATGGCCTGGGAATACGGGCCAATGGCGGCAGGGGCCTTTTCGGTGTTGATCGCTGCCTTGTTACTCATCGGGCGGTCTCCTTGAGATATACGCCATAGCCGCTATACGGCTTATGGGAAAAATAGCGTACCGTGCAGCACGATACGCCGCATAAAAACATTAACGCAGGATAATGCGGGGCTTATTACTGCCCCAGTCGGTAGATCTTTTCCACGCTGTGGAGGTTGCGGATACGCTTGATGATCCGCGCCAGATGCACGCGGCCTTTCACCGCCAGGGTCAGGTTGACCGATGAGAGTCGCGCGTCGCGCTCCTCGATGCTGATACCTTCGATGTTGGCATCGGCATCGGTCACCAGCCCGGCCAGCTCGGCGACCAGCCCGCGGTGGCTTTCGATTTCGATACGCAGTGCGACCGGGAAATCTTCCGCGATGTCGTCGGCCCATTCCAGCGTGAACAGCTTGTCGGGGTTGTTCTTGTCGGTGAGGTTTCTGCATTCGGCGCGGTGCACCACCAGCCCCTTGCCGGCGGACAGGTGCCCCACCACGTCGTCGCCGGGAAGCGGGTGGCAGCAGCGGGCAAAGTTGGTCACCATGCCTTCGCTGCCGCTGATGACCACCGGCTGCTGGCTCTTGCTCTCGCTGCTGGCAGCGCCCTGCCCGTCGATCAGATCCACCAGGTGACGCGCTACCACGTAGGCCATGTGTCGTCCCAGGCCGATGGACTCCAGCAGCGCATTGCGGTCGGCAAATTCCAGCTCTTCCAGGGCGCGTTCGACCAGCGAATCGTCCAGCTCTTCCACGCTGGTTTCGAAGACCGAGAGCGCCTTGTTCAGCAGCCGGCGGCCCAGCTGGACGGCTTCCTGCTGCTGCTGGTGTTTCAGCGCATGGCGAATGGCCGAACGCGCCTTGGCGGTGATCACAAAGTTGAGCCAGGCGACGTTGGGCCGCGCCGCTGGGGCGGTGATGATATCCAGCGCCTGGCCGCTTTCGAGCCGGGTAGACAGCGGCGCCAGCTGGCGATCAATGCGGCAGGCAATGCAGCTGTTGCCGATATCGGTGTGCACGCTATAGGCAAAGTCGATCACCGTGGCGCCTTGAGGCAGCTCCATGATGTCGCCCTTGGGCGTGAAAACGTAGATATCGTCAGGAAAAAGGTCGTTTTTAACGTGCTCGATAAATTCCAGCGAGTCACCGGCGTGGCGCTGCATTTCCAACAGCCCCTTCACCCAGGCGCGCGCCCGTTCGCGGCTGCCTTCGGCAATCGGATGGTCGGTCTGGCCGGCCTTGTACAGCCAGTGGGCCGCAATACCGTTGTTGGCCATGGCCTCCATCTCGCGGGTGCGAATCTGCACCTCGATGGGCATGCCCCGGGGGCCGAAGAGCGTGGTATGGAGGCTCTGGTAACCGTTGGCCTTGGGAATGGCGATATAGTCCTTGAAACGCCCGGGCACCGGCTTGTAGAGGTTATGCACCACGCCAAGAATCCGGTAACAGCTGGCCACGTCGTCGGTGACGATACGAAAGCCGAACACATCCATCAGCTCGGCAAAGGATTTGCGCTGGTCGCGCATCTTGCGATAAATCGACAGCAGGTGTTTCTGCCGCCCCATGGCGGTGCCGCGAAGGCCGTCTTCTTCGAGGCTTTGCTGCAGGGTGGACTGCACCTGGTGCATGGCGCTGCGACGATGGCCCCGGGCGTTCACCACGGCACGCTTGATGCGCTCGGCGCGCATGGGATGGATCGCCTGAAACGACAGGTCTTCCAGCTCGATACGGATGGTATTGATGCCCAGGCGACCGGCCACTCGGGCGTAGATTTCCAGGGTTTCCCGGGCGATGCGGCGCTTCTTGTCCGGCCTCAGCGCGCCCAGGGTACGCATGTTATGCAGCCGGTCGGCCAGCTTGACGATAATCACGCGGATATCCCGGGACATCGCCAGCACCATCTTCTGAAAATTCTCCGCCTGGGCGACGGCCTTGTCCTCGAAGGTGATCTGGGTGAGCTTGGAGACGCCGTCCACCAACTCGGCCACGGATTCCCCGAATTGGGACTCCACCGCCGGCTTGTCGACGCTGGTATCTTCGATGACGTCATGCAGCATGGCCGCCATCAGGCTCTGATGGTCCATGTGCATGTTGGCGAGGATGTTGGCGACCGCCAGCGGGTGGGTAACGTAGGCTTCGCCGGAACGGCGGCGCTGACCGTCGTGCGACTGCTCGGCGTAATAGAAGGCGCGCTTGACCTGCTGAATCTCATCCGCCGGAAGATAGCCGCCAAGTCGATCCGCCAGGTCGTCAATGGTAAACATGCGCCGCGCCTCTCTCACCTGTCAGACGCCGGCTCGGCGAGCCAACGCCGGGCCGGAACCGGGATCAGGACGTGCCGAGCGTCGCCGACTCGTCCGCGGGTACGCCGGCATCCATCGGGCGCGGACTCACCGGGGCCTCTACCGGCTCATCCAGCACGCTACGATCCACCAGGCCGGCGGCAATCTCACGCAGCGCCACCACGGTAGGCTTGTCGTTTTCCCAATCCAGCTGGGTATCGCGCGAACCGCGCGCCAGTTGACGCGAGCGTTGGCTGGAGATCATCACCAGCTGAAAGCGGTTTTCCACGTTGTCCAGACAATCTTCAACGGTTACACGAGCCATGAGTTCTTCCTGTAGAGGTCAAGGCGCCGGAAGATGTCGACATCTCCCGGCGTTAAAACGGTAGCGCAGGGCCTGTAGAGACCCTGGCGCAATCGGTTAGCGTACTCGACGCCCGTCTGCCATGACAAGGGCAACGATGGCGGCGGTCGCTAGGACAGCAATGCCTCGAGCAGCGGCGCATGACGATCGCCGATCATGCCGGCGGTCAGCCGGCGGCTGATCACCAGGGCGCGCAATTCTTCCAGCGCGGTGGTGAAATCATCATTGATCACGATGTAGTCGTACTCGGCATGATGCGACATCTCGCTGATGGCATCCTGCATGCGACGCTCGATCACCGCGTGGGCATCGGTTCCCCGGCCGGCCAGGCGGCGCTCCAGCTCGTCCCGCGAAGGCGGCAGGATAAAAATCGAGACCGCCTCGGGCATTTTCTCGCGCACCTGGCGCGCGCCCTGCCAGTCAATTTCCAGAATTACGTCCTGGCAGGCGTCCAGTCGCTCCTGCACGGCCTTCTGCGAGGTGCCGTAGTAGTTGTCGAATACCCGGGCATATTCAAAAAAATCGCCGCGCTCCACCATCGCTTCAAAGTCGGCCGTCCGGGTAAAGTGGTAGTTGACGCCGTCCACTTCGCCTTCCCGGCGCTCGCGGGTGGTATGCGAAACCGACACCTGAATACCGTTGAGGTTTTCGATGAGCTCGCGCACCAGGCTGGTTTTACCGGCTCCCGACGGAGCAGAGACAACAAAAAGCGTACCTTGAGACATGACGCGCTCACCTACCTTGGCGATGAAAAAGGAACGGCACAGACGGCGAATCGACCCTGTTGACGAACACCCTGCCAGCCGCTGCAACAGGCGCCAAAGTATCACATATCGCGCATTCAGGCGGTAGAGGTGGGCGCGTCAGAGCGCCGCTCCAGCAGCTGGCCCAGAGCGAACAGCACCAGCCCGATCAGCGCCAGCGCGGTGCCCACCAGGCCGGTACTCGACCAGCCCAGCTCCGCGCTGATGGCTACCCCGGCCAGCCAGGCGCCCAGCGCA
Organism: Vreelandella jeotgali Hwa; assembly: GCF_000334215.1. GTDB lineage: Bacteria > Pseudomonadota > Gammaproteobacteria > Pseudomonadales > Halomonadaceae > Vreelandella > Vreelandella jeotgali. The sequence continues at coordinate 4,311 of NZ_AMQY01000004.1, read as the reverse complement.
TTGGCGGCATTGAAAGCGGCATGATTGAGCGAGGCGGCCATGGTCTGGGCGTCTTCGGCCACGTCCATCAGTCGGGTTTGCAGCGCCGGCGCCAGGGCAATGCTGGTGCCCACCAGCGCTACCGACATCAGCCCGGTCCAGACGTTGTTGGCGGCGACAAAAAACAGCCCCTGAATCACCGCACACCAGAGCAGAATCATCGGGATCGCACGCAGCAGGTTGTTATCCGCCATGCGGCCGCCCACCACGTTGCCCGCCAGCGTACCCAGCCCGAACACCACCAGCACCAACGGCCCCAGCGCCTCGCTCATGCCCGCCTGATGGGTCAGCGTGGGCATCACGTAGCTGAATATGGCGAACATGCCGCCAAAACCGATGCAAGCCACCGCCAGCGTCATCAACACCCGACGTTTGAACAGCGCCGACAGCTCGCGCACCGGGCTGGCGGCGTCATCCACCGGCTGCACCGGCACCCAGAGGCGAATACAGAGCGCAGTGATCAGCGCGTTCACTCCTACCGCGCCGAAGGCCACCTGCCAGCCGAACTGATTGCCCGCCCAGGTGCCCAGCGGCGCACCGATGAGAATCGCCACCGTCAGCCCCAGCATCACCCGGGAGACCGCCTGAGCGCGCTGGTCCACCGGCACCGCACCGGCGGCGACCAGTGCCGCTACGCCGAAGTAGGCGCCGTGGGGCAGGCCGGCAATGAAGCGCAGCCCCACAAAGGAAGCAAAGCCGGGCGCCAGGGCGCTTGCCACGTTGCCCACGGCGAACAGCAGCATCAACCCCATCAACAGCCCGCGTTTGGGCGCCCGGGCAGCCAGAGCCGCGATCAGCGGTGCGCCCACCACGACACCCAGCGCGTAGCTGCTGATGGCATAGCCTGCCTGGGGCACGGTCACGGCCAGATCCTCCGCGACCCGGTTCATCAGGCCCATGATCACGAACTCGCAGGTGCCGATGCCAAACCCGCCGAGCGCCAGCGAAAACTCGGCGAGTCGGGGGTGGGCGGCACGGCCGGGCGTTGACGGCTGCATGATATCTCCTGAACGATAGCGGTCACATGGAATACGAGCACCGGAAGGTAGCATGCCCCACCTTGAGCTTGAACACGCCATCCAGGCACTGGCAGAGAAAGACCCCGAGATCGCCGGTGCGCTGCCGCAGCGGGGCATACCCGCGCCGCCGCCACAGCGCGATCAAGGCTTTGCCACCCTGCTGACCACCATCATCGGCCAGCAGATTTCCACGCGGGCTGCCGCCGCGATCACCCAGCGCCTGCAAGCGCGCCTGCCGGCCATGAACGCCCGCGCCGTGGCCGACGCCGAGGGGCAAGCCCTGCGCGACGCCGGGCTGTCATGGCGCAAGGTCGAGTACGCCCAGGGGCTGGCCGCGGCCGAGCTCAACGGCACTTTCAGCGCCGACTCGCTCGACGTCATGAGCGACGCCGACGCCATCGCGGCCATTACCGCACTGCGTGGCTTTGGCCGCTGGAGCGCGGAAATCTACCTGATGTTCTCGCTCGGGCGGGAAGATATCTTCCCCGCCGATGACCTGGCGCTGCGCGTGGCGCTGGGCCGGCTCAAGGGATTGGCAGAGCGTCCCACACCGGCACAGTCCCGACGTCTGGTGGCGCACTGGTCGCCGTATCGCAGCGCCGGCGCACTGTGGCTATGGCACTGCTATCGCCAATAGCGCTGATATGTCGCGGTGATCCAGCGGGCGACGGGCGCTGCGCCGGTACCCGAATCTGCTACCGTTAAGCTGACAGCCAATTTCCCCCTGCCCGGGACCTTGCCAGCTTCTCAGGGACCCCAAGACAGGTGATAACGTCACGCAGGAGATAAAGCCATGATCAAACAGCTGCCACAAAGCGAAGGCGCCACCATCGGCGTGGAAGTCTCGGGCCGCATTTCCTCGGAAGAAGAGCAAGAGTGGATCGAGCGGTTCAACGCGCTGATAGAACAACACCCGTCCATCAGCGTGCTGGTAGTGCTCGACGGCAGAATCGCCATGGATATCGACGCCGTGTTTCAGGATCTGAAATGGACGTTTCAGCACCTGAAAAACCTCGACCGGCTGGCCATAGTGTCGGACAGCCAGGTGCTGGGCTGGCTCGTCGCGGCGGACAGCCCCTTCGGCAAGCTGGTCGGCATCAGCGAAAAACATTTCGATACCCGGGAACTGGACAACGCCTGGCAATGGGTCAAGGCATAGCCGCCACGCCTCGGGCATTAACCGGCGGCCTCAGGAACCGGCGATCCGCCGGAAGCAGTCGGCGTCCGCCTCGCTGAAAAAGCACAACGTAACCTCAAGCGCCGGGTATGCCGGCAGCGCTTCACGCATGACCGCCAGCACGACCCGGGCAGCCTCAGCAAACGGGTAGCCGTACACGCCGGTGGAAATCGCGGGAAAAGCCACTGTTGCGCAGCCCTGCTCGACGGCCAGGCGCAGAGCGTTGCGGTAACAGTCGGCCAGCAGAGCCGACTGATCTTCGCGTTCGTTATATACCGGCCCCACGGTATGAATCACGTAGCGCGCCGGCAGATTGAAGGCATCGGTCAACGCGGCCTGCCCCTCCGGCAAGCCGTCAACCTGGCTTATTCATGAAGCCGGCCTGAAAACGAAGATGGCGAGTGGTTTTCTCTTGTAGAATCAGGATGTTCCTGCCAGAACACGATTCAAGAGGACCACTCGCCATGGGTGAAACCCTAACGACCTGGTCGCCCTCGTGCAACGGCTCCGTCCGTGTCGAGCTGAGCGGCCACCGCACCACTAGTGACAGCGGCGCTCTGCTGCTGCGTGAAGCCCTCGACAACAGCGGCGTGATCGAGGCCCTCGACGACAACCTGGTCGATCGACGACACCCACTGCGTATCCGTCATTCGCTGGCCAGCCAGCTACGCACCGTGGTCATGCAGCGGGCGATGGGCTGGATCGACCTGGACGATACCGACACGCTGCGTCACGATCCGCTCTGGCAGCTGGCTTGCAGCGATGCACGTGGCATGACGCCCCTGGCCCAAGAGCGGCCGTCTCAAGCCACGCTGTCGCGGTTGCTGACTTGTCTCGGGCGCAACGACAACATCGATACCGTGCACGAAGGCCTGCTGCGGCTGGTGCTCTGGCGCCTGACCTCGCTGAAGAACGGTGAACGCCCCAAGCAGCTGACGCTGGATATCGACGGCCTGCCGATCGAGGTCCACGGCCACCAGGGCGGCTCGGCCTATCATGGCCTGTACGGGGCCCGCATCTACTCGCCGCTGGTCGCCTCACTGGCCGAAACCGGTGACATGGTGGGCGGCCTGTTGCGCGAAGGTAACGCTGGCCCCGCCGAGAACGCCGATACCTGGATCCCTCACCTGGTGAAGCGGCTCAACGAAAGCACTGGCGCCCAGGTTCGGGTGCGCATCGACGCCGGCTTCACCGACAACGACACGCTGGAGGCCCTAGAAGAGCGGGACATCGAGTACCTGGGCCGGCTGCGCAGTCACACCGGCCTGCAGAAGCTGGCGGCGCCTTACCTGAAGCGGCCCCGCGGCCGGCCGCCCGAGCAGCCTCGGGAATGGTGCCACGACCTTGAATACCAGGCCGGTACCTGGCCGACGCCACGGCGCGTGGTGTTGGTGGTGCAGGAACGCCCCGATGATCTGCTGCTGCATGCCTTCTTCCTGGTCACCAACCTCGGCAAGTTCGACTGGCCGCCGGAGAAGGTTCTGGCGCTCTACCGCAAGCGCGGCAGCGCCGAGGCGCACATGGGCGAGGTGAAGTCGGCGCTCGACGTACACCTCTCGTCGACCGATCGCGGCGCCTCCACCGTCCAGGACGTGATGGCCCGCAACGAGGTGAGCCTGCTGCTGAGCCTCTACGCCTATCAGGTGCTACATGGCCTGCGCTGCCTGCTGGAGCGGCAGACCCGGCAAGGCTGGAGCCTGAGCCGGATGCGCGAGCAGGTGCTCAAGGTGGCCGCCACGCTGAGGCTGCACGCTCGGCGCATCACGGTTCACCTCGGCGCCGCCGCCGACAAGTGGTGGCCGGCACTGCTGAAGGGGCTGCCGAAGTTGGCCGCGCTGAGCTGACACCCCGCGAGACCACTACAGGACCCGACATCAAGCGACCGCAGCGGCGGCCGGCGGTCTCGGCTGCTTTGACGGTTGGAATTGATTCCCAAAAGCTATAAGAAAGCGGGCTAAAAGACGCGTGTGAGCATTACTCAGCGGCCGCTCGCGTCAGAAATTACGGTCCTAATGAGCAATTCCGTCAACCAGCACCTTCAGACAGCCCGATCAGCCCCCTCGTGAATGAGGCGGG
>NZ_AMQY01000003.1 GCF_000334215.1 Vreelandella jeotgali Hwa | reverse complement strand
TTATAGGTAAACTGATCATTGCTTTGGCAAAAGCGCACTTGCAAGCATACGACTACCAACGGGCTTGCAACATGATATATCGTCACAGTTAATTCACATAATCAACAAATAAAACTTGCACATATGGCACCATAAACGCAATAATTTGGTGATTGGCGAACCTGTAACGATACATTTAAAAAATGATTAATATTGACCAATATTAAAAGGGATCTTTAAAAACTATCCCGCTCAAGAAACCAAAAATCAAATCGCAACAAAAGGACAGCCCAGTGGAAAACGGCCAAAAGAAACTAAAAGAGCTCTTTGATGGAAGAAAGATATTTAAAATACCAAACTACCAGCGTGCTTACGCATGGGAAGACTCAAAGCATCTCCCCGACTTCATTGAAGACATTGAAAACCAGTCTGTGGACAGATATTATTTTCTAGGAACAATCCTTTTTCAGGAAAAAGGAGGAAAAAAGTCCGGGTTTGACATAATAGAAATTGTAGATGGCCAGCAAAGAATAACTACCGTTATAATATTCATGAAGGCATTACTTTATGAGCTTGGTCAAAGGCTTTCAAAAGAGGAGTATGAAGATAACGGGCTAGACTTGGCATATGAAACTTATATAGAAAGTCGAAAAAGACCTAAGCTTCAAGCAATATCGAGCGACGACGACTTCTTCCAAACCTATATCCTCGATGACGATGATGGTTCTCAGTTTATAGAAACACCTTCACAACGCCGGCTTTTCAAAGCCAAGAGATACTTCACAGAAATACTTAAAAAGTACGAAACCAATGACCTTATAAACCTAAAAATAAAGGTAGATGAATCCACCAATGTTTTAACTTATTCTGTAAAAGATTCCGCAGAGGCAACGCTTATATTTGAAACAACAAATGATCGAGGTAAAGGATTAACGAACCTCGAAAAGATAAAAAGCTTTTTAATGTATAAAATATATTTATCAGCAGACGATGATGTTGATACCCGATTAACATCAATACAGCAAAGATTTACAGATATTTTTCGTGACCTGGAGATGTTTGATGGGAAGATAGATGAAGATACTGTCCTACAATATCATTGTATAGCATTTGAAAGATGGAAAGACAAAGATGACTACCAAAATCCTGTTCAGTATATTCGCAAAAAGCTAAACCCTCTTATTAAACAGGGTTCAAATAAGGAGGCAGTAGACTTTATAGAAAGTTTTAGCAAGAAGCTCAAAGAAAGCTTCCGGATAATGCGTGACCTTTTGAGGAGCAATTCTAGCAGCTACAGGGACTTATCTTGCTTGGAAAGACTAGGAAACTTCAATCCGCTTTTGCTAAAATGCCTCAAGTTTGACAAAACAAAGGAGAAAATAAAGTTCGACACCGCTTGCCAATTACTGGAAATATTTAGCTTTAGAATTTTTGCCCTGCAGCAGAACAGATCCAACACCGGACAGGCTAAGCTATTCAAAGAAGCTCGTGACTTTTCCGGAAAATTTGATCCACTTTTTGATCATCTTTCAGATCTTATAGGGCATTATTCACCTAAAAAGAGGTTCAAAGAGCACTTGGAATACACAGATTTTTATCAGTTCATGTCCTCAAGGGATATGAGCTATCTTATGTGGAAATACGAAAACTTCTTGAGGCAGACGGAGCAGCCTATATGCACTAGCATGTCAGAAAAAGAGTATCGAAACCCTGGTCACAAAACACGACTAACCGTAGAGCATATAGCATCTCAAAATCCTGAAGAACATGGCATCATTCACAACAAGGCCATACTGCCCAAGATTAGCGAATCTTTTCTTGATAACCATATACACAGGCTTGGAAACCTGACATTTGACCCCGCTTCAGCAAATTCATCCAAAGGCAACAAAAACATTAAAACTAAAAACTCTAAACACTTTAAAAAAGCACCTTACAAAACACAAAACGAACTGGAAACATTCTTGGATAACGGTGAATGGAGTATTGACTCAATAGAAAAAAGAGAAGCTAAAATTATTAAATTCTGCCTGAAAAAATGGAACCCTGATTATGTTAAATATTAGCAAAACTCATAATAGTGGTAAAATAAATTTCAACCTATAGAAATCACAATAGCATCATAACTCCATGAACCAATGTGTTACACCCATAACTAACTCACATGCAATGACATTGAAACCAAAGCGCCGATAAAGCCGGACGTTGGCGGCAAGGTCGGTTTCCAGATAGCCGACCAGCCGGCGTGCGCTTAGCTCATCGCACAGGCGCTGCATTAACGCGCTGCCGATGCCCTGACCCTGGTGCTTTGGCGCCACCGCCAGCGGCCCCAGATGGCCGTGGCGGGGTATTTGGGCATCGCGTTTTTTCCAGATTCGCGTCCAGCAATAGACGCGCCACAGGCCACGCGGGCCGCTGGCCGCGAAAAGGGCCGGAAGGGCGCGTAACTTGTCCATCAGCGCCGGCTGGCAACAGCCGGGCAGCGACAGGCCGGCCACGCCTACCAGTTCACCGTCGATAAAAGCACCCAACACCACGCCGTTGACCGCCTGACGGTGCATAAAGGGGGCGAACATCGCGGTCAGCGCGCACCGGCGACGCTCGGGATCATCGCCGAACGCCTGGACGTGGGTAGGGTTATCGCGCATGCCCAGACCCAACAGCTCACTGGCAGCGGGTATGTCGGCGGCGGTCAGGCGGCGGAAGCGCAAAGCCGTCATCAACGCTCTCTCTTGCGGGTACCAACAGGTGAGTTGAAGCTATCTAAACAGCAATAGCATAGCGCGTACTGCGGCCGCCACCGGGCAGACGCTCCAGACAGCGCTTGTCCAGCAGGTCGGTCAAATCCCGGGTAGCCGTGGCTTTACTCACTTTGGCCAGCGCCTTGTACTGACGCGCATTGATGCCGTGCGCAAACTCATCGCCGGCCGTGTCCAGGAGCCGATTCAGCACTTTAATCTGGCGCGCATTGAGTACGGTGGCCGCGTGGCGCTGCCAGAAATGCGACTTCGCCAACACTCGGTCTACTTGACGCAGTGCCTGTGTCAGGGCCTCTTTCAGCGTCTGCACAAACCAGGCAAGCCACCGGGTAATATCAAGGCTGCCGCTCTGGGCCTGCTCCAAATGATCATAATAGGCTTGTCGGCGATCCATGATGGCCGCGCTTAAAGAATAAAAACGCACCGACTGGTGCTCCGCTTGCGCCAGCGCCCGATCCGTGACAGCTCGGGTCACACGGCCGTTGCCATCGTCAAACGGGTGCAGCGTAAGCAGCCAAAGATGAGCAATGCCGGCCCTCAGCAGCGGATCAAGCCGCGCCGGCGGATGATTGAACCAGTACACAAAATCCGCCAGCTCAGCTTTCAGACACTTTCCTGGCGGCGCTTCAAAATGCACGCGAGGCTGATTAATACGCCCCGATACCACCTGCATGGGCTGCTCCCCGCGTAACTCCCCGATGCGGATGTGGGACACCAAACCCGCTCCATGGGGGAACAGCATCGACTGCCAGCGACACAGCTGCCCAGGCGATAGCGGTGTATCCGGCTCATGGGTGGCCATCAGCAAAAGCTCGACCAGCGATTCTGCTTCCGGTGTGGCTCGCTCTTGAACGCCGGCTTGCTCAAGCCCCAAATGACGTGTGACGGATGAACGCACCGAGCCGACATCCAGATGTTCGCCTTCAATTTCGCTGGTACGAATGGCGTTTCTGATCAAGGCATCTCTTTCCAATTCCCGATCAAGATCACCGGAGGACGCTTCAGCGCGCCCCAGCAGCCGGCCCTGAAGCAAACGCACGGCGTTCAATTCAGGGCCAAGCACGGCCTCGTCCCAGACAAATTGTGGCCAGTCGGACTGCTCCCAGATATACATGAGCCAAATACACCGCCTAATCGAATCATTTTATGAGCCGATTATGGCAAGTATTCGGCTCAACCGACAATCACATCGCTGATGGCCCGGTTCAGGTTAGGGGATCTTGGAATACAGAGTCGTTGGTGGTCAGGCGGCAAAGCCACGTATGATCAGGGTGATTCCCCAATCACCAGCCAAGGAGCCAACATTGTTGCCCGAGAGTAAAACCGTGGGGCTTTTTCTGGTCACTGCGCTGGCGGAAATCGTCGGTTGCTACCTGCCTTACCTGTGGCTGCGAGAGGGCAAAACGGCCTGGCTGCTGGTGCCCGGCGCGCTGAGCCTGGCGGCTTTTGCCTGGCTGTTGACGCTGCATCCCACCGCCGCGGGCCGGGTCTATGCGGCCTACGGCGGCGTCTATATCTTTACCGCGATCATGTGGCTATGGGTGGTGGACGGCATCAAGCCTACCGCATGGGACCTGGCCGGCTCCGCCGTGGCGCTGCTGGGCATGGCGATTATCATGCTGGGGCCAAGGGTTTCTTGAAGGCATTTTTAAAATATCGCTTCAAAACAGCTCCTATCAGATATCATGATATCCAAAAAATCGTTAAAACGGCTATAATGGGCACCACCATATCCACAGGTACCCGATATGCCGCGTTTTCTTTTGCTCGACGACAGCGACGTGCAGCAGGCGTTTGCCGCCTACCTGCGCCGCCGGCGTGAAGAAGAAGGGCTGTCCCGGGAGGCGCTGGCCAAGCGCAGCACCGTGCCCGCCTCCACGCTGAAGAAATTCGAGCTAACGGGAAAAATTTCCTTCCGCCAGCTGCTGCTACTGTGGCAATGCCTGGACGACTTGAAGCGCCTGTATGAGCTGACTCAGGCACCGCAACAGGACCCTAACCGCCAGCCCACCACCATTGACGAGGTGCTGAAAGATGGCTTTTAGCCCCGTGCCACGGCTGAACGTTGAACGCACGCTCACCAGCGGTGAAAGCGTGCTCGTGGGTACGCTAGCGCAAAGTCGTCAGGGCGTATTTTTTCAGTACCATGAGGACTATCCTGCCCGGCTGGGCAACCTTTCCCCTTTTACTCTGGACGCCACCACAGCGCTGCAGAAGGCGCCCGGAGAACCCCACGAAGGGCTGCACGGTCTGTTTGCCGACTGCCTGCCGGACGGCTGGGGGCGGCTATTGCAGGATCGCGTATTTCGCCAGCACGGCATTTCCCCGTCACAGGTCACCCCCATGGATCGGCTGGCTTTCGTCGGCAGCCGCGGCATGGGAGCGCTGCGCTTTGCCCCAGCTTCAGAATGGCAGCCGTCCGATATCGAAGAGACGGATATGGCAACGCTGGGCCTTGAAGCCGAAGCTCTGTTTGATGGCCAGACCAGCGACGTACTCTCTGCGCTGGTAGCGGCCGGCAGCTCCGGCGGGGCCCGCCCGAAGGCTCAGCTATTTTTTACGGCGGATGCTCCCGGCCAGTGCCGCACCCGCCCCAGGCGCGGCGATGAAGCATGGCTGGTCAAATTCACCTCGCAAAATCTAGCCCTTGGGCACGAAGAAGGCCTGTGCGAAGCGGTGTATTTAGCGCTGGCGAAAGCTGCCGGGCTTGAGCCGCCCGAGTGGCAGCTGTTGGAAGCACCCGACAGCAGCGGTGCGCGCGCCTGGCTTGCGCTCAAACGGTTTGACTGGCACTGGCCAGACGGCTCGCAGAGCCCGGGGCGATGGCACATGCACAGCGCCTGCGGCCTGCTGGATGCCGCCTATCGCGCCCCCAGCCTGGACTACCTGGATCTCATCAAGGCCAGCCGGCAGCTGTGCCGCTCACCCGCTGCGGGGCAGCTGCAGTTTCGCCGTGCCGTATTCAATTTACTTGCCAGCAACCAGGACGATCACAGCAAGAACTGGGCGTTTTTACAAAGCGACTGCGGCCGCTGGCGGCCGGCACCGTTTTATGACGCCACCTTCAGCCCTCACCCCTTTGACGAACACGCCACGGCCTTTATGGGCTACGGCAAGCGTCCGCCGCTGGCCGCCATGCAACAGCTGGCAAGCGCCGCGGGGTTTGATGACTGGCCCCAGGCCCAGCACTGTATTCAACAGATTGCCGACGTGCTCACGACGTTTGCTGCCAAGGCCCGAGACTACGGCGTCAGCGAAGACACCATAGCGGAGATTCAGACAGTGCTTGATCAGCGCCGCCGGGCCAACAGCGCGCTGCTGACGTAGCCAACTTGCGGACACCGCCAGGGCACCCGCAGCAAGTCACTACCTCACTCAATATTCTGCACCTGCTCGCGCATCTGCTCGATGAGCACCTTGAGTTCGACGGCGCTGCGGGTGGTCTCGGCGACCAGCGATTTGGACGACAGGGTATTGGCTTCGCGGTTGAGCTCCTGCATCAGAAAGTCCAGCCGACGGCCTTTGGAGCCGGGCTGAGCAAGCTGACGGCGGACTTCCTCGACGTGAGCATCGAGGCGATCAAGCTCTTCGGCAACGTCACTTTTTTGCGCGACAAGCACCAGCTCCGCTTCGAGTCGCTGAGGCTCAAGCTCGGTACGCGCAGCGTCCAGGCGTTCAAGCAGCTTGTCGCGCTGAGCCTGCTGAATACGCGGCAGCCATTCTCGCACCTTGGCGACTTCCCGGCTGACGCCATCCAGCCGCTGGCGTATCAGCTCGGCAAGCTTCTCGCCTTCCCGAGCGCGGGCATCCAGTAGTTCGTCCAGCGCGCGGGCAAACAGCGTCCGGGCGGCGTTGAATATCGCCTCGCTGTCGCGATGGCCGCTGTCCATCACGCCTGGCTGATTCAGCAGATCCAGCGCGGTGGGTGCGGCGGTGCCGGGGACTTCGCGCTGAACGATCTCCAGCGCGGCGGCAAGCTCGGCCAGATAGTCGGTATTCACCGCCGGGGCGTGGCCGGCATCGGCGGCGTCCAGCTTTAGCGTGCATTCCACCTTGCCTCGGGCCAGGCGCTGGCGCAGAGCGTCACGAAGAGGCGGCTCCAGCGCGCGCAGCGGCTCGGGCAGGCGGAAGGTCGGTTCCAGATAGCGCTGATTGACCGAACGCAGTTCGACTTTCAGGGTGCCAAAATCGGCAGCCTGCTCGGCGCGGGCGAAGGCGGTCATGCTGTGAACGACGGCGGTATGGCTCATATCGGCTCCTTGTATTGGCGCCCGGTAGCGACTCCCGGCGGGGACATTGCGGGCCAGTTTATCTGAAATCCCGCCGAGGTCGGGCAGGGCATGTACAATGGCCAACCCGATTTTAACCATGAGGTAGCCCATCATGAGCAAGGTGTCTCACCCCGAGGTCATCCGCCCCAGCGACCGCGCACCCGACGAGCCTCGAGCCGTGCGGCTGACGCGCAACTACACCCGCCACGCCGAAGGCTCGGTAATGGTGGAGTTTGGCGATACCCGGGTGCTGTGCAACGCCAGCGTTGAGGCCGGCGTGCCGCGCTGGCTGCGGGGCAAGCGCCAGGGCTGGGTAACCGCCGAATACGGCATGCTACCGCGCGCAACCCACACCCGGGGCGGGCGCGAGGCCAAAAGCGGCAAGCAGGGCGGGCGCACGCTGGAAATTCAGCGGCTGATCGGACGTAGCCTGCGCGCGGCGGTGGATCTGAAAAAGCTGGGCGAATTCACCATCACCGTGGACTGCGACGTCATCCAGGCCGACGGCGGCACCCGCACGGCGGCGATTACCGGCGGCTGCGTGGCGCTGGTCGACGCGCTGCGCTACCTGCAGCGGGAGAAAAAGATCAAGGGCGACCCGCTCAAGCAGCTGGTTAGCTCGATCTCGGTGGGCCTGTACAAGGGCATGCCGGTGGTGGACCTGGACTACCCCGAAGACAGCAGCGCGGATACCGATATGAACGTGGTGATGACCGCCGACGGCGGGCTGATTGAAGTTCAGGGCACCGCCGAGGCGGGAGCGTTCAGCCGCACCCAGCTCAATGCCATGCTCGACCTGGCCGAGCAGGCGGGAAGCCGGCTTGAACGCTATCAGCGCGAGGCGCTGGAAATGCGCGACCAGGCGTCGAGCCTATAAATCAAGATCGTATTCGACGATCAGCGGCGCATACTCGGAAAAGGTGGCGTCGTAGTCGATCCAGGCGTCGACGACGTGGCGGCGGAAATTGGGACCGACCAGCTGATAGTCGATGCGCCAGCCTTCCTGGCGCGTCCGGGGCCGGTCCTGGTCAAGCCTGGGCCACCAGGTATATTCGTCGGCGTCGCGGTTGATTTCGCGGAAGGTATCAATAAAGCCGATGGGCCCCAGCACATGGTCCATCCAGGCGCGCTCTTCGGGGCGAAAGCCCGATGTCAGTTGATTATCCGACCAGTTGGCCAGATCCAGCGTCTTGTGCGCGACGTGCCAGGTACCGCAAATGATATACTCGCGGCGTTTGCGCGCCATTTTGCCCAGATATTCCTGGTACTGATCCATGAACTGCTGCTTGGCGCGCTGATCGCGGCCGTCGGGCATCAGGAAAGACACGATGCTGAAACGGTCGTAATCCGCCTGCAGAAAGCGCCCTTCATGATCACACTGGGGAAACCCCAGCCCGTACATGATTGCCTTGGGGATTTTGCGGCAATACAGCGCCACGCCGGCGAAGTCGTCATCCTCGGCATCCAGGAAATAACCTTCGTAACCGTCGGGATAGAGAATGTGATCGCTCAGCTCGAAGCTCTTGACCCGGGTATCCTGCACGCAGACCACATCGGCATCCTGCTGCGCCAGCCAGTCCAGGAAACCACGCTCGACGGCATCGCGAATACCGTTGACATTGATGCTGGCAATTTTCATAGATCGTCCCTTTTGCGTCGCTGGTGTATGATACCCGACGTTTCCACCTTTGGGTAAATCCCCCGGGCAAAAATAGCGAGGAAAGCCGTGGCCGCATCCCTGACAGACGATTCAACGGACGTCGGCACAGACGCTCCCGACAGCCGCCTCAAGCCCTACCAGCGCGATTTCATTGCCTTTGCCATCGAGCAGGGCGTGCTCCGATTCGGCGACTTTACCCTGAAATCCGGCCGTGTCAGTCCATACTTCTTCAACGCCGGGCTGTTCCGGACCGGCGGAGCACTGGCGCGCCTCGGGCGCTTTTATGCCCGGGCCATCGTCGACAGCGGCCTCTCCGCCGACGTGCTGTTCGGACCGGCGTACAAGGGCATTCCGCTGGCCGCCGTCACCGCTGCGGCGTTGGCCGACCACCACGAGCGCGATATGCCCTACGCCTTCAACCGCAAGGAAGCCAAGGCCCACGGCGAGGGCGGCAGCATCGTCGGCGCGCCGCTTGAAGGCGATATTTTCATCATCGACGACGTCATCACCGCGGGTACCGCAGTGCGCGAAGTCATGGACATCATCGAGCAGCACAGCGCCCGCGCCTCCGGGGTGATCATCGCCCTCGACCGCCAGGAGCGCGGCCAGGGCGAGCAAAGCGCGATCCAGGAAGTCGAGAGCACCTACGGCATGCCGGTGGTGAGCATCGTCGGCCTCGACCAGGTGCTGGCCTATCTGGAAGCGCACGCCGGTCCCGAGATGCAGCCCCACGCCGAGGCTATCCGCGACTACCGCGCGCGCTACGGCATCAGCTGATGTCGGGCGGCAGCGCAGCGCCGGCAAAGCCGTTCTGCCGCCAGGCCTCGAAACTCACCAGCGCCACGGCGTTGGACAGATTCAGGCTGCGGTTGTTGGGCTGCATGGGAATCAACAGCTTGTGCGACTCGGGCAGGTTTGAGTGGGCCTCGGCTGAAAGGCCGCCGGTTTCCGAACCGAACAGCAGCACGTCACCCGGCGCAAAGGCGGCATCGGTATAAAAGCGCGAGCCGTGGGTCGTCAGCGCCCAGATCGTGCGCCCCTGCATGACCGTTTGAAAAGCGCTAAAATCCGCGTGCCGAGTGACGTTGGCCGCGTCGCGGTAGTCCAGCCCCGCCCGGCGCAGCTTGCGCTCTTCCAGATCAAACCCCAGCGGCTCGATCAGATGCAGCCGGCAGCCGTTATTGGCGGCCAGGCGCATGATGTTGCCGGTGTTGGGCGCCATGCGCGGCTCGAACAGCGCAATCTCGAACATGCTGGCTCTCTCGGGGCAAACCGCCATTATGGCAGCCCGCGCGCTGAGCGCGCCAGCGGATCATTGGCTCGCCACGTCCTTTTCACTCCCGGCAGCCCTCGCTTTATGCGGAAGGAGTCAACGCCATGAACCCCGGTATCGCCCAGCGCCTGCGCGGCCTGAACCCCAGCCAGCAGGAAGCCGTGCGCGCCATCGACGGCCCCTGCCTGGTGCTGGCCGGCGCCGGATCGGGTAAAACCAGCGTGATTACCACCAAGATCGCCTACCTGGTGCAGGAATGCGGCATGAGCGCCCGGCGTATCGCCGCCGTCACCTTTACCAACAAGGCCGCGCGGGAAATGAAGGAGCGTGTGGGCAGCATTCTCAAGGGCAAGGAAAGCCACGGCCTGCGCGTCTCGACCTTTCACACCCTGGGGCTGAATATCATCCGCGGCGAACTCAAGGCGCTGGGCTACCGGCCGGGGTTTTCGCTGTTTGATCCGGAAGATGCCCGAGCGCTACTGCGCGACCTGATGAACAAGGACGCCCAGGTCGACGCCGACCAGATCAAGGCCGTGCAGGGGCAGATCTCCCAGTGGAAAAACGACCTGGTGCTGCCCGGCGAAGCGCTGTCCCACGCCGCCGATGACAATGCCGAGCTGGCCGCGCGGGTCTACGAAGCCTACGTGCGCCACTTGCGCGCCTACAACGCGGTGGACTTTGACGACCTGATTCTGCTGCCCGTGGTGCTGCTGCGGGATGACCCCGACGCGCTGGCGCGCTGGCGTCGCAGGATCCACTACATGCTGGTGGATGAATATCAGGACACCAACGTCAGCCAGTACCTGCTGGTCAAGCTCCTCATGGGCGAGCGCGCCACCTTTACCGTGGTCGGCGACGACGATCAGTCGATCTACGCCTGGCGCGGCGCGCGGCCGGAAAACCTCGTCACCCTGGGCGAGGACTTCCCCCGGCTCAAGGTGGTCAAGCTGGAGCAGAATTACCGCTCTACGGGTACCATTCTGCGCGCGGCCAACGCCCTGATTGACCACAACCCCCACGTCTACGAGAAAACGCTGTGGTCGCAAATGGGCGACGGCAGCGCCATTCGCGTGGTGGTCAACCGCCACGAAGAAGCCGAAGCCGAGCGCGTGGCAAGCGAAATTCTCACCCGCCGGATCAAGGAATCCGCCGCCTGGAAGGATTTTGCCGTGCTGTATCGGGGCAACTTTCAGGCCCGGCTGCTGGAGCTCAAGCTGCAGCACTACCAGATTCCCTACAAGCTGTCCGGCGGCACCTCGTTTTTCTCCCGGGGCGAAATCAAGGACGCCATGGCGTACCTGCGCCTGCTGATCAACCCGGGCGACGACAACGCCTTTCTGCGCATCGTCAACGTGCCCCGCCGGGAGATAGGCCCCTCGACCCTGGAGAAGCTGGCCAACTATGCCAACGACCAGGGTACCGAACGCGGCGTGTCGCTGTTCGATGCCTGCCACGAAATGGGGCTATCCCAGCACCTGCCCGAGCGCGCCGTGGAGCGGCTGACGCGCTTTACCCGGTTTATTGACGGCACCCGTCGGCGCATGGACGAGGGCGACGCCATGGCCGCCATTCGCCGGATGCTCACGGAGATGGACTACGAGGCCTGGCTGTACCAGAACGCCAGCGCGCCGAAAGTGGCCGAGCGGCGCATGGCCAACGTGTGGACGCTGATCGACCAGCTGGAAAAGTCTCTCGATCGCGAACCGGAAGACGAAGGCCCCGACGATACGGACTCCACGGCCACCCAGACCGACAGCGTGGAAGACGCGATTTCGCGGCTGGTGCTGCGCGATATCCTCGAACAGCAGGCCGAGGAAGACGACTCCGACCGCGTGCAGCTTTTGACCATGCACGCTTCCAAGGGCCTGGAGTTTCCTCATGTGTATTTGATGGGGCTGGAAGAAGACCTGCTGCCCCACCGCAACGCGGTGGAAAACGGCACCATAGAGGAGGAGCGTCGGCTGGCCTACGTGGGCATTACCCGAGCGCGCCGGACGCTGACGCTGACGCTGGCTCGCCAACGCAAAACCTACGGCGAGCTATCCGACTGTACGCCCAGCCGTTTTCTCGACGAACTGCCCGAAGCCGATCTGGAATGGGAAGGCCGCGCCGACAAGGAAGACCCGGAAAAAAAGCAGGCCCGGGGGCAGAATGCCATCGCCGGGCTGCGTTCGCTGCTGGATTAGCGTCGCCGGCCGTTTCAGCACGGCGAAGGCGTTATTCGTCGTCCGGCACGTCCATCACCGGCTCGACCATGTAGGTTACCGCCGTGTGCATGTCGTCATCGCTCAGGCTCGGGTTGCCGCCTTTCGCCGGCATGCCGTTATACCCATTGATGGCGTGGCTCAGCAGGGTGTCAAACCCCTGGTCGGTACGCGCGGCCCAGGCGTCCTCTTCACCGCGTATCGGGGCACCGGCCGCGCCGGTTTCGTGGCAGGCGGAGCACACGTTGTTGTAAATACTCTCGCCGCCGGCGGAACCGCCGCTATCCGCACTGTCAGCGCTGGCGTCGGTGGCCGCTGACGCCGAGGCGTTGCCGCAATCCTCACTGGCCAGGCAAACCTCGCCCACCGGCGCCAGGCGCTCGGCGATATCGTCTTTATTCATGGCTGCCTGGGCGCCGGCAACACCTGCCAGTACCCCCAGAGCCACCAGACCGCTTTTGATCAGCTTTGCATCCACTCTCATTACCCCTGTTGTCTTGATGCGATTGTTGAGACGCGACTGTCTTGATGAGACTGCCTTGATGCGACTGTCGTATCCTGGAACGTATTATCGCTTGAATCCGAACGAAACACGGCGCGCAGCGGCGGCGGTCTGCCGTAACGCTCGGGCGAGCCTGTGCAAACGAGTCCATGAAAACAGTATACCGGCAACGCACAGCCCGGGAAAATGCCCGGGCGGCGGCGTGTCA
This sequence comes from Vreelandella jeotgali Hwa, assembly GCF_000334215.1. Lineage (GTDB taxonomy): Bacteria > Pseudomonadota > Gammaproteobacteria > Pseudomonadales > Halomonadaceae > Vreelandella > Vreelandella jeotgali. The sequence goes on along the minus strand of NZ_AMQY01000003.1, from coordinate 108,986 downwards.
CGGGGTTTTCCTGCTCCCGGGCGCCGGGGCCGGCGTTCGAAGCAGTTCCCGGGAGGCCTTCCACCGCCATCATCCTGCCGATCAAGCCCCCAACACACCGCCATCGCTCGCCAGCCGCTGTATCCAGCAGTTGACGAAACTTGACCCTGATCATAAAATTTAGCCTTAGCTAACTATTTTACATCATGCAGCCTCCTCGCCATTGCCATAGGTGCTATCTCCATACCTGCTGCCGCCATGCGCGCTTCGAGTACGGAGCGTTCCGGCGACCGTCCGGCCCCTTGGTGAAAGCACTGTTCTTTCCGGCTGTAGGCTGTCTTGCCCGGCTATAAAAAGCGGGTCCTGAAAGGTTCAACAAATGATATCCATACAAGACCTCACGGTCTCATACGGTAATTACAAGGCTCTGGATGGCATAACGCTGAGCACCGGCAGGGGCCGACTGGTGGGTGTCATTGGCCCCAACGGGTCGGGCAAGTCCACCTTCATCAAGGCGATGATGGGGCTTATCCCTCGTGACCGTGGCGATATCCGCCTATTGGATAAACCGCTAAAGAAAGTCAGAAAGCGGATCGCCTATGTCCCCCAGCACACCGGCGTTGACTGGGACTTTCCCATCAATGTGATCAATACGGTGCTGCTCGGCACCTACCCGAAGCTGGGCTATTTCCGCTGGCCCGGCCGTAAAGAGAAGGCGATGGCAGCGGCCTGCCTGGAAGAGGTGGGCTTGCAGGAATACGCCAAACGGCCGATCGGTGCCTTGTCCGGGGGGCAGCAGCAGCGGGTCTTTCTGGCTCGGGCGCTGGCCCAGCAGGCCGATCTGTTCCTGCTGGATGAGCCGTTTGTCGGCATCGACGTGGGTAGCGAGGCCACCATCATCGCGGTGCTGAAACGACTCCGCGATGAAGGCAAAACGGTGCTGATTGTTCATCACGACCTGTCCCGTGCAGCCGAATACTTCGACGACCTGATTCTGCTCAACAGGAAGCTGCTCGCCTACGGAACGGCCGCCGACGTGATCGAGCCGGACCGGCTGTTCCAGGCGTACGAAAGCCAGATACCTTTCCTGAATGCAGGCTGATATGACCGTTCCAGAATTCATCAACGACATCATTCAATACGATTTTGTGCGCAAGGGCCTGTTTGCCTCGATCATGGTCGGGATCATCTGTGGCGTGCTCGGCTGCTTCATCGTCCTCCGGGGGCTTTCGCTCATGGGTGATGCCGTATCGCATGCCATCGTTCCGGGCGTTGCCATTTCCTTCATCTTCTCGATCAACATCTTCTATGGTGCCGTAGCCGCCGGCACTCTGGCGGCTTTGGGGATCGGTTATGTCCAGCAAAACAGCCGCATCAAGCAGGATTCGTCCATCGGCATTATCTTCACGGCTTTTCTGGCGCTTGGCGTCCTGCTTATTCGCCACGCCAAAAGCGGCATCAAGCTCGACAGCATCATGTTCGGCAGCCTGACATCGGTCCAGAGCAACGACATGTGGCTGACGCTGGTCATCGGTGCGATTGTGCTGGCGGCCTTGCTGCTGTTCTACAAGGAGTTGGTGGTATCGACCTTCGATCCCATCATGGCGGCGGCCTACGGCCTGCCGACCAGGCTTATCCACTATGCGCTCATGGTGCTGCTGACCCTGGTGACCGTAGCCTCGATGCAGACGGTCGGCGTCATCCTGGTGGTCTCGCTGCTGATCATGCCCGCCTCAACGGCTTATCTGCTGACCAACCGGCTCAGCATCATGATGCTGTTATCGGCGGTTTTCGGCGTCATGTCGACCCTGGTCGGGCTGTATTACAGCTTCGCCTATGACCTGCAATCCGGCGCAGTCATCGTGCTGGCCGCCTTCGTCATCTTTGTTCTGGCATTTTTCCTCTCGCCCGGTAGAGGCATCCTGTGGCGGGGTATCGGGAAGCTGTTGCGGCTGTCGCAACCGGCGTCATCGAGTCAGCAGGCCATTATTAAACTGATCAGGAAGAGGGGTTAATCACCGTGATTTTTCAACCATCCATACGTTACGTCGGCACGGGGCTGCTGGCGCTCATACTCATGATGTCGGTGGGCCATGCCGGGGCAGCAGATGACAAGCTTCAGGCTGTCGGCGACTTCACCATCGTCTCGGCTATCGTGGAAGAGGTCGGCGGGGAGCGCGTGGATGTGTATAACATCATCGATTCGGGTAACGACCCGCACGAATGGGATCCGTCGCCCCGGGACACCAAAAAGACGGCCGATGCCGACGCCGTCTTCTATTTTGGCTGGAATCTGGAAGGGATTGAAGGCGATAGTGCCGAGTATAACTGGGTCAAAAAATTGCTGCGTGCGGTCGACAAGGATCCGGATACCGTATTCACCATCTCGGACGGCATCGAGCAAAAGACAATCGGCAAAATCGAGAAAAACCAGGGCACGATCAATCCGCACGCCTTCACCAGCCCCAAAGCCGGCACCATCATGGCGAAAAACGTTCGCGATGCCCTGATCAAGGTCGATCCGGATCACAAGGAAGACTACCAGGCGAATACGGCCGCCCTGTTGGACGAACTGAAAGCGATTGACCAGGCCTATCAGGACAGGATCGAGGCGCTACCGGAAGACAACCGTGTTCTGTTCACCGGCGAGCGCGCCTTCCAGTATCTGGCCGAGGACTACGGCCTGAAGGAAGGTTTCATCTGGGAGATCGACGGCAACGAAGAAGGCACACCTCGCCAGGTCAAGCGGGCCATCAATTTTGTCGAAACGCACAACCCGCCCGCCCTGTTCCACGAATACAACGATGACAAGCGACCCATGAATACCGTTGCCGATGCCACCGGCGTCGAGGTGTCGGGCACGTTGATTTCCGATGACATAGGGGAAGCCGACAGCTACGTGGAGTATCTGACGCATAACCTGGACACCATCATCGACGGTCTTTCCCACACCGAATAGCTGGCCAGTGCGGTTGCGTATCGACAATCAGCTGCGCTGGTGATAACAACAAAAGGGCGATCACTCCGCCTTTCGGCGGCTTACGGCGGTACGCCCAAATACGCTATGATGGAAAGTCAGCCGATTTTACTTATTAACCATTCTCATTCACTCTGGGTTCTCATCCGCTGCCCCTTTATCCCGAACTGATGCGTCCATGAGTCACGACAAAAAGCCCCAAAGGGCCGCCGCCAGCAGCCCGGGCGGCGACGCCCTGCCGCCGGTCGACCAGCACGCGCGCCAGTACACGACGGTGCGCCAGGCCCACGAAACCGAGCTGATCGAGGATTACGTCGAGCTGATTGGTGACCTGCTGACGCATCGCGGCGAAGCCCGGGCGGCCGATATTGCGGCGCGCATGAGCGTTAGCCAGGCCACGGTGTCGAAGATGATCCGCCGGCTCAACGAGCTGGAGCTGGTCACCAGCCGGCCGTACCGCTCGCTGTTCCTCACCGAGTCGGGCAAGGCGATGGCGGCCCAGTCCCGGCAACGCCACGATATCGTGCTCAACTTCCTCCGCGCGCTGGGGGTCAGCGACGATGCCGCGCGCATCGACGCCGAGGGCATGGAACACCACGTCAGCGATGAAACCCTCGGCATCATGCAGCGTTTTATTGCCGCGTCGCCCAGCGCGGACGACGCCTAGCCCGGTCTTCTCAGAAACGATGCCGCAAAAGGCGCATGGCGTTCAGCGTAACCAGCACCGTGGCGCCGGTATCGGCCATCACCGCAATCCACAGGCCGGTAATGCCCAGCGCGGTGGTCACCAGAAAGATCGCCTTTAGCCCCAGCGCCAGCGCCACGTTGGTTTTGACGTTGGCCAGCGTCGCCCGGGACAGCCGGATCAGCTCGGCAATGCCGGTCACGCGGTCCTTGAGCAGCGCGGCGTCGGCGGTTTCCAGCGCTACGTCGGTACCGCCGCCCATGGCAATACCTACCTCGGCAGTCGCCAGCGCCGGCGCATCGTTGATGCCGTCGCCGACCTTGCCGATGGGCCCTCGACCACTGGCCTGCCAGGCGGCAACGCGGCTGGCCTTGTCGTCGGGCAACAGCCCGCCATGCGCTTCAATGCCCAGTGTCTTGCCAATGGCCGCTGCGCTGCGCGGGTTATCGCCGCTGAGCATCACCGTGTTCACGCCCAGCCGGGACAGCGCGGCGAGCCCCTCCCGGGCATCTTCACGGGGCTCGTCACGCAGCGCTATCAGGCCCACGGCGACGGCATCCTGCACCAGCACGGTGATGCTTTTGCCCTCTTCCTCCAGGGCCTTAATCCGCGTAGTGGCCGCCGGCGCCAGGCTGACCATTCCACCGACGTGAGCCGGGCTGGCGAGCGTTATCTCCTGGCCGTCAACCTGCCCGGCAATACCGGCACCGGCCAGGGCACGCCCTCCCGTCACGGCGGGCAAGGTCAGGTCGCGCTCACCGGCACGCGCGACAATCGCAGCGGCGATGGGGTGGCCGGACTCGCGCTCGAGCGCGGCCGCCAGACGCAGCACGTCGTCCTCCCCGATGCCCTGCCAGGCTTCAATATCGGTCACCTCGGGCGCGCCGGCGGTCAGGGTGCCGGTTTTATCCAGCACCAGGGTTTTCACCTGGCCCAGGGTTTCCAGCACCGCGCCGCCCTTGATCAGCAGCCCGCGCCGGGCACCGCTGGAAAGCCCGGCGGCAATCGCCGCGGGGGTGGAAATCACCAGCGCACAGGGGCAGGCGATCAGCAGCAGCGCCAATGCCCGGTAGACCGACTCCGACCAGGCCATGCCGACCACCAGCGGTGGCAGCAGCGCCAGCAGCAGCGCCAGCGCCACTACCGCGGGCATGTACCAGCGGGCAAAGCGGTCGATAAAGCGCGCTACCGGCGCCTTGGCGGCCTGGGCGTCTTCCACCAGGCGGATAATGCGCGCAATGGTGTTGTCTTCCGCCCGGCGGGTGACCTCGACGGTGAGCGCGCCATCATGGTTGATGGTACCCGCCAGCACCGCATCACCGGCGGTTTTATACAGGGGCTCGGCCTCGCCGCTGACCGGTGACTCGTCGAGATAGGCACCGCCCTGCTCGATACGCCCGTCGCAGGGCACCCGGTCGCCCGGGCGGATGAGCACCCGCTGCCCCGGCGCCAGGGTGTCCGCCGGTACTTCCGTGGGCTCATCGCCGTCCAGCCGCCGCGCGGTACTCGGCGCCAGGCTGGAAAGCGCCGAAATGCTTTGCCGCGCCCGGGAAGACGCCACGCCTTCCAGCAGCTCGCCCACGGCAAACAGCACCACCACCACGGCAGATTCCGCCGCCGCGCCAATCATTAGCGCCCCGACAGCGGCAATGCTCATCAGCGCTTCAATGGTAAAGATTTCCCCCACGCGCAGCGCCTGCCACGCCGACCTGACAATGGGATAAAGCCCGACCAGGGTCGCCGCCACAAAGGGCCAGCTGCCCAGCGCCGGCCAGAACAGGCGGAGCACGGCCGCCGCCGCCAGCAGCGCACCGCTGACCAGCACCAGCTTGCCCTTGGCGCTTTGCCACCAGGCGGTTTCCGGCGTCGCAACGCCGGCCGCAGACGACGTCTGTTCGTCGTGCACTACCTCGTAGCCCAGCCCGCGCATCGCCTGATCGATCGCTGCCTCATCGGGGGGCGTCTGTGCCTCAAGGAACACATCCAGCGTGCCCGCCGCGGCGTTGGCCTCGGCATCGATCACACCCTTGACGCGAGTCGCGGCCGCCACCGCCTTGCGCTCGCAGCCGCCACAGTCCATGCCGCTCACGCGGAAGCGCGCGTGCGGCGTCTGTTCGCCTTCGCCACGGTGGGCATTCAGGGTCTCGCTGGTGGATAGCGTCATTTACCTCTCCCGGCCGACTGGCCTTGCATTCCGGGTATCCACGCTCAACATAGGACCTAAAGCCACTATAGGTTCAATGCCCGTGGCAACATCCGATGGAAGACGCGAGTCGGGAGACAGACGGGGAGGCAGACATGCAGCAACAGAATACGCCGACGTTCGGCATCGGCACCCTGGCCCAGCGGGCCGGCTGCCAGGTGCAAACCGTACGCTACTACGAAAAGATCGGGCTGCTGCCCGACGCCACGCGAAACGCCGGCAACCAGCGCCGCTACCACGACGCAACGCTACGCCGGCTGACGTTTATCCGCCACGCGCGGGATTTCGGCTTTTCGGTGGAGGCGGTGCGCGAGCTGCTGGGCATGGCCGACCACCCCGACATGCCCTGCGATCACGCCGACGCCATTGCCAGACGTCATCTGGAAGAGGTGGAAGCGCGCCTCGAGCGGCTCGGCGCGCTCCGCGATGAACTCCAGCGCATGGTGGCCCAGTGCGCCGGCGGCCGGGTGGATGAATGCCGTATTGTCGAAGTGCTGAGCGACCACGACCAGTGCCTGCATACCGCCGCCCACGGCGGTCAGCGGGCGATTCGCTAACGCAGCGCGGCGCTTAAAACAGCCCCGCGTTGACCCACAGATGCACCCCCACGCTGGCCGCGTAGCCCAGCAGAATGGCGGGTGTCCAACGCAGGTGCACGGCAAAGGTATAAATGCCCCGTGCCTGCCCCATCAGCGCCACGCCGGCCGCCGAGCCCATCGCCAGCAGGCTGCCGCCCACGCCGGCGGTCAGGGTAATCAGCAGCCAGTTGCCTTCGGCCATGTCCGGCGCCATGGAGAGCACGGCAAACATCACCGGAATGTTATCCACCACGGCGGAGATCATACCCAGCACCACGTTGGCCAACACCGGGCTGCCGCCGCCATAGAGGGTTTCGGAAAGCAGGCTGAGGTAGCCGAGAAATCCCAGGCCGCCGACCGACATCACCACGCCGTAGAAGAACAGCAGGGTATCCCACTCCGACCGCGCTATGCGGCTGAAAATATCAAACGGCACCACACTGCCCAGCTGCTCGAGCTTGCGCCAGTCGCCCCGGCGGGAATAGCGCTCGCGCTTGCGCTCCAGCGAGCGCGGCAGGCTGCGGCGCAGGTAATAGCCGAAAAACTGCAAAAGCCCCAGGCCGAACATCATGCCCATGGCCGGCGGCAGGTTGAGTACCGAGTGGCACAGCACCGAAATCGCCACGGTAAACAGAAACAGCGCCACGATGCGCCGTGCTCCGCGTTTGAGCCATACGGTTTCGTTCAGCGACTCCGGCTTCTGATTGACGATAAAGAAGTTCATGATCACCGCCGGCACCATGAAATTCACGATCGCCGGAATCAACAGAGCAAAAAAACCGCCGAACGGAATCTGCCCGTCCTGCCATACCATCAGCGTGGTAATGTCGCCGAAGGGGCTGAACGCCCCGCCGGCGTTGGCGGCGACCACCACGTTCACGCAGCACAGGCTGATAAAGCGATTATCGCCTTCGGCGACTTTCAGCACCACGGCGCACATCAGCATCGCCGTGGTCATGTTGTTGGCCACGGCGGATATCCAGAACGCCAGAATCCCGGTAATCCAGAAGAGGCTGCGATAGCTGAAGCCCTTGTACACCAGCCAGGATCGCAGCTTATCGAATACCCGGCGTTCCTCCATGGCATTGATGTAAGTCATCGCCACCAGCAGAAACAACAGCAGCTCGGTATATTCCAGCAGGGTTTCGCGGAAGGCCCGCTCGGACACATCCGACATCCCGGCCTTCATGTACATCCACGCCACCAGCGTCCAGATCAGTCCGGCGGCCACCAGCACCGGCTTGGACTTGCGCATGTGCAGCACTTCCTCGCCCATGACCAGCGCATAGGCCAGCAGGAAGATGGCCACCGAGGCAATGCCGGCCACCGACAGGGTCAGATCCAGCGGCCCGGCCTCGGCAAAGGCCAGGGAGGGAAAACACAACAGACAGGCAGCAAAAAACTGCCGGCGAACCCGAAGCAAACGGGGCCGAGAAGCGGGACGGGTGGGGAGCATGGCACGGACCTTGGGGCGCGGGGGAAGGATGGAAAAGCGAAGAAAACGCGTAATGATAAGCGCCCTGAAGAAAGGCTGCAATCGCCCTGTTGCGGCCCAACGGGCCTCGACTGGGCAATATCACGAGCCGCACCGGCAGCGTGCGGCCCGGCGTGCCGAGCCTTTTAAACGGTCAGGTCCACATGCTGAAGCGTATCAACGGCGCCGTTTTCCTTCAGATAGACACCGCTGCTGCGTATTTGGCCATCCTGCTGATAATTGCTGTCATTGAGTTCAAACGGCGTAGCGGCGTTATCCAGCCCCAGAGCGCCGACGCCGTTCTCCGCCAGCGTCTCCTGGTGCATGTCACCCGACGCGTCCTGGCGCCAGATACGCAGCCGGGCAAAAACGGGATCCTGCTCATCGATCCAGCCGTTGCCATCCTCGTCGTGGGCCGCCAGATCGGCAAAACCGTCGCCGCTTTGCGGCCCGAACAGTTCCGAGCCGTCATCAATTCGGCCGTTGCCGTTACGATCCAGCGCCAGAAAACCGCTGCCCGCATCCACCACGGAAATGTTGTCTTCTTCGCCGTCGGCATCCAGGTCAAACGCCATCTTCTGACCTACCAGGTCCGCGGCATTGCCGTCGAGATTGATCACCAGCGGATCGACCTGTTCGCCGTCACCCGCGGCAAAATAGGTATCCGTCTGCTGTGTAAAGGAGCGCTGCATCTGCAAATCGAGGCTGAAGTCGAGCGAGCGGCCGTCGGCGGTATTGATCACACCCCGGGCGGAAAAGTCGGTCTGCTCGGCTTCATGGACGCGGGTATGGCGCTCATACTCGACGCCCCAGCCCTGCGATGCCTCGGACGTTTCGGCAGCTTCCTCCGGGGGAGTGTCGGCGGATTCGGACGCTTCACGGGCGGCATCCATTTTCGCCACGGCCTCGGGAGACAGCAGCTCGACCTTCCTGTCCGTGAGCGTTTCCACCACCGAGATCAACGCGCGCATACCGGGGTCGTTACGCACCTCATCCATCGCATTTTCGATTTCGCCAGCGGCGTCGGAGCCTTCCGCTGCCTTGCCCTCTGCCGGACCGGCCGAGCTTTTTTCAGCCTCGGATTGCGCCTCGGCTTTTGCCGCCGCGACGGCGGCTTCACGCGAGGCCGACGACAGAGTAACCCGCGTGGAAGCGGCCGGGGCGTCATCCTCCGACCGTGACGCTGTGGCATCCGGCGGCGAGCCGCCTACCCAGGCGCGCAATGCTTCCCGGGTCGATGATTGCCGGGTCAGCGAATGCTCGCCGGCCAACTGAATACTGGAATTGATGACCTGCATGCGACCCCCGTTGAAATGCCCTGCATGACTTTTCTCTGCATGACTTTGCCCTGCATAATCGCTTCATCGGCCGGACATCGCTTGACTTGAGCCAGCGGTTGACACCTTCCCCGGATGCTGATCGCTTAACGGCACGTTGCCGACCAGGCGAGAACTGAACTGACCCCATAAAGTTGGACGGTTCATTTAGCTGGCACCCAAGGCCTGAGTCCTGTACTGCACAGGGCTCAGGCCTTTTAGCGTCAACTTAATGCGTTCGTGATTATAGTAGTGGATGTAGTGGTCGAGTCCTCGCTGCAGTTGCTCAAGCGTCTCGAACCGATTCAGATAAAAGTACTCGGCCTTGAGGGTGCCAAAAAAGCTCTCCATCGCTGCATTGTCCAGGCAGTTGCCTTTACGTGACATGCTTTGAATCAGGGATCGCTCCTTCAGCAAGCGCCGGTAAGCCGGGTGCTGATAATGCCAGCCTTGATCGGAGTGCAGCTGCGGCTTGTCCGCTGGCTCCAACCGAGTCAACGCCTTGTGCATCATATCGATCACCAGGGAGAGCACGGGGCGCTTGCCGGTCTGGTAGGCCACGATTTCGCCGTTATAGAGATCCATGACCGGCGATAGATAGAGCTTCTGGCCGTTGACGCTGAACTCCGTGATATCGGTGACCCACTTCTGGTTCGGACGTTGTGCCTGGAACTGACGATCGAGCAGATTGGGCGCGATTCGTCCTGCGCTTCCTCGATAGGATCGGTATCGTTTTCGGCGTACCAGTGACCTCAGGCCCAGACTCTTCATCAGTCGCTGCACGGTCTTGTGGTTGACTGTCTCGCCCGCCTGTTTCAAGGCCGCGGTGATGCGACGGTAACCGTAACGCCCCCGATGGTGGTCGTAGATTTGGCGTATACGCGTTTTCAGAGCCGCGTATTTGTCACCGGTGTTCTGGGCCTTGCGTTGATAGTAAAACGTGCTGCGCGAGAGACCGGCCGCTCGCAGCAGCAAGGCGAGGGTGTGCTCATGCCTTAATCCCTGGACGACTTGCGCTTTTTGCCTCGCGCCACGTCCTGCTCTGCCTGGATCAAGGCATCGAGCTTTTTAGATAGGCGTTCTCGGCACGCAGGTAGGCGAGTTCTTTCAGCAACGCCTCTTGAGAGCGCTCTTTATCAGGTAGGGGCGGTGAAGGAGGCTTCTTTGACATCGGGCGGCGTCCTTTGCGCTGAGGTTCCAGGGCAGTCAGACCCCCACTATGGTACTGACGCTCCCATCTGCCAATAGCGCTGCGCTCACGGATATCGAACAGGGCCGCAGCCTGGCGTTGTGACAAGCCATCCCGCCACATTCGCTCAAGCACCTCCCGCTTGAAGGCCGCACTGTGGTGACTGTACTTCTTGCGCAGGCCCGACACGCCATGCTGTCGATAGGTTGCCAGCCATTGCCGGATGGTGGACACATCCACGCCATACTGGCGAGCCACTTCCCCCTGGCTGATGTCCTCGCGTAAACACTGCTGAATAACCCGCAGCTTGAAGCTCTCGTCATATTTCGCCATCAAAAACACCCCGAAGGTTGGATGATGTCCAACTTTCGGGGTGCAGTTCAGAGTCAACATGACGGGCTTTGGCCTGGCAATTGGCAGCCTGCGGCATCAGCGACGCCGACGCTGCTCCTGCCCACGACCCTGGCTCTGGCCACGGCCACGGTTATTGCCGGCGCCTTCGGTGGGCGTCAATGTTATTTCCACCCGGCGGTTTTGGGCACGACCGGCATCGGTATTGTTGCTCGCCACCGGGTTGTTCTCGCCGTAGCCTCGGGTATTCAGCCGCGAGGATGAAACGCCGTTGCGTACGAGATAGTTACCCACGGACTCTGCCCGGCGTTCGGAAAGCTTCCGGTTATAGTCGGCATCCCCGGTGCTGTCGGTATAGCCGCCGATGTTGACGCGGGTGTCGCGATACTCGCCGAGCACGCTGGATACTTCATTGAGCGCGTTTGCCGCCTGCGACGACAGATCGGACGAGTCAAAACCGAAGGTCACCTTGCTGGGCATGTTGAGCACGATGTCGTCGCCGCGACGATCCACCTCGATGCGCGACCCTTCCAGCCCCTGGCGCAGGTCCTTTTCCTGGCGATCCATGTAGGCCCCCACGCCGGCCCCGGCGGCAGCGCCCACGGCGGCGCCAACCAGCGCACGGTCACGGCGGCTGGTGCTGCCGTCACCGGACAGCGCGCCGGCGGCGGCACCGATGGCCGCCCCGATGCCCGAGCCCTTGGCCGTTGTGGAAGCACCGCCACCGTTGCGGTTATTATAGCCGCCCTGGCCGGCACAGCCGGCGAGCAGAACAGCCGCTGCCAGTGTTGCCATTACTCGCGTCATTCGCATTGCTCTCTCCTTTCTTTCGGGAGGTCATGAAACATCATCGGCGTCGTGTCTCAGCCGTCGCTGATATCCGCCAACAGTTCGTTCAAGAATAATAAACCCCGAGGCGTGGGTCGTAACATTTTGGCGGTTTCCTGCAAAAGTCCTTTTTTCACGCTGCCCTGTAACTGTTTCTGTAATACGGCCCAGGGTTGCCCCGTATGTCGCTGCCAGAGTGCTGCATCCACGCCGTCGGTCAACCTCAGCGCATTCATGCAGAACTCCAGCGGCAGCTCGTCCTCCGCTACCCTCTGCTTGCCGGCGACAAAGCCGCGCATGTCGTGCCGGCGCTGCAAGTAGGCAGTTGGCTGGCGGGTTTTCCAGCGCCGTTCGATGATCCATTCGCCCTGGTCATCAATCCGGCTGAGCTTGCCGTGGGCGCCGGCCCCGATGCCCAGATAATCGCCAAAGGTCCAGTAGTTGAGGTTATGCCGGCTATGCCGACCAGGGCGGGCATAGGCCGAAATTTCGTAGCGTGAATATCCCGCCTGCTCCAGCCGTTGATGACCCAGGTCGTTGATATCGGCGAGGGTGTCGTCTTCGGGCAGCTGCGGCGGCCGAGCATGGAACGCCGTATTGGGCTCCACCGTGAGCTGATACCAGGACAGATGCTCGGGCTTCAGCGCCAGCGCCTGCTCCAGATCGTCCAGCGCCAGCGCCGGCGTCTGGTCCGGCAGGCCGTGCATGATGTCGATATTGATATTGTCGAACCCGGCGTCGCGGGCCTGACCCACTGCGTGGATGGCCTCATCACCGCCGTGGATGCGCCCCAGCGCTGTCAGCTGTTGGGTCTGAAAACTTTGCACACCCAGCGACAGCCGGTTGATACCGGCGTCCCGATAGCCGCTGAAGCGGTGGCGCTCGGTGGTGCCGGGGTTGGCTTCCAGAGTGATTTCAATATCCGCAGCCAGCGTCAGGCGCTTGCCGACTTCGGCGAGCAGGGTCTGATAAAACGCCGGCGACAGCAGGCTCGGCGTGCCGCCGCCGATAAAAATCGCGACCAGCTCGCGTTCACCGGCCAGCGCCAGGTCCTGATCCAGGTCTTTCAGCAGTGCTGCCAGGTAGTCGCTTTCCGGCAGGTCGCGGCGGCCCGATTCGTGGGAGTTGAAATCGCAGTAGGGGCATTTGCGCACGCACCAGGGCGTGTGGATATACAGCGACAGCGGCGGCAGATTGGAGGCGGCCATCGCGCTTAACCCGCCTTGCCGTAGGCGGCCTGGAGGGCGTCGACCAGCGCCTGCATGGCGCGGCCGCGGTGGCTTAAACGGTTTTTGTCATCGGCCGGCAGCTCGGCGGCGCTCATGGCCTGACAGGGCAGCCAGAACAATGGGTCGTATCCAAAACCGCCTTCGCCGCGAGCCTGAGACAAAACCTCGCCTTCCCAGCTGCGCTGAACGATGATCGGCACCGGATCATCGGCGCGGCGCAAGTAGACCAGCACGCACCAGTAGCGCGCAGAGCGCTGCCGACCGTCGCGGCAGTCGGCCAGCGCTTCCAGCAGTTGGGCGTTGTTGCGCGCGTCACTTTTGGGCTCGCCGGCGTAGCGCGCGGAATAGATACCCGGCTGCCCGTTCAGCGCATCAACCGCCAGGCCGGAATCATCCGCCAGCGCCGGCAGACCGCTGACTCGGCTGGCCTCGCGGGCCTTGAGCAGGGCGTTTTCCACAAAGGTGAGCCCGGTTTCTTCAACATCGGGAACGCTGAAGTCTGCCTGGGGACGGACATCCAGCCCCAGCGGCTGCAGTATCCGGTCGAATTCCTTGAGCTTGCCGGCATTGCCGCTGGCAAGTATCAGGGTGCGTGTTGCGGTCATGGTGTGTCTCCCTGGTGGCCGGCCAGTGTACGCCGTGCACCGGCTGACCAAAAGAGCGCCACCCGGCGGGTATTTCACGGACAAAAAACCGCCCGACGTGACGGGCGGCTTCTGCGACAGGCGCCGGGCGGTTGCCGGCGTCAAAGTTGCCGAAACGGCGCTACGGCTCAGGTCATGCTGGCAAAGACGCTTTCGGCGGCGTCCAGGGTGTGCTGGATATCTTCGGCGGTATGGGCGCTGGACATGAATCCCGCCTCGAACGCCGAAGGCGCCAGATATACGCCCTGGTCGAGCATGCCGGTGAAAAAGCGGCGGAAGGCGTCGGGATCGCAGGCGGTGGCCTGGGCGAAGTTATCCACCCGGCTTTGGGCGGTGAAAAACAGCCCGAACATGCCGCCGGCGGACTGCGTTACCAGAGGCACGCCGGCAGCGTCGGCGCGCTCCTGAAGCCCGCTGAGCAGGGTATCGACGCGCTGGGTCAGGGCATCGTGGAAGCCCGGCACCTGAAGCTTGGTCAGCAGCGTGGTGCCCGCGGCCATGGCCAGCGGATTCCCCGACAGCGTACCGGCGTGATACACCGGCCCCAGCGGCGAGATCTGCTCCATGATCTGACGGCTGCCGCCGAAGGCGCCCACCGGCATGCCGCCGCCGACGATCTTGCCCAGGCAGGTCAGGTCCGGGGTCACGCCGTAGTGCGCCTGGGCACCGCCCATGGCCACGCGGAAACCGGTCATGACCTCGTCGAAAATCAGCAGACTGCCGTGCTCGTTGCACACCCGGCGCAGGGTCTCGAGAAACTCGGGCTGTGAAGGAATGCAGTTCATGTTGCCGGCCACCGGCTCGACAATGACGCAGGCGACCTGGTCGCCGATTTCGTCAAAGCAGGCCTCGACGCCGTCGGGGTCGTTGAACGACAGCGTCACCGTATGCTCGGCCAGCGACGCCGGCACCCCGGGGGAGTTGGGCACGCCGTGGGTCAGCGCGCCGGAGCCGGCCTTGACCAGCAGCGAATCCGAGTGGCCGTGGTAGTTGCCTTCAAACTTGACGATCTTGTCGCGGCCGGTATAGCCCCGCGCCAGGCGGATCGCCGACATCGTCGCCTCGGTTCCCGAGCTGGTCATGCGCACCATTTCCATGCTCGGAATCATCTCGCAGATGAGGTCGGCCATGGTGGTTTCCACCTCGGTGGGCGTACCGAACGACAGGCCGTTATCCAGCCGGGCGCGGACGGCGGCGAGCACGTCGCGGTCCGCGTGGCCGGTAATCATCGGCCCCCAGGAGCTGACATAGTCCACGTAGCGGTTGCCTTCCACGTCAAACAGGTAGGCGTCCTGGGCGCGCTCCATGAACACCGGCGGACGATGCATGCCCTTGAACGCACGCACCGGGGAGTTGATACCGCCGGGAATACGGCGGCTGGCCAGCTCAAACAGTTCAGCGGAAGTCGTCATGGAATCCTCTCTTGTGAACAAGTGTGGGTCGATAAGGGTTGGCGATAGAAATTAGCGATGGGGTCGGCGATACAGGTCGATGTGGACCGCCGGGAATATGGGCCAAAAAAGCTGCGATCCCGCCAAGCGTGGCAGAAAAACCCCGGCCGGCCATTAACGATACGCAAAAAAGCGATTGGGCAAACGCTGGCCGTGCGCCGGCCGGTAACCGTGTGACAGGCTTTGCCAGGCGAAATGCTGCGCCTGCTCGCAGGCAACAGTCAGCGTATCACCGGCGGCCAACCGAGTGGCCAGCGCAGCGGCCAGGGTGCAGCCGGAGCCGTGATAGGCGGCCGCCAGACGCGGCCACTGCCACTGGCGGGCGTTGTCCGGCGTGTGCAGGGTGTGGGTGACCGTTGCGTCGTTGCTGCTCGGCAGCGGATCGTCGGTGGCGGTCACCAGCACGCCCTGGCAGCCGGCCGAGAGCAGCGCCACGGCGCGTTCGGTGTCGTTGTCATCCGGCAGCTCGGGCGTCAACCGGGCGAGCTCGTGGCGGTTGGGCGTGAGGATATCCGCCTGCCCGATCAGGTTATCCACAAAGCGTTGGCACAGATCGGGAGTGGATAACTCGGCCCCGCCGCCGGCCTTGAGCACCGGGTCGATCACCACCGGTACGCCGGGAAAGCGGCGCACGATCCGCGCCGCCGCGTCGAGCGTCGCCGCATCGGCCAGCAGGCCGATCTTGATCGCCGCCACCGGCATATCGCCGAGCGTATCGACGGTTTCCTGCATGATTGCCGAGTCGACGGGCACCACCCGGCGCACATTATCGCCGTTTTGCACGGTCAGCGCCGTGGGCACGGTGAGCGCCCAGCCGCCGTTGGCGGCCACGGCTTCGCTGTCGGCCACCAGTCCGGCACCGCTGGTGGGGTCATGCCCGGCCAGCACCAGCACCGCAGGAGGCAGCGGGCGCGCCATTAAAAGGGCTTGACCACGGCAAAAATCATGATTGCTACCAGCGCCAGCACCGGCAGCTCGTTAAACCAGCGGAAAAACACCTGGGAACGCGAGCAGCGATCCTCGGCAAACTGCTTGAGATAGATCAGGCAGACGTGGTGGTAGGCGATCAGCAGCACCACGAAGAACAGCTTGGCGTGCATCCAGCCCTGGCTGAGCCAATGGGGCTGTAGCGCCAGCAGAGCGATACCCAGCACGATGACCGCAATCATCGACGGCGTCATGATGCCGCGATACAGCTTGCGCTCCATGGTCTTGAAAGTGTTCATGCTGGCGTTTTCGCCCTTGTCCCGGGCAATGGCGTGGTAAACGTAAAGGCGCGGGAGATAAAACAGCGCAGCAAACCATGTCACAACGGCCATGAGGTGAATGGCCTTCACCCATAAGTACATGCGGGCTCCTTGAGTATTCCGGCAGAATCAAGCGGTATTGCCGCTATCGGGGTTGAGCAACCGGGCCGCCTGCCGCCGCAGCGGCCAGAGCCGATTCACGGGCTGCGCCCCTCGGGGCTGCGACTCTCGGGCAGCCGGTCGGTAAAGTGGTAATAGCGTTCGATGGCGCCACGGGTGATGATACCTGAAATCCGTGCCTTGTTGAGACGCTGCCCGTGGGTCACGTACAGCGCCCCCAGGTCATCATTCTGCAGTGCCAGAAAGGCTTCGGACAGCGTGGCCTGAAGGCCGATGGGCGCAAGCTCCAGGCGCCTGCCGGGAATCTCCAGAAGGTCAATCTGGCGAAAGCCCGGCCGCCGTTGCTCAATGGCCGCTTCGTGCTCCAGCAGCCAGCGTGCCAGGATCGCGCCTTTCAGCGCCAGCAGCGGCTTGCCTTCGCCCTTGCGCTCGATAACCAGCCAGACCGGATTGTTATCCAACAGCTTGCGCGCCGTTTCCGGCGCGATGACACGCGGCGTTCGCACCAGATTGCGCTCCATGACCGCGGGAACCGAAATCCGCGACAGGGCCTGCATCAGCGGATGCTGAAGCGGGTGGCGGCTGCCGTGTACCGCGCTGATGAAAAAGCCCTTGCAGCCGGTGAGCTGGCGCGTGGTCAAGCACGCAATCACCACGGCGAGCATGCCCGGAAGCATCATGTTGGGCGTGTGGGTCAGCTCCAGCAGCGCCATCAACGCGGCCAGCGGTGCCTGCAGAATAGCCCCCATCATCGCCGCCATGCCCAGCATGGCGTACACCGTGGGGCTCGCCGAGAGCTCCGGCATCAGCTGGGTGCCCGCCAGGCCGAACAGCGCCCCGGCCGCTCCGCCGGCCACCAGAATCGGACCGATGATACTCACCGGGATGCCGCACGCCACGGTAAAGGCGGTCAGCAGCAGCTTGCCCACTGCCACGGCAATCAGTACGTCGACCGCAAGTTCGCCGCTGAAGGTCAGGCCCAGGGTGTCATAGCCCATGCCCTGCACCTGGGGGTAAAACCAGGCCACCAGGCCGACCAGCACGCCCACCAGGGCAAAACGCGCCGGCAGGGAAAGCCGGCTGAAACGCTCGGCCGCGCGCGCCAGGCGCACAAACCCCGAGGCCAGCAGGCCGATACCGAAGCCGCTGACCACGATCCAGGGCAGATTGATCAGCGATCCGAGCATTACGTCACTGGCCTGGAACGGGCGCTCAAAACCGAACGCCAGCTGCGCCATCAGCCCGCTGACGGTTGCCGCCATGATCACCGGCATGAAGCCCACAATGGTGTACTCCATCATCACCACTTCCATGGCGAAAATCACCCCGGCAATGGGCGTATTGAACGAGGCGGAAATGCCCGCGGCGGTACCGCAGGCCACCAGCACTCGCAGACTGTTGTGGGGCAGGCGCAGCTTCTGGCCCAGCCCGCTGGCCGCTGCCGCGCCGAGGTGAATGGCCGGTCCTTCGCGGCCGGCCGAGAGCCCGCCGAGGACCGAAATCAGCCCCACCCACCACTGGGTCAACCAGTTGCGCCGCGGGAAGCGCCCCTGGTGATACGTCAGCCTGTCGATGACGTGGGCCACGCCGATCTTGCGCGCGGCAGGGGTCTGACGAATCAGCCAGGCGCCGATCAACAGCACTGCCACCAGCGGCAGCAGCGCCCGCCACAGCGGCGCCAGCTGCTCAAAGGCCTCGGGGTTGCCATCGGGCATATAAACCAGCGCCCCGAGGCTCAGCATGAAGCGAAACCCGACCATGAGCGACCCGGTAATCATCCCGGCGACCAGCCCCAGAATACAGAGCTGGGGCAGCGCATCCACGTTGGCCAGCTGGCGCCGGAAACGCTCAAGGGTAAAAAACGATCGTAATACGGGTGGCACTCTGGATGTCCTTGTGTGACGTTGCTCCTGTCAGCCTGCCATTGTGTATCATAGGCGTATGAACTTCGACAGCCAGGCGCCGGACACCCGCGGCGCGAGCTCAGGCAATCAGACGGGCACCCGATAATAAGGAGGCAAACGTGATCAAGGTTGGCATAGTAGGCGGTACCGGCTATACGGGCGTAGAGCTTCTGCGCCTGCTCGCGCGGCATTCCGGCGTCAGCGTCGAGGCGATTACCTCGCGCTCCGAAGCCGGCGTCAGGGTCTGCGATATCTATCCGAACCTGCGCGGCCACTATCAAGAGCTGGCCTTCAGCGAACCCAATGCCGAGCAGCTGGGCGAAATGGACGCGGTATTTTTTGCCACCCCCCACGGCGTGGCCCACGCCCTGGCCGGCGACCTGCTGGACCGCGGCACCCGCGTGATTGACCTTTCGGCCGACTTCCGCCTGCGCGATATCGCCGAATGGGAAGCCTGGTACGGCCAGGCCCACGGCGCGCCGTCGCTGGTGAAGGAAGCCGTCTACGGCCTGCCGGAAATGAACCGCAATGCGATCAAACAGGCGCGTCTGATTGCTGTCCCCGGCTGCTACCCGACGGCCGTGCAGCTGGGCTTCATCCCGCTGCTACAGGCCGGTATGGTCGACCCCGGCCAGCTGATCGCCGACTGCAAGACCGGCGTTACCGGAGCCGGACGCGCCGCCAAGGTGGGGTCGCTGCTGGCCGAGGCGGGTGAGTCGCTCAAGGCCTACGCGGCGGGCGGCCACCGCCATCTGCCGGAAATCCGCCAGGGGCTGGTGGAGGCCCACAACGGCGAAGTCGACCTGACGTTCATGCCCCATCTGACGCCGATGATTCGGGGTATCCATGCCACGCTGTACGGCCGGCTGACCGCCGAGCCGGAAGTTGATCTCCAGGCCATGCTGGAAAGCTGGTATGCACAGGAACCGTTTGTCGACGTCATGCCGGCGGGCAGCCATCCGGAAACCCGCAGCGTCAAGGGCAACAACGTCTGCCGGCTGGCGGTGCATCGCCCGGCAGGCGGCGATACCGTGGTCGTCCTCTCGGTCATTGATAACCTGGTCAAGGGAGCTTCCGGTCAGGCGATTCAAAACCTCAACCTGATGTTCGGACTCGACGAAACGACCGGCCTTGACGCACCGGCGATAATGCCCTGACACGCGCTCTCTACCAGGCATTGTTCATACCGGCCCTGCCCGGTAAAAGTTGACCCTTTTACCGGGAATTACCCATAATCTAACGATCAGACAAGCGATTATTGACCTCCGTTACCTCTCACGCTTGCGGGAGACCACCATGAGTAGTGCCGAATCCTTTATCCCCACCCCGCTGCTGCTCTCCGACAGCGCCCGCCTGCAGCTCAAGGCGCTGGGCCAGTCGGACGGCAACCCCGAACCCCGGCTGCGCGTTTACGTCACCGGCGGCGGCTGCTCGGGTTTCCAGTACGGCTTCGACTTTGCCGACAAGGTGGCCGACGACGATACGCTGATCGAATTCGGCGACGCGGCGCTGGTCGTGGACCCGCTCTCCTACCAGTACCTGGTCGGCTCGACCGTGGACTATGAAGAAGGCCTGGCGGGTGCGCGCTTCCGCGTGGAAAACCCCAACGCCAGCTCAACCTGCGGCTGTGGCGCTTCGTTTATGGTTTAAGGACCCCACCGGGTTCAAACATGGCAACGGGCGGTTAGCGTTAAACCTTCGTTCAATCGTCCGCTTGACGCTCCGCCGGTTTCTCGCCAGAGTTGGCTTGTCCGTTACGAAAAAATCCAATAATTGCCGCGATATCAGGGCGCAGGCGCTTCTTTCTGACCCTGTTATCGGGCGCTTATCAACACGGGAAGCAGACATCATGGCGAACAAGACGCATCGCACACCGCATACCGCACCGCTGACCGGCACCCTGCTGGCCGCCGCCGTGGCGCTGGGCATGGGCAGCGCCACGGCCACCGCTGCCGAGGATCAACCCAGCGTCAACGTGGCGACCGATCCGAGCTTTGTGCCCTTCGAGATGCTCGACGAGGAAACCGATGAAATGGTCGGTTTCGACATGGATATCATCAACGAAGTGGCCGATCGCGCCGGTTTCGAGGTCAACCTGACCACCATGAAGTTTTCCGGCATCATTCCCGCCGTGCAAACCGGCAGCCAGGAAATCGCCATTGCCGGCACCACCATCACCGACAAGCGCGACAAGGTAGTGGATTTTTCCGACCCCTACTACGATTCCGGTCTGCGCCTGATGGTGCGCGACGGCAACGAGGATATCCGATCCCTCGATGACCTCGACGGCAAGACGGTGGCCACCAAGATCGGCTCCACCAGCTACGACTACCTCGAGGAAAATCTCGACGACAGTACCGAGATCACGCCCTACCCGGGCACCTCCGACATGTACATGGCACTGCTGGGCCGCAACGTCGACGCTGCCTTCTATGACGCGCCCAACGTCGGCTACTTTGCCCAAACCCAGGGCGAAGGCCGCGCCAAGGTGGTCGGCCCGCTATACGAAGGCCAGCAATACGGCATCGTCTTTCACGAGGGCAGCGAATGGATCGAGCCGGCCAACGAAGCGCTGGCCGCGATGAAGGAAGACGGTACCTACGACGACATCTATACCCAGTGGTTCGGTGAAGCGCCCGACGCCGACTGAATCTCGCCGAGCCTGATTTTACTAGTGTTTTCCCCAGGGCCGGAGGGCATTGCTCCCGGCCC
This sequence comes from Vreelandella jeotgali Hwa, assembly GCF_000334215.1. Classification (GTDB taxonomy): domain Bacteria; phylum Pseudomonadota; class Gammaproteobacteria; order Pseudomonadales; family Halomonadaceae; genus Vreelandella; species Vreelandella jeotgali. The sequence continues at coordinate 88,099 of NZ_AMQY01000003.1, read as the reverse complement.
TGGGTTGTTTTGATCCACCGGTTTGTATCGTCCCCTTTCAGGAGAAAACAACGTGGACGTATCCTTCAACTTTGACTGGACAGCCGCCATTGCTGCGGTACCGCACCTGCTGCCCGGCATTCCCTGGACGCTTTTGATCTCGTTCGGCGGCCTTGCCATCGGCTTTATCATCGGGATTATCTTCGGCCTGATGCGCATCAGCCGGCTACGCGGGCTGCGCTGGATGGCCGTGGTCTACATCGAGGTATTCCGCGGCACCCCGATTCTGGTGCAGGTGCTGTTCATCTTTTACGGCCTGCCCCAGCTGCTGGGCGGACCGATCAACGCGCTGACCGCGGGTATTGCTGCCGTGGCCATCAACTCCGGGGCGTATATTTCCGAGATCGTGCGCGGCGGCGTGCAATCCATCGCCCAGGGCCAGCGCGAAGCGGCGCTGTCGCTGGGGCTGTCGCGCCGCCAGACCTTTCGCCATGTCATCTGGCCTCAGGCGCTGCGGCGCATGGTGCCGCCGCTAGGCAACCAGGCGATTATCAGCATCAAGGATACCTCGCTGTTCTCGGTCATCGGCGTGGGTGAGCTGGTCCGCCAGGGGCAGATCTACATCGCCACCACCTTCACCGCCATGGAAGTGTATTTCATGGTGGCGATCCTCTATCTGGCCATTACCTGGACGCTTTCCATCCTGCTCGCACAGCTTGAGCGCAAAGGCCTCGCCGGAGAATAAGGACGCTTCATGACGACCCCAACACAATCCGATTCAAGCAATGCTCCCATTGTGGACATGCAAAAGCTCAACAAGCACTTTGGCAGCCTGCACGTCCTCAAGGATATCGACATGGAGATCACCCCCGGCGAAGTCGTGGTGGTGATCGGCGCCAGCGGCTCGGGCAAATCCACCCTGATACGCTGTATCAACGGGCTGGAAGAGTTTCAGCAGGGGGCCCTCGAGGTCGCGGGCAAGACGCTGTTGCCCCACGGCAAGGGCGGCCAGGCGCTACAGCAGATCCGCACCGAAGTAGGCATGGTGTTTCAGCAGTTCAACCTGTTTCCCCACCTCAGCGTGCGCGACAACGTCACCCTGGCCCCCATGAAGGTCCGCCGGATCAACCAGCAACAGGCAAGGGACAACGCCTTGAAGCTGCTCAAGCGCGTGGGTATCGAGGATCAGGCGGACAAATATCCGACCCAGCTATCCGGCGGGCAGCAGCAGCGCGTGGCGCTGGCTCGCGCCCTGGCCATGGAACCCCGGCTGATGCTGTTTGACGAGCCGACGTCGGCGCTGGACCCGGAGATGATCGGCGAAGTGCTCGATGCCATGCGCGAGCTGGCCCGAGAGGGCATGACCATGGTGGTGGTCACCCACGAGATGGGCTTTGCCCGGGAAGTCGCCGACCGCGTGATTTATATCCACCAGGGCGAAATTACCGAACAGGGGCCACCGGAGCAGCTGTTTGACGCCCCGCAACACGAACGCACGCAGAACTTTCTGGGCCGGATACTCAAGCACTGACTACCCGGCCTTACGGGGCCGGGGTGTGCTATTCCACCGCCGGCGTGGGGCGTACCAGAATTTCGTTGACGTCCACATGCGCCGGCTGGTCGAGGGCATACATCGCCGCATTGGCGATATCGGTATCCTTCATGGCATGGGTCGGCGGCTCATCGAAGAAGGGGGTATCCACCATGCCCGGCTCAAGCAGGGTAACGCGAATACCGGTGCCGCGAAGCTCTTCGCGCAGGTTGTAGCCGATGCCGGTTACTGCCCATTTGCTGGCGCTGTACATGGACCCGGGAATGGTGGCGCGCCCGGCGGCTGAGCCGGTCAACAGCACCTGCCCACGGCTCTCTCTGAGCGCCGGCAGCGTTGCCTGCAGGGTCAGGCCAACAGCGTAAACGTTGGTCAGCAGCATATCCTTCCACTGCTCGTGATCCGCCTCGCTGAAACCGCCCGGTGAACCGCCGCGCCCGGCGTTGGCGAATACCGCATCCAGGCGGCCAAAAGCAGCTAGCGCCTGTTCGACCATGGCGCGCTGGTCGTCCATCGACGTGACATCGCAGCTCACGGTGACCACCTGCTGCCGGCCGATCTCATCGGCGAGGGCATCGAGCTTCTCACCGCTGCGTGCGGCGAGCACCAGACGATAGCCCTTCTCCGCAGCGGCTCGGGCCGTTGCCGCGCCGATACCGCTGGAAGCGCCGGTAATCAACAATACGCGCTCGTTCATGCTGAACTCCTGTTGCAGCTAAAAGGCATAAGGCGCTCAGGTTAACGCCGCCGATTTCCCGCCCTCAACGTCTCGCTCTCTATCAGCAGGATAGTCCTGCTCGATTTCTGTTCAATACTCCCGCTTTCCGACCGTCATGGTTCGCTGTTTTGGCGTCCAACAATCGCGTTTTTCGCCCTCAGCAAGACTTTCAGCCGTTATTCCTGCCTGTGGATACGATTCTTTACACGGCTGGCCGACCACCCTTCCCGACCGCGCACTGAGCGCTTTCAGCGCTGTTCAGACAGCCGACCCCATGTTGTTCACACCCGCGGTAACAAGGGCGGTATGAATCGGTGGAAAAGCGGTAGCCAGGTGGCGCGGTGGATAAAACGGCATGTTGTCCACCGTTGATTCAAGGCTTATACGCGTCTTTCCAGCGCTTTCATCACGATGGTATCCACGTCTCAAGCAATTGATAAAATTATTAAAAGTTAGGTTTTCCACAGATTTTATCAACACCAGTAATTACAACAACAACAGAACTTCTTTTATATATATTATATTAACTGTTAACAGGCGCTCTGATGCCAAAACCGAGGTGTGGAAAAACCTGACGGTTACCCACAGGAGGTTTATACTGCCCGGCCATAAACAACCATGGTGCCTGTGCGCCGTTCCTCGATACTCATGCTCAACGGTGCCCAACGCACAAGACGAGGTGTCTCTTGAATTACCCCGACCGCTTTGACGTTATCGTCATCGGCGGTGGCCATGCGGGAACCGAAGCCGCACTGGCCTCCGCCCGCACCGGCTGTCAGACTCTGCTGCTGACCCATAACATCGAAACTCTGGGCCAGATGTCGTGTAACCCTGCGATCGGCGGGATCGGCAAAAGTCACCTGGTCAAGGAAATCGATGCGCTGGGCGGCGCCATGGGGCTGGCCACGGACCAGGGCGGCATCCAGTTTCGCGTGCTCAACGCGCGCAAGGGGCCGGCCGTGCGTGCCACTCGCGCCCAGGCCGACCGGGTTCGCTACAAGGGCGCTATTCGCCGCGTGCTGGAAAATCAACCCAATCTGACCATTTTCCAGCAGGCCGCCGGCGACCTGATCATGGACGGCGACAGCACAAGAGGCGTGGTGACCGAAACCGGTATTCATTTCCACGGCGAAACCGTCGTGCTCTGTACCGGGACTTTTCTCGGCGGGGTGATTCACATCGGGACGGATACCACCCGTGGGGGCCGCGCCGGCGATGCGCCCTCCAACGCTCTGGCCGAACGCCTGCGTGCGCTGCCGTTTCGCGTCGATCGGCTGAAAACCGGCACGCCGCCGCGGCTGGATGCCAAAACCGTGGATTTTTCCCGGCTGGATGAGCAGCCCGGCGATGATCCCGCACCGGTAATGTCGTATCTGGGCAGCCGCGATATGCATCCGCGGCAGATGAGCTGCCACATTGCCCATACCAACGAGCGCACCCACGCGATTATCCGCGATAATATCGATCGCTCGCCGATGTATTCGGGCAGCATCGAAGGCATTGGTCCACGCTATTGCCCGTCGATCGAGGACAAGGTCGACCGCTTTGCCGACAAGAGCAGCCATCAGATTTTCATTGAGCCCGAGGGTCTGGATACCCACGAACTGTATCCCAACGGTATTTCCACCTCGCTGCCGTTTGACGTTCAGCTGGAGCTGGTGCGCTCCATCGAGGGGCTGGAAAACGCGCATATTACCCGCCCGGGCTACGCCATCGAATACGATTTTTTCGACCCGCGAGACCTGCATCATTCGCTGGAAACCCGATTTGTCCACAACCTGTTTTTTGCCGGGCAGATCAACGGCACCACCGGCTACGAAGAGGCCGGTGCTCAGGGCCTGCTGGCGGGGCTCAACGCTGCCCGCCGCGCCCAGGGCCTGAACGCCTGGTGGCCGCGTCGCGACGAGGCCTATCTGGGCGTGCTGGTCGACGACCTGATTACCATGGGTACCAAAGAGCCCTACCGCATGTTCACCTCCCGGGCGGAATACCGCCTGCTGCTGCGCGAGGACAACGCCGACCTGCGTCTCACCGAAATCGGTCGCGAACTGGGGCTGATTGACGACGAGCGCTGGGAAGCGTTTTGCCGCAAGCGCGATGCCATCGAAGCGGAAACCCGCCGGCTGGCGGCCACCCGGGTGCAGCCGGCCTCCGCAGCGGGCCAGCAGCTGGCACAAACGCTGGGGAAATCGCTGACCAAGGACACCAGCCTGGCCGGTCTGCTCAAGCGTCCGGAGCTCGGCTATGCCGACGTGGCGGCCCTGCCGGGCGTCGAAGGGCAGGCGGTTGACGACCCCACCGTGGCCGAGCAGGTACAGATTCAGGCCAAGTATCAGGGCTATATCGATCGTCAGCAGGATGAGATCAACAAGCTCAAGCGTCACGAAGCCACGCCGCTCCCGGCGGTGCTGGACTACGAACAGGTCGACGGCCTCTCCAACGAAATGCAGCAAAAACTTGGTGAAGCACGCCCGGCAACGCTGGCTCAGGCATCGCGGATCGCCGGCGTGACCCCCGCGGCGATATCGATGTTGCTGGTCCACCTGAAAAAACACCGGATGCTGGAAACAGCCAGGGTGGCCAACGGATGACCACGGCCGCTCCCTACCCGTCCGAGGCGTTGCTGGCGTCCCTGGCTCCCGCCATCGGCGAGCGTCTCGAAGAAGGCCTGGCCGACCTGGGCCTGGCGGTGGATGATCAGCAACACCGCCGGCTGCTGGGGCTGGTTGCCTTGTTGCACAAGTGGAACCGGGCTTATAACCTCACCGCGGTACGCGACCCGGGCGAGATGGTTTCCCGCCATGTGCTCGACAGCGCTGCGGTGCTGCCCTTTATCCGGCCGGGGGCGCTGCTGGACGTGGGCGCCGGGCCGGGATTGCCGGGGCTGGTCCTCGCCATCCTGATGCCCGATCTCGACGTCACCCTGCTGGACAGCAACGGCAAGAAAGTCCGCTTTCAGCGCCAGGCGATCATCGAACTGGGGCTGACCAACGTGACCGCTACCCAGCAACGGGTGCAAGCCCTCGACGTTGGCGGTTTTGACCAGGTGATCTCAAGGGCGTTTGCCAGTCTGGCAGACTTCATCAGCCTGACGCGGCATTTGCCGGCGGCCGGCGGCGAGTGGCTGGCAATGAAAGGCCCGGGCGCCGATGATGAACTGGACGCTTTGCCCGCCGGAGTAACGCTCAGCCAGCACCGGCGGCTGGCGGTTCCTTTCGCCGACGCCCAACGCCAGCTTTTGATTCTGACCCCGCAAGGAGGGGAATAAGTGAGCCAAATTATTGCCCTGACCAATCAGAAAGGCGGCGTGGGCAAAACCACGTCGGCCGTTAACCTTGCTGCCAGCCTGGTCGCGCTGGGGCGTCGCGTGCTGCTGGTCGATCTTGACCCCCAGGGGCATGCCAGCATGGGCAGCGGCATTGACAAGCACGACCTCGATATCAGCGTACTTGACGTGTTGCTGGGCGAGGCCAACGCCCGGGATGCGGTTGTCGGCAATCTGCCGGCGGGCCACGATGTTCTGCCCGGTAACGGCGACCTGACCGCCGCGGAAGTCGAGCTGTTGCAGCGCGACGAACGCCAGGGCCGTCTGGCCGTGGCTCTTGGGTCGTTGAAGGACGACTACGATCTGATCCTGATCGATTGCCCACCATCGCTCAATATGCTCACGGTCAACGCCCTGACCGCCGCCGATGGCGTGCTGATTCCGCTACAGTGCGAATTTTACGCCCTGGAAGGGCTTTCGGCGCTGCTGGGCACCATCGAACAGATCCAGCAAAGCGTGAATCCCGCTCTGCAAATTTCGGGTATCCTGCGCACCATGTACGACAAGCGCATGAGCCTGACCCGGGAAGTCGACAGCCAGCTGCGCAGCTACTTCGGTGACCGGCTGCTCAAGGCCACGATTCCGCGCAACGTCAAGCTGGCCGAAGCGCCCAGCCACGGCCTGCCGGTCAACCAGTACGCGCGCCTGTCCCGTGGCAACCAGGCGTATCGTGTACTCGCCCGGGAAATGCTCAAGCGCCTGGCAGCGTGATGCCCGGGTACCGGGCCTTTGTTGAACCTTCGGTTGATGATGAGGAAAAGCCATGACGCGTAAACGCGCGCTGGGGCGCGGGCTGGATGCCCTGATCGGGACGGGGGCCGGCCCCGGGGATGACGGCCAGGTGGCGGCAGACGCCGCCAGTGTTCCCGCTGACGATCAGGCGCCGTCGGCTGCCGCCCCCGGTGCAGAAACCGAACGCCTGGAGCGACTGCCGCTCTGGCAGCTGGCCCGGGGCAAGTATCAGCCAAGGCGCGATTTTCCTCCCGAGGCCCTGGAGGAACTTGCCGATTCCATCCGCGCTCAGGGCATCATGCAGCCCATTGTGGTGCGCGCGGTAGACCGGCAGCGCTACGAAATTATTGCCGGCGAGCGCCGTTTCCGCGCCGCCCAGCTCGCCGAGCTCGACGTGATTCCCGCGATCGTCCGCGACGTTGACGACGATGCGGCGCTGGCGCTGGCGCTGATCGAAAACATCCAGCGCGAAAACCTCAACGCCGTGGAAGAGGCGCTGGCGCTCAAGCGCCTGGGTGATGAGTTCGACCTCAGGCAGCAACAAATCGCCGACACCGTGGGCAAGTCACGCACCCAGGTCGCCAACCTGCTGCGTTTGCTGACGCTGGAAAAAGAAGTGCAAACGCTGCTGGAGCGCGGCGACCTGGACATGGGCCATGCCCGGGCGCTGCTGGCGTTATCAGGCGGTCAGCAGGTAAGCGTCGCCCGGGACGTGGTCAATCGCGACCTGACCGTGCGCGCCACCGAAGCGCTGGTGAAAAGCGTCATCGATCAGGCAGCCGCGCCTCAAAAGTCGCCGGCGTCACAGCCGGCTTCGCCGGACGTGGCGCGGTTGGAGACAACGCTCAGCGAGCGGCTCGGCGCGCCGGTATCGATCCGGCAGGGAAAAAAGGGCAGGGGCGCGCTGACCATTCGCTATTCCAGCCTGGAAGAGCTCGACGGGATTCTGGGGCACATCAAATAGCAGGCTTATTAAATATCTCGCGGGCAACGCCCCCTAACTCTTCCGCTTTGGTCGTAAAAACTGCGATAACGTCGAAAAAACGCGCAGCTTGGTTGAAGGAGGGATAGCGCTTCCCTATAATCGCGCATGATTTTGCAGGCTGTGATCTCAAGCGCTTGCGCCCTGGAGACGCATGCCCTTGAAAGTGGCCTGAAGGACTATGCAACGAAACCGTTTCAAGCGCCGCCGGGGCTATGTCTACCGGCTCGCTGCCGCGCAGGTAAGCGTTACTTTTGTCTGCCTGCTGGCAGGGTTTGCCGCGGGGGGCAGCATCGGGGTGCTTTCCGCGCTGAAGGGTGCGCTCGTTGCCCTTATTCCGCAGGCGCTGTTTGTGTTGCGGGCGGGTATTCTGAATCCGCGCCTGGGCGCGCTGCAGGGCGCCAAGCGCTTGCTGCGCGCTGAAATGGGCAAGTTTGGTTTGACGGTGGCACTTTTTACTCTGACGTTCGTGCTAGCGCCCCCCTCAAACCCCGCTTTCTTCTTTAGTGCTTACGTAGCGGTTGTTCTCACGCATTGGCTGGGCCCCTGGCTTTTGCGGCGGCATCGCTCAACTTATCGAGGTAACTAGCGCCATGGCAGCAGGAAACGAAGTCGCCCCGGCTGAGTATATTCAGCATCACTTGCAGAACCTGACGTTCGGCCTCCATCCGGAAAACGGCTGGTCGCTTGCGCAAACTGCCGAGCAGGCAAGCGATATGGGGTTCTGGGCCATCCACCTGGACACCATGGGCTGGTCCCTGGGCATGGGGTTTCTGTTTATCTGGCTGTTCCGCAAGGTGGGTAACGCGGCGACTACCGGCGTGCCCGGCGTGCTGCAAAGCATGATCGAGGTGATCTTCGAATTCGTGGAAAACCTCACCCGTTCCACTTTCCACCACACCAACCCCATTATCGGGCCGCTGGCGCTGACGCTGTTCGTCTGGATCCTGATGATGAACACGCTGAAAATCATTCCGGTGGACTACTTCCCGGGCGTGTTCGCGGAGATCGGTATCGATCAGATGAAGATCGTCCCCACCACCGATATCAACGCCACCTTCGGCATGGCGCTGGGCGTGTTTATCCTGGTGCTTTACTACAACTTCAAGATCAAGGGGGCCGGCGGCTTTGCCCGGGAACTTTCGCTAAAACCGTTTAACCACTGGGCGCTGATCCCGTTCAATCTGCTGCTCGAGGTTGTCGCGCTGCTGGTGCAGCCGTTCAGCCTCGCCATGCGTCTGTTCGGCAACATGTTTGCCGGCGAAGTCATCTTCATCCTGATTGCTCTGCTGCCGTTCTGGGCAATCTGGCTGTTGGATGTGCCCTGGGCGATCTTCCACATCCTGATCGTCACTCTGCAGGCCTTCATCTTTACCGTGCTGTCCGTTGTGTACCTGAACGCTGCACACGAACGCCACTAACCCAGCAACACTTTTCACCCATAACCTGACCTAACCTCTAGGAGCACTACCATGGAACTCATCTACGTTGCCGCTTCCCTCATGATCGGCCTGGGCGCTTTGGGCACCGGCATCGGCTTTGCCATCCTGGGTGGCAAGCTGATCGAATCGACCGCACGTCAGCCGGAAATGGGCGATGAGCTGCAGGTGAAAACCTTCCTGATGGCGGGTCTGCTTGACGCCGTACCGATGATCGGCGTGGGCATCGCGATGTACCTCATCTTCGTTGTTGCCGGTTAAAACGAGCTCAGCCGAGCGCTAGCCGCTCGGTTTTGTTTCATCCCGGTCGCCACGAACTTGTCAGAGGTACATCCCTGTGAATATCAACATGACGCTAATCGGGCAGACGATCGCCTTCGCGATCTTTGTCTGGTTTTGCATAAAGTATGTGTGGCCGCCGATCAGCAATGCGCTCCATGAGCGGCAGAAAAGAATTGCTGATGGTCTGGACGCCGCAAGCCGTGCATCGCGTGACCTCGAAGTGGCGCAGGAACAGGCCAACCAGACGCTGCGCGAAAGCAAGGAGCAGGCGTCCGAGATTCTCGAGCAGGCGAATAACCGCTCTGCCCAGATTATCGAAGACGCACGCGAGGAAGCCCGCGCCGAAGGCGAACGCATGATCGACGGCGCCCGCGCCGCTATCGATCAGGACATGCAGCGTGCCCGCGAAGAGCTGCGTAGTCAGGTTGCCGATCTGGCCGTACTCGGCGCCGAGCGCGTACTGGAAAGCGCCGTCGACGAAAAAGCGCATCGCAAGCTGCTGGATAATCTGGCTGCTGAACTGTAAGGAGGAGGTAAATCATGGCGGAACAACTTACCGTCGCTCGTCCTTACGCCCAGGCAGCGTTTGACTATGCGCGCGATAATGATGTGCTCGAAGCCTGGTCAAATGCCCTGACCCTGCTGGGACAGACAACACGCGATGCAGATGCAAGTAGCCTGCTGAGCAGTCCCCGGCTGGTTAATGAGCAGAAAGTCGCCTTGCTGACCGGTATTCTGGCCGATGGCAAATTGGCCAAGGCCGCCGGCAAGGCCTTTGAACGCTTTCTGGCCAACCTGGCAGCCGAGCATCGTCTGGGCGCGCTGGACGCCATTGCCGCCCAGTTCGAGCGGCTGCGTGCAGGGCACGAGCAGCGTATCGACGTAAACGTGACGTCAGCCTTTAAGCTCGATGACAAGCAGCAAACGACGCTGCTGAACGCGCTTAAAAAACGTCTGAATCGCGAAATCTCCATTACCACTCAGGTGGATGAATCGCTGATCGGCGGCGCTATTCTGCGCGCCGGCGACACCGTTATCGATGGCTCGGTGCGCGGTCGATTGAACCGTCTTTCCGAAGCGTTGACCACTTGAGTTTGAGGGACATGGCATGCAGCAACTGAATCCTTCCGAGATCAGCGACATCATCAAGCAGCGTATCGAGAAGCTTGACGTCGCATCCGAAGCCCGTAATCAGGGTACCATCGTCAGCGTCTCCGACGGCATCGTGAAAGTTCACGGCCTCGAAGACGCGATGTTTGGTGAAATGATTGAATTTCCCGGCAGCATTTACGGCATGGTGCTCAACCTCGAGCGCGACTCCGTCGGTGCAGTCGTGCTGGGCGACTACCTGCAGCTGGAAGAAGGCATGGTCGCCGAGTGCACCGGCCGCATTCTGGAAGTGCCGGTAGGCCCCGAGCTGATCGGCCGCGTGGTCGACGCCCTGGGCAACCCCATCGACGGCAAGGGCGACATCGACGCCAAGGAAACCGACGCGGTCGAAAAGGTAGCGCCGGGCGTTATCACCCGCGAAGGCGTCGACCAGCCGATCCAGACCGGTTTCAAGGCCATCGACGCCATGGTGCCGATCGGCCGCGGCCAGCGTGAGCTGATCATCGGCGACCGCCAGATCGGTAAATCGGCCATCGCCATCGACGCCATCATCAACCAGAAAGGCAAGGGTGTGACCTGCGTTTACGTGGCCATCGGCCAGAAGCAGTCCACCGTTGCCAACATGGTGCGCAAGCTCGAAGAGCACGGCGCGATGGACCACACCATCATCGTCTGTGCCGGCGCTGCCGACCCGGCGCCCATGCAGTTCCTCGCGGCCTACGCGGGTTGCACCATGGGCGAGTACTTCCGCGACCGCGGCGAAGACGCGCTGATTACCTACGACGACCTGTCCAAGCAGGCCGTGGCCTACCGCCAGGTATCGCTGCTGCTGCGCCGTCCGCCGGGCCGTGAAGCCTTCCCGGGCGACGTCTTCTATCTCCACTCGCGTCTGCTCGAGCGTGCGGCACGGGTCAACGAAGACTACGTCGAGAAGTTCACCAACGGCGAAGTCAAGGGCAAGACCGGTTCGCTGACCGCGCTGCCGATCATCGAGACCCAGGGCGGCGACGTTTCCGCGTTCGTTCCCACCAACGTGATCTCGATCACCGACGGCCAGATTTTCCTGCAGACCGACCTGTTCAATTCGGGCATCCGCCCGGCGATCAACGCCGGCCTGTCGGTATCTCGTGTCGGCGGCTCGGCGCAGACCAAGGTGATCAAGAAGCTCGGCGGCAGCATCCGTCTGGCGCTGGCCCAGTACCGCGAGCTCGCGGCCTTTGCCCAGTTTGCTTCGGATCTCGACGAAGCCACGCGCAAGCAGCTGGAGCACGGCCAGCGCGTTACCGAGCTGATGAAGCAGAAGCAGTATTCGCCGATGTCCGTGGCGCAGATGGCGTTGACGCTATATGCGGCCAACGAGGGCCACCTGGAAGAAGTCGAGGTGGATAAAGTGCTGGACTTTGAAAGCGCCCTGCACGATTACGCCCGCGACGAGCACGCAGAGCTGATGGACAGCATCAGCCAGTCCGGCGACTACAACGACGAGACCAGGGAAGGCTTGAAGACGGTCCTCGAACAGTTCAAGGCGACTCAGACCTGGTAAAGGATTGGGCTCACCCGTGGCGGTGGGCCTGCCTGCTTTTCTGAGAGCCACGAACGAGAGGTAGATCGCTATGGCAGCTGCCAAAGAGATACGCTCCCAGATCGGGAGCATCAAGAATACGCAAAAGATTACCAGCGCCATGGAGATGGTCGCTGCATCAAAAATGCGTAAAGCGCAAGATTTGATGAAGGCCAGCCATCCTTACGCCAGGGAAATCCGCAACGTGGTGGCTCACCTTGCCGACGCCAATCCCGAGTACCGCCACGCCTACACGCTGCCGCGCGATGAAGTAAAGCGCGTGGGCTACATCGTGGTGTCCTCGGATCGTGGCCTGTGCGGCGGTTTGAACACCAACCTGTTCAAGGCCACGGTCAAGGACGCCGGCGCCTGGCGCGATCAGGACGTGGAAATGGATTTCTGCGCGCTGGGTGGCAAGGCCAGCCATTTTTTCAACAAGTATGGCGGCAGGCTGGTGGCAGCCAAAAGCGGCCTGGGGGAAGCTCCCCGGGTCGAAGACCTGATTGGTAGCGTCAAGGTCATGCTGGAAGCGTATGACGAAGGCCAGCTCGATCGTCTCTACGTGGTGCACAACGAATTCGTTAACACCATGACGCAAAAACCGGTGGTGCGTCAGCTTCTGCCGCTGTCAACCGACGTGGGCGATGACGAGACGAATCAGGAAAACGCCCGTCCCCGGAGCTGGGACTACCTGTATGAACCGGATGCCAAGGCGTTGCTTGATAGCCTGCTGGTTCGCTTTATCGAATCGCAGGTATATCAGGCGGTGGTGGAAAACGGTGCCTGTGAACAGGCGGCGCGGATGATTGCCATGAAAAGCGCGACCGACAACGCCGGCGACCTGGTCGACGATCTGGAGATGGTTTACAACAAGGCCCGTCAGGCCGCCATTACCCAGGAAATTTCCGAAATCGTCGGCGGTGCTGCTGCCGTATAACGCCTCGGGAGGCGCTGCTTCCCGGCACACAGGTTTCATTGACAGGTTTTAAAGAGGAACCAAGATGAGCGGACGTATCGTACAAATCATCGGCGCGGTGATTGACGTAGAATTCCCGCGGGACTCGGTGCCCAAGGTCTACGACGCGCTGGATATCTCCCAGTCCGAGACCGTTCTCGAAGTCCAGCAGCAGCTGGGCGACGGCGTGGTACGCACCATCGCCATGGGTACCACCGAAGGGCTCAAGCGCGGCACTGATGTAACCAACACCGGCGCGGCAATTTCCGTGCCCGTGGGCGAAGCCACGCTTGGCCGGATCATGAACGTGCTCGGCGAACCCATCGACGAGCAGGGCAAGATCGGCGAAGAAAAGCGCATGCCGATCCACCGCAAGGCGCCGGGCTATGCCGACCAGGCGGCATCGGAAGAGCTGCTGGAAACCGGCATCAAGGTCATCGACCTGGTGTGCCCCTTTGCCAAGGGCGGCAAGGTCGGCCTGTTCGGCGGCGCCGGTGTGGGCAAGACCGTCAACATGATGGAACTGATCCGCAACATCGCCACCGAGCATAGCGGCTATTCCGTATTTGCCGGCGTGGGCGAGCGTACCCGCGAGGGTAACGACTTCTACCACGAGATGACCGAATCCAACGTGCTGGACAAGGTATCGCTGGTCTACGGTCAGATGAACGAGCCGCCGGGCAACCGCCTGCGCGTGGCGCTGACCGGCCTGACCATTGCGGAAAACTTCCGCGATGAAGGCCGCGACGTGCTGCTGTTCGTCGACAACATCTACCGCTATACCCTGGCGGGCACCGAGGTATCGGCGCTGCTGGGCCGGATGCCGTCCGCGGTGGGTTACCAGCCGACGCTGGCCGAGGAAATGGGCGTTCTCCAGGAGCGTATCACCTCGACTCGCGAAGGCTCTATCACATCCGTTCAGGCCGTTTACGTGCCTGCGGATGACCTGACCGACCCCTCGCCGGCAACCACCTTCTCGCACCTGGATGCGACCGTGGTACTCGCGCGTTCCATCGCCGAGCTGGGTATCTACCCGGCCATCGACCCGCTGGACTCCACTTCCCGCCAGCTGGCACCGGAAGTGGTCGGCGACGAGCACTATGCCGTGGCCCGGGGCGTGCAGGGCGTGCTGCAGCGCTATAAGGAGCTCAAGGACATCATCGCGATTCTGGGCATGGACGAGCTGTCCGACGAAGACAAGCTGTCCGTTTCCCGGGCGCGCAAGATCCAGCGCTTCCTGTCGCAGCCGTTCTTCGTTGCCGAGGTGTTTACCGGCTCGCCGGGCACCTACGTATCGCTGAAAGACACCATTGCGAGCTTCCAGGGCATCCTCAACGGTGACTACGACGAGCTGCCGGAGCAGGCGTTCTACATGGTTGGCACCATCGACGAAGCCGTCGAAAAAGCCAACAAGATGCAGCAGTAAGCCCGTTCCCCAGGGAGGTTCGCCATGGCGAATAGTGTGAATTGCAACATCGTCAGCGCCGAAGCATCGATTTACTCGGGCAGCGTTGAACAGGTGATTGCGGCTGGCTCGGCGGGTGATCTCGGTATTCTGCCGGGCCACACTCCGCTGCTGACGTCGCTGAAACCGGGGCCGGTACGCGTGAAGATCGAAGGCGGCGACGAGGAAAACTTCTTCGTTTCCGGTGGCTTCATGGAAGTACAGCCCGACGTTGTGACGATTCTGGCGGATTCGGCCATTCGGGCGCACGATCTCGATGAAAAGGCCGCCGAAGAGTCTCGCCGCGAAGCGCTGCACTCGCTGAACGAAAAATCGGCCGAGCTCGATTACACCCGGGCATCGGCCGAGCTGGCCGAAGCGGTCGCCAAACTGCGTACGATACAGCAGTTGCGCAATCGGCTTGGCTAGCGCATAGCGCGGTAGATACCCGATAGCGCCCTCTGGCTCTCCGACGGAGCTAGGGGGCGCTTTTTTTGTCCGAGCGGTGTTTTCCCTGTCTGGTAGTATTGGGAAACAGAACAGCAGACGATACCCGTTTGTCGTAATAACCGCTTCCTGCACAAGCCGCGACGCGCCATTGTCGTGTGATGCGGATGCACCGGTCCTTGCGGCAAACGACCCTGTCGTCATAGCAACCGCTGCGCGGAGGATAGCCCATGGCGCTCGATGACAAGACGCTGGATGCGTTGAAACAGGATTTGCTCAGGCTGCACGACACCGCCGCGCCTGAGCAGGGATTCGGGTCGGCGGACCGCGAAATGCTGGCCGAGCGGCTGAGTGAAATCCGCTCCCCGGATATCGGCGAGATAGTCGAAAGCCTGATCGAGGATGAGGATGCGCCGCAGGCGGCGATGGCCACCCTGGGCTTGCTCGCCAATGATCGTGCGGCCAACGTGCTGGGCTATCTGCCCGGCAACCATCAGCTGATGATCATCGGTGCGCTGGACGATGTGAGCGGGCTCAAGCTGCTGGAAGAAATGGGCTCGGACGAGCGCGCCGACCTGTTCAATCTGCTGGACGACGACCGTCGTGAAGCCCTGCTGCGGCGCATGGCGCGCAAGGAACGCGAAGACCTCAAGCGTTTGGCCAGCTATGAGGAGGGCTGTGCCGGCGCCATCATGACCTCCGACTATGTTCCCATTGCCAGCGGCATGACGGTATCCCGGGCGCTGATGCGGGTGCGCCAGACCGCGCCCGATGCCGAAACCGTGTATCAGCTGTATATCCTCGCCGCCGACGGCGGTCTGATCGGCACCATGTCGCTGCGCCAGCTGATGGTGGCACGCCCCGGTGCGGTCGTTGATGACCTCATGATTCGCGACGTTATCAGCGCCACGGTGGACGAGCTGCAGGAAGAAGTGGCGCGTATTGTCGCCCGCTATGACCTGATCGCCCTGCCGGTAATCGACGATGAGAACCGCATGGTGGGAATTGTCACCCACGACGACGCCATGGACGTGGCGGAGTCCGAGGCTACCGAGGATATCCACAAGGGGATGTCGATCGGGCAGCTGGAAGACGGCATCAGCCGGGTACCGCTGCGCACGCTGTACCGCAAGCGGGTGTTCTGGCTGGTACTGCTGGTGTTTGCCAACCTGTTTTCCGGTGCCGGCATTGCCTATTTCGAGGACACCATTGCCGCCCAGGTCGCGCTGGTGTTCTTTTTACCGCTGCTGATCGGCAGCGGGGGTAACGCCGGCGCCCAGGCCGCTACGCTGATGGTGCGCGGCATGGCCACCGGCGACGTGGGCGTCAAGGACTGGGGCAAAATGCTCGGCCGCGAACTGCTTGTCGCCGGCTCGCTGGGACTGACCATGGCGATTGCCGTGGCGCCTATCGGCATCATGCGGGGCGGCAATGCGGTGGCGCTGATTGTGGCCACCAGCATGATCACCATTGTGCTGTTCGGCAGCCTGTTGGGCATGTGCTTGCCGTTTGTGCTGGAGCGCTTCAAGCTTGACCCGGCGACGGCCTCGGCGCCGCTGGTGACCACCCTGATCGACGCCTCGGGCGTGGTGATCTACTTCAGCATTGCCACGGCGGTGCTGTCCGGGGTCGGCGGCTAGCCGGGCGATGACCGTCAATCGGCAGCGTGGCTGGTCGCTCGGGTAATGAACAGCACCTCGACGTTACCCAGCCATGTCACATCGTCGGCCAGCGCCTTGAGCTGGCTGGCCAGACATTGCGGCGGCTGATGCACAGGATCGCCGATAATCAGCGAAACCGAGACGCGACCGCCGAGATAATGCAGCTGGAGCTCCGCCCGGGTACGCCATACCGGGTGGGCATACCAGCGATTATCCAGAGTCGCCTCGACCTCGGGGCGCAGCGGCAGCCCGGGTAGCTGGCTGGGATCGCCTTCGCCGGCGTCGTCTTCGGGGTCGATGTGGAAGGTGACATCGGTGAGCGAAGGGAAGGTGTGGCGCAGCCGGCGGCTGACTTCGTTGCCGATTTCGTGGGCTTCGGAAACGCTTACCCGCCGGGCGACCACGACGTGCAGGTCGACGATCACCCAGCCCGCCGATCGGCGTGTGCGCAGGTCGTGGACGCTTTCCACGCCCGGGACGCCTTCCGCGACGTCGTGCATTTGGCGCTGGGCATCGTCGGGCAGGGCAGTGTCGACCAGCTCCCGGGCCGATTCCCACAGCAGGTCCCAGCCAACTTTGCCCACCAGCAGGCCAACGATGGTAGCCGCGGCGGCATCGACCCAGCCCAGCCCCATCTGGGCGGCGATCATGGCAATCAATACCACCACCGTGGACAGCGCATCGCTGCGGGCGTGCCAGGCGTTGGCTTCCAGCAGCCGGGAACGCACTCGCTTGGCCACGCGCATGGTATAGCGGAAAATCCATTCCTTGGCGACCAGCGCCAGCCCGGCCAGGAGTATGGCCCAGAGCCCCGGTTGGGGTACCTGTCGGCCGCTGAACAGCCGTTCCAGACTCGACCAGGCAATTCCCCCGGCGACAAAGATCAGCACGCTGCCTAGCAGCAGGGTGGTCAGGGTTTCAATGCGGCCGTGACCGTACTGGTGGTCGTGATCGGGCGCCTGATGGCCATAATGAATCGCGGCCAGCACAAAACCGTTGGTGACCAGGTCGGAAAGCGAGTGGACGCCGTCGGCGATCAGCGCCGACGAGCCCACCCAGAATCCCGTGGCCATCTTGAGCAGGCCCAGCCCGCCATCCAGCCAGGCACCCACATGGGTGACGTGCCTGGCGTCGCGGCTCATCTGTTCTTCCTGCCGTTCAGCGCTGTGGTGCATGGGTCACCTTGACCGAATCACTGGTTTGAATCACTGGTAAAAAGGAGGCGGTAGCCATTGTAACGCAACCGGCCGCCGCTTTGCCGGCGGTGAGGACGGACCAGGGCGGACAGTACGTCGTTATACCTGTATTCTGAGGCGCCAGTGATACAATCAACGGGCCCCGGTATCAACGCACCTCGGTGCCTACTGACTCTTGCAGGTTAATGGAATGGATTGGCTACAAGTCGTTGTGTTGGCCGTGGTGCAGGGATTCACCGAGTTCTTGCCGGTCTCGAGCTCGGCGCACCTGATTTTAATCCCCGCGCTGACGCCCTGGAATGATCAGGGCCTGGCCTTCGACGTCGCTCTGCATCTGGGTAGCCTGCTGGCGGTGATGGCCTGCTTTCGTCACCAAATCATCGCCATGCTGCAAAGCAGCCTCGCCGCGCTGAGAGGGCGCGGCGTCGATACCGAAGCGCGGCTGGCGCTGGCCCTGGTATTGGCGACGCTGCCGGTGTGCGCCATCGGCTTTGTGCTGCACGACCTTATCGAAGGCCAGCTGCGCACTACGCCGGTTATCGCCGCGGCAATGATCGGCTTTGGTCTCCTGCTGGGCTATGCCGACCGTGGCGAGGTCGGGCAGCGGGACGAATACCGGGTGCGCGGTCGCGATATCGCGATTATCGGCTTGGCGCAGGCGCTGGCGCTGATTCCCGGCACGTCGCGCTCGGGCATTACCATGACCGCCGCTTTATTGCTGGGGCTGGGACGTGAAGCGGCGGCGCGGTTTTCGTTTCTACTCTCGATCCCGGTGATCATCCTCGCCAGCGGTATGGAAATCCTGACCCTGAGCCGCCAGACGGCGCCCATCGACTGGGCCACGCTATTGTGGGGTACGGCACTGGCGGGAATCAGTGCCTATCTGTGTATTCGCCTGTTCCTGGCGTTTATTACCCGGCTGGGTATGCAGCCCTTTGTGGTGTATCGCCTGATTCTGGGCGCATGGCTACTGTGGTTGTTTTATGGATAAAGGCAGGTCATTCCCGAGTCACTCTTCTGCTCAAGAGCAAGCCGGATTCAGATACAGGCAATCATCATGCGTTACGTAACAGTCAGACCCCTGGTCGTCGGGGTGAGCATTTTGCTGCTGGCAGCGCTTTCCGGCTGTCAGGACGGGGCTACGACCGGGGAGCCGGTACGCTTCGAGGGCAGCGTGTTCGGCACCTTTTACCAGGTGACCCTGGCCCGGTCGTTGGGTCAGGACGAGAAGGCTGCGCTGGAAGAGGGGTTTCTGGAAGAGCTGGAGAGCGTCGACAAAACCATGTCGACCTACCGCGATGACAGCAACCTGGTCGCCTTTAATCAGGCGCCGCTGGATGAATGGCAGCCGTTACCGGCGCCACTGGTCAAAGTCATGTCGATCAGTCAGCAAATATCCCGGCAAAGCGACGGCGCGTTTGACGTGACCATCGGCGGGCTGGTCAATCTGTGGAGTTTCGGCCCCGAGGCGCGCCCGGAAAAAAGCCCCGACGATGACGAGCTGAACACCCGTCTTGCCCAGGTGGGCTTTGATGCCCTGGAAGTGGACGACAACAACCGCCGAGCCCGGCGTGAGCGCGATGTCTTCGTCGACCTTTCCGCCGTGGCCAAGGGGTATGCCACCGACCGCGTGGCCGCCTACCTGGACGCCCAGGGTATCGAAAACTACCTGATCAATCTGGGCGGTGATCTGCTCACCCGCGGGTATCGCGACCCCGACGACAGGACCCCGTGGCGGATCGGCATCGAAAAGCCGCAGGCAAACGGCCGCAGCGCCCAGTACATCATCCCGCTGTCGGGCATGTCGGTGGCCACATCGGGGGATTACCGCAACTATTTCGAGGAAGACGGCCAGCGGTTCTCGCACACTATCGACCCGCGCACCGGTCGGCCCGTTACCCATTCGCTGGCTTCCGCGACCGTGGTGCACCCGTCCAATGCCCGAGCTGACGCCTGGGCCACGGCGATGACCGTACTCGGCAGTGAAGACGGTATGGCGCTGGCGCGCTCGCTGGATCTCCGGGTGCTGATGCTGGTGCGCGACGGCGACGGCTGGCAAAGTCTGGCCAGCCCGACCTTTGCCGACTTTATCGGCGATAACTTCATGGCCGGCCACAACGTTCGGGTGGCCAACGACCCCGCCGAGACACAAGGAAATGCTGATGCACGATGAGCTGGATATTGTCGTTCTTGCCGCCGGTCAAGGCACGCGTATGCGTTCGCGCCTGCCCAAGGTGCTGCATAAGCTGGCCGGCAAACCCATGGTTCGCCACGTTCTCGATACCGCCTCGGGCCTGAACCCGCGGCAAACGCAGGTGGTGATCGGCCACGGTGGCGATACCCTGCGCGAGGCGCTGGCCGATCTGCCGGTACGTTTCAGCTTTCAGGCCGAACAGAAGGGCACCGGCCATGCGGTAGCGCAAACGCTGGAACAGCTGGGTCACGGCAAGGTGCTGGTGCTTTACGGTGATGTACCGCTGATTCGCCGGGATACGCTGGCTGCGCTGCTCGAGCGCGTGGACGAGGAGCAGATGGGGCTTCTGACCGTCACCATGGACAACCCCGACGGCTACGGGCGGATCAAGCGCGACGCGGCCGGCAACGCCGCGGCGATTGTCGAGCAGAAGGACGCCAGCGCCGCAGAACTGGCGCTGACCGAGTGCAATACCGGCATCATGGCGATGACCGCCGCCCAGCTCAAGCGCTGGATGCCTCGTCTCTCTGCCGATAACGCCCAGGGTGAATACTACCTCACCGACGTGATCACCATGGCCGCCGACGACGGCGTCGGCGTGGCCACGGCCCAGCCGGCCACCAGGGTCGAAGTCCAGGGGGTGAACAATCGCGCTCAGATGGCCGAGCTCGAGCGCGCCTGCCAGCGCGGCTACGCCGAACAGCTGATGGCCGACGGTGTCGCCCTTGCCGATCCTTCAAGAGTCGACGTGCGCGGCACTCTCAGCTGTGGTCACGACGTGTTTATCGACGTGGGCTGCGTGTTTGAAGGCGACGTCAGTCTTGGCGAAGGCGTACAGGTAGGCCCCTACTGCGTGATCCGAGACGCCACCCTGGGAGCCGACAGCGTGGTGGCAAGCCACAGCGTGCTGGAACACTGCGTGGCCGCCGGGCGTAACGCCATCGGCCCCTACGCCCGATTGCGCCCGGGGACTCGGCTGGCGGTGGCCGCCAAAGTGGGCAACTTCGTCGAAACCAAAAACGCCGACGTGGGGGAAGGTAGCAAGATCAATCATTTGAGCTACATTGGCGACGCCGCTCTGGGAAGCGGGGTAAACATCGGCGCGGGGACGATTACCTGTAATTACGACGGGGTCAACAAGCACCGCACGCGGATCGATGATCACGCCTTTATCGGTTCCAATACTTCGTTGGTAGCCCCGGTCAGCGTCGGCCAGGGCGCGACCGTGGGCGCCGGCTCAACCATCGCCCGGGACGTGTCCGACCATGCGCTGGGCCTGACGCGAGCGCCCCAGCGAGAAAAGGCCGACTGGCCGCGTCCGCAAAAACGCGATTGAGACAGCGATTCAACCGCGACGCGTCCTCCCACCCGGCGCGTCCGCCGTCCGGATACCGGTACTGAACAAGGAGAAACGCCATGTGTGGCATTGTCGCCGCCGTTGCCCAGCGCAACGTGGAAGGCATCCTGCTGGAAGGCCTCAAACGCCTGGAGTATCGCGGCTACGACTCTGCGGGCATGACGGTGATGCACCGTGACGCGTTAACGCGTCATCGCGCCGTGGGCAAGGTCGCGGCGCTGGAAGAATGTCTGACGGACGCGCCGCTGCCGGGCAGAGCGGGCATTGCTCATACCCGCTGGGCCACCCACGGCAAGCCCACGGCGGCCAACGCCCACCCGCACCACAGCGATGATCAGGTAGCGGTGGTGCACAACGGTATTATCGAAAACTTCGAGGGGCTCAAGCGCGAGCTGGAAGCCGACGGCTACACCTTTACCTCTCAGACCGACACCGAAGTCATCGCCCACCGCCTGGCGGCGATGCTGGCCGAGGGCGTGACGCTATTCGAAGCGGTGCAGCAAACCCTGGGCACGCTGGGCGGAGCTTATGCGCTCGGGGTAATGAGCCCGCAGGAGCCCGACGTGGTGATCGGTGCTCGCCAGGGCAGCCCGCTGGTGGTGGGCGTCGGCATCGACGAGGCCTTTCTGGCGTCGGACCCGCTGGCGCTTTTGCAGGTGACCGACCGCTTTATCTACCTCGAAGAAGGCGACCTGGTCGAGCTGAAAGACGGCGGCCATATCTGCATCATCGACCGCCAGGGTCAGCGCGTCGAGCGGCCGGTGCATACTTTCGAATACGCCGACGGCGCGGCGAGCAAGGGCGACTATCGCCACTTCATGCTCAAGGAAATTTTCGAGCAGCCCGCCGTCATACGTACCGCCCTGGAAGGCCGGCTGGGCAAAACCGGCGTGCCGGCGGAAAGTTTTGGCCCCGACGCGCCGGGGCTTTTTGCCCGCACCCGCCAGATTCAGATCATCGCTTGCGGCACCAGCTATCATGCCGGGCTGGTAGCGCGCTACTGGCTGGAGCGCTACGCCGGCGTGCCGGTGCAGGTTGAGGTGGCCTCGGAGTTTCGTTATCGCCATCCGGTGGTGGCCGACGGTACTCTTTTTGTCACGCTGTCGCAGTCCGGCGAGACCGCCGATACCTTGGCGGCGCTGCGCTTTGCCAAGGGGCTGGGCTACGTGGGGTCGTTGGCCATCTGCAATGTGCCCGGCAGCTCGCTGGTGCGTGAATCCGATATTGCCCTGATGACTCACGCCGGCCCCGAGATCGGCGTCGCTTCGACCAAGGCGTTTACCACCCAGCTGGTGGCACTGATGCTGCTGACGCTGGCACTGGGCAGGGACCGGGCGTCGGGCGATGAACAGGCCGCGATGGTCAACGCGCTCAAGACCCTGCCGGACACCTGCCGGCAGGTGCTGTTGCTGGATGATGACATCGAGGCGCTGGCGCAGGCGTTTGCCGAAAAGCGTCACGCGCTGTTTCTGGGGCGCGGGGCGCACTTCCCCGTGGCGCTGGAAGGCGCGCTCAAGCTCAAGGAAATCTCCTACATCCACGCCGAGGGCTATCCCGCCGGCGAGCTCAAGCACGGTCCGCTGGCGCTGGTGGACAGCGACATGCCGGTGATCTCGGTGGCGCCCAACGACGCCCTGCTGGAAAAGCTCAAGTCCAATCTTCAGGAAGTTCGCGCTCGCGGGGGGCAGCTGTTCGTTTTCGCCGATGAGGGTGTTGGTATTGATGACAGTGACGACGACGTCCAGGTACTTCACCTGCCCGGCGTTCACGAAGCGCTGGCGCCGCTGCTCTACACCCTGCCGCTGCAACTCTTGAGCTACCATGTTGCAGTGCTCAAGGGAACCGACGTTGACCAGCCGCGTAACCTGGCCAAATCGGTCACGGTGGAATAGAGCGCAAGCCCAACCAGTACGCAGGGAGGATCATGAGTCTCAAGCTGCCGGTGAGCCGTTATCAGTCGTTATCGTTGACCTCCGGCCCGGCGCCGCTGCGCGATGCTTCGGTAGACTCCACGAGTATGCGCGCGGCCAGATGCTTAAGCTTGTTCCATACGGCGTCGTCGATGGTGATGCCGTCGAGCATGGCGCGTTCCCGGCTGGCCAGCAGTGCCGATTCCCGATGACAGGCCAGCAGCTCGTAGTCGTAGGCCGAGCGCATATCGGGCAGTAGTTCGACGTGATTGGCCAGAATTAGTGTCACGCCGTCGTTGTGCGCGTTTTCGACCGGCACCTGGTTGATCGCATATACGCGGATCTCGGGCACCTGACCATTGGCGCGAAATCCCACGACCTGCTCGATCAGCGGGCGTTGACCGTTGCGCCAGAAGGCGGTGACGTTCATACCACGCCCGGCAATCCGCGCCAGATAGCCCATGATCAGCTGGCGATTGTGGCAGCGGCGTATCTTGATCACCGCCAGACCCCGCGCCCGCGCCTTGGCAAAGCCCAGTTCCAGCGCCAGGCTGGAGCTGCTTAGTACGCTGTAACTTTGGCCGTCGAGCACTGCCAGGTCATCATCGGCATAGATCGTCGCCGGTGCGCGCGCCGGCTCCTGCTGTTCGGCGAGCACATGGTCGAGGCCGCGGTTGAGCGCTTCCAGCCCGTCGAGCTCGTGTAGCTGCATCCACGCCACCATATCGGCAGCATCGCTGGCATCGCCGTCGGCAAAGCCCATACCCAGAAACGCCTTGCGGCAGAGCCCCTGTAGTTCGTTGTAGGAGACCTTCATGATGCGACTCCGTTGGTTGCCTGGGTGTCCGTCATGGCGCCCTGCGCCGTAGCGCAAGAGCTTGCCTCGAGCACGGGTTCCAGCGGGAACCCCCAGTCGTCGAAATCACGCAGGTCGTCGGGCTCGGCGTTGAGCTCCTCGACCAGCGGCGCGCCCTGAAACAGCGTAATACGCACCCAGCGGTCCGATTTGGGATCGAAGCGCCCGGCACCGAAAAACGAGAGTTTGGTACGCAGCAGGTGCATGGGCTGCATATTACGGTCCCAGAGGTTGGCTCGAATGTCGCCGAAGCGTGTTTCCGCCATGGTCTGGATGCGCCGCACGATATCCTTGTAGCGCGAATGCTCGATCAGAAAATCCACGACAGTAGCGTGGGGTTGAGCGTCGAGATACGCGATGACAGCGCGATGGGTGTCGACGACCCGAGGAGCAATGGCCAGTTTGAGTTCACGGTCAACGCCGGGGTCGTGCCCGCGCACCCCAAGGCGCGGCTCTTCCTTTTCCACCGAGCGGTACCAGAACCAGTAGCGGCTGTCGGGGTCGTCGAAGTCGTAGGCCAGCGCCCAGTCGTAGTGGGTTTCAATGAGCTGTTTCAAGCGCACCAGCGGCATTTCCGGCGTTAGCTCCAGCTCTTCGTCCACGCCCATGCGATTTTCGAACGGCTCGACAATCGCCGGGTACAGCTCCAGCAGCAGAGTATTGATCAGTTCCTGGGTTTCCAGCGAAAAGGCTCGGTGGCCCCATTCGGTCAGTTCCTGCCAGAGGTTGTCGGTGAGCGGGACCTGCGCCAGCCAGGTAGACACCTCGGGCAGCTCCGATACCGTCGCGGCGTTGCGCTTTTCCTGGTCGGCATCGGCGGTCAGGGTCTGCGCCAGATGGCATCCGGCACGGTCGAGAAGCGCCAGCAGCCGCTCGCGCTGATCCTCGCTCGGCGGCTGGGCGTGGATCTGGGCCAGCGCCTGTTCGCGGCTGGCTACCCAACGCTCGATCAGCTGCGGGTGATTGATCAAAAACGGCGCCATGCCCAGCCCCGTGGAGTTGCCGATACCCAGGTAGCGTTTCAGCGGCGTTGCCAGGTCAACGGCAACACCCGGCGCCTGGCAGCGGGCAATATGCTCGACCTGCTGGATGGAAAAGTGGCGCAGCAGGTAGACTGCGAGCATCTGTGCGGAAAACGGCCGCTGAAAGTCGGGGTTGTCCCTGAGCCGGCCGAAGTCGGCGATGCCGAACTTGCCGTTGCCGTACACCGCAGTAGTGCGGTAAAGATAGCCCACCCGAGTCAGCCAGGCCGGATCCGGCTGGCGACCCGCTGAAAGCGCCTGGCTAAAGGCATTGAAGTTGCGCAGGCTGCGGTTGGCCCGGGACAGTACCAGCAGGCGCGGGTGCTGGCGGCCGGCTTCCTGCAGCGGCACGTTGGCCGCCATCTGTTCCAGCAGGGCATCGTCCACCTCGCCTTCGACAACGCCGAAGGTGACGTCCCAGGCCTCGGCAATCACCCGGTCCGAGCGTGCGTCATCGGGCAGCGGCTGGGAAAAGATGACCCCGTGATAGCGCCCGCACGGCGTTTGCAGCCGGTAAATGGCGGTGCCGTGGCCGTTGCTGTCCAGCTCAAAACGGGTGGCGCTGATCTGCCAGCGCTGGCGCGCCATCTGGCGTATCAGGCTGCGGGTAAAGCTCAGACGGCTGGCGTGCAGGCTGCCAAGCCGTTCAAGATCCATCACCCGCTCCGGCGCGCGCAGGCGCAGGCTTTCTTCGCGCGGGGAAATACGTTCCATCATGTTACACCTCCCGTGACGGCGCGCGTCAGGCAACCGAGGCCACCGCGCGTCGGGGCGCGGTGGTGCGTTCCAGCAGGGCGACCCAGTTTTGCCCCATGATGCCGGCGACTTCGTGCTCGGCGAAGCCAACGTCTCGCAGCCCGGCGACCAGATTGGGGAAGTCGCGGTTATCGCGCAGCCAGGGCAGCGGAGCGGGCCAGCCGGCGTTGCTGGCACTGCCTTCGCCGTAGTCCATGTCCTTCGACCAGCGGCCGTTGCGCATCCACTCGAGTACCGAGGTGGGCTGGTTCTGGCACAGGTCGGTGCCGATGCCCAGATGCTCCACGCCGACCTTGTCCGCGGTGCGGGCGATCATCGCGCAGTACTCGGCCAGGGTGCAGTCGGGGCCGTTCTTCAGGTGGAAGGGGTAGGCCGAGAAGCCCAGCAGGCCGTTGCTCTCGGCGATGGCGCCGAGCACCCTGTCCGACTTGTTGCGCCTGGCCGGCTGCCAGGCCGCCGGGTTGGCGTGGGAGATAATCACCGGGCGCTCGGAGAGTTCAATCGCCTCAAGGGTCGAGCGCTCGGCGCTGTGGGACATGTCGATGACCATCCCTACCCGGTTCATTTCGCGGATGACCTGGCGGCCAAAGCGGGTAATACCGCTGTCTTCGGTCTCGTAGCAGCCGCAGGCCAGCAGGGTCTGATTGTTGTAGGTCAGCTGCATGATCAGAAGGCCCAGATCGCGCATGACCGCGACCATGTCGATATCGTCCTCGATGGGCGAGCAGTTCTGCGCGCCGAGGAACACACCCACGCGGCCCTGCTGGCGTGCGCGGTGGATGTCCGCCGGCTCGCGTACCGGCATGATCAAATCGCTGTGCGCCTCGAAGCGGCGGTTCCACTCGCCCATCCGCGAGAGCGTTTCGCGGATGGTTTCGTGGTAGACCAGCGTGGCGTGTACGGCGTCGACGCCGCCTTCGCGCATCTGCTGGAAAATCTCGCGCGACCAGTTGGAATACTGCAAGCCGTCGACGATCAGCATGTCCCGTGACATATCGGCCTCCTCACGCTTTGACTCGGTTGGCTTTGGCTCAGTTGGCCTTGATATAACTGGTTTTGACCACGGTGTAGAACTCCCGGGCGTAGCGCCCCTGCTCGCGCGGGCCGAAGCTGGAGTTCTTGCGCCCGCCGAAGGGCACGTGGTAATCGGTACCGGCGGTGGCCAGGTTGACCATCACGCAGCCGGTTTCGGCGCGCGCCTTGAACTCGGTGGCCAGCGCCAGCGAATCGGTGATGATGCCCGCAGTCAGGCCGTACTGGGTGTCGTTGAGCACCTCGATGGCCTCGTTGGCATCGGCTACCCGAATGACGCAGGCGACGGGGCCGAAGACTTCCTCGCGGTTGACCGCCATGTCGTTGGTGGTGTCGACCAGCAGCGTTGGCGCCATGAAGTAGCCGTCGGTGTCGCGCGCCAGGCGCTCGCCGCCGAAGGCCAGGGTGGCGCCGTCGTTTTGCGCGCGCTCGACCCATTCGAGGTTCGAATCAAGCTGGCTCTGGCTGGCCAGGGGACCGACGTTCACGCCGTCTTCCAACGCTCGGCCGACTTTTGCCTGTTCCAGTTTCTGCGTCAGCTTCTCAACGAAGGTGTCGTGCACCTTGTCGGTGACGATCAGCCGGGAGGAGGCGGTGCATTTCTGCCCGGTGCCCGAGTAAGCGCCGGCGAAGGCGGCCTCCACGGCCAGGTCGAGATCGGCGTCGTCGGCGACGATCAGTGCGTTCTTGGAGCCCATTTCCAGCTGGCACTTGACCAGGTTGGCCGCGGTGGCAGAAGCCACTCGGCGGCCCACTTCCAGCGAGCCGGTAAAGCTCAGGGCGTGAATGTCCGGGTGTGAAATCAGCGCGTCGCCCACCGAACTACCGGTGCCCATGACCAGGTTGAAGGTACCGGCGGGCAGGTTCTGGCGGCTGATAATCTCGGCCAGCGCCCAGGCGCTGGCGGGCACCAGGTTGGCGGGCTTGAAAATCACCGCGTTGCCGAAGGCCAGCGCCGGGGCGATCTTCCACACCGCGGTAGCCAGCGGGAAGTTCCACGGGCTGATGATGCCCACCACGCCCACCGGCTCGCGGGTAATATCGACCTCGACACCCGGGCGTACCGACTCGGCGCGCTCGTCGATCTGGCGCAGCACCTCGGCGGCGTAGTAGTGGAAAAACTGCCCCGAACGGTGCACCTCGCCCACGCCTTCGGCCAGCGGTTTGCCTTCTTCGCGGGAAAGCTGTTCACCCAGCTCGGCCTTGCGCGCAATCAGCTCATCGCCGATCGCCATCAGCGCGCCGTAGCGGTGCTCCAGGCCGGTTTTGCCCCAGACTTTTTGCCCTTCACGAGCGGCAGCGACGGCTTCGTTCATTTGGCCTACGCTTGCCTGGGCGTAGTGGCCAAGGACGTCGCTCAAGTCGGACGGGTTGCGGTTTTCAACCTGACTTTCGCCCTCTACCCACTGGCCGTTGAGGTAAAGCGCATGGATCCGGGAATGAGACGGGGACTGTGCCTGTGTCATGACTACCTCCTTGAACGTTGGTAATGACAGGCTAGGCGCGCAGTCTGTATAAAGATAATCAATAATAAATACTGATTGATCAGCTTTACTTACCATCCTGCCATGTTCGGGGATAGCCGCTGTGTCAGTCGTTTCAGGAGGAGTGTGATGCTGCCCGAGCTCAAGATAACACCGCTGCGCTACGTGCTGGCGGTGGTGGATCAGGGCGGTTTCCACGCCGCCGCACGCCAGGTGCACCGCACCCAGCCGGCGCTGTCGATGGCGATCCGCGAGCTGGAAAACCGCCTGGGCGAAGCGCTTTTCGAGCGTGGCAACCAGGCGACGCTAACGCCTTTTGGCCGCTACTGCGTACCGCGCTTTCGCGAACTGCTGACCCAGCACGACCGGCTGAGCGGCGAGCTTGTCGCCCAGGTCGAGCGCCAGGCCGGGCATCTGGACATGGCCGCGGTGCCCTCGGTTGCCAGCCGCTTGATGCCCCGGCTGCTGGCCGACTTTGTCGCCGACTATCCGGGCATCCGCGTGAGCCTGCACGACGGTACCGCCGATTTTGTCCGCGACCAGGTGTTGGCCGGTGAGGTCGATCTGGGATTGACGAGCCTGGGGGAAGGAAACGCCGCGTTGAGCTTTACCCCGTTGCTACGCGACGCGCTGGGCGTGGTCTGCCGCGACGATCATCCGTTCGCCGGCCGGGAGGCGGTGCACTGGCAGGAGTTGATGGGAGAAAGTCTGATCGGCAACGGCACCTCAAGGCTGCTGCAGGGCACCGATGCTGCGGCGCTGCGCGATCACCATGCCTTTTATATTTCCAACATGGTGTCGCTGACGGCGATGCTGGTGGCGGGGCTGGGGGTGACCACGCTGCCGCAGCTGGCGTTTCCCGAGGAGTACCAGCGGCTGCGGTTTGTGCCGCTTAGCGAGCCCCGGGTCGCGCGTGAAATCGGCCTGCTGCAGCTTGCCGGGCGCAGCCTGTCGCCCGGCGCCAGTGCCATGGCCGATTTCATCACCCGCGCGCTGGCCTAGCTTTATCGCCCTTCAAGGCCCGCCGCGCGGTCTTTGGGTGCCGCCGCCGGGCGCCAGAATCGCCGTAGGCCGGTGATGACGACCAGCAGCGTGGCAACACCGGCGAGGCCGCCAAGCCAGGCGGCACCCGTCGCTCCGGCGACGAAGAACGCCACGATCCCCGAAGTGCCGGCGCTCAGCGCGTAGGGCAGCTGGGTGCGAACGTGGTCGATGTGATCGCAGGACGACCCCGCCGAGGAAAGGATGGTGGTATCCGAAATCGGCGAGCAGTGGTCGCCGAAGATGCCGCCGCTGAGCACCGCGGCGATGGCCAGCGCCAGCGGCATGTCCAGCGCCATGGCGACCGGCATGGCAATGGGGATCATGATGGCGAAGGTGCCGTAGGAGGTACCGGTGGTAAAGGCGACGAGCGAGCCGATAAGAAACAGCAGCACGGGAATCAGGCTCGGCGCGACCCCGGCCTGGGCCAGCGAGACCAGATAGTCGGCGGTGCCCAGCGCCTCGGTTACGCTACCGATTGACCAGGCCAGCGTGAGGATGATGTAGACCAGCGTCATGCTCTTGATGCCGGTCACCAACAGCTCCATCGCTTCACGAAAATCGAACAATCGCTGCGCAAGGCCCATGCCCAAAGCAACGCTGACGGCGAGGAAGGTCGCGATGAGGATCGACTTGCCGCCGTCGGCCTCGCCCATGGCGGTAATCAGGCCGTTGTCGGGGAAGCCCCCGGTCCACAGGAACAGCACCGGAATGAGCCCCACCAGCACCGCGATGGGCACCAGCATGTTGCGCTTGAGCGAATGTTCTTCGGCGACGCCGGCCATCTCGGTAACTTCGCGATCCGAGGGAGGCTGGGCATCGTCCGCCAGCAGCTTGCCTGTTTCCCGGGCGCGTTTTTCGGCCTGGGCCATGGGGCCGAAGTCGCGCTGGGTAACGACGATGATCAGAATCAGCAGCAGCGCCAGCCAGGCATAGAAGTTGAGCGGAATCGACGACAGATAGATCAGGTATTCAGAGCCCGTCATGTCCATTTTGGTCAGCTGGGTGCCGATCAGCCCCATGACGAAAACCACCCAGGTGGAGACCGGCCCCAGCAAGCACATCGGCGCCGAGGTCGAGTCGACCACGTAGGCCAGCTTTTCCCGGGAGACGCGCATGCGGTCGGTAATCGGCCGCATGACGCTGCCCACCGTCAGCGCATTGAAGTAGTCCTCGAAGAAGATCAGCACGCCGAACCCCAGGGTGGCGCCCTGGGCGCCCCGGGACGTCGCCACCCGCGAGGCAATCGCCCGCGCAATGGCGTGGGCGCCGCCGGTTCGCTGCAGCACGGTAATCAACACCCCGAACAGGCCGCAGTAGATCAGCACGGTGACGCTCCATTCGTCGCCCACACTGGGGATGATGAAGTCGTCGAAGCTGCTGTAGAGCCCGGCCGCCGGGTTGCCGCCGCTGAGCATGGTGGCGCCCAGCCAGACCCCGCAGAACAGCGCGGGAATAACGTTGCGGGTTACCAGCGCCAGCACGATGGCCAGCAAGGGGGGAAGCAGGGAGTACAGGCCAAAGGACATTGTGAATATCTCTTGGAGGATTGTTATGGCTGTTATCGGGGACGCGGCGGCAGGCCCAAACGCTCGCCCGGAGTGCCCAGGCAGCGTTCGACGGCGGCGGCCACCGCCAGCAGCTGCGGCTCGGCAAACCCGGGCACGGCGAGCTGTAGCCCCACCGGCATGCCCACATTATCCGCGCCGATAGGCAGACTCAAGGCGCACCAGCGCAGGTAGTTGATGAAGGCCGTATGCCGCAGAATCTGCGCGTCGGCGGCGGCGTAGGTCGAGGGTGTTGCTACCTCGTCACGACGCGGCGGCGTCAGCGGTGTGGTAGGCAATACCAGCGCATCGATGCCCGCCGCGCGAAAGCGCAGCGCCGCTCTCTGCCCCAGATGCTGAAAGTCGGCCAGGCGCTGGCGGTAATCGGCTGCCGAGAGGTCTCCCCCCTGTGCCACCGACTCGGCCAAAAGAGGCCCCAGCTGCCGGCGCCGGGACGGCAGCTTGAGCGCCAGAAATGCCTCCAGCTCGGCGGCGACCAGCCCGCCCGACCGAAACAGCGCGTCGGCGTCGCGCGCCTCGGGAAAATCGATATCGACGCACCGGGCGCCCGTGGTCTCCAGCTCGCGTAGCACTCGGGCAAAGGTCTCGTCGATCCCCGCCTCGGCGTTGACTCGCGGTGCGCTATTCAACACGCCCAGCCGCAGCCTGTCCAGCGGTCGCGGCGCTTTTGGCACCATGGGATCACCGCAGGCGCTGAGGGCGGCCTCAAGGTCGGCAACGCTGGCGGTCATCACGCCCAGACTGTCGAGGGTGTGGCTGAGTGGCACCACGCCCTTCATCGGCCAGCGGCCGGCGGTCAGCTTGAGCCCTACCCCGCCGGTCATCGCCGCCGGCACGCGGATCGATCCCGCGGTGTCCGACCCCAGCGCCAGCCAGGCGCTGCCCTCGGCAATACTGACCGCCGCGCCGCTCGACGAGCCGCCGCATACGCGGTCGGTATCCCAGGGGTTGCGCGGCCCCTGGCCGTCCGGGGTGACGCCAACGCTGGTAAAGGCAAAGGGAACGCTGCGGGTGATCCCGGTAAACAGCGCGCCGTCGCGGCGGCATCGGGCAGTGACCGTGGCATCACCCTGCCAGGCAGCGGGCAACGGCTCTGCGCAGCCGGCGTGCAGCGGCCAGACGGCGAGGCCGATATTATCCTTGACCGCAACCGGCAGTCCGTACCAGGGGCCGCAGGCAGTGCCGGAGCGGGCCTGCGATACCAGGCTTTTAGCCTGCTCGCGCACCCTGTCCGGCGCCCAGGCGGTGTAGCCCTGCCAGGCAGGCACCCGGGCTGCCAGCGCATGCTCGGCGACGTCGATGAGCGACTCGGGGCGGTGGCGTAGCTTTTCCAGCGCCGCCGCCAGGGGAGACGAGTCCGGGGAATTAGCCATGCTTACGTTTTGTTTACTTCCCGATACAAAAGCTGCCGAAGATCTCACCCAGGAGGTCGTCGGCGCTGAACTCGCCGGTAATTTCTCCCAGCGCCTGCTGGGCGTCGCGCAGGTCCTCGGCAAGCAGCTCACCGGCGCCAAAGCCGGACAGTTGGCCCTGACCGTTGGTCAACGCCTCGGCCGCGCGATCCAGCGCGTCCAGATGCCGTCGGCGCGCGGAGAAGCGACCCTCGGGGGTGGCGTTGAAGCCCATGATGGCCTTCAGATGCTCTTTCAGGTTATCCACACCCGCTCCGGTTTTGGCCGAGAGACGGACGATAGGATGAGGTGTGGATAAGTCGGTTTCCGGGGGTTCTTCGCTGGTATCGATCTTGTTGCGCACCAGCGTCAGACGGTTGGTATCCGGCAGGCGGTCGACAAACTCCGGCCATATAGCGTGGGGGTCGGTGGCATCGGTGGCCGAGGCGTCTACCAGCAGCAACACGCGGTCGGCGGTTTCGATTTCTTCCCAGGCACGAGCGACGCCGATTTTTTCCACCGCGTCCGGCGTGTCGCGCAGCCCCGCGGTATCGATGACGTGCAGCGGCATGCCGTCGATGTGGATATGTTCGCGCAGCACGTCGCGGGTGGTGCCGGCGACGTCGGTGACAATCGCCGTGTCCTGCTCGGTCAGCATGTTGAGCAGGCTCGATTTACCCGCGTTGGGTCGCCCGGCAATTACCACGCTCATGCCCTCGCGCATCAGCGCGCCCTGGCCGGCCGCAGCGCGAACCGCGCCCAGCTCGTCCATCACTGCGTTCAGCATGGCGGCAACCCGGCCGTCGCCAAGAAAGTCGATTTCCTCTTCGGGGAAGTCGATGGCTGCCTCGACATAGATGCGCAGTTCGATCAGCTTTTCCACCAGCGCTGCCACTCGTCGGGAAAATTCCCCCTGAAGCGAGCGCACGGCGTTTTCCGCTGCCGAGCGCGAGTTGGCCTCGATCAGGTCGGCAATGGCTTCAGCCTGAGCCAGGTCGAGCTTATCGTTGAGAAACGCCCGTTCGGAAAATTCGCCGGGGCGTGCGAGGCGCGCGCTCAGCGCTACACAGCGCGATAACAGCAGATCCATGATCACCGGGCCGCCGTGGCCGTGGAGCTCCAGGACGTCTTCGCCGGTGAAGGAGTGCGGTCCGGGGAAATACAGCGCCAGGCCTTCGTCGATAATATCGCGCTCGCCGTGAAAGGCGTCCCTGTAGAAAGGACCATAGTGGGCGTAGCGCGGCGCCGGGCACTGGCCAAGCATGGTAGCGGCTATTTGCCGGCAGTCAGGGCCGGATACGCGGATGATGCCGACACCGCCGCGCCCGGGCGGCGTGGCCAGAGCCGCGATGGTATCGGGAGCGTAAAGGGTTGGGGGCATGGTGCGCCTCGTGGTGTGAATAGGTGCCTCCCTGAACGCCAAACCCCCGCCTTGAGCGGGGGTTGGATCAAACAGGAAAGCACCGGGTCAGCGGGTTTCCTTGCCTTTGCCGATATTGGGATCGTTTTCAATCTGTCGCGTAATGAAATACTGCTGGGTGATGGAAATGCAGTTGTTGACCACCCAGTAGATCACCAGACCGGCGGGGAACCACAGGAAGAAGAACGTAAAGATGATCGGCAGCATCTTCATGATCTTGGCCTGCATCGGATCCGGTGGCGTCGGGTTCAGCTGCTGCTGAACAAACATCGAGGTGCCCATGAGGATCGGCAGGATGAAGTACGGATCCTTGATCGACAGGTCCTGAATCCAGAACATGAACGGCGCGTGGCGCAGCTCAACGGATTCCAGCAACATCCAGTAAAGCGCGATGAAGACCGGCATCTGCACGACAATCGGCAGACAGCCCCCCAGCGGATTGATTTTCTCCTTCTGGTAGAACTTCATCATTTCCTGGGACATTTTCTGGCGATCGTCGCTGTAGCGCTCCTTGAGGCGCTTCATTTCCGGGCCAAGCTTGCGCATCCGTCCCATGGAACGGTAGGCCTTGGCCGACAGCGGGAAAAGCGCGGCCTTGACCAGCACGGTCAGCAACACGATGGACCAGCCCCAGTTACCGATCACGCTGTGGATCTTGTTCAGCAGCCAGAAAAGCGGGTTGGCAATAAACCACAGCCAGCCGTAATCCACGGTCAGGCGCAGGTTGGGGGCCACCTCTTCCAGGTAGTCCTGAACCTTGGGTCCCATGTAAAGCGTGGCGCTAAGCGTTGACGTATCGTCGGCGCCGACATCCCGGGTAGGGCCGGCAAAGGCGGCCACGTTGCGATCCTTCGAATCGGTCGTGGCGTAGAACAGATTCTGCTGGTTCTGCGGTGGTGCCCAGGCCGAGGTAAAGTAGTGCTGGATAATCGCTACCCAGCCGCCTTCCGCTTCGCGGTTTTCCACGCTGTCGGCCTGAATATCCTCGAAGTCGACCTTCTCGTAGCGGTTTTCCGGCGTGGAGTAGGCGGCCCCCAGAAAAGAGCGCATGCGCACGCCCGAGCCGCTGGTGGGATCCGGGCTGTCATCGCGTACCAGCTGGCCGATAAAGCGCGCACTGACCGGCTTATCTCCCTGGTTATCCACCATATAACGCACGTTGACGGCGTAGTCGCCGCGCTCAAAGCTCAAGCGCTTGGTGATGGCGACGCCGTTGACTTCCGCCGTCAGGTCGACGTCGAGTTTGTCCTGGCCTTCACCCAGGTGGTACTCGGTGCTCTCGGGCGTGAAGGCGATACGGCTGGCCTCGCCGTCAAGCTGCAGGCCGGAGCGCGCAACATAGCTGCGGACACTGTTATCCGACAGCAGCACGTAGTTGCGCCCGGTCTCCAGCGCTTGCTTGTGCTGCGGCAGAGCCGCATAGACGATATCGCCACCGTGCGGATCAATGCGCACGTCAAGCACGTCGGTGGTGACGGCAATAAAGTCACGGCCTTCGTTCTCGTTGGCGTCGGTATCATCGGCGAGGGACTGGTTATCGCCGCTGTTGGCTGACGTCGTCTTGCTGGGTACAGACAGGCTGCCGTTTTCCGCATCGCTGTCCGGGGGCGTGTTGTCGCCGGCCGACGTATTTTCCCGGGTACTTTCGACGGCGGCTGAAGGCTCAGCTGACTGGCCGTAGTCCTGGTTCCATTGAACCACCAGCAGATACGCCAGCACTGCCAATGGAATCACTAATATCAGTCGTTTAACGTCCATGAGGGTTCTGCCCGCTGGGTGATGATCATGCAATGGCGCAGTGTCGTTTTACTCGACCCATGACACACGAAAGCCTGCCGTGCGGCAGGCCGGGGTCGAGCGGCGAAGTGTTGACATCAAGCATCACGTTTTGTGCCGGTCGGCGCGGACGCGGTGTCGAAACGTCGGGCATCGCGCTGCAGCCGTTTCCACATGCCGTGCAGTTGGCGCTGTAGCGTGGCGTTATCCAGATCATCAACGCCGCGTCGTGCCAATAACACGATATCGAGTGTGGGCAGCTGTTGCTGGCGCAAGCGGAACGATTCGCGTGCCAGACGCTTGAAGCGATTACGCTGTACGGCCAGCTTCACGTTTTTTTTACCGGCAACCAGTCCGATCCGGGTATGACCGCAGGAGTTGAAGCGCGCCAGCGCCAGCATACCCTTGGCATGAACCTTGAGATCGGCCTGTGCGAAAACGTAACGGAAATCCCCGGCGTTCAGCAGACGTAATGACCGGGGAAAACCTTGACGGGACACACGCAAGCTGAAATCAGGCGCTCAGACGCTTGCGGCCCTTTGCACGGCGACGTGCGATGACGGCACGGCCGCTTTTGGTAGCCATACGGGCACGGAAGCCGTGCATGCGCTTGCGCTTGATAACGCTGGGTTGAAAAGTGCGTTTCATAACTTATTCCCACGTGGTTTGAAGACGGGTTTGAGGACTGGTTTCAAGGACTGGCTTCACAGGGAGCGTCAATACATGAAAACCCGTGGCGGCACCTTGCCGAACGGGAGGATCCAATTCAAGACCGTGAATTGTAGAGCTTTCATTGGTCCGGTGCAATTTTTCCATGCCGGAGCCCGGGAAGCGGTTGTGGATAGCGGCCCTGGCAGGCGTTGAAACCCGCCCATGTCGGCACTGAGCGGCTTTTGTCCTTGATCGGGATCTTGAATCAAGCGTCTTGAATAAGGGCTTTGATAAAGCCCGGGTTTCAGGGCTCGGGTAGGGCTCAGCAAATCGGAAATGACTTAACTACGTCGCAGCGGGTCGTTTGCCGGTGACGATGGCGCATGGCGCAACAATTACTATAATTATAACAGATTAATGCTGTTATTATTGATGGGGATAATTTTTGTGGATAAACGCATATTTATAATTTTATACAAGAGGTTATTGTTATAATAACCCGGTGTAAAACCATCGGAAAACAAGCGTATCAGCTGTGGGGCAGTGGTGAACAGAAATCGCCAGGGCAAATAAACGCCCGGTTGTGCATAAATTATAACGGGGAGGTCCCTGTGTTGACCATAGGGTTATCCACAGGTGTTTTCGGCGCTTTTGGTATGTGGATAACAGGGGCTTTGGGCGCTACAATGGCCGGCCTTTTTCAACTTCAACCGATGGTGAAATGAGTGTCGCTCGCGCTTTGGCATCAGTGTCTGGACTATTTGCAAGATGAGCTGAGCTCCCAGCAGTTCAACACCTGGATACGTCCGCTGCAGGCGGAGCAGGGAGAGACCAACGAGATTTTCCTGCTGGCACCCAACCGCTTTGTACGCGACTGGGTAAGCGACAAGTACGCCGGGCGTATCAGCGAGCTGATGCGTGAGCTGGCCCCCACCAGACCGCCGCGAGTCAGCTTGAGTGTGGGCAGCCGTCGAGCCGCGGCGCCGGCCCCTCAGCCGCGGGATCTGGGGCATCCGGTATCTGCGGTGCCGTCCGGAAAGAGCGCACCGTCGGTTCAGCCGCCGCCCCGTGGGGATATCGCCGATGAGCGTGAGATCAATCGGTTGAGTCAGGAAACCACGCATCGCCAGGGCGGCGGCCGTCAGGTGCAGGTCGAAGGTAGCCTCAAGCACGGAAGCGGACTCAACCCCAACTTCACCTTTGATACCTTTGTAGAGGGTAAGTCCAACCAGCTGGCCCGGGCGGCGTCGCGTCAGGTATCGGAAAATCCGGGCGGCGCCTATAACCCGCTGTTTCTGTATGGCGGCGTCGGGCTGGGTAAGACCCACCTGATGCACGCTGTGGGCAACGCCCTGGCCGGGCAGAGAGAAAACGCGCGAGTGGTTTATCTGCATTCCGAACGCTTTGTCGCCGACATGGTCAAGGCGCTGCAGCTCAACGCCATCAACGATTTCAAGCGTTTTTACCGCAGCGTGGATGCCCTGCTGATTGATGATATTCAGTTTTTTGCCGGCAAGGAGCGCTCCCAGGAAGAGTTTTTCCACACTTTCAACGCTCTGCTAGAGGGCGGTCAGCAGATGATCCTGACGTCCGATCGCTATCCCAAGGAAATCAACGGCGTTGAAGAGCGTTTGAAGTCGCGCTTTGGCTGGGGGCTGACCGTGGCTATCGAGCCGCCCGAGCTGGAAACGCGGGTCGCGATTCTGATGAAGAAGGCCGACCAGGCAAAAGTGGATCTGCCCCACGACGCGGCGTTTTTCATCGGGCAAAAAATCCGCTCCAACGTCCGCGAGCTTGAGGGTGCCCTGAAAAAGGTTATTGCCGATTCACACTTCATGGGCAAGCCCATCACCCAGGATTTCATTCGCGAGTCGCTGAAGGATTTGCTGGCACTTCAGGATAAGCAGGTCGGTGTGGATAACATTCAGCGAACCGTCGCCGAGTACTATAAAATCAAGGTGGCAGACCTGTTGTCCAAGCGGCGTTCGCGCTCGGTGGCTCGCCCCCGACAGGTCGCCATGTCGTTGGCCAAGGAGCTGACCAATCACAGCCTGCCCGAAATTGGCGATGCCTTCGGGGGACGCGACCATACAACGGTGCTGCACGCCTGTCGCAAGGTGAAGGCGCTGCAGGAAGACAACGCCGATATCCGCGAAGATTACAAGAACCTGCTGCGCCTGCTGACCAGCTGAAACCACTGATCGCCCGGGATTCCAGCCCGAGTCACAACTTAACGTCAAAACCGGAGCCCTGATGCAATTTTCCATTTCCCGAGAAGCACTGCTGCGGCCGCTGACATTGGTGGCGGGCGTCGTTGAACGTCGCCAGACGCTGCCGGTGCTGTCCAACGTACTGATTGAGCTCGATGGCGATCAGGTTGCCCTGACCGGCACCGACCTCGAGGTTGAGCTGATCGGCCGGACCGTGGCCAGCGTGGTCGAGCAGCAGGGCGCGGCGACTGTGCCGGCGCGCAAGTTGATGGATATCTGCAAATCGCTGCCCGAGCAGTCCGACATTCAACTGTCCGTGGAAGACGGACGCGCAGTGCTGACCAGTGGACGTTCGCGTTTCACGCTATCGACCCTCCCGGCGGCTGAATTTCCCAATATCGAGGAAACCGATGCCAGTCAGGAACTCAGCATTCCTCGGGGTACGCTCAAGCACCTGATCGAGTCCACGGCTTTTGCCATGGCGCAGCAGGACGTGCGCTATTATCTCAACGGCATGCTGCTGGAAATGCAGAGCCAGCTGCTGCGTGCCGTGTCAACCGACGGACACCGTCTGGCCATGTGTTCCCGCGAGCTGGAAGTCAACGTCGATGAGCCGCAGAAGCTTATCGTGCCGCGCAAGGGCATCCTCGAACTCTCCCGCCTGCTCGATGACAGTGACGAGCCGCTCAGCCTGACGCTGGGCGCCACGCATATCCGCGCGCATACCGGCGATTTCACGTTCACCTCGAAGCTGATTGATGGCAAATTTCCCGACTATGAACGGGTCATCCCGCGCGGCGGCGACAAGGTTGTACTGGCCGAGCGTACCGAGCTGCGTCAGGTGTTGTCGCGCACGGCGATTCTCTCCAACGAGAAGTATCGCGGTATTCGCCTCTACCTGGAACCGGGTAACCTCAAGGTAATGGCCAATAACCCCGAACAGGAAGAAGCCGAGGAAAGCGTCGCGGTGGAATACGATGGCCCGGCGATGGAGATGGGATTCAACGTGGGGTATCTCATCGATGTCATGGGCGTGATCAATGAAGATCGCGTACAGATGACCTTTGCCGATCCCAATAGCAGCGCCCTGCTCGAAGAGCCCGGCGGCGGCGATGCGCTTTACGTAATTATGCCAATGAGGCTGTAATGAGCCACCCGCCCGAATGAGCATCGAACGGCTAAGCTGTCATGGCCTGCGTAATCTGCAGCCGTTGACGCTGCATCCCGCCCCGGGCATCAATCTGGTGACCGGCGCCAATGGCAGCGGCAAAACCAGTTTGCTGGAAGGCTTGTACATTCTGGGAATGGGACGCTCTTTTCGCACTCGCCAACTGAAAAACGTGATTCAGCACGAGGCGGACGAGTTGACCCTGTTCGGCCGTTTGGCGGGGGATGATGAGAACCCCGGTACCAGCCTGGGCGTGCGCCGGCCAAGAGAAGATCGGGAGCTGGAGCTGCGTCTCGGGGGTGAACGCCCGGCGCGCCTTTCCGAGCTGGTGGGAACTCTGCCGCTACAGCTGATCAACCCGGATGCGTTTCGTCTGCTGGAAGGGCCGCCGGCCAGGCGGCGTGAGTTTCTCGACTGGGGTGTGTTTCACGTGAAACACG
Source organism: Vreelandella jeotgali Hwa (assembly GCF_000334215.1). Classification (GTDB taxonomy): domain Bacteria; phylum Pseudomonadota; class Gammaproteobacteria; order Pseudomonadales; family Halomonadaceae; genus Vreelandella; species Vreelandella jeotgali. Next base: position 48,443 of record NZ_AMQY01000003.1, on the reverse strand, counting down.
AGTTTCTTACTGGCTGGAAGCGTATGCGCCGGGCGCTGAAACATCGGAATGCCCTCCTCAGACGTGGTAAACTGGGGGGCGGTACCGACGTCAGCCAGCTGGATGCATGGGAGCATGAGTTGGCAACCCGGGGAGAGCAGGTCGACCGGTTGAGGCGTGATTGGTTCAGCGCTTTTTTACCCCTGTTTGAGCAGACGCTGGATGCGCTGATGCCGCTGGAGCGGCTGACCCTGCACTATGCTCGCGGTTGGGATAAAAAGCGATCCCTCGCCGAGGTGTTGCAGGCCGCTCGGGAAACCGATGAACACATGGGTTTTACCCAGCAGGGGCCTCAGCGTGCGGACCTGCGCATTCGCGTCAATAAAAAGCCGGCAGTCGAAGTGCTTTCCAGAGGCCAGCAGAAGCTGGTAGTGAGCGCCATGAAGCTCGCTCAGGGCCGGCTTCTGGAAAGTCAGTCAGGACCGGGTGCCGCACAGCGGCACTGCGTTTATCTGATTGATGACCTGCCCGCAGAGCTGGACAGCTACTATCAACAGCGCTTCTGCGAGCTGCTTGAATCAATGCAGTGTCAGGCATTTATTACCAGCGTCGAACCGAACGTCCGCTGGCTCCCTGAAACAAAAGCCTCTGTGTTTCACGTGAAACAATCGGCTCCGGGAGAGCCGGGCCAGAGTTGGCTGGTCGACGGACACTAGGCAGCAGGGTGCAAGACAGATGTCACAACGGAGTGGTCAATGAGCGATCAGGCTTACGATTCATCGAGTATCAAGGTGCTCAAGGGACTGGACGCAGTGCGCAAGCGTCCGGGCATGTATATCGGTGATACCGACGACGGCACCGGCCTGCACCACATGGTCTTCGAGCTGGTGGATAACTCCATCGACGAAGCGCTTGCCGGCTATTGCAGCGAAATTCGGGTCATTATTCACCCGGATGAATCTGTCACCGTCAGCGATAACGGCCGCGGTATTCCCACCGAAATCCACAAGGAAGAGGGTGTTTCGGCTGCCGAAGTCATCATGACGGTGCTCCACGCCGGCGGTAAGTTCGATGACAATTCGTACAAGGTATCGGGCGGGCTGCACGGCGTGGGTATCTCCGTGGTCAACGCGCTGTCGGAAGAGTTGCGCCTGACTGTCTGGCGCCAGGGCGATGTGTTCGAGCAGATCTATAACGACGGCACGCCACGGGCGCCGCTTGATGTTGTCGGTACCACCGAAAAAAGCGGGACCCGGGTGCATTTCCAGCCGTCGGTGGAAACCTTTACCAACATTGAATTCCATTACGACATTCTGGCCAAACGCCTGCGTGAGCTGTCTTTCCTCAACTCCGGCGTTGCCATTCGCCTGACCGACGAGCGCAGTGGCAAGGAAGAGCTGTTCCATTATGAGGGCGGGCTCAAGGCCTTTGTGGAATACATCAACACCACCAAGACGGTGCTGAACCCGGTGTTCCATTTCACTTCGGACGAGCGGGAAGACGGCATTGAAGTGGAAGTGGCCATGCAGTGGAGCGATACCTTCACTGAAAGCATCTTCTGCTATACCAACAACATTCCCCAGCGCGATGGCGGCGCCCACCTGGCGGGATTCCGGGCATCGCTGACGCGTACGCTCAACCACTATATCGAGGCCGAGGGCCTGCTGAAAAAGGCCAAGGTCAGCACGGCGGGAGACGACGCCCGGGAAGGGCTGACGGCCATTGTCTCGATCAAGGCGCCCGATCCCAAGTTTTCCTCGCAGACCAAGGAAAAGCTGGTATCCAGCGAAGTTAAAACGGCTGTCGAGCAGGAAATGGGGCGCCTGTTTGCCGATTACCTGGTCGAAAAGCCCAACGAAGCCAAGGCCATCGTCAACAAGATGCTGGATGCCGCCCGGGCCCGTGAAGCCGCGCGCAAGGCGCGGGACATGACCCGGCGCAAGGGCGCGCTGGATATCGCCGGCCTGCCCGGCAAGCTGGCCGACTGCCAGGAAAAGGATCCCAATCTGTCCGAGCTCTACCTGGTGGAGGGCGACTCCGCCGGCGGTAGCGCCAAGCAGGGCCGCGATCGGCGCACCCAGGCCATTCTGCCGCTCAAGGGCAAGATCCTTAACGTGGAAAAGGCGCGCTTCGACAAGATGCTGTCATCCGCCGAAGTGGGCACGCTGATTACCGCGCTGGGGTGCGGCATTGGCCGTGAGGAGTTCAATCCGGACAAGCTGCGCTACCATTCGATCATCATCATGACCGATGCCGACGTTGACGGCTCGCATATTCGTACGCTGCTGTTGACGTTCTTCTTCCGCCAGATGCCTGAACTGATCGAGCGCGGCCATGTGTATATTGCCCAGCCGCCGCTGTACAAGATCAAGCGCGGCAAGCAGGAGCTGTATCTCAAGGACGAGCAGGCCATGGTCGACTACCTCACCAGCACGGCGCTGGACGGCGCACAGCTGCACGTTAACGCCGATGCCCCGGGCATTGGGGGGTCGCAGCTCGAAGCGTTGGTGACCGAGTATCGCGGGGTGATGAGCCGTATTGAGCGGCTGTCGCGGATCTATCCGCTCGCCGTGCTGGAAGAGGCCGTGTCAGTGTCGGCGCTGTCCGGTGAGAGCTGCCTCAAGGATCGCGTCACCATGCAGAACTGGATCGACGAGCTCCAGCAGGCCATGGACAACAAGGCGGCCCGGGAAGGCGGGGCGCGTTACCATTTTTACCTCCATGAAGACGAAGAGCGCGGGCTTCATCTGCCGGCGGTTGCACTGGTCGCCCACGGCGTTACCACCAACTATGTCTGGGGGCTGGATTTCTTTGAAAGTGCCGACTACCGGGCAATGACCGCGCTGGGGGAAACCCTGGACGGCTTGCTGGAAGAGGGCGCCTGGATTGCCCGGGGCGAGCGCAAGAAGCCGGTTGCCAGCCTGTCGGAAGTGCTGGCCTGGCTGATGCACGAAGGGCAGCGCGGACTTTCGGTTCAGCGCTACAAGGGGCTGGGGGAAATGAACCCCGAGCAGCTGTGGGAAACCACTATGGACCCCGACGGCCGGCGTATGCTTCGCGTCACCATCGAAGACGCCATGGCGGCAGACATGATGTTCAATACCCTGATGGGGGACGAGGTAGAGCCGCGCCGTGACTTTATCGAGTCCAATGCGTTGGTCGCCAATCTGGATATTTAACTCCAGCGTAAAACCTTAAAAAGCCGTGTTTCACGTGAAACACGGCTTTTTTTTGCACAACCAACCTGGAGATTGTCTTACTGCGTTCGCAATGAACCAGCGTAGAGGGTAGCCACCTGTTGGTTTGCTAACCCAGCAGCCAGTCAACAAAAGCCGCCAGGTCATCAAAAATCGGCGTATCCCCAGCGTATCCTCCTTTGGCCTCGGTTCGCGCGCCCTTGCCGGTACGTACCAGCGCCGGGCGGGCTCCGGCGGCTTCGCCCGCCTGGAGGTCGCGCAGGCTGTCGCCCACCATCCAGCTGTTTTGCAAGTCGGGCAGGTTGAGCGCTTCCTGTATTTGATATAGCAGTCCCGGCAGCGGCTTGCGACAGTCGCAGCTGTCTTCGGGGCCGTGGGGGCAGTAGGCAATGGTATCGAGTCGACCGCCGGCGTTTTCCACCACCGTGTTCAGTTGCGCATGCATTGTGTCGAGCGTGGTGGCGTTTAGATAGCCCCGAGCGATACCCGACTGGTTGGTGGCAACGGCCAGGGTGTAGCCGGCTTGGGTCAGCCGGGCGATGGCGTCAATCGCCTGTGGGTAGACGATGAATTCGTCCAGGGTTTTGACGTAGGCGTCGGAGTCCTGGTTGATGACGCCGTCGCGGTCGAGAATGATCAAGCGCTCGGCGGCAAGAGACGGGGATATGTTGGCGGTCACGGGTATATCAACTCGGGGCTATTGGTCATGAATGTTTCACGTGAAACACGCTAAAGAGAACACGGGATGACAAAAAAAGCCCGGCAACAGCCGGGCTTGAATCGGGCCTGATAATATCAGCCAGCTTGGCTGGCGTTACTGAGGCAGCTCGGCAATATCCGCGACTTCGAGGAACAGCGCTTGCAGGCTGGCCAGCAGCGCCAGGCGGTTGTGGCGCACGGCGTCGTCGTCGGTCATGACCATCACCTGATCAAATAAGCTGTCTACCGGCTTGCGTAGCGTGGCCAGCGCATCCAGCGTCTCGGTGTAGCGGTCATCGGCCAGCAGTGGTGCGACGCTTTTCCGGCGCTCGCTTAGCGCTTCGAATAGCGCCTTTTCCGCCGGCTCGCTGAGCCGGTCGGCGTTCACATCCGTGCTGCCGTCGTGGTTCTGTTTGGCGAGGATGTTCGACACGCGCTTGTTGGCCGCAGCCAGCGCGGCGGCTTCGTCGCGCTGGGCAAACGTCTTGACCGCGTACAGCCGGCGGGCAAAATCCAGCGGCCGTGTGACCGGGCGCTTGCGTACCGACAGGTACATCTCGGCGCTGATGCCGTCGTCCTGACCCCAGGCGCGGAAGCGGTCGAGCGTGTAGGTCAGCACGTCGTCGACCACCGTCTCTGCCCTGGGCAGATCGGTGTGCTGCTCGGCGGCAAGTGTCAGCAGTTCGCGCAGGTCCAGATCCAACTCGCCCTTGACCAGGATGTTGATCACGGCGATGGACGCCCGGCGCAGTGCGAACGGGTCCTTGGCGCCGGTGGGGCGCTGACCAATGCCGAAGATGCCGGTCAGCGTATCCAGGCGGTCGGCCAACGCCACCGCCTTGCCGGTCGCGGTTTGCGGGATCGAATCGCTCGCGAAGCGCGGCAGATACTGCTCTTCCAGCGCGATGGTGACATCACTGGCCTCGCCGTCTTCGGCGGCGTAGTAGCGGCCCATTACGCCCTGAAGTTCGGCAAATTCCTGCACCATTTCGGTGACCAGGTCGCACTTGGCCAGCTGGGTGGCGCGCTTGGCGTGGGCCGGCTCGCCGCCGATTTTATCGGCAATAAAGGCGGCCACGGCCTCGCTGCGCTGTGCCTTGTCGGCCAGGGTGCCCAGCTTGTGCTGGAAAACCATGCTGCCCAGTTCGGGCAGGCGGCTCGCCAGGGTGCGCTTGCGGTCGGCGTCGAAGAAGAAGACGGCGTCGGCCAGGCGCGGACGAATGACCTTTTCGTTACCCGCAATCACCTGGTCCGGGTCGAGGCTTTCGATGTTGGCCACGGTAATGAAAAGCGGCTTGAGCTGGCCGTTGTCGTCGAGCAGGTGGAAATACTTCTGGTGTTCCTGCATCGAGGACACCAGGCATTCCGCCGGCACTTCTAGAAAGCGCTGATCGAAGCTGCCGGTCAGCGCGACCGGCCATTCCACCAGGCCGGCGACTTCGCGCAGCAGATCTTCGTCAATCACCGCCCGGGCGTCGTTGACTTCGGCCTCGGCCAGGACCTGCTCGCGGATGCGCTCACGTCGCTGCTCGCGGTCGGCCAGCACATAGGCGTTTTCCAGCGCGGCGACATAGTCGTCGGCGTGTTTCAGCGGCAGCGCCTCCGGGGCGTGGAAGCGGTGGCCGTAGGTGGTGCGGCCGGCGGTGAGGTTCAGCGCCTCGGCGGGGATGACCTCGCTACCATACAGCGCAACCAGCCAGTGCACCGGGCGGGAAAACTCGGTGCGCGAATCGCCCCAGCGCATGTATTTGGGGACCGGCAGGTCGCCGATGGCCTTGTGCAGAATACCGGGCAGCAGAGCCTGAATCCCTTCGCCGGTCTGCTGTTCGCGAAAGCCCAGCCAGGTGCCTTTCGGTGTTTCCAGCTCGATCAGCTGGTCCACACCGACGCCGCAGGAGCGGGCAAAGCCCTCGGCGGCTTTGGTCGGCGCGCCGTCCTTGAACGCCGCAGCGAGCGCCGGGCCCCGGCGTTCGACTTCGCGGTCGGGCTGCCGGGCGGCAAGCTCGGTAACTTCCACCGCCAGCCGGCGCGGCGAAGCCAGCGCGCGGACTCGGCCAAAGGGAATCTCGGCGGCTGCCAGGCCGTTTTGAATGCCGCTGGCAAAGGCGTCGGACAGGGCATCCAGGGCCACCGGCGGCAGTTCTTCACAGCCGAGTTCGAGTAACAGCGTATCCGTGGCCATCAGGCATCTCCCTGGTCGTTCACAGGTTCTTTGTTTATCGGGTCGTCGTTGAGCAGCTCGTTGCGCAGCGCTTCGGCGGCCAGCGGGAACCCCGCTGCCTTGCGCGAGGCGTAGTAGGCGCTGGCCACGTTGCGGGCCAGGGTGCGCACGCGCAGGATGAAACGCTGACGTTCGGTGACCGAAACGGCATGGCGAGCATCCAGCAGGTTGAAGGTGTGCGAAGCCTTGAGCACCTGCTCGTAGGCGGGCAGTGGCAGTTCGGCCTCCAGCAGGCGCGCACATTCGCCTTCCTGGTGGTCGAAAGCCTTGAACAGGTAGTCCACGTCGGCGTGTTCAAAGTTATACGCCGACTGCTCGCGCTCGTTTTGCAGGTAGACATCGCCGTAGGTGACCTTGCTGCCGTCCGGGGCGACGGTCCATACCAGATCATAGACGCTGTCGACATCCTGGAGGTACATGGCGATGCGTTCCAGACCGTAGGTCAGCTCGCCGGTCACCGGATGGCATTCGATGCCGCCGGCCTGCTGAAAGTAGGTAAACTGGGTGACTTCCATGCCGTTGAGCCAGACTTCCCAGCCCAGTCCCCAGGCGCCGAGTGTGGGCGACTCCCAGTTATCCTCGACAAAGCGCACGTCGTGAACCTGCAAGTCGAGCCCCAGGCTTCTGAGCGAGCCCAGGTAAAGCTCCTGAAAACGGGCCGGGGACGGCTTCATCACCACCTGAAACTGGTAGTAATGTTGCAGGCGGTTGGGGTTTTCCCCGTAGCGGCCGTCGGTGGGGCGCCGCGACGGCTGCACGTAGGCGGCGTTCCAGTTTTCCGGGCCGATGGCGCGCAGGAACGTGGCCGGGTGGAAGGTGCCCGCCCCCACTTCCATATCCAGCGGCTGCAGTACCACGCAGCCCTGTTCGGCCCAGTATTGTTGCAGGGCCAGGATTAATCCCTGGAACGTCGACACGTCGGGTGTCGAGCTATTGGTTGAAGCACTCATCGCGAAGTCCCGTTGGCCATGAATTCAGAGGGCGTCAAGTATACAATTCATGGCAGGCAGGTTATAGGCGCGCGCCGTTCGAGCGTGCTCTTACAGTTCATCAGTAAACAGCCCACAGAAATCAGCATGCTTCAGGAGCCAGTATGATTGTAGTCACAGGCGGGGCCGGGTTTATCGGCGCCAATATTGTCAAGGCGCTGAACGCGCGGGGGCGCACCGACATCATGGTGGTGGACGACCTGCGCGACGGCACCAAGTTCGTCAACCTGGCAGACTTGACGCTTGCCGACTACCGCGACAAGGACGCCTTTATTGACGATGTGCGCGCCGCCCTGGCCGGCGAGCACACCGACCTTCCGCCGATCGAGGCGATTTTCCATGAAGGCGCCTGTTCGGATACCACTGAGTGGGACGGCCAGTTCATGCTGGAAAACAACTACGCCTATTCGCGCACGCTGCTCGATTACTGCGACCGCTACGGCGTGGCGTTTTTGTACGCCTCCTCGGCGGCGACCTACGGCGGCAGCAGCGTGTTCAAGGAAGCCTCCGAATTCGAGAAACCGCTCAACGTCTACGGCTATTCCAAGTTGCTGTTCGACCAGCACGTGCGCGAGCGCTGGGACGATCTGGGCTGTCAGGTCGTGGGTTTTCGCTACTTCAACGTCTACGGCCCCCGCGAGCAGCACAAGGGCAAGATGGCAAGCGTGGCGTTCCATCACCACACGCAAATCAGCAACGGCGAAAATCTCAAGCTGTTCGGTGCCTACGACGGCTACGAGGCGGGCATGCAGAGCCGTGATTTTGTCTACGTGGGCGATGTGGTCGACGTCAATCTGTGGTTTCTGGATCACCCCGAGCGCTCGGGCATCTTCAACCTGGGCACCGGCCGGGCCGAGCCGTTCAAGGCCATCGGCGAAGCCGTGATCGACTTCCACGGCAAGGGGCGTATCGACTACATCAATTTCCCCGAAAGGCTGAAAGGCCGCTACCAGAGCTATACTCGGGCGGATATCGAGCACCTGCGCGGGTCCGGCTGCGACGTTGAGTTCAGCACCGTGGCCGAAGGCGTGGCGGCGTACCTGGAGTGGCTGAATGGCTGAAGAAGCACCCCGCTTTCTGGTGGTGGGTCCGTCCTGGGTGGGCGATATGGTCATGGCCCAGAGCCTGTTTATCACGCTCAAACGCTGCTACCCGGCGGCGACCATCGGCGTGGTGGCGCCACCCTGGTCGCAGCCGATTTTGGCGCGTATGGCCGAAGTCGACGCCGTGCATCCGCTGGCGGTGAAACACGGCGAGTTCGGCTGGAAAACCCGCCGGGTGCTTGCCCGAAAGCTGCGCGGCCGCTACGACCGTGCCATCGTGCTGCCGCGCTCGTGGAAGTCGGCGCTGGTACCGTTTCTTGCGCGTATTCCCGAACGGGTGGGATTTCTCGGCGAACAGCGTTACGGGCTGCTGAACGAGCGCCGGACGCTGGACAGGCAGCGGCTCGACCAGACAGTCAAGCGGTTTGTGTCGCTGGGGTTGCCCGATTCGCCAACCGGCAGCGGTGACTTCGACTGCCCCGCGCCGCAGCTGCGTATCGACAGCGATAATCGCGCGCAGCTGCGACAGCGCCTCGGACTCAGCGAACGCCCGGCCATCGCCATGATGCCCGGCGCCGAGTACGGCCCGGCAAAGCAGTGGCCGCTGGCGTACTTTCATGAACTCGCCGAGCGGCTGATCGACGACGGTTTCGCCGTGCGAGTGGTCGGCGGACCCGGCGATCATGCGGCGGGGGACGACATCGTTGGCGGGCTGTCTCACGCGCACAGCGCCCATGCCCACAATCTGTGCGGTGCGACCTCGCTGGTGGATGCGGTCGATCTGTTGGCAGACTGCGAGCAGGCGGTAACCAACGACTCCGGCCTGATGCACGTTGCCGCCGCGGTGGGCACCCGGGTCCAGGCGATTTACGGTTCCTCGACGCCGGACTACACGCCGCCGCTGACCGAGAATACCCGCGTGCATTATCTGGCGCTATCCTGTTCGCCGTGTTTTCAGCGTGTCTGCCCGCTGGGGCATACCAACTGCCTCTGGCATCTGGGCGTCGAGCGGCTCTATCAGGGCATCCATCAGGATCAGGCCAGCGTTTAGCCGGTGCCGGTGAGCACGCTAGCGGGATTCATCCGCCGAGGAATCGGCGTCCCGGCGCCGGGGCGCCAGTCCTTCCCAGAGGCGGTGCTGCAGGCCGTTTTCTTCCAGCAGCCGGGCGTTGATCTTTTCCTTGCCATAGCGCTCCAGCAGCGTATGGGTATCCGGTTGCAGCAGTGAGACGCCGAGCCCGGCCTGGTGGTGTGAGGGCGGATAGCCCAGGGCGTCGAGAATCGTGGGAAAGAGGTCCACAATCGAGGCGCGCCGGGAAATCCGCCGGGTTTCCAGGCCGTTGCCCAGCAACATGAAGGTATTTTCCCGCGGCAGGCTGACCAGCTGATCCCACACCGAGACGCGCATGGACAGATGATCGCTGGCCACCACGACGAGGGTATCGTCCAGCAGCCCGTCGTCCTCGAGCCGCTCGACCAGCTGGCGAGCCAGCCAGGCGGAACACTTGACCGAATAGAGGATATCTTCGCCGTCCCACTCGCCCTGGCGCTCGCGGCAGCTGCGAGCGGGAAAGCCCACCGGCGCGTGGCCGGCAAGGCTGATGTTGACCACCCCCCAGGGAGCATCGCTGTCGGCATCCAGGCGCTCGATCTCGTCGGCGGTCAAGTCGTAGAGGGTGTCGTCGTACAGCCCCCAGTCATTGATATAGGCGGGATCTTCAAGCCCTTCCTTGAGTTCGTCGAGGCCGCGGACGTTGTCAAAACCGTGGCCTTCGTAGAAACGACCCTTGCCGGCAAAGGCCTTGCTGGCACCGCCGAGATAGCTCAGCCGATAGCCCTGGTCATCCAGCAGGTCGCCCAGGCAGTCAACGCCCGGCACTACCTCGGCCAGGGGTTCAAACTGGCGGTCGTGCACCAGCCCGGCCGGCATCAGGGGCGTGCCGCATTGGCTGCCGATCATCCCGGCCATGGTCCAGCCGGTGTTGTTGGTCTGCTCCACGCCCTCGAACACGACGCCTTTTTTGCCCAGCGCGTGCAGGTCGTCGTAGGCATCACCGAATTCAGGGTTGCCGTAGGTGCGTTCCAGGCTTTCCAGGTACAGGATCAGCAGGTTGGGCGGATCCTCCTGGCGGTGAATCACCGGCGCCTCGTAGTGGCTGTCCAGCCAGTCGCCGTCTTCGGTTACCACCGCCGCACTGCGCTGCCCCACGCCCAGCAGCAGCGGGTTGCCGACAAGCAGCGCCAGGGCAATCAACGGCTCGATACGTCGCAGGCGCGAGTCGTGACGTACCAGCCAGGTAAAGGCGCCCAGCAGTCCCAGCATGGACAATGAATAGAGCCCTGCCGCGACCAGGCGCTCGCTGCCGCCGTGGTCGGTAATACCCGCCTGTATATGAAAAAAGACGGCGCCCAAGTCCACGTTGCCAAAGCTGTCGGCGAGATAGACGTAAAGCCCCCAGAGGCATAGCGGCACCAGCGACCAGGGCCAGGCCTTGCGATAGCCACCGGCACCGCTGCCTGCCCGCAGCTTCAAGCCCAGCGCACCGGCGAGTACGGCCACGCACGGCAGCGACCACCAGGGCAGGCGCGTCAGGGTGATCAGGCTGTAACCCAGACCCAGGCCGAGCGCGGTGGTCGGTATCCAGTTCACGGGCGTCAAGCGGGCAGACATGGGCAAGCGGCTTCCTTGGAGAGTGCGTCGTGCGCGGTCGGGCAGCATGTTGATCAGCCGCTTTGACGACCGACGCCGATGTAACGCAGCCCGGCTTCTGCGGCACTGTCCAGCTGATACAGATTGCGTCCGTCGATAACCAGTCGATCGTTAAGCTCAGCGGCCAGCCAGTGCAGGTCGACGCTGCGAAATGCTTTCCATTCGGTACAGATGACCAGCGCATCGGCGCCCTTGATGGCCTGAATGCGGTCGAAAGTGAGCACCAGATCGTCGCGTTCGCCGTAAATCCGCCGGCACTCGGCCATGGCTTCGGGATCGAAGGCCTGCACATTGGCACCAACCTGCCACAGGGCTTCCATCAGTTCGCGGCTGGGAGCCTCGCGCATGTCGTCGGTATCCGGCTTGAACGCCAGCCCCCAGACGGCAATAGTTTTGCCCGCCAGGTTGCCCAGTGCGTTTTCGAGTTTGGCAAACAGGGTGCGTTTCTGGGCGTAGTTGACCGTTTCCACCGCGCTGAGCAGTGTCGTTGGGTAATCGTGTTCCCGGGCCGTGCGCTCAAGGGCCTGAACATCCTTGGGAAAGCAGGAGCCGCCGTAGCCGCAGCCCGGGTAGATGAAGTGATAGCCGATGCGCGGGTCGCTGCCCATGCCACGACGGACTTCTTCTACATCGACGTCCAGCCGTTCGGCCAGGCAGGCGATTTCGTTCATGAAGCTGATCTTGGTCGCGAGCATGGCGTTGGCCGCGTACTTGGTCAGCTCGGCGGCGCGTACGCTCATGAACATCAGCTTGTCGTGGTTGCGGTTGTAGGGTGCGTAGCAGGCGCGCATGCGCTCTTTTACATGCTCGCTCTCGGTACCCACGATAATCCGTGCGCCTCGGGTAAAGTCGTCAATTGCCGCGCCTTCCTTGAGAAATTCCGGATTGGAGCAAACGTCGAAGGGCAGCGCCTCGTTGCGTTCGGCGAGCGCCTTGGCCACCGCCGCGTGGACCCTGTCGGCGGTGCCTACCGGCACGGTGGATTTGTCCACAATCAGCTTGTAGCCGTTCATGTGCTCGCCGATACTTCCGGCCACGGTAAGCACGTGGCGTAAATCAGCGCTACCGTCTTCGTCCGGCGGCGTGCCTACGGCGATGAACAGCACTTCGCTGTGGGTAACGGCCAGAGCGGTATCGGTGGTAAAGCGCAGCCGGCCGGCGGCCACGTTGTCCTGGATCAGCCCTTCCAGGCCGGGCTCGAAAATGGGCACTTCCCCGGCTTCAAGACGTTGGATGCGCGCGGCGTCAACGTCCATGCAGATAACCTGGTGGCCCACATCGGCCAGGCAGGCGCCGGCAACCAGCCCGACATAGCCGCTGCCGAAAACGCTAATGTCCATGTTGTGACCTTGTCTGAAGTGATAAGCGCACGTGAATAACGGTAAAAATCTTATCACGCAGACAAAAAAACGGCACGACCCGTAAAGGCCCGTGCCGTCTTGTTCATCGTCGCCGGCCAGGTGCGTGGCCGGAGCGCAAGGGCTCAGTGTTGGGATGCGTGGTTGGCTGCCAGCACGTCGGCCTTGATCACGTTCTGCTCGGCGATCAGATCGTTAACCACCGCGCGGCTTTCCTTGTAGTGCTCGGTGGTCTTGTGCTCGGCAAGCGCTTCCTTGCTGGCGTAGATTTCGTACAGATGAATCAGGTCGGGATTTTCCTGGTCTTCCAGCACGTCAAACACATGGCAGCCCGGCTCTTCACGTACGGAGGCCTCGGCGTTGGGTAGCATGGCGCGCAAAAACGCTTCGCGCTTGCCGGGTTTGAGCTGGGTCTGAACAATAATGCAGTACATGTTGACTCCCTGAGTTGAAAACTACCGGTTGACGGCCGGACTGGCGGCCCATATCTTCTAGGTAAGAGGTAGTGGAAAATATTTCCACAAATGTTCGGTAACGGCAATTTTCCACCAAAAGCCCCCTGCGTTTCAACTTACAGGATTCCAACTCACGGGGTTTCAACTCATAGGGTTTCAAATCACAGGAGAATTCATGCAACGTCCACCCGCGTTTAACGGCATGCGCCATATCGCCCTGCAGGTGCAGGACCTGGAAGCCTGCGAGCGTTTCTATACCGATGTGCTGGGCATGTCGCTGCTGCGCCGCGCCCACGAAAACCTCGTTTACCTGACGCTGGGCAACGATAATTTCTCGCTCGCTCGCGCCAAACAGGATACCGGCAGCAATCCTCAGCGCCTCGACCACTTCGGCTTTGTGGTCGACAACAAGGCTGATGTCGACAAGTGGTACGACTATCTGGTTGAGCAGGGTATCAAGGTATCCCGCGAGCCCCATGAACACGGTGATGGCGGTTATAGCTTCTACTGCCTCGACCCCGACGGCAACAGCGTCCAGCCGCTGTACCACCCCAGCGTCTCCGGCCAGACGTTCAGCGAAGCCGGTGGTTGAAAGCCGTGCTACCGTCTTTCCTTACAAAATAGCAAATACTTTTTCGTAAGTTGCCAGTAAGTGACGTGAACGAAGGTGATACGGGGGGATAAGTCGCGGAAAGCAGGCGCGCAGTGTATGATCCCGATGAGCTTCCTTTCTTAGATGTAGGGTCCCTGATGATCAAATGAGTGATAGAAGTTACCCTCTGCTGATAGCAAGAGAGCTTCTACAGCAGTTCATCCGGGAGCAGAGACATGGACATCAAGCTGCATAAGCAGGCCACCACCACACCAAAGATCCGTGCTGACATCCAGGCAGCGCCCGCCAGCATCAGCGATAGCGAGTTGGCGCGCCAGTACGGTGTTGGTGATTCGACGATACGCCGTTGGCGGTACCGCGACGATGTTCATGATCGGTCCCATACACGCCATAACCTGCTGGCTACGCTCACGTCCGAGCAGGAGGAAGTGCTGATCGCCGCTCGCGAGTTCCTGCGCCTCGGTCTGGATGACTTGCTCGTCGTGGCACGTGAGTTTCTGAATCCTCGGTTGTCACGCTCCGGCTTGCATCGCATGCTTAAGCGCCGTGAGGTGCCGACACTCGCGGAACTGGCCCGTCAGGATGCCGGAGATGATGGCAAGCCTCGGCACAAGCCCTTCAAGGACTACGAGCCTGGGTATGTGCATGTCGATATCAAGCACCTGCCCCAGATGCCCGACGAGGAGCAAAAGCGCTACCTATATGTTGCCATCGACCGTGCCACACGTTGGGTCTATCTGGAAGTCAGGCGCAGCCAGTCCGCCAGGGATGCCAAGGCGTTCATGAAGTGTGTGGAGGAAAAGGCGCCCTTCACGATCCAGACGGTGCTGACTGACAACGGCAAGTCGTTCACCGATCGCTTCACGCGGGCAGGTGAGCGCAGGCCCAGCGGCCGCCATCCCTTCGATCTGGAGTGCCAGGCCCATGGTATCGACCATCGCCTGATCAAGCCGGGAAGGCCGCAGACGAACGGTATGGTAGAACGGTTCAACGGCCGCATCAGCGACGTGCTGGCCACCCGGCGCTATACCTCAGGCGAGGATCTGGAGCAGACGCTCAAACGCTACGCTTGGCTGTACAATCACCACATCTCGCAGAAGGCACTGCATCATCAATCACCGATTGCGGCGATGAAGGAGTGGCAGGCCAAGCGACCTGAGTTATTTACCAAGCGGGTTGTTAATCACACGGGACCCGACACTTAGAGGTCTACGGAATCTTTTGCCACTTGTCTTGAGGTAAGCAGGGCAAGCATGCTGGTTGCTCAACGGTCGCGAATAGAGGCCTAAAAGCTTGCGGTTTCGGGCTTTTGGGCCTTCTTTTTTATTAGCGTCTGATCAGGATGTTGGATATAACCATGAAAAGCAAAATATTACACGTATGCAATACGGACAAGTTTATACCCAGCTTTATTTCTTTTGTGGAAGAGTATATGGGGTTGGATGAACACCTGTTTTTTCTGATTGGTGATCACCAACAGCACCCTGTCAGGCAGACTCAGTCGGTCGAAAAGATCCCGCAGGGAGCACTAAGCCACTTTCTGGGATATATGCGCCTTGCTTTTTACATGCATCGGGCAGAAAGGATCATACTCCACGGGTTGTCAAAAAAGAAAATAGAGAAACTCCTGTTTTTCATGCCCTGGGTGTTGAAAAAATGCTATTGGCTTATATGGGGGAGTGACCTTTACCTGTATAAAACCGCCCGGCACAAGAAAGGCTGGAAAAAGCGCGAGTTCTTTAGAAGACCGGTCATAAAGAAGATGGGCCACCTGGTGACCTACGTGGAAGGCGATGTGGCTCTGGCAAGACAGTGGTATGGCGCGGAAGGTATTTATCACGAATGCCTGATATACCCAAGCAATTTATACAAGGCGTATAAGCTTGAGGAGAAAGCCGAGGGAAGGATCAATATTCAGGTGGGCAACTCGTCAGACACGGCTAATAACCATGCGGATGCCTTCGACAAGATTGCTCCCTACAAAGAAAATGATATTCACTTATACGTCCCTCTTTCTTACGGTAATGCCAAAAATGCCGTGAAGGTGCAGCAGGAAGGAAAGGTGATATTCGGCAAGAAGGTAACGGCCTTGCGTGATTTTTTACCACTGCAAGAATACTACCGGATACTGGCTTCCATCGATATTGCCGTGTTCAACCACAAAAGGCAGCAGGCCATGGGCAATATTATCACCCTGCTGGGAATGGGGAAGACGGTCTATTTAAGAGAGGGAGTTGCGCACAAGGAACTTTTCGATCGGTTGGAAATAGCGTGCTTCGACGTGGAGAATTTTTCTCTTGAGCTGCTGTCTGCCGAAGAAAGGGAGAAAAACGTAGCCCGGGTCAGGGAGGTTTTCTCCCAGGAAAGGCTAATAAACCAGCTCAGGGATATTTTCGGGAGATAGCATGGCTTACTTATCGCAGCAAGCCCTCGAAGCAATGGGATTTAAAAAGATTGGTAATAATATCAGGATAAGCGATAAAGCAAATATCTACGACTGCGATGAAATCGAACTGGGCGATAATAGCCGTATCGATGATTTCTGCGTTGTGTCCGGCAGAGTCAAGATCGGAAGATTTTGCCATATTACCCCAATGTGTCTCGTGGCGGGCGGAAAACCGGGCATTAAAATGGATGATTTTTGCACGTTGGCTTACGGTGTGAAAGTTTTCTCGCAGACCGATGACTATAGCGGGGAAACTTTGACGAACTCGAATGTGCCCGAAAAGTTTAAACAGGAAGTCTTCTCCCGAGTGACGCTTGGCAAACATGTCATTGTGGGCGCCGGCTCCGCTGTAATGCCGGGCGTGGATATTGCCGAGGGATGTTCCGTGGGTGCCATGTCATTGGTGAACAAGAGTACGGAAGCTTGGGGAATTTATGTAGGCAGCCCGGCAAGGAAAATCAAAAACAGAAAAAAAGACATGCTGGATCTGGAGCGGCAGTTTTTGCAGGAGTTTTACCAGAGTGATCAACTTTAACATTCCTCCTTACACCGGTAACGAAGAGCCCTATGTCATCCAGGCTATGCGTAGCCCAAAGATATCCGGCGACGGCTCTTTCGGAAAGCAGTGCCAGCAGTGGTTCGAAACGCACCTGCCCTGCCACAAGGCGCTGCTGACGCCTTCTTGTACTGCCGCGCTGGAAATTTCGGCCATGCTGGCGGGTATTGCTCCGGGAGATGAAGTCATCATGCCGAGCTATACGTTTGTCAGCACGGCCAATGCCTTCGCCCTGCGCGGTGCGAACATTGTGTTCGTCGACGTGCAGCAGGAGACGATGAATATTGATGCCGAGCGGGTTCGAGAGGCCATGACGGACAAAACGAAGGCCATCGTGGTGGTGCACTATGCCGGCGTGGCCTGCGATATGGACCGGATAATGGCGGTGGCTCGGGAGCAGGGCGTGTTGGTCATCGAGGACGCTGCCCAGGGCATGATGGGAGAATATAAAGGCAGGGCGCTGGGTACCATCGGGCACTTGGGCACCTATAGCTTCCATGAAACCAAAAACTATACCAGCGGCGGCGAAGGCGGGCTGCTGATCATCAATGACGCCCGCTTTGTGGAAAAGGCTGAAGTTATACGCGAGAAAGGTACCAATAGAAGCCAGTTTTTCCGCGGCCAGGTGGATAAATATACCTGGGTAGATACGGGAAGCAGCTATTTGCCCGGCGAGCTTCAGGCGGCTTACCTCTGGGGGCAACTGGAAAAGGCTGACGAAATAAACCAGCAGCGACTGGGAGCGTGGTCCTGCTATTGGGAAAAGCTGCAACCGCTTGCAGAAAAGCACGCTTTTTCTCTGCCCATGATACCCGCCGATTGCCGGCATAATGGCCATATGTTCTATCTCAAGGTGGCTAATCTGGAAGAAAGGCAGCGCCTGATCGGCTACTTGAAGGACTGCGGCGTGATGGCGGTTTTCCACTATGTGCCGCTGCATTCTTCGCCTGCGGGCAGGAAGGCCGGGCGATTTGCCGGCGCTGACCGGCATACGACAAGAGAAAGCGAGCGGCTCCTGCGGCTGCCCCTGTGGTATGGCATAGGGGAGGCGGACATCGACGTGGTGGCTGAGGCGATCGAACGATTCTTTATTGCTGAGGCGTGAGGGGGCAGTGGTTTTTCAGCCCACTGCCTGCTACTTGTCATTATGAGCAGCGCGACGACGTGGCGATCTCGTATGGAGCGCTAAGCGTCCGGCGAACGTTGGGTACGCGCCAGATAGCGTTCAAACACCATTAGCGCGGTGAGTCTTTCACGGCGAGGCTGAAAAAACGCGTCGATGTAGCGGTTGGCATTATCGATAATAGCTTTGGCTTCGTTGGGGTGGGCCAGATAGTAGTCAATCTTGTCGTCCATGTCGGAGAAGTCGTCTTTAACTTCGACATAGTGGTAGCCCGGCACCAGCGTGCCTTCCATGAACCAGGTCTCAAAAATCGGGCGCTTCATAAAGCACAGCGAGTTGGACGCCATGATCCACTTCAGGTTGGTGGCCACGTCGTTGCCCTCGATGCTGAAGATGAATTTGTGCTCCAGCTGCTGCTCGATGGCCATGAACGGCTCACGGTAGGTGGCGGTTTCCGCTTTGTCGTCGGTAGCGCCGACGTCGCAGCGGAGCAGGCCGTAGCACTGTTCAAGAAAGTGCCGTCGGTGGGGCTGAGTGGCCGCGCCTCGCCATACCAGTCCATCTTTTTTATCGTCGTAGCGCCAAGAGTCTTTTACCGTGTAAAAATGACGCACGCTATCAAGCTTGAGCAGTATAGAGTTGCGGTTATCGCCATGAATCGGCCGACTTTTGACGAAAGTAGGCATCTCAGGCACAAACGTCTTGTCTCCGAAGCGATAGTGGTAGCTGGCCGCGGGAGTGAAGTGCTTGGCTACGTGATAAAAGTCCAGGTGGTAGGTGGATTTTTTCGAGCGAATGGCAAAGTCTCGGTTGAGCGTGGCGTCGTCGGCAAGCGGGACCTGCTCATCCAGCCGGTTATAATAGGCCACCCGCGCCATGATGATCTCCTGCTCGGCAGTGGGGAGGGTATCAAAGGCGGCAAGCAGCGCCCGGCGGCGGCGGCGGAATAGGCCGCGCGGGAGTAAGGCAGCCAGTAGGCCAGCCGTATAAAATTTCAGCTTGTGCGACTGGTAGGCATACTTTCCATTCATCATTGGGCAAAGACAACTAAACAGTACGGGATTGAGCAAGAGGACGGTAAAGCGCCAGATAGGCATTGGCCATGGCCTCGGGCGAATAGATGGATAGCCGCATGTGGGCGTTTCGCGTCAGCGACTGACGTAGCGCCGGGTCGCGTAGCCGGGTCAGATTGCTGGCAAGGGCTTCGTCGTCGCCGGGCGTAAACAGCAGCCCCGTTTCACCATCGCGAACGATATCCGGAATGCCACCGACCTTGCTCGCCACCACGGGAACGCCGGCGCGCATGACGTCCAATAACACCGAGCCCAGCCCTTCATTACGCGAAGGAAAGGCAAAGGCGTCCAGTGCCGGCAGATAGTCGCCGATGTTGGGCTTGAACCCGGCCCAGATGACGTTATCCATATCGGCACTTTCTTCCTTAAGGGCAATCTCGTCTTCCCCACGGCCAAAAAACACGAACCGCATGTCCGGCTGGGTGTGGCGCAGCCTGCGAGCGGCATCAAGTAGCACCCGCTGCCCTTTGTGGCGGTCGATCAGGGCACCCGCGTGGCCGACGAGAAAGCGTCCGGGATAGCGGGCGCGAAAGGCTTTGGCAACGTCGGGATCCGGTGCCAGCGGGGTAAAAGCGCTGGGAATTTGTGCCACCGGGTGCGGAGTAAACGGCTGCACTTTGGCAGCGAT
The DNA here is from genome assembly GCF_000334215.1 of Vreelandella jeotgali Hwa. GTDB lineage: Bacteria > Pseudomonadota > Gammaproteobacteria > Pseudomonadales > Halomonadaceae > Vreelandella > Vreelandella jeotgali. Next base: position 29,353 of record NZ_AMQY01000003.1, on the reverse strand, counting down.
GACCCGGGACAGCGCCACGCAGCGGTAGGCGTTACGATAAAAGGCGCGGTTGCTGCGCTTTTGTTTGATCGGCGTATCTACCCGCCGAGTTATCAGGTACGGCGTTTGGTACAGTTTGTGGTGTAGCCAGGCCCAGTGCACGGCTCTGGCCTCGTGAGCGTGCACCAGGGTAGCGCGCCTGGCTCGGCGGTGGCCGGCCAGCTGATGGGAGGCGCTGACAAAACGCACGCCGGGCGTTTGTGCAAGCTCCGCGCGCAGCGGCGAGTCCGGCCGGCACACCAGCGTTTGGTACGCCACGCCGGGTTTGTTGGCTAGCGCCTGAATCAACAGCACGGTTTGTCGCTCGCCGCCGCGAAACCCGCGGGCCAGATTGGCATGGATGATGTGCAAGGACGCCTCGCAGAATATTAGTCATGGCGTTTGTAGGGCTAATGGCGGCTATAGTAGCATCAGCTTCCTATCCTGACAGGACGTTTGACATGCTGGCTGAGCTAAGTGCCGTGGTTATTACGCGTAACGCGGCGGCGACTCTGGCGCGCACCCTGGACGCGCTCGACGGCGTCGGCGAGGTGGTGGTTTACGATAACGGCTCCAACGACGACACCCTGGATATTGCCCGGCGCTACGCCAATGTCTCGCTCCATCAGGGGGAGTTTTTCGGCTTCGGTCCGACAAAGCGCCATGCGGTATCGTTGGCCCGTCACGACTGGATTCTGTCCCTGGATGCCGATGAAGCGCCGGATATCCGGCTGCTCGAGTCGCTGGCCGGGTGGCTGCCCGGGGCTAAAGAGCAGCAGGTGGTAGAAGTGCATCGAGAAAACTGGCTGCTGGGCCGGCCCGTGCGCCATGCGGGCTGGGGCAACGACTGGCTGGTGCGCGTATTTCACCGGCGCCAGCATAACTTCAACGATGCCATGGTACACGAGTCGGTGGTGGTATCGACCACTGCGCAGACTCTGCGTCTGAACGGCTGCCTCAGCCACCTGGCCGTTACCGAATTGGGCCAGTTTTTGGACAAGATCAATCGTTATTCGGGAATTCGCGCGCGTTCGGATACGTTACGGGTATATCCTGTCGCGGTGATTGTACTCAAAACCGCGTTTGCCTTCTTGCGCACCTACTTGCTGCAGCGTGGCTGTCTCGACGGCTGGCGTGGGCTGGTAATCGCCGTGGCCAACGCCAACGGCGTGTTCTGGAAATACATGAAACGCCGCGTCCGCAACCTGTAACCGCGCTCTGGATATTCTGTCCTCATGACCCATGCCGCTTTACCAATGGCTGATTCCGGCACAAGTGTGTGGCAGTGCTGGCTGACCAGTGCTGCCGTTTTTCTTTTCGCTGGCCTATCCCTGGTAGCCCCTTCGGGCTATTCGCTGGGCCCTCTCTTCCTGCTGCTGGCAAGCGCAACGCTTGCGGTGTGGCGCCCAGGCCTGCGGCCCTGTCGCGACGACTGGTTGTTCATTCTGGCGCTGTGCGCCTATACCGCCGTGGTGGTGGCTGGAGCGCTGTGGCACGGTCAGAGTATCAACTCGGTGGACCGGCCACTGCGCTTCTGGCTGGCGCTGCCGGTACTGCTCTGGTTGATGGCCTACCCGCCCAAACTGGCGGCGATCTGGTCGGGGTTGGTGCTTGGCGCCGTGGGGGCGGCCGGGTTTGCCTTTTATCAGCATGGCCAAGGTGCTGCGCGGGCTTATGGCTATATGCACCCTATTCAGTTTGGCAATATCAGCCTGCTGCTGGGTGTTTTCTGTTTGGCTGGGCTGGGCTGGGCGTGGCAGCGCTGCCGTCGCGTGGTTTGGGTGGCACTGCTGGGGCTGGGCGCCGCGAGCGGTATTCTGGCTTCGCTGTTATCCGGCAGCCGGGGCGGTTGGGTGGGTTTGCCGCTGGTGTTTTGGGTGCTGTACCGCGCTTATGGCAAAGGCATGTCGCTCAAGGTAAAGCTCGCGGCATTAGCCGTGGTGCTGGCCATGGGATGGGTGGCCTATGAGTTGCCGCAGACCGGGGTCAAGCAACGGGTGGCTCAGGCGATAGATGATGTTGCTCTATATGTCAGCGGCAAAAAACAGGATACCTCGGTTGGGTTGCGTTTCGAGATGTGGCAGGGCGCGGTCCGCTTGATAGCGGACAAGCCGCTAATGGGCTGGGGAGATAGTGGCTATCGCGACGGCGTAATGGACCTCACGGAACGCGGAGTGGTTCACCCTGGGGTGGCTAATTACGGCCACGCGCATAACCAGTTTCTGGATACGCTGGCCAAGCAGGGGGTGCCTGGCTTGATCGCTCTGTTACTGCTCTTTTTCCTGCCCTTGCGTCTTTTCTGCAGATATCTCGGAGATGAGGATCCCGGCCTGCGTTCGCTGGCTACAGCCGGGGCGCTGCTGTGCGTAGCTCATGTGGATTTCAGCCTTACCCAGGCCGGTTTCAACCATAATAGCGGTGTCATGGTATACGCGTTCTGGCTGGTGATCTGGTGGGGTACCCTGCGAAGTTATCGTCAATATGGATTAGTCGCCACAGAGACAGTCGACATGAGGACAGGTCAATGAAAATCGCGCTGATCCATATGCGCCACGCTGCCTCCGGGGGTACCGAGCGCTTTCTCAATGCGCTATCGCGTTATCTGGCCGAGCGCGGTGAGGATGTGACGATTATTTGCCGTTCTCATGTAGCACCGTCGCATCCGGCTATACGATTTGTATGCCTGCGCTCGTTCAGTGTGGGCAAGGCTCAGCGAATGTGGCGCTTTGCCAGGGCGGTGGAGCGCCACGTCAAGGCGGCGGATTACGACCTGGTCTACGGGCTGGGCAAAACCTGGACTCACGATATGCTGCGCATTGGCGGTGGCACTATCCATAATCATATGGCGTCCCGCTACCGGCGTCGCTGGCGCAGAAAAGACAGGGTGGCGGCGCGTATTGAGGCAAAAGCGATGGCGCCCGGTGCGTATTACCATGTGGTGTCCAATTCCCGGCAAAGCGACGAAGAAATTGCCGATGTTTACGCTGTGCCCACGGAAAGACGCTCGGTGATCCACAATTTTGTTGATACCCGTCATTTTGACCCTGAACGGTGGTGTAATGATGCCCGGCTGCTGGCCGGCGAGCTGGAACTTGCCGATGAGAGGCCCGTATTCCTGTTTCTGGGCACCGGCTATCAGCGTAAAGGCCTGGCTTCCACGCTTGAGGCCTTCGCCCGGCTGGCTATTAACGCCACGCTGCTGGTGGTGGGGCGTGACTCCCACGAGGCGGACTACCAGGCGTACGCGCGGCGCTTGGGGATCGCGGACAAGTGCCGTTTTCTCGGCGAGCAGTCATCGCCCGAACGCTACTTTGTGCTGGCGGATTGCTACCTGCTGCCGGCGCATTACGAACCCTTCGGCTTTACCGTGCTGGAAGCGCTTGCCTGCGGCACGCCGGTGGTGACGACCCAAAGCTGCGGAGCGAAAGAGGTGGTCACGCCGGAGGTCGCAACGGTCATCGACCGGGCCGCGAATATTGAAGCGCTGGCTGCGGCCATGGCGCACTGGGCGGGGCGCAAGGGCGAGGCGGCGCTTGCCGAGCGCTGCCGGGAGCTGGCGCTGTCGCTGGATATAGATGCCATCATGGAGGAAAACTACCAGCGTATTGTGGACGTGTACCGGCAGAAGCAGGCTCGGCGATGCTGAATGTGACCGAGTGGAACGTCGTGGGACGGGGCGATGAGCGCCTCTGCTATCAAGACCCCGACGACCCCGCGCGCTGCGTCAAGCTTAGCCGGCGCGATAAGGCCAAGCAGACCCGCCGCGAGCGGCGCTATTTTGCCCGCCTCAAGCGCCGCGGGGTGCCATTTACGCTTATCCCCGAGTTTTACGGCGCGGTGGAAATGGGCGACATGGTTGGCATCGAGCAGGAGCTGGTGCTTGACGAGAGGGGCGCGCTGCCGCCCAACGTGGGGGATTACCTGGAGCAGCCGCTGACGTCCGTGCAAATCGAACGTTTCTGGGCCGGGCTGGACGCACTCAGGGCCTACCTGCTGGCGTATAACGTCGTTCCCTGCGACCTGGTCATGAGCAACCTGATGGTTATCGAGCGCGATGACGCCACCACGGTCATGCTCATCGACGGCCTGGGCGCCTCGGAGGTGATTCCGCTGCCGGAATATATTCCCTGGTTGGGGCGACGCAAGATTCGCCGCAAGTGGGATCGCTTCATGGCCAAAACGGTGATGCCGCACGTTGCCAGAGACATTGCCCGGAATCAGGGGCGGCCGCCTACATAGAGTCTTTACGGCAAAATCGCCACCGCCGTGCGGAAATAACCTGGCCGGTGATGACCGCTTTTCGCCAGCCCCCGTGCCTCTATGCCCCTGGTTGCTGATGGAATAAACAATGTCACGACAGTTCCCCCTACCGCCCAATAGTGATCCCGCCTTTGCGTCGCTGGCTGATGCCCGGATGTACTGGCCGGTGCAATACGCGCGCCTGCAGGCGTCGCTTCGTGAAGGCTTTCAGGCAAGAGTCGGCGTCCCTTTTGAGCGACTGTTGCTGCACTGGTGGCAGCAGGATGGTCCGGGGAGCCGATGGGTCGAGCGTCGGGGGGCTTCCGCGTCGGGCCGTCGAGTACGCGCAGGGTGATAGTCTGGTCGTCCGGGTAAATCCGCGTGAACTACTGCGTATTCGCGATTGGCGCGGGCTTGCCAAACAACAGCGGCCTTCTTCATCGACGTTTATCTGGAAGGGAGACTGGGACTTGCGGCGCGGTGACTTGCGCCAGGGGTCGCGCTATCGCTTTATCAGCGACCTGGTAGCGCATCGCGATAATCTCGATGGTAGTGGGGCTTTTTCACATTTTAACGCGCGCCTGGTCGCGGGCCACCCGTGGTCGTCGCACCAGCAGGGCCTGTTGCTCGACTCGGAAACACGCATTCTGACGTTTTTACGCGTTTATCTGCAGTTCATGGATGATATGGCGTGCAACGGCTTTGATTATCATAAAGGCAAGGACGAGCTGGGCGTGGCGGTTAGTCGCGAAGGGCGCTTGATCAAGTTGAATCGCGGGCTGCACCGACTGGCGATGGCGCAGTACCTGGGGTTACCGACCATTCCGGTCAAGGTAAAGGCCGTTCACCGCGACTGGTGGCAGGGTGTCACGCGGGGTGTTCGGGGCGCCGAGGCGCTGGCGCGGGTGGCTGCCGCCTTGCCGAATTGCACGCCGGAGACGGCGCCCGGCGCTCTGGATCCAGCGTGAATTGCCGCCGGCTGCGGTCTAGCCCCGGTAGCCTGCCCTGATCCGGTCGAAGGCGCGCGCTGCTGCATCCGGCACGGCAAATTTGCCCAGCGAGCGCTCGAGACGCGCGAGGTTGGCCCGGCGCCATTTTCCTGATGCGCGCAATCGGCAGCGGTCGAGATCAATCAGCCAGGGTGTCCTGTCGGCGTCGACAAGAATGTTACGGGCGTTGAGATCGACGTGGTCGAGCCCGGTGTCGTGAAAGCGGCGGATCATTTGCCCCACCCGTTCCAGGAGTTCGGGGGTGGCGTCGTTGTTTTTCAGTAGCGTTGCCAGCGCCCGAGCGCCGGCAATGCGCCGGGTGATCAACGTTGCCTCGTAGGTCAGCCCGCGGCGGGTAACGCAGGTGGCCACCGGGCGGGGCACCGGCAGACCTTGGCTAAAGAGTTCAGCGGTCAGGCGCATTTCGCGAAAGGCGCGGGTGCGCTCGGCACCGGCCCACAGGTAGCGATCTTCGCTCAGCCTGGCTATCAGCCCGCCACGCCGGTAGGGGCGCAGTGTCCACTCCATGTTGCTATCGGGGCAGGGGGCGACGAAGAGGCTGCTGCCACGCCCGGGCGCTTCGCCGATCACCAGCCCGCGCGCATGCCAGATAGCCGGAGAGAAGTCGTCCGGCGTTAGCGGCTGGGGGTGGCGGGAACAGGTTTTTGGCCGTTGTTTTTGGCGCAAACATGGCGCCTCACATAGAATGTCGGCATCGTGTAGTATCAGACTTTTTTTCTGCCGGAGTGCCGCTAAGCGCATGACGTCCTCTCTGCCTGCCAATCCCCGCCATATTGCCATTCTGCGCCTTTCCGCGCTGGGTGATGCGTGCAATCTCGTGCCGACGATACGCGCGCTGCAGCGCCGCTGGCCCGAGGCTCGTATTACCTGGATCATTGGCAAGGGGGAGCACAGTTTACTGACCGGGCTTTCCGGCGTCGACTTCGTGGTCTATGACAAGGCCAGCGGATTCGCGGGGATGCGCGCGCTGTGGCGCCAGCTGGCCGATACTCGCTTTGATGTGCTGCTGCACATGCAGCAGGCCCTGCGCGCCAGCGTGCTGTCCCTGGGCCTCAAGGCTGATGCTCGGCTGGGGTTTGACAAGGCACGGGCCAAGGACTGCCAGCACTGGTTCACCGGCCACCGATTGGCGCCGCATCCCCGGGCGCACGTGCTGGAATCGTTCATGGACTTTGCTCGGGCGTTTGGGATCGAAGACGATCGCCTGGCATGGCACCTGCCGGTGCCGCCGGAGGCGTACGACGAAGCCCGCCAGCTTAGTGGTGAGGCGCCGTACCTGGTGATCAACCCTTGCAGCAACGTGCGGCTGCGCAATTTTCGCAACTGGTCGGTCGAAGGCTATGCCAGCGTGATCGAGCACGCTTGGGTGCAGCACGGCCTGAAAAGCGTGCTGACCGGTGGCCCCAGCACCATCGAGCAGGAAACCGCCGAGCAGATACAGGCCTTGTGCCAGCCGGAAAGCGTGATCAACGCCGTCGGTGCTACCTCACTCAAGGGAATGCTGGCGCTGCTGGAACGCGCTCGCGCGGTGATTGCGCCGGATACCGGTCCGGTACACATGGCCAATGCCCTGGGCACACCAACATTGGGGCTCTTTGCGACGACCAATCCGCAGCGCGCCGCGCCGTATTGCTGGCGTGATTTTGCGGTCAATGCCTATCCGTTGGCGGTGCGCACCTATTTGCATAAAGCCGTCGGGGATGTGTCCTGGGGGCAGCGCGTGCGTCACGCCGACGCCATGCGGCTCATCGAGACCCGCGAGGTCGTGGCCAGGCTGGAAGCGCTACTCGAACACACCGGAAGGACGACCGATGAACGTTGATCTAAGCGCCCTGGAACAGGCTCGCGTACTGGTCGCGGGTGATGTCATGTTTGATCGCTACTGGCACGGGCCGGCCTCGCGGATTTCTCCCGAGGCGCCGGTGCCGGTAGTACGGGTGGAAGACGCCGACGACCGTCCCGGCGGGGCGGCCAACGTCGCACTGAATATTGCCTCGCTGGGGGCAAGCGCGGGGCTGGCTGGCGTGGTGGGTGACGACGACAACGCCAGTATGCTCGCCGGGCAGCTGGCAACGGCAGAAGTGAGCACCTACTTTCAGCAAAGCGCCGCCGTGCCCACGATGACCAAACTGCGGGTGATGAGCCGTAACCAGCAGCTGCTGCGCCTCGACTTCGAGCAGCGCCTGGATAACGTGGATACCACCGAGCTGGTGGATCACACTCGGCAAGCGCTGGCTCAGCATGATGTGCTGGTTTTGTCGGACTACGGCAAGGGCACGCTCAACCGCGTCGAAACCTTTATCGAGGCCGCTCGTCGGGCGGGCAAGCGGGTGCTCGTGGATCCCAAGGGTACCGACTTCAGCAAGTACCGCGGTGCCAGTCTAATAACACCCAATCTGAGCGAGTTCGAGGCCATCGTCGGCCGCTGCGAGACCGACGCCGAGCTGGCCGAGCGGGGCGAAGCCCTGCGCGCCGAGCTTGATCTGGAAGCCCTGCTGATCACCCGCAGCGATAAGGGCATGACGCTGATCCGCGCAGGCGAGCCGCCGCTGCATCTGCCCACCCGGGCTCGCGAAGTGTTCGACGTGACCGGCGCCGGCGATACCGTGATTGGCATGATGGGGCTGGCGCTGGCTGCCGGGCACGACTTTGCCGATGCCATGACGCTGGCCAACCTGGCCGCCGGGCTGGTGGTGGCCAAGCCCGGCACCGCGACGCTCTCACTGGGCGAGCTGTACACCGCGCTGCACGGCGATGCGCTGGGCGAATTCGGCGTCGTGGAGCAGCTGCCGGTGGTCAATGCGGTGCGCGCCGCCCAGGCCCGGGGTGAGCGCGTGGTGATGACCAACGGCTGCTTCGATATCCTCCACGCTGGGCACGTCGCCTACCTGGAGCAGGCGCGCGCGCTGGGTGACCGGCTGGTGGTCGCGGTGAACGACGACGCCTCGATCGCCCGGCTGAAAGGCGACGATCGCCCGATCAACCCCCTCGAACGGCGCATGCAGGTGCTTGCCGGGCTGGGCGCGGTGGACTGGGTGGTGCCGTTCAGCGAGGACACCCCGCAATCGCTGATCGAGACGGTGCTCCCCGACGTGCTGGTCAAGGGCGGCGACTACCGCCCCGAGGATATCGCCGGCGGTGAGGCCGTGCGTGCCAATGGCGGCGAGGTGAAAGTGCTGAGCTTTGAAGACGGCGTTTCCACCTCGGCGATGATCGACACTATCCGCAGCCGTGGCCGCTAGATGACTCACCGGCCGCGCCTTGCCTGCTCCCGAATGGCCTATTCTGCCGCGCTCTACGCGCTTGCACCGCTGATTATCAAGCGCGTGTGGCGTGAGTGGTTGCCCACTTATCCGCGTCGTCAGCGGCTGGGCCTGGGGCTGAATCTGCCTGATGCAAAGGGCCTGCCTACGCTCTGGCTGCATTGCGCCTCTGTCGGTGAGGTGCGCGCCGCTCGCCCGTTGATCGAGGCGCTGCTGGAACGCTACGTAGGCTACCGCCTGCTGGTCACCACCATGACCGCCACCGGGGGCGAACAGGTGCAAGCGCTTGCCAACCGGTTACCCGAAGGGACGGGAGAGCGGCTGATACACCGCTTTGTGCCGCTGGACTGGCCGGGCAGCGCGCGGCGCTTTGTTGCCCGGGTACGCCCGGCGCTGGCGGTAATGTTCGAGACCGAGCTGTGGCCCAACCTGCTTCACGCCTGCCGCCGCGCCGAGGTGCCGGTGGCGGTGGTCAACGGCCGGCTATCGCCGCGGGCCTTTGACCGCTATCGGCGTATTCGCTCGCTGATGGGCCAGGCACTGGGCAATGTCAGCTGGCTGGCGGCCAAGTCCGGTGCCGATGCCGAGCGCTTTGCCGCGCTGGGCATGGCGCGCGAGCGTATCGACGTGGTGGGGTCGCTGAAGTTTGAGGTGACGCGGGATGCCGGTGTTTACAAGGTAAGCAAGGGCTTGCGCACCGCTATCGGCGAGCGGCCGGTGTGGGTAGCAGGCTCGACCCGCGACGGCGAGGAAGCCGCGCTGTTGGATGCGCATCAAACGCTGCGCCGGCGCTACCCCGACGCATTGCTGGTGCTGGTGCCGCGCCATCCCCAGCGTTTTGATGCTGTGGCCGACGAGTGCCGGGCGGCAGGCTTTGACACCGCTCGGCGCAGCCTGGAAGAGCGGGTCACGCCGGAAACGGCGGTGTATCTGGGCGATACTCTGGGCGAGCTGGGCGCGCTCTACGCCGCCGGCGCCATCGCCTTCGTCGGCGGCAGCCTGGTGCCGCTGGGCGGGCAGAACGTCGTCGAGCCGGCGAGCCTCGGGCGGCCGGTGCTGACCGGCCCTTCGCTGGAGAACTTCAGCGACGTGGCCGTGCCGCTGGAAGCCGCCGGGGCGCTGGCAACTGTAGCCGATGCCGCCGGTCTGGCCGAGGCGCTGATTGACGCTTTTGAAAACCCCGACGAAACCCGCCGGCGGGGGAAGGCCGGCGAGCAGGTCGTTGTCGAACAGCGCGGCACCCTCGAGCGCACCCTGAGCGGGCTGGGTCGGCAGCTTTCGCCGGAAGCACGGTAATGCACCGGTTATTGCCCCGCGATTCGTTCCACACTGTCGTCCTTGCCCAGCAGCAGTACATCGGCGCCCCGGGCAGCGAACAGTCCGTTGGTGACGACGCCGGCAATGGCGTTGAGCCGGGCTTCCATCGCCAGCGGATCGTCGATCATGAAGTCGTAGCAGTCGATGATCGGGTTGCCGTTATCCGTTGTGACTCCCTGCCGGTACACCGGGCTGGCGCCCAGCTTCACCAGCTCGCGTCCCACGTAGGAACGGGCCATGGGGATGACCTCGACGGGCAGGGGGAAATCGCCCAGCTGCGCGACATATTTGGAGGCGTCGGCGATGCAGATAAAACGCTCGGCGCACGCCGCCACGATCTTTTCCCGTGTGAGGGCCGCGCCGCCGCCCTTGACCATTCGTAAGTGATCGCTGACTTCATCGGCGCCGTCGATGTAAAACGGCAGGGTGCCGACGCTGTTAAGCTCAAACACCTCGATACCCCATGCCTTGAGGCGCTCGGCGCTGGCCTCGGAGCTGGCCACCGCGCCCTGGAAGCGGTCGCGTAGTGGCCCCAGCCGGTCGATAAAGAGATTGACGGTAGAGCCCGTGCCGATACCGAGCACGGTGTTGCTGTCCAGCGAGGGTTCGATTTCCTTGATGGCGGCGTCGGCGACGGCAGCCTTGAGTTCGTCCTGGGTCATGCAAGCCTCTGGTCGAAAGATCATCGGGGCGGTGAAGTGCATAGTATAGCGCCACGATGCCGCGCTGCCGATGCTGGACGCGCCCGGTAACAGTCTGCTAACAATAGCGGGCTACCCGAATTGTTTACAAAAAACCGAGTCCTCCTCTTTAACTCCGCCTGCGTGCGGCTTCTATCCGTGAGATACCAGAATGCTCGAAGCTACCGTGAAGAAGATTCTCCAGGCCCGTGTTTATGATGCCGCCTGCGAGACGCCGATTTCCTCTGCTGCTTTTCTGTCACGTCGCTTCGGTAACACCATTCTGATCAAGCGCGAGGATCTGCAGCCGGTGTATTCGTTCAAGATTCGCGGCGCCTACAACAAGATGGCGCAGCTGACCGATGAGCAGAAGGCCAGGGGCGTGATCGCTGCCTCGGCCGGCAACCATGCCCAGGGGCTGGCCATGGCGGCCACTCGCATGGGGGTGAAAGCTACCATTGTAATGCCGCGCATCACCCCGGAAATCAAGGTCGCGGCGGTGCGTGCCCGGGGCGCCAAAGTGGTGCTCAAGGGCGATGCGTTCAGCGAGGCCGCCGAGCACGCCCGTGAGCAGGTGGAAGAGCACGGCTATACCTACATTCCCCCTTTTGACGATATTGATGTCCTCGCCGGCCAGGGAACCGTGGCCGTGGAAATGTTGCGCCAGCATGCCGACCCGCTGGATGCCGTCTTTGTCCCCGTGGGCGGCGGCGGACTGATCGCCGGGGTGGCCGCCTACATCAAGTATCTGCGCCCGGAGATCAAGGTGATCGGCGTGGAGTCCGAGGACAGCGCCAGCCTCAAGGCTGCATTGGACGCCGGCCGGCGCGTTACCCTGGATCAGGTGGGCGTGTTTGCCGAGGGCGTCGCGGTCGCTCAGGTGGGTGAGGTGCCGTTCGCGGTCATGAAAGATCTCGTGGACGATGTCATCACCGTGACCGCCGATGAGATGTGTGCCGCGGTCAAGGATATTTTTGAAGACACGCGGGCGGTATCGGAAACCTCCGGCGCGCTGTCGTTGGCCGGACTGAAAAAATATATTCAGCAGACCGGTGCCCAGGGCGAAACGCTGATGTGTGTCAACTCCGGCGCCAATACCAACTTTGATCGCCTGCAGCATATTGCCGAGCGTACCTCGCTGGGCGAGCAGCGCGAGGCGATTCTGGCCGTCACCATTGCCGAGAAGCCCGGGAGCTTCAAAAAGTTCTGCCGTACCCTGGGCAAGCGGATGGTTACCGAGTTCAGCTACCGCTACGCCGATGACAGCGAGGCGCATATTTTTGTCGGCGTGCAGGTCAAGCCCGGTGGTGACGATCGCCAGGCGGTGATTCGGAAGCTCCAGGAGGCGGGCTATCAGGTAGAGGATTTCACCGATAACGAGCTGGCCAAGCTGCATATTCGTCACCTGAGCGGCGGTCGCCCCAGCGCCGACGTGCCGGAAGAGCTGTACCGTTTCGAGTTTCCCGAGCGTCCGGGCGCGCTGATGAACTTCCTCACCAAACTGCCCCACAACTGGAATATCTCGCTGTTCCACTACCGCAACCACGGCGCCGCCTATGGCCGCGTACTGGTGGGCATGCAGGTTTCCAACGGTGACAGCGATCATGTGGAAGAGCATCTCGACGCCATTGGCTACCGCTATTGGCAGGAAAGCGATAATCCGGCCTATCGCCTCTTCATGGCCTGAGCTGGAAACGCTGTTCGCGCCTCGATCTGCGCCGTTGTGCACAAAATAGCGATTTGATGCTCATTTTCGACGTTGTCAACGACCGCCCAGGCAGCTTATAGTCATGGTTAATACGACGGCAGGCTCATAGGAAAATCATATAGCGCCTGCCGACGGTCATGATGTTGTCAAGGTCCGGCGCTAGGCCGGATCCATTTTCCTGGAGAAGCGGTATGCGTCGCAAAAAGCCGGACATGATTACGGCACTTACGGTAGTCTTTCTGCTGGGCATTCTGGCCACGGGATATGCTCAGGCCCTGTCCGGCAGCTAAACGACGACCGAGGCCTGTATCTGGCCAATAAGTGAAAACGGGCTGCGCCTCCAGGGCGCAGCCCGTTTTTCAATGTCCGTTTTTCAATGCCGCTTTTTTAATATCGTTTTTCATCTCAATACCGCCATGCGATAGCGACGAACGCGCTTCAACGGCGGACGATGCCGGCATCGGTAGCAATCGCGCCGAGGGGGATATCCCAGGGCTCAACCGGCAGTGTTTCCACTTCCTGACAGGCGTGGGCTACGCCGATGAGCGTCGGTGCCGGGCGCCGATAGCGCATGAAGGCCAGGGTGCGGTCGTAAAAACCGCCGCCCATGCCCATGCGGTTGGCGCGGGCGTCAAATCCCACCAGCGGTACGATCAGAGTATCCAGCGCCCAGGCCGGCAGGCGGTTCTGGCGGCGCGCGCTGAATGCCGCCGCCGGTTCACGAATGCCAAAGCGATTCCGAACCATCGGCGTATCAGGGCGGTAGGCCACAAACCACAGGGCGTTATCGGCCAGCGGCCGCAGTACGGGCAGATAGACGCTGACCCCGCGGCGATACAGCCAGGGCAGGAGCGGTTGCGGGTCGATTTCGCCGCCAAAAGGCAGATACAGGCTGATACGCCGGGCGCGTTGCAGCTCGGGCAGGGTTTTCAACCGGCGGCAAAGCCGAGCGGCAGCGGCGCGCTGCTGTCGTGATGAGAGTGCCCGGCGGCGGCGTTTCAGTTCGCGGCGCAAGGTCGGCTTGGTCGAATCGGCAACGGGGGCCGGTACCGCGGAGGAGTGTCGCGTAGCGGGCGTAACCGGATTGGCTGGCATGGGGTGATCACTACCGGCAAGGCGTGTGGTGGGCAGGTTCTCCGGAATGCCGCTGTTGCCATTGCCCTGAACCTAAAGGTTCAGGTCGGGAGGCCTCAGCCGAACCGTCAGGCTTTCCGTCGCACGGACATGCACACGGGTCCGGCTAGCGTGGCCTCCCTGGGTATAGCGCATAGGCTCGAGGGACTGTAGCAACTGGCGCACATCCCAGAGAACACCTTAATCCTACCAGAGCCGATGGCCGGGCCAAAGCCCGGGAGCCCGAGAAAAGGGCCGCTCGAGCCAGGGCGCCAGGATGGAGCGATGCGCTATGGCTGGCGATCCTTCAGCGCTTCATCCAGGCGTTCACCCAGGCGAGTCAGCTCGGCTTCACGGTCGCTGCGCTCGTCCAGCGCTTCCAGCAGCTCGTGGGTGATATTCAGCGCGGCCATGACCGTCACCCGGTCATTGCTCAGCGCCGAGCTTTGCGACTGGATGCCTTGCATGGCGCGATCCAGGTAGCGTGCGGCTCGCGACAGCTTGTCTTCCGCGCCCGGGTCGCAGGCAATGGTGTAGTGCCTGCCCAGCAGGGCGATTTCCGTGGTTGGACGCTTGGCGTCACTCATCCATTACTCCAGCGCAGGCCATCAGGGAATCTATGCGTTAACATGCCCGGATGGGCACGTAAAGCGAGGCTTGGTCCGGCGGATTGCCGGGCAAGACAAGCGGCTTAACTATAAGAGAGCCGCCGCGCCGGGGTCAACGCGCACGCCGGCGGGTGCCGTGAGCGTGCCCTTTCCATCATCATCTTACCCTGCCAAACGGATCGCCCTTGTATGTCTCTGATCGATGAACGCCAGGATTTTTCCGATGTTGCCGACGTCTTTTTGCTCCACGGCAGCATGCAGTCGCCGGCCTTTCTGGACGGCCGGCTATGCGCTCTATTGGCGCTCAAGGACGCCACTGCCGAGCAGTGGCTGGATGAGGTCTGTACCAGCCTGGGCATTGAGCAGCCGCAGGATTCGGCCAGTGCCGAGCGTCTGCTGGGCTGGCGCCGTCAGACGCTGGACGCTCTGAGCGCCAACGACATGAACTATGCCCCGTTGCTGCCCGACGAACTGTTTTCGCTGGCCGAGCAGGCGCGCGGCCTCCAGGAATGGACGCTGGGCTTTCTTGAAGTGCTCGAAGACACCGTGGACGACGACCTGCGCCAGCAGTGGTCATCGCCGCTGTGCGACGCGCTGGATGACCTGCCGGCGCTCAGTCGGATGGAAACCGATATCGAGGCCAGCGCCGAGAATGAAAACGATCTATTTGCGCTGACCGAGCACGCCCGCATGGCCGCCATGATGCTGTATACCGAACAGCACCCGGGCCAGCCTCAGGTTGAGCAAAGCGACGCCAGCCTTCATTAACCTCTCCATCCGACGCCTTCAGCAGGCTGTCGGCCTTTCACCCATCAGGAGCCTTCATGCTACCCGAGTCCCTGCCGCGACCGGCGGCGATCACCCCCGATGCCTACGCCACGCGTCGTACCGCGCTGATGGCCCGGCTGCCCGCCGACGCCGCCGTGATAATGCCCGGCGCCTCGCTGGTAACACGCTCGAAAGACAGCGAGTTTGCCTTTCGTCAGAACAGCGACTTCCACTACCTGACCGGCATTGTCGAACCCGATGCGCTGCTGCTTTTGCTGCCCGGCCGCGACGCCGGCGAAGCCGTAGTGTTCTGCCAGGATCGCGACCCGCTATGGGAAGCCTGGACCGGCCGCCGCCTGGGCGCCGCTGGTATGGTCGCCGAACACGGCGTGGATGAAGCCTTTGAAAACGCCGAGCGCGAGTCGCAGCTGGCCGCGCTGCTGGAGGGCCGCGAGCAGCTCTACGTTGCCTTTGATGACCCGGAGGCCATGGCACTGGCCGAGCAGACATACGCAGCGGCCACCGGCGGTCGCCGTGGGCTTCCTCCCGTGAGCGGGTTTCACGATGTCAGCCCGCTGATTCACGCCATGCGCCAGCGCAAGACGCCGGATGAGCTGGCCCTGATGCGCCATGCCGGCGAGATTTCCGCCCGCGCCCACAGCCGCATCATGCGCGCCTGTCGGCCGGGTCTGTTCGAGTATCAGCTGCAGGCCGAGCTGGAGCATGAGTTTGTCTGGCAGGGCGGCAGCGGGCCGGCTTACAGCACCATCGTCGGGGGTGGCGCCAACGCCTGCGTGCTGCATTACGTGGAAAACAGCGCCCCGCTCAATGACGGCGACCTGGTGTTGATTGACGCAGGCGCCGAATTTGACCTCTACGCCGGCGATATTACCCGCACCTTTCCCGTCTCGGGACGCTTTACCGCGCCGCAGCGCGAGCTTTACGACGTGGTATTGAAGGCTCTGGAAAATGCCGTGGCCGCGATCGGCCCGGGTGCTACGCTGAATGGCATCCATCAGAACGTGGTCCGCGATATGACGGCGGGGCTGATCGAGTTGGGGCTGCTGTCCGGTAGCGTTGACGAGCGCGTTGCCGACAGCAGCTACCGGCGCTTCTATCTGCACGCTACCTCTCACTGGCTGGGGCTGGACGTTCACGATGTGGGCAACTACCGCCGGGCCGACGGCACGCCGCTGCCGCTGGAACCCGGAATGGTGCTTACCGTGGAGCCGGGTCTGTATATCCCCGATGCCGAGGATATCCCCGAGGCTTATCGGGCGACGGGTATCCGCATCGAGGATGATGTTGCCGTTACCGCCGATGGCCATGAGGTATTGACCGCCGGCGTGCCCAAGCAGGCTGCTGATATAGAGGCGTTAATGGCCAATCAGTAACCAACTGATATTCGTTTCAGCCATCATTACGTAAATTACATTACGGCCGAGTCGCTGCGCCGCTGTGCGCGCCCGTCATGGCGCCGGGCAGAAAGTACGTGCCGTTCAGGAGTCAGCTATGGAGACATCCGCGCAAACGCTCACCCACGACCTGGTGATTGTGGGGGGTGGCCTGGTGGGCGCCAGCCTTGGTTGTGCGCTGGCGCCGCTGATGGAGCGCTACGGGCTCCGGGTGGCGATTATCGAAGCGGCGCCACTGCCGGCGTCACCGCAACACGAGGCGTGGCAGCCCAGCTTTGATGCTCGCGCCAGTGCCATTGCCGAAGGCTCGGCGGAGCGCTTTCGGCGTCTCGGGGTCTGGTCCGAGATGCGCCGCGAAGCAGCGCCGATTCGGCATATACATATCAGCGAACGCGGGCGGCTGGGCGCCACGCGTCTGGATGCCCGGGACGTCAACGTGGAGGCTCTGGGCCATGTGATTCCCAACGCCTGGATGGGGCGGGTGCTGCACCGGCAGCTGGCAGAGATGGAAGAGCTGGCGCTGGAATGGCACTGCCCGGCCAGGGTGGAGCGTATTGCCCCGGTGGCTGCCGGGCACTCTCTGGCGCTCTCCGACGGCAGTGAGCTGGTTGCCGGTCTGACCGTCCTCGCGGATGGCGGTCGGTCGGGCCTCAAGGAGCAGCTCGGCATTCACAGCCAGGCCGGGGATTACGCACAAACCGCGCTGATTGCCAACGTGGAAGTCAGCCAGCCGCATCATGGCGTCGCCCATGAGCGCTTTACCGCGGAAGGCCCGATCGCCTTGCTGCCGCTGGCGGGGAACACCATGGAGCTGGTCTGGACGCACCCGGAAGGGGACGAGAAAGCCCGCATGGATCTTTCCGACGGGGATTTTCTGGTAGCGCTGCAGCGTGCGTTTGGCGACCGAGCCGGGCGTTTTACCCGAGTGAGCAAGCGTTACGCCTATCCGCTGTCGCTGGTGACGGCAGAAGAGACCGTCCGCCCGGGGCTCGCAGTATTGGGCAATGCCGCCCATGCCCTGCATCCGGTGGCCGGCCAGGGATTCAACCTGGCGCTCCGCGGGGTCACCGATCTGGTCGACGCGCTGGAGAGCAGCCTGTCCGAAGGCAGGGTGCCCGGTGATATGGCCACACTCGGTGCTTTTGACCGCAAGCGTGCCCGGGACCGGCGTAGCGTGGTGCGCTTCAGCGACGGCCTGATTCGTCTATTTGGTGCACAATGGCCGCTGCTGCCCCAGGCGCGTGCCGCCGGGCTGGTGGGGCTCAACCTGGCCGGGCCGCTGCGGCGCGATGTGGCGCGCCGGGCCATGGGGCTGGAGCGCTAGCCGGCCGGATCGCGTACAGCGCCGGGCGGCTTTCGACATTTGGGTGGAATCTGGCACATCTCATACCGAATCACAGCGGTTGCCCCAGCCGGAAGAAAGGCCAGACAGCGATGAAACGGTGGCAATGGGATGACGAGGACGGTGGCTTTAACAGCGGTGGTTTCAACAGCGGCGGCTTCAAAAACGGTGGCGACGACAATGCAGGAACAGCAAACGGCGGGCGCGGATTTTGACGCCCTGATTGTAGGCAACGGCATGGTGGGAACGGCGTTATGCGCGCTGCTGGCGGAGGCCGGTATGCGCGTGGCGCTGGTTGAGGCACAGCCCGGGCCGTTGAGGCTGGAAGAGCTCGGCGAGGCGCCGGCGCCCCGGGTCAGCGCGCTGTCGCCGGTTTCCGTGCGGTTGCTTGAGCATCTCGGGGCCTGGCCGCTGATGACGAAAAAGCGGGTGACGCCGTATCGCGCCATGAGTGTCCGGGATGCGGAAGGCAGCGGTCGAATTGCCTTCAGCGCCGATGAGGCGGGCGTGGCCCAGCTGGGGTATATCGTCGAGAACAACCTGACCACGGCCGCGTTGAACGCCAGGGTGCTGGAGCACCCCGGCGTCACGGTATTTTACGGTTCGCGCGTCAAGGCGCTGCAGACGACCGCCACCGGGCGCTGGTTGCGGTTGGAGAACGGGCGCACGCTTGGCGCCCCGCTGGTGGTGGCCGTCGACGGGGCGCGCTCGGTATTGCGCGATATGGCCGACATCGATGTGGCCGAAGACGATATGGATCAGCATGCGGTGGTGACCACGGTGCGCTGCGAGTACCCCCACGGCGATACCGCGCGCCAGGTCTTTGTTGACGGCCAGCCGCTGGCCTTTCTGCCGCTGACGGTCGCCGGTGACGATCGTTACTGCTCGATTGTCTGGTCGGTCGATCCGGCACGCGCGCAGGCGCTGGAGGCCATGTCGCCTGCGGCATTGGGAGAGGCGCTGAGCGAGGCGTTTGAGCACCAGGCCGGGGAGGTAGAGGTGTGTGACCGTGCCTACCGTTTTCCTCTGGTGCAGCGCCATGCGCATCGCTACACGGCACCGCACTTTGCCCTGGTGGGTGACGCGGCCCACAGCATTCATCCGCTGGCGGGGCAGGGCGTCAACCTGGGGTTGATGGATGCCGCCGTGCTGGCAGAGGAAGTCACAACGGCCTTTCGGCGCGGTGCGCCCTGGGGCGATGAGCGTGTCCTGCAGCGTTATGCGCGCCGTCGCCGGGCGGATAACGCTGCCATGCTGAACCTGATGAAAGCGTTCAAGGTGCTCTTTGGTATTCGCCATCCCGGGGTACTGTTGGCGCGCAACGCGGGGATGAGCGGCCTGCATCGGTGGGTGCCCCTCAAGCGGGCGATCATGCGGCAGGCGGTAGGAGAGCGCGGCCGCCTGCCGCAAAGCTGCCGCTAGCGCTGGCGGCCGTTGACCACCTTGAGCGCCTTGAGAAGATTGAGCGCCTCGCTCAGCTGGTAGTCGTCGCGTAGCCGTGACGTGCTGTCGGTCCGGCTATCCCGGGAGCTACCCGGTGCGTCCAGATGGCCTTCCAGGTCGGCTTCATGCAGTTCAAAGCGGCTATCGGCGATGTCCAGCTGCCCGCGCACTACGTCCACGTCGGGCTGGATGCCCTGCGCCTGGATCGAACGGCCGTCGGGGGTGTAGTACAGCGCGGTGGTCAGCTTGATGCCTTCGTTGTCCCCCAGCGGCATCACCTGCTGCACCGAGCCCTTGCCAAAGCTGTCGGTGCCCATGATCACGCCGCGGTCCTGATCCTGCAGAGCGCCGGCGACGATTTCCGCCGCCGATGCACTGCCGCTGTTGACCAGAACGGCCAGTGGCACATCGCCACCGGGCGTTGCCGGAGTGGCCGAAAATGACATCCGGCTATCGTCCAGGCGCCCTTCGGTGTAGACCACGCGGCCCCGGTCCAGAAACAGGTCGGCCACGTCAACGGCGGCCTGGAGCACCCCGCCGGGATTGTTGCGCAAGTCCAGCACCAGACCGTCGAGCTGACCGCCTTCGGCGTCGTTTTGCATCGCCTCGATCGCCTGCTGGGCCTGTTCGGCCGTGCGTTCCTGGAACTGACTGATACGCAGGTAGCCATAGCCCGGCGCCAACGACTCATGCTTGACGCTTTGGGTCTGGATCTGTTGCCGGGTCAGGGTGAGCTGGCGCGGGCTGTCCTCGCCATCGCGCAGCACGGTAATCTCGAGCTCGCTTCCCGGCTCCCCGCGCATCAGCTCCACGGCCTTATGCATGGGCATACCGTCCGTGGAGATGTTGTCGATGCGCAGGATCACGTCCTGCGACATCACGCCGGCCCGAGAGGCCGGGGTATCGTCAATGGGCGTGATCACCGTAAGACGGTCGTCCTGCATGCCGACTTTAATGCCGATGCCGCCAAATTCGCCACTGGTGGATTCCTGGAGGCTTTGATACTCCTCTTCGTTCAGGTAGGCGGAGTGCGGGTCAAGCTCGCTGATCATGCCGCGCATGGCATTGCGCAGCAGGGTCCGGTCGTCCACATCTTCCACATAGGCGCGCTTGATGTGCTCGAAGACGTCGGCAAAGCTCTGGATCTCTTTCAGCGGCAGGGCATCGGCGGGCGGCTTGGGCTCGGAGGCCGATGCGGCCGGTGGCAGGCAAAGCACGGCGGCCGGCAGCAGCGCGGCCACAATACGCCGTGTTGTAGGTCGTTGCAGGATAGCAAATGGCGTCATCGTAACTCCGCAGGGCGATCGGCGGCAGATGCCGCCGGAAAAAGTCGGTCGCGCAAGCTTATCCCGTCAACGGCGGGCAAGCCAATGTTCGGGATTGACGGGCCGGCCGTTGCGGCGAAACTCGAAATACAGCGCGGCGTGGGGCTGTCCGCCGCTGTTACCCACGTGGCCGATGGCGTCACCGGCATCGACCTTTTCACCGGGCGTGCGGGTGAAACGCTGCAGGTGGGCGTAAAGGGTCATGACGTGATCGCCGTGGTCGATGATCAATAGATTGCCGAAGCCGCGCATCCAGTCGGCAAATACCACGCGGCCTTGGTGTACGGCCTTGACCGGTTGGCCCGCATCGGCGCTGACCAGAATGCCGCTGTTATGCACGCCCTTGCGATGGTGAAAGCCGGCGGCCAGCGACCCCGGCACGGGCCAAGGCAGCTCGCCTTGCTCCCCGGCGATTTGCGTGCCGGGCGTGGGGCCCGACAGTCGAGCCATTTTTTCGCGTATTTCTTCCAGACGCTTGTCGGCGGCTTCGCGGTCTTCCCTGAGCTCGGCCAGATGTTGGCTCTGGCTTTGTTCGCGCTGCCCCAGGGTATCAAGAAGTTCACGGCGTTTGGCGGTGCGCTTGGCCAGCGTCGCGCTTTTTTCCTTGAGGGTCTGGTTGGTCGTTTCCAGGCTGGCCTGGCGTTCGGCCAGCTCGGCGGCGTTTTCCGCCAGAGCCTCGTCCAGTTTGGCGATATCCGCCAGGCGTTGGTTGCGTGCCTGTGTCAGCCGATTGAGGTAGGCCTGCATGCGATCCACCCTGGCCGGATCGCCCTGGTTGAGCAGCAGCTTGAGCTGCGGGGCATCGCCCAGCCGGTACAGCGCGGCGAGCTGTTGGCCCAGCGCGTCCAACTGGGCCTGGCGGGTGGCTTCAAGGCGCTCACGGCGCTGGTTCAGCGCTTCGCTTTCGTCGGTCAGCCGGCGCCGCCTGGCCTGAACCTCGTCCAGCCGTTCATGGAGATCAGCCAGCGCTACCTCGACGTCGTGCAGCTTTTGCTCGGCATCGCTGCGCGCTTTCTCGGTGGTGGCCAGGCGCTCCGATGCTGCCTGGATATCTTCTCCCAGCGCATCGAGCTTTTCCCTAGCGGCCTCGGCATCCGGCCGCGCGTGGGCCGATAGGGCGCTCAGGCTCAGTGCGCACAGCAGCAGTACGCTGATGGCGATGCGCCGCGGGTTGGTCCAGCGCTGCAATTCAGCCCAGCTGCAGCAGTGGATTGCCGGTCATGGCCGCGGGGACCGGCTGATGCATCATCGTCAGCAGCGTGGGCGCCAGGTCGCACAGCCGGCCGTCCTGGAGTTCGACGGTGCGTTGGCCGACGTAGACCAGCGGAACGGTGAAGGTGGTATGCGCGGTTTGGGGCGCGCCGGTGACCGGGTGCACCATCTGCTCGGCGTTGCCGTGGTCGGCGGTAATCAGGCAGGCGCCGCCGGCCCGTTCAATGGCTTCCACCACACGGCCTACGCAGCGGTCGACGGTTTCAATCGCCTTGACGGCGGCATCGTAGTCGCCGGTATGGCCGACCATGTCGCCGTTGGCGTAGTTACAGATGATCAGGTCAAAGCTGTCGTCGTTGATGGCGCCCACCAGGCGGTCGGTGACGTCGATGGCGCTCATTTCGGGCTTTTCATCGTAGGTGCGCACGTCCTGGGGAGAGGGCAGCAGCAGGCGTGTTTCGCCCGCGAACGCTTCCTCGCGCCCGCCGGAAAAGAAGAAGGTAACGTGCGGATATTTTTCCGTTTCGGCGATGCGCAGCTGTGTCAGCCCGCGATTGGCGACGACTTCGCCCAGGGTATCGGTGAGGTTGTCCGGCGGGAAAGCCACCGGCGCCGGGATATCCTCGGCATACTGCGTCATCATCACCAGCCCTTCGCCGGCCAGCACCGGGCGCGAGGTGCGCTCAAAGCCGTCGAAATCGGGCTCGGTGAAAACGCGCGCCAGCTCCCGGGCGCGATCGGCGCGGAAGTTGGCAAAAATGGCCGCGTCGCCGTCTTCGATTACCACCGGGGCTTCGTGGACATGCATGCTGGTTGCAGTGACGAATTCGTCGGTTTCGTCACGTTCGTAAGCGTCGCGCAGCGCGGCTTCGGCGCTGATGGCATGGAAGTCGGCCTTGCCTTCGGTGAGCAGCTCGTAGGCGCGGGCCACACGCTCCCAGCGGTTGTCCCGGTCCATGGCGTAAAACCGCCCGATGATGGAGGCAATAAAGCCGTGGTCGGCACCGGCCAGCTCAGCCAGCCGGGCGTTGGTGCGCTCCAGCGAGTCCATGGCGCTTTGCGGCGGCATGTCGCGACCGTCGAGGAAGGCATGCACGTAGATGCGCTGGGCGCCGCGACGGGCCGCGAGCTCGGCCAGAGCGATGATGTGGTCTTCGTGGCTGTGTACGCCGCCGGGGGACAGTAGGCCCATCAGGTGAACCGCGCGGCCCTGTTCCACGGCATCGTCAATGGGCGTGGTCAGCGTCGTGTTGAGGTCGAGGTCACCCTCGTCCACGGCCCGGGTGATCCGGGTAAAATCCTGCGAGACAATACGCCCGGCGCCGATGTTCATGTGCCCGACTTCGGAGTTGCCCATCTGTCCATCCGGCAGCCCGACATGATGACCGTCGGTATGCACGAAGGCGCGGGGACGTTCGGCCCAGAGGCGATCCATATTCGGCGTATGGGCGCCGGCAACGGCATTGTGCTGGCTGTCCGGGTTGTGCCCATAACCGTCCAGAATGATCAGCGCTACCGGGCGCGGCGTGGTTGCAGTGCTCATGGAAACCTCGTGTCATTGGGCCGGGCGCCGGCGTGGCGCGGCGCCGCAGCGAATGCCGGATGAGGCGCATCATACCCCAGGCGGGCTGGTGTCGTCATGGCGGGGTATGCTCGTGGCAGGCCGGGGTGTGTATACTGTGCGCCTGGCGGTCACAAGGTAGCTGCCGCCAACCTGTTGACGGTTGGGTCCAGTAGGATGGTCGCTCCCGTCTGCCAGCCCGGGCGGATGAGCATCGACGACCCACAAAGACTATAGACCAAGAGATTGAGCGCGCGATGATCGATCAGCTGTTTGAATTTGCACAGAACCATTTGCTGCTGGTGGGGGCCTTTTTGCTGGTGCTGCTGGCCTGGCTTTTGTATGAAACGCGCAGCGCCGCGAGCAACGGGGTTACGTCGGGGGAAGCGACGCATCTGATCAACCGTGAAAACGCCGTGGTGCTGGATATCCGTGAAGACAAGGAGTTCAAGGCCGGGCATATTGCCGGTGCTCGCCATATTCCCCAGAGCAAGCTGGATGACCGTATGGCCGAGCTGGACAACAGCAAGGACAAGCCGGTCATCATCGCGTGCAAGCATGGCCAGAGTTCCGGCGTGGCGCAGGCTAAGCTGGCCAAGGCCGGCTTTGAGCGCGCACTGAAGCTCAAGGGCGGCATGGCGCAGTGGCAGGCCGACAGCCTGCCCGTGGTGAAAAAATAAGCCTTGTCACCGTAGCGCTGACAACATTTCTTCCAGTCCAACTTTCAGGAGGCCTTCATGGCAGACGATAACAACCCGCAGCAGGCCGGCGCGGCAGATGAAAAACCCAAGCTGACGTTTTCGCTGCAGCGTATCTACGTCAAGGATATTTCCTTTGAGGCGCCCAATTCGCCCGGGGTGTTCAAGCAGCCGTTCAAACCCAAGGTCAATCTGGATCTGGATACGTCCAGCACCCAAATTGCCGATGATCAGTATGAAGTCGTGATCAAGGTAACCGCTGAAGTCAACGACAGCGAGAGCGGCACCACCTCGTTTCTGGTGGAGGTCGAGCAGGCCGGCCTGTTCCGCATTGCCGGCATCGAGGGCGAGCAGCTGGATCAGACACTGGGCGCCTTTTGCCCCAATCTGCTGTTCCCCTACGCTCGGGAATGCGTGGATAGCCTGGTCAACCGTGGCGGCTTCCCGCCGCTGATGCTCTCGCCGGTCAATTTCGATGCCATGTACGCCCAGCGCAAGAAGCGCGAGGCACAGGCCGATAACGCCGAATAAACCATGCAGGCTGAGGAGTGGTACGCCGCGCATGGCCGGATGCCGCGCCTGTATGTGCCGGCGACGCTGGAGCCCGGGGGCGAGGTAACGCTGCCCGACGGTCCGGCGCATCACCTGACTCGAGTGCTGCGGCTGGCCGCCGGCGCGCCGCTGGTGCTGTTTGATGGCCAGGGTCAGGAGGCCGGCGTACGGCTTGCGGAGGTGTCGCGCAAACACGTTCAGGTGCGCGTGGAAGCCGTGTGGCCCGGGCGCCTTGAGTCGCCGCTGGCGGTGCATCTCGGGCAGGCGGTTTCCAAGGGCGACCGCATGGACTATGCCATTCAGAAAGCCGTGGAGCTGGGCGTGGCGGCGATAACACCGCTGTATACCCGCCACGGGGACGTTCGCCTGAAAGGCGAGCGCGAAGCCAAAAAGCTGGCCCACTGGCAGGCGGTGGCCGCCAGTGCCTGCGAGCAGTGCGGTCGCGCAACGCTGCCGCCGGTGCACCCGCCTCAGCGTTTGGGCGACTGGCTCCAGGCGCGCGACGAGTCGCTGCGGCTGATGCTGCATCCTGCAACGGAAAGCGCGCTTGAAGCAGCCAACGCGCCTGCTACGGCGGCGCTGCTGGTGGGCCCCGAGGGCGGGCTTTCAGCCGACGACGTGACGGCGGCGCAGGCAGCGCGGTTTGCTCCGCTTACCCTCGGGCCAAGGATTTTACGAACCGAAACGGCCCCCGTCGCTGCGCTGACGCTGCTGCAATATCGTTTTGGCGACCTTTGAGAAATCGGTTACTTGCAAGGAGCTGTTGGTCATGCCACAGGAAACGTCCCGCCCATCGTTCAGCGCCACCGAGACTTCCGCCCGTATCGGCGAGGTGGCGTATTTGCCGGTGGTGACGGTGAATAACACCGGCGCGTTTCTGCGCTGGGGGCAGCCCAGCGATGTGCTGCTGCCGTTCGCCGAGCAGCTGTTCCGCCCGGACCCGGGCAAACGCGTGCTGGTCATGCTGTACGAGGATGATCAGGCGCGCCCGGTCGCCTCGATGCGCCTGGAGCGTTTTCTCAGCGACGATGCCTGGGCGCTGGAAAACGGTGAGGCGGTCTCTCTTGTGGTAGCCGAGCGCACCGACCTGGGCATGAAAGTGGTGGTCAATCATCGCTACTGGGGGCTGATTTACGCCGACGAGATCAGCCAGCCCCTGCGCCGCGGGCAGGCGTTGCCGGGCTTTGTCAAACAGCGCCGTGATGACGGTCGCCTGGATATTTCCCTGCTGCCGTCCGGCAGTGCCCGGTTGGATGTCGTGGGTGAGCAGGTGCTGAAAGCCTTGCGCGAAAGCGGTGGCTACCTGCCGCTGGGCGATAAAAGTGCAGCCGCCGACATCAAGGCGCGGCTGGGGGTGAGCAAAAGCGCTTACAAACAGGCGACCGGCCGGCTTTATAAACGCGGTCTGGTCACGCTCGAGCCCCAGGCCGTGCGCCTGACACCGGGCGGGCCGGAAAGCCCGGCCTGATCGTGCCGTTGCCGGGAAGCGGTTGGGTCCGCTGTCCTGCGCAGGCATAATGCCGGCCCTGACACACTCCCGAGCGCGTTTTCCCGATGCGCTGGTTGCCGAATGGTGATTGCGATGAGCCAAGCAAGTCTGCATTTGGGCGTGGTGATGGACCCCATCACCGATATTGCCTACAAGAAAGATTCCACCATGGCCATGCTATGGGCCGCCCAGGATCGCGGCTATACGCTGCATTACATGGAACAGGAAGACCTGTTTCTCAACGCCGGGCAGGCCTACGCGCGCATGCGCCCGCTAACGGTCCATCGTGATCCCGACCACTGGTACGACATGGGGGAGGCCGACGCCCGGCCGCTGGCTGAGCTTGACGTTATCCTGATGCGCAAGGATCCGCCGGTCGACGCTGATTTTCTCAATGCCGTGCACTTGCTTGGGTTTGCCGAACGTGACGGCGTGCTCGTGGTGAATCCCACGCCGTCGCTGTTGACCTGTAATGAAAAGCTCTTTGCCCAGCAGTTTCCCGAGTGCTGCGCGCCCACTCTGGTATCGGCAAGCGATGCTGTGCTGCGGGCGTTTCATGCCGAGCACGGTGATGTGATCTTCAAGCCGCTGGACGGCATGGGCGGCAGCGGCATTTTTCATATCGCACCGGACGGCCGCAACCTCGGCGCGGTGATCGAGCAGCTGACGCTGGGCGGCACGCGGCAGGTCATGGCGCAGCGCTACCTGCCGGCGATCAAGGATGGCGACACGCGCATTCTGCTGATCGACGGTGAGCCGGTGCCTTACGGGCTGGCACGAGTGCCGCTGGCCGGGGAGACCCGCGGTAACCTCGCGGCCGGCGGTCAGGGCATCAGCCGTGAGCTGACAGCTCGCGATCGCTGGCTGGTCGAGCAGGTGCAGCCAACGGTGCGCCGGCTGGGGCTGATCTTTGTCGGGTTGGACGTGATTGGTGATTACATTACCGAGATCAATGTCACCAGCCCTACCTGCCTGCGCGAAATAGATGATCAGCGTGGCACTCGTATCGCCGACCAGCTTCTGGACGCAGTGGCACGCCGTCTATAGGCCTTTTCTATAGGCGCTTCCTATAGAAGCTGTCTACAGGAGCTGTTTATAGAAGCTGCCTATAGAAACTGTGCCAGCGTGTTTTGCTCGGGTGCCTCCATGCGCTCGGGCGTATGGCCACCGAACCTATTAGCCGCCGGCGTTATGTCGGCGACGCCGGGAGACTCATGCAAAGTTTGACGAACCATTTTCTACTGGCCATGCCGCACATGGACGAGTCCGATTTCGCCGAAAGCCTGATTTATCTGTGTGATCACGACGACAACGGCAGCATGGGGGTTATTGCCAACCGGCCGCTGGACTTTACCCTGGATGCCCTGTTTGACCAGCTGGAGCTGGGCGGCAGCCAGAGCCTGCACCGCAATGCGCCGGTATACTACGGCGGCCCCATGCACAAGGACCGCGGCTTTATCCTCCATCGCGGCAATAGCGATGACTGGGATTCGAGCCTCCAGGTGACCGACGAGCTGGCGCTGACCACATCGATGGATATGCTAAAGGCGCTGGCCAACAACGAAGGGCCCGAACGCTATATTGTCTGCCTGGGCTGCGCCGGCTGGGAAGTGGGCCAGCTGGAAAACGAGATCAAGGACAATGCCTGGCTGGTCGTTGAAGGCAATTCCAGCGTGTTATTTGAAACGCCGCCGGCCGAACGCCTGACGGCAGCGGCGGGGATTCTCGGCGTCGACCTGAACCTCATGACCCCCGATGCCGGGCACGCCTGATGGCCGCTGACGGGCAGCGGCTGGTGTTGGCGTTTGATTTTGGTGCCCGGCGCATCGGTGTAGCGGTGGGCAACGAAATGCTGCACAGCGCCAGGGAGCTGGCACCGCTCACCGCGCGGGACGGTATTCCCGACTGGCAGAAGGTAACCCGCCTGCTGGAAGAGTGGCAGCCGGATCTGCTGGTGGTCGGGCTGCCGTTGCACATGGACGGCAGCGAGTCCGACATGAGTGTGCGGGCGCGCAAGTTCGGCAACCGCCTCCACGGGCGCTACGGCAAGCCGTGCCGAATGGTGGATGAGCGTGGCTCTACCCGGGAGGCCAAGCAGATCGCCCATGAAGCCGGCCATTCGGGCAACTACCGCCATGATAGTGTCGACGGCATCGCGGCGGTGCTGATTCTGGAGGGCTGGTTTGCCCACCGCGAAGGCCTGCCAGGCGGGCGGCAGCAGGATTGACCCTGGATTCTGCCAGCGTCACGCATCCAGCGTTCCCAGCCTTTCGGGTACCCACCAGCCGACCGGGCGCCTGTCCTTTTCGATCAGTTCTTCCACCTGCAGCAGGGTGGCAAAAATGGCCATACGGACCGGAATGCCGTTATCGGTCTGGCGGAAAATCGCCAGCCGCGGATCGCCGTTCAGGTCAACGTCAAGATCATTGGCGCCGGCACGGCTATCCCGCGGGAGCGGGTGCATGATGATGGTGTCCGGCGTGCAGCGCTGATCCATGAAACGCTTGTTGACCACAAAGTCATCGGATACGCCGGCAAACGTTTCGCTCATCTCGCTGGTAAAGCGCTCCTTCTGAATGCGAGTCGTGTACACCACGTCCAGGTCGCTGAAGTCGTCGGCCAGACTGTCGCGCAGTTCAATGCGATGCCCGCGTGACGCCACGCGCTCGATAAGGTCGGACGGCATTCCCAGGCCGGGCGGAGCAACCAGAGTGATGCGCATGGGGTCATACAGGGAAAGCAGTTTGAGCAGCGAATGTACCGTGCGCCCATGAAGCAGATCCCCGGTGAGCAGGATATGCGCCCCGGCCAGCGTTTTACCTAGCTGCGCAAACTCCTTATCGATGGTGTAAAGGTCCAGCAGTGCCTGGCTGGGGTGCTCGCCGGCCCCGTCACCGCCGTTGATAACCGGCACGTTGGTTGCATCGGCAAACTCGGCGACCGAGCCCTGCTCGGGATGACGCATGACGATGGCATCGCAGTAGCCGCTCATGACGCGGCTGGTATCGTAAAGCGACTCCCCCTTGGCCATCGACGAGAAGGTGAAGCCGGTAGTGTCGCAGACGCTGCCGCCCAGGCGGCAGAACGCCGCATGAAAGCTGACCCGGGTGCGCGTACTGGCTTCAAAAAACAGGTTGCCGAGCACGGCACCTTCCAATGCGCGCGTTGTTTCACGCCGGCCGGCAATGGGTTCCATGCGTGCCGCAACACGCAACAGGTGGTCAACGCGGTCCCGGTCAAGCGTGTCAACGGAAAGCAGGTGCGGGTTCATCCAGGTGGGCTCCCTGAGTCAGGTAAATGGCAGCCTTTGGCAGGCTGGGGCATCATGCAATTAAGCGGTGGCATCAGTTTACCCGTACGCGCCGGCCAGACCGAAATGCTTTTTCGCGCCTTACCACAGCAAAATTCCGATTTCTTTTTGGCGTCCCCTTGCCAACCACCTCCACAGCCCTTATAGTACGCATCCGCTGCCGGCGACGCCCCGCGTTGCCGGCGGTGCAGGGCCTGAAAAAGCCTTGCCTGTCAGTCGGTTACACGATGTCTTGGTTTGGTTTTATTTTTCATCGTCGTTGACAGAGATTTAACAGGGTGT
>NZ_AMQY01000002.1 GCF_000334215.1 Vreelandella jeotgali Hwa | reverse complement strand
TGACCGCGTACCTTTTGTATAATGGGTCAGCGACTTATTGTCTGTAGCGAGCTTAACCGACGAGGGGAGGCGTAGCGAAAGCGAGTCTTAACAGGGCGCACAGTTGCCGGCAATAGACCCGAAACCGGGCGATCTACCCATGGCCAGAGTGAAGGTTGCGTAACAGCAACTGGAGGCTCGAACCCACTTATGTTGAAAAATGAGGGGATGAGCTGTGGGTCGGAGTGAAAGGCTAATCAAGCCCGGAGATAGCTGGTTCTCCTCGAAAGCTATTTAGGTAGCGCCTCACGTATCACCGCCGGGGGTAGAGCACTGTTTCGGCTAGGGGGTCATCCCGACTTACCAACCCGAGGCAAACTCCGAATACCGGTGAGTGCGAGCGTGGGAGACACACAGTGGGTGCTAACGTCCACTGTGGAAAGGGCAACAACCCAAACCGTCAGCTAAGGTCCCCAAATACCGGTTCAGTGGGAAACGAAGTGGGAAGGTTCAGACAGCCAGGAGGTTGGCTTAGAAGCAGCCATCCTTTAAAGAAAGCGTAATAGCTCACTGGTCGAATCGGCCTGCGCGGAAGATGTAACGGGGCTAAACCGGTTACCGAAGCTACGGACGCATCCGTCGGATGCGTGGTAGAGGAGCGTCGTGTACGCCGACGAAGGTGGATTGAGAAGTCCGCTGGAGGTATCACGAGTGCGAATGCTGACATGAGTAACGATAAAGGGCGTGAAAAACGCCCTCGCCGGAAGACCCAGGGTTTCTGTTCGACGCTAATCGGAGCAGAGTGAGTCGGCCCCTAAGGCGAGGCCGAAAGGCGTAGTCGATGGGAAACGGGTCAATATTCCCGTACCGGACTGTATGGCGATGGGGGAACGAAGAAGGCTAGGTGAGCCGGGCGACGGTTGTCCCGGTGAAAGTGCGTAGGCTGGAGAATCAGGCAAATCCGGTTCTCCCGGGCCGAGACACGAGACGAAGACACTCCGGTGTTGAAGTCATTGATGCCACGCTTCCGGGAAAAGCCTCTAAGCTCTACATACAGTGCGACCGTACCCCAAACCAACACAGGTGGTCAGGGTGAGAATCCCCAGGCGCTTGAGACAACTCGGGTGAAGGAACTAGGCAAAATGGTGCCGTAACTTCGGGAGAAGGCACGCCGCCACGCCGTGACGCCCCTCGCGGGTCGAGCGGAAGGCGGTCGAAGATACCAGGTGGCTGCAACTGTTTACTAAAAACACAGCACTCTGCCAACGCGCAAGCGGACGTATAGGGTGTGACGCCTGCCCGGTGCCGGAAGGTTAAGTGATGGCGTTAGCTCCGGCGACGCGCTTGATCGAAGCCCCGGTAAACGGCGGCCGTAACTATAACGGTCCTAAGGTAGCGAAATTCCTTGTCGGGTAAGTTCCGACCTGCACGAACGGCGCAATGACGGCCACGCTGTCTCCACCCGAGACTCAGTGAAATTGAAATCGCCGTGAAGATGCGGTGTACCCGCGGCCAGACGGAAAGACCCCGTGAACCTTTACTATAGCTTCACACTGGACGCTGATGATGCCTGTGTAGGATAGCTGGGAGGCATGGAACCCCGGTCGCCAGACCGGGGGGAGCCACCCTTGAAATACCAGCCCGGCATCATGGGCGTTCTCACTCCGATCCGTGATCCGGATCGAGGACCGTGTGTGGTGGGTAGTTTGACTGGGGCGGTCTCCTCCCAAAGTGTAACGGAGGAGCACGAAGGTACCCTCAGCACGGTTGGACATCGTGCAGTGAGTGCAAGAGCACAAGGGTGCTTGACTGCGAGACAGACACGTCGAGCAGGTGCGAAAGCAGGTTCTAGTGATCCGGTGGTTCTGCATGGAAGGGCCATCGCTCAACGGATAAAAGGTACTCCGGGGATAACAGGCTGATACCGCCCAAGAGTTCACATCGACGGCGGTGTTTGGCACCTCGATGTCGGCTCATCACATCCTGGGGCTGAAGTCGGTCCCAAGGGTATGGCTGTTCGCCATTTAAAGTGGTACGCGAGCTGGGTTTAGAACGTCGTGAGACAGTTCGGTCCCTATCTGCCGTGGGCGCAGGATGTTTGCGAAGGGCTGCTCCTAGTACGAGAGGACCGGAGTGGACGCACCTCTGGTGTTCCGGTTGTCACGCCAGTGGCATTGCCGGGTAGCTAAGTGCGGACGGGATAACCGCTGAAAGCATCTAAGCGGGAAGCCCCCTTCAAGATGAGACATCCCCGAGGCCGTGAGCCTCCTGAAGGGCCCAGCAAGACGAGCTGGTTGATAGGCCGGGTGTGGACGCGCTGCAAGGCGTTGAGCTAACCGGTACTAATGGCCCGTGAGGCTTGCCCCTATAACACCCAAGGGGTCGGGTCGCAGGACAACGAGAGACGCAACACCGTCGGATACGCGAGACGTGTCACAGCAGCTTGATATACGACCGGTCATGCCTGACGACCATAGCGGGCGGGAACCACCTGAACCCATGCCGAACTCAGCCGTGAAACCGCCCAGCGCCGATGGTAGTGTGGGGTCTCCCCATGCGAGAGTAGGTCATCGTCAGGCACGTACAGTGCAGAGAACCCGGCCGAGTGCCGGGTTTTTTGTGTGCGCGGGTTTTATACGGGGTCGTCTATGTAAGGCGGCTAGCTATCAATATTGATATTCACCATTCGACGATATTGTCGTCCCAATCCCGGAAGCTGCCGGTATCCTCGGGCGTGCGCGCTGCTATAACCTCAATCAGGCGTTGGGCGACAAATGCCGGCGAAAACAGCTTGCCTTCGGGCACCCGCGCCTGAAAAGGCTCGGAGAGCGGCGTATCCGTGGTGCCCGGGTGCAGGCAGAGAACGATTGACTCTTTATTAAGTCGAGTCAGCTCAATCGATGCTGTTTTCATCAGCATGTTGTGCGCGGCCTTGCTGGCCCGGTAGCTGTACCAGCCGCCAAAGCCGTTATCACCGATGGAGCCGACGCGGGCTGAAAGGCTGGTAACAATAACCGGGTGTTTTCCCTGCAGAGAAGACTTGAGCGTTGCCAGCAGCAAGCTCGGGGTTGAGGCGTTGACGTGCATAAGATGCATGAGTGACTCTGCATCGAGCTGCTCCAGGCGCTTCTCCGGGCGTATTCCCCGCTGTTCATCGTGTAGCGTTCCCAGGGCATTGAAAAGCAGATGTATCGGCTCGCTGTCCAGGTATTGTTGCAGGGCAAGGCGACCGCCTTCCCGGGTGAGGTCCAGAGCCAGCGTCGTCAGTCGCGCATCGTCAATATCCTGCAGAGCTGTTGGTGTCTGTCGGCTAACGGCGATAACACGGCCGGGCTGTGAAGAGTCCAGCAATGCTCGGATAACGGCTTGACCGATGCCGCCGCCGGCGCCGGTGATGACACCCGTAAAGCCATCGGGAAGGTGGTCGAACATGGCATCCTCAAATAGAAATATTCAACAGAAGCGTTACTAGCTCACTTTATTGAACAGCTCTGTAAAAGGATTGTCCAGCCTTGGCGGCTGATATAAAAAACGAGGCAGGAAGGTTTAGCGGGCAGAAACTGCTTGAATCGTGATTTTCGCAGGCGTTAAGCGGAGACATTGACCCGGCCGGGGCGAGCCTTATTGCGACCGTCGGGCTTGTAAAGCGTTTTTTCGGCAACCTGGCGAATGTAGTTGAGCATCTTCTGGTTATGGTTCATGCGCAGGGACAGCATTTCACCCGATAGTTCGTTAAGGTGCGCCACTCGCTCGCTTTTTTCCAGTAGCGCTTGCCAGTCTTTCCGGCAGCCTGCATCCAGTGCCGCCCGGCGGGCGCCGTCTGCGCTGTCATCATAGCCCAAGCGTTGCTGAACGCTGCGACGCAGGGCTTCTGCTTCATCCAGCTTTTCGAGCAGAGCCTGCTTTTCATCGGCCAGCTCGACCAACCGGTTACCGTCAATGTCGCCTTGCGTTAATATCAGGCGCTCGTTTTCCATCAGCGATATCAGCTGATCAAGTCGCGTGATCTGATCGGTAAGCAGTCGGGAAAGGCCCATAAAAGCGTCTCCTGTTAATCCTCGCCGTTATTGGCAAGGAGTCCTTCGGCGATGCGGTCGGCATGAATTTCCAGCTCGCCGTTGCGGATCGCCGAGCGTATTTCTTCCACTTTTGCCGTGTCAATGTCCTGGCTGGTGTCGACAGGCTGCTGACGAACTTGGGATGCATCAACCCCTGACGACGCCGGCGAGGCGCCTGTTGCCCTGTCAGCGCGGGGACCCTGAGGGTCGCCGCGCTGGTGTGTCTGGTTCGGGTTCACCAGCGAATTGAGATGATTGATTTTCACGCTGTTGGCCTCCGCTAGCATCAATGGCGCCCTGCGCCGGTTGGCTTAATCTATCGGCACTGAGCGCGGAAACTTTAGCAAAAATCCGCGTAAACCTCCGCCCCAATGCGGGCGGAGATACAAGCGGGAACTGCGAAGCAGTTCTATTCTGATGTCTTCTGCCCCTGAACATAGGCTTTAAGCGTCTCGATAGTGGCGCCGCCTGCACTACAGGCGAAATACGACCGCGACCACAGCGCGGCGTTTTTGCTCAAACGCGGGATATGCGTATTCAGGTAACGCACGCGTCGAGACGACGTGGACTTCAAGTTGTTGACCAGTACGCTGATCGACAGCTTCGGCGGATATTCCACGAGCAAATGGACGTGACCTTGCTCGCCATCGAACTCAAGGATGCGGCAGTCGAGCTTTTCACAAGCAGACTCAAACGCCTCCTGAAGCTGGCCGATCATGTAGCCGTCGAACACCTTGCGGCGATACTTCGTTATGAAGATGAGGTGAACAACCAGCCGCGTGACGCTGTGCCTACCTAGTCGGTAGTCTTCTTGTACACTCACTTGCTTTTCTCCATTTTATACCTTAATTTATAGGCATTATAGCAGTGAGCACTGACATGCTTAAGGCCATCAAAGTACGTATTTACCCCACCGCTGAACAGGCGTCGTTACTCAACCGCCAGTTCGGCTCGGTGCGCTTTGTGTATAATGCCGGCCTTCGCATCATGTCGCATCGCTACCGGCGTCACGGCGAGTCATTGAATGCCAAACATGACATCAAGAAGCTATTGCCGGTGGCGAAGAAATCTCGAAAATACGACTGGTTGAAAAAGGCGGACTCAATAGCACTTCAACAGGCGTGCATCCATCTCGACCAGGCGTTTCAGCGCTTTTTCGACCCCAAACAAAAAGCCGGTTATCCGCGCTTCAAAAGCAAGCGGGGCCGGCAGTCCAGCTACCACTGCGTCAACGTCAGGCACGGCGACAACTGGATCAAGGTGCCCAAGCTCAAGGCCATCAGGGCGCGTATTCATCGCCCGATGGACGGCAAGCTCAAGAGCATCACGCTGTCGCGCACCGTCACCGGCAAGCATTACGCCGCACTGTTGTTTGAAACCGAACAGGCAGCACCGGCTCCGCTCAAGGCAGTCGATACAGCCGGCGTTGTTGGCCTCGATATGGGGCTTTCGCACCTTGTCATTGATTCAAACGGCCATAAAACGGCCAACCCGCGCTTCCTCAAGCAGGCGCAGAGAAACCTCAAGCGCAAACAGCAGGCGTTGTCGCGCAAGCAAAAAGGCAGTGCGAAGCGAGCCAGGGCTCGCCTGCTCGTCGCCAAAGCTCACGAGCGGGTGGTTAATGCCCGCAAGGATTTCCAGCACAAACTGTCTCGGCAGATCGTTGACGACAACCAAGCGGTGATCGTCGAGACACTGAAA
The DNA here is from genome assembly GCF_000334215.1 of Vreelandella jeotgali Hwa. GTDB lineage: Bacteria > Pseudomonadota > Gammaproteobacteria > Pseudomonadales > Halomonadaceae > Vreelandella > Vreelandella jeotgali. The sequence continues at coordinate 91,217 of NZ_AMQY01000002.1, read as the reverse complement.
GTCCAAAACATGATGAAAAATGCCAGGCTCGCCAGGCACATCGGTGATGCGTCCTGGCATGCCTTGATGGCAAAACTGGCGTACAAGACAGAGGAAAAGGGAAAACACCTGGTCAAACTTGACCCGTGGTTTGCCAGTTCCAAAACCTGTCACGCATGCCAGCACAAAATGGATATGATGCCGCTACATCTCCGGTCGTGGGCGTGCCCCACCTGTCATACACGCCATGATCGGGATATTAACGCCGCGCTGAACATCAAGCATCAAGGTATCCAGCAGTTAAAGACGGCAGGGCTGTCCGTCTCTGCCCATTGAGGCTCGCGTAAAGCCGGCACGTTGTCGGTAGCAGCCGTTGAAGTGGGAAGCCCCACCCGTGGCGCGTCAGCGCTTAGGGTGGGGAGCAGTCACGCTCGGCGCTAGAAATCGATGGCCAAAAGGTCGTCGCCAACCACGCGTGCACGACGAATATCGCGCTGGCCGAAACGAACCCGAATCTGTTCGCCCTTGCTGCCGTCTTCCATGGCCTCGCCTTCCCGGGAAACGCGAAATCCTTCGCCCTGGGCGATGACCTTGACGTCGTCGCCGCGCCGGACCATCAGCGGAGCGCGAACGTCCTGCGACTGAAACGCGCTGCCGCTGCGAATCGGTTGCCGGGTAATCTGACCCACCACTGCATCCTCCTGAGTAAGCGTACGCGGCGATAGCTCGCTCAGATTGCCGGACTGCGTTTCCAGCATGGCCGGGGTAATACGTGTTTCTCGAGGCAGGTCGTCGGCCGCAACGACGTAGTCGCCGATGACATCGACCTGCGCGCGCATGTAGCGCACCTGGCGTTGTTGTTGCTGGCCGCAGCGCACGCCAATGCTGACACGCCCCAGCGGGGAGGCATCGGCATTGGGCAGAAACGGTTCGGGATCAACGCATTCGGGCAGGTGCGGTGACGGCGGCGTCAGATCGATAACCACCTCTTCACCCAGAGGCCGGGTTTTCTCGTGCAGGAACTGCTGAACATCCTGCATCAACGCCTCGTTGTCGTTATCCGCCGATGCGGCGGCGGGTACGAATAGCGCCAGAACGATGAGCCAAAAGCATGGCCGGTAAAGCGCGGCCGGCAAAAAAACGCCGGAAGCGTCGGCCAGCCGGAATAAAACGCGGGAAAGCATAAGCATATTGGGCTGCAAAAGGGTGGTGGGCGTGGGCACAGGCTGCCAGGATAGGCCCTTTTACGCTAGTATAGAAGGCCCTCGGTCCGGGCATTGCCTGAAATGCTGGCGGAAAAAATGCCTGTTTCGTGCTTTGGCATGACAGCCTGGCGCGTATCGTGAATCATCAGACAATACCGTGTTAACCCTGACTATTGCAGAGAACCGGCATGATTGATCAGCTTGAGTCTGCCTTTGACTTCCCACAGCAGGCGCTATCACTGCGCAAGGCACGCCACGACGTCCTGGCTGCCAATATCGCCAACGCAGACACGCCCGGCTACAAGGCGCGCGACATCGATTTTGCCAGCGAGCTGAAAAAAGCCGGCGAATCGACGGATGTGTCGCACAGCGAAGGCGGCCTGGCGCTTGAGCGTACGTCCGGGCGTCACATTGCCGGCCAGGGACCGGAATGGGGCGGTGCGCAGCAGGCAAACTTGCTGTATCGCATCCCCGACCAGCCCAGCCTTGACGGCAACACGGTCGACATGGACCGCGAGCGTACCGCTTTTGCCGATAACGCCGTGAATTACCGGGCAGGGCTGTCCATGATCAACAGCCGTATCCAGGGGCTGCAAAAGGCCATGCAACCCGAATAAAGGAGATCGCCAGTCGATGTTTTCCACTTTTGATATTGCCGGCTCGGCCATGAGTGCCCAGTCGCAGCGCATGAATATCACTGCCAGCAACATGGCCAATGCCGATAGCGTGGCCGGCCCCGAGGGTGAAACCTACCGCGCCAAACAGGCCATGTTCCAAAGCCAGGCACAGGACACGCGCTACGGCGTAGGCGGGGTCCGTGTTACCGATGTGGTCGAAGACCCGTCGCCTCTGAATATGGAATACCGGCCCGACCATCCCGCCGCCGATGAAGACGGCTACGTCGCCAAGCCCAACGTCGAGCCGGCAGAAGAAATGACCAACATGATTTCCGCCTCGCGCTCCTACCAGGCGAACGTGGAAGTGTTCAACACCAGTAAAGAAATGCTGATGCAGACCTTACGCATCGGCCAGGGGTAAACCATGAATATCGATCCCAGCGTTCTTTCGAATGTCAATGCGCAAAGCGGTGGTGCGAAACTGAACAACAGTCAGTCGGGCGAGCTGCGTGAAAGCTTCATGACCATGCTGGTGACTCAGCTGCAGAACCAGGACCCGATGAATCCGATGGAAAACAAGGAGATGACATCGCAGCTGGCCCAGATCAACACCGTCAGCGGCATCGAGAACCTTAACGATACGCTCAACGGCATCACCGAGCAGGTAGACGCCTCGCAGATGATCGAAGCCTCGGGGCTGATCGGTAACGCGGTGCTGGTGCCCGGCAATAATGTCAAGGTGAGCACGGTTGAAAACGAGGAAGGTGAAGAGCAGACAAACGCAACGCCGTTTGGTATTGACCTGGACAAGCCGGCGGCGGAAGTGGATATCACCATTACCAACCAGTCCGGTGAGCCCGTTTATACCGAGAAGGTGAAGGGGTTGGATGCCGGAGTGGAATCCTTCCCCTGGGACGGCGAGACCAACGACGATGTGGCTGTACCGGAGGGCTCCTATAACGTGTCGATAGAAGCCGTTGATGCCGAAGGTAACGATGTTTCTTCGTCGGCGCTGAACTACGCCATGGTGCAGGGTGTAACCCCCGCCCAGGCAGGCGAGGACGTACGTCTTGATCTGGGCGGCGTTTACGGCCAGGTCGCCATGGACGATATCAAACAGGTTCTTTGATACGGGCTACCTAATACAATCGTTTCAGCTTTTTCTCGGGAGATAGCAGATGAGCTTTTCACAGGCGCTTAGCGGACTTAACGCGCAGCAGGAAAAACTGGGTGCCATCGGCAACAACATTGCCAACTCGCAAACGGTGGGTTTCAAAAGCTCCAACGTCCAGTTTGCCGATGTGTTTGCCGAATCCAAAATCGGGCTGGGTACCAAGGTATCCACGGTGTTGCAGAATTTTGGCCAGGGCAACGTGGAGTCTTCCAGCCGCAACATGGACCTGGCTATTTCCGGTGAGGGGTTTTTCCGTTTTCAGCAGCCCGGCGGCGAAGTCGGTTACTCGCGTAACGGTCAGCTAACTTTGACTGCTGACGGCGAACTGGTCAACGCCCAGGGAGCTCGTATTATGGGCTATGGCGCTGATGCTGAAGGTAATATTCAGGCAGGCGGTAACGTTGAGGCCTTAAGTATTGATGCTGGTGATATGGAGGCCAAGGCTACAACATCGCTAGGTATTAATCTTAACCTTAACTCCGGCGAGAAAGGGTTGGATACTGCTAAATTTGATAGCTCTGACTCTGAAACTTACAGCTTTTCAACTAATGCTACCGTGTACGACTCTCAGGGTAATGCGCGCAATCTAAATATGTATTTTATTAAAGATAAAGATGGAAGCAATAAATGGGAGATAAAGGGTAAAGTAAGTGGTGGTCCTGATGATGCAAAAGTTTATGAAGTCGATGATCTGGGCAGTTTGGAGTTCAATAAAGACGGTACTCTAGATAAATACGACTCTGCTGCTTTAAAGTTGGACGATAAGGAGTTTGCAAGTAGCGGTGGTTCATTTGAAGAGTTGAATGTTGAGCTTAGCTTCAGCAAAGCTAGCCAGTTTGCCAAGGACTCCACTGTCGATGATATCACTCAAGGTGGCCATGCCGCCGGCTCGCTGGTGGGTACGACCATCGAAGACGACGGCACTATCGTGCGGAACTACTCCAATGAAGAGTCGCGCGCAGCGGGGCAAATTGCATTGGCCGACTTTCGTAATCCGGAAGGGCTCAAGCCCGAAGGGGATAACCTCTGGTCGGCGACCGGTGCCTCCGGCCAGGAATTGGTGGGGACGCCCGGTAGCGGTCAGCGTGGCCTGATTGAGCCCGGTGCCATCGAAACCTCCAATGTGGATATGGGCGAAGAGCTGGTGGATATGATTGTGTCCCAGCGCGCCTACCAGGCCAACTCCCAGACCATCACCACCCAGGACGAGCTGCTGCAGACCATCATTAATATGTAATGCAACGCTCTTTGAGGTAAGGAGTCATTCGTGGACCGGATGCTTTATACCGCCATGAGCGGTGCCCAACACAGCATGAATCAGCAGTCGGTGGTGAGCCATAATCTGTCCAACGTCTCGACCACCGGCTTTCGTGCCCAGCTGGACGCCGTGCGCTCGGTGCCGGTACAGGGCGAGGCGCGGCTGCCGACGCGTACCTCGGCGGTGACGACCACGCCCGGTACCGACTTCTCTCAGGGTCCGCTTGAGCGTACCGGACGGGCCTTGGACGTGGCCATGAAGGGAAATGCCTGGATGGCGGTGCAGGCCGATGACGGCAGCGAAGGCTACACGCGCGCCGGTGATTTGCAGCTGGATGCCGACGGTATCCTGATGAACCACGGGCGGCCGGTGGTCGGCGATGCCGGGCCGATCAATGTGCCGCAGGGGGCGGAGGCGTCCATCGGCGCCGATGGCACCATCAGTGCTATCCCCCAGGGATCGGGTCCGGAGGCGCTGGTGAACATCGGGCGTGTCAAGCTGGTAACGCCCGAGGCCGATGGCCTCAAGCGCGGTGACGACGGCCTGTTCCGCGCGCCGGAAAATGCCAACGGCGTGCCGGGCGTGCTTGCAGCGGATGACACCGCCAAGCTGGTTAATGGAACGCTGGAAGGCAGTAACGTCAGCGCGGTTGACGCCATGGTATCCATGATTGATGTGGCCAAGCGCTATGACATGCAGATGAAGGTGATCAGCACCGCCGACGAGAATGCCCAGCGGGCCAACGGCATTCTCTCAATGAGCTGATGACCGCCTAACGACCAAGGAAACACCATGATCAACTCACTCTGGACGGCCAAGACGGGGCTTGAAGGTCAGCAGACCAAGCTGGATGTGATTTCCAACAATCTGGCCAACGTCAGCACCAACGGTTTCAAGCGCTCGCGGCCGGTCTTCGAAGATCTGCTGTACCAGAACATGCGCCAGCCCGGCGCGCAGAACAACACCCAGGACCGCCTGCCCTCGGGCATGCAGGTGGGTACCGGCGTGCGGCCGGTTGCGACCGAGCGGCTGCATACCCAGGGCAGTATCGAGCAGACGAAAAACTCCCGGGATATGGCCATAGAAGGCGACGGCTTTTTTGAAGTGCTGATGCCCGACGGCACTACGGCCTATACCCGCGACGGCAGTTTCCAGCTGGATGAAAACGGCCAGATGGTCAATGCCAACGGCTATCCGCTGGAGCCGGCGGTGTTCATTCCCGATGATGCGCTGTCGATTTCCATCGGCGAAGACGGTGCTGTCAGCGTGCGCGAGCCGGGTAATCCGGTCGATAACGAAGTGGGTCAGATCAACCTGAGCTCGTTTACCAACCCGACCGGGCTGGAGAGCATCGGCGGCAACCTCTATCTGGAAACCGGCTCATCGGGCGCCCCCACGCAAAATGCTCCCGGAATGAACGGCACGGGCAACCTGATGCAGGGCTATGTGGAAACCTCGAACGTGAGCGTGGTTGAAGAAATGGTCAGCATGATCGAGACCCAGCGCGCTTACGAGATCAACAGCAAGGCGATTACCACCAGCGATGAAATGCTGGCCCGCTTGAGCCAGTTGTAAGGTCATGTTTCAGAGGCCCTCCATGCGGCATTTGTTGTTTTGTGGCCGTCGCCTGGCCGCCGGGCTGACGGTTGTAGCGCTGATGGTGCTGACAGGCTGTGCACAGATCCCCCATGCCTCGGTGGTCGGTGAGCAGGAACGCATTGATGTGGTCGATCGTCCGCCGCCGGTGCCCAACGGCTCGATCTACCAGCCGCGTCAGGGCGTCCAGGCGCTGTTTGAAGACCGCCGACCCAATGCCGTCGGTGATATCCTGACCATCAAGCTCAATGAAAAAGTCAGCGCGAGCAAGAATTCCCAATCCAGCGCCGATCGCAGCGGCAGCGCCAGCCTGGATATGGCCGATTTGCCTGACGCGATCGACAAACTTCAGGAATACGGTTTCGAGGTCTCCGGCGAAAGCGACTTTGAGGGCGGCGGCGGCTCAACCGCCAACAATACGTTTACCGGCACGATTACCGTATCGGTACTCGAGCTTCTGAATAACGGCAACCTGCGGGTTCGCGGTGAAAAACAGATTGCCATCAATCAGGGCACCGAGTTCATCCGCTTTTCCGGCGTGGTGGACCCCCGCACCGTAACGGCACAGAACACCGTGCCATCCACCAAGGTGGCCGATGCGCGAATCGAGTATGTGGGCGATGGCTATATCAACGAAGCGCAAAGCATGGGCTGGCTGCAGCGCATTTTCCTCAACGTGTCGCCTTTCTGACCACCCGGCGCCAGCAGGCAGCAGACTGATAAACGGATACGCAATGCGAGCTGACGCAAAACTCTGTATAAGCACCGGACTGCATCGGCCGACCAGGTGGCTGTCGCGGCTCATGGCGTTGGCACTGATGCTGACGACGGTGCTTGCGTTGAGCTGGACGCCGGCCGCACAGGCCGAGCGCATCCGCGAGCTGGCGACCTTTGCCGGCGTGCGCGACAACCAGCTGACCGGCTATGGCCTGGTCGTCGGGCTCGACGGCAGCGGTGACCAGACGACTCAGGCGCCGTTTACCAGCCAAAGCCTGGCGAACATGCTGTCGCAGCTGGGCGTCAGTATTCCGGAAGGCACCAACCTGCAGCTGCGTAACGTGGCGGCGGTGATGGTGACCGCCGACTTGCCGCCGTTTGCGAGCTCCGGCCAGCGGCTGGATATCGTTGTCTCGTCGGTCGCCAATGCGCGCAGCCTGCGCGGCGGCACTCTATTGATGACGCCGCTGAAAGGTGCCAACGGCGATACCTATGCCATGGCGCAGGGCAATATGCTGGTAGGTGGCGCCGGCGCTGAAGCCGGCGGCAGTAGCGTGCAGATCAATCAGCAGGCGTCGGGTCGTATTCCCAACGGGGCCCTGGTGGAACAGGAAGTCCCGCTGAATCTGGGCGCCAACGGCGGCACCCTGGAACTGCAGCTGGACGAGGCGGATTTCGGCACTGCCCAGCGTATGGTGACGGCGATCAACAACGAATTCGGTCGCGGTGTGGCCTATGCGCGCAATGGCGGTGTGATCGCGCTGGATGGTCCGGCCAATGATAACGCTCGCGTCAGCTTTATGGCGCGGGTGGAAAGAGTCGATGTAACGCCGACCCGGGCGCCGGCTCGCGTTGTGATCAATTCCCGGACCGGCTCGGTGGTCATGAACAATGGCGTCACCCTGCGCAAGGCCGCGGTGGCACACGGCAACCTGTCCATCATGATCGATTCGCAGTTCGGTGTGAGCCAGCCCAACGCTCTGGGCGACGGTGAAACAACCGTGGTGCAGGACTCTGATATCAATATCGAGCAGCAGGAAGCCTATCTGCAAACGGTGGAAGGGGCGGATCTGGAGAAGGTCGTCAATGCGCTGAACGAGTTGGGCGCAACGCCCCAGGATCTCATGTCCATTCTGGAAGCCCTCAAGGCATCCGGCTCGCTGCGCGCCGAGCTGGAGGTGATTTGATGAGTATCAACCATGACATGACCGACCAGTTCGCGTTGGATATGCAGGGTTTTCAGCGCATGCAGCACACCGCACGCACGGATCCCAAAGAAGGTGTTAAAGGCGCCGCACAGCAGTTTGAAGCCATGTTCGTACAGATGATGGTCAAGAGCATGCGCGAGACGATTCCCGATTCCGGCTTGATGGACAGCAAGGCGTTGGATTCGTATCAGTCGATGATGGATAAGCAATGGTCACAGGTCGTGGCGTCGCGTGGGGTCGGGCTTGCAGATGCGCTGGTCGACCAGCTCGAGAAGCGCGGGGCCCTGGGGCCGAGTAGCTCCGACGCAGGAACGGAGAGCGGTTCGGCGAGCGATTCATCGCTGATTGCGGGTATTCCGCACGGCACGCCCCGTGAGCTGGATGGTTCCCTCTCCACGGTGCAAGCCAGTGATCGGCCGGTGCCAAACGGATCAGGCCCTGCCGGTAGCGCAGGTAATACCTTCTTCAATGAGCTGGAGGCAGTGCGGCAGACGCCGGAAGAGCGTGAAACGTCCCGGATACCGGCAGACCCCTCCTCACCGGCTCACGTACAGCAGTTCATGCAGGCGTTGGAAGCCCCGGCCACAGCGGCCAGCGATACAACCGGCGTGCCCTCTCGGCTTATTCTGGCCCAGGCCGCACTGGAAACCGGCTGGGGGCGCCATGAAATCGCTACCGATGATGGGCGCAACAGCCATAACCTGTTCGGCATCAAGGCGGGAAGCCGCTGGCAGGGCGAGACAACCGACGTTACCACGCACGAATATATTGACGGTCGGCGTATCGAAAAAGTGGACAGCTTCCGTGTTTATGATTCCTTCGAACACGCGCTGACCGACTATGGCAATCTGGTCGGCAATAACCCGCGCTACTCGGGCGTCGTCAATGCCCCTGACGCCCGTCGTGCGGCCGTAGCGCTACAGCAGGGCGGCTATGCCACCGACCCACGCTATGCCGCCAAACTGATTGACGTTATGGACAGTATGGAAGACCCCGCCGCCGATACACTGGCAAAGGCGCGCTAACACGGTTGCTGTGGCGGTTGGTCGGGTCTGCGGCTCCAAGCCGGAGGCGGGGAATTATTCAAGTTTTTCTGCGCAGTGCCGATTGATATAGCTATCGGCTTAAAGGATGACACCATGAGCATGTTTTCTACCGGGCTAAGCGGCCTCAACGCGGCGCAGAACGCCCTCAACACCACCAGTAACAACATCAGCAACGTGTTTACGCCGGGGTTTAACCGCGAGATCACCCAGCTGGGTGAGGGCTCGGCGGGGACGTCGGGCGTTCAGGTTGACGGTATCGAACGCCAGTTCAACCAGTACGTCGCTACTCAGTTGAACAGTGCCAAAACCGAATCCAGCGCACTGGAAACCTATAACGGCCAGATTTCACAGATTGATGACCTCTTGGCTGATCGAGATGCCGGTCTGGCGCCGTTGATGCAGGATTTTTTTTCCTCCATTGAAGATCTGGCCAGTTCCCCCTCCGACCCGGCCTCGCGCCAAGGCTTAAAAGGCACTGCGGATACCCTTGGGGCGCAGTTCCGCTCTTTCGACAGCTACCTGCAGGACATGCAGAGCAACATCAACGGCCAAATTGAAGACGAAGTTACCCAAGTCAACAACATCACTCAGCAGATTGCCGATTCCAACCGCGAAATTTCGCTGGCGCGTGCACGCAACGGAGAAGCCCCCAACAGCCTGCTCAACCAGCGCGACGAGCTGGTCTCGAACCTCAATGAGAGGATGGATTCGCGCCTGAATATCCAGGACGGCAAGACATACCAGGTCAGCTTGCCCAACGGTCAGCCGCTGGTGACCGGTACCGACTCGTTCAAGCTCGAGGCCGTGAAATCCGATGCCGATCCCCAGCGCATCGTGGTGGGCTATGAAGACGGTGGTGGTAATACGGTCGAGCTTGCGGAAGATACCATTCAGGGCGGCTCGCTCGGCGGGCTGATGTCATTCCGCGCGGAAACGCTGGATAAAACGCAAAACCAGATCGGCCAGCTGGCGGTGTCGCTATCGATGAAGTTCAACGAACAGCATCAACAGGGGGTGGATCTGAACGGCGAGCAGGGCAAAGATTTCTTCGAGGTGCGCTCTCCAGAAGGCTATGGAAATGCGAGTAATAGCGACAGTGACCTGCTGACGTCCGTGGAGTTTGATAGCGATAAGATCGGTCAGCTCAAGGCGACTGACTATACCGTGACCGTTACTAATAATAATGGTGGCAGCGGACCTAATGGAAAGGGCGATTTTGAAGTCGTGCGTAAAGATACCGGCGAGGTGGTCAAAGCAGACGATGTTAGCTACGACAACGAGACGCTGAATTTTGGTGGCGTAAAATTGTCGTTTGATAACGCTAACCTTTCCGAGGGGGACAGCTTCGAGATTCAGCCCGTCCGCCAAGCTGCATCCGGAATGGATACTGCCATCGGCGATCTGGATAAGATTGCCGCAGGTAGCTTCGAAATCGAACAAAGCAAAATGGGCAATAGCGATAAGATAGACGTCAGCAACGTTAAAGTGAGCGGCGAAGGTGCATTTGCCAACTTGGCCAGTCCTGATGACCCGCTTGAACTGGAATTAGACGACAATGGGAAACTGTCACTCGGTAACTTCAGTGGTTCGACCATCATGGTCAACGGTGAAAAGCGCGATGTAGATGGTAGTGGTGTCGTACAAGACGGCACCGGTGCAAGTGCCAGCGCTGCTACTTTGTCAGCCGGTGATGAAATCACTATCGGCGGCATTAGCCTTACGCTTGATTCGGTATCGGACTCGACGCTTAAGCTGCAGGAAGGGGATGCATCGTCCGGCGATAACCGCAACGCCCTGGCGATGCAGAAACTGCAAAGCGAGGATATTGTCGGTGGAAGCGCTACGCTGAGCGGGGCGTATGGCTCGATGGTCAGCGATGTGGGCAACCGTACCAATATCACCGAGGTCAATCTTGAAGCCCGTCAGGGACTGACCGATCAGCTGGAAGCGGTGCAGCAGTCGGAGTCCGGCGTCAACTTCGATGAAGAAGCGGCCAACCTCATTCAGTATCAGCAGTATTACCAGGCCAACGCCAAGGTGATCAACACGGCGTCCACGGTGCTGGATACCATCCTCAACCTGCGCTGATAACCGGGAGTTTCACGTCATGCGTATCAGTTCCGTCACCATGTATGAACAAAGCGCTGCGTCGATTAACCGGCAGCAGGCAGAGTTCATGAAGATCAACGAGCAGATGGCCAGCGGTCGGCGGGTGGTGAATCCGTCTGATGACCCCCAAGATGCTTCGCGCGCGGTCGGTGTGGATCAGTCCAAGGCAGTGACGCAGCAGTACGCCGATGCTCGTGTATCGGCGCGCAACTCGCTGTCCCAGACCGAAAGCATTCTGAATAGCGTGAGCGACTCGGTGACCAGCGCCAAAACGCTGCTGATACAGGCCTCAAGCGATACGTTGAGCGATGTAGACCGGGAGTCCATCGCCAGCGATATGAAAGGCATTTACGAAACCATGCTGGGTCAGGCCAACGCCACCGACGGTACCGGGCGCTATCTGTTCGGCGGCTACGCCGACGATGCGCCACCGTTCAGCAAGAATGCCAACGGCAACGTGGAGTATAACGGCGATAGCAGTGCTAGAGAGCAGCGTATTGATGCCTCGCGTGAAATGCCGGTCACGGAAAACGGTGAGTCCATATTTCAGAGCGTCCCCAGCAGTGCAGGCTACGTGGCCGAGACACCGAGGGATGATGATAACAAGCCTGTTAATACAGGCACTGTCACGTTTAGCGGACCTCAGGTAACAGACGTCAATGCCGATAGTCACGGTGATGATTTCGAGATCAGATTCAGCGAGTCATCAGGCGGCGACACGAAGGTAACCGTCGTAAATCTTACTGATAATAGTACGCCGGTGGATGAAGAAGATTATGAAGGCAATCAGGAAGGCGGGCAGCGGCTGGAGTTTGGCGGTTTAAGTATCACGCTGGAAGGTGAGCCCAAGTTGGGTGGTACCAATGATACAAAGAGCGAGCCGGATAAAATCACAGTGGCTCAGGCCGGTAGCGAGGAGCATCCTGCCAACCTCTTTGGCACCATGGAAAAGGCCATCGCTGCGCTGGATAGCCCCAACGAAGACAAGAGCGACGAGGCTGCTTTCCATAACACCATGAAAACCTCCATGCGTGATTTGGATAACGCCCTGGATAACGCGCTGACCGTACGGGCCTCCGCCGGGGCACGGCTCAACGAGCTGGACGTTGTCGATGGCGTAGGCGCCAACCGTATGCAGAACTACGACAAGACGCTATCCGATCTGGTCGATCTGGACTTCGTCGATGCGATTTCCGAATACAGCCTGCGTCAGGTCGGTATGCAGGCCTCTCAGCAGGCGTTTGCAAACATCAAGGGCAGCTCGCTGTTTGACTATCTGCGCTAGCAGCTCTGCGCGATCAAACAGTTGCGCTGATCCCTGCATGATGCACTTATAAATCCGCACTTATGGACTGATGCGCCCCGGCTTATGGCCGGGGTTTTTGTTGGCCACCTACAGGACGAAGCGGGTTCAGTTGACCTGGGCGAGCAGCTCGATCAGGCCCTGCATGAACTCCAGCCCCTGGCTGAACAAACGCTCCAGAAAGTCGCCCAGGTGTGTCATCAACACCATGAAGAGCGTCATACCCACTGTCAGCGAGGAGGGAAAGCCGATATTGAATACCGTCAGCTGGGGGGCGGAACGATTGAGAATACCCAGTGCCAGGTTGATGATCAGCAGCGAGCCGACCAGCGGCAGGGCGAGCAGCATCCCGGAGGCAAATACCGTACCGGCGTAGCGGGCAAGTATTTCAAACGCGTTGGCATTGAGCATGTCCATGCCGATGGGCAGCGTCTGAAAGCTCATGACCAGGGTTTCCAGCACCATCAAATGGCCGTTGAGCGCAACAAACATCAGCAATGTGATCATGTACAGAATGCGCGACAGCACCATGATGTTGGTGCCGCTTGCCGCGTCAAAAAAGCTGGCAAACGCCAGCCCCATTTGCAGGCCGATAAATTCGCCCGAGGCTTGAACAACGGCGAAGATAATCCGCATGACAAAGCCAAACGCCAGGCCCACCACAATCTGTTCGATAATGATGCCAACGCTGGCCCAGGACATGATCGGCGCTTCCGGCATAGCAGGCAGTACCGGCGCGATAATGATGCTGATCACCCCGGCGAGCCCGACCTTGACCCGATTGGGAACGCTTGAGTGCCCCCAGAGCGGCGCCATTGCCATAAACGCGGTAATGCGCGCAAACGGCCAGAGGAACGCCACAAGCCAACCTTGCAGCTGTGCAAAGGTGACTTCGATCACGCGCTACATCACCATGCCGGGAATACTGGTAAACAGGCGCTCGGTAAAGTCGGTGATGATTTTCAACAGCCAGGGGCCCGCCAGCACGAGGACGGTGAACACGGCGAGAATCTTGGGGATGAATGTCAGCGTCATTTCGTTGATCTGTGTGGCGGCCTGAATCAGGCTGATCAGCAGCCCCGTGGTCAAGGCGGACAGCAGTATGGGCCCGGCCAGGGACAGGGTGACACGCATGCCCTGGTACGCAATGCTCATTACCATTTCCGGGGTCATGGCAAGCCCTCCTGAAGCATCAAGGTAGCAGCAGCGGAAAAATGGCGGCGTGCTACATGTAAAAACTTTCGGCCATTGAGCCAATGATCAGCTGCCAGCCATCTACCAGTACAAACAACATGAGTTTGAACGGCAGTGAGATGGTAATCGGTGGCACCATCATCATACCCAGCGCCATCAGTGTACTGGCCACGACCAGGTCAATAATCAAAAATGGAATAAAAATCGTAAAACCGATCTGGAAAGCGGTTTTCAGCTCACTGGTCACAAACGACGGCAGCAAAATACGCATGGGCAAATCGTCCGGACTTTGCAGCGGGCCTATGTCCGCCAGCCGAGCAAACAGGGAGATCGCCGGTTCGCGGGTTTGCGCCAGCATGAACTCACGGAACGGTTCCTGTGCCAGACGCAGGAATTCTTCCATGTTGATTTTATCTTCGGTCAGAGGCACCCAGGCAGTGTTATAGACCTGGTCGAGTACCGGCGCCATGATGAAAAAGGTGAGAAACAGGGCTACGCCGAGCATGACCTGGTTGGGCGGCGTTGCCTGCGTGCCCATCGCCGTTCGCAGCAGACTGAGGACAATGATGATACGCGTGAAGCTGGTCATCATGAGCAGCATCGCCGGGAGAAAGGCCAGCGAGCTGAGGAACAGCATGGTCTTCAGCGATAGCGACCATTCCTGGCCGCCGTTATCCAGCGGCTGGGTTTCAAGGCCGGGAATGGACTGAGCCACGGCCGCCGTGGATAGCACCAGCCCGGCCAGCAACAGTCCCGCGGTGGCCGCACGTCGGATCAGCGCCATCATTGGCGTATTGATGGGAGACATGCGCGAGAAAAGCAAAAACGCCCGGTTCGTCATAGTGTATCGTCGGAATTGGAGCGGTAGGGTACCGAGTCGGTTGCGTCAGCCGACTGGTAGCGCTGGCGCAACGCCTGGGCAAAGCGCGCGGGGAAGCCCCCTTCCGACCGGGGTTGATCGGTTGGCGGTGCCACCGGTGCCGGGCGCTCGTGGAGTTTATTGACGCGACCGCTTCCGACGCCCAGCACCAGCCAGGTATCGTCGACTTCTACAATCACGACGCGCTCACGTGTGCCCACGGCTGTACTGCCGATTACCTGGAGGTGGGAACCCTGTCTTGCCTGGCGTTTGTTCCAGCGTTTGAGCAACAGCGTACACAGCAGGATAATGCCGATGACCAGAGCAAGCGCTGCTGCGGTTTTTCCCAGAGCCGCCATGCCCAGCAGTGAGTCACTACTGCCCACGCTATTCAGGGTATCGCTGGAAGCGGTGTCGGCGCTCATCGATTCAGTTTGTGGATGCGTTCTGACGGCGTAATGATTTCAGTAATACGGATGCCGTACTTGTCCTCAATGACCACCACTTCCCCCTGGGCGATCAGGTAGCCGTTGATCAGGATATCCATGGGTTCGCCGGCCAGTCCTTCCAGCTCGACCACCGAGCCCTGCGCCAGCTCCAGCAGCTGTTTGATGGTCAGCTTGGTGCGCCCCAGCTCGACGGTGAGCTTGACCGGGATGTCCATGATCATTTCAAGATCACGCGAGGTACCCACGGCCTGGTCGCCGGACAGCGGAGGGAAAACCTCGCTGCTGGCCTCTTTGGCTTCGGGGGCACTCTCTGTTTCGCTCGCGGTATCCGCTGCCTCGGTCTGCTCTTCGGCAGCCTGCTGCTCGGCCATGGCCGCCGCCCAGGGGTCTTCGTCGCTATCGGGTTCGGGAGCCGCAGAAGCCGCCTCGGGGGCCGAGGCCGCCTGATCGAAGGCTGCGTCGGCATCGGTGTCATCACTGACGCCCTGTTCAGCCATGGCGGCTGCCCAGTCGTCATCGGACACCTCCGGCTGGCTGTCGGCGTCGTGGCCGTCGGAAGGTGTCTGGTCGTCAGACGGTGTCTGATCGTCAGGGTTGTTGGGATCCGTCATGCTTTGGGTTCCTTGGCTTTCTGTCGCTCCAACCGGGTGGAAGACTCGTTGGACGCTACGTTGTTCATGGCGGCATGATCAAACATCCGCTGTACGCGCAGGGCGCGCTGCTCATTCTGGCTGCCGAACCGGCATTCCATGACCGGGACACCGTCCACGTTGGCCCTGACGGTATCGGGGATATCGACCGGCAGCACATCGCCTTTCTTGAGCCCCATAATCTGGCCAATCTTGCTGGGGATGTGAGCAAACTCGGCGACCAGATCCACTTCAGGATGGCGGAGTTCGGAAGCCAGACGCTTGTTCCATGAGCCGTCCTGGTCATGGTTGCTGTCGTTGATCGGATTGGCGAGCAGGTCACGCAGCGGCTCTATCATGGCGTAGGGCATGCATATTTGAAAGCTGCTGGCCAGGTTACCGACTTCCAGGTTGAACTTGGTGTTCACCACGATTTCATTGGGTGAATTGGTAATATTGGCAAATTTTGACTGAACTTCGGAGCGCAGGAAGTTGATATCCAGCGGATAGACAACCTTCCAAGCCTGCATGTAAGCATCAATGGCGAGGTTCAGCATGCGCTGGATGATGCGTTGCTCGGTATTGGTGAAGTCACGTCCGTCCGACTTGGTCACGAAGCGTCCGTCGCCGCCGAAGAGGTTGTCCACCACCATGAAAACCAGGTTGGGAGGAAACACAATCAGCGCCGACCCGCGCAGGGGTTTCATCGAAATCAGGTTCAGGTTGGTAGGTACCGGCACGTTACGTGAGAAGTCGCTGAAGCTCTGGTACTGCATGGACTCAACGGTAATATCGGCACTGCGGCGAATAAGGTTGAACAGCCCGGTGCGAAAATAACGCGCGAAGCGTTCATTGATGAAGTCCAGCGCATGCAGGCGCTCGCGAATGACGCGATGCTGGGTCGATGGATCAAAGGGACGAATGCGTGACTCGTCATCGCCCTGCTGAGTGTTGGATGGCGCGGGTTCATCATCACCGCTGACCCCTTTCAGCAGAGCATCAATTTCTTCCTGGGACAGTAGGTCGTCCTGCGACATGATGGCTCCGGGTAAGCGGGATTATTGCACGATAAACTCGGTGAACAGCACTTCGCGGAGATCCACGGGAGGCTGGTTTTCCGCCAGTGGTTCCTGCAATTTGGCGATGATATCTCTTGATAGCTGTTTTTTGCCTTCCGGACTGGTTAGCTCGTCGGCATGCTTGTCGGATAGCAGTGTCAGCAAGCGACTGCGTACCTGCGGCATGTGCTGGGCAAGCGTCTTTTTGCTGGGCTTGTCGCCGGTACGTAGCGTAATGCCGGTATACAGCAGGCGGGAACCGCTGCGGTCGCCGGTAAGGTTGACGGTAAACGGCTCGATTTCGAGAAAAATGGGGGCTTTGGGTTTGGCCACTTCCTGGGCTTCGGCGCTGCCGCTGTTATCGCCGCCCTGAGTCATGACCATGTAAATAGCCGCCGCTGCCCCCATGGACGAGAGCAGCACAAGTATCACCATGAGCCAAAGCAGTTTTTTCGATCCGCCGCTTGATTCTGCCATTGTGTATCCTGTTTGCTTCGTGCGCGGGTGAGGGCATTATGCCCAATGTGCCAACGCTTGATGAAATGAACAGGCTCGCTAAGCGAGCCCATCTTTTAGCTTAATGTCATGAGTGACCAACCCGGGTCATTGCGTATCAGGCATAGAGATCCACACGACCGTCAAGGGCCAGGGTTCCGGCTATGGCGGGTCGCTCTTCAGGATCCGTTATATCGCCGCCTGCTTCGCTACCGTTATCGGCTGGCTGACCGGAGGAGTCTCCCTCGGCAAATGACGGCTCTCCCTGACTCTGTTGTTCACCTACCGACGTATCGCCGAGGGTGATTCCCTGATCGGCCAGTGCGTCGCGCAGCTGGGGGATGGCCTGTTCAACCACCTGGCGTACCTGGGCATGGCCCGACAGGAAGTGCGCCTGGGTGCCACCGTGCTCGCCGACCTTCAGTGAAACGGAAAGCGGCCCGAGTTTTTCCGGATGTATTTGCAGCTGTATCTGTTGTTCACCGCCGCGGTGGGTGAACTGTGCCAGCTGTTGGCCCAGCTGCTGCGGCCAGGCGGGGCTGTTCAGCGGTGTGCTGATGCTGGCCTGAGCCGGTGCGGCTGTACCGGCGGTCGGGTTGGCCGACGTCCCGGCAAGCGAGTGAGCGATGGAGCCGCTGACATCCGGCTGCTGCTGGGCACTGGCACTGCCACGAGAGGCTGTCAACGCGGAAAGTAGCGCATCTTCGCTTATTGACGAGGTCGATGCGTCAATACTGGGAGATACATTGATAGCGGAAGACACATTAATGCGCGAGGTCTCCGGCGTCAGGGCCTGAAGAATGGCCTGAGGGTCTGCCTGCCGCGCGGTGGTAGCGCTTTGAGCATCAGACTGTGAGGCGCCGTTGTGGGCGGCAAGCAGCGCACCATTCAGCCCGTTGCCGGTTAATGCCTGGCCCTGGCCGGATGTTGCCAGAGTGCCGGTTGAGGGCCGCGCTGAAGTGTCGGATGCCTGGACCATGGCCGATAGCAGGCCGGCCAGCGCTTCATCCGGCGAGTCATTGCCCTGCATAAGGTCATTTAATGCCTGGCGCCATTCTGCCGGCTTCGACTGGGAGGTCGTATCGGCGTCACCGGAAAATTCCGCCATCAGGTTCATACGATCAGCGATTTCGTCCAGCGGGGTGGACTCACCGGCGTTATTGGACAAGGCCCCGCTCAGCGACGGTAATTGGCCGTTTTCCTGCCCCAGTGATGCGATCAGTTGCTGCAGAGCCTCCGCCATATCGGGCTGTTGGCGGATTTCCTTCATCAGCGCCTGCATATCGGCATCTTCGAGTTGAGCATCGCTTAAGCCCAGCTCCTTGAGTTGCTGGGTGATGCGTTCCAGTGTTGGCTCGGCGCTGGATGACGGGCCGGCGGATGAGGTGAGCGGAGCGTGAGTGATGCCACCATCGCTGGTGGCGCTCGAGGCTTTCCCCAATGCTTGAAGAAAGCCACCCGCCTGGGCAGAGCCGGCATTACCTTCTGCGCCCCGGGAAGTGGATTGACCCTGGGACTGGGTGGTCGCAAGCAAAGCTTCAATATTCATTGGCTCATCCTTGTCGCCGTTTAATGCGGCGTTTCTGAAGACCGGCGCGCCGTACGGCTGTTGACAAATTCGTCGTTGCTTTTTTGTTCCTGACGGTTCTGCTGTTTCTGTTCTTCGCGCAGGCGGCGTTCTGTCAGTGTATCGTAGGAAGAAACCTTGCGCTGTTGCTGGCGCCAGTTTTCCTGACTTTTTTCCACGCGCTTGCGCTGTTCTTCCAGTGCCTGGCGGGCGCGTTCCAGGGCGGCATCAAGCGATGCGAGAAACCGTTGATAATTATACATGCTGGCAGGGTCTATGCCTTCACGCATAGCGGTTTGAAAGCGTTCGCTGTACTCGGTGCGATAGCGCGATAACGCCTGAATGCGGGCATCGGTCTGCTGAGCCGACTGGCGTTCCTGAGCCAGCGTCTGCCCTGCCTCGTCGCGTGCCCGCTGGGCCAGGTCGGTCAGCATTTCAAGCTGTGATTGACTCATCCTTGCCCTCCTGATGACGCCGCCGTCTGCTTACCGGCCACGCCGGCCAGGGCCTGTTGCGATGCCTCTATCGTCGCACATTCACCGATGTTCTGCTGGAGAAAGTGCTCCAGCTGGGGGAAGCGATTGACCGCTTCGTCAAGCTGGGGGTCGTGCCCGGGCGTATAAGCGCCTACGCTGATCAGGTCGCGGTTACGCTGATAACGGGAAAATAGCTGCTTGAAGCGCCGCGCCTGCCGCTGCTGTGCTTCACCGGTAATGGCTGTCATGGCGCGGCTGATGGAGGCTTCGATATCAATGGCCGGATAATGGCCAGCCTCGGCCAGCGTACGCGAAAGGACAATATGGCCGTCAAGTATCGCCCGGGCGGAATCGGCAATCGGGTCCTGCTGATCGTCGCCTTCGGTCAGGACGGTGTAAAAGGCGGTGATGGAGCCGCCGCCGCGTTCCGCGTTGCCGGCACGCTCGACCAGCCCCGGCAGCTTGGCAAAAACGGACGGTGGATACCCCTTGGTTGCCGGTGGTTCACCGATGGCCAGGGCGATTTCACGCTGGGCCATGGCATAGCGGGTCAGCGAGTCCATGATCAGCAGCACGTTGCGGCCTTCATCGCGGAAGCTTTCCGCCAGCCGTGTGGCATAGGCGGCACCCTGGAGGCGCTGTAGCGGCGAGGTATCCGCCGGCGCAGCGACTACCACGGCGCGCCGGCGCCCTTCGGGACCGAGGATGTTATCGATGAAATCCTGAACTTCGCGACCGCGCTCGCCGATCAGGCCGACGACGATCACGTCCGCCCGGGTATAGCGTGCCATCATCCCCAGCAGCACGGACTTGCCCACGCCGGAGCCTGCAAAAAGCCCCATGCGCTGGCCGCGGCCCACGCTCAACAGCGCATTGATGGCGCGTATGCCAACATCAATCTGGGTGTCGATCGGTGCCCGCGAGAGCGGGTTGAGCGGTGCCGTATTGAGGGTGGCGCGGGGCGCTTCTTCGATGCCGTCGTGAGCATCCAGCGGGGCGCCGTTACCGTCGACTACCCGGCCCAGCAGGGAGTCACCCAGCGGGAAGCGTCGTGCGCTATGGCCGCTATTTTCACCCAGTGGAGAGACGCGTGCGCCGGGCATCAGCCCCGACACTTCTTCCAGCGGCATGAGGTACAGCTTGTCGCCGGCAAAGCCGACGACCTCGGCCTCAGCCTGCTGACGCTGCCTGTGTCCGTCGGTTCCCGGCAGCTCGATATGGCAGCCGCTACCGACCGCGACCCGTAGCCCGACAACTTCAATCACCATGCCCGTCGCCCGCACCACACGACCGCTGATGCGGTTGCGCGGCAGGCGCTCGACCCGTTGACGGGTCCGGTGCAGGGCGTTGTGCCAGCGGGTTTGGTGGGAAGAGGCTACGTGCGTCATGAACTCGGCGGGTTACGGGCCCGATTGTTGGGTGTCGGTATCGTTGGGTGTTCTGCGTGTCTTGATGGCCTGCCAGCGGCTTTCAAAAGTGGCGTCAACGTCGCCCTGGGCGCTGGTCACGCGGCAGCTGCCGCGCCGGAGCTGATTATCCGGCTGAAGCTTCCAGCCGGCGGCGGCAAGTTCGTCGCCGAGTTTGGCAGCGACAAGCTCATTATCGTCAGGGTGCAGCCACAGGCGTTGCTGACCAATCAGGGGCGGCTCCGTGTGTAACAGATCCCGGACAACCTGTAATACCTGCTCGGGAGAGGCGTCAAGCGCTTCCCCGGCGAGGTTTTTGCCGGTTGACAGAGCGAGCTCGACAAGGTCTTGAGCGACTTCGTCGTCCAGCCGTTCCAGCGCGTCGGTAAACTCCCGGGCGAGCGGTTCAAGCGGTGCCACGGTTTGAGCTATCTGTTTTTCCAGCTCCTGTTTGGCCTGGTCGCGACCTTCTTCCAGCCCCTGTGTCCGGCCTTCTTCCTGTCCGCGCTCAAAACCGGCCTGATAGCCATCGGTCTCGGCTTGGCGACGAACGTCGTCGTAGAGAGCCTGACGCTTGTCGGCTTCGCGCTGCCGCGCCTGCTCTGCCGCCTTGCGAGCGGCGGCCGCGCGTTGCTTCTGTTTCGCTGCCTGGCCCTGTCGGGCGCCGGGAGCTCGAGGCTGCTGCAGCTCTTCCATCTGCCAGCGCTGCCAGTTGCCGTTACGGTCATATTCCGCCACCGAATGGTCGGTGTCCTGCCGGTCAAGACTGTTCTGCCTAGACATAGGCATCGTCCCCGCCGGTCAGCACAACCTCGCCCGCGTCTGCCAGGCGACGGACAACCTGAAGGATGGCCTTTTGCTCGGTTTCGACCTGGGAAACGCGAATCGGGCCGCGAGCTTCCATGTCTTCCTGAATCAGGTCGGCAGCTCGCTGCGACATGTTGCGCAGGAACTTGTCCACCAGCACGTCTTCTGCGCCCTTGAGTGCCACGACCAGCGAGTTGGTCTCGATTTCCTGAAGGACCATCTGAATAGCGCGGTTGTCGAGGTCGAGCAGGTTCTCGAAGAGGAACATTTCGTCGATGATCTTCTGGGCCAGATCTTCGCTGTGAGAGCGCACGGTTTCGATGGCGACTTCTTCCTGGGACGTGTTCATCAGGTTGAGAATCTCGGCAGCGGTACGTACACCGCCCATCTTGCTGCGCTTGAGGTTCTGGCCTTCCAGCATGTTACTGAGTACCTCGGTGAGTTCCTGCAGTGCGGCTGGCTGTACGCCGCTGAAGGTGGCAACGCGCAAGACCACATCGTTGCGCAGCTTTTCGTCAAAGAGCTCCAGCACATCGGCGGCCTGGTGGCGCTCCAGGTGTACCAGGATGGTGGCGATGATCTGGGGGTGCTCGTCGCGAATCAGCTCGGAGACCATCGAGGCTTCCATCAGATTGAGGGAGTCGATCCCCGAAGTCTCGTTGGTTGTTTCGAGGATGTCTTCAATCAGGCTGGTGGCCCGATCGCTGCCCAGCGCCTTGGTCAGTACCGAGCGAATGTGCTCGCTGGAGTTGAGGTTGAGCGCCACAAAGTCTTCGGTTTCACTCTGGAAGGCTTCGAGAACGGCCTTCATGTCTTCATGCGAGATCTGCTCGAGGCGCGTCATTTCCGAGCTGATTTCCTGCACCTCGTTGGATCCCATGTGCTTGAAGACTTCGGCAGCGCTGTCTTCGTCCAGGGCCAATAACAGAATGGCGCTTTTACGCGCGCCGCTCATTGATTCAATTGCGCTCATTTGGCATTCATCCAGCTGCGAATGATCATGGCGACCATGCGCGGGTCTTCCTGTGACATTTCGCGCAGATCATTCAAGTTGTGCTCGTACATCGAGGTCTTGCGCTTGCGTTTGCGGCTGGGCTCTTCGTACGTGTCCTCTTCCGCCTCTTCTTCGTCACCTTCTGCCTCATCGTCGCCTATGCTGGTGCTAAGCGTCGAGCCGGGTGACGCAACCGCGACCGGCTGCTGTGTGTAGCGCTTGATCAGCGGGCGCAGGATCAGCAGGTACAGCAGCAGTACCGCCAGGCCCACGAGCAGATAGCGGCCGAGGCTGGCGGCCATCGCCAGAACTTCGCGCCGTTGCCACCACGGCACGGCTTCTTCTTCCTGTTCCTTCAGCTCGGCAAAGGGCGTATTGACGACTTCGATCTCGTCGCCGCGGGGCGTCGAGAAGCCCATGGCCTGACGAACCAGACCCTTGACCTGGCGAATTTCGTCATCGGTCAGCGCGACCTGTTGCCATTCGCCTTCGTCGTTCATCTCATCGCGGTAGTCGACCACCACGGCGGCGGTCAGACGCTGGACCTTGCCACGGCGATATTTGACATGCTCGACGTTGCGATCCACTTCGTAGTTGACCACATCGTCCTGGTCGAGGCTGCGGACGGCGTTTTCTTCGGTATCGTCGGTCTGGTTGTTCTGGCCGCCGCCCTGGTTGTCTTCCGCACCGTCATCTTCCGCGTCGCTGTCCGGCGCGTTGATCGGTGAAGCAGCGGTGCCCGGCGGGGTGTTGCTCAGTGCGCCGGGAATGCCGGATGCCAGAGGGTCGTCGCCGTTGAGTTTCGTGCTCAGCTGGCGGCTGCGTACGGCGGCTTCGTTGGGCGGCTGGTTGGGCCCGTAGGTTTCCGATGTCTGCTCACGGCGGGAAAAATCGATCTGAGCTGCCACCTGGGCACGGACGTTATCCTGCCCGAGAATCGGTGTCAGGATGTTTTCGATACGCTCCTGATAGGAGTGCTCTACCTCGGTAATGTATTCCAGCTGGGAACCGTCAAGGTCGTTGTTCTGGCCGGTGTCGGCCGACAGAAGGCGCCCATCCTGATTGACCACGGTCACATCCGTGGCAGCAAGCTCAGGCACGCTGCTGGATACCATGTGGACTATGGCGCTGACTTGACCCTGGCCCAGTACGCGGCCGGGCAGAAGGGTCAACACGACCGAGGCCTTGGCCGGTTCGCGGTCGCGGATAAAAACGGAGGGCTTGGCCATTGACAGGTGCACGCGCACATCCTCGACCGGCCCAAGTGTTTCCATGGAACGTGCCAGTTCGCCTTCCAGACCGCGCTGGTAGTTGACCTGTTCGGCAAATTGGCTGATGCCAAAAGCCTGGTCATCGAGCAGCTCCAGGCCCACATTGCCACCGCGGGGCAGGCCCTGTTCGGCAAGCTTCAAGCGGAGACCGTCAACCCTCTCACCGGGCACCAGGATTGCTTGCCCGTTGTTGCTGAAGCGGTAGGGGATGTTACGGCTATCCAGTTCGGAAATGATGCGTCCGCCGTCGGCTTCCTCCAGGTTGTTGTACAGCACACGATAGTCGGGGCTGCTGGCCCACATCAGCAGCGCTGCCACAACGGCAATACTGGCCGCTGCGGCGATAAGCAGGGCAACTAGCGGGTTGCTGCGCAGCTGCTGCATGAGGCGCCCGGAAAACGAGGTGCCCCCACTGTTGGCGGATGCTGATGTTGTGTTCTGACGGCCTGCTGTTGCACCGGTTTCGCTCATGCGTCCCTCCGGGTGAACAAGCAAAGCCGGTGATGATCAAGGCGCATCACCAAAGAAGGCATAGGCTGTATCCGTCAATCGCGGTTGTCCGCAGGCGAGATGCAAGGCTGTCGCGAACAAGCGTTTCGCCAACAGCTGCAAGCCTGCAGAGCGGAATTATGATGAGCGCTATTATCCGGTGGCGTGTCCAGTATGAAGGAATGAAAAGCCCGGATTTTTATACGCATTTGTTCGCATAAGGCTAATTTTACCGATGTTATGCTTGCACCATTCTTACATCTTTAAGCGTCCAAGGCATCTGTATGACAACGCCCGCGATTCAATCAGCGTTACAGGAAATGCAAAGCCTCGCCTCCCAGGCCAGTCAGCAGCCGCTGCAGGCGGGTAGGGCCGCGAAGGCGGAAGAAGCTGATTCCGATAGCTTCAGCAGCGCGTTTGCCACATCGCTGCAGCGTATCAATCAGCTGCAGCAAACGGCAGCCAGCCAGTCGGAGGCCTTTCAAACCGGGGAGTCCGACCTTGAGCTCAACGATGTCATGACCAACATGCAGAAAGCCGGCGTCGGTTTCGAGATGGGGTTGCAGGTGCGTAACCGGCTGGTGTCAGCCTATCGTGAAGTCATGAATATGCAGGTTTAAGCTTGCTGCAGGAGAAGGGCGTGCCGTTTGATGTATGAGGCAGGTCCAGCGGCATGGCGTCTGTTTTCGCTTGCGAAAATGCCACCCTGGACAGTAGCTGAATACTGGGTGGTAGTTGAACAGTAGCTGTAACTGGATAGCAATCGTCGAGGGCGCTACGTTGGTTCGTAGCGCCCTCCTTGCTGTGCATTATCTGTCAAGTGTTGCCATGAGTCTTCGAGTTGGATGCTGACTGCCCCCGCTTTGTCTCGTATGAAGGGTCACGTTTGGACGTGCCCGAGCCTCCGGGTGCGATGCCTGTGACGAGATTATGCTTGTGAAGAAACAAGGTTGCCCTGCCTTTCACCCAGGCGTTCGGCAATGCGCAGCACTTCCTCGGCAGGGATCTGGCGTATCACTTCGCCCGATTCGCTATCAACGACACGGGTTACAACGCGTGCGCGCTCGTCGCTCAAGTCAAACTCGACGCCGTGGGGGCGCATGACATCATTGATGCGTTGAATCGGGTCAACCAATTCGCCCGAGGTGATGGGCTGGTCCTGCTCCTTGAGTGACTGTTCCTTCTGCGATAGCTCTGTACCCGGCGCGGGCAGCTTTTCCAGAGCGCCTTCGAGCCGCTGCCGCGGCGTCACGTCGTGGAGGGCCGAGGTTGAAAGCGAACCGGAGGCCTCGATAAGGGGTGAGTGCATGATTCCTTCCTCTTGAATTTCCGTGGTGACAGTCCGGCAGGTGGAGCAATGGCGTAATGCAGGGCTGTCCGCGTAAACTGGCGTCGACAGAACATTCGCTTGGATAACACCTTCAATCGTACAGCCGGCAATCAAAAAGCACGCTTCACGACAGCCGTGTTTCACAGCGATGTTTCACGAACCGGTTCTTGTGGTATCGGCAGCAATACCAGAAGCTTTAGTATAAAAAGATTGTTTCAGCAAGCCGGCGTCATGGCTTTTCAATGGATGCAGAGACGGGGCATTTGATGGCAACACAGGATAGTCAGTATGAAACCGTGGGCGGGTCGAAGGACATTGCCTCGTTGTTGAATGCGCTTATTGCCAGCGGTGGTGTTTCGCTATGCCTGGAGAATGAGGAGGCGGAGCCGGAACCCATTGTGCTGCTGGAGCAGGACCCCGGCCGGATGCTGACAATGGATCTGTCAGCGGTGGGGCACCTGGTTCTTCGCCTGCAGGAAGGCGAGGCGTTTTCGCTGCGTGGGCAGGTGGAAGGCAAGGTGGTGCGCACACCGCTGCTGTCCTTGACAGAGGTGCGCCGTGCCGGTGGCCGTTATCTTTGCTGTAGCCATTACCCCGAATCGCTGTGGGTGTTGCAGCAGCGTGAGTCATTTCGCGCTGAGCTGCGCATGGGAATGAAGGTGTCGGTCACGCTCCAGGGAAGCCATCAGGAAGCGGTGAAGGGCGATCTGCGGGACCTGTCCCAGGACGGCTGTCAGTTGGAGTTGCCGCTGTCGGCGAGCGGCATACTGACCGAGACCCGGAATAGCCAGGTGCAGTTGGAGTTGGCCTTCCCCGACGGCACCCGCTTTACGGTGCAGGGGGCGGTGCGGCATCA
Organism: Vreelandella jeotgali Hwa; assembly: GCF_000334215.1. Classification (GTDB taxonomy): domain Bacteria; phylum Pseudomonadota; class Gammaproteobacteria; order Pseudomonadales; family Halomonadaceae; genus Vreelandella; species Vreelandella jeotgali. The sequence goes on along the minus strand of NZ_AMQY01000002.1, from coordinate 65,125 downwards.
GGCCACGGATCCGGATCAGCAACTTTTGCGTGCCGGACTGCAGTTTGAGCAGTGCAGCTCAGAGCAGCAGCGGCAGCTATGGTATTTCGTGTGCGAGATCGAGCGTGAAGCGGCGCGCTACGACAAGGAAGCGCAGGAAGCCCGTCAGCCCTCTCCGCTTTTCGAGGTGCCGCAAAAACGTTCGGCCGGCGAGCATGTCGGGCGGCGCGAGTTTGCCAATTACGCGACGCCGGTAGCGCGGCGTCTGGCCAAGGTTGCGGCGTTTCTGGATGCCCAAATGCTGTTGCTGCAAAGCGGCAGCAATGTGGATTCCCGCCAGCTTTCCTACTATGCCGACCGCTTGCTGCTGCTACACGACGAGGACAGCGAGGCATTGCTGTTTGCCACGCGCTGTATGATTCGTGAACCGCTGCTGGTTCGCCATAGCCTGGCGGTCGCGGTGCAGCTGCTGGATTTGACCGGGGCCGGCATGCCGGCCGATGTGCGCAAAGCCATTGCTGCCAGCGGTATGGTGCACGATCTGGGTAAAGCGCTGGTGCCGCAGGTTCTGTTTCAGGCGGAAGCCTTTGAAGCGCCGCACCGCCAAACCTTGCGGGAGCATGTGCCGCTGTTGCTGGAGCGCCTGCATAATTGTCACTGGCTTTCGCCGCATGTTGCCAAAGCGATCATTGGCGGCATCAATGAGCGCATGGACGGTAGCGGTTACCCCGGCGGGGTAACCGGCGATCAGCTGAACGAACTCGCACGCGCCGGGGCGGTGGTCGATGTTGTCGAGGCTATGCGCCGGGACCGTGCCGATCGACCGGCGCGTACGGTGCAGCAGATCTATCGCCACCTGTTGCGCCACCCTCATCAGTTTGATCCGCAGTGGATAAAGCGCTACGTCGCTCACTTTAAAACGCTTCCGGTAGGCTCGCTGGTGCGCTTTTCCAGTAACCGGTTGGCATGGGTTCAGCGCGTTGATGCCGAGGGTAATCCGGTTGAGGTTCAGGTCACCGAGCACCCCGAGCCGCCGGCGCCGGATAATCTGGGCGGTGTGATTCGCGGCGATGTTGTCGAGCGGCTGGGGCAGCCGGTGGGTGAGGTCGCTGTTTCAACGTAAGGCGGCGCTTAAGTGAGCTGTAGATCAAATCTGCCAATAAAAACAGAGAGAGACTGCAGGGCCCGGGTTAAAGTCATCCCGTGTCGTGCCGATAATTTGTCAGAGCCGGCCCATAGGGTATCGGCTGCTATCAGGCTATCGTCAGCCAATATCGGTACGGCTGACATCAACAACGGAGTCGACGATTCATGACTTATTCTCGCGGTGCCGCCTACGGCAAGGGAGCTGACGCTTATGCACGTGTCGGTGTGGAAAGCGGCGTCATGTCGGCCAACCCCCATCAGCTGATCAACATGCTGTTTGACGGCGCCAACGCCTCCATACGGGCAGCGCGTATTCACATGCAGGCCGGCAATACGGTGGAAAAGGGCAAATCCATTTCCAAGGCGCTGGATATCGTCAACAACGGGCTTCTGGCAGCGTTGGACCGCGAAAAGGGCGGCGAAATTGCAGAGAGGTTGGGTTCCCTGTACGACTATATAGCTCGGCTGCTGTTGACGGCCAATCTGCGCAATGATGAAGAAAGCCTGGACAGCGCTGAAAGCCTGTTGGGCGAAATCGCATCGGCATGGCGCGAAATCGGCCAGCAGCAAAGTGCATGAGGCACTCATGAGTGACCCGACTCAGACGCAGGAAGCCGCCACACAACAGACCCTTCTGGATGCTTATGCAGCACTTCTCGACAGTGCTTCGCATATGCACGAGTTGGCCGTTGCCGGGCAATGGGCCGAGCTCATCGAGCAGCGCACCGGCTACATCATGCTGGTTGATAAGCTGCGGCGTCTTGATGCCATCGTTACGCTGGACGCGGAGGCTCGAGAGAGCAAGGCAGAGCTGTTGGAACGTATTCTGGATTACGATGCCAGGACGCGCCGCCAATTGATTGACCGGCGCGATGAGCTCGGCAAGCTGATCGATGTGTCGGAGCAGGAGCAGCGCCTGTATCGAACCTACGGGCCCCAGCAGGGACATGGCGATGCGTTTTACACCCATCATCAAGGCGATGCCAAGAGGTCGACGTGAGTACCATCACGCCGCTGATTGATACCCTGATGCATCAGGTCCTGGGCAAGGGGGGCAATCCGGCTCCCAAAGTGCTCAACGAGCCCGTGCGCCCGGTTGATCCGGGCGAGGGCCCTCGCGCCATGCGTAGCGACTCTCGCCTGGATGCGCGTGCGGATCCGCGAGCCGGCGGGCTCGGGCGTTTGTCCTCGGAACTTGATGCACTGCGCACATCGGCGCGTAGCGACGGTGCCAGGCCGCTTTCCCCAGGGTCTACCCAGACGCATTTCAGCCCGGCGGCGCGCAGTATCGCCGAATTGCTTATGCGCTTTCCCTCATCGTCTTCCGTGTTGCGTCCCCAGGCGCCCCTGATGTCGTCTACAGAAACGTCATCGCCCCAGGTGTTGGCGCAACGTCTTGAAGCCAGCGTGAAAGATAGCGGTCTTTTTTACGAGTCACATCTCAAGCGCTGGTTTCAGGGTGATATGTCGCGCCAGCAGTTGCAGCGTGAGCCCCAGATGCAACCTGGTGTGCGTCCATCGCCAACGGCAAATGTCGCTGCCGGCGGGGCCCGTGCATTGGCCATGAGCGGCAATGCCGGTGCATCACCCGCCATGATACAAAATCCTTTGTCGCCCGAGGGGGCACCACCGTTGCGGCTGCCGGCCCCGGTGCCGTTTCTCCTGCCGACCGGGGCGTCGTCCTCACCATTGGCATCTGCGGCTGGCGGCGGGTTTCAGCCGGGCGGCGGCGCCGGGCCTGTTCTGCCCGGTAGTATCTTGTCGCCTGTGCCCGTGGCAACCGCAGGCGGGCATACGGCGACGCCGCCGGCAGCGTCGGCAAACGCCACTCAGGGGGCAGCCACCGCGGGAGGCAACGCCGGAGTTGATATGGCTGCCGGCTTGCGACAAACGCTGGAGATGCCCCAGGCACACCAGGTAACACATCAGTCCCGAGAGGTTGTGCACGAAAGCCTGCAAAGCCTCGTGCGCCACCAGCTGGATATGCTGGTTGCGCCGACAATTCGTTGGGAGGGAGATGTCTGGGCGGGTATTTTCATGGCGCTTACGGTTAACTTGCCCCGGCGTGACGAGCCCGACGACCAGGCATCCGAGCAGGGTGAGACAAGAGATGAGTCCCAGGAAGGATGGCAGTCGGATATACGCCTTGAAGTGCCGGACCTGGGCGCTTTTGATGCCTCGCTGCGTCTGTATCGCAATACGCTGGCCATTGACTTGACCACGTCCAGTACCGGCGTCCACGAGCGCCTGGAAGACGGACTGCCAACACTGGAGCAGCGGTTGTCGGCGCTTGATCTGCAACAGGTCAGCGTACGTGCGCACTATCGGGAAGAAGAGGCCGGTCATGAGCCATGATGAGGGGCGGCGCCAGGCCGTAGCACTAGCTTATCAGGAGCACGAAGATGCACCGCGTGTGGTAGCCAAGGGCTATGGTGAGCTGGCCGAGCGCATTATGTCGGAAGCCAGTCGTCAAGGTATTTATGTGCATGACGCGCCGGAAATTGTCGCCTTGTTGATGCAGCTCAATATTGATGAAGAAATACCCGCCAGTCTTTACCAAGTGGTGGCCGAACTATTGGTGTGGGTATTCGAACTTTCCGGAGAGGGGGTGGCGCCCGCGCGTTGACACCTGGTACAGGCACTTGCATTGTAGGCCCTGTTCAAGGACATTATATGCACATAAATGCAATAAAAAGCCTGAAAAATGCACATTTGTGCCAATACCAACCGGGGCATCATGAGTCAGACAAATTTTTGTGACGAAATACAGGAAATGAATCTGGCCTATCTACTGCTGGCACAGCGCTTGCTGGGCGAAGATCGTGAAGCCGGAATGTTTCGCCTGAAAATTGACGCTGATATGGCCGACTTGCTGCTGTCGCTCAGTGCTCGGCAGTTGACTCGCCTTTCTCGAAGCCAGCAACTCCTCTGCCATTTTAGCCCGCTCGGTGCCGAGCGCCTGCGTCAGGTCACCGATAATCCGCGCGATCAGGGATTGGCAGGACTCCATGCCTCACTGCTGTTGGCCGACACGCCGTTTGAAACGCTCGCCGGGGAGGAGGAGTGAGCCGGAATCGGAAAGAGGTCGGCCAGCAGGAAGCCGGTCAACACAAGGCTAGCCGGAAGAGCCTGATGGATGAAATGCATCAGGTACAGCTTGCCATCGAGCTGATCGAGTTGGGGGCCCGCCTCCAGGTACTCGAAACCGAAACCGAGCTGAGCCGCACGCGATTGATCCGGCTTTACAAGGAAGTCCGGGGGATGTCGCCACCCAAGGGTATGCTGCCATTTTCCGCCGACTGGTTTATTACCTGGCTACCGAATATCCACTCATCGCTTTTCTATAATATATACCTCAACATCGTAAACCGGACGGGCTGTGAGCGTATCAAGGCTTTTGTCAAAGCCTACCGCCTGTATGATGAGCAGGTGAGCCTTGATGATGCCGAACCTGTGCTGGGGCTGACGCGGGCATGGACGCTGATCCGATTTTTTGAAAGCGATATTCTGCAGCTATCGATGTGTGCGCGCTGTGGCGGGCGCTTTGTCAGCCATGCCCATGCCCCCACTCAGGGCTATATATGCGGCATTTGCCAGCCGCCTTCACGAGCCGGCAAGACACGCAAGGCGTGTGGCACAAAATACGTCGCCACTTGCGATAGATGATTCAGGAAGGGCGCAGCACGTTGCCGGAGGCTATCGGCCAACCCCATACCTTACCGGGTATGGACAGTGAGGCGCTCTGCTGCCCGATGTTGACAGGAAAAGCCAAAGGATACCGCCCGTGATTTTGTTGACAGGTTATTTAGTCGTGTTGTTTTCGGTATTCGGCGGCTACGTGTTGTCCGGCGGCACCCTGGGGCCCATCTATCAGCCCACGGAGCTGCTGATGATCGCTGGCGCCGGCATCGGGGCCTTTATTGCCTCCAACAACGGCAAGGCTATCAAGGCTACGTTCAGGATCTTCCCCAAGCTTCGCCGCACGAAAAAATACAACCGCAACCTCTATATGGAGCTGATGGCGCTACAATACAAGCTGCTGTCCAAGATTCGCCGCGAAGGTATGCTGGGCGTCGAGCGGGATATCGATAACCCCGAAGAAAGCGCATTGTTTCAGGAACATCCGATTCTGCTGGAAGACCCGCATATCCTGAATTTTCTGACCGACTATTTGCGCCTGATGGTGAGCGGCGGCATGGAGCCCATGGAAATTGACGAGCTGATGCTGCACGAAATCGAAGGGTTTGAGCAGGAAGCCCATATTCCGGTTGATGCCATTAACCGAGTTGGTGACGCCATGCCGGCGTTCGGGATCGTGGCGGCGGTGATGGGCGTGGTCAAGGCGTTGACCTACGCGGACGCCAGTGCTTCGCAGATGGGCGAAATGATCGCCCATGCACTGGTGGGAACCTTTTTGGGTATTCTGTTGGGCTATGGCTTTATACTGCCGGCGGGGAGCCACCTGGGGCGCCAGGCCAAGGAAGCGGAAAAAATGCTCCAGTGTATCCGTGTCACGCTGTTGGCAAGCCTGCACGGCTATGCGCCACAAATTGCCGTGGAATTTGGGCGCAAGGCGTTGCATCACGCCGAGCGTCCGACGTTTACCGAGCTTGAAGATTACGTTCGTGAGGCCAAGAAGGCAGGCAGTGCATGAGCCAGGGAGGGGATCGGCGCCCGATCATCATTCGGCGCAAAAAAGTGGTTCACGCCCATCACGGCGGTGCCTGGAAAATTGCCCTGGCTGACTTCATGACCGCTTTGATGGCGCTCTTCCTGGTGATGTGGATCCTGAGCTCGGCCAGCCAGGAAGAGCGTATCGGCGTGGCTGAATATTTCAGCACCCCGTTGACGAGTGCCATTTCCGGCGGTGATCGCTCGGGCAGCACCAACGTCATTCCCGGCGGCGGCCCGGACCCCGCGCACAGCGACGGCGAGCGCGCGCGGATTGACACCCTGCAACATACGCGTCCCAGCGCAGAAGAGCGGCGTTTCTTTCGCAATGTTCAGGAGCGTATCGAGCGCACCATTGCCGAAGACAGCGAACTGAGCCAGATGCGCGACCAGATGCATTTTGACCTGACGCGGGAAGGTCTACGCATCCAGCTGTTCGATACCGAGAAAAGGCCCATGTTCAAGCTGGGCAGCGATCAGGTCGAGCCCTACATGCGCAAATTATTGCGTACCATGGCGCCGTTGCTCAATGACCTGCCCAATGATTTAAGCATCAGCGGCCATACCGATAGCGTGCCTTATACCGGTGGATTCAGCGGCTACAGTAACTGGGAACTTTCCAGTGACCGGGCCAATGCGTCGCGCCGCGAGCTTATTGAAGGGGGGCTTGATCCCGGTCAACTGTTGCGGGTATCGGGTTTTGCTGATCGCGTCATTTTACCCGACACTGACCCGGATGACCCGGCCAATCGACGAATCGAGCTTTTGGTGCTGCTGCCGGAAATTGCCGATGCCATTCGTCACCCGGATGTCATGGCCAAAATGCCTTCGCTGTTGCCGCAGGTCGGTGATGAGATGACAACCGAAGAGACAGAGGTTGGGGCTGAGGAAGCAACACAGCAGAACAAGCCGGAAGAATAACCGGGTTTTACGGGCAAGGCGCCTGTTTGGCATATCGTATTTGGCATAAAAAGACGACCTGGCAAGGTAGGACGGCATGGATATAACGGATTTTTTTGATACTTTTTTTGAAGAGGCCGAAGAGCTGCTGGCCGATATGGAGCAGCACCTGCTGGATCTGGACGTTGATGACCCGGATGGCGAACAGCTCAATGCCATTTTTCGTGCCGCCCACTCCATCAAGGGCGGGGCAGGCACTTTCGGCTTTAATGTGCTGCAAAAAACCACGCACATTTTTGAAAACCTGCTGGATTACGCGCGCAATGGCGAGTTGGCGCTGCGGACCGACCTCGTTGATACGTTCCTGGAAGCAAAAGACATCATGCATGATCAGCTGAATGCCTACCGTAGCGAGGAAGAGCCCGATCACGATGCCTTTGTGCGTATCTGCCAAACCCTGCAGCAAATAGCACTCGATGAAATCGGTGCGGAGCTGGAAGCGGCAAAGGGCGCGCCGATTGCCAACGCGTCGTCCGGCGGCGACAGCGGTTCCAAGGCATCGGCCGAGAGTGCAGCAGCCTCGGAGACGCCGAAAGAAAGCAAGTCGGAAGCAGGCGGTGAGGCAGGTGATGGAGACGGCGACACGCATCTCAAGGTAGCGCTGCTGGATGTCGGCGAGAAGGACCGGACGCTGCTGGTTGAAGAGCTTGACCAGCTGGGCCATGTCATTGAGCAGTCGGGCGATGAAAAGCGCTACGAGGTAACGCTGAGCGGAAACACCAGCGCTGACGATATCGAAGCCGTCATGTGCTTTATCATCGAGCCCGAACAGATCGAAATCACCGATGCCGCGCCGGCGGAGTCCGCTGCCGGGGAAAGTGCGCCAGAGCATGACAGCTCGGCCTCATCCGATCAGACAGCCGCTGCCAGCGAAGCGCAAGGTTCCGCATCAGAGCCCCAAAGTGCCTCGCCGGCATCCGAGGCCGCGCCGGCAAAGGAAAACGACAAAACACCGGCTCAGAGCCAGCCGGACAGCCCACCCAAGGCGCCGAAGAAAAAGCCCAAGCCCAAGAAAAAAGCCCCCGAGTCAACCTCCATTCGTGTGTCCGTGGACAAGGTGGATCAGATCATCAATCTGGTGGGCGAGCTGATCATCACTCAGTCGATGCTGGATCAGACAGTCAGCGATCTGGACGATCAGTCGGTCGGCAACAGTTCACTGCAAAATGGCATGAGCCTGCTGCAGCGTAACGCCCGTGATCTGCAGGAAGCGGTCATGTCGATCCGCATGATTCCGATGGAGTTTGTGTTCAGCCGCTTTCCTCGCGTCGTGCGTGATACCGCCGGCAAGCTCGAAAAGGACATAGAGCTTGTCACCGAAGGCAAGTCCACCGAGCTGGACAAGAGTCTGGTCGAGCGCATTACCGACCCGCTGACCCACCTGGTGCGCAATAGTCTCGACCACGGTATTGAAATGCCCGACGACCGCGAGGCCGTGGGTAAGCCGCGCACGGGCCAGTTGACGCTCTCCGCTCGCCACCAGGGCGGGAACATCCTGATCGAGGTCAAGGATGACGGCGCCGGCATGGACCGCGAAGTGCTGCTGAAAAAAGCTCGGGAAAACGGCCTCAACGTGAGCGATACCATGCCGGATGAAGACGTTTGGCAGCTTATTTTTGCCCCGGGGTTTTCCACTTCCGCAGAAGTGACCGACGTCTCCGGCCGCGGCGTGGGGATGGACGTGGTCAAGCGGAATATTCAGGCCATGGGCGGCCGCGTGGAAATTCAGTCAAAAATGGGCGAGGGCACCAACACCAGCATTGTGCTGCCGCTAACGCTGGCCATTCTTGACGGCATGTCCATCAAGGTTGGCGAGGAAACCTTCATCCTGCCGCTGTCTGCCGTTCTCGAGTCGCTGCAGCCGGCCAAGGAAGACATGTACGCCATGGCCGGTGACGATGTGGTGCTCAAGGTCCGCGATGAATACCTGCCGGTCATCGCCATCCACGAAGTGTTTGACGTGGAGGGCGCGATTACCGACCCGACCCGCAGCATTGCCGTTATTGTTCAGGGCGAAGGCCGGCGCTATGCCTTGCTGGTAGACGAACTGTTGGGCCAGCGGCAGGTGGTGGTCAAGAACCTGGAAGACAACTATCGCAAGGTACCCGGCGTATCGGCCGCCACTATCCTGGGCGATGGCAGTGTATCCCTGATTCTGGATATTACCGGCCTTCACCGCCTGAGCCGAGCGCGAAAAGAAGCCGGCAACCATGCCAACCAACCAACCCCGGTCCTGTCGAAGGAGGCTGAGTCATCATGAGCCAAACGAACAACGATGCGGTGCAGGCCGCTTCAGAAGCGGAAAACCGCGAATTCCTGGTGTTTTCCCTGGGCGAAGAAGAGTACGCCATTGATATTCTCAAGGTTCAGGAAATCCGCGGTTATGAAAACGTTACCCGGATTGCCAACGCGCCGGATTTCATCAAGGGCGTCACCAACCTGCGCGGCGTGATCGTGCCGATTGTCGACCTGCGCATCAAGTTCAACCTCGATAGCGTCGAATACGGCGGCCAGACCGTGGTTATCGTGGTGAACGTAGCCGATCGTATCGTGGGTATCGTGGTGGATGGTGTTTCCGACGTGATGACGCTGACGCCCGAACAGATCAAGCCGGCACCGGAATTCGGGGTAACGCTGTCTTCCGATTTCCTCAACGGCCTTGGCAGCCTGGAAGACCGCATGCTGGTGTTGGTGGATATCGACAAGCTGTTGACCAGCGAGGAAATGGCGCTGGTTGAAAGCACTCGCGACAGCTAGCGGTAGCGCTTCGGCCGGGCATAACGATCGATTGTTGTGACGGCATGGCTGTCACAGCATGATTGTAACGACTCGGCTGTAACAACACGGTTGTAACGGCATGCCGGATGGCGCCGGCGACAAGGACAATTGCTCCGGTACAGAGTCGGCTATCAAGCAGATGAGACAGGTGGGTGATTAGAGTTGCTGCGCAATATAATGTACAACATGACGGTACGACTCAGCTGGATGCTGGTTATCGTAGCCTTCTCGCTATTGATACTGCTGGCGTGCGGCGTGGGGTACTACGCCCTGGATCAGGGCAGCCAGCTGATGGTGCATGCGAGCGACACGCGTCAGGCTGCTTTTGAAGAACTCGCCGGGCACATGCGCTGGCTGCTGGCAGGCGTTCTGGTACTGACAGCGCTGACCGCCCTGGGGGTTCTCTGGGGTGTCGCCGTCAACGTACTCCGCCCGCTGGATCGTTTGGTCGGTCATTTCGAGACAATGGCACAGGGCGACCTGAGCCAACGCTCCGTATCGCCGGGCAACAATGAAATTGGCCGCCTCTATACCGCCATGCAACACATGCAGGCCTCGCTGGCCGGCACCGTGGGCGTGGTGCGCGAGAGTAGCGATTCGATTCATGCCCGCGCCGAGTCGATTGCCCAGGGAAATAACGACTTTGCGGTGCGGACCCGGCAGCAGGCGACTTCGCTTGAGCAGACAGGGTCCAGCATGGAGGAACTGGCCTCGGCCGTTGAGCACAATGCCGGCAATGCCCGGCAGGCCAGCCAGCTGGCCGGCGATGCCACCCGAACGGCGCAGCGTAGCGGCGAGGAAGTGGGGCAGATCGTGGAGACCATGCAGGACATCAGCCATAGTTCACATCAGGTTGCCGATATTATTACGTTAATAGACAGCATTGCGTTTCAAACCAATATTCTGGCGTTGAATGCGTCCGTTGAAGCGGCGCGTGCCGGCGAGCACGGCCGCGGCTTTGGTGTCGTGGCACAGGAGGTTCGTAGCCTGGCCGGGCGCAGTGCTGATGCCGCGCGAGACGTTCGTGCGCTGATCGATACGTCGCTCGGCAAGGTGGATGCGGGTACCGATACGGTGCATCGCGCCGGCGAGACGATGCAGCAACTGGTGACATCGGTGCATCAGGTCAACGATATCGTGGACGATATTGCCGCGGCCTCCGGGCAGCAGACCCAGGGCATTCATCAGGTCAACCAGGCCGTCACGCAGATGGATGATGTTATTCAGCAGAATGCCGAGCTGGTGCAACAGGCGTCGCAAAGCGCCAACCGGCTCGAAAGTGACGCCTCGCGTCTTCAGGAGACAGTGAAACGCTTCCGTGTTGGCACGGAAGGACAGGATGCTCTGCCGTCCCGGCAGGTATCGGCCCCTGCGGCGTTGCAGGAGGTCTCTTGAGCGAAATGTCTGCCGGAATGGGTGGTACTGCCTGGAAAGGTAGCAGCCACATGGAACGTGATCTGATTCTGACCGACGCCGACTTCCGGCGCATCCGGGAGCTGATTTATCAACGTGCCGGTATTGTCCTCGCCGAACACAAGCGGGAAATGGTGTACAGCCGATTGGCCAAGCGGCTCCGGCATCATGGTCTGACACGCTTCAGTGATTATCTGGCCAAACTTGACCATCATCCCGACTCCCACGAGTGGGAAACCTTTACCAATTCGCTGACGACCAACCTGACGGCGTTTTTTCGTGAGGCGCACCATTTTCCCCTGCTGGCCGACCACCTCAGGAAGGTGGGCGGTCCGGTCAAAATCTGGTGTGCGGCAGCCTCAACCGGTGAAGAGCCCTATTCGCTGGCCATGACCCTGGTGGAAACGCTGGGTGCACGCGCCAGTCAGTCCCGGATTGTGGCGACGGATATTGATACCGAAGCGCTGAAAAAAGCTCGCACCGGCGTCTACCCGCTGGATCAGGTGCGCAAAATTGATGAATCGCGGGTCAAGCAGTTTTTCCAGAAGGGAACCGGGCGGCGTTCGGGATATGCGCGCGTACGTTCCGACGTGGCCGAGCTGGTCGAGTTCAAGCCGCTGAATCTGCTGGACTCGCGCTGGCCGGTAGAGGGTCCGTTCGACGTGATTTTCTGCCGCAACATCATGATTTACTTCGACAAGAAAACTCAGGCCGACATCCTGAGGCGCTTTGCCCCGCTGCTCAAGCCCGACGGGTTGCTGTTTGCCGGGCATTCGGAAAACTTTTCCTATATCAGCCCCGAGTTCAAGCTGCGTGGGCAAACCGTTTATACCCTGGCCGCCCACTCCCAGGCAGCCCCGAAAAAGTGATCCGATAGGAAAGCTAAGGGTATCTCGGGAGGTTGTGATCCGAGGTGGCATTTAGCTTGCTTACCGGGTGCCCAACTGAAAGGAGGCATGCGTTGAACGCAAGAAAAATCAAGGTTTTATGTGTCGATGACTCGGCGTTGATTCGTGACTTGCTGACCGAAATCATCAATACGCAGGCCGATATGGAAGTCGTTGCCGTGGCGCCGGACCCGCTGGTAGCCAGGGATCTGATCAAGAAACACAATCCCGATGTCATCACGCTGGATGTGGAAATGCCGCGTATGGATGGCCTGGACTTTCTTGAGCGGCTGATGCGCTTGCGTCCGATGCCGGTGTTGATGGTGTCATCGCTGACGCAGTCCGGTTCGGAAATTACCCTGAAGGCCCTGGAGCTGGGGGCGCTGGATTTTGTTGCCAAGCCCAGCCTGGGGATCCGCAACGGCATGATGGAATATGCCCAGGAAATTGCCGAAAAGCTGCGTGCCGCCGCCCGTTCACGGCCGCGTCAGGCAAGACACAAAAACACGCCACCCAAACAAACGGTCAAGGCCCCGATGGTGTCCAGTGAAAAGCTGCTGATCATCGGTGCTTCTACCGGCGGTACCGAGGCCATTCGCGCCGTGCTTGAGCCTTTGCCGGCCAACGCGCCGGCGGTATTGATTACCCAGCACATGCCCGGCGGGTTCACCCGCTCCTTCGCCGAACGCCTTGACCGCCTGTGCAAAATCACGGTCAAGGAAGCCAGCGACGGCGAACGTGTGCTTCCGGGGCATGCGTACATTGCACCCGGGGATCAGCACCTGAAGCTGGTGCGCAGCGGCGCCAACTATGTCGCACGACTGGATAACGGCCCACCAGTGAATCGGCATCGACCGTCGGTGGATGTACTATTCCATTCGGCGGCCGAGCAGGCGGGCAAAAACGCCATCGGCGTGATTCTCACCGGCATGGGCAGGGATGGCGCTCAGGGGCTCGCGGAAATGCGTCAGTCGGGTGCGGCAACGCTGGCCCAGAACGAGGAAACCTGTGTGGTTTACGGCATGCCGCGCGAGGCGCTGGCCAACGGTGCAGCGGCCGAAGCCGTTGCTCTGGATGATATCCCCGGTCGCATGATGTCGCTGGTAGCGGCCTCCGGCCACGCCCAACGCGTCTAGAGAACCGCAATCCAGAGAACAATAGTCCAGAAACAGCAATCCAGAAAACGACAGTCCAAAGAACAACCACCCGATTATTCAACGCGACAGGGAAAGCTCGTATGGTAACGTTTTTGCGCCGGATCAGTATCCACAAATTGATGATTGCGGTGCTGGTTTGTTTCGTGGTGCTTTTCATCGCCTTGTTAAGCATGATGAAAGTAAGTGAGCGCTCCGCTGACGAGGCTCTGGATACGCTGGTGACGATCAACGTGAACCAGCTGAATGAAATCAACCGGGCTGATTCGCTGCTGCGCGGTGCGATGGGTGAACTCGAGGTGGCTGCAAGCCAGCTGGTCAGTGGTCGGGAGGGTTCCGTCGCCAACCGGCTGACATCATCGCAGGATCTGGTCCGGCGCGCCGAAAGCCGTTTTAATACGTTCAAATCCGTGCCGGTGACGCCACGAGGCGAGCCCCTGGTCAACGAGGTCAAAACGACGTTCAGCAAGGTGATCGGGCTGGTGCGCGATCAGCATGACCGGCTGGAGCAGGGTAACGTTGACGCCTTTCATGCGCAGCGCGAGCGTATGGGCACGTCGCTGGATGCCATGTATGCCGCGCTGAACGAATTTGTTCACTATGCCGACTCGCGCGGTGAAAACGTCATCAGCGACCACGACGAGCTGACCGGCATGTTCCAGTGGGCCCGGATCGGGTTGCTGGCGGTGTTGGTGCTGGTCGTAGCGATCATTTATCTGGGCTTGCGCAAAATCGTGATTCGCCCGCTGCAACAGGCAGTGAGCCATATCGAGCGTATCGCCCGAGCTGATCTTACCGGAGAGGTCCGCGTGCTCAGCCGTAACGAGATCGGCCAGCTGTTTGCTGCCATGCGCGACATGCAGCAAAGCCTGACCCAGACCGTCGGCAATGTGCGCGAGGGTACGGGGACGATTTACGGTCGCGCACGGGAAATCGCTGGCGGCAACGCCGACCTGTCCTCGCGTACCGAAGAGCAGGCGTCTTCGTTGCAGGAAACCGCATCCAGCATGGAGCAGTTGACCGCTACCGTGCGGCAGAACGCCGATAATGCCCGCCAGGCCAACGGTCTGGCGCAGGAGGCCACCAAAACCGCCGAGCATGGCGGGGAAGTGGTGGGCCAGGTGGTCAGCACCATGCACGGTATTTCGCAGAGTTCGCAGCAGGTGGCCGATATTACCGGGCTGATTGACTCCATTGCGTTTCAAACCAACATTCTGGCGCTCAACGCCTCGGTCGAGGCGGCTCGCGCCGGCGAACAGGGGCGTGGGTTTGCCGTGGTGGCCGGAGAGGTACGCAATCTGGCCAGCCGCAGCGCTGATGCCGCGCGCGAAATCAAGACGCTGATCGACGCCTCGGTTTCGCAGATCAACGAAGGCTCGACGCTGGTGGAGCAGGCCGGCTCGACCATGGAGGAAACGCTCAGCTCGGTACGCCGGGTGACCGATATCATGGATGAAATTTCGGCAGCCTCGAATGAACAAAGCGACGGCATTGAGCAGGTCAGCCAGGCGGTGGGCCAGATGGACCAGGTAACACAGCAAAACGCTTCGCTGGTTCAGCAGGCTTCGATTGCCGCCTCGGCCCTTGAGGACCAGGCCAGTCGTCTGGAAGATGCCGTGTCCGTGTTTCAGCTGAGCGGCCATGGCGGCGCGTCTTCCGCGACCCTGCCAGGTAATGCGTCCGTCTCGGCACAAACAGCGCGTGAAACATCGCGCCGAGAACCGCATAATGCGAAGGCAGCGCCGGATATCCCGGCTTCGTCGGCGAGCGATACCGACGACTGGGAAGAATTTTAACGACGCGATTGACCACGCGCCCGTACCGGGCGCCTGGCGTATCAACTGACGGGTGCCCGTGCCATGGGGCACCCTACCCATGCCATGTACACAAAGAGGATCACAAATGGCAGACAAGAACATGAGCTTTCTGGTTATTGACGACTTCCCCACCATGCGCCGCATTGTGCGCAGCCTGCTCAAGGAGCTGGGGTTTACCAACGTCGAGGAAGCCGAGGACGGCCAGGATGCACTGAACAAGATGCGCGCCGGCAACTTCGAGTTTGTGGTGTCCGACTGGAACATGCCCAATCTCGACGGGCTGGAAATGCTCAAGGAAATGCGTGAAGACGATGCGCTCAAGGACCTGCCGGTGCTGATGGTCACGGCCGAAGCCAAAAAGGAAAACATCATCGCTGCCGCTCAGGCCGGTGCCAACGGCTACGTGGTCAAGCCGTTCACGGCTGCGACGCTGGAAGAGAAGCTCAACAAGATCTTTGACAAGCTGGGCAAATGACATCGCGATGATACGGCGGCGTAAACACAGAGGGGCACCCACATGAGTCCGAACGATCAGGCCGAGTCGGCCGAGCCATCTGATGAAGCCTCCGATGAGTTGATTCATCGTATTGGCAAGCTAACGCGCATGTTGCGTGAAAACATGCGCGAGCTGGGCCTGGACAAGGAAGTGGAAAAGGCCGCGGAAGCGATCCCCGATGCGCGGGATCGTTTGCACTACGTCGGGGCCATGACCGAACAGGCGGCCGAGCGCGCGCTCAACGCCGTGGATCGTGCCCAGCCGGTGCAGGATAAGCTGTCCGAGCGCGCCCAGTCGCTGGATACCCGCTGGGCGCAGTGGTTTGCCGAACCCCAGGAGCTGGAAGACGCCAGGGCACTGGTCAGGGATACCCGCTCGTATCTGGGTGAGGTGCCCGACATGACCTCTGATACCGGCAAGGAACTTCTTGAAATCATGATGGCCCAGGACTTTCAGGACCTGACCGGCCAGGTGATCAAGAAGATGATGGACGTGATCCGCGAGATCGAGCAGCAGCTGGTACAGGTGCTCATCGACAGCATGCCCGAGGCCGACGCACGCGAAACCATGCAGCGCAAGGCCGAAGATCAGTGGGAAAGCGAGAATAATCGGCGCAACGAAGAGCTTTTGAACGGGCCACAGGTCAAGGATGATGAGCCCGAGACGGTCAGCGATCAGGACCAGGTCGACGATTTGCTCGACGACCTGGGCTTTTAGCCTCTACCTGATGGGCTGTGCCCGACCGTGACCGCAGGGAAGCGCTGTTGCACCTGCTGAATCGCCCGGGAACCGGCAGCTGCCAGCGACGTTGAGGCGGCGCTTCAAGGCATGTTTTTTCATGGCGCATCGCGTCAAGGCAAGTAGTAATGGCAGATAGCGATAGCGACGAGGAAAAAACCGAAGATGCCACGCCCCGACGCGAAGAAAAAGCGCGCGAGGAAGGGCAGATACCGCGCTCACGCGAGCTGACAACCTTTCTTATGCTGCTGGGCGGGGTCATTGGCCTTGCCGGCATGGGGCCGACGCTATTCGGCAAGATCGGGGGGGTGATGGAGCAGGCCTTTCTGTTTGATCGCCGCCAGGTGTTTGAAACCACGTCGATGCTGATCGCTGCGCTGGATTCGGGCAAGCGCGTGCTGTTTGCCATGATGCCGTTATACTTGCTGCTGGCCTTGATTGCCATGGTCGCACCGGCGCTGCTGGGGGGCTGGCTGATTTCCGCCAAGTCGATGCAGCCCAAGATCTCCAAGCTCAACCCGGTGTCCGGCATCAAGCGCATTTTTGCCCTTCAGGCGCTGATCGAGCTGTTCAAGGCGCTGTTCAAGGCCTTGCTGGTTGGCAGCGTGGCGGCCTCGTTTTTGTATCTCAACGTGGGCAAGTTCCTGTCGCTGATGGATCTGTCGGTACGCCAGGGGCTGGCAACGGCACTAATGATGGCCGCCCAGGCGGCCGGTCTGATGGTGCTGGCGCTGATCGTGGTTATTCTGATTGACATCCCTTTCCAGCTTTACAGCCATGCCAAGAAATTGCGCATGAGCAAGGACGAAGTCAAGCGCGAGCACAAGGAGTCAGAGGGTGATCCCCAGGTCAAGGCACGCATCCGCCAGCAGCAGCAGGCGATGGCGCGCGGGCGCATGATGAGCGAAGTCCCCGACGCCGACGTGGTCATTACCAACCCGACCCACTATGCTGTGGCGCTCAAGTATCAGGAAGGCAGGATGGGCGCGCCGCGCCTGGTAGCCAAAGGGGCCGACGCGGTTGCCGACAGGATTCGCGAGGTCGGTGAAGACGCCCGCGTTCCCCGGCTGGAAGCCGCACCGCTGGCACGCGCCCTGTACCATCACGTGGACCTGGATACGGAAATTCCCGCCCAGCTGTATACCGCTGTTGCCGAAGTCATGGCCTGGGCGTACCGCCTGAGGCACGTTACCGACCAAGGAGGCGAGGTGCCCCCAACCCCCGAACACCTTCCGGTCCCGCCGGAAATGGACAGCCGTAACAACGGCAGTGAGGCATCGCCATGAAAAGCATGACTCAGCTTTTCAACCAGCGTGACTGGATGGGCGAGGTACGGATGAAGCTGCTGGCCGGGCCGCTGCTCATCCTGATGATTCTGGGCATGATGATTCTGCCCCTGCCGCCCTTCGTTCTCGACCTGCTGTTCACCTTCAATATCGCCCTGGCCATCCTGGTCCTGCTGGTGAGCATGTTTGCCGAAAAACCGCTGGAATTTGCCGCGTTTCCCTCGGTGTTGCTGTTTACCACGCTATTGCGCCTGTCCTTGAACGTGGCCTCCACCCGGATCGTACTGTTGAACGGCCATGAAGGCGGTGCCGCAGCGGGCAAGGTGATCGAAGCGTTCGGTACCTTTCTGGTTGGCGGCAACTTTGCGGTGGGCCTGGTGGTTTTCATCATCCTGGTGGTGATCAACTTCATGGTTATCACCAAGGGCGCGGGCCGTATTGCCGAAGTGGGCGCGCGTTTCATGCTCGATGCCATGCCCGGCAAACAGATGGCCATCGACGCCGACCTCAACGCCGGACTGATCGGTGAAGAAGACGCCAAGAACCGCCGCGAAGAAGTCGCTCAGGAAGCCGACTTTTACGGCTCCATGGATGGCGCGAGCAAGTTCGTGCGCGGCGACGCCATGGCCGGCCTGGTGATCATGGTGGTCAACGTGCTCGGCGGGCTGATGATCGGCATGCTGCAGCACGGCATGGGCTTTGCCGATGCCGGCCAGACTTATACCCTGCTGACCATCGGCGACGGCCTGGTCGCACAGATTCCCGCGCTGGTTATCTCGACGGCCGCCGGCGTTACCGTATCGCGGGTCAACACCGATCAGGACGTTGGCCAGCAGATGATGAGCCAGCTGTTCGTCAACCCGCAGGTGATGATCCTGGGCGCTATTGTCATGGGGCTGTTGGGCATCATCCCGGGCATGCCCAACCTGGTCTTCATTATTTTCACCGTGCTGCTGGCAACGCTGGCGTGGTTCCTGACCCGGCAGAAGGATCAGCAGCTGGTCGAGCAGGACATGGCGGAAACGCCGGTTCCGGTTCAGGAAACGCCGGAGGCCAGCTGGGACGACGTCCAGCTGGTGGATACCCTGGGGCTGGAAGTCGGCCACCGCCTGATCCCTCTGGTGGATGCGCGTCAGCAGGGAGAACTGCTGGGGCGCATCAAGAGCGTGCGCAAGAAATTTGCCCAGGAAGTCGGCTTCTTGCCCCCGGTGGTGCATATCCGCGATAACCTGGAGCTCGATCCCAGCGCCTATGTGCTGTCGCTGAAAGGCGCCGAAATCGGGCGCGCCGAAGCCCAGACCGGCAAGTGGCTGGCGATTGATCCCGGTCAGGTATCCGGCGAGCTGCAGGGCACGGCCACCGAAGACCCGGCTTTTGGCCTGCCGGCGGTGTGGATCGACAGCGAACAGCGCGAACATGCCCAGGTATTCGGCTACACCGTGGTCGATGCCAGCACCGTGATTGCGACCCACCTGAACCACCTGCTGCACCGTCACTCGCCGGAAATGCTGGGGCGTCAGGAAGTGCAGAAACTGCTCGATAAAGTGGGTGACGATCAGAAGGCCCTGGTCGAGGAAGTGGTGCCCAAGGCCATCTCGCTCACCGTGCTGCAGCGCATTCTGCAGCACCTGCTGGAAGAAGATGTCTCCATCCGCGATATGCGCACCATTCTCGATACCCTGGCCGAATACGCACCGCAGCAGCAGGATGCCGGCGAGCTCACCTCGCTGGTGCGGGTCGCGCTGGGGCGTGCGATCACCCAGCAGTGGTTTGTCGGCCAGGAGACGCTCAACGTCATGGGGCTGGATGCCCAGCTGGAGCAGGTTCTCCTGCAGGCCATGAACGGCAACGGCGCCATGGAGCCGGGGCTGGCGGATACGCTCATGACGCAGACCGAGCAGGCGCTGGGGCGCCATGAAGAAGCCGGCGAGCCGCCGGTGTTGGTGGTGCAGCACTCGCTGCGCGCGGTTCTGGCACGCTTCCTGCGCCGTCGTTTGCGACATCTGGTGGTCATGTCGCAGGCCGAAATACCCGATGATCGCACCCTGCGCGTGGTGACGGTTGTCGGCGGCGGGTCCTGATCGCGTGCGTCGGACACCAAGGTTAACCCAGCTAAAGGATAAAGCATGAGCGTAAGACGTTTCGTGGGAGCCACCAGTCGTGAGGTTATGCGCCAGGTTCGCGATGCGCTCGGCGACGATGCGCTGATTGTGGCCAACCGCCGGATGGACGATGGCGTGGAAATTCTGGCCATGGCCGACGGGGCGGTAGACGGCCTGGCGTCATCCGCGGCCGATGCGCCGGCGACGCCGCCTCCCGCCAGAACCCCTGCGGGCAGCTATGCGCAGGTTCAGCAGCAGGCGCAGCAGGCACAGCCCGCTCCCTCGCAGCCGACTTTCTCGCAGCCAACTTCCTCGCAGCAGACGCCTTCGCAGCCGCCCTCTACGCCGCCATCATCCGCATCGTCGTCGTCGGCAAGCCCGGCGGACCCGGTGGCTACCATGAGCGAGAAGCTGCTCAGGGAAATGCAGGACATGCGCGAGCTGCTCGCCGGCAGCACCAGCGTCCCGGACAAGACGACGCCCCAGGGCTGGCGCGTGCGTCTGCATCAGATGCTGTTTGATCTGGGTTTCAGCGTGGAAATTGCCAACGAGTTGCTGGAAGGGTTGCCGGCCGAGCTCGCCGCGTTGCCTGAAGACAATGATCAGCCACTGGCCTGGCTGCGCGAGCAGCTGGTGCAAAAGCTGGCGGTACTCGATGACGAAGACGCTTTTTTCGACCAGACCGGTATTGTCGCGCTGGTCGGCCCCACCGGCGTGGGCAAGACCACGACGACGGCCAAGCTGGCCGCGCGCTTTGTCATGCGCCACGGCACTCGCCCGGTGGCGCTGGTTACCACGGACAGCTTTCGTATCGGTGCCCACGAGCAGCTGCGTATCTATGCGCGTCTGCTGGATATTCCCATGTACGCGCTGGATGCCGAACAGCCCATTGATGATTTGCTGCACCGACTGCAGGGCAAACAATGGGTAATCGTCGATACCGTCGGCATGAGTCAGCGCGATCAGCGTGTTATCGAACAGATCGCCCATCTGCAGGACGGCCACTCCCGGGTCCGTATGGCGCTGCTGCTCAATGCCGCCAGCCAGCCGGAGACGCTGGAAGAAGTCGTCCTGCGCTACCGCCAGGCCGCCCGCGCCGCGGGTGCCGGGCTGGATGACGGGATTATTACCAAGCAGGACGAGGCCGGCCGCCTGGGACCGGTGCTCGACATTGTCATGCGCCACGGCATGCGCGTGCTGTTCGGCTCTCACGGCCAGCGAGTGCCCGAAGATATGGCGGTGGCCGACGCTTCCGAGCTGATGAGCCAGGCGCTGGACAGCGCCGCCCCGCGAGCGGCGGGCAGCACCCAGGCGCCACCTCCGGCACCGGTACGTCTACCGCGCTGGTCGCAGGACGTGCTGGGGCAGGGGCGCCGCCTGTCGTCGCTGCTGGGACGCTTGCGCAGCCGGGTTGGGGGCTTTGACGCCCTGGAACAATGCTGGGACCTGGCCGCGATGCCCGGCGCTGTGCAGCTGACGCGGCTTGAACAGCTGCTGGAGATGTATCCGGCAGACGGGGAAGCGCTGGGTGTGCGCTGGTCGGCCAGGCGCAACGAGCGCGGCTGCGACTGGGCCATGCCGGACGTGGGGCTGGATCCGGATGGCGCGACCCTGGCGCTGCCCTGGCTGCAGCACCGCCAGCCCGCCGGGTGGCAGCAGCGTGTGAAAACGCTGACCGAGCGCGACGGTATTGCCGTGCACCTGTTGCCGACGCTGCCCGATGCGGCAACCTGCGATTGGCTGGAAGCCGGCAGGCTGACCTGGGTCAGCCAGTCCCGCGGGGCGCAGCGAGTGTATGCCGACGGCGAGCGGACATCGCTGCGCCAGTTGTTTCTCGACAGCACCCTGACCCATCAGTCGGGCGTGCGTTTTCGCGCCCGGGACATGCAGCTGTGGAATGTCTACGCCGAAGTCTCCGATGACGAAGGCCGGCCGATGCTGGCGTGGTACGGTGAGGTGTGCGATCCCGAAAGCGCCAAAACCGTGGTGCGCCGCTACTGGCTGACACCGCGCCGGCTGGGTGCCGAAGTGTTGTCACTGCTGATCACTCAGCTTCAGGGAGAAGGGCTGGCTGCGCTCACCAGGCGGGCTTTTGAGCAAATCAGAAACGATGACGACGGTGATGTCAGCGCCGAAGTGCGCCTGCTTATGGCCAGCGGTGCCGCAGCCGTTGTCGGCCACCTGGACATGGCCGATGATGAGGCCGCCGCCACCCTGCGGCGGGATTTGCTGGCGCTGCTGGGTGCCCGTCGGCGGCGCCGCGATACGGCCATGCTCGATGCTCTGCTGTATGCGCTGATGGCGCGCGATGCGATCCGCCAACTGGGTAGCGTCAACCAGGAGGGCGTGGTGTGAGCGGTAACCGGACGGATCAGGCCGCCGGGCTGCGCCAGTGGGCGAGCCTGCAGCGCCATCAACAGGCCGATGACGGCGACAACGCCAGTGCCGACGCCAACGCCAATGGCGAAGCCAATGAACGTATGCCTGACGTTGCCGGCGCCTCCCGGGCCAACGCTGCGCCGACATTGCCCGATACAGAGCCGGCGCCGTCACCGCCGCCGCAGCGTTCGCCGCGTACTCGGGCCGTGCTCATGGTGGTCGGGCTACCCGGCCGCGGGCCGCGCCAGATGGAGCGCGTCAAGGAACGCCTCGGCCAATGGTCGGCACTGGGGCGGCGCTGGGCCGGTACGTCGGACGACTGGGATGTCCGCCCGGTGATGCCCGACGATCCGGCGCTGCCCCGCCTCGCGCAAGAGCACGCGCGCTGGGCGCTGTGGGTCGACAGCAGCGCCGATGCCTTTACCGAGACCTATCGCACCCTGTGCGACCTGGCTCGCGGCGGGGGCCCCAGGCGCCTTTTGGCGCTGCACGAGCCGCACTTGCCACGCGCCGGCTTGCTGGATAACTTGCAGGGAGCGGCTCACGCCTATGCCGGCATCGACCTGCTGGTGCTGGCCCGCTAGCAGCGTCGGTGAATCGCCGAACGCGGAAGGGAGAACAGCATGCGCCATGTAACAACGCCCTCGCGGTTACCGGGGCTGTGCCTGACGCTGCTGCTGGGCGCCGGGTTGACGCCCGGGTTGGCGGCGACCGGCAGCTGGGTGGTATCGGTGCCGGGCAGAATGGTGGCGATGAGCGACCGTACCAGCGCCACCCAGGCGGCGGTGCCGCCGGCCTCCGCCGACGTGGCGGGGCGCGTCATGGGGCGCGTGCAATGGCGTTTTGCCACGCCGCCGGGCAGATTGGTCGATGCCTGGCTATGCCATCCGCAGGATTGCCTGTCGCTGACACAGCGGCGTGGCACAACTCGCGCATTTGCCGGCTATCCTGCCGATGCGCCATTGGAATTCCGTTTTCGTTTGCCCCCCGGGGAAAGCCCGTTTCGCGTCAAGGAGTCAACAGTCATCGTGAACTATCAATAAGGGCAACGGGACGTATCAAGGGCTTTGAGGCGAGACGATGTACACAGCACAAGGCAAATACAAGCAACAGGATCAGCTGACCGAGTATATGCCGCTGGTCAGGCGCCAGGCGCTGAGTCTGCAGGTGAAGTTGCCGGCCAGCATCGAGCTGGATGACCTGATCCAGGCCGGTACGCTGGGCCTGTTGGAAGCGCTCGGCCGTTTCGATGCCAGCCAGGGAGCCAGCTTCGCCACCTTTGCCAGCCAGCGAATTCGCGGCGCCATGATGGACGAGCTGCGCACGCGCGACTGGTTGCCGCGCAGCGTACGTCGTGCTGCGCGCTCGGTGGATGGCGCCGTGCGGCGCCTGGAGCAACGTCTTGGCCGCGCGCCCGAAGAGCCCGAAATTGCCGGTGAGCTGGATATGCCGCTCGCGGACTATCAGCAGCTGTTGCACGACGCCAACAGCGGCTACCTGCTGCCCTACGAAGAGCTGACGGTGGATAACGGCGAGGCGCCGGGGGGCGGTGAAGCCCTGGGCCTGCCGTTCGATCGGCTGCTGGGTCAGCAGCAGCGTGAAGGCCTGACACAGGCTATCGAGGCGCTGCCCGAGCGCGAGAAATTGCTCATGGCGCTTTATTATCAGGAAGAGCTGAACCTCAAGGAGGTCGGGGCGGTGCTCGGGGTTACCGAGTCTCGCGTCTCCCAGCTCCACAGCCAGGCCGTCAGCCGTCTGCGCGCCTGGCTGAACGACCCGGCCGGGTCTTCTGATGAAAGCGCATAACACACATGGTAGAAACGCCGGCGTGCAGGATGCACGCCCCTTGTTTTTTACGCATCCGGTGAGGAGCCGTCGATGAATCCATCAACACTGATCGGCATGTTTGCCAGCATTGTGCTGCTGGTAAGCGTGCTGTTTTTTACCGCAGAGTCTCCCGAAAGCTTTTTGAATTTGCCGGGACTGGCGATTGTGGTGACCGGCACTCTGGCGGCCACGTTCATCAGCTATCCGCTGCGCGAGGTGATTCGCGTCGTACGTCTGGTGGGGCTGGTCTTCCGGCGGGAAAACACCTATGTACGCGATGACATCAAGGAACTGGTGGATATGTCGCGGCTATGGTTCAAGGGCGACGTGCGCGCGGTGGAAGATCAGCTGCAGTACACCCAGAATCCTTTTCTGCGCTCGGGCATTCAGCTGGTGATTGCCAACACCAAGGAAGAAGAAATCTTCGATATGTTGCGCTGGCGCATTGCCCGGCTGAAAGCGCGCGAGCACGCCGAAGCACAGATTTTCCGCACCATGGCTACCTATGCCCCCGCGTTCGGCATGATCGGTACCCTGGTGGGGCTGGTGAACATGCTGGAAGTCATGGATGCCGGCGATCTGGACGTAATCGGGCCGCGCATGGCGGTGGCGCTGCTCACCACCTTCTACGGTATCCTGATGGCCAACCTGATTTTCAAACCCATTGCCGTGAAGCTGGAACGGCGTACCGAAGAGCGCCTGATTACCATGAACATGGTGCTGGAAGGGATTTCACTGATTACCAAGCGCCGTCTGCCCTCGTTCATTGAAGAAACGCTGAACTCCTTTGTGGCCAACTACCACGATGAAATCCGCGATTCGGGCAATAAAGCCTCGGCAAAGTCGGCAAGGAAAGCGCGGAAAAAGGAATAGCGGCAAAAGGAATATAGCCACATGCTGGACAAGGATACCCGCCGTACGCTTGAGCCCATGCCGGCCGGGGGTGACGGTGAGGGTGATGAAAGCTGGCTGACCAGCTATCTCGACGTGCTGACGCTGCTGATTACGCTGTTTGTGCTGCTGTTGGCACTGACACCGCCCGGCGGCGGCGAGAACAGCGAAAGTCAGCGCGACCGCTCCGCCACTGCCGTGCCGTCCATGTCGCTGTCGTCCATGGCGACCGGCATCAAGCCGCGCCACAGCGGCCTGAGCCCGGCCTTTTCCGGCATGGATATTCCCGGCGTTGACGTCAGTCAGGGGGAGCAGGGCGTCACGCTGCGGATTGACAACAGCCTGCTGTTTTCCAGCGGTCGTGCGCGATTGACCGATCAGGGCCGCGACGTCGTTGCCGGCCTGGTCGATATGCTGGAATCGTTCAGTGGCCTGATTTCCATTGAGGGCCATACGGATAACGTGCCCATCTCCACGGCACGCTTTCCTTCCAACTGGGAGCTATCCGCCGGGCGTGCCATTGCGGTGCTGCGGCATTTAAGCGACAAGGGCATCGACCTGGATCACATGCGCGCCGTGGGCTATGCCGCAACCCGCCCGCTTGAGGCCAACGCCACTACCGAAGGGCGCGCCGCCAACCGGCGCGTGGAGCTGGTGTTGCGTAAACCGGCGGATACCGCTTCAGATGCCGGTAGCGCGACGGCAGCGCGTTAGTGCAGCGTCGATGGCATCGCCCGCCCCGTCCATGCTGAAGATCATGTACCAGGGGTCGCGTTCGCCCAGATCAAAGCCCAGGAATAGCTGCTCGCCGGAACGCATGTCATTCAACAGTCTCGCCCGGTCATTCAGGTAAAAGTGGACATAAAAGCCGTTGTTGGCGGGTTGGGTAAAAAACTCGACGACGCTTTTCTGCAGGGTTTTATCGTCCACCCGCAGCTGGGCGGGCAATACACGCGTCTCCGGTGTTGCCTGCTCCAGCGTATCCAGCCTCACCCGCATTTCCAGCCAGGGCATATCGCACACGCCGGGCGTGGCGTTGACGCTCAAGGTAGCGTCGGTATAGCTGGCGCTTTCCACGGCACGGAAATGGCGCGGTCCCTCAGCCTCGCCGGGTGCCGAGAGCGTGGCCACCTGCCAATCGCCGTGGGTCTCCACATCGCTGACGTCGAACGCCGCTGCCTGCGCACTGCTGCCCATCAGCATGCCGGCGATTAGCGCGGCAAAGGCGAGCCAACGCGGGCCCGCCGGCGGTTGTTGCTGTTCCATGAAATGGCTGCCTGATAGTCGTTGAAAAAGACGGCTTTTACCGGCCGTATTCAAGGGTAATAGCCAAGCGCTTGTTTTAGCGGGCTATAGGGCCTTATTTCCATATATAGTATATGGGTTGAATTTTCTTGTCTTATGTTGATTGATAGATGTGTCTATACATCTATTTTTCTCTCCGTATAATACGCGGCCACCGGCTATTATAGCCCGCTATCTGATTCCCGTTCATGTCCCGCGAGGGCAAGGAGTTTTGCGTCATGAGTACCGCTGCCAAGGCCGCTAAATCGTCCAACGATGTGCCGCTGCAGATGCCCTCGCGGGAAATCTGGGACGCCAAATACCGTCTCAAGGACCGCCACGGCGAAGCGGTCGACAGCGACGTCAATGCCACCTTCGAGCGCGTCGCCCGAGCGTTGGCCGAGGTCGAAGGCGACCAGGCCAAGCAGTGGCTGCCCAGGTTTCGCTGGGCGCTGGAAAACGGCGCGGTGCCCGCCGGGCGCATTCTTTCCAACGCCGGCGCGGAAGCCTACAAGCCCGCGGTGAGCCTGATCAACTGCACGGTGTCGCGGACCGTGCGCGATTCCATGCGCGATATTCTCGATTCCGTCGTGGATGCCGGCATGACGCTGAAGTCCGGCGCGGGCATCGGCTATGATTTTTCCACCCTGCGCCACAAGGGAGCATTCGTGTTTGGCGCCGGTGCCGGCACCAACGGCCCGCTGGCGTTCATGGATATCTACGACAAGATGTGCTTCACCGTGGCCTCTGCCGGCGGCCGGCGCGGCGCGCAGATGGGCACCTTTGACGTCGGTCACCCGGACGTGCGCGAGTTCATCCAGGCCAAGCGCGAAGCCGGTCGGCTGCGCCAGTTCAACCTGTCGCTGCTGATTACCGACGAATTCATGGAAGCGGTCAAGCACAACGCCGACTGGCCGCTGGCCTTCCCGCTGCATCCGGGCGAGAAGGATGATGTCAGCGCCGACGACATCATCTACCGCGACTGGCCGGTGATTGAAGACGGCTACAGCGTGGATGACGAAGGCCGCGTAGCCTGCCGCATCGTCGAGGTAATCAAGGCCCGTGAGCTGTGGGACACCATCATGGGGTCGACCTACGACTACGCCGAGCCGGGCTTTATCCTGATCGACCAGGTCAACCGCATGAACAACAACTGGTTCTGCGAGGATATCCGCGCTACTAATCCGTGCGTGACGGCGGACACACGATTGCATACTCAGTTTGGGCAGGTGCCTATTGGCGAGCTTTATCAGCGCGGAGATGCGCTGCAGGTAAGCGTAGACAATAGGGCGCTGGAAAACGGCAACGAAGGTGTGGAGAGCCGCCAAGCCGTGCCGGCCTTCATGACGGCGAAAAAAGCCAATGTGTACCGAGTGACTACCCGTGAAGGTTATGAAATCAAAGCGACGGCATGGCACGACTTTTATACTCAGCGTGGCAAGGTGCCTCTGAAAGAAGTAAAGGTCGGGGATCAGGTCTGGGTGCAGTCAGGAAAAGGCCAGTTTGGCCCCGAAGGCAACGAGAAGCTGGGCACTTTGCTTGGACTTATCGCTGGCGACGGCCACTTTACCCACCGCGGAGCGGGCCATGAGGCCGTATGCGTTAATTTTTGGGGTGAAGACCGGTCATTGGCTGACGTCACTGCCGCATACATTAACGAGCTGATTGCCCACTCCGCCAAAAATGGACGGCAATACCAAGTAGCGCCGGTCGCCGTCGCTGAGCGTCAGCACGTATTTATCCGCTCGGTCATTTTGGCGCGGTTGCTGGAACATTATGGTTTTACCAAGAATACTAAGCTCAAGGTTCCTGAAGTCGTTTGGCGTGGCAGCGAAGCGTGCGTCAAAGGATATCTGCGGGGCCTGTTTCAGGCCGATGGTACGGTTAATGTGTCAGGTAACAGGCAGAGCTGCTCGGTGCGGCTTGCGTCTAGTACATTAGAGCTGCTTCAGGATGTACAGACGCTACTTGCAAATTTTGGCGTTTTCTGTCGACTCCATAAGCGTCGCGATGCTGCCCAACGCAGTTTGCCTGATGGCCAAGGCGGTATGCGTGAATATGCCTGTAAAGCTAATTATGAACTGATTATTGACGGGCAGTCTCGTGAATGGTTCATGCAAGAAATTGGCTTTTTGCTCGATTATAAGAATGATAAGCACCAACAATGGACGGTAGATAAAAAACTGAATAAAACCCAGCCTTTCGCAGCTACTATTAGTTCTGTGGAGCACATTGGCCGTGAAGCCGTGTTCGATACCACTCAGGCTGATCACAATACAGTAATTTTTAATGGGCTGGTGACAGGGCAGTGCGGTGAGCAGCCATTACCGCCCGAAGGCGCCTGCCTGCTGGGGTCGGTGAATCTGACGCGCTTTGTGATTGATCCCTTCAGCGACAAGCCGCGCTTTGACTGGAAGCGCTACCGCGAAGTGGTGGCGATCTTCACCCGCATGCTCGACAACGTAGTGGAAATCGCCGGGCTGCCGCTGCCCGAGCAGCAGCGCGAGATCGAGGCCAAGCGCCGCCACGGCATGGGCTTTCTGGGGCTGGGCTCGACCATGACCATGCTCAAGATCCCCTACGGCTCGAAGGAATCGCTGGCGTTTACCGAAGAGGTCAGCCAGCACCTGGCCATCGAAGGCTGGAAGCAGGCGCTCGAACTTGCCCAGGAGAAAGGCATGGCGCCGGTGCTGGAAGAAGAGCACACGCTGACTCCGCGGATGCTGCGCGAACGCCCGCAGCTGAAAAAGGACGGCTACGAAGTGGGCGACAAGGTGCCCGGCCGTATTCTCCACGCTCGCTACAGCGCCTACATGGGCAAAGTGGCGGACCTGGAGCCGGAGCTGGTGACCGCGCTGGCCGAGCACGGCGCGCGCTTTACCCACCACAGCTCTATCGCGCCGACCGGCACGATTTCGCTGTCCATGGGCAACAACGCTTCCAACGGCATCGAGCCGTCGTTCTCGCATCGCTATTACCGCAACGTGATCCAGACCGGCAAGAAAACCAAGGAGCAGGTCGAGGTCGTGTCGTTCGAGCTTGCCGCCTATCGTCATTTCATCGCCGCCGACGCGGTGGAAAGCGACCTGCCGGGCTATTTCATCACCGCCGACAGCGTGACGCCCGAGCAGCACGTGGCGGTGCAAGCTGCGGCCCAGCAGTGGGTAGATTCGGCGATTTCCAAGACGGTGAACGTGCCCACCGAGTTTCCCTTCGAGCAGTTCCAGGATCTCTACCTCCAGGCCTACGACAGCCGTCTCAAGGGTTGCACGACCTTCCGCTTCAACCCCGAGGCGTTTCAGGGCGTGCTGGTGCGTGAAGACGACCTGAAAAACACCACCTACGAGTTCGAGCTGGAAAACGGCGAAACCGTCGAGCTTAACGGCAACGACACGGTGATCTACGATGGCGAGGAGCATAACGCCGCCAACCTGTTTGATGCGCTGAAGGAAGGCACTTACGGCAAGTGGTAAGCGCCCTTGGCCCGGGCTGAGTCCCGGGCCTTATACCGTATCTATCAATCCAGCCCCTGTTGTTGAGTGGAGAACATCATGGCCGTTGAAATTACCTCAAAAATTGTGGGTTACCGCATCAAGCAGGATGAACCCGCTGCCCCCGAGCCGGTCCTGCCGGACGAAAACCCGCTCACCGTGCGCATCCCGTCGCGCCCGGAAGGCACGCTGGAGGCCGTCTCGGAGAAAATCTCCTACGTCGGCGCCGAAGGCCGCAAGAAAGTCTACCTGCTGGTGTCTTTCATGCCCGTGGAAGGCGTAATCGGCGGCAAGCGCGTGGTCATCGAACGTCCGGTGGAATTTTTCTTCCCTTCCGGGCAGCTGTCCAGCGAGCACCAGTGGATTACCGCGACCATGCGCAGCCTCTCGCTCGCCGCCCGGGGCGGCTACGTCACCCAGGCGGTGGCCGACCTGCGCAAGGTCGCCTGGGACAAGGGGCTGGTACGCTGCGGCTGGAACCGCTATGGCAAGCCGGTGTTCCACGACTCGGAAGTCTCGGCCATTGCCTGGTCGATTCAGCAGATCCTGTATCGCCGGGGGTTTCTCGACCAGGACGGCAACCAGGTACCGGTGGAAGAGCTGGTCGAGGGCTACGCCCGGCGCATGGCTCGCGGTGATGACGCCCAGCCCGAAGCAGACACCGAGACGCCGGAAGCCGGCAAGCTTGAAGCCGTTGGCGACGCCGATAACGAGGCCGGGCAGGCGAACCAGTCGGCGGGGCCGGCGGTGATCGGCCACTGCCCCGAATGCCGCGGCGAGCTGATCATGATGGACGGCTGCCCCACCTGCTACGCCGGCTGCGGCTGGTCAAAGTGCGGCTAATCGGTTAATCCCCGCGTTTTCCGCAGGATATGTGGCACCCTGGCGTAAACCGGCTGGTGGGTATCGCGCTGGCGTTGGCGGCTCTGCCGCTGCAGGCCGATACGCTGTGGCTCAAAAACGGCGACCGCATCAGCGGCGAGGTGATCGAGAAAACGCCCGAACGCTGGCGGGTGAATACCGACGTCGCCGGCGAGCTGGCGCTTGCCGCCGAGCAGGTGGTGCGCGTGGTGCCGGAATCTGCGCCGAGCGTGCCGGTCAACACCCTGCCGGCGCTGCGCCTGGCCGCCGCCATGCGACCAAATGCGCCGATTGCAGCTGAATCGCCTGACGCGGAAACGCCTGAAGAAAAGCCGGGTATAACCATCAAAGGCGGCATCGACATTACCTTCGAGTATGAGCACAGCACCGCCGATACCCGTGAGCTGGATCTGGATATGCGTCAGCGCATCGACGCCGGGCGCTGGCGGCACCAGTGGCGCGCCAGCTATCAGCGTGAGTACCGTGACGGCGAACGGCGGGAAAACGATTGGCACCTGGCCTATACGCCCAAATGGTTCTTTGCCGAGAAGAATTTCTGGCAGGGGCTGGCGAGCACCGACCGCGACTGGGACGAGGAACTCAAGCGGCGTGTAACGGCCGGCGTGGGGCCGGGGTACCAGCTATGGGATAATGAGCTGGGCGCTTTTTCACTTTCGGCGCTGCTGCTGCGCAACCGCTATTATTATGCTACTCAGGATGCCGAGACGTTTGACTCGGGCGTGCTGCAGTGGGAGTTCAATCGCCACCTTTGGCAACGGCGCTTTGAAGTCTACCTCAACGGCCGCGCCGGTCGCGCGCTATCCGAGTCCACCAGTTTTTTGCTGGATACCCACACCGGTCTGCGCTATCCCCTCACCGACTGGGCCTCGTTGGAAATGTCGGTCAAGACCGACTGGGTGCAAAATAACGTCGAGGATCTCAACGATACCACCTACAACCTCGGAGTGGGGTTGAACTGGTAGCCCTGACCAAGCGTGCGATGACGCGCCTGAAGCCCGTCAAACAGGGTCTGGCGCAGCCAGCGGTGGCCGGCGTCGGCCTGGTGGCGTTCGTGCCAGACCAGCCAGTAGGCAAAGGAAGGCACTTCAAGGGGTAGTTGGCGTACGGCCAGCGGCCAGTGGTCGGCGACGCTTGCTGCCAGACAGCCGGGAACACAGAGCAACAGGTCGCTGCCGACGGTCGTGGAAAAGGCCGCCAGAAAATGCGGCTGGCGCAGGCTGACCTGACGTTTCAGCCCCTGCCGGGCCAGCGCCAGATCCACAGCGCCGCGATCATCCCCGCCCATGCTGATCAGCTGATGGTCGGCGCTCAGAAACGCCTCCAGAGTAAAGTCGTCTTCGGGTAGCTGCGCGAGCGGATGCCCCTCGCGCATGACGCAGACAAAGCCATCCCGGCCAACTTCCCGGCCGTGCACGCTCGCCGGCACCCGCTCGCCGGGCACGCACAGCGCCAGCTCGGGCCCGCCTTCCGCCAGCTGCTGTTCCACGTCTTCGCTGCCGTTTTGCACTTCCAGGCGCAAATGCGGCGCCTGCTGTTTCAGCCGCTGCCACTGAGGCGCGAGAAACGCATGCATGCCGTAGTCGGTGGACGCGATATGAAAGCGCCGCGTGGTGCTGGCCGGGTCGAACGCCGGCGGTGCCAGCAGCGCGCCCAGCTCCTGCAATAGCCGTTCCAGCGGCGGCCCCAGAGCTTCGGCTCGGGCGGTGGGGCGCAGGCCGCGATGGGTGCGCACAAACAGCGGGTCGTCAAACGCTTGGCGCAGCCGTGACAGCGTGCGCGATACCGCCGGCTGGCTGAGGTTCAGCCGCTGAGCGGCGTGGGTCACGCTGCGCGAGTCGAGCAGAGCGTGCAGGGTCACCAGCGCGTTGAGATCATGGCGGGCCAGGTCGGCAAGATTCATGGCGGTATCGCCCTGTGGTCGTGAAAGACGGTTTCAAGTCTCATGGTATCAGCATAATGCATAGTGGATTTAAGTATCTTGCATTGGCGTGATATGAGGCTGCGGGCATAAAGTACCCACGTTCACGCAGCGCCGCGCCTCGAGTATGACGCTATGCGTCAAAGATAGGCGCCGCTGCGCTATCAATACTGCAAGGAGACAACCATGCAAAGCCGTTATTACACCATCCATGAACACCCTCAAGGATTGCCGTCGCGGGAGCTGTTCGCCCTGGAGCAGCAGGAGCTGCCCGCTCTGGCCGAAGGCGAAGTGCGCGTTCGCAATACCTGGCTGTCGGTCGATCCTTACATGCGCGGGCGCATGGACGGCGTTACCACCTATATCGAGCCGTTCACCCTGGGCGCGCCGCTGGAAGGCGCGGCGACGGGCGAGGTGATGGAATCCCGCGACGCGCGCTTTAGCCCGGGCGACAAGGTGCGCCACATGGCCGGCTGGCGCGACGTTGCCCAGCTGCCGGCGGATCAGGTCGAGCCGCTGCCCGAATTCGACGTCCCCGAGCAGGCCTACCTTGGTGTGCTGGGCATGCCCGGCACGACCGCCTGGGTAGGGCTCAACGTCATTGCCGACATGCAGCCCGGCGATAACGTGCTGGTGAGTGCCGCCAGCGGTGCGGTGGGCTCGCTGGCCGTCCAGCTGGCCAAGGCTCAGGGCGGCACAGTGGTCGGCATCGCCGGCGACCAGCACAAGCTCGACTGGCTCGAGTCCAAAGGCGTGAAAGCGGTGAGCTACAAGGGCAAGAACGCCGCCGAGCTGAGCGCGGCGCTGAAAGACGCCTGCCCCGAAGGCTTTGACGTCTACTACGAAAACGTCGGTGGTGACTGCCTGGAGGCGGCGCTCAACAACCTGCGTGTCGGCGCACGGATTGCCGTCTGCGGCATGATTGCGCGCTATAACGATGACGCCCCGGCCGCCGGCCCCGGCAACCTGGCGATGTTGCTGGTCCGCCGGGCGCGCATGCAGGGCTTCATCGTCTTCGATCACTGGCAGCACCACGCCGACTTCCTCAAGGAGTTTGGCCCGCGCGTCGCCAGCGGCGAAATCGACTACCGGGAAACCGTCGAAGAAGGCCTCGAGCGTCTGCCCGATGCCTTCCTGGCGCTGTTCTCCGGTGCCAACCAGGGCAAGATGCTGGTCAAGCTCTGATATCAGGCCGCCAAGGCGTTTGACGCGAGATATTTACCCGCCCGCTGCTCCCCGGGCGGGCTTTGTTTGCCCTTTTGTCAGGTCATTTTTCAGGACACTCTTTCAAGTTCAAGGACACCTCATGGCACACGAAACGCTGTTAACCCCGGTCAATTTTGGCAGTCTGACGCTGCCCAACCGCATTCTCATGGCGCCGCTGACCCGCGCCCGCACCCCCGACAGCGTGCCCGGTCCGCTGCAGCAGACCTATTACGGCCAGCGTGCCGGCGCGGGGCTGGTGATTAGCGAGGCCACCAATATTTCGCCCAGCGCACGCGGCTATGTGTACACCCCGGGGATCTGGACCGACGCCCAGGAAGCCGGCTGGAAAGGCGTGGTCGACGCGGTGCACGCCAAGGGCGGGCGCATGGCGCTGCAGCTATGGCATGTGGGCCGTGTCTCCCACGAGATGGTGCAGCCGAACGGCCAGGCGCCGGTGGCGCCCAGCGCGCTGAAAGGCGAGGGCGCCCAGTGCTTCGTGGAGTTTGACGACGGCAGCGCCGGGCGCCACCCCACCAGCACGCCCCGGGCGCTCGAAACGGAAGAAGTGGCCGAGGTCGTGGATGACTACCGCCAGGCCGCGGTGCGCGCCAGGCGCGCCGGCTTTGATATGATCGAAGTGCATGCGGCCAATGCGTATTTGCTCAACCAGTTTCTCGCGACCGGCAGCAACCAGCGCACCGACCGCTACGGTGGCTCACTGGAAAACCGCGCGCGCTTTCCGCTGGAAGTGGTGGACGCCGTGATTGACGTATTCGGCGCTGACCGCGTGGGCGTACGCCTGTCGCCGTTTATCGAGATCTTCGGCCTGACCGACGACGAGCCCGAAGCGATGGCGTTCTATCTCGCCGGCCAGCTGGCCGAACGCGGTATCGCCTATCTGCACATCAACGAACCCAACTGGGCGGGTGGCGATATTACCCTGTCCGACGATTTCCGCCGCGGCTTGCGCGAGCGCTTTAGTGGCAGCCTGGTTTTCTGCGGTCATTACGATGCCGACCGTGCCGAGCGGATTATCGAGGCGGGCACCGCCGACGCCGTGGCGATCGGCCGCTCGTATATCGCCAACCCGGACCTGGTCGAGCGCTTCCGTCAGGGAGCGACCCTTAATGAGCCCGACCAGACCACCTTTTACGGCGGCGGCGCGGAAGGTTACACCGACTATCCGTTTTTGACCGACTGACAGGCTCACTCAGCGTAATGAGCGATCAGCATAGCGCCCTGCGGGGCGCTATTTTTTTGTAGTGGCCTTTGCCGCCTTGTCGGCGATCGGCTTCAGCATCGGCGCGAGAAAGCGTCCGGTGTGCGAGGCCTCGACAG
Organism: Vreelandella jeotgali Hwa; assembly: GCF_000334215.1. Lineage (GTDB taxonomy): Bacteria > Pseudomonadota > Gammaproteobacteria > Pseudomonadales > Halomonadaceae > Vreelandella > Vreelandella jeotgali. The sequence goes on along the minus strand of NZ_AMQY01000002.1, from coordinate 30,482 downwards.
TGGCGACGTTTTCCGGCGTGCCTTCGGCGATGATACGGCCGCCGCCGGCGCCGCCTTCGGGTCCCAGATCGATCAGCCAGTCGGCAGTCTTGATGACGTCGAGGTTGTGTTCGATGACCAGCACGGTGTTGCCGTGATCGCGCAAGCGGTGGAGCACCACCAGCAGCTGGCGGATATCCTCGAAGTGCAGGCCGGTGGTGGGCTCGTCGAGAATGTACAGGGTCTGGCCGGTATCACGCTTGGCCAGTTCCCGGGCAAGCTTGACCCGCTGGGCTTCGCCGCCCGACAGCGTGGTCGCGCTCTGCCCCAGTTTGACGTAGGACAGCCCCACATCCAGCAGCGTCTGCAGCCGCCGGGCAATGGCCGGTACCGGGCTGAAGAATTCCAGCGCCTCTTCCACGGTCATCTGCAGCACTTCGTTGATGGTCTTGCCCTTGTAGTGGATATCCAGGGTTTCGCGGTTGTAGCGCTTGCCCCGGCAAACGTCGCAGGGCACGTAGATATCCGGCAGAAAGTGCATTTCCACCTTGATCATGCCTTCGCCCTGGCAGGCTTCGCAGCGCCCGCCCTTGACGTTGAACGAGAAACGCCCGGGCTTGTAGCCGCGCGCGCGCGCTTCCTGAGTGCCGGCAAAGAGTTCGCGGATGGGGGTGAAAATCCCCGTGTAGGTCGCCGGGTTGGAGCGTGGCGTGCGCCCAATGGGGCTCTGGTTAATGTCGATGACCTTGTCCAGCTGGTCGAGTCCGTCAAGTGTCTTGTACGGTGCCGGCGACATCGTGGTGGCGCGATTGAGGTCGCGGGCGGCAATGGGCATCAGGGTGCCGTTGATCAGCGTTGACTTGCCCGAGCCGGAGACGCCGGTCACGCAGACAAAGCAGCCCAGCGGCAGGTTCAGGGTGACGTCCTGCAGGTTGTTGCCGCTGGCGCCGGCCAGCACCAGCTGTTTTTCCGGATTGCCGGGAATGCGGTGGGGCGGTACGGCGATTTCGCGCTCGCCGCGCAGGTACTGGCCGGTAAGTGATTCACGGGTATGGGTGACGTCGTCGGGCGTGCCCTGGGCGACGATCCGGCCGCCGTGGACGCCGGCGCCGGGGCCGATGTCCAGTACGTGATCAGCGCGGCGAATGGCTTCTTCGTCGTGCTCCACCACGATCACGGTGTTGCCCAGGTCGCGCAGGCGCTCCAGCGTTTTCAGCAGGCGGTCGTTATCGCGCTGGTGTAGCCCGATGGAGGGCTCGTCGAGGATATACATCACGCCGACCAGCCCCGCGCCGATCTGACTGGCCAGCCGAATGCGCTGGGCCTCGCCGCCGGAGAGCGTATCCGCGCTGCGCTCCAGGTTGAGATAGTCCAGCCCGACGTTGACCAGAAACTCCAGCCGCGAATGGATCTCGGTGACGATTTTGGCGGCAATCTGGCCGCGCCGGCCGTCGAGCGTCAGCTGCGAGAAGTAATCGCGCGACTTGCCGATGGGCAGGCGCACGACATCGGCGATGTTGTAGTCGTCAACGAAGACGTGGCGGGATTCGCGGCGCAGCCGCGTGCCGTGGCAACGGGTGCAGGCGCTGGACGTGACATAGCGCGCCAGGTCCTCGCGCAGCATGGCAGACTCGGTCTCGTGGTAGCGCCGCTTGAGGTTGGGCAGCACGCCTTCGAAGGGGTGCTCGCGCGTTACCTTGCGCCCGCGATCGTTGGCGTAGACAAACGGCACCGGTTCGCGGCCGGTGCCGTTGAGGATGATATCGCGTTCGCCCGAGGTCAGTTCCTGCCACGGCGTTTCCAGGGGAAAGCCGTAATACTCCGCCAGTGACTTGAGCTGGGTGAAGTAGTAGATATTGCGCCGATCCCAGCCCTTGATCACGCCTTCGGCCAGCGACAGCTCGGGGTGGCTGATGAGCTTGTCGGCATCAAAATACTGCTGCACGCCCAGGCCGTCGCAGCCGCTGCAGGCACCGGCGGGGTTGTTGAACGAAAACATCCGCGGCTCGAGCTCGGCCAGCGAATAGCCACACTCGGGGCAGGCAAAGCGAGATGAGAACGCCAGGTCTTCGGCGCCGCCGTCCATGTAGTGGATCATCGCCGTGCCGTCGGCCAGAGCGAGCGCGGTTTCAAACGACTCCGCCAGCCGCTGGGCGATATCGTCGCGCACCTTGAAGCGGTCGACGACGACGCTGATGTCGTGCTTCTTGCGCTTGTCCAGCGGCGCGATATCGTCAAGCTCCAGCACCTGGCCGTCGATCAGCACGCGGACAAAGCCCTGGGCTCGCAGCTCGGCCAGCAGCTGCAGGTGTTCACCCTTGCGCCCCTTGATCACCGGGGCGAGCAGCATGAGTTTGGTGCCGGCTTCGAGGTTCAACACTTGGTCGACCATTTGCGAGACGGTTTGCGCCTCGAGGTCCTGGCCGTGCTCGGGGCAGCGCGGCGTGCCGGCGCGGGCAAACAGCAGGCGCAGGTAGTCGTAGATCTCGGTGATAGTGCCGACGGTAGAGCGCGGGTTGTGCGAGGTGGACTTCTGCTCGATGGAAATCGCCGGCGAGAGCCCTTCGATGTGGTCGATATCGGGCTTTTCCATCATCGACAGAAACTGGCGCGCGTAGGTGGAAAGCGATTCGACGTAGCGCCGCTGACCCTCGGCGTAGAGGGTGTCAAAGGCCAGCGACGATTTGCCCGAGCCGGACAGCCCGGTCACCACGATGAGCTTGTCCCGGGGCAGGGTGACATCGATCTGCTTGAGGTTGTGGGTGCGGGCGCCCCTGACCTGAATGCTTTCCATCAATACCTCATTACGCGCGGCAAAAGGAGAAGTATACGGTTTGCCGAGCCCCGGGGGCAAAACGCCGCTGGCCGATGCCCCGTGTGTGCGGTGGCTGGCCGCTGCGGGTGACGGCATTTTCAGCGACGCCCAAGCGCGCTAGAATATGACGCCTTCCCCCCTTTATTTCGCGGGCGGCCTCACGGACAGACGTCAACATGATGGGCGCGCCCGGGATATCAACGTCGAGGCTTTATGGCCAAGGTTTCATCGTTACTGATGCCCAGCGAGCGCCGCGCCATCAGCGGTCTGGCCGGGCTTTACGCCTCGCGCATGCTGGGGCTTTTCATGGTGCTGCCGGTGCTGGCGATCTATGCGGACGACCTCGCCGGGTCAACGCCGCTGCTGGTAGGCGTGGCGCTGGGGATCTACGGGCTGACTCAGGCCTGCCTGCAGATCCCCTTTGGCTTGATGTCGGATCGCTTCGGGCGCAAGCGCATGATCGCCATCGGCCTGGTGCTGTTTGCCCTGGGTAGCGCGGTGGCGGCGCTGGCCGACTCGATTGTCGGGATCATCGCCGGGCGCGCGCTCCAGGGCAGCGGCGCGGTAGCGGCAGCGATCATGGCGCTGTTGGCCGACCAGACCCGGGAACAGGTGCGCACGGCGGCCATGGCGACCATCGGCCTGTCCATCGGCGTGGCTTTTGCCGTGGCCATGGCGCTGGGGCCCTGGCTGGCGTCCGTTGCCGGGCTGTCCAGCGTGTTCTGGTTTACCACGGCGATGACCGGCGTGGGGCTGTTTGTGCTCTGGCGCTGGGTGCCCGCTGCACCGCGCCGGGTGAAGCACAAGGACGTGGGCATGGATCGCAGCCAGCTGGGCAGGGTGCTGACGCGGCCCGACCTGTGGCGCATCGACCTGTCGATTTTTGCCCTGCACCTGACGCTCATGGCCAGTTTTGTCGCGGTGCCGCTGCGGCTGGTGGACGCGGGTATCGACAAGTCCTGGCATGGCCTCGCGTACCTGGCGATCATGGGCGCGGCCTTTGTGCTGATGGTGCCGCTGGTGATCGTGGCGGAGAAAAAGCAGCTGATGAAGCCCATCTGCCTGCTGGCGATCGGGGTCATTACGCTCAGTCTGGCCGGTCTGGGGCTGCCGCTGTCCCACGGCGCGGGGCTGTTCGTGCTGCTGGTGTTTTTCACCGGCTTTAATCTGCTCGAAGCCACGCTGCCGTCGATGTTGAGCAAGCTTGCGCCGGCGGGCTCCAAGGGCACTGCCATGGGCGTATACTCGACCGGGCAGTTCCTCGGCGCCTTTCTCGGCGGTACCCTGGGCGGCTGGCTGTCCCACGGCTGGGGGTTGGACGCGGTGTTTCTCGGCTGTGCGGCGCTGGCGCTGGTATGGTGGGGTATCATGTGGTCGATGCCCAAACCGCCGCCGCTGGCCAGCGAAATCGTGCCGCTGGACGAAGCCTCGTCGGAGTCGACGGACACCCTGCTGGAACGCCTTTCTGCCATTACCGGCGTGGAAGACGTGATGCTGGCACCCGAAGAGCAGGTGGCCTATCTCAAGGTCAACCGTCAGACCCTCGACCAGGCGGCGCTGGACGCGCTGTTGCCCGCAGCGCAGTCGGACACCCCCGAAGCCGGCCATGCCGGCTGATACTTTATATTGACGCATCAAGGAGCATCTGATGGCTCGCGGTATCAACAAAGTCATTCTTATCGGCAACCTTGGCCAGGATCCCGAGGTGCGTTATGCCCCGTCGGGTACGGCGGTTGCCAACCTCAACGTGGCCACCACGGACAACTGGATGGACCGCCAGAGCGGCCAGCGCCAGGAACGTACCGAATGGCACCGCATTGTGCTGTTCAACAAGACGGCGGAAATTGCCCAGCAGTACCTGGCCAAGGGCTCCAAGGTTTATATCGAGGGACGCCTGCAAACGCGCAAATGGCAGGACCAGAACGGCCAGGATCGCTACAGCACCGAAGTGGTTTGTAACGACATGCAGATGCTGGATTCCCGCGGTGGCGGAGGCGGCATGGCCCAGCAGGGCGGCGGCTATCCACAGCAGGGGGGCTGGGGTGGCCAGCCACAGCAGCCCGCGCCGCAGCAGGGCTACCCTCAGCAACAACCGGCGCCGCAACAGCAGCCGCCGCAACAGGCCCCCCAACAGCCACCTCAGCAGCCTCCCCAGCAACCGCCGCAACAGGGTCAGCCGGGTGGTGGTTTCGGCGCGCCGGACCCGGGCAACTTTGACGACTTTGACGACGAGATTCCGTTCTGATCGCCACCTGAAGGTTTTTTGTAATAGATGCTGCACAAGCCCCTGAAAAACAGGGGCTTTTTTTTGGCTCGTGGAAAGTGAAAAAAGAAACCGTTAAGCTGGCGTAGATGAACGACTCGACTATTACGAAACGTTGGACACCGCCTGTACCAGCGGAGATTATGATGCCACCGCTCTATTGGTTGGGCAGGGAGTAGAGAGAAGCATGACAGCCCACCTGGAGCTTCATGAGTCGCCACCGCCAGGCTATTCGCTCTAGTGGCCGGTCGGGCAGGCTGAAGGTCTGTTTTTGTGTCCCGCTACCAGGATTGGCGCTCACCGGTTTTTTTGAGGTTTGGGGCAGGTGGTTCTCAAACCATCAATATGTTCGCGCAGGCCGGATGGTATGCGCTGCCACATGGGATCAAGCACAAAATCAATACCTTCTCGGCGTGCAATTTTTGCGGCCGGTACAAAGTCGGCATCGCCTGCTATCAGTATGATCTGATTGACCTGTTGCTTGAGCGTCAATGATGTCACGTCAACGCCAATGCGCATATCAACGCCCTTTTGACGCGTGTTCACTTTCACATCGCTTTCATCCAGGTCTTCCAGCGTTGCCTTGCCCTTGATCAGGTCGCGAATAATATGCGGCTTGATGGTCCATTGTGCATCGTCTGATAGGTGTCCAAGGCGAACTGCCAACTTCCTTTTGTTCAGTAGCTCCGAGTGCAGAGCATTACGAAAGCGAGCTTCTTCAGTCTTTGAAAAATCAATTGCTTTTTGTGTGATGGGATTGTGCATCTTTTTGCTTATAGGTGGGCAATCGTAAAAAAGATGCGGTAAAGCTCTCGGCGTACAGCCGTATGATGCGGACGCTTGCCATTGCTATCAATCAGGTGGCGCACTGCCCAACGATGTAGGCACTCTGCCGCGCGCTTGGCGTCGTAAGCGTTATTGGGCTCTATTCTTCGAAAACGCTTAATAAAGTAAGCGCCGTCTACCAGTATAGCGGTGGGCATGGGCTGGTTCCTGGAAACGAAATCGCCCCAGGGCTCGGCGCATCCCGGGATATATGGGACGGCTTACTGCCTGGGGCGTTAATACAGCTGAGATTAGAGGGTATGTGTTGCATCTGTCAACATCGCAGTGGCGCAAGAGACAACATGCGGACCCGGATAATCTCTTGCATTTATGGTGGCTGGTTGGGTAATGGCTCACGCCTGGCATCCTCCTCGCACTCTGCGCATCAGGAAGAGGTTTTACGCGCTGTTGGATAAATGCAGGAATACGCCCCTCGGCGCGTACCGGGTTATCCCGTAGTCGACGGCTGCCTCGGGTTGCGGGGGTAGTAGCGTTCGGGTAGCCGTTCGATATAGGGGAAAAAGCGCGCATCCTTGTACGGCATTTTCATGAAGCCGGATACGCCCAGCCCGGTAATCCGGTCCACGGCGCCGAGAATTTCGTCCAGGCGATGGCGGAAGTCGTCTTCCCGTGACGGGTCCAGCAGGTGGTACTGGCTGTGGATCTTGAGGTGGTGGGGCAGGGCCTCAAAAATGATCATGCCCGTGTGGTGGATGTCGTTGAGCGCCTCCAACGCCTTCATGATGACCGGCGGCAGGACCAGAAATTCCTCGGGGTCGGGGCCGTCTTCGAAGTAGGAATGCACCCGTGAGCGGTCTTCCACTTCCGGCGCCGTACTGACCTGATACGGCAGCCGCATGCCGGACGGCGGGACAAACGGCTCGTCCGGCCGGTCGCGCTCGATGTGCAGAGTATCCCGGGCGTTGAACAGGCAGCTCTTGAAGATCCCCTGACGATAGATCGCCTGCGCCAGGTAGACCATGTTGTTCACTGCCGAGATAAACGCGGTCTTGAGGTCGGGGTCATGCAGGTTCAATGAGGTATCCACATAGACGCCGTCAACGTCCCAGCGAACCGCCAGGCCGCCTTCCACCGGGTAGCGCCCGAGCCGGCTGACCGCGGCCAGAAATGCCTTCTCGGTGTCGCCCATGTTGTGCATGAAGTCCTTGTAATAACGGTCCAGCTGCACGTCGTCGATTTCGCTCAGCGTGTCGGCGACGCCCTGCTGGCGCAGGAACGATTTGCGTGAGCTGTAGACGACCGTGTCGATATCGCGCCGGGCCTGCCGGGTCCAGATGGGGACGCGCTGGGTGGGCGCAGGCGTCGGGAGATCGACCATGACGGTGCGTCCGATGCGCGGCATTTCCCGCAGAAAGTAGTCGCCGGCGCGCTGGCGCAGCGCCGGATCGGGCGCGAGCATGCCGTCCAGCATCCGCGCAAATTCCACGGGCAGCCCCAGCGAAGTAGCGGGTATGGCCAGGTGGCCAAAACGACAGGACTGCCCCGAAGCCAGCGCGTAGAGCGTTGCAGCGGCGCCCTGTTCGTCGAATCGCGGCGATGACAGGCCGCCGTTGAGCTGTTCCTCGCCGATGAAATAGACATCGCCGAGCCGCGCGTTGGTGTGCTGCAGGTCGTCCGACATCAGCTCCATGACGTTGGTGGCAAGGTGCTGATGGTTGGCGTCCAGCTGGGCAAAAACCGAAGAGCCCCAGTCGATCAGGGCAATGGTCTCGTCGTCGTGGTCAAACACCAGGTTGGAAGGCTTGATATCGCCGTGTACCAGCGGGCGCTGGCCGTCGCCGGCCTCGCGGCGCAGATGGCGCAGGATGTCCGCGAGCTGGTCGGCAATACGCAGGATCAGGCGCGGGGGCAGCGGCCCCTGGTTCAGGGAGATTTCTTCCAGGTTGAGGCCGGGAGCGCGTTCCATGACCAGCATGGGCTGGCTGCCGGCGTGGTGGAAGGCAATCAGGCGCGGCACCCGAGGATGATTGACCTGTTTGAGGAGAAAGGCTTCGTCTTCCAGCCGGTCGTGCAGATGCCGGGGCAGGGTAATGCGGGTGAATTTGAAGACATGCCCGGCATCCCTCCTGCTCTTGCTATTATCCTGGCTCTGCTGGCCCTGGCGCGGCAGCCGGCCGGAAAAGACAAAGCCGTAGGCGCCCTTGCCAATCATCTCGATGTCGGCGTAGCCCATCTGCAGGAGCTGGGTGGTGCATAGCGCCACCCAGTCCTTGAGCTTGCGCGCATCGCCGTGGCTGAGCAGGTATTCCGACTGTTCCTCCGGAATGTAGAACTGCTGCAGCGGCGGCGAAAGCGACGCTGACCGACCCGGCGGCGCCATGCCTTATCCCAGCTCGAGCAGCATGGATTGCGGCGACTCCAGATAACCCTGCCACTGTCGGTTGAAGCGGGCGATGGTGCCGCCGTCAATGATGCGGTGGTCGCCGGCCCAGCTGATGGTCATGATCGAGCGCGCTACCACCTGGCCATCGGCATCGAAGCGCGGCAGCTGCTGTGTGCGCCCCAGCGCGACGATGGCGACTTCCGGCGCGTTGATGATCGGTGCGGCATAGGTGCCGCCCAGCGCGCCAATGTTGGAAATGCTGATCGTGCCACCCTTGAGATCTGCCTGGCTGACGCGGCCTTCGCGTGCCGCGGTGGTCAGCCGGGTGACTTCATCGGCAATTTCCAGCAGGGTAAGCCGATTGACGCGCTTGACGTTGGGCACCATCAGGCCGGCATCGCTGTCAACGGCCATGCCGATGTTGCACTCGGGCTGATAGTGCACTTCGGTGGCATCGGCGTTGAGCTGGCTGTTGAGCACCGGGTAGTCCCGGATCGCCAGCGCCATCGCCTTCATGATGAACGGCATCAGCGTCAGTCGCGTTCCCCGGGCTTCGGCGTCGGGCTTGAGCTGCTGGCGCAGGTTCATCAGCGCGGTAACGTCGATCTCTTCGCTGAAGTTGAAGTGCGGAATGGTCGAGGCGGATTCCACCATGCGTTTGGCCATGACCGCCTGCATGCCCTTGATGGGCTCGACGCGCACGTTATCGCTGCCGCCATCGCCGAGGCCCGAGGGGGCCGTACCGGCGGCCGTTTTCTCGGCCGCAGGCGTTGTAGCAGGCTGATCGAGATACGCCAGCACGTCGGATTTGAGCACTCGGCCGTCCTTGCCCGAGCCGGCGATCGACGCCAGCGTCAGGTCGTACTCACGCACCAGTCGGCGCACGGCGGGGCTGGCGGGTATTCGCCGGTGGGGCGATGCGGCACTCAGCGGCGCGGGCTCGCTCGGCACCTCGGCTGCCGCTTTCTCGGCGACCGGGGGCACTTCCTGGTGGGCGTCCCGGGGTGATTCCTCCGGCGCCGGTGCAGCGTCGGGCGCTTCGCCGCTTTCATCCACCAGCTCAAACAGCGGCGCATGCACTTTGGCAATGTCGCCTTCCTTCCAGTACAGGCGAGTCACCCGGCCCTTGTAGGGCGCGGGAATTTCCACCATGGCCTTGTCGGTCATGACCTCGGCCACCGGCTGATCCTCTTCGATCAGGTCGCCTTCGCTGACCAGCCAGTTGACCAGCTCGCATTCCACGATACCTTCGCCGATATCGGGCAGTATAAAATCACTCATTGTCATTGCTCTCCGGTGCGGCTATCCGCTTAGAACTCGACGCTTTCCCGAATGGCCTCGTAGACCTTCAGGTGGTTGGGCAGGTGTTCTTTTTCCAGCACCAGCGGGAAAGGCGTGTCCAGCCCCGTTACCCGGGTAATCGGGGATTCCAGATACAAGAAGCAGCGCTCCTGGATGGCGGCGGCAATTTCACCGGCAAAGCCGCCGGTCATGGGCGCCTCGTGAGTGATAACCAGGCGGCCGGTTTTAAGCACCGAAGCGGCGACGGTTTCCCTGTCCCAGGGCAGGATCGAACGCAGGTCGATCACCTCGCAGGAGATGCCGTCTTTCTCGGTCATTTCCACGGCCTTGTCGATCACTTCCATCTGCGCACCCCAGCCTAGCACCGTCACGTCGGTGCCTTCCTTGAGAACCTCGGCCTTGCCGAGAGGCAGCTGGTATTCGCCGTCCGGCACTTCGCCGGTGGAGGCGCGGTAGAGCCGCTTGGGTTCAAAAAACAGCGTCGGGTTGGGGTCGTTGATGGCTCCCAGCAACAGCCCCTTGGCCTGATGCGGGTTGCGGGGTACCACGACGTTAAGCCCCGGCGTATGGGCAAAATAGGCTTCCGGCGACTGGGAATGGTACAGGCCGCCGGCGATGCCGCCGCCGTAGGGCGCGCGGATGGTCAGGCCGCCGACGTCGAACAGGTTGCCCGAGCGATAGCGGAACTTGGCCGATTCGTTAACAATCTGGTCGAAGGCGGGAAAGATGTAGTCGGCAAACTGGATTTCCGCCACCGGATACGAACCCTGGGCGGCCAAGCCGTTGGCAAAGCCCACGATGCCCTGCTCCACCAGCGGGGTGTTGAAGCAGCGGTCGCGGCCGTATTTCTGTTGCAGGTTGCTGGTGGCGCGGAAAACGCCGCCGAAGACGCCCACATCCTCGCCGAAGCAGAGCACGCGCTCGTTGGCCGCCATGGCGGTATCGAGGGCGTTGTTGATGGCCTGCAGCATGTTCATTTCTGCCATGTCACTCCCCTCCCTGAACGTGGGCGGCTGACTTCGGATAGGCATCCGGGTGCCGGCGGATATGCGCCTTGAGCCGGTCGAACTGTTCATCCAGCGCCGGCGGAACCTCGTCGTACACATCCGTGATCAGCGATTCCAGCGGCGGCGGCGGGCGCTTCTGGGCCTGTTTCATGGTATCCAGCACTTCCCGGCGCAGGCTTTCCTGGAGCGCCTTTTCCTCGCTTTCGCTCCACCACTCGCGCTCTTCGAGCCAGTATTTCATGCGCAGGATGGGGTCCTTGCTGTGCCAGGTCGCCTCTTCGTCCTTGCTGCGATAGCCGGACGGGTCATCGGAGGAGGAGTGCGCCGCCAGACGGTAGGTCATGGCCTCGATCAGGACCGGACGGTTGTCTTCCACGGCCAGTCGGCGGGCGGCTTCGGTGGCCTGGTAGACCGCCAGAATATCGTTGCCGTCCACGCGGATCGTGTCCATCCCGTAGCCGGAGCCCCTTGGTGCGATGCCGTCGCCGGCATACTGCTCTACCACCGGGGTGGAGATCGCGTAGCCGTTGTTGCGGCACATGAAGATGGCCGGCACCCGGTGCACTGCCGCCATGTTAAGGCCGGCATGAAAGTCGCCCTCCGAGGCCGCGCCCTCGCCAAAATAAACGATGGTGCAGGCTCCGTCGCCGGCCATTTTCTGGCCGTAGGCATAGCCGGTCGCCTGGGAAATCTGGGTCGCCAGCGGCGACGAGATGGTCATGTAATGCAGCCTGTCGGAGCCGTAGTGAACGGGCATCTGACGGCCCTTGCCGTAGTCCCGGTCGTTGCCGAACAGCTGATTCATGAACTCGTCGATGGTAAAGCCGCGGTAGGCCAGCGCGCCCTGTTCACGGTACTGGGCCATGATCATGTCGGTATCGCTCAGTGCGGCGGTGCTGCCGATAACCGCGGCTTCTTCGCCGGTGCACTGCATGTAAAAGCTCAGCCGCCCCTGGCGCTGAGCCGCCAGCATGCGCTCGTCGAGCACTCGGGTGGTGACCATGGCGTGATAGATGCGTCGGGCCTCGGCCTTGTCGAGGTCCGGCGCCCGGCCGTTTTTATACAGCGAGCCGTCCTGTTTGAGGAGCTTGAAAGTGGGGATGCGGTGTTCCGACCCGTCGGTAAAGACGGGGGAGTAAACGGTGCTGGACTTTCTTGTTGTCATAATCCTCTTCCCGGGGTAATGGCTTGAGGAACGGACGGCCCCTTGTGAGGGCCTCCCATGATGTTGGCGGCCCGGCGGGGCGTGGTAACCCGCCGGCCGGTGCGTATTCTGTTGCGAGTCCCTGGCGGCCGATCCGGCCAGCGGCGCGGCGTCGGCAGCAGTTCGCCATCAGTATAGAAGCGCTGGCGCGATAGTGCCGGTCGGAAGCGAATCGGCGCGACTCATGTTGACCTTAACGTAAGGTGCAGGTTTTGGGTAGAGATCGTCAACCCGGCCGGGGTATTTACGCGGTTGGGCCCTCTGACGCTGCGAGGTAGTCGATGAAATCCGTGAGGCCCAGCGGCCGGGCATAGAGAAAGCCCTGCCCCAGCGTTGCCTGGTGCTGCTGCATCAGCGCCTCCTGCTCGGGCGTTTCGATGCCTTCGATGACCGTATGGCAGCCCAGCTCCCGGGCAAGCAGCAAAACGGCGCGGCAGACTCGCAGGCTGTTGGCATCGTCGGGCAGGTGTTTGACGAACTGGCGGTCGATCTTGAGAAAGTCAAAGCCGATGAACAGCAGGTATTCGATCGAGGCATAGCCGGTGCCGAAGTCGTCCAGCGAGAAGCTCACGCCGATATCGCGCAGCCGGCGGTGGTTGTCGTTGAACGCATGGTTGTTGATCAGCGGCGTGGCCTCGGTAATCTCCAGGTCCAGGTGTTCGGGCGGAAACCGGTAATGCTGCAGCAGCTGTTGCAGCTGATGGTGAAAGTCCGGCTCGACCAGCTGCTGCGGCGAGATATTGATCCCCAGCCGGAAGTCATCGCCGAGCCGGGGCAGCAGCGGAGCAAACTCCATCAGCGCGCGGCGGATGATCTCGAACCCGAGGGGCACAATCAGCCCGGTGGCTTCGGCTTCCTGCAGCAGCTCCCAGGGCGCGGCCGAGGCCTGAGTATCCAGCCGAAACAGCGCTTCGCAGCCCTTGAGCGAGCCGTCGCGCAGGCACACCTTGGGCTGGTAGGCGAGGGTAAAGTTGCCGTCGGCCAGGCGTTCCTTGAGCAGCACAAGGGCGGCGACCTTGCGTTTTTGCCGGTCGTCGGCGTCGGGTGAATAGCTGCGCAGGCATTGCTTGCCGCCGTGCTTGGCGTTGGCCAGCCCCAGCTGGGCGGCACGCAGCAGCGACTCCGGCGTTGTCGCGTGGTCCGGCGACAGGGCGATGCCGGCAGAGAGCGTCAGCTCGATGGTCGAGCTGCTTTTGTCGGCCTCAAGCGTGGTCTCGACGCTGAGCGTCTCTGCCAGCGGCTGTTGCAGCGGCGCGTCATCGGCGGCCTGGCCGTCCCGAGTGTGCTCCAGATCGATATGCATGGCGAAGGTATCGGCCTGGAGGCGGTAGAGCGGTGCGGCATCGCTGAAGTGCCGGCGCAGATGAGCCGAGACTTCGCGGAGGGCCGCATCGCCGATATCCTGGCCGTAGCGGTCGTTGGTCTGCGCAAAGCCGTCAATATCCCAGATAACCAGTGCCAGCGGCGGTTTTGGCTCCGTCCCGCCCAGCAGCGCCTTGAGACGCTTGATCAGCTCGCGCCGGTTGTAGTCCAGCGTCAGCGGGTCACGCCGGGCCTGCTCGTCCAGCACGCGGTTGGCGTCGGTCAGCTCGTTGAAGTAGCGCTCGCCGCGGTGGGCGTGCTTGTTGTAGTGGCGCACCAGCTGCTTGAGTTCGAAGCCCGAGACCGCCAGATCGAGGGTGGCAAAGGGGTTGCCTTCCCGGGCATGGCGGCTGATGGTCCGGGTAATGGCCTGAAGCGGGCGCCCCACGGCGGCATAAAATACCACGGCCACGAGAATGCCCAGCACCAGCGCCTGGATGCAGGTAGCCCAGAAGGTATCAAACAGCGTTGCCGTGGCGGTGTTGATCATCCGGTTGAGGTCAAACTCCGCCTCAAGGTGGCCCACGAAGACCGATTTTTCGGGATTGAACGGCGAGGTGTAGTAAAGCCGCTGCTCGCGGAGGGCCGGCAGGTTGCTGAAAAAGAGGCGCTTGATCAGGGGCGTCAGCAGAGCCGGCGGGGTGGGCTGATGGCGTACGTGGCCGACGTTCTGCCCCTGGTCGTTGATCAGGTCGATACGCTGATAGGCCGGCCCCTGCTGAAAGCCCTGGAGCAGCACATCCACGGTTTCCGTATCCAGCTGATAGAGCGCAAACCGAGCCGGTTCCTGAATGAAGTCGAGCCGCTGGTTGGCGTTGGCATATTGCTCGTTGACGTCGTCGCGCATACTGCCATAGCCCAGCAGGCCGCCCAGCGTCAGGCCGCTGACTACCGTGAGCGTGACCACGAAAAAGGTGAATCGCGCGGTGAGCGAGCGGGTGTCGAGCAGACGTCCGGCGCGTTTCATGGTGACCTCGGTGCCGGTGTATCAAGCCGCTGAATACCGCGGTTGATGAAGTGCAGGATCTGCCGGGCGTTGGGCGCCTGACGCGACACCATCATGTAGTAGCGCACCGGGCGGGTATGCGGCACCTTGCGCAGCGCCAGGCCGTCGGGCCACGGCAGTCGGTTGCGGTGTTTGAGGGCCTGGGCGACATCGTGCTGGGTCAGGGCTATGTCGCAGCGACCGGCGACCAGCTTGGCGATCAGCTGCGGCAGATCTTTCGCGCCGCGATCCATCTGCGCATTGGCGATTCCGAAGCCGTCGTAGTTGAAGCCGGACATGCCGCAGACCCGGTAGCGGAAAAAATCGCTCGGGCGGCTGATATCCGGAGGGCTTCGACCGTCCGCCGTGGTGTAGAGATATCCCGGGGCGAGAGAGTAGTAGCTATCGCTGAAATAGTAGCGTTGGGCGCGGCGGGCGCTGTAGGTGGCACTTAGTACGACCTGGTGGTTCTCGCCTTTGGCAGTGCTTTGCATGCAGCGCTGCCAGGGCAGGGCTTCGAGGTGGAAGTCCCGCTCGTTGCCGGCAAACAGCTGGTTGAGTACATCCATGTCATGGCCTTGCCACCGGCCATGCGCGAAATACAGGCTCGGCGGCCGGTTCTGGTTGTCGTGGCAAAACGCGATGGTTTTGCCGTGGCTACCGAATGCTTGGCCGGCGGCTGCCCGGAGGGCAACCGCCACGACCGGCAGGACGGCACTGAGCCGGCGTTGCATCCTTGTCTCCTGCGGTGTGGAGCGCGTTTTCGCCAGCGCGCACTTCAATATAGCGCACTCCCATCGCTGCCTCCATCACCGTGACGCCCTGTGGTCGATTCGTCCAGCGTTTTTACGCGACCCCCCCATTGTTGTACTTCCCTCGATGTTGTACCTCCTCCGATGTTGTAACTTCCGATGTTGTAACCCTGGAGGCTGTTGTTAACCCCGAGGTTAAAGCCCGGGGGAAAGGCCAACGGGCATCAAGACACAGCGGGTATCAAGCCACGGGGAACAATACGGGCATTAATACAGGTGCACGGCCTTGAAGCGTGCGAGCGTTTCGTCCTGATCATCGCTGAGCGTCAGTGTCTTGCCGTCCACGGCCCAGCTGTCGGTCCGGGCTAGCGCGTCGAGCAGGGCCCGCTGGGTGTCGGCACCGTTGTGACACGCCATCATGGTGGTGGCCACCTGGTCAAAGGTGATCTGCCTGGCGTCGCGCTCGTAGTTCCCCATCAGCTGGTTGCAGCCGGTGGCCCCCGCCAGGCGCTGTTCTTCGCGGTGCAGCACCAGGTGCGCTTCGCGCTGGTTGTCGATCGGTTCGGCTATCTCGCCGTCTGCCAGAGCGGTGAGCTTCCAGTAGGTATCGGCCAGTGCCACGTCCGGGGTGGTATCGACGGCGGTATCGGCTGTGTCGTTGGAGGCGTTGTTACCCGTTTGTGAGGCACAGCCGGCGAGGCCCGAAGCGAGTCCGAGCAGCAGTAGGTAGCCTGTGATTTTTCGCATGATGTATCTCCTGTGAGGAATCGTCAGTGTGAAATGTGAAAAGAGTCAGTGTGAAAAGCGTCAGTGAACGCCGAATCAACGCCAGGCCCGGTTGCTATACGGCCCGGCTGAATAGTGCCGTGCCGATCATACGGGTCTTGGGCCATGCCATCAGGGAGCCGGGAGCGTCCGCTTGTCGTCTTCGCCCGGCAGGGTAAAGCGCGCCACCGCCCGGTTCAGGCGGTCGGCTTCGCTTTGTAGCTGCTGCGCGCCGGTGCTGGCCTGTTCGACCATGGCTGCGTTTTGCTGGGTCGTTTGCTCCATGTCGTTGACCGCGGTATTGATCTCCCGGATGCCGCTGCGCTGCTCCCGGGTGGCGCCATCGATGTCTTCCATCAGCGCGGTGACGTGTTTCACCGAGGCAATAATGCCGCTCATGGTTTCGCCGGCCTGGTCGGCCTTGTGCGCGCCGGCCTCGACCTGCGCGGCGGACGTGTCGATCAGCCGGCGGATATCGGTGGCGGCGCTGGCACTGCGGTTGGCGAGCTGGCGGACCTCGCTGGCGACCACGGCGAATCCGCGCCCATGCTCCCCGGCGCGTGCCGCCTCTACCGAGGCATTCAGTGCGAGGATATTGGTCTGAAAGGCAATGCCGTCGATCATGGTAATGATATCGGTGATTTGCTGCGAGCTTTCGCGGATGGCCTGCATCCGTTCGACCACGCTGTTCACCACCTGGCTGCCGTCTTCGGCCTTGCCGGCGGTATCGTCGGCGACGCGCCGGGCCCGGGAGGCATTATCGCTGCTGCGCTCCATGGTCGAGGTCATTTCCTCGATGCTGGAGGCCGTCTGAGTCAGCGAGGCGGACTGGCGCTCGGTACGCGCCGACAGGTCCTGGTTGCCCTGGGCAATATGGCGGGCGCCGGTGTATACCTCGCCTCCGCTCTCGCGCACCCGGGTTACGGTTTCCAGCAGCGCCTGCTGCATGTGGTTGAGTGCGGCATAAAGCTGGCCGATCTCGTTGCTGCCACGCTGTTCCAGACGATGCGAAAGGTCGCCTTCGGCCATGGTTTCAAAGTGCCGGATGATACGCCTGATGGGGCGTATCAGGTTGGCGCCCACGCCCCAGTACACCACCGCGGTCACCAGCAGCGCCATCAGAAATACCGCAATGATGGCCGCCGTGGACAGACTGACCACCCGATCAAAGCGCTCCAGCCGGGTATTGCCCTGATCTTCGATGGTGTGGAAAAACGCCACGGCGTCCTGGTAAAAGTCGTCGTAGGCGCTCTGGGCATCGGCGCGCCCGCGCTGATACGCCGCCAGATTGCCCCGCTTCAGGGCTTTCAGCTGAGGGCGCAGGTGTGCGTCCAGCAGCCGGTTAAAGCGTGTCTTGACCGGTTCAATCAGCGTAGCGTGGCGCGCCTCGGCCGGCAGTTCGAGAAAGCGCTGAAAAATCTTGTCGGTTTGATCAAGCTGTTCTGCCAGGTCACGCGTCTGGCGCTGACGGGCCTCGGCATCCGGCGCGGCGTTCCGCTCGCGCAGCGTCTGGTAAAGCTGGGCCATGCCGATACGCGCGCTTTGCAGCGTCGAGTTGGCCCGATTGAGCGTTGACTGCTGGCTGACGTTCACCCGTGTCAGCTGCTGGATGCTTTGGCGGCTGTGTTCAACGGCGTAGAGGCCGGTGCCGCTGAGGGCCAGCAGGAGTATCAGAAAAGCGAGCAGGACAAGCGTCCAGCTCATGCGCATGGTCAGGTTGTTCCAGAGTTGCATGGGTCTGGCCCTCCGGTGTTGGCACATGCTGCCCGGAAAACATGCCGCCCGGGACCGGACCGTTCAGGAGATAGGCCATCCGTAAGACAAGGCGGCCCGTGAACGGCAGGGTGGAACGGCAGGATGGAACAGTAAGGTGGAACAGTAGATTGGAACGGGAACGCAGCCGCCGGGATCGGGGGTTGGCGTTATACAAAAATGCCGTGAACACGGCGTGCCCACGGCATCGAAACTACTCCGCCAAACCGGCAGCGTGGAACGGGAATCCTTCCCGGCGTTCCGCCATGTCCCTAGCGGGTCGCATCGGATGATGTTGTCTGATCGGTTTTGGCCTCGGCTTCCGCGGCTTCGATTTCTTCACGCTCCTTGGCTTCATCGGACAGCGACTTGTTGGGCAGTACGATGTTGAGCCCAAAGGCCACGATGGCCGCCACCACGATCGGCGCATCGCCGATGATGTTCTGCAGCACTTCGGGGAACTGGGCGATCGCCTCGGGCGCCGATGTAATACCCAGGCTCAGCGCCAGCGCCAGCGCCAGGCCCACGATGGTCATGTTGCGCGCGGACATCTCGTCTTTAACCAGCAGCTGGATGCCGGTCATGGTGATCATGCCGAATACGGTAATGGTCGCGCCGCCGAGCACCGGGTAGGGGATGGTAGTCATCACCGCGCTGAACTTGGGGCTCAGGCCGGCAAGAATCATGAACACGGCGGTAATCGCCATCACAAAGCGGCTGATGACCTTGGTCATGGCCACGATGCCCACGTTCTGGCTGAAGGTAGACGTCGGCAGCGCGCCGAAAAAGGCACTGACCGTGGTCGTCAAACCGTTGCCCAGCAGGCCGCCGGTGAGTTCCTTGGTTTTCAGTTCGCGGTTCATGCCGCCCACGGAGGTGGCCGACAGGTCGCCAATGGTTTGCACCGAGTTGATCACACAGATCACGACCATGGAGGCGATGGCAGCACCGTGAAATTCCATTTCGAACGGCATGACCTTGGGCACCGCGATCCAGGCGGCGTCGTGCATGTTGGAAAAGTCGACCATGCCCAGCGCCAGAGAAATAAGGTAGCCCACCACAATGCCGACGATGATCGCCGACAGCTTGATCACGCCCTTGCCGAACTGCGAGGCGATCAGCACGGTGACCAGGGTAATGCCGCCCACGGCCCAGTTGATCAGGTCGCCGAAGCCTTCAGCGGTGGGGTTGCCGTTGCCGGCCATGTACTTCACGGCAATGTCGTAGAGCGACAGGCCGATTACCAGCACCACGGTGCCGGCGACGACCGGCGGGAAGAGGTCGCGGATGTACTGGATGAAGTAACCCACCACCATCATGGTGATACCGCCGATCAGCTGGGCGCCGAGAATCCCTTCGATGCCAAATCCGTTACCCACGGCAATCAGCGTTGGCACGTACGCAAAGCCCACGCCAAAAATGGCCGGCAGGCGGGCGCCGAACTTCCACACGCCATACAGGTGGAAGAGCGTGCAGACACCGGAGGCCAGTACCGCAATCTGCACCAGCAGCAGCTGCTCCTGGGGGCTGGCGCCGACCACGCCGGCGACGATGATGGGCGGCGTGATGACACCCGCGATCATTGCCAGCAGGTGCTGCAGCGCAATCGGCAGGGCCTTCACGAATCGGGGCCGACTGTAGAAGTCAAACAGGGAGGTGTTGCGCGTCCCGGCCTGCTTCCCCGTCTCGGGAGATACGTTGGCTTCACTCATCAGGATTCTCTCCATCGTTTGTTGTTGTAGGCGCTGTTGTCTCTGTCTGTACTGTCGTCTGTCGGTATTGTATACGTCGGTGTTGTATGCACTACAAGGGACTTTCTGTTTCGCTGAGGTCGAATCACTGTACACAAGGAAATTGTATAAAATAAATACGCTGATGGCTTTTCTTTGTGTTGCGGGAGCGGCATCCGGCGGGCGGCCGATCTGCTCCGGACCGGGCGGCATGGTATCGCTGAAAAACGGACCCAGCATAAATCGCTTTTTAAAACAGCGTTTTAATGTTGTATTTGTGGCATTGAAGCCGGCAGCGGCAAGGATTGTGCTGTTTGTCGGGAAGATGCACGATAGGCATAAGAAGCGCCGTCGGGGCGATTGGTCCTTTAGTCTAATGCGCTTTTTGTCGCCTGATTTTTGTATACAAGGCGTGGCTGGCGGTAGCGTTTTATCCCGACGCCGGGATACCCACCGATCCTGTGCGTGAGCCACAGCGTGCGTGGGTAGCAGTAGGCATAAACGACGAACTGCATACCGAAGCCCGCCAACTGACAGCAGCTACGACCAACCACCACGACCAGCAACTACTAAGACCAACAATTCAGACCAACAACCACAATCACGACATACCGGGCCGGTAACGGCCATGCCACAGGAACCGGACAGGGCGATAAGGACACTGCTATGCCAAGGTCGCAAGAGCCTTTATCAAGGCAGTCGCAAGAGCATGCGCAAGCATCGTTACACAAGGAGCAGGCGCAGTCGCGGGATAGCGCCAACGAACGTCCGCGGGGGCGCGGGCCGGCGTCGGGGCAGCCACACTCACACCCACACCCGCAGGAGCCGGGAAGCGCGGTGCCGCGTGCTCGCCGTGCGGGTAAAAACGGTGATGGCGCCGATCGCCATGATGCCATTTACCACGCCATCAGCGATGCGATCATCGAGCACCAGCTGCGCCCCGGCGCCCGGCTGCGCGAAGACGCGCTGACCGAGGTGTTTCATGTCAGCCGTACCGGTATTCGCAAGATTCTGCAGCGTTTGGCGCTGGAACAGCTGGTCACGCTGACGCCCCGCCGCGGCGCCAGCGTGACACGCCCGACGGAAAGCGAAGCCCGGGATGTGTTTGCCGCCCGCCAGCTGGTTGAATGCGGCCTGATGCCGGAGGTGGCCGACTACATGACCGCCGACGCCGCCCGTGAGCTCAAGCGCATGGCCAGCGATGAACGCGAGGCACTGCGCGCCGGCGAGCACAGCCGGGCGATCAAGCTCTCCGCCGCGTTCCACGAACGCCTCGCCGGGCTGTCGGGCAACGCCACCCTGGCGGCCTTTGTGCGTCAGCTGTGTTCGCGGTCATCGCTGATACTCGCGGTCTATGGCACAACCGGGCCCCTGGGCTGCGAAGCTCACGATCACGACGACCTGGTGGACGCGCTGGAACGCGGCGAAGGCAACCACGCCCGAACCCTGATGCACCATCACCTCAAGGAAATCGAGGCGTCGCTGTCGGTCGTGGAAGAAACCGCCAGCGCCCCGGACCTGCATCAGATCTTTGGCATGGTGCGCTGATGCAGCATCTTGCCCTGATCAACGCCAACACCAATACCGGCATGACCGATCACATGGCGCGCCTGGCGCGAACGCGGCTTGCCGGCGTGGCCAGGGTGTCGGCGCATACCGCGGCGGACGGAGCGGCCTATATCGGTTCGCCGCGCACCTGTGCCCAAGCCGCCGAGGCGGCTGCCGGCCTGGCCGAGCAGTGCCTGACGTCAAACCGCGACCCTGCCGCATCGCCGCCGGATGCGTTTTTGCTCGGCTGTTTTGGTGACCCGGGGCTGGCGGCGGTGCGCGATATCAGCCCGGTGCCGGTGATCAGCATGCTGGAGGCGTCGTTGCTCACCGCCATGCAGCTGGGCGAGCGTTTCTCGATTGTGACCCCGGGGCAGCGCTGGCCGCGCATGATCGACGACACCCTGACGCAGCTGGGGATAGCGCGGCACTGCCTGGGTATCGACGCCATCGTGCTGGATGACCTGCGGCTGCCCGAAGAACAGGACCGGGCGCTGCCCGAGTTGCAGCGGCTGATTGACGCCCAGGCCGCTCGCCATGCGCCGTCGGTCATCATCGTGGGCGGCGCGGCCCTGGCCGGGCTCCACGGAGCGCTGACGCCGCCGACCGGCGTTCGCCTGCTCAACGCCTTCGATGCCGCGCTGGCGCAATCAGCGGGGCTGCTGACGCTCCCGTCTGCCTGACCGCTTGGGCCGGCGGAATCTGCCGCCGGCCGCCCATCGCTAAAGCTCCCTCTTCGTTTTCACTCTGTCTCGCTGTTTCCTGCCTGTGCGTTGGCAGTGCCGTAGCGCCTGAAAGCCCGGCAGGCAGTGCCTTTGCGCGCTTTTTCAGTTTTGTGGAAAATATTTCCACAAATGATTGACAGCTCAGCGCGTGGCGCATATTTTTGAATACAGGCAATGAGTACTGCTGTAGCCAGCTTCTTGTATACAAAAAATTGTGGCGTTGAACGGGCGTGCCGGTAGGGGACAACAAGCAGGAGACAACAAATTAGGGGACGACAGTGAGCCCCGCCGCCCGGCACAAACGATTCGGCAAGACAGAACATACAAGCAGCACGACGGCTGGCGCGGGACCACGGCTAAAGGCGGTGGGCCGAACGGCAGGACCTGTTTTATCCAGAGCCTTTGGCGCCTGCCGGTAGCCGGGGTTTGCTGATCAAGGCATTGAGGAGAGTTCTAATGGCCAGGATGACTGCGGCAGAAGCTGCCATTCATGTATTGAAGAAAGAAGGCGTGGACGTGACGTTCGGCCTGCCCGGCGCGGCGATCAACCCCTTCTACGCGGCCATGCGCAAGGTCGGCGGCGTGGATCACGTCCTGGCGCGCCACGTGGAGGGCGCGTCGCACATGGCCGAGGGCTATACCCGCACCGAAGCCGATAACATCGGCGTGTGCCTGGGCACCTCCGGCCCGGCCGGCACCGACATGATCACCGGCCTGTACTCGGCCAGCGCCGATTCCATTCCGATTCTGTGTGTTACCGGCCAGGCGCCGGCGGCCAAGCTGCACAAGGAAGATTTCCAGGCGGTGGATATTCAGGCGATTGCCGGCCCGGTGACCAAGTGGGCGATTACCGTGCTGGAGCCGGCCCAGGTGCCGCGCGCCTTTCAGCAGGCCTTCCAGCTGATGCGCAGCTCGCGCCCCGGCCCCGTGCTGCTCGACCTGCCCATCGACGTACAGATGAGCGAAATCGAGTTCGACCCGGATACCTACGAGCCGCTGCCGGCGTACAAGCCGAGCGCCAGCCGCCCGCAGGTCGAAAAGGCGCTGGGCATGCTCAACGAGTCCGACAAGCCGCTGCTGGTAGCCGGTGGCGGGATCATCAACGCCGACGCCAGCGACCTGCTCACCGAGTTTGCCGAAACCACCGGCGTGCCGGTGATTCCCACGCTGATGGGCTGGGGCACCATCCCCGACGACCACGAGCTGATGGCCGGCATGGTGGGGCTGCAAACCCACCACCGCTACGGCAACGCCACCATGCTCGAATCCGACTTCGTCATGGGCATCGGCAACCGCTGGGCCAACCGTCACACCGGCGATGTCGGCGCGTACACCGAAGGCCGTCAGTTCGTCCATGTGGACATCGAGCCGTTTCAGATCGGCCGCATCTTCGGCCCGGACTACGGCATCGTCTCCGACGCCAGGGCAGCGCTCGAGATGTTCGTGGAAGTGGCGAAGGAGTGGAAAGCCGCCGGCAAGCTGGCGGATCGCAGCGCCTGGTCAAAAGAGTGCTACGATCGCAAGAACGATCCGGCCATGCTGCGCAAGACCGATTTCAAGGACACGCCGGTCAAGCCCCAGCGCGTGTACCAGGAAATGAACAAGACCTTCGGCAAGGACACCCGCTACGTATCGGCCATCGGCCTGTCGCAAATCGCCGGCGCGCAGTTCCTGCACGTGTACAAGCCGCGCCACTGGATCAACTGCGGCCAGGCCGGCCCGCTGGGCTGGACCGTGCCGGCGGCGCTGGGCGTGCGTCGCGCCGACCCGAAAACCGAAATTGTCGCGCTGTCCGGCGACTACGACTTCCAGTTCATGATCGAAGAGCTGGCCGCGGGTGCGCAGTTCAACCTGCCCTACATCCACGTGCTGGTGAACAACTCCTACCTGGGGTTGATCCGCCAGTCCCAGCGCGGCTTTGACATGGACTACCAGGTACAGCTGGCGTTCGAGAACATCAACTGCCCGGAAATCAACGGCTACGGCGTGGATCACGTCTCCGTGGTGGAAGGCCTGGGCTGCAAGGCGATCCGCGTCACCGACCCGGAAGACATCGCCCCGGCGCTGGAAAAAGCCAAGCAGCTGAAGGAAGAGCACCAGGTACCGGTGGTGGTGGAAATCATCCTTGAGCGCGTCACCAACATTTCCATGAGCGGCAAGGACCTGAGTACCGTCAACGAGTTTGAAGCGCTGGCCGACAACGAAGCCGACGCGCCGAGCTCCATCGCCGCCCTGCGCTAACATGCGCCCCATGCCCGGCAGCTGTGCGTTACGCTGCCGGGTGTCATGACACCGATGCAATGCGCTTTGCGACCAACGCAACGACACAGGGAGATTTACATGGCTAAATTTGCTGCCAATCTCAGCATGTTGTTCACCGAAGTGGACTTCCTCGATCGCTTCAAGGAAGCCGGCGACGCGGGCTTCAAGGGCGTGGAATACCTCTTTCCCTACGACTTTGACGCCGCCGAGATCAAAAAGCGTCTCGACGACAACGGCCTGGAGCAGGTGCTGTTCAACCTGCCGGCGGGTGACTGGGGCGCCGGTGAGCGCGGCATTGGCTGCCACCCGGACCGCGTGGAAGAGTTCCGCGAAGGCGTCGACAAGGCCATCGAATACGCCAAAGTGCTGGGTAACACCCAGGTCAACTGCCTGTCGGGCATCAAGCCGGACGGCGTCAGCGAGGCGCAGGCACACAAAACGCTGGTGGATAACCTGCGCTTTGCCGCCGACAAGCTCAAGGCCGCCGGCCTGCTGTTGATCTCCGAACCGATCAATACCCGCGACATTCCCGGCTTCTTCCTCAATCGTACCGAGCAGGCGCTGGCGCTGTTCGACGAGGTCGGCAGCGATAACCTGCAGCTTCAGTACGACATCTATCACATGCAGATCATGGAAGGCGACATCGCGCCGACCATCGAAAAGCACCTCAAGCGTATCGCCCACGTACAGCTGGCCGATAACCCGGGCCGCCACGAGCCGGGCACCGGCGAAATCAACTATCCTTTCCTGTTCAGCCATCTCGACGGGCTGGGCTATGACGGCTGGATCGGCTGTGAATACAAGCCCAGGGCCGGCACGAAGGAAGGCCTGGGCTGGCTGGACAGCGCACGCTAGGCAGCGCGCCGTTTGCCGGTATTCGGCCAGGCGCACAACGACACTTATCCGACGCGCACGATTCACGTGACAGGAGACATATCATGAGCAAGATCGGTTTTATCGGACTGGGTATCATGGGTCGCCCGATGGCAGGCCACCTGCTCGACGCCGGCCACGACATCTACACCGTGGTGCACAACAGCCCGCTGCCCTCTGATCTCAAGGAAAAGGGCGCCAACGTCTGCGCCAGCCCCAAGGAGGTCGCGGCAGAGTCGGACATCGTGATTACCATGGTGCCGGACACCCCGGACGTCGAGAAGGTACTGTTCGGCGACGAGGGCGTGATCCACGGCCTCAAGAAGGACACCCTGGTCATCGACATGAGCTCGATCGCGCCGGTGCCCACTCAGGAATTCGCCAGGCGCATTCAGGATGCCGGCGGCGACTACGTCGACGCACCGGTTTCCGGCGGCGAAGGCGGTGCCATCAACGCCGCACTGACCATCATGGTCGGTGCCAGCGACAAGGCATTCGAGCGCGCCAACCCGATTCTGGAAGTGATGGGCAAGTCCATCACCCATATCGGCGAAAACGGCTCCGGCCAGACCTGCAAGGTGGCCAACCAGATCGTGGTGGCGCTAACCATCGAGGCGGTATCCGAAGGTCTGCTGTTCGCCTCCAAGGCGGGCGCTGACGTGTCCAAGGTGCGCGAGTCGCTGCTCGGCGGTCTGGCGCAGTCCAAGATTCTGGACGTGCACGGCGGACGCATGATCGACCGCACCTTTGATCCGGGCTTCAAGGTCAAGCTG
Source organism: Vreelandella jeotgali Hwa (assembly GCF_000334215.1). Taxonomy (GTDB): domain Bacteria; phylum Pseudomonadota; class Gammaproteobacteria; order Pseudomonadales; family Halomonadaceae; genus Vreelandella; species Vreelandella jeotgali. The sequence continues at coordinate 5,216 of NZ_AMQY01000002.1, read as the reverse complement.
CACCAGAAAGATCTCAACCTGGCGCTGGAAGGCGCGCGCACGCTGAACATGTCGCTGCCGGGTACCGCCAACGCCCAGCAGCTGTTCCAGGCCTGCGCGGCCAACGGCGGCGCCGACTGGGACCACGCGGGCATGGCGCGCGCGCTGGAAAAGCTGGCCAATCACGAAATCGGCGAGTAATACGGGCCGACTGGGCCGTCGGCACAGCCGCCGGTCCGCTGCCACCCGGCTGTCCGGGCTCGGGGCAGGGTAACGCCCTGCTCCGGAAACCACGGCAGATACTGGTTGCGTCTGCCGCTGCTATTCATTGTGACTTGTTGATTTTGACGGCATCAGGCAGCGCTTTTTTCGGGTTTCGCCTGATGCCGTTTTTTTATGCCACCGGCTGGAGGAATTTACGTAAACGACCTGGGTGCGCCCGTTTACCCACAGCGCCTTGATCATAACCGGTGTGGATAACACGCTTCGCCGAGGACGCTTTTGCACAAGGTCATTTACATAAATTCCCGTATCAACATTATTTTTATCGAAGGAAGTCGCCGGGCTCGGGGCGCTATCCGATGCCTTTTTCGCCCCGCACCCGCGTTACCCTGATTGGCGCCATGCCGCTGCTGCCGAGGTTCTTATGAATAACAATAGCTATGCTCCCATTCGCCGTACCAAGATCGTCGCCACCCTGGGCCCTGCCAGCGACCGCGAGGGCGAGCTTGAACGCATGCTGCGCGCCGGCGTTGACGTGGTACGCCTCAATTTCTCCCACGGCTCGGCGGAAGACCACCGCAACCGCCTGCGCCAGGTGCGCGAGATCGCCGATCGTATCGGCCGCAGCGTGGCGGCGCTGGCGGACTTGCAGGGCCCCAAGATTCGCATTGCCCGCTTCAGCCACGGCGAAGTCGAGCTGGAAGAAGGTCAGCCCTTCGTGCTGGACATGGAGCTGGGCAATGAAGACGGCGATATCCACCGCGTGGGCTGTGACTACAAGACCCTGGCCGACGACCTGAGCGTGGGCGACCGCCTGCTGCTGGATGACGGCCGTCTGGTGCTGGACGTGGACGCCGTCAGGGGCCGGGAAGTTCACACCCACGTGGTTGTCGGCGGCACGTTGTCCAACAACAAGGGCATCAACAAGCTGGGGGGCGGCCTGTCCGCGCCGGCGCTCACCGACAAGGATCGGGAAGACCTGCAAACCGCGCTGGATATCGGCGTGGACTATATGGCGGTGTCGTTTCCCCGTAGCGCCGCCGACATGGACGAGGCGCGCAAGCTGCTGGGCGAGAAAGGCCGGGAAATCGGCCTGGTGGCCAAGGTCGAACGCGCCGAGGCCGTGGCCGACGACGACACCCTGGACGGTATTATCCGGGCGTCCGAAGCGGTCATGGTCGCCCGGGGAGATCTGGGCGTGGAAATCGGCGATTCCGAGCTGATCGGCGTGCAAAAGCGCATTATCAAGCACGCCCGCAGCCTCAACCGCGCGGTGATCACGGCGACCCAGATGATGGAGTCGATGATCGAAGCGCCGTTGCCCACCCGCGCCGAAGTGTTTGACGTGGCCAACGCCGTGCTCGACGGCACCGACGCGGTGATGCTGTCCGCCGAAACCGCCGCCGGCGACTACCCGGTGGAAACCGTCGAAGCCATGGAACGCGTCTCGCTGGGCGCCGAGCGCGAACGCAGCGCCCAGGAATCCGGCCACCGCATTCATCAGGGCTTCGCCCGCAGCGACGAGACCGTGGCGCTGTCGGCCATGTATGCCGCCAACCACCTGGAAGGCGTCTCGGCGATTGCCTGCATGACCTCGAGCGGCTACACGGCGCTGATTGCCTCGCGCATTCACTCCGGCCTGCCCATTGTGGGGCTGGCCCACAGCGCCGTGGCCCAGCGCCGCATGGCACTGTATCGCGGCGTGGTATCGCTGGCGTTTGATACCAGCGGCATGGAAGCCGGGGCGCTTAACGACAATGCTCTGGCGTTACTGGTGCAGCACGGCCTGACCCGGGTCAACGACCGCGTCATCATGACGCGCGGTGACCACATGAATGCCCACGGCGGCACCAATACCATGAAGATCCTCAGCGTGACCGCCGATCACCAGGGGCGTTAATCGGCGGCGCTGCCGAACGATACGTCGGGCGCAGGCGTTCGGGTGCTGTTCCCCGGGCGTCATTCAAGGCTAGAATGCGTTATTTTGTATGGCATCAACCTGATGCAGGATCATGGGAGAGCAGCAGATGACCTCCGGCTGGCGTAAAACGCTGGCGCAGTCGGCGCAGGAGCGCGGGCGCGTCAGCGATCAGGATATTGTCGATCATGTGCGGGCGGCGGTATTGATGCAGCGCCTGCCGCCGGATACCCGGCTGCCCGAGGTCACTCTGGGCGAGGTGTTCGGCGTCAGCCGCTCGGTGGTACGCAAGGCGCTGACGCGGCTGGCTTCGGAATACGTGATCGACCAGCGGCCCAATCAGGTGGCCCGGGTGCGTGCGCCCACCATTGAAGAAACCCGGGATACGTTTTCCGCCCGCCGGCTGGTGGAAGGCGAAGCCGCGGCGCTGCAGGCCGGCAAGCTGGATGATCGGTCGCTGAACAGGCTGGAACAACATGCCGACCGCGAACAGCAGGCCTTCGCCGAGGGCGACGAGCAGGCGCGTATCGAGCACTCGCTGAGTTTTCACTACCTGGTCGCCGAGCAGACCCCCAACCGCATTCTGAGCGCCATGCTCCCCGATCTGATCGTGCGTACCTCCATCGTGATTGCGCTGTACAAGCGTTCCGGTCTGGGCTCCTGCTACCTGGCGGGGGATCATCCCGGCCTGCTGGAAAGCCTCCAGCGTGGCGACGCAGAGGCCGCCAGGGCCGGCGTACACCATCACCTCGACAGTCTGGAAAGCCTGCTGGATCTCTGCCCGCGAGAGTCGGAAACCGACCTGATGGCCATCTTCGGCGCCAATGCCGCGATGAGCTGACCCGCCGTTATCCGTGACGCCGGCGCGCAGCGGCCGGCCCCCCGTGATAAACCGCCACCCGCAACGCGCTAAAACGACGCCTTTCCGGCGTCGTTTTTGTGTCGGTATCCCACGCGAAAGAGACTGCGGTTCCCCTTCAGACATCTACCCGCGTGCAGATTGCCAGAACAAAGACACTTCAGCCATGAAGCACAATGCGGCGGTGCGAAAAGCGACAACATTGCGCCAATACTGTTGTGGCGTTTTCGTGTTTTGTGTACGTTATTCATGTATACAACGCATGGCGGCATCGTGAACCGACTTCGGGATACGCGGTGGCCACGGCCGGAAGCCTGTCCGGTGTATGCGCCTTCGGCAACGCGCCGAAGCAGGGAACGGGCAATAAAGCGGTACGCCAGAGACGACGTATCCGATACGGGCTGCGGCACTCAACAACGGCACTGAACAACAATGCCAAAAGCGCCATGAAGCAGTGCTTCACGCCGCCCCGCCCCAAAACAGCCAGCACTTGTGCTGATCCTGACGCTTACAATAAAACCAAAGGGTATCGACTGATGTTCACCACCAAGCATTCCGTGGCTGCGCTGGTTGGCGCCACTACGCTGGCCGCCTGCGCCTTCACCCAAGCTCAGGCGGCGACCTGGAGCGACTCCTTTATCGGCTACCGCTACGGCACCGAATTTACCGAACCGAAGAATGACAAGGACGTGGAAAAAAACATTCTGCAGTTCAACTATGTAGGCGGCCACTCGCTGGGCCAGCACTTCTTGAATATTGACTTGCTGCAGTCCGACAGCAATGACCCGGCCAGCGGCGACGACACCGGCGCCACCGAGGCCTATGTCACCTACCGCAACCAGCTGCACTACGGCAAGCTGTTCGGCGATCCGCTGTCCTTCGGCCCGGTCAAGGACGTGGCGTTGACCGGCGGTGTCGACCTCAACACCAAGAACACCGAGTTCGCCCCGCGCAAACGTCAGCTGCTGGTAGGCCCAACGTTCAAGTTCGACGTTCCCGTCGGCTTTATGGACTTTAGCGTCTTCTACTCCCACGAGTGGAACCATAACGGCTTTAAAGACGGTGGTTCGGAAGTCGAGTTTGACGACTACACTCAGTTTAACTTGGCGTGGAAATTCCCGTTCGCAGCTGGCCCTGTACCGATGAAGTTCCAGGGCTTCTTTAACTGTAGGGTCCCTGATGATCAAATGAGTGATAGAAGTTACCCTCTGCTGATAGCAAGAGAGCTTCTACAGCAGTTCATCCGGGAGCAGAGACATGGACATCAAGCTGCATAAGCAGGCCACCACCACACCAAAGATCCGTGCTGACATCCAGGCAGCGCCCGCCAGCATCAGCGATAGCGAGTTGGCGCGCCAGTACGGTGTTGGTGATTCGACGATACGCCGTTGGCGGTACCGCGACGATGTTCATGATCGGTCCCATACACGCCATAACCTGCTGGCTACGCTCACGTCCGAGCAGGAGGAAGTGCTGATCGCCGCTCGCGAGTTCCTGCGCCTCGGTCTGGATGACTTGCTCGTCGTGGCACGTGAGTTTCTGAATCCTCGGTTGTCACGCTCCGGCTTGCATCGCATGCTTAAGCGCCGTGAGGTGCCGACACTCGCGGAACTGGCCCGTCAGGATGCCGGAGATGATGGCAAGCCTCGGCACAAGCCCTTCAAGGACTACGAGCCTGGGTATGTGCATGTCGATATCAAGCACCTGCCCCAGATGCCCGACGAGGAGCAAAAGCGCTACCTATATGTTGCCATCGACCGTGCCACACGTTGGGTCTATCTGGAAGTCAGGCGCAGCCAGTCCGCCAGGGATGCCAAGGCGTTCATGAAGTGTGTGGAGGAAAAGGCGCCCTTCACGATCCAGACGGTGCTGACTGACAACGGCAAGTCGTTCACCGATCGCTTCACGCGGGCAGGTGAGCGCAGGCCCAGCGGCCGCCATCCCTTCGATCTGGAGTGCCAGGCCCATGGTATCGACCATCGCCTGATCAAGCCGGGAAGGCCGCAGACGAACGGTATGGTAGAACGGTTCAACGGCCGCATCAGCGACGTGCTGGCCACCCGGCGCTATACCTCAGGCGAGGATCTGGAGCAGACGCTCAAACGCTACGCTTGGCTGTACAATCACCACATCTCGCAGAAGGCACTGCATCATCAATCACCGATTGCGGCGATGAAGGAGTGGCAGGCCAAGCGACCTGAGTTATTTACCAAGCGGGTTGTTAATCACACGGGACCC
>NZ_AMQY01000001.1 GCF_000334215.1 Vreelandella jeotgali Hwa | reverse complement strand
TGGTTTCCTGCCGCTCCTGATATGCTTCGGTGCGATACGCCAGCGTGTTGTTCCAGACAAAACGCACGCAGCCAAACGATTGCGCCAGCAAGGCGGCTTGTTCGGGCGTCGGATAAAACCGTTCCTTGTAGGCACGTTTCGTCATTCTGTATAAATATCAGGTGATGATGAAACCTTCAACCCCGGCACCGCGTTGCGGTGCGCGCTTTTATCACCGCCCGCATTGGACGATGCTTTACGCGCAGATGGGTAAGCGCTACCGGTTGATTCACTCAAGGTGATCAAGTCAAGCTCGCACTAGCTTGCTGAACAAAAACGGCCCCCGCTGCCTTGTGGCAGTGGGGGCCGTTTGGTTGAGAGCGCGCGGCGAGGGTGCCGGCGTCTGTAGCGCTTAGTTGCCGCGGTAGGTGGAGTAGCCGTAGGGGCTCAGCAGCAGCGGAATGTGGTAGTGCTCGAGCTCGCCGTCGATGGCGAAAACGACCGGCACTTCGGGGAAGAAGGTTTCGGTATCGTGGTTTTCAAACCATTCGCCGGTGTCGAAGGTCACGCGGTAGGTGCCGTGTTCCAGCTCGGTGTCTTCCGGGTAGAGCGCATTGATGCGGCCGCTGTCGCCGGTGACGGCTTCGTTGATCTGTTCCCAGCCGTCGTCCTGCTTTTGCTCGAGAGTGACGTTGACGTCGGGCGACGGCAGGCCGTTTTCGATGTTGAGGACGTGCACGCTCATGGGGTTATCGGCGGCCGCGGCGGTCCCCGCCGTGGCGGCCATCAGAGCGGCGGTGGCAAGCGTTGTAGTGAGCTTCGCGGTCATGGTGTGTCTCCTGAAACAGGGATCTGGGCAAAATAACGTATTGTGCAGAAATTATACGTCTTTATCTTGCGTGTAAATATCTATAACAATTTTTATAGCACTTCGTCGACAGCGTCAAGGGCGCAGCCTTCATCGATGGCCGAGCCGCCCGCGCCGGCGACGCCAACGGCGCCGATGACCGCGTCGTCTACCTTCAAGGGTACACCGCCGCCGAGCAGCAGCAGGTCATCCACGGTATTGAGGTTTTGCGATTCCGGGTCGTTACGGGCAATACGCGAGAGCTCGCGCGATGCGGTGCCGGTCGAAAGCGAAGTAAACGCCTTGCGCTGTGCGGCGCGGGTATTGTGCGGCCCGATGTTGTCGTCGCGCTGCAGCGCCACCAGTCGTCCGCCGCGGTCGACCACGGCCACTACGGCGGTGCGGTCGTCGGCGTGACAGCTTTCCAGGGTGGCGTCGGTAAGCTGGTTTGCCAGCTCAAGGGAGACGTCCTTGTGTTCAACGACGGCTCCCGGGCCGGCAAAGGCGAGGCTGCTGAAAAGTGCGGCGGCGCAGAGGGGCAGTTGGGCCGGATTAAAACGCATATCGGTACCTCCTTGATGTAAAGTACATGTATTGTATAGCTATAGCGGCGCGTTGACATTGCCCGGAGATGACGAAGTTGTAATGCCGCCATGCCGTCCTAGCCGTTATTCTGTCGGGTGAAGGAGGTGACAATGCGCATACTGGTCGTGGAAGACGAAGCCAAGGCGGCGGATTATTTGCACAAGGGGCTGAGCGAGTCGGGCTACCAGGTAACGGTGGCGCAGGACGGGCTGGAGGGCCAGCACCAGTTCAGCACGGTGGTGTTCGACCTGATCATCCTGGATGTGATGCTGCCGGCGCTGGACGGCTGGCAGCTGCTGCAGATCATTCGCCGCCAGGCGGCGACGCCGGTGCTGTTTCTTACGGCGCGCGATGCCGTGGAAGACCGCGTGAAAGGGCTGGAGCTGGGCGCCGATGACTACCTGGTCAAGCCGTTTTCGTACGCCGAGCTGCTGGCCCGGGTGCGTACTCTGCTGCGCCGCGGCCCCTTGCGCGAAACGCAGCACTTTCGTCTGGCCGATCTCGAGCTGGACGTGCTGCAGCGCCGTGTCAGCCGGGCCGGTGAACGCATCACCCTGACGAACAAGGAGTTTGCCCTGCTGCACCTGCTGCTCAGCCATGCCGATGAGGTGCTCTCACGCACGCTGATTGCGTCCCACGTATGGCAGATGAACTTTGACAGCGACACCAACGTGGTGGATGTCGCCATTCGCCGCCTGAGGGCCAAGGTCGATGACCCCTACCGGCCGAAACTCATCCATACCGTGCGCGGCGTGGGCTACCAGCTGACGGAGGCGCCATGAGTCGCGCTTCCCGGCCCTCGCTGAGCCTGCGTCTGGCGCTGATGTTTGCCCTGGTCACCGCGCTGCTGCTGGGCGGCATCGGCTTTTATCTGTATCTGTCGCTGAACAAGGAAATTGCCTTCCGCGATGACCAGGCGCTACGCGGTCGCATCGAGCGCATGGCGGGGCTGATCCAGGGCTACGAAGACATCGATGCGCTGCGCGAAAAGCCCCAGCTCTACGCCAACATGCTGGGCAATACCGAGCATTTCTTCTGGGTGCTGGACAGCGCCGGCACCCCGCTGATTACCGTCAATCCGGCCGACCTGCCGGTGCCCGATCCGGAAACCGGCGCGGGCATGACGTTGCGCAACGGCGGCGAAGACACGCCTTACCGGCTGGCGGCCATGCGCCTGGAAAAGGACGGCCGCCGGCTGACGCTGGTCGCCGGACGGCTGCTGGCGGAAAAGCAGCGCATGCTGGCCAGCTATCGTATGCAGCTGCTGGCGGCGCTGGTTGCCGGCACCCTGGTCGCCTTTCTGCTCGGCGGCTGGGTCAGTCGGCGCGGCCTGCGTCCGGTACGCCGGCTGGCCCGGCAGGCGGCCACCATCGACAGCCAGCACCTGGAACGTCGGCTGGCCGGCGGCGGGTCGTATCGCGAGCTGGCGGCCATGACCGCGGCCTTCAACCGGATGCTCGAACGCCTTGAACGCGGTTTTACCCATCTATCGCGGTTCTCCGGTGATTTGGCGCATGAAATCCGTACCCCATTGAACAACCTCATGGGTCAGACCCAGCAGGCGCTCAGCCAGCCGCGTAGCCGGGAGGCCTATCAGGCGCTGCTGGTGTCCAACCAGGAGGAATACGAGCGCCTGTCGCGGATGATCAACAGTATGTTGTTTCTCGCTCGGGCCGAAAACGCCACAACCTTCCACAGGGAGCCCGTTGACGTCGCCGCGACAGCGCAACAGCTGTGCGAGTATTTCGAGGGCATGGCCGAGGAGCGCGGCGTTACCCTGGCGGCTCCCGTCGGCGGGCAGGTGCTGGCCAACCCCGAGCTGCTGCGTACGGCGCTGGCCAACCTGGTCGCCAACGCCTTGCGCCATGCCGAGCCCGGCAGTGCCATCACCCTGGCCACGGCGCCGCAGTCGGGCGGGTTGGCCGTAACCGTGCATAACCGCGGGCCGGCCATCGCCGACGAGCACCTGGAGCGGGTCTTCGAGCGGTTTTTCCGCGCCGATGCCGCGCGCAGCGAGCCCGGCGATTCGGGCGGGCTGGGGCTGGCGATTGTGGATTCGATCATGCAGCGCCATCAGGGCCGCGTTTGGGCGGTCAACGCCGACGGCGGCGTGCGGATGACGCTCTGGTTCCCGGGGCGGGCATCGACTGATGGCTAATGCGGCAAAATAACGGTATTGAGTAATAAGAAAATCATATCTAATGCCAATTGAACATAAATCGCTGTTGTGTCTATGATGGTTCCGTATTGATTCGGCGGCGCCCGGACAGGGTGTCTCCCAGCAACCCTCAGGAGTGAAGCATGTCGCTACGTATTAACGAGACCGTACCGGACTTCGAAGCCCCGACCAGCCAGGGCACTATCAACTTTCACGACTGGATCGGCGATAGCTGGGCCATCCTGTTTTCGCACCCGAAGGATTTTACCCCGGTGTGCACCACCGAGTTCAGCGCCGTTGCGCGGCTGAATGACGAGTGGCAGAAGCGTGGCACCAAGGTTATCGGCGTCTCCGTCGACGGCGTGGACGACCACCAGGGCTGGATCAAGGATATCGCCTCCTACGCCGGCTGCGACGTTGGCTTTCCCATCATTGCCGACGAAGAGCTCAAGGTATCCAAGCTGTTCAACATGCTGCCGGCCGAAGCCTATATGCCGGACGGCCGGACGCCCGCCGATAGCGCCACGGTGCGCTCGGTATTCATCATCGGCCCGGACAAGCAGCTCAAGCTGTCGATGACCTACCCGATGAATGTCGGCCGTAACTTCGGCGAGATTCTTCGTGCGCTGGATGCGCTGCAGACTGCCGCCGGCCAGGGCGTGGCCACGCCCGCCGACTGGACCAGCGGTGAGGACGTGATCATTCCGCCCACCGTGTCCGACGCCGATGCCATGGCAAAATTCGGCGACTTTAACGCGCCGCTGCCCTACGTGCGCCTGGCCAAACAGCCGCAGTAAAGCGCCACGGCGTTCTACCGGCAGCCGGAAGAAAGCCGCCCCGCTGATTCAGCGGGGCGGCTTTTTGCTGTGCGATGACCGGCACGATGCGTCGTGCCGGCCGGTCAAGTCAGTGATACCGGTGACTATCAGTGATAGCCGTCATCGACCCTGACCTTGCCGCGGAATACCCAGTACGACCAGGTGGTATAGGCCAGCACCACGGGAATCACGAATACCGTACCAATCAGCAAAAACACCTGGGATTCCGGCGCCGAGGCCGCGTCCCAGATGGTGTAGTCGGGCGGTACGATCACCGGCCATTTGCTCGCAATCATGCCCAGGTAGGTGAACGCAAACAGGCCCAGCGCCATGATGAAGGGGCGGCCTTCGGCGCGTTGCTTGACGGCGCGGTACAGCGCCGCCGCACAGGCCATCGCCAGGATGGGAAATATCCAGATCAGGTGCAGCTGGCTGAGCCAGCGTTCGCGCACGTCAACGCTGACCATCGGCGTCCAGAGGCTGACCAGGGCAAACACGGCGAGCACGCCCAGCAGCAGCCGGGGCGTAATCGAGTAGGCCCAGTCCTGAACGTGACCTTCCGACTTGAGAATCAGCCAGGTCGCGCCCAAAAGCGCATAGCCGGCCATCAGCCCCAGCCCGGTCAGCACGCTGAACGGCGTCAGCCAGTCAAAGGGCCCGCCGACGAAGACCTTGTCCTCTACCGGAAAGCCCTGAATATAGGCGCCGACCACGGCGCCCTGGGCGAAGGTGGCAACCACCGAGCCGCCGAAGAAGGCGCGGTTCCACCAGTGGCGGTTTTTCTGCGACTTGAAGCGAAACTCGAACGAAATCCCGCGGAATATCAGCCCGGCCAGCATCAGGAAAACCCCGATGTAGAGCGCCGGCAGAAACACCGAATACACCAGCGGAAAGGCCCCCAGCAGGCCGGCACCGCCCAGCACCAGCCAGGTTTCGTTGCCGTCCCATACCGGGGCGACCGAGTTCATCATGATGTCCCGGGAGGCCTCGTCGGGAGCGAAGGGATAGAGGATCCCCAGCCCCAGATCAAAGCCGTCCATGAGCACGTACATGATAACGCCGAAGCCGATAATCGCGGCCCATACCAGCGTAATATCCAGATTCATGACTTGGCCTCCTGCATATCGCTATCGTCAAACGGTGTATGGGCGGCGGACAACGGCCGCTTGGGGCGCTCCACTTCGCCGTGGATATCGTCGGACTCGGGCAACATGCCGTGACGAATTACCCGGGTGAGGTAGTAAATCCCCACGATAAAGACCACGGCATAGACCGCCATGTAACCCAGCAGGGTAAACAGCGCCATGCCACCGGTGAGAGACGGCGTCAGCCCCTCGGCGTGGGTCATCACGCCATACACCAGCCAGGGAGAGCGGCCGGATTCGGTGACCACCCAGCCGGCGAGCACGGCCACAAAGGGCGCGCCGATCATGCCCACCAGGGTTTTCAGGTACAGCGGCTGGCGATACACGCGCCCGCCCCGGCGCAGCACCAGGCCGGCAACGGCCGTGGCGATCATGGCCAGACCCAGCCCCACCATGATGCGGAACGACCAGAAGACGATAAACACCGGCGGCTGCTCGTCCCTGGGCACGCTTTCCAACCCCGGCACGGTGCCGTTGACGTCGTGGGTGAGAATCAGGCTCGCCAGGTGCGGAATCGGCAGCTCCAGGCTGTTGGACTGGGCGGCCTTGTCCGGCAGGGCGAAAAGCAGCAGCGGCACGTCGGACTCGGTTTCCCAGTTGCCTTCCATCGCCGCCACCTTGGTGGGCTGGTGTTCCAGGGTGTTGATGCCGTGGAAATCGCCGACAACGGCCTGCGCCGGTGCCAGAATCAGCAGCAGCCAGAGGCACATGGACAGCGCCTTTTTGTTGGCTTCAACGTCGCGCTTGCGCAGCAGGAACCAGGCGCTGACCCCGGCGACCACAAAGCTGCCGGTGAGAAACGAGGCCATGACCATATGCGCGAAGCGGTAGCGGAACGACGGGTTGAAGATGGCATCGCTCCAGGAAGTGATATGGAACTGGCCGTCGATCAGCTCATAGCCGACCGGTGTCTGCATCCAGCTGTTGGCGGAAAGAATCCAGAACGATGAGATAAAGGTACCCAGCGCCACCATGAGCGCGGCAAACAGGTGCGCGCCTTCGGGCACCTTGTGGCGCCCGAACAGCAGCACGCCGAGAAAGCCGGCCTCGAGGAAAAACGCCGTGAGCACCTCGTAGCTCAGCACCGGTCCCAGAAAGTTGGACGTGGCCTGAGAGAAGTTGCTCCAGTTGGTGCCGAATTGAAACGACATGACGATGCCCGAGACCACGCCCATGCCGAAGACCACGGCGAATACCCGGGTCCACAACAGCGCCAGGCGATCCCAGGCCGAGTTGCCGGTTTTATAGAACAGGCCGTGCAGCAGCGCGATGTAGGACGCCAACCCGATGGTAAACACCGGAAAGATGGCGTGAAACAACACCACAAACGCAAACTGCAGCCTGGAGAGAAGAAGCGGGTCGAGCTCCATGATGACCTCCGGGACGTATGGCAGAAAGGGGCAGAAAAGAAAGAAGCAGAACCCCGGCCGGGCGTCCGTCACGCTCGGCCACTGAGCATAAAGGAATATGTTTATGCTATTTGTTCATTGTATGCCGGTTGTCGCTCATTCCCCAGATGCGATGTCCGTTTTTTGCCACGGTTTATTGTCGCAGCGGGGTCGCCTCGCTTGCCGCTGTGGCCCCGGCGTCCGTCAAGGTGAGCGTGCGGGTGATCCCGGGCGGCACAACAGTACTTTCGCCGGATGCCTCATGCACAAGATAGACGAGTGTTCGCGTTCCCAGCCAGGTATCCAGTGCCGTGCACAGCGCCTGTGCCGTGGCGCGGTCAACGCCGGCAAAGGGCTCATCGAGCACCACCAGCGCCGGGTCGCGCAGGAAAAGCCGCGCCAGCGCGACCCGGCGGGCCTGGCCGCCGGAAATCTGCCGGCCGCCTTCGCCCACCCGGGTTGCCAGCCCCCGGGGCAGCAGCTGCGCCCAGTCCGCCAGGGAAACCTGCGCCAGCGCCTGCCAGAGTCGGGATTCGTCGGCCTCCGGGTCCGCCAGTCGCAGGTTGGCTGCGAGGCTGTCATCGAGCAGCTCGGTCTGCTGGGTGAGCACGGCCACCCGGCGGCGCAGCGCGTCGTCGGGCCAGGCATCGAGTGCGATGCCATCGAGTCGTATTTGGCCCCGGGTCGGCGCCAGCTGGCGTCCCAGCAGCGCCGTCAGCGTGGATTTACCCGAGCCCGAGGCGCCTTCCACGGCCAGCCGTTCTCCGGGCGCGAGGGCCAGCGAGACATCGTCCAGCGCCGCCTGAAACGCGCCGGGATAGTGCACGCCAACGGCGTCAAGCGTCAGGCGGCCGGCGCTTTCGGGGTGCGGAGCGGCGGTTGTTGCAGTGTTTGCCGCGGGCGGCGCGTCGACTTCATTCAGCCGTTCGGCGGCGCCTCGGGTTGCGCCCAGCCAGGTAAAGGCCGCCGGTAGCGCGCCCAGGGCTTCGCTCATGGCCATAACCGCCATGGGCAGCATGACCATGATCGCGCCGCTGATTCGCTCGGCGGCAAAGGCCCCGGCGGTCAGCCATAGCGTGGCGAGGGTGGCAACGCTCACCAGCCACGCCTGAAGAGCGTTGCCCAGCGCGACCCAGCGGCCCAGCCGGCGCTGGCTGCGATACAGGCGATCTTCCAGCCGTTCCAGAGTTTGCTGCTGATGGCCCAGCGCCCGGTAGGCGTCGAGCTCGGCGAGCCCCTGCAGTGTTTCCATGACGCGACCGCGCAGGGCTTCCAGCTCGTCAACGTGGCGTCGGCTATCGGCCATGCCCAGCCGTGCCTGACCCAGGGTGAACCACAGCCAGCCAGCCAGCAGTATAGTGGCCAGCACGCCGCCGGCCAGCGGCACGAAGAGCGCCACGACGCTGCTCAGCACGGCCCCGGCCAGCAGCGCCACGGCGGGCGGTGCGAGCAGGCGCAGATAAAGGCTGTCCAGGGTGTCGATGTCGGCGGTCAGGCGGTTGAGCCAGTCGCTGGCGCGATGACCGCCCCGGGCGCGGCCGTCGAGGGTCGCCAGGCGGGCAAAAAGACGCGTGCGCAAATCGGCCAGCAGGCGCAGCACGGTGTCATGGTTGTGCAGCCGCTCCAGGTAGCGGCTTGCTGTGCGCGTGACGGCAAAGAGCCGAATGGCGCCGCCGGGCACATAAACGTCGAGACTGGCGGATGCGCCGGCAGCGAGCAGCAGGCCGGTCAGCCCGGTGGCGGTAATGAACCAGCCCGACACCGCCAGCAGGCCCAGCGCCGAAAACAGCGTCAGCGCCATGAGCAGGGTACCCAGCCACAGCCGGCGACGGCGGCGGGCGAGCATGCCCAGCCAGGGGCGCAGGGTCCACCAAAGCGATGTTGGCGGTTGGCGTGTCCGCTTGGGAGATGGCCGTTCAATCATGCTCAACCTCCTCCAGCTGCCCCTGGACGATATGCCAGCGGCGGGTGGCGAGCCCGATCAGCGCCGGATGGTGGGTGGCGATGACCAGGGTGTGCCCGGTGCGCTGCAGTTGGGCAAAGGCTGCCATGATGGCGTTTTCGCTGTGCGCGTCGAGGCTGGCGGTGGGCTCGTCCAGCAGCACCAGCGGCGCGGCGGATAAAAAGACCCGCGCCAGCGCCAGACGCTGCGCCTGGCCGCCGGAGAGGCCTGCGCCCTGTTCGCCGATCGAGGTATCAAGGCCTTCGGGAAGCCGGGCCAACAGCTCGCCCAGGTAGGCGTTGTCCAGCGCCTGACGCAGGTCGGCATCGCTTGCGCCGGGGGCGGCCAGGCGCAGATTGTCGGCCAGGGTGCCGTGAATCAGCAGCGGCCGCTGATCCATCCAGGCAAAGCGCAGATCGGCCGGGCAGCGACGCTCACCCTGGCCGTCGGGCGCAACAAATCCTGCGAGCAGCTGCAAAAGCGTGGACTTGCCGCTGCCGGAAGCGCCGGTGACCACGACGGTATCGCCGCGGTACAGGCACGGCGAAATCGGCCCCAGCACGACGCCGCGGGCGTCGTGGCTGACGCTGGCCGCGTCAAGCTCTATCAGGCTGCGGGCGCTGGCAGGGGCCGGCGCCGGCGTTGCAGCGGCATCCCGGGTCGCCGGAGGTGTCTGGTTGAGCAGCTCGGCCAGGTGCTCGGCAGCGCCCAGCGCTCTGGCGCGATCGTGATAGTGCTGGGCGAGGCTGCGTAGCGGCTGAAAAAATTCGGGAGCGAGCAGCAGGATCAACAGCCCGCTGAATAGCGTCAGCTCATCCGCCGGGCCATAGCCGATATAGCCCAGCAAGCCAAACCCCACGTAAATAGCCACCACGGCAATCGAGACCGAGGCAAAAAACTCCAGCACCGCCGAGGACATGAACGCCAGGCGCAGGGTGCGCATACTGCGCTGGCGGTAACCGTCGGCGGCGTCATGCACGCTGGCCGTGGCGCGGCGGGTCTGGCCGAACAGCTGGAGCGTATTGAGGCTGCGCACGCGGTCGATAAAGTGGCCCGACAGGCGCGACACGGCGGCAAACTGCGCCTGGTTCAAGCGCTCCGCGCCCATGCCCACCAGCGCCATGAACAGCGGGATCAGCGGCGCGGCAAGGAGCAGGAACAGCGCCGCCAGCCAGTCCAGATACAGGGTCACGCCGAGAATCATCAGGGGCAGCAGCACGGCGAGTATCTGCTGGACGTAAAAGCGCGCGAAATAGCCGTCCAGCGCTTCCACCTGTTCCACCACCTGGTGAGACAGCGAGGCGCTGTGGCGGCCGGCGAGCCATACCGGCCCCAGGCGCATCAGATGCTCGGTCAGCCGCCGGCGCAGCTGCCGGCGAACGGCCAGCGATGCCTGCTGGGCCAGCACTTCCTGGGCATAGCTCAGTATCCCGCGCAGCGGCAGTATGGCCAGCCAGACGGCAAAAAACGGCGTCGTGCGCGCCAGCGGTAGCCGGTCAACCAGCAGCGCGCTGGTGATCCAGGCCAGCAGCCCTGCCTGCACCAGTGTCAGGCTGCCGGCGAGCACGCCGCAGGCGGCTGCCAGCTGAAGGCGACGGCGCTGGGTGGCGGCAAGCCCGTTGAGCAGATGTCGGGCGGTGAGGGCGGGCATGACGGCTCCTGAGGAATCGGAGCGTCCAGCCTAAAGGGGCGTTGGCGGCTCGCCAATGGGTCAAATCGCCGCGCCCGTGGGGTCGGCAGCGGTTTGACCGGCTTCGATCACCTTGTTGCGGCCCAGGTTCTTGGCCTGGTAGAGGGCGTTATCCAGCCGCTCGATGCAGCTGTAGGCGCTGTCGTCGGTTTGCAGCGTCGTGACGCCCAGGCTGGCGGTGATGTGCCCCGCCACGCTGAAGACATGCTCGGCAATCAGTTCGCGCAGGCGCTCGGCCAGTTGCAGAGCCTCGACTCGGTCGGTATCGGGGAGGATCATGACAAATTCCTCGCCGCCCCAGCGCGTCAGCATGTCGGGAATCCGCAGGTTGGCGTTCAGCTGCCGGGTCAACTCCACCAGCACATCATCGCCCACGGCGTGGCCCCAGGTATCGTTGACCGGCTTGAAATGGTCGATATCCAGCAGGATCAGCGCCGTGGTGACCGCCTTGCGCCGTCGCCGCGCCAGCGCCCGGCGGATTTCCTCGTCAAATCGCTGGCGGTTGAAGGCGCCGGTCAGATGATCGGTCATGGCGGTGCGAGAGAGCTCGCGCTCCAGGCGTTTTTGCCGGCTGATATCGCGCACGGTGGCCTGCAGCATGGTATCGCCGGGAATATCAATGCGGCTCAGCATGACTTCGGCGGGAAAATCCTGGCCGTCCAGCCCCTGCAGCTGCCACTCGAACAGCGCCTGGCCATGACGCATGGCCTGTTTGACGTACAGGCTGCCCAGCGCGCGGCTGTTTCTGCCGTTGGGCTGGCGGTCGGGGAAAAAATGCGGCAGACCCAGCCGGGGCATGATGACCTCGCTGTCGATCTTGAGCAGCGCCAGCGCCGCCGGGTTGTAATCAATGATGCTGTCCTGCTGGACAAAGACGATAGCCTCACGGGACTGCATGAACGCCGCACGATAGCGGCGCAGCAGCGCAACGTCGGCAGCCTCGCCGCTTTGCATGCAGACGGCCGATGCGGCGTCCGGTGAATGTTCCGATGTATCGGCCATCGAGGGCTCTCCGTGCGCGTCCGGGCGGTGCTGATCCTGACGTCAGGCGGCCCGGGTCCGGACTCCATGCGGGAGAACCGGACAGGAATAGCGTGTTGACATACGTTGCCGTACCCGGCGCGATTATACGCTAAATCAATATGCCTGCATGTAGACCAAGGGCGTGGCAAATGCTCAATATAGCCGGTTTTCGGTGTAGGGCAAGAACCCAACGGTCCGGGCGCATTTTCGTAGAAACGCCGGCGATTTTCGCAAAACACGCGCGCCGGGGTTGGTTATGCTGGAGCCGTGCATTGCCGGAGGGTGCTGTTGGACCCGGCTGGCGCGCCTGTCCGAGATTCGTCTTGTCCCGATATTCGCCATTGAGGAGCCTCCCATGAGCCAGTGGATCAGCCCCGACCGTATTCGCGCGCGTTTTTCCCGCGCCATGTCGGCCATGTACCGCGACGAGGTGCCGCAATACGGCACGCTGCTGGAGCTGGTCGAGGCGGTCAACCGCGAGACCCTGAACGCTGATCCCGATCTGGCACGGCGTCTGGATATCGCCGGTGAAAGCCGGCGGCTGAACGAAGAGCGACACGGCGCCATTCGCGTGGGCACGCCCGGAGAGCTAGCCATGCTGCGCCGCCTGTTCGCCGTGATGGGTATGTGGCCGGTGGGCTATTATGATCTGTCCCGGGCCAATGTGCCGGTACACGCCACGGCGTTCCGCCCGGTGGACGACGACGCCTTGCGCGCCAATCCGTTCCGCGTGTTTACGTCGCTGCTGCGCCCCGAGCTGATTGCCTCGGACGCCCTGCGCGAGCGTGCCCGCGAGATTCTCGCGGCCCGGGATATTTTCACTCCCGGGGTCAAAACGCTGATTCAGCGCAGCGAAGCGCAGGGCGGGCTGAGCGACGCTGACGCCGATACCTTTGTGACCGAGGCGCTGGATACCTTTCGCTGGCACAGCGACGCCACCGTGGATCGCGCCACTCATGAATCGCTGAGCGCCGAGCACCGGCTGATTGCCGATGTGGTGTGTTTCCGCGGCCCGCATATCAACCACCTGACGCCGCGCACCCTGGATATTGATACCGTCCAGCGGCGCATGCCCGACTACGGCATTACCCCGAAAGCCATTATTGAAGGTCCGCCGCGTCGGCGCTGCCCGCTTTTACTGCGCCAGACCAGCTTCAAGGCGCTCAACGAGCCGGTGCGCTTTGCCGGCGATGAACCCGGCTCGCATACCGCGCGCTTCGGGGAAATCGAGCAGCGTGGGGTCGCGCTCACAGCCAGCGGCCGAGCGCTGTATGACCGCTTGCTGGCCAACGCCCGCGAGGGCACACCGGCCGAGGACAACGCCACCCATCAGCAGCGGCTGGCGGCGGCATTTGCCGACTTTCCCGACGACGAGGCCACGCTGCGCCGCGAGGGGCTGGCCTTTTTCCATTACTGGCCGGCAGAGCGCCGGGCGGGGCTTGCGGCGGATGATATCAGCGCGGCCAACGTGGAAAGCCTGATCGAACGCGGCGCGCTTGAAGCAACGCCCATGATCTACGAGGATTTTCTGCCGGTGAGCGCGGCGGGCATTTTTCAGTCCAACCTGTCGACCCGGTCCGAGTCCGGCTCGGCACCCGGCGATGACGGCGCGACTGCCCCCGAGCCGGCGGAAAGCGGCGACCAGGCGGCGTTCGAGGCCGCGCTGGGCGGTGACGTGATCGACGAAATTGCCCTTTACGCCCGGCGCGAGCGCGCGTCGCTGGATGCCGCGCTCGAAGCGCTCAAAACGTCATAAGCCGGGAGCGGAAACGCAATGCCCGTGAGGCGGGCAGGGTAACGCCAGTTGCACCGGAGCGTGAGATAAAGGGATCATGACCGCCTTTGTTCAACGGACGGGAATGCCAGATGCAGGCCAACGGCTTTTTTGACGATATCGGTGAGACCCTGGGCAACGCCATCCACGGCGTTGTCACGTTTCTGCTGTCGCTGTTCGACAATACCCTGAGCGCCGCCCAGGAGTTTGTCGACGGCCTGACGCGTTCGCTGGGTATCAGCGGCTCGCTTTTCAGTATCCTGGTGCTGATTGTCGGGCTCTGGCTGCTGTTTGGCGGCCTGCGCGCGCTGTTGCGCGGCGCTCTGATCGGCGCCGTGGTGCGCGTGGCCATCGGCTTGCTGGTCCTGTCCTGGCTGCTGGTCTAGCGCGCTTTCAAGCGGGCCTGGGTAATACCGCTGGCCACGATAACCCCGCAGCCGCCCAGCTGTAGCGGCGTCAGCGTCTCGCCAAACAGGCTCCAGCCAAACAGCACCACGGCCAGGGGTTCGCAGTAGGCCAGGGTGCCATACAGCGCGGTAGGCAGGCGGTTGATGGCCAGCACGGCGCACAGCAGCGCCAGAAACCCGGGTACCAGGCCGGCTCCCACCAGCCAGGGCCACTGCCAGGCCGCTGCACTCAGCCCTTCGGGCCGGAGCAGGGCAAAGGGCAGAATCGCCAGGGCGCCAAAAAAAAGCTGCCAGAAAGCCCCGGTGCGATCGTTGGTACGCGGCGGCAGGCCGCGGTTGGTGAGGATGAAGCCGCTGTAGGCCAGCATCGCCAGCAGCCCGAAACCCAGCCCCACGGCATCGCGGCCGCCGTTCAGCTGGAGGTGAAACTCCTGCATCATGGCAAAGCCGAACAGCGCCGCGGCGATACAGAGTAACTGCGGGCGCCCCAGCCGTTCGCGAAAGAGAAAATGCGCGACCACCGCCGAAAAGACCGGCGCCAGATAGACCATCAGGATGGCGTTGGCCATCCGGGTGTAGTTCATGGCCTGGACATAGCAGAGAATAAACGCCGCAAGAAAACAGCCGCTGATCACCACGCCCCAGCCGGGCGCATGGCGCAAGTGCTGCCCTCGTCGTGTCGCCATCAGGTACAGCAGTAGAAACAGGGCGCCCAGCCCCAGGCGGTAGAAGGTAATGCTCTCGGCGTTGAGTCCGGTAATGCGCGAAATAACGCCGATGGTCCCCATGCCCACGGCACCGATGACGGCAAGCAGCAGGCTGGAAAGCGGTACGGCGGGGGTCCCGGTGGGCATGGCGGCTCCTGGGCAGTGCGGTGGTGGCGGTCGCCATGATAGCGTCGTCGGGTAACGCTGTCGTTTGAATGGCGCACGACCGCGCAGTATAACGCGATTTATCCGGAGGTGATCGAAGCGTGAGCGATTCCACGCCTGCCATTTTTCTGGTCGATAACGGCTCCCTGCGTCCGCAGGCGACGCATAACCTGCGCCGCGTGGCGGCGCGCTTGAGCGATACCTGCGGGAAGACCGTGCAGGCGGCTTCGTTGCGTCACTCCGACAGGGTGCCGGCCGAAGACCTGGGCGGCGAGCCCGCCGTGATGCTGGGCCCGGCCGCCGAGCGCGCCGCCGCTCGGGGCGTGACCGAGATCATCGTGGTGCCGTTTTTTTTCGGCCCGAGTCGAGCCCTGACCGACCAGGTGCCCGCGCGCATGGCCGAGCTCCAGCAGCGTTTTCCCGAGGTGCGCGTGGTGATAACGCCGCCGCTGGTGGATGAGCAGGCGCCGGTGGACCTGCGCCTGGCACGGATACTGGCCGATAACGTACGCCGTGCTGCCCCCGACGGCGAGCCCTACAACGTCGTGCTGGTGGACCACGGGAGCCCGGTGCCCGGGGTTACCGCCGTGCGCAATCGGCTGGCCGGCCAGCTGAGTGTGCTGCTGGCCGATGACGCCCTGGGCGTGATGCCGGCTTCGATGGAGCGCCGCGAGGGCGAAGCTTATCGCTTCAACGAGCCGCTGCTGGCCGGCGCGCTGGAGAGTGAGCGTCTCACCCGGGGGCATGTGGTGCTGGCCATGCTGTTTCTGTCACCCGGTCGCCACGCCGGCGAGGACGGTGACATTGCGCATATCCGCGCGGTGGCGAGCGGCGAGCCGGGTCGGCACATCACGCCAACCCGGCTGGTGGGAGAGCACCCCGACATCGTGGCCATCCTGGCCTCCCGCGTACAGCAGGCGCTGGCCGGCTAGCCGTTGATGATCGCCTCGTAGGTGTCGTCGGTAGCGGGGGCGCGCTCGCTGTCGAGCATTTCGCCGTCAAACAGTTCGCGCATTTCCTTGGCCAAATCGACGTAGACGATCATCTGCTGGTTGCGCCGCCGGCGTAGCGGCGGTTTGACCAGCAGGCTGATGCCGCGGATCGGGGCGTGGGTTTCCCCGCGGAGCAGGTCGGGCATTTCCCCCGGGGGGAACGCATTGGCCACGGTGATCGGGCTGGACGGCTGCTCGCCGTCGATGTGGAAGACGTGGGTCAGCGGATCGAAGGTTGCGTTTTTGTCACTCAACCAGTGCGTCAGGCGCTCGTCGGTATCCGGGCCGGGCTGGTTGAAAATCACGAACAGTGAATACTGGTGGGGTTTTTTCCGGCGCGACGGTGAGCCGCCGGACGAGTCCGGTGACGGAGTCTCGGCGGCGCTTTGCGTCCGGCGGGAAGAACGCGCGTCATCATCGGCCACCTGCCGCGCTGCTTCTTTTTTGCGCCAGCGGCTGACGCCGACATAGACAAACAGTGCCGCTGCTGCCATCCCCAGAATCAGTGAACCCAGCGCAAGCGTGGTGGCCAATGGCGTGGTGTTCATGCGTATTGTCTCCTGTGGTGTGAACCCGGCGCGGCTTACGTCCCGGGGTAGCGGTTACGCCGCCAGACGCTGGTGTTAAGGGCAAGCGCCAACATGACCCAGAGAATATAGGGCACCATGAGCCAGGCAGCCAGCACGCTGGCGCCGGCAAACAGCACCGTCGTGATGCCGATCAGTCCCAGCAGCAGCACGATATCCAGCAGCGCGCCGAAAATGCGGTGACGCCCGAAGAACAGCCACGACCAGGCCGCGTTGGCGCCCAGCTGTAGCACATAAACCACCAGGCCGGCGGTGCGCCATGTCGACGGCTCGGCCATATACACTCGCCATGCGGCCAGCGCCATCAGCAGGTACAGAATACCCCAGGCGACGGGAAAGGCCAGGGCCGGCGGGGTCCACGCCGGTTTATCGAGAGCCTGGTACCAGTCACCCGGGCGAAACCGCGCGCCGCTTGATGCGGCTGCGCCCACCAGCATGAGCGACACCAGCAGGCTTGCAATGGACAGTAACAATGGCGCCTCCCCGGTTTCAGACATCAGCGCCGCATCGTCGCACAGCGCTCGCCGGAACCGTATATGACATAAAGGGAGCATTTTGCCCGCGGGTCCGCTTTCCCGGCAAGCGAGTGGCCCCTGATTGCGCCGGCATACGTCGAGACAACCTGCGCCATACTTGATCGCAATGTGCTGGATGGAACGGCGCCGGATTGAAATGTGGCGGATTAATCTGTGCCAACATTCATTATGTCGAGGTTATATTTAGACTATGTAACTATTCAGGTGGCGTCGGATGAGACTCGCCAACCCGCTGTTCCTTCAGGCATAGTACCGTCATTCGACTCCCCCACCCAGCAGGCAACATGACCATCAGCGATATCAACGTCGACGAGGCCCTCGAGCAGGTCCGTCAGCAGCTCAAGGAAGACCGCACGGTCTCTCCTTCGCTGCGCGCCGCGATCGACGTCCTGATGCTGCTGGTCAAGTTGATGTCGGACCGGCTGGCGACCAGCAGCCGCAATAGCAGCAAGCCGCCGTCACAGGACCTCAACCGCCAACGCCGCTCCCGGGCAAAGGGCGAGCGTCGCCCCGGCGGGCAACCGGGTCACGAAGGCAGGACGCTGGAGCCGGTTACCGACCCCGATGAGGTCGTGTCGTTGCGCGTCGATCGCCGCACCCTGCCCAACAAGGGGCGAGCGTATCACTCGGTCGGCGTTGAGAAGCGTCAGGTCCGGGACATCGTGATCCAGTCGGTGGTGACCGAGTACCAGGCCGAGGTGCTGGAAGATGATCGGGGCCAACGCCATGTAGCGCCGTTTCCCGACGGCGTGACCCGCCCGATCCAGTATGGCCCGCGTCTCAAGGCGCATGCCGTCTATCTCTCCCAATACCAGCTGCTGCCTTATGCGCGCATTCGGGAGCTGCTGACGTCGCAGTATGGCCTGTCACTGAGCACCGGCACCCTGTTTGCCTTCAACCAGGAGGCCTGCCGGCGAGCCGAGCCCTTTGCCGAGTGGGTGATCCCGGCGCTACGTGAAGCGGCTACCGTGCATGCCGATGAAACCGGGATGCAGGTCGGTGGCAAGCGCTACTGGCTGCATTGCGCCTCGAATGAGGCCTTGACCTACCTGGCGCCTCATGCAAAGCGCGGCCAGGAGGCCATGGACGCCATCGGCATCCTGCCTTACGTCCAGGGAGTACTGGTGCATGATCATTGGAAGCCCTATTACCGCTACCACGATTGCCGGCACGCGCTGTGCAATGCCCATCACCTTCGCGAACTGACCGGCGTCCGGGACCACGACCAGCAAACCTGGGCGACGTCGCTGCATGATCTGCTGTTGGCCATGAATCGCGCCGTTGATGAGGCGGGAGGCAGCCTCCCGTCAGACGAGGCGCAGCGCTGGCGAGTTCGCTACCGGGACTGCCTGGCGGAGGGTGAGGCCGAATGTCCGCCACCGGCCAGGCCACCCCCCGGAACCCGTGGGCGCACCAGGCGCACCAAAGCGCGCAACCTGCTCGAACGCCTCCGGGCGTATGAGGATGACGTGCTGCGCTTCCTCGAGGATCCTGCCGTTCCCTTCACCAACAACCAGGGAGAGCGCGACCTGCGGATGACAAAGGTCCAGCAGAAGATCTCGGGCTGTTTCCGCTCGTGGGAGGGGGCGGAGATCTTCTGTCGGATGCGCAGTTTCCTCTCGACGGCCGTTAAACAGGGCCTGGCGGCGCACACGGCGCTGGAGCAACTGTTTGCCGGTGAGGTGCCTGCCTTCATGCGAGAGGACGAGCTGGATCAGGCGGCATGAGCTAAATAGTTACTAGACTATTTGATATATATCAATACACACATACAAATTTGCACAATGATTTGCGTACAATAACGCTTGCACATTAATGTCTGTCGCCGCACCTGCGCCGCTACAAGGAGACACAATGCGTTTCACCATCAAGGCTCGCCTCATTGCCATGATCAGCTTGATGCTGTTGCTGATGCTGTTTATCGGCGCCATGGGATTCGTGGGCATGGCATCGTCCAGCCGTGCCGTGGATAAGCTCTATCAGGATAGTCTGCGCTCGACGCAGCAGATTACCTCGCTGAATGATTATGCCAAGGACATGGTGCTGGAACTGGCGCTGGCCGGGCAGCACGATCCGGCGCTGGCCGTGAGCAAGCTGCACGACCACGAAGTGCAGCAGCACATGGATAACATCGTTTTCGACCTGTCGGCGCTGGACAAGGCCTGGGCGGACCTGCGCGATGGCGGGCTGGGTCTGGACAGCGAGGCGACGGTGGAGCAGTTCCGCACGCAGTACAAGGCGTTGTTGTCGGCGATTGCCCCGACCATGCCCCTGTATTCCGCAGGGCAGTATGACAAGGCGAATGAGGCCGCCTTCACTCGCGCGCTCCCGGCGTATCGCAAGATGAGTGCGACGCTGGAAGCGCTGATCACCGAGGAAGAAACCCAGGCCCAAGGCGCGTATCAGGACGCCGAAGACCGGGTGGTGTTCATGCGCAACCTGATGATCGCCGCGCTGGTCGTGGCCGCGATCATTGGCGCTGTACTGGGCACTCTGCTGGTACGCCGCATTATTCGCCCGCTGGCGCTGGTCAAGGGCCACTTCCATGCCATGGCGCAGGGCGATCTGACCAATACCATCGTCAGCCGGTCGCACGATGAAATCGGCGACATGATGCAGGAGCTGGCTGCCATGCAGCACAAGCTCAACGAGTTGATCGGCAGCATCCAGGTCTCCGCCGACTCGATTTCCACCGCCTCCGGGCAGATTTCCACGGGTAACGTGGACCTGTCGCAGCGTACCGAAGAGCAGGCTTCCAGCCTTCAGGAAACCGCGGCCAGCATGGAGCAGGTAGCCGCGACGGTGAAAAACAACACCCGCCATACCGGCGAGGCCAACCAGCTGGCGCACACGGCGAGCCAGTCGGCCAGCGACGGCGGCGAACAGGTCGGCAAGGCTGTGGGCAAAATGCACGAGCTGACGCAAAGCTCGGACAAGATCAGCGGCATTGTCGAGCTGATCGACGGCATTGCCTTCCAGACCAACATTCTGGCGTTGAACGCCTCGGTGGAAGCGGCCCGCGCCGGCGAGCAGGGACGCGGCTTTTCCGTGGTCGCCCAGGAAGTGCGCAGCCTGGCGCAGCGCTCGGCCGAGGCGGCCAAGGAAATTCAGCAGCTGATTGCGGAAAACGGCGATGTGGTCAAGGAAGGCAGCACCCTGGTCGAAGCCGTGGGCGAGTCCATGCAGCAGATCGTCGGCAACATCGGCAAGGTGTCCAGCCTGATGGAAGAAGTCAGCCGCGCTTCCGACGAGCAGACTTCCGCGATCGACCAGATGAGCACCGCGATCAACCAGATGGATGACGTGACCCAGCAAAACGCCGCGCTGGTGGAACAAACCGCCAACGCTTCGGCGTCGATGGAGTCCCAGGCCGGCGAGTTGGCCGGTGCGGTGGCCTTCTTCAAGCTGGACCAGCAGACCGGACGGCCGGCACTGGCGCAGTCGCGGCCCGCTGCGGCACCGCCGGCCTCGTCAGCCCCGGCCCGCCGTGATACGGCATCGGCCAGCGATGACGACGACTGGGAAACCTTCTAGGCGGCCATCGAGCGCCGTGAATTGCTGAGTTGCTAGCGCCGCTGCCGGAACCAGCGGCGCTTTTTTGCCGGCCATTCAAGGCGGTGGGACGCCGCCTCAAGCGGCAGAATAATGGCGGCCAGCTGGCGGTGGCAGATTGTGCTGCTGAGTACCCCGGGGCACTGTTGCAGCAGCTGATGGCAGCGCTCGGAGGCCAGCCGGAGCTGATCGGCCGCCTCCTGTGACAGAGCCTGTGCCTGGCCGTGGCTGCGGATAAGCTCGCGTGACAGCATGGAAAGCAGGCCGGTATCCAGCCAGCACGGCAGCGGATCGTCCAGCCTGCCGGCAATAGAGTGCTGGATGGCTTCAAACGAGGTGCGTAGAAAGACCAGGGTGTGATTCAGCTGGCGGACGTCGCTGTTCATGCCGGATCGCCTTTATAAATGATTCTCATTTTAACGTAGCGTGCATTAAAGTTAGCGGCACGCCGGGCGTCTGTCAACGGCAGCGATGCGATTGCCGGCCGGGTGACCGCTGGGCGCTACTCAGTCGGTGCGGCAGAACGGCCAGAACTGATAAAAATGCCGACACTGGAATTCGGCGCGGCACGATGCCAGCTGGGACCGGTAGCGTCCGGCACGCCGGGCAACCCGGGAGGCAGCGCGGCGCACCCGGGGTTTTTGCCGGTAGCTACCGCGCTGATAGCCGCTGGCGCCCTCGTGATAGGCCAGGTAGAGATGCTCGGGATTGTTCAGCGAAATGCCCGTTTGGCGATGCGTTCGGGCGTTGTACCAGCCGATAAAGTCGGTGGCGTAGCGCATGTGGGTGCGGCGGGAAAACAGGCTGCCGGCGCTGTCGCTGTATTCGCCCCATACCGGGTCCTGTGCCTGGGCGTAGCCCCTGGCCGACGATGGCCGGGGGCCGGGGATAAAACCCAGAATGCGCTTGCGCGGCGGGCGAACGTGGCTCTTGAACGAGGATTCCTGTTGAATGAAGGCCATCTGCGTGGCGATGGGCGTCCCCCACTGTTCCTCGGCGTCGCGGGCATAGTCGTACCATGCCGGCTGCTGGCGGAAAATCTCGCACAGGTTCTCCTGGCGCTCGGGCGGGGCAGGCGCAAAGGCCGCGCAGCCCGACAGCAGCAGGGCCAGCAGGGCGGCGCCGGCCTGTTTCAGGCGGCCAGGGTGACAGGATGGTAGACGCATGGGATCCCTCGCGTTTTTCGGCAAGGCGTGTGGCCTTGCCGGCCGGTATCAAGGTGCTGTAGTTATTTTATGAATTCAGGGTATAAAAGAGCGACTCCATGAATTCAGGTGACAAAAGCACCGGTATCCATTGGCACAGCGGCCACTGCGTTTATTCATGGCATAGCCGCACCGGATATTATGGCACGATGAGTGCTGGTGCCGAGTTATTCGTTCGTCCCTCGGTGCGCAACAGCTGACACGGCAATCGGCCGTTATACACGGCCCTGACCATGCGCAATCACAAAGTACATAATCACCAAGTACGTAACCACAAAGTGCACAGTCACAAAAGTGCACAACCACAAAGGGTGCTTTTTGCCATGACGGATGACACCGGCCTGGTGGATCACGGCCATGAACGTACCAATCGGCGGCTACGCACGGGGGCCATCGCCATATATGGCCTGGCGCTGGTTGTCATGGTGGCGATATTTGCCTGGCTGCTGCACGACCAGTACCAGCGCGAAATGCAGGCCGGGCACGAACGCAACGTCACCCGGGCCGAGCTGGTGGCTCAGTGGGTCAACACCACCTTTACTCTCAGCGATCAGGCGCTGACCGGCGTGGACCAGATGCTGGAGCCGCCGCTGGTGGAGTCTCTACAGCCGCGGCACCGGCTGGAAGACGCCCTGGCGTCGCGCCGCGATATGCTCCCCCTGATCGACGAGCTGGCCGTCATCGATACCCAGGGCACCATCCGCGCCAGCTCCAGCCTTTATCATCCGCCGGGCTTTGATATCAGTCGCATGACGTATTATCAGGCCTTTATCGACGACCCCGATCGCGAGCAGCACGTCAGCCCGATGTACTGGTCGGCGTTCATCCGCGATTACTATATTGCCTATACCCGGCGGCTGCGCGATGACGACGGCAACTTCACCGGACTGGTATCGGCGCGGCTGACGCCCGGGGTCTTTGATACCACCCTGGCCCGGCTGCGGATTCATGAAGGCGAGACCATTACCCTGCTGGACGACCGCCAGCAGCTGCTGGCCCGTCGCCCTCGGGTCGGGAGCCAGAAAGATCAGCTGAACGCGCTGCGCGACAGCGATATATTAGCCGATTTTATCGCCGGCGAGGCTACCTCGGCGTCCCTGCAATTGACGTCGCCGCTGGACGGGGTCGAGCGACTCTATCAGCTGAAAAAGCTGCCCGGTCTGCCCTATACCGTGGTTGTCGGCGACCGCATGGACAAGGTGCTGGACGGCTGGATGCAGCGCTTCTGGTCGTTGATGCTGATCGGTATCTGCGTTGCCGTGCTGGGGGGCTGGATCGTGCGCCACTACGCCAACCGGTTGCGGCTGGCCGATCAGCTGGCGCAGCGTGTCAGCGAACGCGAAACCGCGCGTGCCCAGGCGCAGATGCGCGAAGCGCGACTCGAAGCGCTGGTGCGCTCGATCCAGGATATGATCTTTGTTCTGGATGAGCACGGTCGCATTACCTATGTGCATGCGCTGGAAGGGCAGTGGGCCCTGCACCCGGCGCAGTCGATGCTCGGCTCGACGTACGCGGAATGCATGCCCGCGGCCGTGTCGCACGATTTTTATCAGGCCTTCGAGCACGTCAAGCAAAGCGGTGAGGCCGTTGACTTCAACTACGATATCCAGCTGGCCGGTCGGGTGCATTACTTCCATGCCATTCTGAGTCCGGTGGCCGCAGGTGACGGCAGCTTCAACGGGGTGCTGGCCACGGTGCGTGACGTGACCCGGGCCAAGACCCAGGAAGCCGAGCTGCAGATTGCCGCCACGGCGTTTCATACCCACCTGGGGATGATGATTACCGATGCCCGGGAGCGCATTCTCAAGGTCAACGCCACTTTTTCCCGCATTACCGGCTATAGCGAAAGCGAAGTGCTGGGGCAGAGTCCGCGCATGTTGAGCTCCGGGCGCCATGAAAAGGCCTTTTACCGCGATATGTGGCACGACGTCGTGCGCAAGGGTACCTGGGAAGGCGAAGTCTGGAACCGGCGCAAAAACGGCGAGGTCTATCCCGAATGGCTGACACTCAGCGCGGTACATAACGATAGCGGCGAGCTCACCCACTACGTGGCCACGCTGACCGATATTACCGAGCGCAAGGCTGCTGAACGCGAAATCCAGCGGCTGGCCTTTTATGACCCGCTGACCGGGCTGGCCAATCGGCGCCTGTTTACGGATTGTCTGGGCGATGTGCTGGCCAGTTGCCGGCAGGCAGACGCCGGCTACTCTGCGCTGCTGTTTATCGATCTGGACAACTTCAAGCAGATCAACGATACCCTGGGCTATTACGCCGGCGACCAGCTGTTGCAGCGTATCGCGCGCGAGATCAGCCATGAGCTGGATGAAGCCGATACCCTGTCGCGCCAGGGCAGCGACGAGTTCGCGGTCCTGACCCAAATACCCGCTGACGACCTGGAGCAGGCCGCCGAGCACGCCGAGCAAATGGCCCACCGGCTGCTGGCCGCCATTCGTCGTCCGATTACCCTGGACGACGGGCCGGCGCTGGTGTCCGGCAGCATCGGCATTGCCATGCTCAGCGGTGCCGAAGACGGCGTGGATGCCTGCCTGCAGCAGGCGGATATGGCGCTGTTCCAGGCCAAGGAGGCCGGCCGCAATACGCTGGCGTTCTTTGACCCCTGGATGCAGGCCGAGCTGATGACGCGCACGCGCCTCGAAGCCGATTTGAAGCAGGCGCTGCCCAACGACGAGTGGCGGCTGTTCTATCAGCCCCAGGTCGATGACAGCGGCGCGCTCACCGGTGCCGAGGCGCTACTGCGCTGGGAAAATGCCGAGCGCGGGCTGGTCTCGCCGGGTGAGTTCATTCCGCTGCTGGAAAGCACCCGGATGATCAACGAGGTGGGCGCCTGGGTGCTGGAAACCGCCTGCCAACAGCTGGTGGCATGGCAGGACGACCCGGAAACGGCCGCCTGGGAGCTGGCCGTCAATATCAGCCCCGTGCAGTTTTCCGCCGATAACTTTGTCCCCCGGGTCAAGGCGATTCTGCAGCGCACCGGCGTGCCGGTGGCCAACCTCAAGTTGGAAGTGACCGAAACCCTGTTTGTGGCGGCCCAGGCGGAAACCCGGGAAAAGATGCAGCACCTCCAACAGCTGGGCGTACGCTTTTCGCTGGACGACTTCGGTACCGGCTATTCATCGCTGGCCTATCTGGCTTATCTGCCGCTGGATCAGCTGAAAATCGACCAGGGATTTGTCCGCCACCTGCCTGAAAGCCCGGCCAACGGCGCGATTGTCGAAAGTACCATCGCACTGGCCCGCAGCCTCGGGCTGGCGGTTATTGCCGAAGGGGTGGAAGAAGAGGCCCAGCGCGAATGGCTGTCGGCACGCCAGTGCCACGCCTTCCAGGGGTATCTGTTTGGTCGGCCGGTGCGCGCCGCCGAGCTGGAAGCCCGGTGGCGCGGGACGCGGGAATAGCCCGGAGCAGCGCCGGCGGTGGCTCAGCCGCCGGTCATGTTCATGAAACGCACAACCTGCACATCGCCGTCGGTGGTGAAGTGGTGGCGTTCGGGCTTGAGCGGCATGGCGTTGATGATGGCGTTTTTCAGCGCGTCCATGTCGCCGGGATAGCGGCGCAGCACGGCACGCAGATCCACCGAGTGCTCGTTGCCCAGGCACAGCAGCAGCCGTCCTTCTACCGTCACGCGAACGCGGTTGCAGGTGGAGCAGAAGTTGTGGCTGTGCGGCGAGATAAAGCCGATGCGCGAATCGCTGTCGGCCATGCGAAAATACCGTGACGGCCCTGGCGTAGCCTCGGTGGTGGGAATCAGCGGGTAGCGCGCCTCGATGCGCTCCTGCACTTCATCGCTGGAGCAATAGGTCTCCGCCCGGGAGTGATCGGAAACGTCGCCCAGCGGCATTTCCTCGATAAAGCTGATATCCAGCCCCTCGTCGCGGGCAAACTCCACCAGATCCAGCACTTCGTCCTCGTTGCGGCCCTTGAGAATCACCGCGTTGAGCTTGATGCGCTGGAAGCCTGCCGCTTTGGCGGCGCGGATGCCTTCGATGACCTTGTCGAGGTTGCCGGTACGCGTCAGGCGCTTGAAGCGCTCCGGGTCCAGCGAGTCCAGGCTGATATTGAGCCGGCGTAGCCCGCCGTTGTACAGCGCTTCGGCGTGTTTGGGCAGGCTCGCGCCGTTGGTGGTCATGGTGAAATCGTCCAGCCCCGGCAGCGATCCGATGTCGTCGACCAGCTGGGTGATGCCCTTGCGCACCAGGGGTTCACCGCCGGTCAGGCGGATCTTTTCCACCCCCAGCTGGGTAAACGCCCGGGCGACCATGTTCAGCTCTTCCAGCGTGAGAATTTGCGCCTTGGGCAAAAACGTCATGTCTTCGCTCATGCAGTACACGCAGCGAAAGTCGCAGCGGTCGGTGACCGACATCCGCACATAGTTGACGCGTCGACCGAAGTTGTCGATGAGCTGCTGCGTTGGCTGTTGGGATGCTGGCTCTTGAGATGATGACTCTTGAGATGACGGTTGTGGGGATAGCGTCATGCGTCTCTCCTCAGCGGCTGAATCGTGACCGTGTCGCCCGGCGAGACCGCCGCGCAGGTATCGGGTAGTTCAATCAGGCAGTTGGCGTCGACCATGGACGCCAGAATGCCGGAGCCCTGGGCGCCGGTGCTGTGCACCCACAGCTGCCCGTTGCGGTCGCTGGTGGAGACGCCGCGAATGAAATCGCAGCGTCCGGTACGCCCGGACAGGTCTTCTCCGGCCCGGGCGAAAAGGCGTTCGGGCGGGCGCAATGGCTGGTCTTCCAGCCGCGCCAGCAGCGGCACCACAAACTGCAAAAAGGCCACCATGGCCGCGACCGGATTGCCCGGCAGACCGACAAACGGTGTGCGCGTCGCGCCCAGCCAGCCGCAGGCCAGCGGCTTGCCCGGGCGCATGGCCACGCGCCAGAACGCCAGCTGCCCCAGCTCGGCAAGGGCTTCGCGGGTATAGTCGGCCTGCCCCATGGAAACGCCGCCGCTGGTCAGCACCAGGTCGGCTTCGGCAGCGGCGCTTTCCAGCGCCCGGCGGATGCTGGCGGGGGCGTCGGGCAGAATGCCCAGGTCGATGACCTCGGCGCCGTTCTCGCGCGCCAGCCCGGTCAGCGTAAAGCGGTTGGCGTCAAAAATGCCCGCCGTCGGCAGCGTTTCGCCGGGCGCGGTCACCTCGCTGCCGGTGGAAAATACCGCCACCCGCGGGCGGCGATATACGGCCACATCGGCAATGCCCAGCGAGGCGATAAATCCCAGCCGCGCCGCGTCCAGCCGCTCGCCGGCGGCCAGCGCCACGCTGCCCCGAGCGATATCCTCGCCGGCCTGGCGCACGTTCTGCCCGGCCCTGACGCGCTCGGGGTCGTTGACGATCACCTGGTCGCCCCGGGTCGTCAGCTGCTCGCGCATGATGACCGTATCGGCGCCGTCGGGCAGCGGCGCGCCGGTGGCAATGGTCACGCACTCCCCGGGCGCCAGGCGCGCAGTGAACGGCTCGCCGGCCAGTGCCTGCCCGGCCGGTACCCAGTGGTTCCGGTCTGTCTGCCAGGCCAGGGCGATGCCGTCCATGGCCGCGTTGGTGTTTTGCGGCACATCGATCGGCGCGGTCAGCTGTTCCGCCAGGCGCCGGCCCCGGGCTTCCTGCAGGGCAACGCGCTCGCTGGGCAGCGGTGCTTCCACCAGCGTCAGCAGCGTCCGTCGCGCTTCGTCCACGCTGGACATCCGCTCGGCCAGATCAAAACAGGAGAGCGGTGCCGATGGCGCGTCATTCGCGGTGTCCGCCGCATGCGGTTGAGTCATGAGGCCTCCCTGGCCAGCGTGGCTTCAAGGCGAGCCCTGTCGTCTGGCGTGTTGACGTTGGTGAGCCCGGCGGGGCAGTCGGCCATGTTGATCGTGGCGACGCGCTGGCCGGCATAAAATCCCGCGACCGAGCGTTCGCCGGCATCCAGCGCGCGGCGCAGCGCCGGGGCCAGGCGCGTATGCAGCAGCGCTACAACCGGATGGGCGCGTTCGCCGTCGTGGGCCACGGCGACGTCGGCCGCGCCGATACCCGCCGTCAAACGGGCGGCCAGATCCATCGGCAGCGCCGGGGTGTCGCAGGGCGCAACCAGCAGCCAGGGCGTGGATGCGGCACAAAGGCCGGCATACAGCCCCATCAGCGGGCCGTTGAAGCCGGCGCAATGGTCCTCGATCACGCGGTCGGCGTAAAGCCGGTAGGTGTCGGTGTGTCGGTTGGCGCTGATCAGCAGCTCGGCCACTTGTCCGCTGAAGCGCTGGCCGACATGGGCGACCAGCGGGCAGCCGGCGAACGGTTCCAGGCCCTTGTCGCGCCCGCCCATGCGCCGCCCTTCGCCGCCGGCGAGAATCAGCCCTGTCAGCTCATGCGCGGGTATCATGGGGAACTCCTGTAGCGCGCCGGGGAACAAGCGACCTCAATTATACCTGAGTAAAAACGTCGAGTATGCTGATGATGGCGCCAGCGCTCCCGCTTTGTCCAGCCCGGTTGTTGACCGTCCGATCCGTCCGGGGCCGGGGCTGAAGCGGCCGTTGATAAGCTCGCCGACGTGGCCGCTTGCGCGGACTTTGTTACGCTGGTCGCCCTTTTATCCTTCAAGACACTGTCATTATAAACGCTGCCATTACAGACGCTGCTTGCCAGGCGGCCCGGCCAGGAGGCAATTATCATGCAATCACTCGATTATACCACCCGTACCGAGCTTGAAGCCGCTGCTTTTCGACGGCTGCTGCGCCATCTTGATGCGCACAAGGAAGTCCAGAACATCGAACTGATGAATCTGGCCGACTTCTGTCGCAACTGCCTGTCCAAATGGCTGGTGGCCGAAGCCGAGGAGCGTGGCGAATCCCTGGACTACGAAGCCGCTCGGGAATACGTCTACGGTATGCCCTACAGCGAGTGGAAGGCTCACTACCAGGCAAAAGCCACCCCGGAACAGCTGGCCGCCTTTGAAGCGCGCCAGGCACAGCAGCAGGGCTGAACCCACCCAGAGGGCAACACCATGAGCGAGCCGATGATCCCGTTGAATATCGCCGTGCTGACGGTCTCCGATACCCGCACTGAGGAGACCGACAGCAGCGGCCGAGCCCTGGTAGAACGCGCCACGGAGGCGGGGCACAGCATCGTGGCCAGACAGCTGATAGCCGATGACGTGTATCGCGTCCGGGCCGTTGTCGCCGGCTGGATTGCCGACCCCGATGTCCAGGTGGTGCTGACCACCGGCGGCACCGGCTTTACCGGCCGTGACTCCACGCCCGAGGCGGTCTCGGTGCTGCTGGACAAGGAGATTCAGGGCTTTGGCGAGCGCTTCCGCCAGCTCAGCGGCGACGAAATCGGCAGCTCCACGGTGCAGAGCCGTTGCCTCGGAGGGCTGGCCAACAACAGCGTCATTTTTTGTCTGCCCGGCTCGACCGGCGCCTGCCGTACCGGCTGGGACGGGATTCTCGCCGAGCAGCTCGACAGCCGCCACAAGCCGTGCAACTTCGCCAACCTGGTGATTCCGGGCCGGGGGCAGCATGGCTGAACCGACACAGGATGCGCTGAGTACGGTGGACCAGGCGCTGGCGGCGCTGCTGAAAGACGTTATGCCGCTGGAAGCCGAGACGGTACCGTTGGAGAGCGCGGCGGGGCGGGTGCTCGCCGATGATCAGGTGGCCCGGATAAACGTGCCGGCCTTTGATAACAGCGCCATGGACGGCTATGCCCTGCGCGCGGCGGACGCCGGTAAGCGCCTGCCGGTCAGCCAGCGCATCGCCGCCGGCAGCTCCCCCGAGCCGCTGGCCCCCGGCAGCTGTGCGCGGCTGTTTACCGGCGCGCCGCTGCCGCCCGAGGCCGACTGCGTGGTGATGCAGGAGCGCGTCGAACGGGAGGGCGACCACGCCCGATTCCCCGATGAGCTGACCGCCGGCGACAGCATCCGCCGGCGCGGACGAGACGTGACCTCGGGCCAGGTGCTGCTCGCCGCCGGGACCCGGCTGAACGCTGCTGCCCTGGGGCATCTGGCCGGACAGGGCGTGGTCGACGTGGCCGTCCGGCGCTGTCCCCGGGTCGTGCTGCTATCCACCGGGGATGAGGTAATCGACCCCGGCACGCCGCTGGCAGCGGGCCAGCTATATAACAGCAATCGGCCCATGCTCACGCGGCTGCTGGAGGACTTCGGCGCTAAGGTTATCCGCCGCGTTAACGTACCCGACGACCCGGAGCAGACTCGGACGATCATCCGCGATGCGGCCGACGTTGCCGACGTCGTCATCAGCACCGGCGGGGTTAGCGTCGGTGAGGAGGATCACGTCAGGCACGCGCTGGAAAGCCTCGGTCAGCTGGACCTCTGGCGGCTCGCCATCCGCCCCGGCAAGCCGCTGGCGCTGGGGCGTTTACCTGAATCCCAAAACGGCGGCGAGGCGCGCTTTGTGGGCTTGCCCGGCAATCCGGTATCCAGCTTCGTCGGCGCCTGGCTGTTTCTGCGACCGCTGATGGGAGCATTAACAGGCTGCACGGCGCTTGACGCGCTGCCGCGCATCACCGCCAGGGCCAACTTTGCCACCCGCACCGGCCCGCGTAGCCACTACATGCGCGCAAGCCTCGCGTTTACCCCCGAAGGCCCGGTCGCCACCGCCTTTGCCGACCAGAACTCCGGCGTGCTGTCGTCGTGCATCGCCGCCGACGTGCTGGTGGAAGTCCCCGCCAACGCCGCGGTGGAAGAGGGCGATACGGTGACCTGCCTGTGGATCGCAAGTTGATCAACGGTTTCGGCCCCGCAGTGAGCGAGCGGGCGGCATGAAAAGAGCGGGCGTATGGGGGCTGCTGCTGGCGGTTATTGTCGCCGGCATGGCGCAATACAGCCCGTCGCTGCTGTCGCGACTCAAAAGCGATACCGCGCCGGCGCCCGCCGCTGACGAACAGCGGGCCGATGACGCCCATCCCGGCGATTCTCACCCTGCTTACCAGCGGCGCCACCATCAGCAGCAGATTAGCGGTAGCGGCGAGGTGGTAGCGCTACTGGAAGATGATTTGGAGGGCAGCCGCCACCAGCGGTTTATTCTGCGCCTGGCCAGCGGACAAACCCTGCTGGTGGCGCATAATATCGACCTGGCCCCGCGAATCAGCGAGCTGGAAGCCGGGGACACCGTATCGTTTTACGGCGAATACGCCTGGAATGAGAAGGGCGGCGTGCTGCACTGGACCCACCGCGATCCGCGCGGCAACCATCCGGGCGGCTGGCTGAAGCATCAGGGACGCCGCTACGAGTAGCTTTAAGTCGCCGAGGCCGTACGGCTGTGCCGTTCCTGCGCCGCGTCGAATATGTCCCGAGCGTGTTTGAACTGATCGTTGGCCCTGGATACGTACAGCAGCACTTCATCCACATAGCCATCGGTGGAGGCCGACCAGATGCGGTTGATATAGCGCTCGCCGGCGGCAAAGGAGCTCATGATGTCGGCAAAGCCTTGAATGCCGAAAAGGTGCTTCATGCTGTTGCGCGCATCGGCAAACTGCATCAGGTCTTCCCGAAACAGCCGATCAATCTCGAAACGCATGTCATAGGTGGGGATCCTGTCCTTCCGTCCTTCCAGTTCGTCCAGATGGGTCACTATGTTGTGCAGCGCTGCGCTCATGATCTGCTGGTTGTTGGTCAGCGTGTCGCTATGGATGGCGTCCCGGTTGGATTCCCTGATATATACAAAGGCGCTGACAAAGCCGACGATCATGGTGGGTATGAAAAGCCACCAGTTGACGTCGTTTTCGTCCAGCGAGGCCAGGAAGGCACCGCCCAGAAAGGCGAGAATCACCAACATAAAGGCTGCATGTTTCATCTGTCTCTTCCTTCTCAGGCTGATGCAATAACGTAAACGGCGTTGCCCACGCCGACCAGGGCTTCGCCGACGATGAGACCTGCGGCAATCGGAATACCTTTATTTTCTGCCCACGCCTGACCTTTGGTGCGGTCCACAATCTCGCGGATCAGCGTGCCCACCGAGTAGGTGAGTACAATGCTGAAGGGCAGATAAAAGCCCAGACCAACGGTGATACCCAGGCCCGTCTGCAGCAATGAAAGCAGGCCGCCCAGCATCGCCCCGGCGATGTACTTGGCAGCCGGCACGTCGCCGCCGGTGATGCCCTCTACCATGGAAGCCAGCGCCTGGCCCTGGGGCGCGGGAAACTCCGTGCCCCCGAGGCCAAAGGCCTTGTGCAGCATGAAAATCAGAACGATCACGATGATGGGGCCCAGCCAGGCGCCCATGAACTGGCCCAGCTGCTGCTTGCGCGGGGTCGCACCGACCAGGTAGCCGGTCTTCAAGTCCAGCATCAGGTCCGTTGCCTGGCTCATCGCCACGCAGGTGGCGGCGTCCAACTAATTGTGCCTTTAAATATTTGTTTTTAAATATTTTTTGCGGGGATATTTTTGTTTATGCCCCCTGATATGCCCCCGCAGCTTTTTGCTACAAAATTGGGGTTCAAGTTGTGATGGATAGAATGTTGGCTCGGCTCTGGATGCGATAGGTATTATAGATAAGACCGGTTTTGAACCGATGACCTTCGGATTATCAGTGCTATCGCAGTTAGTCATGGACATGCAGCCCAACCCGGCAGCATTCTGGCAGGCACATCTTTTGTGCCGACATTGGTGGTTAGTCCCGTGGTGTAGTGGTCCATGGTATGAACCATTGTCCGAGGAGGATCTATGGCTCAAGTACGTCATCAACGTGCCAAGACCATGCACGCCATCCGAGAAGACATACAGCGATCGTCAGCTTCGGTCGCGGAACTGAGTCGGCGTACAGCCTCAACCCGAAAACAGTCCGCAAATGGCGGCGCCGTGCGTTTGTCGAGGATGAGTGCATGGGCCCCAAAGAGCCAGCATCCACGTCGCTATCAGGCATCGAGGAGGCAGCTGCTGTTGCCTTTTGGCGAACCACTCTGCTTCCTCTTGATGACTGCCTCTTTGCGTTACAGCGCTTTATGCCTCACCTGAGGCGCTCAAGCCTGCATCGGCTGTATCAACGCCACGGCATCAGCTAGCTACCGCGTTCTCGGGAGGAAAAAACGAAAGCGTCATCCTTCAAGCGCTATCCGATCGGTTACCTGCATATAGACATCTGCGAAGTACGCACCGGAGAAGGCAAGGCATACCTGTTCGTAGCCGTTGATCGCACGTCAAAGTTTGTTCATGCCCGGCTGTATCGTAAGGCACAGCGTGAGCAGGCAGCCAAATTCCTCGAAGATACCGTGCTGCAACTGCCGTACCGGGTTCATACCGTGTTGACGGATAATGGCGCACAGTTCGCCAAACGCCCTGGAACAGAAGCCTACAACCCCCACAGGTTCGATGTGATATGCCATCGATATGGCATTGAACATCGTCTGACACAGCCGTTTCACCCCTTGACCAACGGGCAAGTCGAGCGAATGAATCACACGGTCAAGGAAGCAACGATTCGAAGCCTTCATTACGCAACGCTGGAAGAGCTGAGCGCACACCTGGCAGACTACCTTTGGGCCTATAACAGCGCTCGTCCATTACGAGCGCTAAAGGGCAAAACGCCCGTTGGTTTTATTCTTGAACGCTGGCAGGATGAACCCGAGAGGTTTCATGAAAACCCTGTCCACTACTTCCCGGGACCATACACCTAAGCCGTGTTTTGACACGGCCTGCAAGGGAACTGACTTCCGACAGGTCACCGATACCGAGCTTCGCAAAGTGGTCAGGAAGCTGAATGATCGCTCTCGCAAACGGCTCGGCTATCGGACACCGGCGCAGGTGTTCCTGGGGGAATACTCAGGAGCCCTGGATACCGCAGGTGCTGCGCTTATTGGTTGAATTCAGGGATCACACGGGACCCGACAATTATGCTCCTTAAGAGTTTCCGCTTTGCTCGTAGGGCTATCGAATAACTAGAGCAGTTATCAATTAGGTCAGCGGTTGAACGCCTTACCCTGCACTGACCAATCAGTTTTCGGAATAGAATAGAAAAATCGATAGCTAAACTCATGTAAGTTGGTCAGCTATCGATCAATTTTGCTATTTAAGCTCAGTTAAATGAGAAACGTTATTTACGTGCGATTGCCCTGTCTCTGGTCATTTTCTTCGGCTTTCTTTCTCATATACTTTTTGGCTCTTACCTTCCTCATAAAGAAGGCATGCAAAGTCAATTCGCTACTCTCCATTATCGTTCTTCTATCAAAAAACTCCAATGCCTTTTCGCCAATTTCTGTGCCATCTTCCAATACACGAATAACCTTGTCGTCATCCTCCTTTTTCTCCTCTTTCCTTGCTGGTTTTTTATCAGGAGGTGCTTTCGCACTTAGCATAGGTTTTTTAGCTGGATCATCGGGCGTTTCTTCTGCATTGGCTTGTGACTCCACAATAGATCTCACTGGGTTCCATCTGCCACCTACAACATATTCCGGGAAAATAGATTTTAATATGTCACTAAAATGATTTCTATCTCTAGCTTCAGCGAAGCCATTATCTTTCACCCATTTTTTAATATCAGTAACAGTGACAGCTTCCCCAGATTCTATAATATGAGCTATATCGTTACGATTTCTGTATATTTCTAGTGTGATATTGTTTTTTCCACCCGTCATCCTTAACTCCCTAAATGCAATTAAAGTATCATTCCCTCTTGCTTTTAACCTATCAGAATAAGGAAATCGACTATGGCACCCCGCAAACAGGGCTATCGTAGTTAAAAAATTAGAGCTTGCTGAGTTTTTTGCGTCAACCAAACATCAAGTACTTAGCAATGTTTGACCAGGACATTCAGACACGCTTACGCCATCTGCGATAGCCCTGCCCCGCAAATACCCTGCATCTGACTATGGCACCCATCATATACCCCGCACCCATCCCGCATCCAC
Source organism: Vreelandella jeotgali Hwa (assembly GCF_000334215.1). Classification (GTDB taxonomy): domain Bacteria; phylum Pseudomonadota; class Gammaproteobacteria; order Pseudomonadales; family Halomonadaceae; genus Vreelandella; species Vreelandella jeotgali. Next base: position 81,359 of record NZ_AMQY01000001.1, on the reverse strand, counting down.
TCCGCAAATACCCTGCATCTGACTATGGCACCCAGCATATACCCCGCATCCACCCCGCATCCACCCCGCATCCATCCCGAAGTCACCTATTGAACGCTGGCTACTCTGCATGCCAGACGCTCTCATGCCGCCGCTTTACGCTGCCAGCAGACTCTAATCGCCCCGCATGGCACCCAGGGCATCAGCCCGACCGCACGCCGCGCACACGCGCCGCTCAGCCAAAACGTGCCTGCCAACAGCCTGTGTCGCCCGTGCGACACATAGCCCGGCACGGATGCCCAGCTGCCCAGCTTGGTTGCCGTGCGGCAACCAGTGGCCGCCAGCGGCTTTTTCCGCCTACAATAGGGACTGGCTGGTTGGATATATCAATTTTGGCACGGTATAGATGTAGCTAAAAAATCTATAGACCTATTCTGTATCAGGGCTTATCCCAACTCCGGCTATCTCCAACTCTGAGCAATACCCAAATTTTGGGGAGACAAACACCCACCAGGAGCCGACCACATGGCCAAGCCGACCTACCAGTTCATGCGCATCCAGGGCTTCCCCCGAGGCCAGAAGGTTAAACGTGGAACCCTCGGCTCCATCCTGGCTGAGGGCTTGCGCGAGCCGACGCACATCTCCCATTTGGATCAATCCCCGAATATCCGTGTAGATAGACTCGATTCGCCGGTTGATAAGCCCAAAGAATTGCAGCAGTGGATCGTCAAGGAAATGGAGGAAGCCAAAAATTACCATCTGCGTGGCAGCAAGCCGGTTTATCGCTCTCTGCGGAAAGACGCACTGGCGATTGGCACGGTAATAGTGAGCCACGCCAAAAAAACAACGGATTGCCCACAGCAGGAGTTGGATCAATTCATCGAGGACACGACGAAATGGGTTCGTCAACTCATGTCCGACTTTGAGATGATCCCGCATTTTCGACTAACGCATCTGGACGAGAAATACCCCCACCTGCATTTCTGGTTTACCCCAAAACCCAACGGGGAACGAGAGGGGAATTGGGCACTCACCAATCTGTGCTGCCAGAGAAAGCTGTTTTACCATAAGCTACAGCAGCGATTCTTCGATGACGTGGGCCACAAGTATTTCGATGAACGCGCCAAGCCCATGTCCGAACGCAGTCCTCGTGTTTCTCGCTACATCGCCGTGCAGCATCGCAAAGAACAAATGCAGCAGCCGGAGCCTCAAAAAGAATACGTGCGTCCTGCCAGTGCTAAAAGTGTGTCGGATTTAATAGAGCAACTGGGGGACAAGGTAGCGGGCGATAATCTCGGTATGCGAAAGACAGTCCTATCCAGCAAGGCGCAATCTCTTATTCAATCACTGGGAATGGCCCCCAATGTATTGCCTGACCCAAACGAACAGGAAAGCGCGGCAGCGGCTGAACGGGAAAAGCAGGAAGCGCTATCCGGGGAACTCTCCGAATTGAAAGGGCGCCTGTCAGCGGCAGAAAATCAGGCATCGTCGGCACCCCCGGATATTACGCCGTGGCTGCAGGAGTTGTTATTCCCTATTATCCTGAACGTGGCTTTTCAGCAGGGCAGTCGCGCCGATCATCTGGGCGAAGAACAGTGGCTGACTCTGGTGGTAGAGGAATCCGGCGCCATGCTGGAAGATAAACTCAACAGCATCGGATTATCCCGAGAGGGAATAGGCGGGCAAATCTCCGATGCCGTGTCAGACTCCGGCTTTGTCGAGAACATCCTGGCCGCTCGGTCACGTTCACAGGAACAGACACGGGAACGGCTGGCGCCGCAACCGCAACCCCCTGAACCGCGTTAGCGCGAAAATCCCTCGCTGGCTGAGGGCCATACACCATGTTGAATTCCATTATATAAAACGGCTATCCCGGTGCCCCAGTTCACCGGCCGCGCTCGCTCAAACACAAGAGCATCGGGTAGCCCAGTGAATTTTCCGGGGCGGCGATGTAGCCGTTGGTGAAAGCCACCAGCACGCTGGGTGGCGTGGCTTTCAGGGCGTCAAACACCGGGCGGATGTCGCTGCCGCCGTCGCTCAGCACGCTGGTTAGGTCGTGCACGTCCAGTAGTTGGCGGGGTGATCCTGAGCGGGTGCGCCGTCGGGGCGGCGTGCGAGCCGCCAGCCGGGGATAAATCTGCTCGGCGGGTTGCCCCACAAAGCCGGCTTTATACAGCGCCTCCCTGGGGCAGTGGCCCAGCATGCCCTTCAGCTGCGCGTTGACCTCGTAGTAGCAGGCGTGGTTCCAGCGCTCCGGCTCTCGTCTCAACTGGCGGCGATGGTGGCCCAGCGCGCAGTGCCAAACCTCGTGAGCGAGGATAAAGCGCCGATCGTCGCCGTTGCGTGAGGCCATGAAGTCCGCGTTGAGAAAGGCCGCATCGCCGTCGGTGCCCGCCGTGGGCAGGCGGTTGTCGACCACCGCCACCAGGTTGAACTGCATCATCAGCCAGGCGAGCTTATCTTCGCAAAGTTGCTGCACGCGGCGCTTGCGCTGCTGTACGTCGGCGTTGGGTGCCCGCGGTGGTCACGCACTTGAGCCATGGATCCCCCTCAGACAATGGTTCATAACATGGACCACTACACCACAGGACTAAATATCTGTATGGTCCCGGGAAGTAGTGGACAGGATGTTCTGGTCAAGTCGTAGTGGACACTTTTATTAAGCTGCTTCGGCGATTTTTTCGATTTCCCTTGGCGTTTGGTAGCCAAGAGTTGAGTGCAGCCGGCAGCTGTTGTACTCCATTTCGATATAGGTCACGACGTCGCGTCTCGCTGACTGGCGGGTCCCGTACCGTTGCCCATCCAACCATTCGCTCATAAGAGAGCCGAAGAAGCGCTCCATGACCGCATTTTCCCAGCAGTTCCCCTTGCGGCTCATGGAGGCCAGGAACCCTTGCTGAACCAGTCGTTCGCGATACGCATGTGATGCGTACTGGCTGCCGCGAACCGAGTGATGGAGCCCTCCTCGAGAAGGCGCCGGCGGCCAAAGGCCATCTCCAGAGCGTCCAGGGTTGGTGACGCCTTCATGTGGTCGGCCATGGCCCAGCCGATAACCTGCCGGTCATAGAGGTCCAGCACGGCCGCCAAGTACAACCAGCCTTCCAGGGTCCAGATGGCGGTGATGTCGGCCACCCACGCCTGATTGGGCTCAGGCACCGTGAATTGCCGTCTGAGCAGGTTGGGAGCTACTGGCAAGGCGTGGTCGCTGTCCGTCGTATGCCGGTAGCGGCGACGCTGTCGGCAGGCGATATCGGCTTCCTGCATCAGGCTACGCCCCTGATAACGACCGACTGCGTGACCTCTGCGATGGAGTTCATTGGCCATTCGACGGCTCCCGTAGCTACCACGCTTCTGATCGTGGATGTCCTTGACCTCCCGGTCACGTTGCTGGCGACACCAGCGATCCAGCAGGCTGCGATCGATATCTAGCCGCCTGGCAGCCTCGGAGATGGCGTAGCCCTCTCCCCGAACCATGTTGACCGCCTCAGCCTTGAATTCGTCGGAATACCGACGTCGAGTCTTCTTGGTCATGAACACCTCTCATTGCCTTCACTATAAGGCTTATCAGGGTGTCCGATACAATTAGACCAGTTCATTGAGCGACGGTGACGAGCAGATGGCCACTCGAGTGGCATTCTGTGCCGCACTAGCGTGCAACTTGCTGCTGCTGGAGGATGTGGTGGCCGATGCGTTTATGGTCCAGGCCGAGACGCTAGGTGTATGGTCCCGGAGTGTAACGTTTTATAGAAACAGGGTCTCAGAGGGTGCGACACTCATCCCGACACTGGGGGGGAACCATCCTCGGCCCTGATACTACAGGCTACCTCGTCAGGATTCTGATGGCGCACATCCATCCCCTTGACCAGGTAGATCACATATTCAGCCAAGTTGCTGGCATGATCGCCAATGCGCTCCAGCGAGCGCAGCATCCACATGATGCTCAGCACCGGCGAGATCGCCCGCGCATCTTCCATCATGAGCGTCATGAGTGAGCGCATGGCGGTCTTGTATTCGCTGTCGACATGATCGTCTTCACGCACCACCTTTAGTGCCAGCTCGGTATCGAAGCGGGCGAAGGAGCTCAGTGAATCGCTGACCATCCTGCGCACGTGCTCGCTGATGAGCCGCACCTCGACGAAACCGCGGCTTCCCGAGTTGCTCTCGACCAGCTCCAGCGCGTTACGGGCGATCTTGCCGGCCTCGTCGCCGATGCGCTCGAGATCCGACGTAGCGCGAGTCACCGCTAGCACAAGACGCAGATCCGAGGCCGCCGGCTGGCGACGTACCAGCAGCAGGGTGCACTCGTCGTCGATCTTGACCTGCATGTCATTGACGCGACGGTCGTTGGCTACCACCCGCTGAGCCAGTGCCGTGTCCGCCTCGAGCAGCGAGCGGGTTGCATCCTGTACTTGCTTTTCGACCAGACCGCCCATGGTCATCAGGTGCGTTTTCAATGCCTCCAGCTCTTGGTTGAACTGGCGGGAAATATGCTGGCGGTGGGGTTCGCTTGTTGTGCTCATCGGTGGTCCTCCACGGGCGCAGGTAAAAAATCATATGCCCGATCATGTCATCGTCGATACGCCTCAGGCGCGGATGGGTAAAGCAGCAGTGGTGCGACGGGGCATGTCTCCAGCAGTGCTTTACAGCGACATAAGCAGGTCATGCCGCAACCTCAAAGGTTAGCGAAACAATATTGCAGTTAGATGAAGCGCCACGCTGAATGGATACGATACGACAGTTCTTCAAGGAGGTTTGCAACAGAGCATGGCAACGGATTGATTTTTTCCTGATTGTCATGAGGTTGTCATCTTTGTAGGTCATCTTCGGCATCACGAAAAGGCAAATACTTCTCGCACCAGGAGCACTTTTCATGAGCCGTACCTTCAAGAATCGCGCTTTCAAGACTACCGTCCTCGCCGCCGCCGTCATCAGCGCTGTCGGTGTTGCCCAGGCCCGTGACCAGGTTCGCATCGTGGGCTCCAGCACGGTGTATCCCTTCGCAAGTTACGTGGCCGAGGAGTTCGGGGCGATCACCGACTACCCGACGCCGGTCATTGAATCCACCGGCTCCGGCGGCGGCCTGCGCCTGTTCTGCAACGGCGTCGGCGAGGACACTCCGGATATCAGCAACGCCTCCCGCCGCATGAAGCCCTCCGAGTTCGAGCGCTGCGCCGAGAATGGCGTCACCGATATTACCGAAGCTTTCATTGGCTACGACGGCATCGCCTTTGCCCAGTCCGGTGCGAACCCGGCGATGGAGGTGACCCGCGAACAGCTGTTCCTGGCCCTAGCCGCCAAGGTGCCGGTGGAGGGTGAATTGGTCGACAACCCCTACAGCCGCTGGAGCGAGATCGACGCCTCCCTGCCGGATCGCGAGATCGCCGTCTACGGGCCGCCGACCACGTCCGGCACCCGGGATGCCTTCGAGGAGCTGGTGATGGAAGCTGCGTCCGAAGCAATGGACGCCTACGGCGGTGAGGGTTTCACCGATATTCGTACCGACGGCGCCTATATCGATGCCGGTGAGAACGACAACCTGATCGTCCAGCGCCTGGCCGAGAACACTGATGCCTTCGGCATCTTCGGCTACTCCTTCCTTGAGGAAAATGCCGATACCCTGATCGGCTCCAGCATCGACGGCGTCGAGCCGACCCCGGACGCCATCGGCAGCGGCGAGTACCCGGTGTCCCGCTCGCTGTTCTTCTACGTGAAGAATCAGCACACCGACGAGGTGCCGGCCATGTACGAGTATGCCAACACCTTCATGAGCGAGCAGATGATTGGTGAGCTGGGCTACCTCAAGGGCATCGGCCTAATCCCGGCCCCCGAGGAGATGCGCGAGAAGGCCCGTCAGGCAGTGGCCGACCACGAGTCGATCGAGCTGGCCGACCTGAAGTAAGCGAGACTGGGGTCCAGCCCCGACCGACCGGCAACCAGCGTTGCCGGTCGGCGCGCGTTCCGGCAGGGAGGCCGGTTGGGTGACTACCCCGCGGATGAATTTCTTCGAGAGACACCTATGCAGACCAACCAATTCCTCGCCCTGTTCTGTGGCACTCTGCTGGTGCTGGGTCTGATCGCCTTCTTCGCGGCGCGTGCCAAGGCGGCCAGGGCGCGCGCCAGCGGCACCTCGATGCACGCCCAGCCCGATCAGTACGGCTGGTTTGGCGTGCTCTCTACCGCGGCACCGGCACTGGCGGTGAGCCTGGTCGGTAGCGTGGCCATGCTGCTGGTCGGGGCGAAGATTTCCACTGCCATGTTGCTGGTGGTCAGTGTCGCCGTGGCCTGCCTAGGCCTGGTGGGCAGCATCGCCATGGTCAGGCCCGGGTTTCATGCACGGCGCGCCGTCGAGGCGTTTGTTCGCTTTATGCTGGCTGGAGCCACGCTGATCTCCATTTTGACAACGCTGGGCATTCTGGTCTCGATCATCAATGAGGCAGTGCGCTTCTTCCAGATGCAGAGCTTCTGGGGCTTTATCACCGGAACCGTCTGGAACCCCGGCGCCAGCTTTCTGACGGCCGCCGGGCGCGCCGAGGAAGGCGCCAGTGCCGCTCAATTCGGCTCGCTGCCGCTGTTTGCTGGCACCTTCATGATCACCGCGATCGCCATGCTGGTGGCCATCCCAATGGGTCTGCTGTCGGCGATCTACATGGCGGAATTCGCCAACTCGCGCGTACGCAGCATCGCCAAGCCGATCCTTGAAGTGCTGGCGGGTATTCCCACGGTGGTCTACGGCTTCTTTGCAGCGATTACCGTGGCACCGCTGATCGTTGTGGCAGCACAGTGGCTCGGCCTCAAGGCCGACTTCAACAATGCCCTGGCGCCCGGCATCGTCATGGGCATCATGATCATTCCGTTCATTTCCTCACTGGCCGATGATGTGATTCATTCGGTGCCCGACAGCATGCGCCAAGGCGCGCTGGCGCTCGGCCTGACCCATGGCGAGACGATTCGCGATGTGGTGGTGCCGGCGGCGCTGCCCGGCATTGTTTCGGCCTCGCTACTGGCGGTGTCTCGGGCGCTGGGGGAAACCATGATCGTGGTGATGGCGGCGGGCATGCTGCCCAACCTGACCGCCAATCCGCTGGAAAACATGACCACCGTGACGGTGCGTATCGTCGCCGCCCTGACCGGGGATCAGGAGTTTGCCAGCGCTGAAACGCTATCGGCCTTTGCCCTGGGGCTGGTGCTGTTCGTGGTGACCCTGATGCTGAATCTGGTGTCGGTGATCATGATTCGCCGTTTTCGGGAAAAGTACCGGGTCAATAATCTCTAAGTCGAGGAGTCATTGGGATGACACAGGCGTTCGATCACATCGAGGCTCAGCTTCGGCGACGGCATCGCAAGACCCGACTTCTGAAAGCGTTGTCCATGGGGGCGCTTGGCCTTGCCGGCCTGTTTCTGGTGCTGTTTTTCACTGACATGCTGATCAAGGGGTTGCCGGCCTTCAAGCAGGCACAGATTCAGGTCGAGGTCGACTACAGCGAGCAGGCCAGCCAGCTGCCGCTGGCGGCCGTATCCGAAGCCGTGCGTCCGCTGGTCAGCCGCGGCTATCTGCGCCTGATTCCATCGCGCATGCGAGACGACCCGGCGCTTCAGGGCACCACGCGCAGCGAGTGGGTGCTGGCCGATGGCCAGGTCGACCAATATCTGAAGGGTCACCATAGCAAATTAAGCGATCGCCACCGGGCGGTAGTGGATCGGTTACGGGCCGAGGGCCGGGTGGAGCTACGTTTCAATACGCGGTTTTTCACCAGCGGCGACTCCAGGATGCCTGAACTTGCCGGTATCGCCTCGGCCGCCATGGGGACCGTGCTGACCCTGATGGTCACCCTGGCGGTGGCGTTTCCGATTGGCGTGATGACGGCGATCTATCTGGAGGAGTTTGCACCGGACAACCGCATCACTCAGCTGGTCGAGATCAATATCAACAACCTGGCGGCGATCCCGTCGATTCTATATGGCCTGCTGGGGCTGGCGATCTTCATCAACTTCTTTGGCGTGCCGCGCTCTTCGCCGTTGGTCGGCGGGCTGACGCTGGCGCTAATGACGCTGCCGGTGATCATTATCTCGACCCGCACGGCGCTGCGCAGCGTGCCGGACTCCATTCGTCATGCCGGCTTCGGCGTTGGCTGCTCGCGCTGGCAGGTGGTACGCGACCATGTGCTACCGCTGGCGATGCCCGGCATCATGACTGGCGCGATTATTGGTCTGGCCCAGGCCATGGGCGAAACCGCGCCGCTGATCATCATCGGTATGGTGGCCTTTATTCCCGATATCGGCGGCTCGATCACCGAGGCCGCCACGGTGATGCCGGCTCAGATATTCACCTGGGCGGGCGAGCCCGATCGGGCCTTCATCGAGAAAACCTCGGGCGGCATCCTGGTGCTACTGGCGGTGCTGATCACCATGAATGCCACCGCCGTAGTGCTGCGCAGGCGCTTCGAGCGCCGCTGGTAGCGCAGGCGCCATAGAGGACAAACCAACATGAGTATGAGCATGAATAGCCACGCTTCACCCGAGAGTATCCCGTCCATGAATCGACCTTCGAGCGGTGAGCCGGTGACTCGCAATGACAGCGCCAATCATGCGCTCAGCGTGCGAGTGCGCGATCTCGATCTCTGGTACGGACAGTTTCAGGCGCTCAAGTCCATCAGCCTGGATATTTACCAGAACAACATTACCGCGCTGATTGGCCCTTCCGGCTGTGGCAAATCTTCCTTTCTGCGCTGCCTGAACCGCATGAACGACCTGATTCCCAGGGTACGCATCGAAGGCCTGGTGGAGATGGGCGGGCGAGATGTGAATGCCGCTAAGGTGGACGAGGTGGCGCTGCGCCGCCGGGTCGGCATGGTGTTCCAGAAGCCCAACCCGTTTCCCAAGTCGATTCATGACAACGTGGCCTATGCCCCGCGCATGCACGATATCGTCAGCCGCAAGGCCGATGTGAAGGCGCTGGTGGAAAGCTCACTGCGCGACGCGGGCCTGTGGGAGGAGGTCAAGGACAAGCTGCACCAGCCCGGCACCTCGCTCTCTGGCGGCCAGCAGCAGCGCCTGTGCATTGCCCGCGCCATTGCCGTGCAGCCGGAAGTGATCCTGATGGACGAGCCAACCTCGTCGCTGGACCCGATCTCCACGGCGACCATCGAGGATCTGATGGACCGGCTCAAGCGTCGCTACACCATCATCACAGTCACCCACAACATGCAGCAGGCCGCGCGAATCGCCGATTACACTGCCTTTTTCCATCTGGGTGAGATGATTGAATATAACGATACCAAGACGATGTTCTCGACGCCGCATACCAGGAAGGCCGAGGACTATATTACCGGCCGCTATGGCTAGAAGGCGACTCAGCCTTGCCGGGTGCCGTGAGAAACTGCTCTCGCAAAACGTGATCGAGACAAAGGCCCTGCGCAGGGACGCGGGACCACGGGAGTCGGCGAGTAGCTGGCTCGCCTATCAGCCGATGGCGCCACCGCCTCGGCGGGTGATGACCACCAGCGACGGGCGCGGCGGCATGCCGTCCTGGAAGTCCGGCCAACGGGTTGCCGGGTCCTCGAAGGTGGAAGGGCGCCCCTCGCGGCCTGCATAGGCCTCGGTACCGTCGGAGGCCGGGTGCTGCACGGCGACGAACAGCGCGCTGTCGTCCGGGCTGAAGCAGGGGCCGCACATCTCGGCGCCCAGCGGTACGCGGAAGAACATCTTGCCGGTGCCGCGCCGCTCGCCCTGAGTCTCCAGGGCCCAGACGCCGTCGGCGGTGCCGGACTTCGCCCAGTTGCTGCCCTGATCGGTGGCCACCCACAATCGACCGCGATGGTCGATGGCACAGTTGTCCGGCGCGGCGAACCAGCCGTTCTCGCTGGTGGCCGGGTTCCACAGGGCGCCCACCTCGGCGCGGGATGGATCGCCGCACTTGACCAGGATCTCCCAGCGGTCACGGCTGGCAGTGTGATCGCCGCCCTCGGTGACGACCTCGACGATATGCCCGAAGGTATTGTCGGCGCGGGGGTTGGCGGCATCCACCTGGTCCTCGGTACGCTCGGTGTTGTTGGTCAGCATCACATAGACGCGACCGGTCTCGGGGTTGGCCTCGACGTCTTCCGGGCGATCCATTGGCGTGGCGCCCAGGGCGTCGCCAGCCAGCCGCGCCTTGATCAGCACCTCGGCCTGGCTGGCGAAGCCGTTCTCCGCGGTCAGCGGCCCCTGGCCGTGGACCAGCGGCAGCCAGGCGACGCCGCCATCGGCATTGAAGCGTGCCACGTAGAGAGTACCGTGATCCAGGAGATCACGGTTGTTGGCGGGGCTGGCCGTATCGACCGGATCGCGGGTGACGAACTTGTAGAGGTAGTCGAAGCGCTGGTCGTCGCCCATGTAGACCACCAGCCTGCCGTCCCCGGAGACCACGTTGGCTGCGGCTTCGTGCTTGAAGCGGCCCAGGGCGGTGCGCTTGATCGGCATTGAGGTCGGGTCCCGCGGGTCGATCTCGACCACCCAGCCGAAACGGTTGGATTCAAAGGGCTCCTTGGCGATGTCGAAGCGGTCGTCGTAGCGGCCCCAGGCATAGCCCATGGCCGGGATGCCGTAGCGCTCGAGCAGCCCCGCGTTCGGGTGGCCGGCGGGGTCGCCCATGAAGTAGTAGTGAATGTTCTCTTCGCAGGACAGCACCGTACCCCAGGGGGTGGTGCCCCCGGCGCAGTTGTTGAGGGTGCCGATGACCTTCTTGCCGGACGGGTCGGCGCCGGTCTTCAGCAGCGCATCCCCGGCGGCGGGGCCGCTGATCGCCATCTCGGTGGAGCGCGGCGTGATACGACGGTTGTAGCGGCTGTCCTTGAGGTATTGCCACTTACCACCCTCGCGCTGGATCTCGACCACCGACAGGCCATGGGCGGCCTGCTCGATCTCGACCATCTCACGGGTCAGGCCGGTGAAGTCATGCTCATCGAGAGGCCCCGGCAGGCCCGGGAACATCAGCTCTTCGTTGGTATATTCGTGGTTGACCACCAGCAGGCCGTGATCCGGGTTGCCGTCGAGCGGCACGAAGCCCACATAGTCGTTGTTGTAGCCGAACTGCCGCTCCTGGGCATCGGCGCTCTGGTTCAACGGGTCCAACTCAGGGGCATCGGCAAACAGCGGGTCGCCCCAGCGGATTAGCACCTCGGCGTCATAACCCTCGGCTACATGGTGGGTGGTGTCGACGCCATGGGCGATCTCGTCGAAGGCGAAACGGTCAAGGCTGCCGCTTTCGGCGGCGATGGCCGCGGCAAGCGGGTTCATGGCGCCGATCGCGGCCACCCCGAGCCCGGCGGTGCCGGCGTCCTTGAGAAAGCCGCGGCGCGAATAGCGGCGTTCGATGATCTCGCCGATCGGGGCGCTCACCGAGGGGTTGCTGGGAATGTTCTCGGCCTCTTCGAAATAGGCTCGACGATTGAAAACCATGGGACTCTTCCTCGTATCGGTGTCGGTCACAACGTTGACGACGACAAACGATACCTGGCCGCAGTGACAGACGCGTGACGGTCCCGTCTCACTACGATGTCACCCAGCCGATCCCTGCCGATGTCTCGGTCATGAGCCTTCTGCGGCGCCGGCCTGCACCTTCTCGAGTATTGTCACAGCGCGGCCATGCGATTTTACTGTCATGAATCCGACATCTCTCCGTCATGCTGCGCCCTTAAGGTGGCTATCGCCATATGACTGCTGAGCGAGCCCACTGCATCATGTTGTGGGAATATCGCGTCTTTTATCCCGCTACAGTTGAGGTGACATCCAATGAAACAACTTGAAGCGGTTATTTTCGACTGGGCCGGAACCGTCGTCGATTTCGGCTCCTTCGCACCCACCACTATCTTTGTAGAGGCTTTCAAGCAGGCGTTCGATTTCGATATCACCCTGGCTGAGGCTCGCGGCCCCATGGGCATGGGCAAGTGGGATCACATCCGCACGCTCGGCCATACGCCGGCCATCGCCGAACGCTGGGCAGACCAGTTTGGCCAACCGATGTCGGATACGGAGGTGAGCGTCATCTACGATGCCTTCATGCCATTGCAAATTGCCGAGGTGAAGGAGCATGCGGCACTGATACCGGGCACTCTCGATGTCGTGGCCTTGCTGAAAGAGCAGCAAATCCGCATCGGCTCCTGTTCCGGCTACCCGCGTCCTGTGATGGAGGCTCTAGCGCCTCTGGCCGCCGCCCAAGGGTTTGTACCCCAGAGCATCGTAGCTGGCGATGACCTCAAGCCCGGTAGCCGCCCCGGACCCTGGATGGCGCTGCAGAATGTGATTGAACTGGGCGTAATGGATGTAGCCCGCTGTGTGAAAGTGGATGACTCGGCACCGGGTATCGAAGAGGGACGCAATGCGGGTATGTGGACCGTCGGCCTGGCCCTGTCCGGCAACGAAGCGGGATTCACTCTGGACGGCTTCCTGGCCGCATCCGAAGACGAGAAGCAGCGTGTTCGCCAACGCGTTGAAGCCAGGCTCAAAGCGGCCTCGGCCCACTATGTGATCGATACCATCGCAGATCTTCCCGGTGTATTACAGGCAATCGATCAGCGTTTGGCAGACGGCGAAAAACCTTGATTCAACCGAGACTCTGAGCCGCCCCGGGAATGCTGGAGACCACCAAGATCGCCAGGCTGTGCCAGATGGTCTGGCGCATAAAGGCCGATGCGGTAATTTCCTGGAAGTGCCCCATTCGGATTGGCGAAACAGCCTTCACGATGTCATCAAATCATCATTGGCTGGACGTCAAAGCTTAATATATCTACGCGACACTAGCGCCCACTACCAAAGGAGGCGTTATGTCGCTCACCAACATCGCAGTTGAACAGCTCAGCAAGACGTTCGGTCGCACCACCGTGTTGCAGGATGTCGATTTCGAAATCGATGCCGGCGACATGGTGGCGCTGATCGGCCCCTCCGGTTCCGGCAAATCTACCCTGCTTCGATTGATGGTAGGTCTGACCCGGGCCAATCGCGAACAGCGTAGCCGCGTCACCATCATGGACCGTGCCGTTCAGCAGCGCGGCAAGCTGACACGCTGCTCGCGCGCCGAGCGCTGTCGCGTCGGCTATATCTTTCAGCAGTACAATCTGGTCGGGCGACTCAGTGTCCTGACCAATGTACTGATCGGACATCTCGGTAGTATGCCCCGCGGGCGCGCCCTGCTGGGACGCTTCAATCGACAGGAACGCCTGCGGGCGCTCGAGGCACTGTCCCGGGTCGGGCTGGAAAGCCTGGCCGGCCAACGCGCCAACACCCTCTCCGGCGGCCAGATGCAGCGCGTCGCCATTGCCCGCGCGCTGGTACAGGACGCCGACATTATCCTCGCCGACGAACCCATCGCCTCGCTGGATCCGCGCAGCGCCCGCGAGGTGATGAAGATCCTCCAGCGTATCAACGAGGAAGACGGTCGCACCGTTCTCGTCACCCTGCATCAGGTCGAATACGCCCGAGAATTCTGCCGCCGTGCCATCGCCTTGAAGCAGGGCCGGCTTTACTACGATGACTCGATTCAGCACCTCACCGATGCACGCCTGCAGGCGCTCTACGACGACGAAGGACTGTGCGAACTCTTCGATCGTCGACCACAGCAGCCGGACACCATCACCCAGCCCGCCGCCGCGGGTGCGGCCCTCTAACCCTGGATTCACACACCTCACATTCAAGGAGTACGACATGCTGACTCTTCCCCTGCGTCGACTGGCGCTATCACTGATTATTGGCCTGGGCGTCATAAGCGGTCCGGCCGCCGCCGAGGAGCCCTTGAAGTTCGGCATCATTTCCACCGAGTCCAGCCAGAACATGGCGCCGCTGTGGAAGCCATTCCTGGCGGACCTGTCCGAAGAGGTGGGAGTAGAGGTCAAGCCTTTCTTCGCCACCGACTACGCGGCGGTTATCCAGGCGATGCGTTTCGACAAGATCGATCTGGCCTGGTATGGCAACAAGTCAGCCATGGAAGCGGTCGATCGCGCCGGCGGCGAGATCTTCGCCCAGACGGTTCCCGACAATGGCAAGGCCGGTTATTACAGCCTGCTGCTGGTCAGCCAGGATAGCCCTTATGACAGCGTCGATGAGGTCCTCGCCAATGCTTCCGACCTGATCTTCGGCAACGGTGATCCCAACTCCACCTCGGGCTTTCTGGTGCCGGGCTACTACGTCTTCGCCCAGAACGGCGTGGATCCTTCCAGGGCTTTCAAGCGCACCCTCAATTCCAATCACGAGACCAATGCCCTGGCGGTCGCCAATGGCCAGGTGGATGTGGCGACCAACAACACCGAAAGCATGGATCGCCTCGAACAAAGCCATCCGGGCAAGGCCGAGCAGATCAAGAGCATCTGGAAATCGCCGCTGATCCCTTCCGACCCCCTGGTATGGCGCAAGGAGCTGCCGGAGGAGACGAAGGCCAAGCTCAAGGAATTCTTCTTCAACTACGGCGACACCCAGGAAGAGAAGGCCATTCTGGCGGGGTTGCAGTGGTCGGGGCTCAAGCCCTCGGACAACGATCAGCTGCTGCCCATTCGTCAGCTCGAACTTTTCAAACAGCGCTCCCAGATCGCCAACGATGACTCGCAGGATGAACAGCAAAAAAAGCAGCGCCTGGCAGAGCTGGATGAACGCCTGGAAGAACTGAGCCAGCGCATCGAGAAGCAGAATGCCTCCAGCGTGGCCGCTCAGTGAGCCCTGGTCCTATTCAAAGAGGTTGATGAACATGCAGAGCTCATCGCTATCCCTCGCTTCACATAAGCGCCGTTGGCTCAAACTGCTGGGCTGGGGGGTGATTCTGGGGGCGCTGACCTGGGCCTGGCAGGGGGCCGAGATGCAGCCCGGCCTTCTGGTCAAGAATACCGACAACATGGTTCAGCTGGCCGGCGACTTCTTTCCGCTGCGCTTCGGCAATCTCAAGCACTACATCGCCCAGATGCTGGTAACGGTCCAGATCGCCATCTGGGGGACGCTGCTGGCGGTGGTCTTCGCCATCCCTTGCAGCCTCTTATCTTCTGAAAACCTGGTGCCCTGGTGGGTCTATCAGCCCATGCGCCGGCTGATGGACGCCTGCCGTGCTATCAACGAACTGGTCTTCGCCATGCTTTTCGTCGTCGCGGTGGGCCTTGGCCCCTTCGCCGGCACCCTGGCGCTGTTTATCCATACTACCGGGGTGCTGGCCAAGCTGTTCTCGGAGGCCGTAGAGGCCACCGAAGCCGGTCCCATGGAAGGCGTTCGCGTCACCGGCGCCGGGCGCATCGAGGAGATCATCTTCGGCCTGATCCCCCAAGTGTTGCCCCTGTGGATCTCGGTCAGCCTGTATCGCTTCGAGTCGAACATTCGCTCGGCGACGGTGCTGGGCATGGTCGGCGCCGGCGGTATCGGCGTGTCGCTGTGGGAAACCATGCGTGGCTTCCAGTATTCGGAAACCGCCACCATCATGCTGGTCATCATCGTCGCGGTAACGCTGCTCGACATGGTCTCCCAGCAGGTGCGCAAGCGCTTCATCTGATGCCTTTACCACTGCAAATCCTAATGAGGTTGTCATGACTCGACCCTATCGTCAGCGCGTGCTTGCCCTGACGCCCTGCCACCACCTCGAATCGCGTTGGGCAGCGCTCGATATCCACGAACAGCACCGCTGCGTGCGCGGCCCGGAAACCGGCATGGCCATGGTCAGAGGCCGCATGGGCGGTACCGGCAACGCCTTCAACTTCGGCGAGATCACCATGACCCGCGCCAGTGTGGCCCTCGATGACGGCACTCTGGGCCATGGCTGGGTGCGCGGTCGCGATCGGCGTCACGCGGAATTGATCGCCCTGGTCGATGCTTGCGCCCAGCAAGCCGGGCTTGTTAGACGCATCGACGATGAACTGATCGCCCCGTTGCAGGACGCGCTAACCACCCGGGAAGCACAGGCCTCGCGCACCGCCGCGGCCACCCGGGTCGATTTCTTCACCCTGGTAAGAGGAGAGTGACCATGCTCTGGCCCGCTTTCAACGATCCCGTTCACGACAGCCAACGCCTGTTTCGGCAGCTCCTCCAGGCCATGGCGGAGCCCGGCACCCTCGAGATGCCAAGGGCGCCGGAGCCTCCCCGGGAGGCGTCGATTGGCCCGGCATTATGGGGCGCCTTGCTGACACTCTGCGATCTCGATACGCCGCTGTGGATCGCCAGCGAGCTCGATTCCCCGGCGCTACGTGAAGCGCTGCGTTTTCATACCGGCTGTCCTATCACCGAGGATAGCGCCGCCGCGGAGTTTGCCCTGCTCACCTCCAACTCCCTGGCGCAGGGTATCGATTTTTCTATTGGCAGCGACGCCTACCCGAACCGTAGCATCACGCTATTGATAGCCCTCGAACACCTCGAGGCTTCAGGCCCGTGGCAGCTCTCCGGCCCCGGTATTGCCGATCGGCGGCATCTGGATATCGGTGAGGCGGATGGTCTGATGGCACGCCTTGGCGCCAATCGCGCGAGCTTCCCCCGCGGAATGGACGCCATCCTCACCTGCAATGACCGGCTCGTCGCCATTCCCCGCAGCACCCGCGTCGAGCGCACTGATCAGGAGGTTCGTCCATGTATGTCGCCGTGAAAGGTGGCGAACAGGCCATCGCCAACGCGCATCGCTTGCTTGCCGACCGCCGTCGGGGCGAACGCGATCAGGCCGAGCTTGACGTCGCGCAGATCGCGGGGCAGCTACGACTCTCGGTGGATCGAGTGATGAGCGAGGCCTCGCTCTACGATCCGGAACTGGCGGCCTTGGCCCTCAAACAGGCGAGCGGCGATCTGATCGAGGCGGTGTTCCTGCTGCGCGCCTATCGCACCACCCTGCCGCGCCTGGCGGTGAGCGAACCGCTCGATACCGGCAGCATGCGTATCGAGCGCCGTATCAGCGCCACCTACAAGGACATTCCCGGCGGTCAGATCCTGGGGCCGACCTACGACTATACCCATCGCCTGCTGGATTTTCTGCAGCTGGCCGAAGGGGAAGTACCCACCCCGGCCAGGGCCGAAGAAGCGCTGGAGGCCTGCCCGCAAATCCTCGACCTGCTCAATGATGAGGGACTGATCGAGCAGGAACGGGACGACGGCAGCGAACCCTATGACATCACCCGGGACCCGCCGGATTTTCCCGTCGATCGCGCCACCCGGCTACAGATGCTGGCCCGCGGTGACGAGGGCTATCTGCTGGCACTCGGCTACTCCACCCAGCGCGGCTACGGGCGCAATCACCCCTTTGCCGGCGAGATTCGCCTCGGCCAGGTGGATATCGAAATCCATGTCGAGGAGTGGGACGAGGTCATCTGCATCGGCGAGATCGCGCTCAGCGAATGCCAGATGGTCAACCAGTTCGGCGGCAGTCGCGAGGCCGCGCCGCAGTTCACGAGGGGTTACGGCCTGGCCTTCGGCCACAACGAGCGCAAGACCATGGCCATGGCGCTGGTCGATCGCGCCCTGCGCGCCGAGGAGCTTGGCGAATCTGTCACAAGCCCGGCGCAGCAGGCTGAGTTCGTGCTGGCGCACGCCGACAACGTCGAATCCTCGGGCTTTGTTTCGCACCTCAAACTGCCTCACTACGTCGATTTCCAGTCCGAGCTGGAACTGCTGCGCCGCCTGCGCAAGGCGCACGAGGCGCAACGCAGTCGCGCGGGCGATCCGCAGCAGAAAAGGGAAAACGTCAGCGAGGAAGCCAAAGCGACCGAGCGCGCATCGAAAGGAGTACACCATGAACGGCTATAACTTCGCCTATCTCGATGAACAGACCAAGCGCATGATCCGCCGCGCGCTACTCAAGGCCGTAGCGATCCCCGGCTATCAGGTACCCTTCGGCGGGCGCGAGATGCCGATGCCCTACGGCTGGGGTACTGGCGGCATGCAGCTTACCGCCAGCATCCTGGGCGCCGACGACGTGCTCAAGGTCATCGACCAGGGCGCCGACGACACCACCAACGCGGTGAGCATCCGCGCCTTCTTCGAGCGCGTCGCCGGGGTCGAGACGACCACCGCTACCGCGGCGGCGGATGTCATCCAGACCCGCCATCGTATTCCCGAAACGCCCCTCGAGCCCGGACAGATCCTGGTCTTTCAGGTGCCGATCCCGGAGCCGCTGCGCTTCATCGAGCCAAGCGAACAGGAGACGCGATTGATGCACGCGCTGGAAGAGTACGGCGTGATGCACGTCAAGCTCTATGAGGACATCGCGCGCTACGGACATATCGCCACCACCTACGCCTATCCGGTCAAGGTCGACGGTCGCTATGTGACCGACCCCTCGCCCATCCCCAAGTTCGACAACCCCAAGCTGCACATGAGTGATGCCCTGATGCTGTTCGGTGCCGGTCGCGAGAAGCGTCTGTATGCCATCCCCCCGCACACCCGGGTGGAGAGCCTCGACTTCGAGGATCATCCCTTCGAGATCCAAGCCTGGGACGAGCACTGCGCGCTATGCGGCTCGGATCATAGCTTCCTCGATGAAGTGATCACCGACGACGTGGGCAGCCGCATGTTCGTCTGCTCGGATACCGACTACTGCCTGTTGCGGCGTGGGGAGGTTGCATGACGCGCTCCGTTCTAGAAAGCCCCGTCGGGGAGAAGCCTGTGTTGGATAAGCCCGTACTGGAGAGACCCGACCTGGATAGCCCTGCGTTGCTGGACGTGGAGAGCATCACCCGCCTTTATGGTCCGGGCAAGGGCTGCGAGGCGATCGATTTTCGTCTGCATGCCGGCGAGGTGCTGGGCATCGTCGGCGAGTCCGGGTCCGGCAAATCGACCCTGCTGCGCATACTCGCCGGCCTGGAAGCCCCGGACGCCGGCCGGGTGACCTACTATCCGCTCGACCGAAGCCTCAGTGATCATAGCCGTGAAGGCGAACTCGATCTCTATGGCATCGGCGACGCTCGCCGCCGCGCCCTGTTGCGCCTGGAGTGGGGGCTGGTGCATCAGAACCCACGGGATGGCCTGCGCATGGGCGTCTCCGCCGGTGCCAATATCGGTGAACGCCTGATGGCCCTAGGGGATCGTCACTACGGTCAGCTGCGCGCCGCCGGCTGCGACTGGATGCGTCAGGTGGAGCTCGATGCCGAACGCATTGACGATGCGCCTCAGACCTTCTCCGGCGGCATGCAGCAGCGCCTGCAGATCGCTCGCACCCTGGTCACCCGGCCACGCTTGGTGTTCATGGACGAGCCCACCGGGGGGCTGGACGTCTCCGTGCAGGCGCGCCTGCTCGACATGCTGCGTACCCTGGTGCGTCAGCTTGGGCTCTCCGTGGTGCTGGTCACTCACGACCTGGCCGTGGCGCGGCTGCTCTCGCATCGTTTGCTGGTGATGCGTCAGGGCCGCGTGGTGGAAGCCGGTTTGACCGATCAAATCCTCGACGATCCACAGCACGCCTATTCCCAACTGCTGGTGTCGTCGGTGCTGACGCCATGAGCGACTCAAGGAGCCAAGCGATGAAGGCATTACTCACCATCGAGAAGCTGCACAAGGATTTCGTCCTGCACGGTCAGGGCGGTATTGCCATCAAGGTGATGCACGATCTTTCCCTTGAGCTGCACCGCGGCGAATGTCTGGTACTGGCGGGGCGTAGTGGCATCGGCAAGAGCACCCTGCTCAAGATGCTCCACGGCAACTATCTCGCCGAGCGCGGCAGTATCCGCATCCACTTCGACGACGGCCTGCTGGAGTTGACCGATTTGCCGACTCATGCCTGGCACCGAGTGCGCCGGGATGTAGTCGGCTACGTCAGCCAGTTCCTTCGCGTTGTACCGCGGGTTTCCGCTCGGGAGGTAGTGATGGAGCCGCTGCTGGCCCGGGGTGCCTACGCCCAGGACGCCCGCCAGCGCGCCGAAACGCTGCTCGCCCGCCTCAATCTGCCCGAGCGCCTGTGGTCGCTGCCGCCGGGCACCTTTTCCGGGGGCGAGCAGCAGCGCGTGAACATCGCCGAGGGCTTCATCGGTGAGCACCCGCTGCTGCTGCTCGACGAACCCACTGCCTCTCTGGATGCCACCAACCGCGACGTCGTGGTTGAGATGATCAGTGAGGCCAAGGCCCGAGGCTGCGCCCTGCTCGGCATCTGCCACGACGAGGATGTACGCAGCCGAGTGGCGGATCGCTTGCTGCCGCTGGACGAGCATCTGATGGCCCGCACCTCTTCTCAGGAGACATTTTGATGAACGAACAGATTCTTACCCGGGCCAGGCTGGTGCTCGACGATGAGGTGGTCTGGGGCACGCTGGTGATACGCAACGGCAGGATCCGCGAGATCGATCTTGCGCCGTGTCGGCTCTCCACCGCCATCGACTGCGAAGGCGACTATCTGCTGCCCGGGCTGGTCGAGCTGCACACCGACAACGCGGAGAAGTATTTCCAGCCCCGGCCCAAGGTGGCCTGGCCTCGGCGCCAGGCCGCCCTGGCCCACGATAGCCAGATGGCCGCCAGCGGCATCACCACGGTATTCGATGCGCTCTCGATTGGCGATGTGGATGAGCAGAGCATGCGTCACGACTCCTTGAAGGCCATGCACGACGCCATCGTCGGGATTCAGCAGGAAGGTTTGGCACGGGTGGATCATCGTATTCACCTGCGCTGCGAGGTCAGCCATCCAGATACCCTGAGCAACTTCCGCGCCCTGGCGGATTCGCCGCTGCTCGGCCTGGTATCGCTGATGGATCACGCCCCGGGGCAGCGCCAGTTCGTCAGTCTCGAAGCGTATCGCGCCTATTATCAGGGCAAGTATGAGCTGAGCGACGCGGATATGGAGATCTATCTCGAACGCCAGCTGGCCAACAGTGCGCGCTACAGCAACACGTATCGCCGCACCATTTCGGCGGAGGCCAGGACTCTCGGCCTGGCTCTGGCCAGCCACGACGATGCCACCCTCGAGCATGTCGCCGAAAGCCACGAGTACGGCATGCGCATCGCTGAGTTCCCGACCACGCGGGAGGCCGCCGAGGCCTCGCAGCGTAACGGCATGGCGGTGATGATGGGCGCTCCCAACGTGGTCCGCGGCGGCTCGCACTCCGGCAACATCGCCGCCACCGAGATGATTGGACTCGGGGTGCTGGATATTCTCTCATCGGATTATTATCCCGCCGCGCTACTCGATGCCGTGTTCAAGTCCGCGCAGATCGAACAAGGCTATTCGCTGCCCAGGGCGGTAGCCAGCGCCGCGCGACAACCGGCACAAGCGGTGGGTCTGACCGATCGCGGTCGTCTCGCTCAGGGACTGCGCGCGGATCTATTGCGCGTACAGACGGTCGACGACCATCCGATCCTGAAACGGGCGTGGTGCGCTGGAAGGCAGGTGCATTGATATGGCGCGTCTCGTTTACCTCATGGGTGCCAGTGGCGTGGGCAAGGACAGCCTGCTGAGCGCCATTCGTCAATGCCACCCCGAACTGCTGGTGGCGCACCGCTATATTACGCGCTGGAGCGGACATCATGAAAACTGCGTGAGCCTATCCGCGCAAGAGTTCACCGAACGCCGTCACGCCGGCCTGTTCTGTCTCGATTGGCAGGCACACGGTCTTGAGTATGGCATCGGGATCGAGGTGGAGCACTGGCTAAAGCGTGATCATACGGTCATCGTCAATGGTAGTCGACGCGCCTTCGCTCGCGCGCGTGAGCGTTTCGGTGAGCAGTTGCTTCCGATATTGGTTACGGCGGAACCACAGGTATTGCGTCAGCGTTTGATTCAGCGTGGCCGTGAGACGCACTTCGAGATCGAACGACGCCTGGCGCAGCATCAGCGTCTGGAAGCGGAGCTAGTAGATGTCGAGCGCCTCAACAATAACAAGGCGCTGCACCACAGCGTGGCGGCATTGCAGAGATTGCTCAATACCGAGTGCATCTCATGAAATTTCGCTTTACCGGTACCGGCGACAGTGTCCAGGTGCCCTGTTTCGGCTGCCATTGCCTGGCCTGTGAACGCGCCCGGCTGATGAGCCGTTATCGACGCGGCCCTTGCAGTGCCAAGATCTATAGCAGCGGTGAGAGCTACCTGCTCGACGCTGGGCGCATGGACCTGGCCGATAGCTGCGAACGCGAACGCCCCGCCGGCGTGCTGCTCACGCACTATCATGCGGATCATGTGCAGGGGCTGTTGCATCTACGCTGGGGAGTGGGTGAATCGATACCGATCTACGGTCCCAGAGATGCCGAGGGCTGTGCGGATCTCTTCAAACATCCCGGCATTCTCGATTTTAGACCCGGACTCGAGCCGTTTCGGCCCTTGGTATTAGGGGACATGAACGTCATTCCTGTGCCGCTCAATCACAGCAGGCCCACACTGGGCTACTGTATTGCCGACTCGATGAGCCGACTTGCCTATCTGACCGATACTGTTGGGCTGCCCGGCAGCACCGAACATTTTTTACGCCAATGGCAGCCGGATATCGTCATTCTTGATGCCACCCATCCGGCCAGTCATACGATGCCGCGTAACCATAATAATATCACTATGGCCCTCGACATTCTCGAGCGTCTGAACCCTTCCCAAGGCTGGTTGACGCACCTGAGCCACGACGTCGATGCTGAGGTGCTGACTACCTATTTATCATTGCCAGCGAACGTGTCACTGGCTTGGGATGGACTCGAAATTGAGTTACCCGATTAGCAATATCGTCTGCTCGGCTCCAGCCGCTTGTCGCCGGGGAAGCCGACCTGGCGGCGCCGGTAGAGGTCTGGCGCGGTAAGGTGCGCAAGCAGGTAGGTGTAGGGTCCCTGATGATCAAATGAGTGATAGAAGTTACCCTCTGCTGATAGCAAGAGAGCTTCTACAGCAGTTCATCCGGGAGCAGAGACATGGACATCAAGCTGCATAAGCAGGCCACCACCACACCAAAGATCCGTGCTGACATCCAGGCAGCGCCCGCCAGCATCAGCGATAGCGAGTTGGCGCGCCAGTACGGTGTTGGTGATTCGACGATACGCCGTTGGCGGTACCGCGACGATGTTCATGATCGGTCCCATACACGCCATAACCTGCTGGCTACGCTCACGTCCGAGCAGGAGGAAGTGCTGATCGCCGCTCGCGAGTTCCTGCGCCTCGGTCTGGATGACTTGCTCGTCGTGGCACGTGAGTTTCTGAATCCTCGGTTGTCACGCTCCGGCTTGCATCGCATGCTTAAGCGCCGTGAGGTGCCGACACTCGCGGAACTGGCCCGTCAGGATGCCGGAGATGATGGCAAGCCTCGGCACAAGCCCTTCAAGGACTACGAGCCTGGGTATGTGCATGTCGATATCAAGCACCTGCCCCAGATGCCCGACGAGGAGCAAAAGCGCTACCTATATGTTGCCATCGACCGTGCCACACGTTGGGTCTATCTGGAAGTCAGGCGCAGCCAGTCCGCCAGGGATGCCAAGGCGTTCATGAAGTGTGTGGAGGAAAAGGCGCCCTTCACGATCCAGACGGTGCTGACTGACAACGGCAAGTCGTTCACCGATCGCTTCACGCGGGCAGGTGAGCGCAGGCCCAGCGGCCGCCATCCCTTCGATCTGGAGTGCCAGGCCCATGGTATCGACCATCGCCTGATCAAGCCGGGAAGGCCGCAGACGAACGGTATGGTAGAACGGTTCAACGGCCGCATCAGCGACGTGCTGGCCACCCGGCGCTATACCTCAGGCGAGGATCTGGAGCAGACGCTCAAACGCTACGCTTGGCTGTACAATCACCACATCTCGCAGAAGGCACTGCATCATCAATCACCGATTGCGGCGATGAAGGAGTGGCAGGCCAAGCGACCTGAGTTATTTACCAAGCGGGTTGTTAATCACACGGGACCCGACAGGTAGGCGATATGGCGCGCGATGCGCATCGAGGGCCTTCACGCGCTCTTGATGCGTCTGGGCAATCTGGATGGCTGCCACGTCCTGGCGCAGGTGCTTATGTACAGTGTTGCGGGGAAATCCCCGGCTGTTGGTTGATGGATCGGATCGATACTCCCTGCCCGTAATCGCCTAACCCCTTGATCTTATGATTTATTCCCTAGTCCTTCACGCCTCCATCCCAACTCCTGGCTGAGTCGGGATGGAGGCGGGTGGTAACAGTGCTGCCATCTCAAGGGTGGGGCAAAAACGTTGGTCAGACGGCCTTTCCCACCTGGGTGAACAACGATACCAAGACGATGTTCTCGCACCGTATACCAAGAGGCTGAGGACTATATTACCGGCCGTTATGACTAAGGGGATTGCCGTCACGTGGTGAAGCATCAGGAAGACGATGCCACTACCAGCTGGTGGGGAAACACACAGCGAAAGGTCGCCCCCTGGCCCAGCTGGGAATCGATCTCCAGTCGCGCTTCGTGACGCAGCAGCACGTGCTTGACGATGGCAAGCCCGAGCCCCGTGCCGCCGGTAGCGGTGCTGCGGCCTTTATCAACGCGATAAAAACGCTCGGTAAGGCGTGGTATATGGATCGCCGCGATTCCTTCGCCATCATCCTGCACTTCTACGCAAGCGCCGTCGCCAAGCGCCCGCCAGCGCAAGACGATCTGGCTGCCCGATCCTGAATAGCGTACGGCATTGAACGCCAGGTTGGATATTGCGCTCTGCAGTTCTTGTTCGCAGCCCATCAGGTCAAGGGTGCTATGTATCTCCAGGGTGATACGCTGCCCGCTGTCAGATAATGCCTCAGCGTCACGGCGTATGGTCTCCAGCATGCTGGCAAGGTTGAGGCGGCGGGCATCTTCGCCGCTTCGATCATTGCTTTCGAGCCGCGAAAGCAGCAGCAGGTCATCGACCAGGTTTTGCATGCGAGCAGTCTGCTTTTGCATCTGCGGCAAGCTGCACTCAAGCCTTGACGGTAGAACCTCGGCTATATCCTGATAGATTTCCAGATACCCGGTCAGCACGGTCAGCGGCGTGCGAAGCTCGTGGGAGACGTTGGCCACGAAATCGCGTCGTATTTGCTCTAGTCGATGCAAGCGCGTGATATCGCGCGCCATCAGCAGGCGTTCACCGTTACCGTTAAGGGTGATTTGGCACTGAAGAACCAATTGCTCATCGATAGGTGAGATCAGGGTTAAGGGCTCGCGATAGTCCAGCGCATGGAAGTAGTCAACGAAGTGCGGAGCGCGCAGCAGGTGGGTTATGTGTTGATGCCGACCTTTAGCAGGTTTGAGACCCAGCATGCGTTCAGCGGCACTATTCCGCCATTCTATGTAACCGTGGCGATCGAGCATGACCACGCTGTCGCGCATGGCCTCTGAAGAATCCTTGATACGCGACAGGGTATCGCGCAGCCGCCGTTGGATGGTCTGTTGAGCCTTCTGATAGCGATAGAGGCGATCGAACAAGTCATCCCATACGCCACCACTTACGAGGGGTTGGTTGGAGGAGAGCCGGGATAGTTGTTGGTGCAGCGCGTGGAGCTGGCGCAGCTGGTAAAAAAGATACACGCCCAAGGCAGCAGCAAGGCCGGCGCCCACGGCAGAAAATAGCCAACCAAGCAGCACGCCAAGACCGCACAGCATACCCAGGCGCCACAACTCTCTCTGCCAAAGTCGCGTCATATCAGTGCCTGGCTCAGTATTTGGTGGAGAAACGATAGCCCGCGCCACGGACGGTCTGGATTAGCTGTTGATGGGATTCGCCAAGCGCCTTGCGCAGCCGGCGAATGTGCACGTCCACGGTGCGCTCATCGATATAGACGTTGCCACCCCACACCTGGTCAATCAGCTGATCTCGGGTGTAGACACGCTCCTGATGCGTCATGAAGAATTGCAGCAGGCGATATTCGGTAGGGCCAAGCTCCAGCGTCTTGCCATTGCTGCTGACGCGATGGCTGACGGGGTCGAGCAGCAGGCCGTTCACCTCCACCACCTCATCGATGCCATAGGGTGTCGTACGTCGCAATACCGCTTTCAGGCGAGCCATCAGCTCACGAGGCGAAAAGGGTTTGGCGATATAGTCGTCTGCGCCGGCTTCCAGCCCTTGAACCTTATTGTCCTCCTCGCCTTTTGCGGTCAGCATGATGATCGGCAGCTCGGCAGTCACCGGATCACGCTTGAGGCGGCGCGCCAGTTCGAGGCCGCTGGTGTCAGGCATCATCCAGTCGAGCAGTACCAGATCGGGTTGATGATCGACGATCAACGAGTGAGCCGCCTGGGCGCTGCCCGCTTCCAGTACGCGGTAGTCGGCCATCTCCAGCGACAAAGCGATCATTTCACGGATCGGTGCTTCATCATCGACAATCAGTACGGTCTTTGCGGTCATCCTGGGCTCCAGGTCAAGGATACTGATAATGACGGATCGGTGACGATGACAGCATCTTCTTGTGACAATAGTGTGACAAGGCGGCGTGTCGGAGATCGCGGCTTATTCGCAATCTGCTGGACAAGGTCAGCAATCAACAGGCCTTTTTTGTCTTTGTGATTAGGCCAACGCGGGGGCTGCCGGCCATCGGTCCAGAGGTTACTAAAAAATCAAGCACCCATGAACCATCTCTGATGCGAGCAATGTTTGTACTCTGCAACTCTTTGATAATATTTGCTTTACTAGGAGTAGAACTCAGTATTTACTGAGGATGCCTGGAAGCCGGAGAGGTGCGCCACTCACTTCTCGCAGCTCCAGGCGCTGGAAGGCCGGCCTCAGGCAATCCACGACATCGTTCAGCTCGGCAGCGGTCGGAGCCGTCCTCACCGCTTGGGTATAGACTTCGTCCAGGCACTGCTGAGGACGTGCCACCTGGATGGCATAGTGCGCCACACTCAGCGCCGACAGCGACAGGGCCAAGTCGCGTAGCGATGCCAGGGTCCAGTCGTGCCATTGGACGGTCGTGCGGCACTCGAACGCTATATCGCTGGCCAGCAGCTGGGCCAGGCTCTCCCGGTGGGCGTCAGCCATACCGGATCTCGGTGAACAACCTGGTGGGTTTACACAGCTAGCACTTCCCCTTGCCGGGCGTGCAGGGAGACTGTCCCCCCAAGTCATCCCGAGGCATTACCCTCGGAAACAGCACCATAAAATACTGGCCATGAAAATGACGCATGACACATTTCATTGAATCACTACAAATCCGGCTAGGTGATCACTACGCTGACAGACAAGGAGAATAAATTTAGAGATAAGATAGAGATGAGGTGGGTTCATGAAAATTATTTTATTAGTAATATTCTTATTGATTGTTTTTTCTTGTTTCCTTTACGACCTAAACCACCTCCCCAATAAAAGTAGTAAAGGTGGTGGCAGTAAAAATGGCGGAGGCACGGGTGCTGTTACCACAGGTGCTGGCGGCGTAGGTGTGGGTGTCGGCAGCGCAGGTGCCGGCGGTGCAGGTGGTTGTGGTGGTGGCGCAGGTGGTGGCAATGGAGGAGGGTGTTAAACCCTGAACTCAGGTTGACAC
This sequence comes from Vreelandella jeotgali Hwa, assembly GCF_000334215.1. Classification (GTDB taxonomy): domain Bacteria; phylum Pseudomonadota; class Gammaproteobacteria; order Pseudomonadales; family Halomonadaceae; genus Vreelandella; species Vreelandella jeotgali. The sequence continues at coordinate 54,052 of NZ_AMQY01000001.1, read as the reverse complement.
ATAAGGCCACTCCACATTGCCGTGCGCCTGCGCCACGGTTTAGCAGACTAAGGGGTGTAAATAGCGTACGGAGACACTGCCAGAGCGAACGACGCCGCCCAGACCCCTGACACGCAGCGGCCAAGGAAAACAAAGCACCGGGGAAATGGCTCTCCTGGGAAGACTCCACCAGGCGGGCAAGGAGGCATGATGGAGCTGGATACCGTGTTACGGGCCCTGCTGTGTGTCAGCCCCGTGATCGCAGGGGTGGTATTGGTGATCTACGCCCGTTCGCTTACTGGCGTTAACGGGTTCGACGACCTCAGTCAGAGCGATACTAAACACCGCGCTGAACAAGGCGATGCCCAAGCGCAGAACAATTTTGGCGCCATGTACCTCAACGGCAGGGGCGTTTTTCCTCGGAACACCACTAAAGCTGCTGAGTGGTTCCGCCAAGCCGCGGAACAGGGCCTTGCCTCCGCGCAGCACAATCTGGGCGTCATGTACCTCAAAGGCGAGGGTGTTCCCCAGGACGATACTCAAGCCGCTGAATGGACTCGCCAGGCCGCGGAACAGGGCATTATCGAGGCGCAATTCGGTCTCGGCTTGTTATATGGCGAAGGCAGGGGCGTTCCCCAGAACTACACTCAAGCCATCAAGTGGTTCTTCCGGGCGCAGCGGAACAGGGCCTTGCAGAAGCTCAAAAAAATCCTGACATGAGGGACGACCAGGATCAGAGCCTGGTTTTCCAGCATTTTCTCGGCGCTGCTGTCCCAGCGATCCGTGGTGGAGACGATCAGCCACTTGCTGAAAATGACAGTAACGGCGAGCAGGCGTCGAAAGAGGCTCCGCAACCGAACTAAACCACTCTTTCGCGCAGCTCCAGGTGTTGAAAGGCAGGCTGCAGGCGATGCACGAGATCGTGCAGCTCGGCAGTCGTCGGGGCCGTTGTCACCGGTTGAGTGTAGGCTTCTTCCAGACACTGCTGAGGGCGTGCCATCTGGATAGCATAATGCGTCACTCCCTGCGCCGACAGCGATAGGGCCAAATCGCGTAGCGATGCCAGGGTCCAGTCGCGCCAGTGGACGGTCGTGCGGCACTCGAAGGCGACATCGCTGGCCAGTAGCTGGGCCAGACTCTCCCGATGGGCAGCAGCCATACCGCGTCGGCCGACAATGACGTCGAAGTTTTCGGCGCTACCCTTCACGTCCAGCCCCACCCAGTCGAGCCAGGGCAGCAGCGCCTTCAGGCGCCGGGGATAAACGCCGGCAGTGTGCAACCCGACCCTGAAGCCCAGGGCGCGAACCCGCGCGGCGGCCAGCGGCAAATCAGCATGCAGCATAGGCTCGCCGCCGCTGAACACGACGCCTTCCAGCAAGCCACGGCGCCTGTCAAGGAAGGCCTCGATCTCCGCCCACTCATCGGGCTTGGCCTTTCTCGGTTCGAGCATCTGCGGGTTATGACAGTAGCCGCAGCGCAAGGGGCAGCCCTGCAGGAAGACCACGCAGGCGAGGTGGTCGGGATAGTCCAGGGTGGTCATGGGTGTCAGGCCGGCCACAGGCAACTGCGGCCGACGGGATTCAATGGGGGACATAGCGGCAAATTCCGACCGGACGCCCGCAGGCGTCCGGCGTGGTGGTGGGTTTAACGGGTGGTGGCGTGCTCCCGGAAGTGGCAGCGCTCGTAGTGTTCGGACTGCTTGCCGTGGTTGAACTGGCTGACCGGGCGGTGATAGCCCATCACCCGAGTCCAGATTTCGCAGCGCTGACGCTGTTCGGTGGGCAGGGTTTCGGTGGAGTGGTTCATGAAAAGCTCCTCTTTACGATGATGACCCGTTCACGGGTCGGCAATGCCTCAGGCCGGGGTATCGGCCTGGGAGGCGCGCTGTGCCAGAAGGGCGTCGTCGCACTTCGGGCAGAACTCGTGTTCGCCGGCCAGATAGCCGTGCACCGGACAGATCGAGAAGGTCGGCGTCACGGTGAGATAGGGGAGGTGAAAGCTCGATAGAGCGGTGTGGACCAGCTTCCTGCAGGCGCTGGCCGAAGAGAGCCGCTCGCGCATGTAGAGATGCAGCACGGTGCCGCCGGTATAGCGCGTCTGCAGCGGATCCTGGTGGATCAGCGCCTCGAAGGGATCGTCGGTATGGCCTACCGGCAGCTGGCTGGAGTTGGTGTAGTAAGGCGCCTGGGCCGTCCCGGCCTGCAGAATACCGGGAAAGCGCTTGGCGTCCTCCTTGGCGAAACGGTAGGTGGTCCCCTCGGCCGGGGTTGCCTCCAGGTTGTAGAGGTGACCGGTGCTCTCCTGGAACTCACGCATCCGCTCACGCACATGCTCCAACACCTCGACCGCCAGCTGCTGTCCCTCAGGGTCGGCGATATCGTAGTAATCGTCGCTGATATTGCGCGCCATCTCGTTGAGGCCGTTTACCCCCAGGGTCGAGAAATGATTGTGCAGCGTGCCCAGGTAGCGTTGGCTGTAGGGATAAAGGCCGCCGTCCATCCACTGCTGGATGCATTCGCGCTTGATCTCCAGGCTGTCACGGCCCAGCTCGAGCAGCCGGTCCAGCTCGGCATAGAGCCCCGCCCGGTCACCGGCAAAGCGGTGGCCCAGGCGTGCGCAGTTGATCGTCACCACGCCCAGCGAGCCGGTCTGCTCGGCGCTGCCGAACAGGCCGTTGCCGCGCTTGAGCAGCTCGCTGAGATCCAGCTGCAGCCGGCAGCACATGGAACGCACCATGTGCGGCTCCAGGTCCGAGTTGAGGAAGTTCTGGAAGTACGGCAGGCCGTACTTGGCGGTTAGCGCAAAGAGCCGCTCGGCGTTGTCGCTGTGCCAGTCGAAGTCGTGCGTGATGTTGTAGGTGGGGATCGGAAAGGTGAACGTCCGACCGCGGCAGTCGCCCGCCTCCATGACCTCCAGATAGGCGCGGTTGAGCAGGTCCATCTCGGCCTGCAGCTCGCCGTAGGTGAAGGGTTGCTCCTGGCCGCCGATGACCGGCACCTGGTCGCGCAGGTCCGCCGGGCAAACCCAGTCGAAGGTCAGATTGGTGAACGGCGTCTGGCTGCCCCAGCGCGAGGGCACGTTGAGGTTGTAGATGAACTCCTGCACCGCCTGCTTCACTGCCGGGTAGTCGAGCCGGTCGAGGCGCACGAAAGGGGCCAGGTAGGTGTCGAAAGAGCTGAACGCCTGGGCGCCGGCCCACTCATTCTGCAAGGTGCCGAGGAAATTGACCATCTGCCCCAGGGCACTGGAAAGGTGCCGGGGCGGCGCGCTCTCTGCCCGGCCCGGCACGCCATTGAAGCCTTCGGTCAGCAGGGTGCGCAGCGACCAGCCGGCGCAGTAGCCGCTGAGCATATCCAGATCGTGGATATGCAGGTCGCCCTCGCGATGGGCGTCGCCCACCGCGGTGGGGTAGACCTCGTCCAGCCAGTAGTTGGCGATCAGCTTGCCCGAGGCGTTGAGAATCAGCCCGCCCAGGGAATAGCCCTGATTGGCGTTGGCATTGACGCGCCAGTCGGCGCGCTGCAGATATTCATTGATCGTCGATGCCACCCCGACGGTACCAGGCTGCGGGCTTTCCATGGAGCACACCTTCACTGACCGTATTTCTATATATGGTATCAAGCATAAACAAAAACACCATATGTTGTGCCTATGGAGTCTAGGTACTTCCCGGCGGCAAAAAAATGATCCAGGTCATTAATAGGCGGGTGAGAGGGATTCGCACTTCTTGCCTGCCTGTCAGAAACCATCCCGGCAGTCCTTCGGACGGGCGCGCCGTTCTGCTTGCGCTGGCAACCTATGGGAAGCGAGTCCCGGAGTCTCTGGAACGTTTGCACGACGAGTTTGCCCAGTGATCATTATCGGGAGACGATTGCGCTAGCTCATCGGGTGAGGCATCCGGTGTGCAGCGGATTTGTTAACGAAACGTGTCAGCAGACCTCTGCACGATCCTCGAAATTGTTCAGAACTCCTGTGCACGATGCAGACTGTCCGGGAAACACTCGGCTACCGGACACCGGCACAGGTGTTCCTGGGGGAATACTCAGGAGCCCTGGATACCGCAGGTGCTGCGCTTATTGGTTGAATTCAGATGCTCACAACAATAGTTGCCTACGTGTATGGTCCCGGAGTGTAGTGGTTTATGGTATGAACCGCTGTCGGAGGAGGATCCATGGCTCAGGTACTTCATCAACGCGCCAAGACCACGCACGCTATCCGAGAAGACATACAGCGATCGACAGCTTCGGTCGCAACACTGAGTCGACGCTATAATCTCAACCCCAAAACCGTACGAAAATGGCGGAAGCGCACACATGTCAGCGATAGGCGCATGGGGCCAAAGCAACCCCGCTCTACCGCCTTATCCGAGCTTGAGGAAGCGGCAGCTGTTACGTTTCGGCGCACGACCTGGCTGCCGTTGGATGACTGCTGTTTTGCCCTTCAGCGCTTTATCCCTCACTTAACGCGTTCAAGTCTGCACCGGCTGTACCAACGTCATGGCATCAGCCAATTGCCGCGCACATCGGCTAACAAGCAGCAGAGCCAAGCCTCCTTCAAGCCGTATCCAATCGGCTACCTGCATATGGATATTTGTAGTATCCGTACCGGGGAAGGTAAGGCCCATTTGTTCGTTGCTGTCGACAGAACAGCCAAGTTTGTCCATGCCCGACTCTACCGCAAGGCGCAGCGAAAGCAGGCAGCCGAGTTTCTTGAAGACACCCTGCAACAGCTGCCTTATCGGGTTCATACCGTGCTGACGGATAGCGGGCCCCAGTTCGCCAAGCGGCAAGGCACCGAGTCGTATAAGCCCCACTTGTTCGATGTTGTGTGTTACCGGCATGGCATTCAGCATCGCTTGACTCGACCGTTTCACCCCTGGACCAACGGACAGGTGGAGCGTATGAACCGCACCCTCAAGGATGCCACTGTCCGTAGCTTCCATTACGCCACTTGCCATGAGCTGAGCGAACATTTGCAGGATTATTTATGGGCCTACAATAGCGCCCGTCCCTTACGCTCGCTCAAGGGAAAAACACCCGTTGGGTTCATCCTGCAACAGTGGCAGGATGTCCCTGACAGATTTTATGATGATCCTGTCCACTACTTCCCGGGACCATACACGTAGAAAGGTCTATTTCGATGGGAATAGCATCGTTCGAGGGGCTAAGCGGGATCAAAAGAGCCGTTATCTGGCAGCCACTTGCGTAGCCGTGCAAAAACAGCGAACCGATCTTACCCAGCATTAGTGGACACCAGCTTAAGCGATCATTTGGTGAAGCTCCTCTGACTTCTCAACCAACTGACGCTTCAGCCGAACATTTTCGTCGGCCAGGGCTTGCTCCCGTTCAGAGATGCTTTGTTTTTGCTTATCTTTGCTGCGCCATTGGTAAAGCTGGCTGGGATGCAGGCCAAGATTGCGAGCGGCAGTGCTGATACCAATTAGGTCAGCAAGTGCGAGAGCTTCACCCTTGTAAGCCTGGGAGTAGCGGGTACGGGTTTTCTGCATCGATGTTGCGTACCTTGCCATGGTGTCACCTTCAAAATTGGCACTACAAGCGGGATGCGGTAGGTGCCGGTAGGCCAATCGCCGTCTCGCAACGGTGAAGCAGGACTTGGTGGAACTGGATCTTGCGGGCAATCTCGAGCGCCCGCGTCGGCGACAATGGGTGATCACTGGCCTTCAGCCGCATCCACAGCACGCGGTAAAGTACCAGCGCGAGGAAGCAGATCAGCGCGAACATCAGTCGATTTGAATGGCGCGCCAGACACGGCTTGGCTGGGCGCCGTCGCGCTGGTAGTCGGCACAGGTGTCGTGGCGGATCAGCTCGCTCTTAAGGCAGTTCACCACCAATCGGCCTTGCTGATCGCCGGCCTGCCAGCGGGCCGGCAGCCGCAGGCGAGAGCCGTTGCCATCGTCATCGGTCAGTGCGTCCTCGACCCAAACCCGAGCGTTGTTGCCGCGGGCCGCGAGCCACTGAAGCGCCGCTACCTGTGCGCATTGCTCGGGCGGTGTCAGCGTCGAGTCGCCGCGGTAGCAGGGCAGGTAGGGACGATCCTCGGCCTCGGCCTGCAACAGGCGCGGGACATCGTCGGCGGCGAGACGGCCGTACTTGCGTAGCGCCGGGAAGACCATGACGCTGGCGGCGAGCCGACAGCCGCCCAGGTGAGAACTCTCCCAAACATCGAACGGGTGAGCATGCTGCTGCGCCGCACAGGCAAGAGCCTTATAGCTGCGGTAACCGAACTTGGCGCAGCACTTGTCCTTCTTGCCGTGGGTGCAGCACAGGATCATCGACCCGTCGATGCTGCCGGTCCGCCAGCGTTCCAGCGACCTTCCCTTGATGAAGGCGTGCAGCAGCTCGGCCAGCTCTTCCCTCGCCACGTCGTACGCTCGACACTCCGGCATCAGCACCAGCCGATGATGGTGGCTGGGCTGCTCCTGGCGGTGAATCAGGTTGACCCGGCGGCCGTCGACGGCGATGGCGCCGAGCAGGTCGAGTACCGCTTCCGGCATATCGCTGGCCTGGCGCAGGTTGCGCAACCACTTGGCGCGCGGCCAGCTGACCAGCAGGTTGCGTGTGGCATGCGCGGCAGTGCCCACCAGCGGGTCGCCGATCTCGGCGCTTTCGATGGCACAGAACTGTCTGGGAATAGCGGTCATCGTCGATTCATCATGCGTGAGAAGGTCTGGAGTCAGCCATGCGCGACTCCGGGTGCGATCTGGGAAACCGGCGTGGTGCCCGTCAGGCTGGGCACACAGAGCAGGCGCTGGGTGTGCGGATCACGAATGACATGCGCATCGAGATCGAAGACCTGCTTGAGGTGGATGCTGGTGAAGACCGTGTCCGGTGGCCCGCTATGTTCAATACGGCCCTGACGCATCATTACCAGAATGTCTGCATAGGCCGCAGCCAGGTTGAGGTCGTGCAGTACCACCAGCAGCGTGCGTCCCTTGTCGTGGGCGAGCCGAACCAGCAGCTCCAGCAGGTCGACCTGGACCTTCAGGTCGAGAAAGGTCGTCGGCTCGTCGAGTAGGATCAGATCGGTCTCCTGGGCTAGCACCATGGCGATCCAGCAGCGCTGGCGCTGTCCACCGGAGAGCGCGTCGACACTGCGCTCGGCAAAGTCCGTGACATCAGCATAGGCCATCGCCTCGCGGATGGCGCGCGCATCCTGATCGGCATCCTGTCGCCACAACCGCTGGTGAGGAAAGCGACCCATCCCGACCAGTTGCCTGACCGTCAGTCCCTCTGGTGCGGAAGGGCCCTGGGGCAGGATGCCCAGGCGCTGTGCCACCTCGCGTGTATTGCGGCGATGGATGTCCTGGCCATCGAGAAAAACCCGCCCGGCGCTGGGCGTCAGGGTGCGCGCCAGAGTCTTCAGCAATGTTGATTTGCCGCTACCGTTGGGGCCGAGCAGCACCGTCAACTGGCCCTCGGTCACCGTCAGATCGACGCCGTCCAGCACGCGTCGGGAATCGTATCCGGCGCGCAGGGCTTGGCCCGTCAATCGAGATGGCTTGGCAGGTGTGGAGGGCATGAAGTTGACTCGTTGGCATGGTTTCTGAACCGAAGAATAGTAAGAAAAACTATTCTCATTTTCAATGATAGAGCAATGGACGAATAGAGCGGCGATTCAGTAACGGCGGTCGCGGGTCCGGTGCAACAGATAGACGAAGAAGGGCGCGCCCACCCCCGAGACGAAAATGCCGGCGGGCAGGTCCTTGGGCAGGAAGGCCACCCGACCCAGCAGGTCGGCGTAGAGCACGATCAGGGCACCCACCAGGGCGGCGGCGGGCACCAGCCGGGCGAAGCCCCGCCCCACCAGGCGGGAGGCGATATGCGGCGCGACCAGGCCCACGAAGCTGAGCCCTCCGGCGAAGGCCACAGCCGCGCCCGCCAGGGCCACGCTGCAGGCCATCAACACCAGCCGGCTGCGCAACAGGTTCACCCCCAGCCCCTGGGCCACGGCGTCGCCCAGCGCCATGGCGTCCATGTGCCGGGCATGGGCCAGGCACAGGGGAAGGGCCACCAGCAGCCAGGGCAGCATGCCCAGCACGTCCTGCCACTGGGTGGCGTAGAGGCTGCCGGTCAGCCACACATAGGCGGTCATGGCGGCGGCATCGTCGCTGATCACGATCAACAGCGTGGTCAGGGCCCCCATGGCGGCGGAGAGCCCGATGCCGACCAGCACCAGGCGCGAAGGGCTGACGCTGCCCTTCCAGGCCACCAGGAACACCAGTAGGGCGGCGATCAGCGCACCGATCAGCGCGGCGGCCGGCAGCCAGTGGATGCTCAGGGTGGTGCCGGCCAACGCCAGGAAGGTCACGGCGGCCAGGGCGGCGCCGCTGGTGATGCCGATCACGTCTGGAGAGGCCAGCGGGTTGCGCACCATGCCCTGGAGGATGGCGCCGGCCACGGCCAGGGCCGCGCCCACCAGCACGGCCAGCAGGAGGCGCGGCAGGCGCAGCTCCCAGACGATAAAGGCGATATCGCTGTCCTGGGGCGCGGCCAGGGCGTGCAGTATCTCCCTGAACGAGGTGTGGAAGCTGCCGAGGCCGAGCGACAGGCCCATGCTGGCCAGCAGCACCAACCCGAGCAGACCCAACTGGCTCGCATAGCGTGCCCGGCCGACATCGGCGGTGGCGGCGCTCGCGGAGTTCAGGCGGTGGTTTAGGGAAGGGGAATGGGTCATGGTCAGGCCAACTTTCTGCGCGCCAGGTGGATGAAGAAGGGCGTGCCGATTAGGGCGGTCATCACCCCCACCGGGACATCCTGAGGGGGCATCAGAAAGCGCGATGCCACATCGGCCAGCAGCAGCAGGCTCGCGCCCAGTAGGGCACAGGCCGGCAGTAGCCAGCGGTGGTCGACGCCGAATAGCCCCCGAGCTATGTGCGGCACGATCAGTCCGACGAAGCCGATCATGCCGGCCAGCGCCACCGAACTGCCGGCCAGCAGGATCACCGCCAGGCCCAGCAACAGCTTGATGGTGCCGGCGCGCATGCCCAGCCCCTTGACCATGTCATCGCCCAGCAGTAGGGCGTTGGCGTGGCGGACGAGCAGGGCGCACAGCAGCAGGGCGGCGCCGAACAGCGGCAGCAGCGGCACCACCAGGGAAAGCTCGCGACCGGAGACGGAGCCGGCGAGCCAGTACAGCACACTCTCGAAGCTCTGGCGGTCGATGATCAGCAGGCCCTGGCTGAACGAGACGAACATGGCGGTGACGGCCACCCCCGCCAGTACCACCCGCAGCGGCGACAGTTCCCCATGACGGCCGCGACTCAGCAGCACCACCAGGCAGGCCGCCACCAGGGCTCCCAGCAGCGCCGCCCAGACCACCTCGGCCGGAGCGTGGAGGGGCAGCAGCGAGACCGCGATCACCACGAAGAACATGGCCCCGGCGTTGATCCCGAGGATACTCGGCGAGGCCAGCGGGTTGCGGGTCAGGGTCTGCATCAGGGCGCCGGCGATGGCCAGGCTCGCGCCGACCAGGGCGGCGATCACCGCCCGCGGCAAGCGCTCCGTGAACAGGATGATATGCGCGACCCGGCTGGGGTCGTAGTGCAGCAGCGCCTCGAGGAAGGTGGTGGGGGCGATCTCGGTGGTGCCCAGCATGACGCTGGCCACGAAGGACGCCGCGACCAGCATCAGCCCCAGCAGCAGCCCCAGGCCTCGGGGAAAACGGCCACTCAGCATGCGGCGGACTCCTCGTCGCGGGGCCGGGACGCGGCGGCGGCATCGGCGGAGCAAGTCGTGGTCTCCACTTCGGCCATCTTGGCCGGCGCAGGCGTCGAGCGCTCGTCGGGGTTATCCAGCCCGTAGTGGGCGTAGAGATCATCGAGCATGGCGTTGGCGGCGAGGATGCCGCCGCCCATGATCCAGTTCACCGCATCCACCTCGTAGACACGCTCGCCTTCCACGGCGTCCAGCCGCTGCCACAGGGGGTGGGAACGCCAGTGTCGGTAGTTGCGGGCGATGGCGGGGTCGTCCGGCTCCAGCAGCACGAAGATCACGTTGGCGTTCAGGACGGGAATGTTCTCCTCGCTGGTCAGCTTCATGCCCCAGCCCTGGTCCTGCACGGCGTCCGGTTGCTCGAAGCCCAGCTCATCGAGGATCGAGCCGGCGAACCCGGTGGAATAGAGACGCACATGGTCGCTCTTGAAGCGCACCACCGCGGCCTTCTGTGGCCAGGCGTCGCCCAGGGTGTCTTCGATGCGCCGGCGAAAGTCGGCCACGCGGGCGTCCCAGTGCTGCAGCAAGGCGCGGGCCCGGGCCTCTCGGCCGGTGGCCTCGGCCAGCAGCGCCAGGCTGGCCTTGAAGTCGAAGACGGTGCCGGTGGCGACCGTCGGCGCGACCTGTTCCAGCAGCGGCCTGACCCGCTCGTGGCGAAAGCGCGTGGCCATGATCAGGTCGGGGTCCAGCCAGGCGACCTTCTCCAGGTTGGGCTGGGTCTCCAGGCCGACGTGCTCGACGCCTTTGAGCGCGTCGCGCAGGTAGCGATACATGGGCTTCTCCAGCCAGGAATCGACGACGCCGACCGGGGTGATGCCCAGCGCCACCGCGCTGTCCGTCGCCCCCTGGTAGAGGGTGACGACGCGCTGCGGGGACGCAGAGAGGTACGTGTCGCCGAACGCATGGGCGACGCTGTGCCCGTCGCGGGCAGCGTCGGCGGCGAGGGTCGCGCTGGATGCCAGCAGCATAAGGGACACCAGCAGCGCCGCCAACCAGCGGCGTCGGGGCCGGGCGCGGGCAGTCATTGCGGCCTCCTGGGGGATGCGGTGTTCAGGGCGGGCTCGGGGGTGCGGGCCGGAAGAGACGGCCTCGCCTTCCTCGCCTAGTGAGGCGGGCGCTTGCCGGGCCACGGCGCGACCCAGCCGCCAGGCCAGCGGCAGGCAGAGCGCGGCGATGACCGCCAGGGCCAGGAAGGCCTGATGGAGGGCGTCGGCGCTCGCCTCGGTATAGGGCATCCCCCGTTGCAGCGCGGCCTTCACGGCCGTGTCGTAGTAGAGGGAGAGAGCGACCAGGCCGAGGGAGGAGACCAGGCGCCGGGCCATGTTGTTCATGGCCGAGGCCTGGGCCACGCTGCGTTCCGGCAGGTCCTTCATGCCCACGGTGGTGGAAGGCAGGTAGGCGCCGCCGAGGCCGAGGCCGCGCAGGCCCATCCAGGCCGAGATCATCCACACCGGGGTGGCCTCGCTCAGGGTGGCGAGCCCCAGTAGGCTGGCCAGCGTGACCAGCAGCCCGGCGCCGATGCACCACTGCGGCGGGTAGCGATCGATGAGCCGTCCCGCCACCGGCGAGCAGCAGGAAGCGGCAAGGGCGGTGGCCAGGAAGGTAAGCCCGGTGGTCAGCGGGCCGAAGCCCAGCGTGGCCTGCATCCACAGCGGCACCAGCAGGACACAGCCGAACAGGATAATCGACTGCAGGCAGGCCAGGACGACGCTGAGGCGGTACCCCGAGTGAGAAAACAGCGACAGGTCGAGTAGCGGCGTCTCGGCGCGCCGCTCGACGCCGACGAAGGCGGCGAGGGCCAGCAGGCCGACCAGGAGCGGCAGCAGGGCCTGAAAGCGCAGCAGGTCTGCCAGGGTCTCCACTCGGCTCAGCGAGAACAGCACCGTGCCCATCCCCAGGGTGATCAGCACGAAGCCGGGCAGGTCGAAGCGGCGCCGGCGATTGGGGGTTTCCGCCGACAGGTAGCGGTAGCCGCAGACGAGCCCCAGTAGCGCGAACGGCATGTTCATCAGAAACAGCGTCCGCCAGTGGCTGATCTCGAGCAGTAGCCCGCCGACGCTGGGGCCGATGGCCGGGGCGATCATCACGGCGAAGCCCCAGATCCCGCTGGCACGGCCTCGCTGGTCGCTGGGATAGGCGGAGAAGATCAGCGACAGGGACAGAGGCATCATCAGCCCCGCCGCCATGCCCTGCAGCCCGCGGGCGAGGATGATGCCGGCCAGGCTCTGGGCCAGGGCGCCGAGCGCGGAGCCGGCCAGAAAGCCCCACAGGCCCAGCAGGTAGATGCGCCGGCGACCGAAGCGGTCGGCCAGATAGCCGGTCAGCGGCATGGTCATGCCCATGGTGATCATGAAGAGGGTTACCACCCAGCTGACGTCCGTGGCGCTGGCATCAAAGACGGCCATCAGCTCGGCCACGGCAAGGTTCAGGGCGCTATTGTTGAGGCTGACGGTAAAGGTGCCCAGCAGCACACTGATGAGCACCTTTCCGCCATGTGCGGAAGCATTCGGCATGGACACTCACGTCGTCCTAGAAGTCGACCTGGTAACCCAGGGTGAGGGTGCGACCGCGGCCCTTGAAGTACAAATCGTCTTCCAGCGCGGACGACTGGGGGAACGACTGCGAGTAGTAGGTGAAGTAGTCCTCGTCGGTGAGGTTCTCGATGCCGAGGTTGGCGCGACCCACCGGCAGGCGATAGGCCAGGGAAGCATCCACCAGGCCATAGCCGTCGAACTCCAGGGCCGGATCATCGAAGCTGCGGTCGAAGTAGCGGCTGTACTGCAGATGCGAGGACAACTTGTCGGTCCAGGCGGCGCTCCAGCCGAGCTTCAGGGTGTCCGGTGCGATGTCACGCCCCGTCAGCTTGGTATCGACCTCGCCGTCGCCATCCTGATCGGACTCGCCCTCGGCATGGGTGTAGGTCAACCGCAGGCGATGGGCATCGCTGGGGCGAGCCTCGCCGGTGATCTCGTAGCCCTGGATCTCGGTCTTCTCCCGCTGGACCCGGTAGTTGCCCTGGGCATCGGGCTGGATGCGCTGGCCGAGGTCGGAGTCGGACTCGTAGTAGCTCAGCTCGAGGCTATAGCGCTCCCCGTCGAAACGGGCGCCGACCTCGCGGTTGTCGGTGACGATGGGCGAGAGGTCGACCAGGGTGTCGACGTCCTGGCCGGGGGTGCCTACGCCGCGCAGCACTCGGCCCACGTCCGGCATGCCGAAGCCTTCCGAGTAGTTGGCGTAGAGCTGGGCCCAGTCGGTGGCCTGGTAGACCAGGCCGGCGTTGAACAACGTCTCGTCGAAGTCGGGGTTGCCGCCCTTCACGGATACCAGGTCGTTCTCGACGCTGGTGCCGCGGTCCACGGTTGAGTAGTCGTCGACGTTCAGCTCGGCATGCTCCTGGCGAGCGCCGGCATGCAGGCTCAGCGAGTCGGTCAGGTCGTAATCGCCCTGGAGGAAGGCCGCAACGTTGCGGAACTGGGTCTCGGGCACATAGTTGCGGCCGGTCTGCACCAGCACCTGCTGGGTCTCGTCCTGCAGCAGGTCGACACCAGTTGTCAGCTTGAGACGGTCGTCGAGCAGGCCGTCGCGGCTCAGGGTGAATTTGCCGCCGACCTTGTCGGATTCGTTGCGGGTCTGGTCGAACTGCGTCTCGCCGTTCTCGTCCTGGTAGGGGAAGGAGCCGAGGCCGGTGGCACCAAACTGGGCGCGGAAGCGCTGGGTGTAGAGCTGGGCATCCAGCTCGTTGCCGAACCAGTCACCGTGGGAGTAGGCCAGTTGGGCCTTGGTCACCTCGTTATAGCCGGGCTCGCCCTGCAGGCTGCCCTTGCGGGCCGAGGTGGCGATGCCCTCGGAGCGATCGCCGGCCACCGGCACATAGTCGTCGTTGACGTCGAGGTCGAAATGATTGAGGGAGAGCTCGAGGTTCTGGTTCTCGTCGATCCAGTAGCCGAGCTTGCCGAAGAGGTCGTAGCTCTCGGAGTTCTGAATCTCGCCGTGGTAGGCGATGCCCACTTCCTCGTCGTTGCCGTCGAAGAACACCCCGCGATCCTGACGGCTGGCGGCGGCCAGGTAGTCCCAATCGCCACTCTGGCCGCTGATGCGGTAGTCCAGCTTGTGGCCGAAGCCCTCGGACTCGAAATCGTCGTCGCTGGTCAGGCTGATCCCGGCGTGTTGGTTGACCGTGCCGGCGTCGGCGCGCTTGGTGACATAGTTGATGATGCCGCCGGTGGCGCCCAGACCGTGCTCGGCACTGGCGCCGTGGATCACCTCGATGCGCTCGACCATGGAGAGGTCGATGGTATAGCTGTCGCGACCGCCGTCCCGCAACGCGTTGGTCTGGGGCACGCCGTCGACCATGAACAGCGCCGAACGGCCGCGCAGGGTCTCGCCGGAATTATTGAGCTTCTGGCGGCTCGGCGAGTAGGACGGGATCAGGTTGCTGAGCACCTGGCCGGGATCGTTGGTGATGGCCAGCTGCTGCTCGATCTCCTCGCGGGTGATGATGGTGACCTTCTGGGGCGTCTCGCCGGCTTGGCTCTTGTTGCGGGTGGCGGTCACCACCATCGGCGACAGTTCGTCGGTGGCCTGCGTCTGGTTTGTCGAGGCAGATTGCGCGACGGCCATGCCGGGCAAAACAGAGCAAAGGGCGACAGGCAGCAGCCGCTTGGTCGCAGGGTGATCGGAGTAAAGCATTCTGGAAGGTTCCTCTTGTGTTGAACCGGGGAGGTCGGGTGGTCTCAAAGCCGTTGTGTAGACATGGTCTTCCATATCGCAATCTGAGAGTTAATGATAATCATTTATATTTTATTTTTCAATAAAGATTTAGTAGCTTGGCTTTTGCCCCACGGCGAGCACTTGGTCGAGTTCCAAGCGCCTTTCCGGCCCTTCGGAATGATTTTGTGTCAGGCTCTCTATTCGTCAGCGTAGTTGTCATCTGATCGAATTTAGAGGTGATCAATATGTGTTATCCCGCAGAGCGTAAGGAAGCCATCTCGCAGGGCATCTCTACGCCTGGCGCAAGGAGGTCCGTGCCAAAGGTCGCTCGTTAGGTAAGGGGGCCTATGGCTGGACCTCTCGGGACAAGTTCAGTGCTGTGGTCGAGACCGCCGCGATGAACGTGCAGGGGATCGGCCGAATATTGTCAACATTGCGGCCTCTATCCCGAACAGCTCGAGCGGCGGCAAGCTACCGCGCAAGCGGATCAAGGCGTTGAGGAAGGAGCTGGCCGCAAGAACGACGCCCTGGCCAAAATTACTGCACTGTTGGCTCTGCGAAAAAAGGCGAAGGCGATCTGAGGAGACAAGGACACATGATCAGCACCCCAGATCGCCGCCGCGCCATAGTGCTGGCTGACGAAGCCCGCGCCCAGGGGGTTCGCCTGGAAGCGGTCTGCCGTGAGTTGGGCATTACCGTCCGTACCTACCAGCGCTGGGCGCGTGATGGAGAACTCCGCGAGAACTAGCGCCCTCTGGTCGACCGACCTGTGCCAGCTAACGTCCTGACATTATGGGGAGAGTTACCAACTTTATTGCGATGGAAATTGGTCAGGTTTCTGAAGGCTACCGTGAAAGTTACCAACTTTATTTATTTTTATATGTGGCCTGGTGCCGTAAAATGCGAGCTAAAGAGCCTTTTTGTTACCAACTTTATTCCATTCCCACAGCTGGGCCTCATCGATGAAAATTTCAGCTTGGCGATTACCCCCTCAAAACAGATAACGAACGCTCAGCCCAGGTGTTCTGGAATAGCGGCTTAATGGTAGAGCGCTTCAACGGCCGAATCAGCGACGTGCTTTCGACCCGGTGCTATGTTTCAGGCGAGGATCTGGAACAGACACTCAAGCGCTACGCTTGGCTGTACAATCACCATATCTCGCAGAAGGCGCTGCACCACCAGTCGTCCATCGCAGCGATGAAGGAATGGCAGGTCAAATGTCCTGAGTTATTGACCAAGCGGGTGGTCAATCACACGGGACTCGACACATAGGAACCACATTGAAAAAGAGCTTCAAACCAGCTCTACTGGCATAAAAAAGCCATGCCCCACTCTGAACTGCACCCCGAAAGTTGGACATCATCCAACCTTCGGGGTGTTTTTGATGGCGAAATATGACGAGAGCTTCAAGCTGCGGGTTATTCAGCAGTGTTTACGCGAGGACATCAGCCAGGGGGAAGTGGCTCGCCAGTATGGCGTGGATGTGTCCACCATCCGGCAATGGCTGGCAACCTATCGACAGCATGGCGTGTCGGGCCTGCGCAAGAAGTACAGTCACCACAGTGCGGCCTTCAAGCGGGAGGTGCTTGAGCGAATGTGGCGGGATGGCTTGTCACAACGCCAGGCTGCGGCCCTGTTCGATATCCGTGAGCGCAGCGCTATTGGCAGATGGGAGCGTCAGTACCATAGTGGGGGTCTGACTGCCCTGGAACCTCAGCGCAAAGGACGCCGCCCGATGTCAAAGAAGCCTCCTTCACCGCCCCTACCTGATAAAGAGCGCTCTCAAGAGGCGTTGCTGAAAGAACTCGCCTACCTGCGTGCCGAGAACGCCTATCTAAAAAGCTCGATGCCTTGATCCAGGCAGAGCAGGACGTGGCGCGAGGCAAAAAGCGCAAGTCGTCCAGGGATTAAGGCATGAGCACACCCTCGCCTTGCTGCTGCGAGCGGCCGGTCTCTCGCGCAGCACGTTTTACTATCAACGCAAGGCCCAGAACACCGGTGACAAATACGCGGCTCTGAAAACGCGTATACGCCAAATCTACGACCACCATCGGGGCGTTACGGTTACCGTCGCATCACCGCGGCCTTGAAACAGGCGGGCGAGACAGTCAACCACAAGACCGTGCAGCGACTGATGAAGAGTCTGGGCCTGAGGTCACTGGTACGCCGAAAACGATACCGATCCTATCGAGGAAGCGCAGGACGAATCGCGCCCAATCTGCTCGATCGTCAGTTCCAGGCACAACGTCCGAACCAGAAGTGGGTCACCGATATCACGGAGTTCAGCGTCAACGGCCAGAAGCTCTATCTATCGCCGGTCATGGATCTCTATAACGGCGAAATCGTGGCCTACCAGACCGGCAAGCGCCCCGTGCTCTCCCTGGTGATCGATATGATGCACAAGGCGTTGACTCGGTTGGAGCCAGCGGACAAGCCGCAGCTGCACTCCGATCAAGGCTGGCATTATCAGCACCCGGCTTACCGGCGCTTGCTGAAGGAGCGATCCCTGATTCAAAGCATGTCACGTAAAGGCAACTGCCTGGACAATGCAGCGATGGAGAGCTTTTTTGGCACCCTCAAGGCCGAGTACTTTTATCTGAATCGGTTTCGAGACGCTTGAGCAACTGCAGCGAGGACTCGACCACTACATCCACTACTATAATCACGAACGCATTAAGTTGACGCTAAAAGGCCTGAGCCCTGTGCAGTACAGGACTCAGGCCTTGGGTGCCAGCTAAATGAACCGTCCAACTTTATGGGGTCAGTTCACTCAAGGGACATGGCTTGTTATAGATCGCTTAAAGAGGGCCAATCAGTCGTTGAACACGGCTTCCAGACTCTCCGCCTTCAGGGTGTTTTCTATCCATTTTTTGAGCTGATCATTACTGGCGGCGGTAATGCGTTGCTCAGCCCATTCCGGCACGTCATTAAACTTGAGGATAATCAAGCTTCGCAGGCTATCAATTCGACCCTGCTGCACGCCTTCATTAACGCCTTCCTGACGCTCTCGCTTGGCCCAGCTTTCCAGATTGTCTGCCAACATATCTCGATCCTCCATCAAACTGCTCAGCTCATCCGCGCCGACGTCGGTACCCAGCCATTTCAAATGTCGCTTGAACCAGCGGGTGATGATTTCGTCCATGCGTTCCTTGTGCGGGTGCGCCTGAATACTCGCCAGCATCCGATCAACGGCGCTTTGTAGCGCCTCGTAGCCTGACTTGGCGTTTTCCACCCCGAATACGCCACTTAGCGGGGAGTTGCGTTCAGCCAAATCTTCGTCGCTATAGCTACGTTCTTCTACCAGATAATAGCGCAAATGTGGCTGGTAAACGCGTAAAAAGCCCGGTGGCTTCGGGCGTACCATCTGATAGACGTCTTCCACCGCCGTCCAGGGCTGGTTGCCGTTATAGAGCACGACGGGGAATACCGGCGGAAGCCCTTTTTTTGCCGTGGTGACGCCGTTTTTGATCAGGTGATCATGGAAGCTGGCGACGTAGTGCATCATCCGCAGCGGCATGCGCTGATCCACCGTGGACTGAAACTCCAGCAGGATATACAGATAGACCCGCTGGGTGACACCTTCCCACGTCGCATCCACCGACCAGACCACATCCTCGATCTTCTCTTCGTAGAGCGGCGTGATGTAGTGGCCGTTGTGCTGCTCAAGCGTGGAGAAATCCATCAGCGCGGCAATCTCGCTCGGCGCAAAGCCGTCGATCAGTTGCTCCACCAACTCGGGGTGGCTGAAGAGCTCCTTGTATCCGGTATCGTGATGCGGGCTGGCCATGCGGACTCCTGTGCAGTGACCAATAGTTTATCACATAACGGCAAAATCCACGGAAAAGCCCCTTTCTCGGGGCTTGTAGGCCGCTTATCCCGGTGGTGAGAGGTAGAGTCTTCACGGCGAGCTTTTGGGCAGAATAATGGCCTTCCTTGGCGTTACGCAGGCGTTGATGCCATTGCCTTCGAGCTGAACATGCGTCCGCGCAAACGCTTTGATTTCAAATGTCCGATTGAAATGATGGGCGAACTGATAGATAAGCGTCACAAGCGTCCCTCAACGATTCAATGAGGTGTTGCACTCAGAGTCTGCATTCACCATGAATTAATTGATAATCATTCTACTCATGCGATTGCCCTGCAGCCTAAGACTTTACAGAAGTGTGGAGCCTTGCTAGCGTCAGGTCATCGAGCCAAATTGCTCGATCGGGTTTGGCGACCCGGAAAGCAAAAGGCGCACAAGCGCCGCTTCCATGTGTAGGCGCTTTTTTACTGCCTGCCATGTCTATGGCGGTCGTGCGTGGGAGACCTCCGGGTCTGCCGGTTACCTTTTGCACCGGTTCGCCAACCTGCGTACGGCCGCCCCCAGCCTGTTTGGCGACAGCGGGGACGGCTCCAAGCAAAAGGAGTCCTACCCATGGTCCATTTGACCGCACCCCACCATCGTAACAAGAACAGCGCACGAGCCGCTGCCCACCGCGCCATGGCCATCGCCGCGCTGCAATCCAACAGCAGCCTGAAAGTGCGCTTCCGCCGCTATAACGCGCATATGCGTAAGGCCAACGCTCTGTCCCGGACGGCAAACGTCATCTCCCGGCATCAGGAGGTGACGTCATGAGCCCGAGCGTTGATCTCGCCAATACCCTGCCCGTTCAGAAAAGCCGTATGAGCGATCCATCTGACCGCATGATTGCTGAAGCACTCGACAATCTCCTGGTGGATCACGCTCGCTCAAGGACGACATTCACCATTATTTCGCTGCGTGATCTCCTGCTCCAGCAGTCCGGGGTCAAGGGGTTCAAGCCGGATATGCTGCGCTACCGCGTACGTGACCGCCTGAGGACCCTGGAGAAACAGGGCCTTCTCGAACAGGTCGATGTGCTGGGAAAATGCCGGAAAGTCTTTCGCCTGAACATCGATAACGGGCCGGCTGACCCGCCTGCGACCGAGGATGGTCACGCGGGCAAGGAGACAGTGCCTGCACTCAAGGCCGACGACAACCCGCCTGCCTCTCAGCAACCATCGCCAGTGTCGGATGTACCCGAGGCGTCCCCCGAAACACCGAGCGCGTCTTCCGATCAGCCAGCCATAACGGATGGCGAGCTGCAGGCTCACCTGGAATGGGAGCGACATACCCTGCGAACGGAGATGGAAACCGTCATGGGGGAGTCCGAATATTACCGGCAGCTATTGGCTCGGTTTCCCCGGGCATCAGGTTGGATTACTCCGATGATGGAAGCGGCCATCGCCCAGGGCAGCCGGTTGAAGGGCCAGCTGGACGCGAATATCAAGCTGCGTCGCACCCTGGCGGATGAAGACCGTGAGGAGGGCGAAGCATGAGCCAGCAACTTGACCAGGCCACAGCGTTTGACCTGCCGCCCCTTCGGCGCTGGCAGACCGAGTGCCTGCAGCAGGCACTGCAAACACTGTCGCCGCAAACACCGCACTTTCTGTGCCAGGCCACGCCGGGCGCCGGCAAGATGTATTTTGCCGCGTCTCTGGCCAACGTTCTGCTGGAGCAGGATGTGATTGATTATGTCCTCTACCTGGGACCGACCCGCGCTGTCGTCAGCAGCGCGGTGGCATCGCTCGAAGAGGTCACCGATCTCAGCATGAATGGCCAGCTGGGCGCCTCGGGCGCCGGCTTTACCTACCATGCCCTGAAAAATCGCCTGAACGACCTCATGCGCCTGGGACAGCAGGCACGCATTCTTCTGATCTGGGATGAAAGCCACCATGCTGCCGGTCATGAGGGAAATCCGGCCGCCGGCAATGAGTGGGGCAGGGCGCTGATGGCACTGGAACGGCATGTGCTTTATACCGTAGCGCTTTCCGGTACCCCGTGGCGTAGCGACGGGAGTTGCATGCCGTTGTTGCGCTATCTGGAAGTGGATGATAGCCGCCACGAAAAAAAGAACGCGACATCCTCAACCCCGCCAGAGCAACACGAGCTGCAGCCGGACTTCGTTTATACACTGCGTGATGCCATCGCCGATGGCGTCTGCCGCTACCCCCAGGTGGAGCTGGTCGATAATCGCTCCATCACGCTGAAGGGGGTTCATCTGAAAACCGGCCGGCCGGAAACCCATCGCTTCTCCCATATCCCGGGCCTGTTGAGACACCCGGCCGTTCACTACGCGCGCCTGGTGCATGATGATGCCCTGATCGACAGGTTGCTGACGCTGGGATGCCAGCGCCTGGCCGCGGTGCGCCAACAGCACCCGGACGCCGCCGGCCTGGTGGTGGCGGCCGACATCCAGCACGCCGAAGGGATTGCCCAGCAACTGGAGGAACGGGGGCATGACGTTTGCCTGGTCACCAGCCGTGAACCGAACGCTCACGCAAAACTGCAGCGTTTTCGTGAGGGCACCAAACCGTGGATTGTCTCGGTCGGCATGGTCAGTGAGGGCGTGGATATTCCGCGGCTGCATGTCTGCTGCTATCTCAGCCACATCCGCACCGAAACATTTTTTCGGCAGGTGCTGGGGCGGATTATCCGACGCACCCATCAACACGACACGACCTGCTACTGGTACGGGCTCAATGAGCCGTTGCTGCGTCATCATGCGCGCCGGTTGAGCGATGATCTGCCCGAGGATCTGGCCAGGGTCACCGCCGACACGCCGTCCGACTCACAGCAGGGGACGAACACATCGGCACCCGGCATGGCGTCGCCGGATACACCGCCTGACAACGCGACATCATCTGCTGAAGGGCCGGGAACCACGCTTGATTCATCGGACGTGTCATTGACGTTTTCCGGCCATTCCACCGCGAGCACCCACCAGACTGACGTGGCGTTTTCCCGGGATTTTTTTGAGCGCCTGGTGGCGCTGCGGCTGACGGATTAAAGGCTTTTTTACTCCCGGTCGCATAACGCGTGCTGAAAAAAATTTATGCAATAGGGCAAAAATCTCAGCGTGCCCCTTATTAACTGATGTATGCCGAGAAACATCCATCTATTAGGAGGTCACATGGCCCTACTGAGACTGCCCGAGGTGCTCAAAAAATGTTCATTGAGCCGTTCGGCGCTCTACCGGCTCATGGAGGCGGGGGATTTCCCACGACCAGTCAGCATCGGAAAGCGCAGCAAAGCCTGGGTAAAACACGAAGTCGAGGAATGGATCGATAATCTGATTCGTCAGCGTAATGATGACTAAGGGCAGAATACGGGCGAGGAGAATCTTTGTCCGGCTTGGTTTGGTGCCGTCTGCCTGAGCAGGTAGTCTGCGTCGCATTGCGGTTGAAATGAGGCCGCCTGAATGGCGGCTGACATCATTCTGCGCTCTATATAACCGGATATTATCGGCAAGCTTATGCCTTTACACTCTTCAACGTGTGACTACGACTCTGATCTCACCGGCGGTCCGCTGATGGTGCGCGAAAGCCGTATTGTGGCAGAGCTGCTGCTGGCCGACGTTGACGATGCCGCCTGGAAGGCGGCCATTATCGACGATAACTGCCTGCAAAAAACGCGGCCGGCCACGGCCAGGCGCGTGGCGCAAGCCATCCGTCAACGCCTGGCGCGATTGCCTTCTCCATTTTGGCGGGCGTTGTGCGATGGTGACGAACAATTCGCTACCCAACTGGCCTTTTGTGCGGCGCTGGTGCGCAACCGGCTACTGTTGGAGTTTCTGGAAGTTGTCGTCGCCGATGCGTTTGTGGTTCAAGCCGAAACGCTTAAGCCCTGGCAGTGGGAAGAGTTTCTCGAGGAGCGGAGCTCGCGGGATCCGGCGATCGCTCGTTGGTCAGCCTCCACGCGAAAAAAGATAAGGCAAGTGGCGTTTCGCATGCTATACGAAGTCGGTTTGATCGCCGACAATCATCATCGCCAAATACAGCCGCTGATCGTTCGCGATGATGTGCTGACGCTGCTTGAGCATCATCACCTGGATAGAATCCGCCGCTGTCTGTTGGCCTTGCGCCCACGCTAGGCGTTGATGCGTCGTATCAGGGATAGGGCCGTCGTGTGCTCGCAATAAAGAGCAATGCCCGCCATGTCAGGAAGAAGCCATTGACCTCATCAGACCATACCGCCCCGTATCAGATAGATGCCCAGCTGCAGGAGCGGCTCAACCGGATACCGGAAAAGATCACCAGCGATACGTTTCTGTCTGGCCAGGGTCTGGGCAACGAAATCGGCTTCTGGATCTTCGATTATCAGCCGGAACAAGAGCTTCAGGTCCGCGAGTATCTGACCTTTCTCAAAGGCTTGTTGACGCGCCAGCATGCGGAGCTCCAGGTGGATCACGTCAATCTGCTGGCGCTTCTGCGTGATTACCTGAGCGAGCGCGGCTTTCTGGACAAGGCCATTGCCATGCAACAGGCCAAGGGAGATGCCGCCCTGCTCAAGGCGCTGCGCGGCCCGCTGCACATGGATAAGCTGGCTCCCTACCTGATACGACATGCCCTGTCGGATGATCCTGATATGGTGCTGATATCCGGCGTTGGCAACGTCTGGCCGATGCTGCGTGCCCACAGCCTGCTCAACGCCCTGCACAGCAGGCTCGGGCACAAGCCGCTGGTCATCTTTTATCCCGGCGGGTACGACGGTCAGCAGCTGACCCTGTTCAACCGGGTAACCAGCAACCCTTATTATCGTGCCTTTCAGTTGGTGCCATGAAAACGTCCTGAAAGGTCGTCAGACGTTTTCATCTCCAGCAGGTATGGCCACATCGCTCCCGTATCGCCTTGCCTTGTGCAGAGGCACGGAGCCTGGCATTGCTGCACTGATTTCTTGCCTCCAGGAAGGAACCGACATGTCCATGCAGATTCAGGATCTTTTTCTCAAGCCACTGCACCGTTCCATCAACGGTGTGGTCAAGGCCGATCAGAACGATCGTGAAACGGTGTACCAGGAGCTTGACGAGTACGTCGTCACCAACGAGCTGGAAACCCACTTCCGCGCGTTTTTTGAATCCTACGCCACGCCGCTGGACGATCCGTCCATTGCCAACCGTGTTGGCGTGTGGATCTCGGGCTTCTTCGGTTCGGGCAAGTCGCACTTCCTCAAGGCGCTGTCGTATCTGCTGGCCAACGTCGAGGCCGAAGACGACGTGGGTAATCAACGCCGCGCGGCCGATTTCTTTGATGAGCACAAGCTCCAGGATGCGACGATCCGTGCTGATGTGGCCAAAGCGGTGCGGCAGCCGGCCGACGTCATCCTGTTCAACATTGACAGCAAGGCCGGCTCCAACGACGACGGCAACCCGATTCTTGGCGTCTTTCTGCGCGTCTTCAACGAGTACCAGGGGTTCAGCGGTGATCACCCGCATATCGCCCACATGGAGCGTCACCTCGCTCAGCGCGGTGCCCTGGAGCGCTTCCGTGAAGCCTTTCAGGCGGCCAGCGGATCGGTCTGGGAAGCCGAGCGTGACGGCTATCAGTTCAACCAGGACGATACCGAATGGGCGCTAAGCCAGGCGCTCGACATGTCGCCGGAAGCCGCGCACAAGTGGTTTGAGGAGTCCGAAGACGCCTTTAGTGTGTCGGTCGAGAGCTTTTGCCGCTGGGTAAAGGAGTACCTGGACGCCCAGCCCGCTGGACGGCGAATGGTCTTCATGGTCGATGAGGTCGGGCAGTTCATCGGCAGCGATACGCGTCTGATGTTGACGCTGCAAACCCTGACCGAAAATCTCGGCACCATCTGCGGCGGTCGTGCCTGGATCGTGGTGACCTCTCAGGCCGACATGGACGCCGTCCTGGGTGATATGACCGCGGCCAAGGCCAACGATTTTTCCAAGATCGCCGGACGTTTCAAGACGCGGCTGTCACTGTCCAGCTCCAACTCTGACGAAGTGATCCGCAAGCGCCTGCTGCCCAAGACCCCCGAAGCCGCTGACGAGCTGGCGCGGGTATACGATGACCAGGGCACCATTCTACGCAATCAGCTCACCTTCGACCGCTCCGGCCCAACGCTCAAAAACTTGGAAGATGAAGACAGCTTCATCGCCAATTACCCGTTCGTGCCGTACCACTTCCAGCTGGTACAGAAGGTATTTGAAGAAATCCGCAAGGTAGGGGCCACCGGCGCGCACCTGGCGTACGGCGAACGCTCCATGCTGGACGCCTTTCAGATGGCGGCCAAGGCCGTCAGCGACCGGCCCATCGGCACGCTGGTGCCCATGCACAGTTTCTACCGTGCCGTGGAAGGTTTTCTGGATACCGCCGTCAAGCGCACCATCAACCAGGCCAGCGATAACGTGGCGCTGGATGAAGGCGACGTGGAGATTCTGCGCACCTTGTTCATGATCCGCTACGTGGATCTGGTCAAGGGCACCCTCGACAACCTGGTGACGCTTTCCATCACCCGCATTGACGACGATCGCCTGGCGATTCGTGAACGCCTGGACGGGACGCTGGCGCGGCTGGAAAAGGAAAGCCTGGTGACCCGCAACGGTGAGGAGTTTCTGTTCCTCACCAACGAAGAGCGCGACATCACGCGCCAGATCAAGGCCACCGAGATTACCGGCAGCGACGAGAACAAGCTGCTGGCGGACATGATTTATCGGGATCGCCTGCGTGACCGCAACAAGTATCGCTATCCGCTGAACAGGACCGACTACAGCATTGGCCGCTATTTGGACGGTCATACCATTGACGGCCGCCTGCAAGGCCAGCTGCGCGTTGAGGTCGTATCGCCGCTGGATATCGACTACGGTCATCGCTACTCGGTACACAGCGGTGAGACCGGTTGCCTCCACCGTAGCGGGGAAGACGGTGGCCAGGTGTTGATCCGACTGGGCGACAGCAAGGCCTTTTTTGACGATCTGCGCACCTACATCAAGACCGAGAAGTTTATTCGCCTGAATACTGCCTCGGGAGACAACAGCATTGAGCGCATTCTGGCTGACCGTGGGCGAGAAAATCAGGAGCGTCGCAAGCATCTGCTGGTACGGCTGGAAGACATGCTGCTGGACGCTGACGTTTATGCCCTGGGCCAGAAGCTGGAACTGAAAGGCAGCCATCTCGCCAGCCGCCTGGACGACGCCTGCGAGTATCTGCTGGAAAATACTTACAGCAAGCTGGGCTACCTGGCGGTACTGACGCCGGAGCCCATGCGCGAGCTGCTGGCGATCATGACCGCCGACGATATCGGGGTGCAGGCTATCGATCTGGACGGCGAAGAGGGTAACCCCCAGGCGGTGCGTGAAGTCGAGCAGTACATCGGCCTGCACGGCAGCGAGCCGGTACCGCTCAACCCGCTGTTGGAGCGTTTTAGTAATCGGCCCTTTGGCTGGCCGACAGACGAAACCCTGCTGGTGTTGGGTCGACTGTACGCTGCGGGTCGGCTCACGTTTCATACCTCGGGCTCAACGCTTGGCGGCAAGGAAGCGTTCGAGCTGCTCAACAACAGCCGTCAGCGCAGTGGCGTCAGAATCCATAAGAAACGCCGGACCGATGACGCTGTACTGCGCGAGGTCCGCAACCTCACCAAGGATCTGTTCGCCAGGCTCGGGCCCACCGGCGAGGCCGAGCTGTATGCCTTCTATATCGAACAGTTTAGCGCCTGGAAAAAGGATCTGGAGGCCTACCGCAGCAAGACAGAGGTGAGCCACTTTCCGGGGCGTACTGTTATCGACAGCACCCTCAAGGAGGTCGAACGCCTGCTGCGCATCGACGACAGCTTCGATTTCTTCAAGGCGGTGAACAAGCAAAAGGATGACCTGCTCGACCTTGAAGAGGACTATCGCGACCTCCACGAGTTTTTTACCAAACAGCTCACTATATGGAACCAGCTACAGCAGGCGCTGAACCGCTTCGCGCCCAACCGTACGGCGCTGGAGAAAGAGTCCGAGGCCCAGGCAGCGCTGGCCGAGCTGGATCGCATCTACACCTCCGACGCGCCCTACGGCATGCTGCAGAACGTCGCCGGGCTGATTCACACCGTTGATCAAACCAACACGCAGCTGCTGGCGCAGAAGCGCGAGAACGCCGCAGGGCTTATCGACAAGCGCATTGCCCGCGTGAGCGCCGAAATAGATAAAAGCGGCATCGGTACGCCGGATCTGAGCAACCGTCTGCTGCGCCCGCTGCAGCTGCTCAAGCAGGATATCGACGCCACGCCCAATATCGCGCAGATCTACATGCTGCAAAGTGAAACCGCAGATGACCGCGAGCAGGAAAGCCTTGGTGAGCTCTACCGTGAGCAGCAGGCCGAGGCGGAACGCCAGCGCACGGCAAGCCAACAGGCAGGCAGCAGCAAAAGCGACAACAGCGCAGCGGGCAATACCAACTCCCAGGCAGACAGCACAAGCCAGCACAAGCATGGCACCGCCGCGAGAGCACGAAGCGGCCCAGCCACAGGTGTTGGTGAAGTGCGCGAGCCTGCCGCCGTTGCCGCACCCAAGCCGGTTACCAGCGTCAGCGTCAGCGACGTGTTAAGTCACAGCCACGAAGGCGTGTATCTGGAAAGCCAGCAGGAAGTGGATGCCTTTCTGGAAGCGCTGAGAAAAGAGTTGGACGACGCCATTCGGGCGGATAAGCGCATTCGTTTGCGGTAATATCAGGAAATTCTCAGAAAAGCATGACAGGAGAGACCCTGTGGAACAGTTCAGTGACTACATCGTTTATGTGGATGAAAGCGGCGATCACGGCTTGCAGTCACTGGACCCCAATTACCCCGTATTTGTTTTGGCATTTTGTATTTTTCATAAGCGCTACTACAGCGACGTGGTGGTGTCCGAGCTGCAGAAATTCAAATTCCGCCATTTTGGCCACGACCTCGTCATTCTGCATGAGCACGAGATTCGCAAGGAGAAAGGCGATTTCACGTTGTTCCGCAACCGCGAGCAAAAGCAGGCGTTCCTGGGTGAATTAACCGGCATCATCGATACCAGCCGCTTTATTTTGGCCAGCTGCGTCATCGAAAAAAATCGCCTCACCCAGCAGCAGAAGGAATCAGAAAATCCTTACCACCTTGCGCTCGGGTTTTGTCTGGAAAGCCTCTACCAGCTTCTGGTCGAGAAAGGGCAGGAAGATAGGCTGACACACGTCGTCGTAGAAAAGCGTGGCAGAAAAGAAGATGACGAGCTGGAGCTTGAGTTTCGCCGTATCTGCGACGGAAAGAATCGTCTGAATCAAACCTTCAATTTCAACATTCGTTTCGCCGACAAGAAGGCCAACTCGGCAGGTTTACAGTTGGCGGATCTGGTGGCACGCCCTGTTGGGCTGCACATCATGAGGCCAGAACAGCCTAATCGCGCGTTTGAAACGCTCAAGCCGAAGTTTTACTGCCAAGGCGGCAGGCACCATACCGGTGTGGGCTATGAGCAGTGGGGGTTAAAACGCTTCCCCCGGATAAGCGAAGGGCCCCGTTGATACTCAACGAGGCCCAGACGCCGACCGGGTTCTCCCAGTCCATTTTCCGCAATTATAGTCACTACATCGTCGCTTAAGCAAGCAGCGCGCCGCGCTTGATGTACATCTATTTCGTCGGTTCTGTCGGGTAACCGGCAGTCTGCATCATCAGGATTTCAGCCATGAACACCGCCAACATCAAACAATACGCGCCCCGGGCACGGGTCGATTTTATCAACGCCATGACCCGCCAGGCCGCGCTTTACGGCATTACCCCGGGCGCGCAGGGCGAGGGGCATATTGCCGAGGCCAAGGTGCGCGGCGATGTGCTGATTATCACCCTGCCGGACGGCCAGACCCTAAGCCTGCCCAAAGCCGCACAAGGCCCCCGCGATGCGCTGGCCCGCCGGGTAGCGCAGCAGGGCTTTACCCAGGCGATGGAGCAGGCCGCTTACAGCTGGTTCAACCGCTTGTGCGCCATCCGCTTTATGGAGCTGAAGGGCTACCTCGACCACGGCCGGCGGGTGCTGTCGCACCCTGATCGCGAGGGCGGCTTTCAGCTGCTGGACGACTGCCTGGAGGTGGATCTGCCGGGGCTCGACGCTGCCCGCGTGCGCGAGCTCAAGCTCGACGGCACCCAGGACGAAACCCTCTACCGTGAGCTGCTGTTGGCCCAGTGCCGCGCACTGCACACGGCCATGCCGTTCCTGTTTGAGCCGCTGGATGACGCCAGCGAGCTGCTGCTACCCCGTAACCTGACCAAGACCGACTCGCTGCTGCGCGAACTGGTGGACGCCATCCCCGAGGAAGACTGGGCCGACGTCGAGGTCATCGGCTGGCTGTATCAGTTCTACATCGCCGACAAGAAAGACGACGTGATCGGCAAGGTAGTCAAAAGCGAAGACATCCCCGCGGCGACCCAGCTGTTCACCCCCGACTGGATCGTCCAGTATCTGGTGCAGAACTCGCTGGGCCGCCAGTGGCTGCAGACCTACCCCGGCTCGTCCCTCAAGGGCCAGATGCCGTACTACATCGAGCCCGCCGAGCAGGAGCCCGAGGTGCAGGCCGAGCTCGATGCCCTCATCCCGGCCAACCTCGACCCCGAGGCGCTCAAGGTGCTGGACCCGGCCATGGGCTCCGGCCATATTCTGGTCGAAGCCTACAACGTGCTGAAGGCGATTTACGAAGAGCGCGGCTACCGCACTCGAGACATCCCCCGGCTGATTTTGCAGAACAACCTGTTCGGGCTGGATATCGATGACCGCGCCGCCCAGCTCGCCGGCTTTACCCTGATGATGAAAGCCCGCGAAGACGACCGCCGCATCTTCAGCCGCATGGGGGGCGGGAAAGCCAGCCTAAACGTGATGGCGGTGCAGAGCACCCAGTACCTGAACGCCAACGAGCTATGGCGCGATCTCAACCTCACCGGCGACTGGCACCAAGGGCAGTCCCAAAGCCTGTTCGAGAGCGAGCAGCAAGAGCTTTCGAGTAACGACGGTACCTACAAGGCCATTGCCGACCTGATCGAGCGTTTTCATGAGGCCAAAACCTTCGGCTCGCTGATTGAAGTGCCGAGCGAGCTGGAAGCCCCGCTCAGCACCCTGCGCCAGGAGCTGGCCGAGCTTATCGACAGCGGCGACACTATGCAGAAAGCCGCCGCCGGCCGGCTACTGCCTATCGTTCATCAGGCCTGGGTACTGGCCCAGCGCTATGACGCCGTGGTGGCCAATCCGCCGTATATGGGCAGCAAAGGCATGAACAAGGCGCTGAAGGATTACGCCAAAAAAGCCTACCCCAACAGCAAGTCAGACCTGCTTGCTATTTTTATGGAGCATGCTTTCAGTTTGCTGGCCCCGCAGGGCTATAACGCCCAGATCAATATGCAGTCGTGGATGTTTTTGTCCAGCTACGAAAAGCTGCGCGACTGGCTGCTGGACAACACCACCATCATCACTATGGCGCACCTTGGCGGCAGGGCATTCGACAGCATCAGCGGCGAAGTGGTCTCTGCCACGGCGTTTGTCATGGAAAAAATCGCCAAGCCGGATTATCAGGGGGCCTACCTGCGTCTGGTGGAAGGGAAGTCCGAAGCCGAGAAGATTAGCGCGCTGCAGGAAACCATCCAGAACCGCGACTGCGGCTGGTTCTACGAAGCTAAGTCGGATGATTTTAAGAAGATTCCGGGGAGTCCGGTGGCGTATTGGTTAAATAAAAATATTGTAGAGAAATTTAATACATCTAAGCTTCTTGGAGAAGCAATGCCCGTTCGCGGAGGGATGACAACAGCTAATAATGATAAGTTTGTTAGGTTATGGACAGAGGTTGATTATAAAAAAATTGGAAAAGAGTTTTGGGTTCCATATAATAAAGGCGGAGAATTTAGAAAATGGTATGGCAATCACAATTGGGTTGTTTTTTGGAAAGATAGCGGTAGCGCGATAAAGTCAACAAGGAAGGCTTCAGTTCGATCAGAAGATTTTTATTTTAAAAAAATGATTGGATGGACTGATGTAACTAGCTTTAGTCAACTTGGCGTTAGAATATACCCGGAGGGATTTATTTTTGATGCAAGTGGCCCAGCCCTTTTTCCACAAAACGAAGATGACGAATTGTTGAGTCTTGGCTTCCTTGCTTCTAAAGTTGTATCTTTGTCTCTTAATGCTCTCAACCCAACCTTACATGTTCAATCAGGAAATATTTCGTGTCTGCCTTTTTGCAAGATGGAGGGCGCATATATAATATCTAATGCAGTTAAAGAGCTTGTGTGTATAGCAAAGAAAGACTGGGATTCTTTCGAGACTTCTTGGGGTTTTGAGTCGTTTGGTTTAATAGGCTTTGCTGAAAAAGATAAGCATTTGATAAGTGCGTATCAATCCATGCTGTATGGTCGAGTAAGTGCTGTGCGTAAGGCAATGGATCTTGAAGAAGAAAACAACTCCTTGTTTAATAAGGAGTATGATCTTCAAGATGAAATAACACCCAAAGTTCCATTAGAAGAAATCACCCTCACAAGCAATCCATATTACCGCTACGGCGGCAACCGCAGCGAAGAAGAGCTGGCGACGCTGCAGCAGTGCGACACGCTCAAGGAGCTGGTGAGCTACGCCATCGGCTGCATGATGGGCCGCTACTCGCTGGACAAGCCCGGTCTAATTCTTGCCAGCCAGGGCGAGACCGTCCGCGACTATCTGCAGCAGATTCCCGAGCCGCGCTTCGCGCCGGATGATAACGCCATTATCCCGCTCACCGATCAGGAATGGTTTACCGACGACGCCACTAACCGCTTCCGCGACTTAGTGCGCATCGTCTGGGGCGAGGAACACCTTCAAGAGAACCTCGACTTCGTCGCCGCGAGCCTCTGCCTGCACGCGATCAAACCCAAGAAGGGCGAGGCCGCGCTGGAAACCATTCGTCGCTACCTAAGCGCCCAGTTCTTCAAGGACCACATGCGCACCTACAAAAAGCGCCCGATTTACTGGCTGTTTTCCTCCGGCAAGCAAAAAGCCTTCGAGTGCCTGGTGTACCTGCACCGCTACGACGAAAGCACCCTGGCGCAGATGCGCACCGACTACGTCATCCCGCTCACCGACCGCCTCGCCGGCTACGTGCAAAAGCTGGAGCAGGACAAGGACGACAGCGCCTCCGCCGCCGACGCCAAACGCATCGAACGCGAGCTCAATAAGCTGTATAAACAGCAGGCCGAGCTCACCACCTTCGACGAGAAGCTGCGCCACTACGCCGACCAACGCATCACCCTCGACCTCGACGACGGGGTAAAGGTCAACTACGGCAAGTTTGGAGACCTGCTGGCCGAAGTGAAGCAGGTGGCGGGGGTAAAGCCGGCATGATCAAACAATATGCATCGTCCATTTCCGAGCCTACCAGCATCAAGGATCAGCCATGAGTTTTAGCACTGGTTACTGGCGCATCACCTGGATGGAGGAGTGGGATCAGGACTTTGTCGACCTGATCCAACCTGGCCACTTCCTTTTTGATAAAGATGGACTGGGCTTTTTCATGTTTGGGGCCGTCGAAGGCCAGCTGGACTACCGCCTGTCAGACGATGGCCAGCGCGTTGACTTTTCCTGGTCGAGCAACGATGACGGCGATATCAAATCCGGCCGCGGCTGGTTTGAGCTGACGGCTTCAGGTACCGCCAAGGGGCGGTTTTTCATCCACTGCGGCGATGAGTCGGCGGTGGAGTTAGAGTTTCAAAAATAAGCAGTGATGAAATGGCAAAGTACGAAGTAAAGCAAACCGCCGTCAGCCAGGTGCTGGCCGATGTCCGCAGCGACAAAATTGCAATCCCGGAGCTGCAGCGCCCCTTTGTCTGGAAGACGTCTCAGGTGCGTGACCTGATGGACTCTTTGTACAAAGGCTATCCGGTTGGTTATCTGATTACCTGGCAGTCAGTGGGCGCCAAGCTGAAAGGGGGTGAAGTTGCCGCGCATCAGCAGATTTTGATCGATGGCCAGCAGCGTGTAACCGCTTTGCGAGCCGCTATTGCCGGGCAGCCGGTGGTTGGAAAGCGCTACCAGAAAAAGCGCATTGTCGTCTCCTTCAATCCGTTAACCGAAGAATTTGCCACGCTGACGCCCGCGATCAGAAACAGCAGTCAGTGGATCCACGATATCAGCGAGATTTTTGCCGGCACGAGCCAGCTCACGTTTTTGCGCCGTTATTTCGAGAAAAACCCTGACGCAGACGAGGGGCAGGTTGAAGCGGCGGTCGGCAAGCTAGCGAATATTGAACATGCCCAGGTTGGGGTTATTTCCCTGAATGATGACCTGGACGTGGAGACCGTGGCCGAGATCTTTGTGCGCATTAACGCCAAGGGGGTGCCGCTTTCCAGCGCTGACTTTGTGATGAGCAAGATTGCCACTTACGGCGATGAAGGGCGCAATCTTCGTAAACTGATCGACTACTTTTGCCATCTCAGCGTTTCCGGCCATGCCTTTGATGACATCAGTGACAACGATAAGGAATTTGCCGATTCGGAGCATCTGGCCAAAATTCAGTGGCTCAAGAATCAGTCTGATGAGCTTTTTCAGCCCGAATATACCGACGTTATCCGGATTGCCGGGCTGGTAGGCTTCAGTCGGGGCAAGGCGAGCGCGATTGTCAGTGAGCTATCCGGCCTTGACCCGGAAACCCGCAAGATCGATGAGAGCCGCATTCCTGATGCGTATGCCCGGTTTTCCAGCGCACTGGATCAGCTGGTACGCAAGACACACCTGGAGCGCTTTGTGATGATGATCAAATCGGCAGGCTTTATCGATGCCAGTATGATCGGCTCAAAAAACGCGCTGAACTTTGCCTACGCACTGTATTTGCGCCTGCGCGATGATGATCAGCTGAACGAGGGAGAACGGGCGAAAATCGTTAAGCGCTGGTTCGTGATGACGCTGTTGACGGGCCGTGCCGTGGGCAGTTTTGAGTCCACCTGGGAAATGGACCTGCGCCGTATCAGCGAACAGGGTGCAGCAGACTATTTGCGTGTTATCGAATCCTCAGAGTTGGGCGACGGGTTTTGGGACGTCGCACTGCATCAGCAGCTGGTATCGCCAAGCAAGCGTAGCCCGGCTTTTCAGATTTACCTTGCGGCACGAGTCAATAACGGCGGGCGCGGCTTTTTGTCCAAGTCGGTCAGCGTCGCTCAGATGATCGAGGGGCACGGTGATATGCACCATATTGTGCCGAAGAACTACTTGATCAAGAACGGCTTTCCCAAGCAGGGAGATTACAACCAGATTGCCAACCTGGCTCTCACGGAAACGCCCATCAATATCGCTATCAAGGATCATCCTCCACAGGAATATATGGCTTGGGTGGCCGAGCAAATTGACTCGGGTGGGCTGAAAATAGGCGAAATTACCGTTCAGGCTGACCTGGAAGAAAACCTCCGGGACAACGCAATTCCTGATTTTATTCATGATGTTACCGCGAGTAACTATCAGGATTTTCTGGAGGCACGACGGGAGCTGATGGCAAAAATGATCCGTGATTACTATGAGGCGCTGTGAGCGAATGGTGATGGCGATCCATATATATATCACTACTTTCATCCATCATGATCTGTCGACAAGGTGGCGTATATGAAGCCTGACCAACTCCAGGAGGGGCTCCAAAAAGTCTTTTTTTCGGAAGGCCACCGCCTGGTTTTCTGGTACGACGCCGCCGAGAGCTTTGTTGATGCTCTGGACGAACTCGCGCTGGACGGGGTGCAGGTACTCAATATGGAGGGTCAGTCTACCTTCGGCGTGAAGCTTCGCCTGGAGCTGGACGAGCCGGATGTGCCCACGCTGTTGTACTTCCCCTATGCCGAGCCGGCGCCGGAGAATGATTGGCTGCTTGATATCAAGCTGTATGCCGGCCGCTTCGATGCTGAGCCTACGTCACTGATGTTCAACGAGCTGGGCCTTGCGCGACACGCACTGCGCGAGCATCTGGCGCAGCGCAAGGTGTTTTTGAATGCCAAAAGCCGCTTCGCCGCGCTCAAGCGGCTGGTGACACCGGAGCTGGATGAGGACGGGGTGGATCTCGTTATGTGTGCGGCGGTCGTGGGCGCGCCCACGGCAGACGTGGCGACGCTGCTGTTTCACCTGGCCGACGAGGCGGTGAAGGAAGACGCCGGGCTTGAGAATAATCCGTCTTCATTGGACGCGATGGCCAAATACGGACTGGTGCCGAGCCTGGTGCGGGCGCTGCAGCTGGAGGTGGGCTACCCGGCAAGCGACGCTGAGCTTTCCGGCGAGGCCACGTTGGCATTTGGCCCGCTGATGCTGCGCCTGCTGACCACCGGCTACTGCGAGAGCATTGCGGATATTCCCGACTGGGCACAACGCCATGCCATTGCCTCGGTGAATGCTCGGGCGACGTCGCGGGCGCTACTCTCGCGCTGGCGGGATAGCTCGCGCTTTTATCCGGCGTTCGATGTGATCTCCGGCTGGGTGGCCGAGGCGCTACGGATAGAAGACAAGATCCGTGAGGTGCCGCTGGAGCAGTTGGCCGACGTCGCCACGTTTGAGGCGGTTGAAAAGCGGCTTATCGTGGAGCTTTGCCAGGCGATCCCAAACGCAGACGGGCGTGCGCTGGAGACGTTTCGTGACGTTATCGCCAAGCGGCTGGACGGCTATTGGGCATCGCGGCATAAAAACGACGAGCGCCGCCAGTTCTATCGTCAGCTGTACGCCGCACTGACCGCCGCTATTGAGCTGTTTTCGCTGCGCCAAAAGCATGCTGATGGGTTTCATTATTCAAGCGTCGAGGCGCTGTATCAGGCGTATTGCGATGAGCTGTACCGCTTTGATACCGCTTATCGCCACTACGCCGTGGCGTCTGACAGCGCCGGCGTAGAGCTGCTCAAGCCGCTTGATGACGCCGTGGAGCATTGTTATGAGACGTGGTTTTTGGGCCAGCTGACTCGTAACTGGAGCGAGCGCATCGACGCCGAAGACCGGCTGCGCGACTGGAAGCTGCCGCGTATTCCCCACCAGCAGCACTTTTACCGCGATACCGTCAGCCCGCACTTGGACGCCCACCGTAATAAGCGGCTGGTGGTGATCATCAGCGATGCCTTCCGCTATGAAGCTGCCGAAGAGCTGCGCGAGCGTATCAACGCCAAGCGCTATAGCAAAGCCACCTTGAGCACCCAGCTAGGCGTGGTGCCCAGCTACACTACGTTGGGGATGGCTTCCTTGCTGCCTCACCGTGAGCTTGAATATCAGCCGGGTAGCGATAGCGTGCTGGTGGATGGCAAATCGAGCCAGGGCACCGACAACCGCAGCCAACGCTTGAATGAGGCCGTGGGTGGGCAGGCCCTCGCGGTCACCGCCGAGAAGCTCAAGGGCTGGTCTCGGGATCAGGGCCGCGAAGCGCTCAAGGGGATTCAACTGGTCTACGTCTACCACAACGTCATCGATGCTCGGGGGGACACCGCCAGCACCGAGAGCGAGACCTTTGCCGCCGTGGAGGACGCCATTGAAGAGCTGGACTCGCTGACGCGCAAGGTGCTGATGCACTTCAATACCAGCACCGTGCTGGTCACGGCCGACCACGGTTTCCTGTTTCAGCGCAGCACGCTGGACGACAGCGACCGGACTTGCCTGAATGAAAAGCCCAGCGGCACGTTCAAGAGCAAAAAGCGCTACGTATTGGGCGCGAATTTACCGGATAACCCCAGCGTATGGCATGGCCGCACTCAACAGACAGCGGGTACTTCCTGTGCGACCGAATTCTGGATTCCCAAGGGTGCGCATCGTTTTCACTTCGTCGGCGGCGCGCGGTTTGTTCACGGCGGCATCATGCCTCAGGAAATCGCCGTGCCGGTGCTGACCGTCAAGCAGCTACGCGGTGAAAAAGTCGAGAAGCGTACCCGCCGCAAAGTCGATGTGATTTCGCCCAAGGCATCGCTGAAAATGGTCAACAACATTCAGCGCTTTGAGCTGTTGCAGACCGAAGCCGTCAACGAGCAGCTGAAACCCATCACGCTGGCCGTGGCGATTTTTGCGGACAATGAAATGGTCTCCAGTGAGGAAACGCTGACCTTTGATAGTACCAGCGACAACATGAATGAGCGGATGAAAGCCGCGCGTCTGTCGCTTTCGGGCACCGATTTTGACCGCCAGCGCGACTATTTTCTGGTGCTGCGTGACAAGGACCTGGGCACCGAGCTGGAGCGTTACCGTGTGGTGATTGACTTGGCGTTTACCGATGACTTCTTTTGAGTCGACGGCCAAGCGCAGCCATTGCCCGGTGCTGATACCCTGTAGCGAGCGTATGGAGGCATCCAGGAGGGCAACCTCGGGGAACAGGTAGAGCATGGACAGTATGATGGAGAATGTAGCGTGACGTTGGGTACCGACCATGAACCGCAGGCGGAGGCAGCTTTACCCGCCGATCAGGAGAGCGACCTCGATGCGCTGCTCAACAGCCATTTTGCCGGCCGGGTGGTGCGCAAGGATCTGACCCAGCGGGTCAAGGAAGGCGCCAACGTGCCGGTATATGTGCTGGAGTATCTGCTTGGCATGTACTGCGCGTCTGACGATCCTGAGGTGATTGACCAGGGGCTGGACAACGTCAAGCAAATCCTCGCCGATAACTACGTGCGCCCTGACGAAGCCGAGAAGATCAAGTCGCTGGTGCGTGAGCGCGGCAGCTATAAAGTCATCGACCGGGTCGCAGTGCGCCTGAACGATAAAAAGGACCGCTACGAGGCCGCCTTCGGTAACCTGGGCATCAAGGACGCCGAGATTTCTGCGGGCATCGTCAAGGAGCACGAAAAGCTGCTGGTCGGCGGTATCTGGGTGATAGCCACCCTGAGCTATTACCATGAAGAAGGGCAGAATGGCTCACCGTTTGGCGTGAGCCAGCTCAAGCCCATCCAGATGCCGCACATGAACATGGATGAGCTTTTTGACGGGCGTCGCGCCTTTACCACTCAGCAGTGGCGCGAGGGGCTGATGCGCGCTATCGGCATGGAGCCAGCGGAGTTGGATGCCGAAGTCCAGTGGCACCTGCTGGCGCGGATGATTCCGTTTGTCGAGAACAACTACAACGTCTGCGAGCTGGGTCCGCGCGGGACCGGCAAGAGCCATATCTATAAGGAATGTTCGCCCAACAGCATTCTGGTCTCCGGCGGCCAAAGCACGGTGGCCAACCTGTTCTATAACATGAGCACGCGGCGCATTGGCCTGGTAGGCATGTGGGATCTGGTGGCCTTTGACGAGGTGGCGGGTATCTCGTTCAAGGACAACGACGGCGTGCAGATCATGAAAGATTACATGGCGTCAGGGTCTTTCGCCCGGGGCCGAGAGCAGATGGAAGCGTCGGCATCCATGGTGTTTGTCGGCAACATCAACCAGAGCGTGGAGTCGCTGGTCAAAACCAGCCACCTGCTGACGCCGTTCCCCGAGGCGATGATCGACGCCGCGTTCTTTGACCGCTTTCATGCTTATATTCCCGGCTGGGAAATCCCCAAGATGCGGCCGTCGTTTTTCACCCAGCGCTACGGGTTCATCGTCGACTACCTGGCCGAATACTTCCGCGAGATGCGCCGCCGCAGCTTTGCCGATGCCATTGATGTCTACTTCCGCCTGGGCGACAACCTCAACCAGCGCGACGTGATTGCCGTGCGCAAGACGGTATCCGGGCTGCTCAAGCTGCTGTTTCCGCACGGTGAGTACCAAAAAGACGATGTGCGCGATTGCCTGGAGTATGCCCTGCAGGTACGCCGCCGCATCAAGGAGCAGCTGAAAAAGATCGGCGGCATGGAGTTTTACGACGTTCACTTTAGCTACATCGACAAGGACACCCTGGAAGAGCACTTTGTCTCGGTTAAGGAGCAAGGCGGCGGCGGACTGATTCCCGATGGGTTGGGCAACCCCGGCGTGATACATACCATCGGGCTCAGCGAGAAAGGCATGCCCGGGGTGTACCGCATCGAAATGCAGGTCACCGCCGGCAGCGGCAAGCTCGCCATGTCAGGCCTGGGCAGCTCCATGGAGGCCAAGGAACAGGTCAAATTGGCGTTCGACTATTTCAAGGCCAACGCCGGGCGCATCAGCGGCTCGCGCAAAGTGCTGGAGCATGACTTCCACCTGCACGTGGTCGATCTGCAAAACACCGGCACGCTGCGCGAATTGTCGTTGGCAAGCCTGGTGGCGTTTTCTTCGGCGCTGCTGGGCAAGCCCACGCAAAGTCAGATGGTCGTTCTCGGCGACATGAGCCTGGGCGGCAACCTCAAGAAGGTCGACAACCTGGCGGAATGCCTGCAGGTCGCGTTTGACGCCGGCGGCAAGCGCGTCACTTTGCCCATGGCCAGCGCCGCAGACATCGCCACGATTCCGGCCGAGCTGTTCACCAAGTTTCAGACCAGCTTTTACTCGGAGCCGGTGGACGCCGTGGTGAAGGCGCTGGGGGTGGAGTAGCCGAGCCTCACCAGGTAAGGCTCAACTGCAACATCCACTGCTGCGTCAATATTATTCTCGGCGCCGCTAATCAAGAGACATGATCATGAGTATCGAACCTGAACTGATTCAGAGCCCCTTGGGGCAAACCATCACACGCGATGGTCATACCCTGCAGGTGGATATATACCGCCTCGAAGAAGAGGTCGCCTGGGTTTTGGAAGTTATCAATGAGGACGGCACCTCGCACGTATGGGATGACCGATTTCCCACTGACCAGGCTGCCCTGGACGCAGTGCACGAAGCAATTGACGATGAAGGCGTTGTCGGCTTCCTGGACTGATTCCGGGGCTTGTATGAGGGCGATTTTAGCCCCTTTTAGCCATGGGCTTTCTGACTGACCATTAAATCACCGTGATGGCACCCATCACGGAGCCCTCACATCCTCCTCCATCAGGTCCGCTGACACGACTGGGCTGGCGGGGACATATTGATCAGGCCTGACCAACAACGCTCGGCTGGAAGATATGAATGGCTTGTTACAGGGGGGGGGCGATCAAGCGCACAAGGCTACCGGAATGAGGCCAACTTCATCGCTATGATTTACCTGAACGGTAGTCCTGATCAACCACCTGTTGCGCTGCTTCCAGACGAAACTCCGGGTCAAAATTTCTTTTCCTGGTCATTCTGTCCACCTGATTTTTTCTCTGTGAGTGATCATACACTCAAAACCAGCTGGCCAAATTCACTATGCCACTATACTCCCTATCGGTTAGCGGCGGGAAGTGGGCATACATTAGTGAATGATTTTACTTTACCGCGAAGTAAAAAAGCGGGTTATCATCGCTGGCATGGCCGATGTGTTTTGAGCCAGCAAATGTGCTCGATGCTGCCACAGACTGACTATCGCCGGGGCAATGTTGACAGCATCAAGGTAGGCCCAGAGCCCCGCCGGATGGATATCCGATGGTGTTTCCGCGTAGGGCATGGGGTGGTTGGCCAGCCAGCGGTATACTTGCGCGGCGCTTTGACCATAGCAGACGGGAAACAGCACCGCGCTGGGCGGCAGCTCCATATCAAGCGCCAGTAACATGGCATTGACCTCATGGTCGCAGGCCAGGTGCCAGCAATGAGGATTATCAACCAGCGGTGCCGTCAGGTGTCCGGCCAAGCAATGCCAAAGCAGATGCAACTGTAAAAACCGGCGATCCTCATCGGTTAGCGTCGCGCTGTAGACTGGGCAAAAGAACAAGTGGCGGCCGTCAGTGCTCGTGGTAAATCCCTGGCCGTTTTCCAGTGGCGTAAGCGTTAAGCACTCAGCAAGCT
This sequence comes from Vreelandella jeotgali Hwa, assembly GCF_000334215.1. GTDB lineage: Bacteria > Pseudomonadota > Gammaproteobacteria > Pseudomonadales > Halomonadaceae > Vreelandella > Vreelandella jeotgali. Next base: position 14,100 of record NZ_AMQY01000001.1, on the reverse strand, counting down.
CTGCTATTACCGGGAAGTGATCGTGCCAAAGCGTGCGATCCTCGCGCCATTTCGATAGTTCCTGTTGAGTTTTCTCAGATAGACAGGGCTCGACAAAAGAGAGCGTATCCGGTGAAAAAGCGGTGTCAGCCATGTCCGAGTGCCTCCAAAAGAGTGACATGGCTGCATCATGCATGGCTAATGCGACAGATCAGGTCGCATAGTGACATTAACGCCCCAGCAGGCGGCCAAGCAGCCCGCTGGCCTGCTGGTGTTCCAGCGCGTTGCTATCGCACTTGGGGCAGCGCTCTGGCATATCACCTGGCAGCATCACATCGCTACGCGGCGCCACCCGTTTCTGCCAGCGGCAGCGAGGGCAGTAGACGATAAATGGCGTAGGGCGGATGGGCATGGTAAATCCTTGATATAAAAGTGTTATACGATGATTTTCGACCACGCAAGAAAGAGGGGTATCCATCTTTATATCAGAAGTACTTTTATTGCTAGGCCTGCGGCTTACCTGTGCCGATAACGCCATTACACGCTACAGATGCGACAAATTATGTCGTGTAACTGTCAGGTCCCGTGTGATTAACGACTCGTTTGGTAAATAACTCAGGACACTGGCTCTGCCATTCCTTCATCGCGGTAATCGGCGATTGATGGTGCAGCGCTTTCTGCGAGATATGATGATTGTACAGCCACGCATAGCGTTTGAGCGTCTGCTCCAGGTCTTCGCCTGAGGTATAACGTCGAGTCGCCAGAACATCGCTGATACGACCGTTGAAGCGTTCTACCATACCGTTTGTTTGTGGGCGCCCCGGCTTGATCAAGCGGTGTTCGATACCGTGGGCCTGGCACTCCTGATCGAAGGCATGGCGACCGCTGGGCTTGCGCTCACCGGCCCGTGTGAAACGATCGGTGAACGATTTGCCATTGTCCGTCAGAACCGTCCGTATGGTGAAGGGGGCCTTGTCTTCCACTTGCTTCATGAACGCTCGCGCATCTCCGGCAGACTGGCTGTTTCTGATCTCCAGATACACCCATCGCGTAGCTCGGTCGATAGCCACGTACAAGTAGCGCTTCTGCTGCTCGTCAGGCATCTGGGGCAGGTGCTTGATATCGATGTGCACATAGCCTGGCTCATAGTCCTTGAACGGCTTGTGCCGAGGCTTCTCATCCTCCCCCGTATCCTGCCGTGCCAGCTCAGTAAGCGTGGCTACCTCGCGTCGCTTGAGCATGCGGTGAAGACCGGAGCGCGACAGCCGTGGATTGAGGAACTCACGTGCCACTACCAGCAAGTCATCGAGGCCGAGACGCAGGAAGGTACGAGCAGCGATCAGTACTTCCTCCTGCTCGGTCGTTAGCGTCGTCAGGAGGTTGTGCCGTGTATGGGACCGGTCATGAACATCATCTCGGTACCGCCAACGGCGTATCGTCGAATCGCCAACACCGTACTGGCGCGCCAACTCGCTATCACTGATGCTGGCGGGCGCTGCCTGGATTTCGGCACGGATCTTCGGTGTCGTCGTGGCTTGTTTATGCAGCTTGATGTCCATGTCTCTGCTCCCGGATGAACTGCTGTAGAAGCTCTCTTGCTATCAGCAGAGGATAACTTCTATCACTCACTTGATCATCAGGGACCCCACAGGTTTTGGGTGCCGCATGATTAATTACGCGCTATTGGATACATCCCCTGCTGTTCACTTGCAGTGTTGGGCCTTGCGATGACACAAGTGGTGGAGTGCCGGGATTTTTTCTTCAGGATCTACTAGAATCGTTTTTGTCAGATATGCCGGGGTTCCAATCGTTTCTAAGGCGCAATAATCATTTTGAGCACTATAACAGGTAATGAAATCGGTTATTCTTGGCTGGCGGCACATTACAAGGTGCAAACCATCCAGCCGCTCCCCGTGGAAAGCTGTATCGGGCGCAGGCGCCAGACTCATCAACAAGCTGGACGTCGCGAGGAATTTTATCCGGAAGCTATGCGCCCTCAACCTTTGCTTAGCGCGCACCTAACGTTTGCGTTGAAGCATGAAGGAGTAGCGCTGGAGTTTCTGGCAAGATTGTTTGCGCTTGTACCACCAGAGGTGCTTGCGGAATGGATATGTTCTGAACCTACAGGTCGGTATGCCCGGCGTGCTGGTTTTTTTTACGAGTGGCTGACCGGTAAGACCCTGTTAGTTGAGGGTGTTGACGGTAACTATTGTGATGCCCTGGATCCCGGGTTTTACGTTACTGCGGTCACCGGTGTGCATCGCAACCGTCGTTGGCGGATTAATAACAACCTGCCGGGGAGTCCTGAGTACTGCCCCCTTGTTCGACGTACAGCACCATTGCTGGAAGCCGGCCAGTACGCCATCGCTGATAGACTCGCAGCGATGGAGGTTGAGTTCGGGCCAGATATCATTCGTCGCAGCGCTGTGTGGCTCACCATTAAAGAGAGTCGTGCCAGTTTTGTGATTGAGCACGAAGGGCAACACCAGGATCGCATACGCCGGTTCGCCTCTGCCATTGAGCGTTATTGTGGGCGTTTGGAATCGCCCCTCAGTGAAAGTGCTCTTAAGGAGTTTCAGTCGGCGATTCTGGGTACTACGACGGTTCGGACGGGCTTGCGGCAGTCTCCGGTTTTCGTCGGAAGTAGCTCGATTGAGTATGGCCCGATCGTACATTACGTTTGCCCCCACTGGGAGTGGTTGCCAGGCATGCTGAAAGGGCTGCAGCATTTTCTGGCACACACTGATGCGCAAGATGCAGTGGTGCGCGCTGCTGTGGCAAGTTTTGGATTTGTATTTATTCACCCGCTGGCCGATGGCAATGGTCGAATCTCCCGTTTTCTGGTGAATGACACCCTTCGCCATGATGGGGTGATGCCTGAACCCTTCATTTTGCCGGTCTCAGCGGCGATAACTTCTTCAGCGGTAAGGCGCGCCGAGTATGACCAAATACTTGAGCGCTACTCCAGGTCATTGATGTCGGCTTGCCGTGATTCGGCCAACTTCAGCCATGAGCGTGTGTTGTATGGAGATGGTATTGAATCGGACTTTGTTTTTGATGCCTATGACGAAGCGGCGCCGTTCTGGCGCTACCCGGACCTGACTGAGCAATCGGAATACCTGTTTGCAATCATTCGCCACACTCTGGAACACGAGATGCGCCATCAAGCAGCCTTGCAGCAGGCATGGTATCGCACGCGGGAGGCGGTCAAGGATTGGGTAGAAGGCCCTGATCATCACATCGATCGAATAATCAGGTCGATACGCCAGCATGGCCGAGTGAGTGGAAAATTGACGAAAGAGTTTCCGGTGATAGTGGAGGCTGGCCTGGCATCTGAATTAGCGCAGGTGGTGGCTGAGGGATTTGCTGATCTTCCAGATGCTCCTTAGGTTTTTGTGAACGTATTTTGCCTGATCCATGATGCTCAATATGTAGTGGCATAGTGAATTTGGCCAGCTGATCAACCGGAATCTTACAACTGCCACAGGCGGTCCTTGATCCTGAGCGGACCGCCTGTGGCATACCTTTTTAGCTCTCGGCATTCCGCTGACGAACCAGGCTATCGATCCATTCATCAACTTCTTGCTCCACCCACGCTTTGCTACGCGTGCCGATGCTGACAGGCGGAGGAAAATCCCCCGCCTCCATGAGCCGGTAGAGTCCCGAACGGCTAAGCGCGCATTTTTGCAGAACTTCGGGCTGTCGCAGTAGGGCCATGTGACCTCCTAATAGATGGATGTTTCTCGGCATACATCAGTTAATAAGGGGCGCGCTGAGATTTTTTGCCCTACTGCATAAAAATTTTTTCAATTTGACTGGAACCGCAACGCTATGAAGGGCTCGAAAAACGCTTGGGAAAACGCCAAATCTGCTTCATATAGGCTCGCGTGAGCAGTGGTTTCAAACGTCAATGAGCCGGAACCTGCCATTAGACCTTCAGCAGATGAGGCCGTGCTACCAGGCGCAGCGTCATTAGCTGGCGGCGCCATGTCGGGGCCCGATGGCTGTATGTCAGCTGACGCGGCTACAGAAACTTTCGCCAGATTTTTACCCGGCTGGAAGCCTTTTTCCGCGGACATTCAGCAGCGCATTTCCGACAGCGGATTTGTTGAAGCTGAGCCGGTGGGAGCTGGCGCGCTGGGTAGTGCTGCCGACGTAGACGACGCCGGAGCGCACCATAAGTAATCTCAAGCGCCAAGGCAGCACATAGCCTCCTATGATCCTGGTGTTGGTCGCCATGCTGGCGCCAACGGCGGCGGATGCGGGCATGCTGACGTAGCCACGACATGGCGCGAGGCGACGCAGAACGCGCATCGGTCGGCAGAGCAACGCTGGAGCCACGAAGCGGTGCGGCTAGCAGGGCAGGCGGTCGGCTGTTGGGATCTCACTCACACAGCGGCGCAAAGCACGCTACGCATGGAAAAACTCTTCGAGACGCAGTATGCGGAGCTGGTTAACCGCGTGCTATTTGGTGAGACGTTGGAAGCCCAGGATCTGCTGGGCCACAAGGGTAGCGAGACCCCGGCGTAAAAAGCCGAGCGCGCCGGCCGTGAAGCTGCAGCTAGGCGAGTCGAGGCTTGGGTATGCCCCGCGCCATGAATGCAGAGGAAGGACTCTGAAGTGCTAAATAATTATGCGGGCCTCAAAATTTAGGCCGATGATGGGTCTACTAAGTTCTCCAAATAATCAGCCCAGGCCTGCAGCATCTCCCGCCGCTGATCGAGATATTTGGTACGGTTGTAGGCGCGTCCGTTAGCGTCTTTCACGGTATGCGCCAGCTGCTGCTCAATAATGTGCTCTGGAAAATTTAGCTGCTCGGCTAAGATAGTACGTGCCATGGCGCGAAAGCCGTGGGCGGTCATCTCGCCCTTGAACCCCATTCTATCTAATGCGGCTTTCAGCGTAGCGTTGCTCATTGGGCGCTGATCGCTACGTGCCCCGGGAAAAACAAATTCTGAACGCCCGGTGAGGCCGTGAAGGTCTCGTAGGATTTTTACTGCCTGCGTTGGGAGGGGCACGATAAGAGGCTGCCCTGTTTTGCTCACATGGAAAGACCAGGTTTCTTTTTCCAGATCAAAGTCAGCCCATTTCGCCTGCCGTAATTCCCCCGGCCGAGTGAAAACCAGCGGCGCTATTTTGAGAGCGGCAATGGTCGCAGGTTGGCCACCGTAGCCTTCTATGGCGCGTAACAGGACAGCGACTTCTTCTGGATCAGTAATCGCAGCATGATGCCGCGTATTGCTTGATCGGAGAGCATCACGCAAGTCTGGAGTTGGGTCACGCTCCGCTCGTCCTGTGGCAATGCCGTATCGGAATATTTGGCCGCACAATGTTTTTACGCGATGGGCAGTCTCAATGTGGCCGCGTGCTTCGATGCGACGCAGGCAATCCAGCAGTTCGGGCGGCGTGATCTTGGCCAGCGGGCGCTTGCCGATAATCGGAAAAGCGTCACGTTCCAGCCGGCGTTTGTTGCGCATGTAATGTGCGGGCACCACATCGTGCTGATGAACCTGCTCAAGCCATTCCATGCCAACAGCGCCAAAAGTGTTGGCTGATGCATCTACACCTTGCTGGTGAGCAATGCGCTTGGCCGTGCTGGGGTCTATATCTTCAGCGAGCTGGCGTTTTGCATCGTCGCGGACTTCGCGTGCCGATGCCAGCGATACGTTTGGATATACGCCGATAGACAGACGCTTTTCCTTACCGCCGTAGCGATACTTCATGCGCCAGTACTTGCTGCCGGTTTTAGCTACCTCCAAGTATAGGCCACCACCGTCGGGCATCCTGTAGATTTTTTCCTGGGGCTTGGCTGCCTTGATGGCCGTAGCCGTTAGCTTATTAATTTGGCGACTCATTGGGGGCACCTTGGGGCGAATTTTGGCTTATGCCCCCAAGGGAAAGCAGGTCTTGGCACAAAGCGCATGGGCGTTAAGCCCGTGGTTCTGGGCTTTGTGCCTTTTACTTCCATTTGGGGGCATCAGCATATTGATCTCGACGTTATGCCCCCATTTATGCCCCCAGGCAGGTGGGGTGTCAAGAATCATTTTGGGACGTCCAGACACAAGAAAGGGGCCCGGAGGCCCCTGTTCATGCGGTTTGTGGAACGTTTTGGTGCTTCCTGAAACCTGATGTTGGTGGAGGCGGCGGGAATTGAACCCGCGTCCGCCAGCACTCGCCCATTGGCTCTACATGCTTAGATGACGTCTTTTGTTTTAACGCGGCTAACTCCGACGATCAGGATTCAGTCACGCGAGCCTTCTTCGATTTAACAGTCGACGTGAAGACGCCGCCGACTGCGGTCCTGTCACTTTTAGCTCGTATCTCCGCCGCCATGAACAGGCACATGGCTTTGGAGCCGGACAAGAAGCTAGCAGTTTTTACGCTGCCAGCGCGCCCTGAGCGTAGTTTTCGTCGTTTGCGACTATTTTTCGTGATGTTGGATTTACGAGATACATCACGCTCTCGGCATGCACCGCAGGGGTTGTCACCGGCGTCGAGACCATGTCGCCCCCTTAGCGTTCGAGCAGTGTAACGTGCTCACTCCTCATTGACCAGCTAGCCCTTGTTTTGTTCCCGCATAATGCGGCCTTTTTGCCGCTGCCAGTCGCGGTCCTTTTCGGTGGCGCGCTTGTCGTGCTGTTTCTTGCCCGTCACCAGCGCCAGCTCACACTTGACCAGATTGCGTTTCCAGTACAGCTTTAACGGTACACAGGTATGCCCCTTGTCCTGGGTTTTGGAAAATATCTTGGCGATTTCCTTACGGTGTAGCAGTAGCTTGCGGGTGCGCGTGGGGTCGGCAATTTCATGGGTGCTGGCGGTGTTGAGCGGCATGATGTGGCTGCCCAGCAGCCAGGCTTCGCCACGGCGCACCAGAATATAGGTGTCGGTGAGTTGGGCCTTGCCGGCACGCAGGCTTTTGATCTCCCAGCCGGCCAGCGCGAGTCCGGCTTCGAACGTCTCGTTGATGTGATATTCAAAACGCGCTTTTCTATTCTGGGCAATAACGTTGTTGCCCGGCCCCTTTTTGGTCTTTCCCTTCTTTGCGGCCATGTCACCTCGTCATTGATCTGTCGGTGGCTTCTTCGCGGAGCGAAGAGGCGTGATACCATTTCGGTGAAATTGTCCCGATAATACGCCTTGAGCACTGTGAAGTCAGCGGAGAGGTCAATGCCAACCGTGAATCGTTCCGCCCTGGTGCGGCATACTCCCCAGCAAATGTTCGAGCTGGTGAACGACTTTGAGCAATACCCGCAGTTTTTACCCGGCTGTCGGCGGGCGCGTCTGGTCGAGCGCGATGAGGTTCACCTGGTGGGCGAAATGACACTGGGTCGTGCCGGGGTCGAGCAGACGATTACCACGCACAATGACCTTTATACGCCCGAGCGCATCGAAATGTCGCTGGTCAAGGGGCCGTTCAAGCGCCTCAAGGGGCGCTGGCAGTTCATTCCCGTGGATGACACTACCTGCCGGGTCAGTCTGGAGATGGAGTTCGAGTTTGCCAACCGGCTGTTGAGCATGGCGTTTGGCAAGCTGTTTCAGCAGATCGCGGGCCAGCTGGTCGACTCCTTCACCCGTCGTGCCGACGAGCTTTACGGCCGTTAACCGCATAAGGTCAGCACAGACCGCAGCGAGAGTCATTCACAAACAAGGAGTGATGCGTTGATTGTGGAAGTGGCCATGGCGATGCCGAACAAGCAGCAGTTGGCCAGGCTGGAGGTGGCGTCCGACACCACGGCAACGCAAGCGGTTGCCCAGGCCGATCTGCCGAGCCTGTTTCCGGAGCTGCCCGCGAGCCTGTTCCAGCAGCTGGAGCTGGGGATATTTGGCAAGGTCCTGCGCCATCCGCAGGGTTACCGGCTGCAGGATGGCGACCGGGTGGAAGTTTATCGGCCGCTCATCATTGATCCCAAGGATGCCAGGCGACACCGCGCTCGGCGTCAACGAGGCGGTTAGCAAAAAGCCGCGTAAACCCTCGCCCAATGCGGGCGGGGATATAAGCGGGCAGTGCAACAGCACTGCTACGGGGTTGCGTTACCCGGTAGTGCCATCTATACTGAATGTATATGCAGTCATGCCGAGCGTTGTGATGTTGAAAGCCGTTAAAGTACGCATCTACCCCACCGCTGAGCAGGCCGATTGGCTCAATCGCCAGTTCGGATCGGTGCGCTTTGTGTACAATGCCGGCCTTCGCATCATGTCCCATCGCTACAAGCGTCACGGCCAGTCGTTGAACGCCAGGCACGACATCAAGAAGCTGCTGCCGGTGGCCAAAAAATCGCGTAAATACGGCTGGCTGACAGAGTCGGATTCGATAGCGCTCCAGCAGGCGTGCCTTCATCTCGACCAGGCGTTTCAGCGCTTTTTCGACCCCAAACAAAAAGCCGGTTATCCGCGTTTCAAAAGCAAGCGGGGTCGGCAGTCGAGTTACCACTGCGTCGGCGTTAACAGCGGCGACAACTGGATCAGGGTGCCGAAGATTAAAGCCATCAAGGCGCGTATTCACCGCCCGATGGACGGCAAGCTCAAGAGCATCACGCTGTCGCGCACCGTCACCGGCAAGCATTACGCCGCGCTGCTGTTTGAAACCGAACAGGCAGCACCGGCCCCGCTCAAGGCCGTCGATGCAGCCGGCGTTGTCGGCCTCGACATGGGCTTGTCGCACCTCGCCATCGACTCGAACGGTCACAAGATCGCCAATCCGCGTTTCCTCAAGCAGGCGCAGCGGAACCTCAAGCGCAAACAACAGGCGCTGTCGCGCAAGCAGAAAGGCAGTGCGAATCGGGCCAAAGCCCGCCTGCTTGTGGCCAGGGCACACGAGCGGGTCGTTAATGCCCGCAAGGACTTCCAGCACAAACTGTCCCGACAGATCGTTGACGATAACCAAGCGGTGATCGTCGAGACGCTGAAAGTCAAGAACATGATGAAAAATGCCAGGCTCGCCAGACACATTGGCGATGCGTCCTGGCATGCCTTGATCGAAAAGTTGGCATACAAGGCCGAGGAAAAGGGCAAGCACCTGGTCAAACTTGATCAATGGTTCCCCGGTTCCAAAACCTGCCATGTGTGCCAACACAAAAGCGACACCATGCTGCTAAACATCCGGTCGTGGGCGTGCCCCGCCTGTCATACACGCCATGATCGAGACATCAACGCAGCGCTGAATATCAAACATCAGGGCATTGTGCAGTTAAAGACGGCAGGGCTGTCCGTCTCTGCCCATTGAGGCTCGCGTAAAGCCGGCACATTGCCGGTAGCAGCCGTTGACGTGGGAAGCCCCGCCCGTGGCGCAGCAGCGCTCAGGGCGGGGAGCAGTCACCGTCGATTGCCGGGGGTGCTCGCCGGGCCGGCATCGGGCGTAGGTGCCCGCGGGTTCTGTGCAGGACCTGCCTGGATCGGATCGTTGCCTTCGCTGGCGCCGGGCGTATTGTTGACATCCAGCGGCAGCTCTTCGTCGATATCGCCTTCTTTCTCGATATCGGTCAGCTGCCCGCGATCGTTGAAGGTGAGTGTTACCCGTCGGGTTTCAACGCCGCCGTAGGCCTTGTCCAGCCGGAAGACGTAGTCCCATTCGCGATCATCAAAGGGAGCTTCCAGCAACGGGGTGCCCATAACCCGGTTGACCTGCTGTTTGGCCATGCCGAGATGCAGCTGCTCGACCATATCCTGGGTGATCAGGTTGCCCTGAGGAATGTCGCGTTTGTATACCCCCAAAGTGCTGCAGCCGCCTACGGCGGTCAGGGTTACGGAGAGGGCGATGATTCTCGTCAGTTTTTGCATTTGCGCCTGTTCTTCACTATCGTGGTTTCGGTCGATCATACCCGACCTAACCTGTTACTGCGAAGAGTGACGATGGCCGATCAGAATCATGAATTGCGTAAAGCCGGGCTGAAAGTGACCCTGCCGCGGGTGAAAATCCTGCAGATTCTCGAAAATGCTTCGGGACAGCATCATCTCAGCGCTGAAGAGGTTTACAAGACGCTGATTGATGCCGGCGAAGACGTTGGCCTGGCCACCGTTTATCGTGTGTTGACTCAATTCGAGTCGGCGGGTCTTGTCATCCGTCATAATTTCGACGGTGGACACGCGGTGTTCGAGATGACCCAGGAAGAACACCATGACCACATGGTGTGTCTGGACAGCGGCGAAATCATTGAATTTGTCGATGACGTTATCGAACGCCGGCAACAGGAAATCGCAGAAGAAAACGGCTTTGAGCTTGTCGATCACGCCCTGGTGCTATACGTGCGCCCTCGCCGCCAGCAGGCTGACGCAAAAGAAGTCACGTCAGGCCAAAACCCCGACAGTTAGCAGGATGCACGCAAGCGCATCATGAGCATCGGCAGGCAATACGCCTGCCGTTTTTGTATGTGTGTTTCATGTATTCCGCGGTCGGTGTTCGCTGACGGCATTCCACAGTGCCTGGAGTCGCGGCCGTTTCAGGCGCCGATTGAGAACACAGAGGCCGACATCGTAGTGGGGCAGCTCAGGCTTGACGTGGAGTACCCGAACGCGATCGGCCAGCGGGCTGTTGTCCAGCACAATCCTTGGCACTACTCCAATACCGAACCCCAGCCCGACCATGCTGACAATGGCTTCGTGGCCAGCGACTTGTGCATAAATCCGCGGCGATATGCCCAGCGCCTTGAACCAGGTATCCGCGTATTCCCGCGACAGGCCGGCCTCGGACAGGATCATGGGCACATCGCGCCACTGATCGGCAGTCGAGCTTTCGGGGGCCGCAGGAAGCCACGCCGGTGGCTCATCCGGAGCGATAAAAAGAAGCGGCGAGCGGGTCAGTGACTTGAAGGCCAGCGTCGGCGGGGGCGTGCGCGGCCTGGGCGTGATGGCCATGTCATCGTCACCGGATAATACACGGGTCATGGCGTTGGCCGGGTCGCCGGTGTGAAGCCTGAATTCGATGCCGGGATAGCAGAGGCGAAAGTCACTGAGCAGCGTGTAGAGGAAACTATAGCTGGCGGTAACAGAGCAGTAGATGCTGATGGAGCCGGTCAGGCGTGCCGTGTCATCGGCGAGAGTGCGTTTGATGCTATCCCACTGCTCCAGCGCATCGCGGGCATAGCGCTGAAACTGAAGGCCTTGCCGAGTGAGGGTGACGTGACGATTATCGCGCTCGAACAGCGTGGTAGCGAGTGTGTCTTCCAGTTGTCGGATGGCGCGACTCAGCGTTGAAGAGCTGACGTGGCAGCGTTCGCTGGCGCGACCATAGTGCAGCGTATCGGCGAGTGTCAGAAAGTAGTGAAACAGGCGGAAGTCCATTGGCGGCCTCATGTTGCAATATTTGCAATGTTATATTGCAAATATAGCGTTTTACGCAATAGTCACGATGGCGTAGAGTCATGGCCATCTCATGCCCCGCGCCTGGATGCCGGGGCTGCTGGTAACGGCGGCAATGTCCTGTCTGTTATTCAAGGAGCCATTGCCTTACTTGATGTCTGCTGGAGTGCTCAATCATGCGCGTTTTTTACGATAAAGACTGTGACCTTTCTCTTGTTCAATCCAGGAAAGTGGCTATCGTCGGCTATGGGTCTCAGGGCCATGCCCACGCCAACAACCTGAAAGAGTCCGGGGTGGATGTGACCGTCGCGTTGCGTGAAGGCTCTGCATCCGCTGCCAAGGCTGAAGCCGCCGGGCTCAAGGTGGCCACCGTCGCCGAGGCGTGCAAGACGGCCGATGTTGTGATGATGCTGGCGCCCGACGAAAACCAGAAAGCCATCTACGAAAACGAGATGGCTCCCCATCTGAAGGAAGGCGCAACGCTGGCCTTTGCCCACGGTTTCAACGTCCACTATAACCAGATCGAAGCGCGCAAGGATCTGGACGTGGTCATGATTGCGCCCAAGGCACCGGGCCATACCGTACGCAGTGAGTTTGTCCGTGGCGGCGGTATTCCTGATCTGGTGGCTATCCATCAGGACGCATCGGGTAATGCCAAGGAGCTGTCATTGTCCTATGCCGCCGGTATCGGCGGTGGTCGTAGCGGTATTATCGAAACCACCTTCCAGGATGAAACCGAGACGGATCTGTTCGGCGAGCAGGCTGTGCTTTGCGGCGGCACCGTTGAGCTGGTAAGGGCCGGTTTCGAGACGCTGACCGAAGCGGGTTACGCGCCGGAAATGGCTTATTTCGAATGCCTCCACGAGCTCAAGCTGATCGTTGACCTGATGTATGAAGGCGGCGTGGCCAACATGAACTACTCCATCTCCAATAACGCGGAGTATGGCGAATACGTGACCGGCCCGAAGATTATCAACGAGCAGTCCCGGGCGGCCATGCGCAGTGCGCTGAAGGATATTCAGACCGGTGAATATGCCAAAATGTTTATTAACGAAGGTGAAACCAACTATCCGTCCATGACCGCGCGTCGTCGTCTCAATGCCGAGCACGAGATGGAAAAGGTTGGTGCCCGGCTGCGCGGCATGATGCCCTGGATTGCGGCTAACCAGCTGGTTGATAAAGAGAAAAACTAGGCAGAGCGGCATCGCCTGCCACAGACAACGTCGCTTCGGCGCGTTGAGCAGAGGCGCGCCCGGCTGTTGGCCGGGCGCGCCTTTTTTGTATGTAATGAGCGTCAGTAAGACGCGCCTGGTGGAGGACATGCTGCCACCATGTAAAATGAGGCGGAGTAACAGGCCGTTTAATGTCAGTTGAAGACCGCTTTCGACCTGAAAGCCCTTCACGATTCATCAGGATATGAGCTATGACGCAGGATACTCGTGATGCCGCGCCCTCTTCGGCATCTGAGACGCAGGGTGCGGATGCAGATAGCCATCGCCAGGAAGACCTGGCCGCTACCTTCATGCGCGAAACCGATGTGATCGAGGAGTCCATGGAAGGGGGTGAAACCGTTCGCCGGAAAGGCATCTACCTGCTGCCCAACCTGTTTACCACATCAGCGCTTTTCTCCGGCTTTTTTGCCGTGGTAGCAGGCATCAACGGCGATTTTTCGGCAGCGGCCATTGCGATTTTCATTGCCATGGTCCTTGATGGCTTGGATGGGCGCGTCGCGCGCATGACCAATACGCAAAGCGAGTTTGGCGCCGAGTACGACAGCCTGGCCGATATGCTTTCCTTCGGCATGGCGCCGGCGCTGGTCGCATTTACCTGGATTCTGCAGGATATCGGCAAGACCGGCTGGGTTGTGGCGTTTCTGTATGTGGCCTGTGCGGCCTTGCGCCTGGCGCGCTTCAACGTGCAGATTGGCAGTGTGGACAAAAGGTGGTTCATCGGTCTCCCCAGCCCTTCTGCCGCTGCCCTGATTGCCGCAAGTGTCTGGACATTCAACAGCTTTGATGCCAATGAAATCGGTTTCAAGCTGCTGATGCTGTGCGTCGTGGCGGCCTCCGGTATTCTGATGGTGAGCAATATCCGCTACTACAGCTTCAAGGATATTGATTTCAAAAAGCCCGTGCCTTTTGTTGTCCTGCTGGCGGTCGTGCTGGGCTTCGTGATGATATCCGTTGAGCCTTCGGCCATGCTGTTGCTGCTTTTCGGTGCTTATGTGGTGTCGGGGCCGGCCCAGGCTGTTTGGCGTAAGCTGAGGCCGGGCCGTTAATAGGCAGGTCTTCCCTTGCCAAATCCCCGTTCAGGCTTTACTATGACCCTTCGCTGCCGGCGATGCCCCGCGTTGCCGGCGGTGCAGGGCCCGAAAAGGCCTTGTCTGTCAGTCGGTTACGCGATGTCTTGGTTTGGTTTTATTTCGGCATCGTCGTTGACAGGAACATCAAGGGGTGTAGAATACGCCCTCCTCGCAGCCGACACGGCCCGCGAGACGCTCTTTAACAAGTTGATCAGGTAATTCATGTGGGCGCTTGCCGGCGTGGGTGACAAATCACCCAATATCAAGGCAAGCGACTCGTCAGGATTCGGTGTGCTGCTGTTTTCAGCAGGCATGGAATCCGTTTGAGATACGTTTGAAACCTTGAGCCAGGTTTGGTGCAGCTTATGCACTATATGATTGTAAACTGAAGAGTTTGATCATGGCTCAGATTGAACGCTGGCGGCAGGCCTAACACATGCAAGTCGAGCGGAAACGACACCTTCGGGTGGGCGTCGAGCGGCGGACGGGTGAGTAACGCATGGGAATCTGCCCGGTCGTGGGGG